>NZ_JAOOPY010000020.1 GCF_025486315.1 Variovorax sp. N23 | reverse complement strand
CGACACGGGGCCGCCGGGCACGGCGTAGCGGTTTTCACGCGACAGCTGGCTCAGGTCGGGCGGCACCTCCAGCGTCGGGGCCTTGCCGGCGCTCTTGTAGTCGATCTTGTCGCTCTCGAGCACCGAGCAGGCGGACAGGCTGGCGATCAGGGCCAGCAGTGCGAATCGCGAAAAATTCTTCAACGTCGTCTTCCTTGGTGGAATGGTTCGATCAATCGAGGCCGTATCGGCCGCCCCGTGGGAGTCGGCCGCGTGCAAAAGGTTGCGTGGAAATGCGGTGGGCCCGGCGGACCGCTCAGTCCTTGAGCAGTCCGGTGGCGCGCAGGGCGGTTTCGACGGCCGGCCGGCTGGCTTCGCCGAGTTCGGTCAGGGGCAGGCGCAGCGTGCCGCCGCACAGGCCCATGCGGGCCATGGCCCACTTCAACGGGATGGGGTTGGGCTCGACGAACAGGTTGCGGTGCAACGGCATCAACTCGAACTGGATGCGCATGGCCGTGGCGACGTCGCCGGCGAGGGCCGCCACGCACAGTTCGTGCATCTTGCGCGGCGCGACGTTGGCCGTGACGCTGATGTTGCCCTGGCCGCCGCACAGCATGAGCGCAACGGCGGTGGGGTCGTCACCGGAATAGACGGCGAAGCGCTTGGGCAGGTCGCGGATCAGCCACTGCGCCCGCTCGATGTTGCCGGTGGCTTCCTTGATGCCGATGATGCCGGGCACCTGCGCCAGGCGCAGCACGGTGTCGTGCGCCATATCGGCCACGGTGCGGCCGGGCACGTTGTACAGCACGATGGGCAGGTCGCCCACCGCTTCGGCGATGGCCTTGAAGTGCTGGTACTGGCCTTCCTGCGTCGGCTTGTTGTAGTAGGGCACGACCTGCAGCTGCGAGTCGGCGCCGACGCCCTTGGCGAACTTGGCCAGTTCGATCGCTTCCTTGGTCGAGTTGGCGCCGCAGCCGGCCATGACGGGCACGCGGCCCTTGGCCTGCTCGACCGTCACGCGGATGATTTCGCAGTGTTCCTCGACGTCGACCGTGGGGGATTCGCCGGTGGTGCCGACCACGCCCAGGCAGTCGGTGCCCTCGTCGATGTGCCAGTCGATCAGCCGGCGCAGGGCGGGGTAGTCGACGCTGCCGTCTTCATGCATCGGCGTGGCGAGCGCGACGATGCTGCCTGTGAGTTGCTCCAAGGGGATCTCTTTGTCGGTTGGGACGAAAGGATGCATTCTACTGACCCGGCGCGGCGCCGCCGAGGGGGTGCCGTTCGGGGGATGCACCGAGCCCCACAGCCGGCCGAACTGCGGCGATGCGCTGCACGAAGCGCTCCGGCGCCGGCAGGAAGCCGTCTTCGTAGGCCACCACCCGCAGCCCGGTGCAGGCGGCGAGCAGTTCACCGGGCTGCAGCAGGAAGTCGGCCCGGGAGGGCTTGCCGACCGTCTCGTTGCCGGTGGCGAAGGTCTCGTAGAGCAGCACCCCGCCCGGCGCCACCGCCGCCACGATGTCGGGCAGGCGAGGGCGCCAGAGGTAGTTGGTGACGACGACCGCCGCGAACTGCCGCCCGTCGAAGGGCCAGGGCCCGCCCTCGATGTCGGCCTGCAGCACGCGCCCATGGCGCGACGCGGCCTGCACCGCGTCTTCCGCCCGGTCGACGCCGGTGGCCGGATGGCCGCGGTCGGCGAACCAGCGCATGTGCCGCCCCGCGCCGCAGGCCACGTCGAGCACCGCGCCGACAGGCGGCACCAGGTGCGACCAACGCACGATCCAGGGTGAGGGCGCCTGCAGCGCGGTGTGGGGTTCGGCGGTCAGAAGCAACTCCAGAGCTGGTCGATCAACGTCACCATGAAGGCGGGCTGCGTGTAGAGCATGAAGACGCCCGCGAGCACGGCTAGCCCGGCGACGATGGCGGCGGTCTGCATCCAGCGATGGCGCGCAGGTGTGTCCATGGATCAGGCGGCCTGCAGCGTGGGCCGCGCGATGGCATTTTCCTTCACCGGCAGGTTCACCAGCGCCGCCATCACGCCCAGCGCGATCGCGATGTACCAGACGATGTCGTAGCTGCCGGTGCGGTCGTACAGGAAGCCGCCCAGCCATACGCCGAGGAACGAGCCGACCTGGTGGCCCAGGAACACGAAGCCGCTGAGCATCGACAGGTGGGCCACGCCGAAGATCTGCGCGATCAGCGCGTTGGTCGCCGGTACGGTCGACAGCCAGAGGAAGCCGATCACCGCCGCGAACACATACACCGACAGCGGGGAGAGCGGCACGATCAGGAACAGCGCGATGGCAATGGCGCGCCCGAAGTAGATGGACGCCAGGATCTTTCGCTTGGCCAGCTTCTGCCCCAGGGTGCCGACCGTGTAGGTGCCGAACACGTTGAACAGGCCGATCAGCGCCAGCGCATAGCTGGCGACCTCGGGCGACAGGCCCTTGTCCTTGAGGTAGCTGGGCATGTGCACGCCAATGAAGACCACCTGGAAGCCGCAGACGAAGTAGCCGGCCATCAGCAGGCCGAAGCTGGGGTACTTGAAGGCCTCGATCACGGCCTGGACGATGGTTTGCTCGCGCCTGGCGCCGGGCACCGCCGCCCGCATCGGCTCGCGCAACCCGAAGGCGAGCGGCACGATCAGCAGCACCAGGGCCGCCAGCGCCAGCAGGGCGGTCTGCCAGCCCAGTCGAGCGATCAGCTGTCCTTCGATCGGCACCATCAGGAACTGGCCGAAGGAGCCGGCGGCCGCCGCCACACCCATCGCCCACGAGCGCCGCTCCGCGGGAATCTGTCGCCCGATCACGCCATAGATCACGGCATAGGTCGTGCCGGCCTGGGCCGCGCCGATCAGCACGCCGGCTGTCAGCGCGAAGAGCAGCGGCGTCGGCGACAGCGCCATGCCCACCAGCCCCAGCGCATAGCAGGCCGCCCCGATCAGCAGCACACGGAAGGCGCCGAGCTTGTCGGCCAGCATGCCGGCGAACACGCCCATCACACCCCACGAGAGGTTCTGGATGGCGATGGCCAGCGAGAAGGTCTGGCGCGTCCAGCCCTGTTCCTGGGTGATCGGCTGCAGCCACAGGCCGAAGCCATGGCGCACGCCCATCGACAGGGTGACGATCATGGCGCCGCAGATCAGGACCTGCTTCATGGAAAGGGCGGGAGCGGGGACGGTCATCCTGCGACTTTAGCCAATCGGCGCCTGCAGTGCCGTCCCGCCCCGGCCCGGCCCGGCCCGGCCCGGCATTCTTGATATTCGGGCGGCTCTTTCATGCGCCCGGCGCATCGGCCGGCACGCGCACTGTATGAGCATCCAGTTGTTGCCGGCGCCTTTCACTACAATCCGCCCCCATGGCGACTCCCCCCAAGACTCCCCCCGAATATTCCGAAGGCTCGATCCGCGTCCTCAAGGGCCTGGAGCCCGTCAAGCAGCGCCCGGGCATGTACACCCGGACCGACAACCCCCTGCACATCATCCAGGAAGTGCTCGACAACGCCGCCGACGAGGCGCTGGCCGGCTACGGCAAGAAGATCAAGGTCACGCTGCACACCGACGGCTCCGTCAGCATCGAAGACGACGGCCGCGGCATCCCCTTCGGCCTGCACCCCGAAGAAAAGGCACCCGTCGTCGAACTCGTGTTCACCCGACTGCATGCCGGCGGCAAGTTCGACAAGGGCTCGGGCGGCGCCTACAGCTTCTCGGGCGGTCTGCACGGCGTGGGCGTCTCCGTGACCAATGCGCTGTCGAAGCGCCTCGAGGTCACCTCCCACCGCGAAGGCTCGGTGGCCAGGCTGGCCTTCAGCGCCGGCGACGTGATCGAGGCGCTCGAAATCCGCAAGCTCGAGGCCGGTGAGCGCAAGCAGGGCACCACGGTGCGCGCCTGGCCCGACGCCAAGTACTTCGAGGTCGCGACGCTGCCGATGCACGAGCTGACACACCTCTTGCGCAGCAAGGCCGTGCTGATGCCTGGCGTGAGCGTCACGCTGGTCAATGAAAAGAGCGGCGACGCGCAGACCTGGCTCTACAAGGGCGGGCTGAGCGACTACCTGATGCAGACGCTCAACGGCGACCCGGTGATCCCGCTGTTCGAAGGCCGTGGTCACGCTGACAAGAACGCCGATAACTTCGCCGAAGGCGAGGGCGCCGACTGGTGCGTGGCCTTCACCGAAGACGGCCAGCCGGTGCGCGAGAGCTACGTCAACCTGATCCCGACCAGCGCCGGCGGCACCCATGAGAGCGGCCTGCGCGACGGCCTGTTCACGGCGGTCAAGAGCTTCATCGAATTCCATTCGCTGCTGCCCAAGGGCGTGAAGCTGCTGCCCGAAGACGTGTTCGCCCGCGCCAGCTACGTGCTGAGCGCCAAGGTGCTCGACCCGCAGTTCCAGGGCCAGATCAAGGAACGCCTCAACTCGCGCGACGCGGTGCGGCTGGTGTCGAGCTTCGTGCGCCCGGCGCTCGAGCTGTGGCTGAACCAGCACGTCGACTACGGCAGGAAGCTGGCCGAACTCGCCATCAAGGCGGCGCAGACCCGCCAGAAGGCCGGCCAGAAGGTCGAGAAGCGCAAGGGCTCGGGCGTGGCCGTGCTGCCGGGCAAGCTGACCGACTGCGAGAGCAAGGACATCAGCCATAACGAGGTCTTCCTGGTCGAGGGCGACTCCGCCGGGGGCAGCGCCAAGATGGGCCGCGACAAGGAGTCGCAGGCGGTGCTGCCTTTGCGCGGCAAGGTGCTCAACACCTGGGAAGTCGAGCGCGACCGGCTCTTCGCCAACACCGAAATCCACGACATCTCGGTGGCCATCGGCGTCGACCCGCACGGCCCCAACGACACGCCCGACATGAGCGGTCTGCGCTACGGCAAGGTCTGCATCCTGTCCGATGCCGACGTCGACGGCTCGCACATCCAGGTGCTGCTGCTCACGCTCTTCTTCCGCCACTTCCCCAAGCTGATCGAGACCGGCCACGTCTACGTCGCCAAGCCGCCGCTGTTCCGCATCGATGCGCCGGCACGCGGCAAGAAGCCGGCGTCGAAGGTGTATGCGCTGGACGAGGGCGAACTGGTCGCCACGCTCGACAAGCTGCGTAAGGACGGCGTCAAGGAAGGCGCCTGGAGCATCAGCCGCTTCAAGGGCCTGGGCGAAATGAGTGCGGAACAATTGTGGGAAACCACGCTCAATCCGGACACGCGCCGCCTGCTGCAGGTCGGCCTGGGCCGGCTGGCCTTCGGCGAGACCGAAGGCGAGATCACCAAGCTGATGGGCAAGGGCGAGGCCGCCGCGCGCCGCGAACTCATGGAGATCCGTGCCGACGACATCGAGATCGACGTCTGACGGCTTTCATCGACGAATCCACCGACCGAACGAACCCTTGATGTCCGCATTCCGCTTCCGAACCCTGCTGGCGAGCCTCGTGCTGATCGTCGCGCCGGTGTTCGCGCATGCCGCCGACATCTACGGCTATGTCGACGCGCAGGGCGTGGCGCACTTCGCCGCCGAGAAGCTCGATGCGCGCTACCAGCTCTTCTTCAAGGGCGGGCAGCAGTTCGACACGGCCGACGGCATCGCTCCGCTGGGCATCGCGCGTGCGCCGAAGGGCGCGGCCGGCGGCAGCGTGCCGCCGGCCGCCCAGACGCTGCTGGCGATGTTCGAGGCCTCGCCCAACTACAAGGCCGCCAAGGCCGCGCTGCACGACGCCGCGCGCACGCATTCGATCGACTACGAACTGCTGCAGGCGCTGGTCGCCACCGAGTCGGGCTTCGACGCGCAGGCCGTGTCGCCCAAGGGCGCGCTGGGCCTGATGCAGCTGATGCCCGGCACGGCCGAGCGCTACGGCGTGCGCGGCGACAAGCGCAAGACACAAGAGGCGAAGCTGTTCGATCCGCGCATCAACATCACCGCGGGCGCCCGTTATCTGGACCATCTGATCGACTTGTTCGAGGGCCAGATCGAGCTGGCGCTGGCCGCCTACAACGCCGGCGAGGGCGCCGTGCAGCGCGCCGGCAACAAGATCCCGAACTACCGCGAGACGCAGAACTACGTGAAGACCGTGCTGCAGCTCTACGCCTACCTCAAGCCCGGCACGACCACCGGCCGCGGCAAGGCGCCAGGCCGGGTTCGCATGGAGATCCCCGCGCCGCGCGCCGCGGCCGAGGGCAGCGCCGACACGGCCCTGCCGGCCACCGAATAGACCCGACAGACAGAGTCAGAAAAGCCAACAAGACATGGACGACCAACCCACGCTCGACCTCCCGATCCCCGAAGACCCCAATGCGCTGACGCTGGCCGACTACGCCCAGACCGCCTACCTCGAATACGCGCTCAGCGTGGTCAAGGGCCGTGCGCTGCCCGACGTGAGCGACGGCCAGAAGCCGGTGCAGCGCCGCATCCTCTATTCGATGTCGCGCATGGGCCTGGGCTTCGGCGGTGCCAACGGCACGGTCGGCGCCAAGCCGGTGAAGAGCGCGCGCGTCGTCGGCGACGTGCTCGGCCGCTTCCATCCGCACAGCGACCAGGCCGCCTACGACGCGCTGGTGCGCATGGCGCAGGACTTCTCGCAGCGCTATCCGCTGGTCGACGGCCAGGGCAACTTCGGCAGCCGCGACGGCGACGGCGCCGCGGCCATGCGCTACACCGAAGCACGCCTCGCGCGCATCACCAGCCTGCTGCTCGACGAGATCGACGAAGGCACGGTCGACTTCATCCCCAACTACGACGGCAGCACCGAGGAGCCGCGCCTGCTGCCCGCGCGCCTGCCTTTCGTGCTGCTCAACGGCGCCAGCGGCATCGCGGTCGGCCTGGCCACCGAGATCCCGAGCCACAACCTGCGCGAGATCGCCGACGCCTGCGTGGCGCTCATCAAGTCGAACGGCAAGCTGAGCGACGAAGAGCTGCTGCAGATCGTGCCCGGCCCCGACTACCCCGGCGGCGCGCAGATCATCAGCAGCGCCAGTGACATTGCCGACGCCTACCGCACCGGCCGCGGCTCCCTCAAGGTGCGCGCGCGCTGGAAGATCGAGGACCTCGCCCGTGGCCAGTGGCAGCTGGTCGTGAACGAACTGCCGCCAGGCGTGAGCACGCAGAAGGTGCTCGAAGAAATCGAGGAGCTCACCAACCCGAAGATCAAGGCCGGCAAGAAGGCGCTGTCGACCGAGCAGGTGCAGGTCAAGGCGGCCCTCCTGTCGGTGCTCGACGTGGTGCGCGACGAGTCGAGCAAGGACGCGGCGGTGCGCCTGGTGTTCGAGCCCAAGACCTCGCGCATCAGCCAGGAAGAATTCATCACCACGCTGCTGGCGCAGACCTCGCTGGAGAGCTCGTCGTCGATCAACCTGACGATGGTCGGCATCGACGGCAAGCCGGTGCAGAAGTCGATGCGGCAGATGCTCAACGAGTGGATCGCCTTCCGCGAGGTCACCGTCGAGAAGCGCTCGAAGCACCGCCTGGGCAAGGTGATGGACCGCATCCACATCCTCGAAGGCCGGCAGCTGGTGCTGCTGAACATCGACGAGGTGATCGCGATCATCCGCGCGGCCGACGACCCGAAGGCCGCGCTCATCGCGCGCTTCAACCTGAGCGAACGGCAGGCCGAGGACATCCTCGAGATCCGGCTGCGGCAACTCGCCCGGCTCGAGGCCATCAAGATCGAGCAGGAACTCAAGGGCCTGCGCGAGGAGCAGAAGAAGCTGGAAGACATCCTCGGCAGCCCGGCCGCGCTGCGCCGGCTGCTGGTCAAGGAAATCGAGGCCGATGCCAAGACCTTCGAGGACGCACGCCGCACGCTGATCCAGGCCGAGAAGCGCGCCGTGGCCGAAGTGAAGGTGGTCGACGAGCCGGTGACCGTCATCGTCTCGCAGAAGGGCTGGGTCCGCACGCAGAAGGGCTGGGCCAGCGAGAAGGCCGTGAACGGTACGCCGGCCGAATACAGCTTCAAGTCCGGCGACACGCTCTATGGTGCCTTCGAGTGCCGCAGCGTCGACACGCTGCTGGTCTTCGGCACCGCCAAGGACAGGTCGGTGCGCGTCTACACCGTGCCGGTCGCATCGCTGCCCGGCGGCCGCGGCGACGGCCAGCCGGTGACGACGTTGATCGAGCTCGACAGCGGCACGCAGCTGGCGCATTACTTCGCCGGCCCGGTGGGCGCGCAGCTGCTGCTGTCGAACACCGGCGGCTACGGCTTCATCGCTTCGGTCGAGAACATGATGTCGCGCCAGCGCGGCGGCAAGGCCTTCATCGACGTGGGCGAGGGCGAGCAGCTCTGCCGTCCGTCGCTGGTCGGCGGCGCGAGCGGCGCGGAGCCGATGCCGGCCGCGACGCATGTGGCCTGCGCATCGACCGGCGGCCGCATCCTGACCTTCGACATCACCGAGCTCAAGGCGCTGCCCAAGGGCGGCCGCGGGCTCACGCTGATCGACCTCGACCCCAAGGACACGCTCGCCGGTGCCGCGGCCTACACCCGCAGCGTGAAGATCGAAGGCCTCGGCCGAGGCGGCAAGGAGCGCGACGAGACGCTCGAGATCCGTTCGCTCAACAACGCCAAGGCCGCGCGCGGCCGCAAGGGCAAGGCCGCCGACCTGGGCTTCAAGCCGGCGCAGATCACGCGGGTGCAGTGACGCAGACGCCATGGGCAACATCGACTTCAGCACCATCGGCCTGGTGATCGCCGTGGCCACCGGCATCGGCAGCTTCTTTCTCGGGCGCCGCCTGAGCAGGGGGCGCACCGAGAAGAAGCAGCAGAAGGCGCGTGCGGCCGAGTTCGCCACGCAGAGCCGCCAGGTGCGGCGCGCACGCGAACGCAGCGCGCGCAAATGAGCCAAGGCGCCGCAGGTGTCGCAACTTTCTGACGCGTCGCTCGCCGGGCCCTGGCAATAATGAGCGTCAGCAGGAGCACCCATGAACAACGATGACGACAACCTCGACGTGACGGCCAAGCTGGCCTTCGACCTCAACCTGGCGCTGTACCTCGACTTGGTGGCGGTGCTCGAGAAGGCGGGTGTCGTGACCTATCGCCAGATGGCGGCGCGCGTGCTGAACATCGGCATGGACGCGGCGGACGACGGCGACCTGCCGCTGTCGACGGCACTCGAAGGCATCGCCAAGGGCTTTGCCGGGCACGGCGACGGTCTGTCGATCGGGCTCATGAAGGCGGCGCGCGACGTGCGCAACGACGAGGCCCTGGGCGACATCCCGATGCGGCCCGACGAGGGCTGAGCGCCCGCGGGCCCTCGGCTGCTGTGAGACGCGGCCGACGCCCGAATACGCATAGCACCGGCAGGGTCGGCAGCGACCGGAACCCCCGGGGCCGGTCTTTCATCGGCACCGATGGACCATCGGACGACGCCGTCGCGCGATTCGTTCTCACCCACCCGGTCCACTGCACGCCGTGAAACGACTCTGGGAACTCGACGCCGCGCGGTCTGATGCTGGTGCTGATGACGATCACGCATGTGCCGTCGCGGTTGACCGACCCGGTCGGCCAGCCTTTCGGCTTCGTGTCGGCGGGCTGCTGCTCTTCGTGTTCACCGTCATCGTGGCGCTTGGGCTGAAGCTCGACCAGCCCGCGGTCAAGGAGATGATCAAGTACTACCTCGCCAACCCACACGAGGGACTGCTGTTCTCGCTGTTGCTGGTCTACCAGCCGGCATTCCTCGACATCCTGCCGATGTACATCTTGTTCATGCTGATGAGCCCCTGGGTGATCGCCTTCGCGACGCGCCACGGCTGGTCGCAGGCGGAGCGCAGGCGCATCAGACGCGCGGCCAGCCCGACCCGGTTCACACCACGCGAAGGCCGGCTGCGCTCTGGACCAGGCTCTGGATCAGGCGAAGGCGCGGCGAAGCGCGCTGCCACAGGATGCCGAAACGCCGGGGCTCGGATGGCAAGAGCAGGGGAATCTTCGCGACATGCTGACGGTCGAGCAGGGGTGACGCGATGTCCGGGACCACCGACACGCCCAGGCCGCGGTCGACCATCATGGCGATCGCCAACAACGAACTGAGTTCGAAACGTTCCTGCGGCACGATGCCCGCGGCGCGCAGGTAGCGGTCGGCCTGCTTGCCACCGCCCAGACTGCGGTCGTACCGGATCAGCGGCGACGTGCGCAGGAGTTCGTGCGGGTCGCGCCGCGCCAGCCGGCTCGGGGCCAGCAGGACCAGCGGCTCCTCGCGCAGTGGCATCCAGTCGAAGGTCTTGGCCAGGGCGAACGGCGGATAGAGACACACCGCCGCATCGAGCTCGCCTTGCTGGACGGCCTTGTAGAGCAAGGCGGTCGTGCCCGACTGCAGGAACACCTTGACGCCAGGATTCGTCTTCACGAAGGCCGCGAGGATGTCCGGCAGCATGCCGTGCAAGGCGGTGTTGATCGTGCCGACGAGCAGCTCGCCGCCGGCCGCCTCGCTGCCCAGCACCGCCTTGAGGTCACCGACCTCCCGCAGCAGGTTGCGCGCCCGCTGCACGAGCAGGTGCCCGGCCTCGGTCGGCTGCACCGTGCGTCCGGCGCGGGCCAGCAGTGGCACGTGGAGTTCACGCTCCAGCGCGCGGATCTGCTGCGCCACGGCGGCGGGGGTCAGGTCGAGCCGCCGGGCGGCCTCCGACATGGAGCCAGAGTCCACCACCAGAAGAAAGCTGTGCAGATAGGCTGTTTCCATGAAGATACATTTTCTATGCTCTGATCATAGAAGGCATGTGTTTTTCTTTTCTCATGAACGGCAGAGACTGCCCGCATGAGAAGCAAGCTGTTCGTTCCGGGCACACGGCCCGAGCTGTTCGCCAAGGCCCTTGGCAGTGCCGCCGATGGCATCTGCATCGACCTCGAGGACGCCGTGTCCGAGTCGCGCAAGGACGAAGCCCGCGACGTCGTCCGGCAGCTGTTGCAGGGCGGTGAAGCGGCCGCCACCGGCAAGACGCTGATCGTTCGCGTCAACGCGATGGACACGCCGCACTTCGAGCGGGACATGGCGGCGGTGGCCCAGCCCGGCGTGCACCTGATCAATCTGCCGAAGCCGGCGAGTGCTGCGCACGTGCGCGCGGCGATCGACGCCCTGGAGCGCGCCGAGCGGGTCAACGGCGTGCGCTCGCCCATCGGCATGCTGCTGAACATCGAGACACCCTCGGCGCTGCGCCTGGCGTCGGAACTCGCGCTCGCCCATCCGCGCGTCAAGGGCCTGCAACTGGGCCTGGGTGACCTGTTCGAACCCCTGGGCATCGCCCGACGCGAATCGGCGGCGATCCAGCAGGCGATGTTCGCTGTGCGCATCGCCGCCGGCGAGGCCGGCGTGTATGCCTACGACAGTGCCTTTGCCGACATTGCCGACGCCGCGGGCTACCGCGCCGAGGCGATGCTGGCGCGCAATCTCGGCTTTCTCGGCAAGACCTGCATCCATCCCAGCCAGGTCGCCGTCGCCAACGATGTCTTCCGCCCGACCGACGAAGAAATCGCTCATGCCCGCAAGGTGGTCGAGGCGACCCGCGATGCCGACGCGCGAGGGCTGGGCGCCTACGTGGTGGACGGTCGAATGATCGATGTCCCCTTCGTGATCCGGGCGCGCGCCATTGTCGAGAGCGCGCGAAGCCTCGGGCTGCTGAACGACTGAAGAGGCCTGGCTCGCCAGGCACGAGCGCAGGGGCCACGAATACCAAAACCAGGAGACAGCACCGATGCACACACCTTTTCGCCTTCCACACCGCGCCTTGATAGCGGCTGCCATCGCGAGCACCTGCCTGTTCGGCAGCGCCGCCCTTGCGCAGGATGCCTACCCCTCGAAGCCCGTCACGATCGTCGTGCCGTACCCGGCCGGCGGATCGAACGACACCTTTGCACGCCAGGTCGCCAAGGAGTTGGGCGAGAGCCTCAAACAGCCGGTGATCATCGACAACCGTCCGGGCGCGAGCGGCAACACCGGCACGGCGCAGGTGGCGCGCGCGACCGCCGACGGCTACACGCTGGTGGCGGTGTCGTCGAGCATGACGACCAACGCGGCGGTGCAGTCCAAGCTGCCTTTCGACCCGGTGAAGGGCCTCGCGCCGGTGGCCATGTTCGCGAAGGGTCCGTTCATCGTCGCGGTCAACAACGACTTCCCGGCCAGGACACCCGCCGAGCTGATCGCGGCCATCAAGGCCAAGCCGGGCCAGTACAACTATGCATCGTCCGGGTCGGGCAGCGTCAACCAGTTCGGCACCGAACTGCTCAAGGCCAAGGTGGGCGACCTGCAGATCGCGCACATCCCGTACAAGGGCATGGGCCCGGCGGTGACCGACCTGGTCGGCAACCAGACGCAGCTGCTCATCTCCAGCGGGCCGTCGCTGCTCCCGATGGTGCGTGCGGGCAAGCTGCGCGCCATCGGCATCACGAGCCTGAAGCCCAGCCCGATCGCACCCGACCTCACGCCGATGGCCGTTGCGGTGCCGGGCTACGAATTCGAGCTCTGGTGGGGCCTGCTGGCACCGGCCGGCACACCGCCGGACGTGGTCGCCAGGCTCAATACCGCGGTCAACCAGATCCTTGCCAAGCCAGCTGTCGCCGGCAACTTCCTGCGCGAAGGCGCCATTGCCATGCCGATGTCGCCCGCGCAGTTCGGCACCGTCATCGCCGAGGACGTCGAGCGCTGGAAGCGGCTGGCCAAGCAGCAGAACATCACCGCCGACTGAGAAAGAGAATCGCCATGAGCTCCGACGCGAACCACGAAGGCGCGCGCCTGCCACCACGCAGCGGGCCCGCAGGCCCGCTGAGCGGCCTGCGGGTGCTCGACCTGAGCGCCTATATCGCGGGCCCCTACGGTTGTTCGTTGCTCGCGGACCAGGGCGCGGAGGTCATCAAGATCGAGCCCCCGACCGGGGACAACCTGCGCAAGTACCCCTCGACGCTCGAAGTGGAGAGCCGCGCTTTCGTCGGCGTGAACCGCAGCAAGCTGGGCGTGGTGCTCGACCTGAAGAAGGCGGAGGACCTCGCCGCGCTGCTGGACCTGGTGCGCACGTCCGACGTGCTGGTGCACAACTTCCGTCCCAGCGTGCCTCCGCGGCTGGGCATCGCCTACGAGCCATTGAAGCGAATCAATCCGCGCCTCATCTATTGCGCCGTCACCGGCTATGGCGAGACCGGGCCGCTGCGCGAGAAGGCGGGCTACGACCAGGTGCTGCAGACCATGACCGGCATGTGCGCGTTGCAGGGCAAGCGCGGCGGGCCACCGGAGATCCTCTATGGTTCGGTGGTCGACTACTACGCCGCCGCGCTGGTGGCTGCCGGCGTGGCATCCGCGCTGTACGAGCGCGAGAAGAGCGGCGAAGGCCAGTATGTCGGCGTCTCGCTGCTGCGCTCGGCCCTGACGATGCAGTCGGCCCGCATGGTGTGGGCCGAAGGCGAGCCGAAGGAAGTGGGACGCGACATGCGCTCCGGCGGCATCACCGGCCTCCACCCGACGCGTGAGGGCTACCTCTACATCTCGGCCAACACGCCGCACTTCTGGCAAGCGCTGTGCACGAAGGTCGGGTTGCCCGAACTCGCTGCGGACGAGCGCTACGACTCGGTGCGCAAGCGTGCGCAGCATTCCACCGAGATCGTCCCCCAGCTCCATGCCGCGCTGGCGGGGCGCAGCGCCCTGGAGTGGGAGGAGCTCTTCGGCGAGGACGTGCCTTGCGCGGCAGCCCGAACGGTCGAGGACATGTTCGACAACGAGCAGGTGCTGGCCGAGGACATGGTGGCGGAGTTCGCGCACCCAACGCTCGGCTCCTACCGCGGCTTCACCCGGCCGGTGCAGTTCGGCCGGACACCGGGCCCGACGCCTTTCGCCGCGCCGACGCTGGGTCAGCACACGCAGACCGTGCTTTCGCGGGACGACGCAACGAAGAAGACGGGCTGACGTATGCGCGTCGAGCAGGTCGTTCCGCACAGTGCGGGCACGCAGCAGCCCACCCTGGTGGCACCCGAGTTCGCGTGCGACGCGCACATGCACGTCTATGACCGGCATTTCGGGATCCGGGGCGCGCCCGACGCAATGATCGACGACGCGACCGTCGACGACTACCGTCTGCTGCAGCGACGCACAGGGACCCAGCGCACGGTGGTGGTACAGCCGCGTGTGCATGGCACCGACAACAGCGTGACGCTGGCGGCCATCCGTGCGCTGGGCGCTGCGCACGCACGCGGCGTGGCCGTCGTGCGGCCCGATGTGAGCGACGCCGAACTTGAGCGTCTGCATGCCGGCGGTATCCGCGGCATCCGCTTCACGCTCTACACGCCCACCCATGCGACGACGGATTTCGCCATGGTCGAGCCGCTGGCGCACCGCGTGCACGCACTGGGCTGGCATGTGCAATTGCACTGGAGTGCGGCGCAGCTCGTCGAGCACGCCGCCTTGCTCGAACGGCTGCCGGGCACCGTCGTGCTCGACCACCTCGCACGCTTGCCGCAACCGGCCCCTCGAGCGCATCCCGCCTTCGGCCTCGTGTGCCGGCTGCTCGACAGGGGCCGCACCTGGATCAAGCTGTCCGGTGCCTACCTCGATTCGGCGCTCGGTGCCGAAGGCCGCTATGCCGACACCACGGCCCTCGCGCAGACGTGGGTGCGGCATGCACCCGAGCGCCTGGTCTGGGGCAGCGACTGGCCGCACCCCACCGAACGCCACGAAGTGCCCGACGACGCGCAGCTCTTCGACCTGCTGGGGGACTGGGTGTCCGACGACGCGACGCGGCATCGCGTGCTCGTCGAGAACCCGGCCCGGCTCTACGACTTTCTTTGACGACCAACCAAGAGACATCCGAATGAAGCAACGTATCCTGAAATCGATCGCCGCCCTGGCCGCCTGCGCGCCGCTGCTCGGCTGGGCCGCCTGGCCCGAGAGGCCGATTCGCATGGTCGTGCCCTATGCGGCCGGCGGCGGGGCCGACAACACGGCACGCATCGTGGCGCAGCAGATGAGCACCACGCTCGGCCAGCCGATCGTCATCGAAAACCGGCCCGGCGCCGGCGGCGTGATCGGTGCCGACAACGTGGCGAAGGCGGCCGCCGACGGCTACACCGTGCTCTACGACGCCTCGGCCTTCTCGGTGAACCCGTCGCTGCGCAAGCTGCCCTTCGATGCGACCAAGGACTTCATCCCGGTCTCGCTGGTGGCCACGGCGCCGCAGATCCTCGTCGTGTCGGTCACCGCGCCCTACAAGACCGTCGCGGAGTTCATCGACTTTGCCCGCAAGAACCCCGGCAAGCTGACCTTCGCTTCGGCCGGCGGCGGCACCGGTTCGCACCTGGCGGGGGAGGCCTTGAACGAGCAGGCGAAGCTCAACCTCCTGCACGTGCCGTACAAGGGTGGCGCACCGGCGCTGACCGACGTGATGGGCGAGCAGGTGTCGGCTTACTTCGGCAACGTCGCCTCGACGATCGGCTACGTCAAGGGCAGCAAGCTGCGTGCGCTCGCCGTGAGCTCGCGCCAGCGCGTGCCCAGCCTGCCCGATACGCCCACACTCGACGAGTCCGGCTTGCCGGGCTACAACGTGGTCGAGTGGAACGGCGTCTTCCTGCCCAAGGGCACGCCGGCCGACATCGTGCAGCGGTTCGGCAAGGCCGTGCAGGACGCCGTCGCGGACGCCGAGGTCCGCAAGAAACTGCTGCAGTTGGGGTTGAACCCTGCCGGCACGACGCCGGCGGCGTTTGACAAATTCGTGCGTGAAGAAATGGGGCGTGTGAACACCCTCGTGCGGGCGCGGAACATCAAGGTCGATTGATCGCGAGCGCGCCGCCGTTCCTGAGGGGGAGGGCGTCGCCCGGCCTATCCCGTTCGCCACATTGCCCCCCGTCGGTCCCCGTGAAATAGTGCGCCCTTCACCGAGAGGAGCCGGATGGACGACACCATCAAGGAACTCGTCAGCGAGCGGCGTCGCGCGCTGCATGGCGAGGACGACGGGCGGCGGCCGTGGGGCCTGGCCCTGTCGGGCGGCGGCATCCGCAGCGCGACCTTCTGCCTCGGCCTGCTCAAGGCCCTGGCGCAGCACCGGCAGCTGCTGGCCTTCGACCTGCTGTCGACCGTCTCGGGCGGTGGCTACATCGGCTCCACCCTCGGCCGGCTGTGCAGCCGCGCGACGACGCCCGACGACGTGCGCGCGGTGGAGGGCGCCTTCGCCGAGGTCGACAAGGTGCGCTTCGGCTGGTGGCTGCGCGGCAACGGCCGCTACCTGATTCCCGGCGGCATGCGCGACACGCTCTTCGCGGTCGCGCTCTACCTGCGCAACCTGCTGGGCACGCACATCGAGATCGCCATCGCGGCGACGTTGATCGGTCTGGTGCTGGCCGCGGTCAACCTCGGCGCGTGGGGCGCGGCGGTGGCCTGGATCGACCTGGGCAATGCGCAGGCGCCACCGCGCGCGCTGCAGATCGCCACCGGCCTGCCGACGCTCTGGTTGCTGGCGCTGGTGCCCTGGGCGTTGTCGATCGTGCTGGCCTGCGCCTACTGGTCGGTGCGCGACCGGCGTGCCTGGCGCCACCTGCTCGGTCATCTGGCGATGTGGTGCGCGCTGGGTGTGGCAGCACGGTGGTTCCAGCCGGTCTTCGAGGACCGCTTCGGCGGGCCGCACTGGCTGGCGCCGGCCTTCATCGCGTTCTGCATCGCCTGGGTCGTGGGCCTGTGCTGGGTGATGTGGCGCGGACGTGACCGCGACGCCGCCACGCTGCGCAACGAACTCACCGACGCGCTCGCGCGCATGCTGCATGCGGTGCTGGTGATCGCGCTGCTCGGCGCGCTCGACCGCCTGGCGTGGTGGCTGGCCGTCGAGACGCGCGAGAACCGCGCCTCCTACGGCGCCGTGCTGCTGGTGGCGGCGGCCGCCCTGCGCGGCGTGCTGCCCACCTTCTTCGGCAGCAAGCGCGAGATGCCCGGCGTGGGCAAGCAGTTCCTCATGATGCTGGCCAGCGTGCTCGGCCTGCTCGTCGCCTTCTGCCTGGCGGCCTGGTGGATCGGCGTGCTCTACGCCGGCGTGCTGCTGCCGGTGTTCCGGCCCGAGCTGGGGCTGGACTTCGTGCGCGGCTGGGTGTGGCTCGGCACCATCGGCCTCATCGTGGGGACCTACGCCCTGGCGACCGGGCCGCACTTCGCCTTCCTCAACCTGTCGTCGCTGCACATGTTCTACAAGGCGCGCATCGTGCGCGGCTACCTCGGCGCGGCCAATGCGCACCGGTTGGGTGGCGACCCGATGGGCGATGTGTCGGGCCTGACGCCGCCCGAGGTGCCGGTGGGGCAGGTCGACGCCGGCGACGACCTGCCGCAGCGCGACTACGCGCCGCACGGGCAGGGCGGGCCGGTGCATCTGATCAACGTGTGCATCAACCAGACGCACGACCCCAAGCAGAAGCTCTTCAACCGCGACCGCCGCAGCCTGCCGCTGACCATCGGCCCGCGCGGCTGGATGCAGGCCGTGGGCGGGCCGTGGACGCGCGCGCAGGGCGACGACGCGCTCACGCTCGGCGCGTGGGCCGCCATCTCGGGCGCGGCCTTCGCGCCGGGCCTGGGGCGCCTCACCAAGCGCGGCATCGCGGCGCTGTCGGTGTTCGCCGGTCTGCGCCTGGGCTACTGGTGGAACAGCGAGCGCGCGGGCCTGCTGCAGCCGGGCGCGGCGGCGCGCGTGAGCAAGCTGCTGATGAAGACCCGCTTCGTGCTCTACGAATGCTTTGGCGCCTTCCCCGGCAGCGGCTCGGCCAACTGGTACCTGAGCGACGGCGGCCACTTCGAGAACACCGCCGCCTATGCGCTGCTCCAGCAGCAGGCGGAGCTGATCGTGGTGGCCGACTGCGGCGCCGACCCCGACTACCGCTTCACCGACCTCGAGATCCTGATCCGTCGCGCGCGCATCGACCTCAACGCCGACATCCTCTTCCTCAAACCCTGCTGCGGCGCCGACTGGCCCTACGGCGGGCTCTTCGGCTCGCTCAACGACCTGGCCTCGCCCAGCAGCCAGGCCTGCCTGGCGCTGGCGCGCGTCGACTACGCGAGCGGGCTGCACGGCCACATCGTGTGGGTCAAGCCGAACGTGTCGGCGTCGCTGCCGGTCGACCTGGTGAACTTCAAGGCGGCCAACCCGCTGTTCCCGCAGCAGCCGACCACCGACCAGTTCTTCGACGAGGCGCAGTGGGAAAGCTACTTCCGCCTGGGCAGCGAGATCGGCCAGCGCATCGACGGCGGCCTGCTCGCGCGCATCGTGCAGGGCACGCAGGGCCTGTTCGAGGCCGACGACGGTCAGCCCATGCAGGCACCGGCGACCCCAGGCTCCGCCAGCGCCGCCGCCACCATGAGTCGTCTGCAGGCCCGCGTGCTGAAGGCCGGCGCCGTCACGGCCTCCATCGGCTTCGGCACGGCGGCCACGCTCGGGGTCGCGGCCTGGCAGGGCATCGACAGCTGGCGCACGCAGGCCGCCGAGAAGCGCACTGCCGAGGGCATCGCCTTCAAGGACCTGAGCGAGCGCTGGTCGCGCCTGCGCGTCGACGCGCCACCGGGCGAGGCACCGGCCTCGCTCGCGGCTGAACTGCTGCGCACCGGCGAGCTGCTGTGCCGGCAGGGCGCCGACAACTTCATGGCCAACTTCAAACTGTCGGTGAGCATCGTCGACGACGCCAAGGCCGCCTGCCGGCTGGCGTTGGCGAAAGCGCCGGCGACCGGCGATGCGCCGGGCCTGAGCCCGAACCCGGCCTGCACGCGCCTGCTCGATGCCGACAACGGCATCGACTGCCTGCAGCCCGCCAGCGAGCCCGCCTGCACGCCGCGCTACTGGGCGCGCGACTACACCGGCCGTGTGCCGGCGCTGGAGAACTGCATGGGGTCCGCGCACGCCGAAGCCTCGTTGCCCTTGCCATACCCTGCGCCGGTGCCTGCGCCGCCGATGGCGGGTGCTGCACCGGAAGCATCGTCGGGCGCGCCACCGCCGAGCAGCGTTGCACCTGCCTCGCGGCCTGCCGCCATCAGCCGCACGGCCTGCGCCGACGCCACGGTCTACATCCAGGTCTTCGGCCGCGAATCGCTCGGCACGGCCGACGGCTTCCGCGTGCCGTGGCAATCGCTCGGTGCCAAGGTGCCGGCGGTCGAGGACGTTCTGGCGAGCGCGCGCAGCGCCGGCCGCGCGCCACCTGTGGGCCATCCCACGCCGACCCTGATCTACCACGGCGATGCCATGCGTCCCTGCGCCGAAGCGCTCGCGGCCGCGGCGGCGGCACCGACCGGCCCCTGGCGTCTGATGCCGCTGCCGGCGCGCCTGACGCCACAGCCGCGCACGGTCGAGGTCTGGCTGCCGCGGCCGGCGCCGTCGTCATCGGTGCGAGGGTCCTGAACGGGCTCCGCGAGAGGACGCGCCGTCAGGCCCCGTCCGTCACGCGGCGCCATGCGTCCAGGCCCAGGCGGTCTCGGAAGGTCATGGCGCCCTCGGGCGAGATCGTCAATGCGCGGCTCCCGGCCGTCCGGGTGAGCCACCCCTTCGCGAGGCAGTGCGTGCAGAGCATGGCGCCGAGCCGACCGGCCAGATGCATCCTTCGCTCGCTCCAGTCCAGGCAGGGTCGGCAGTAGGGCCGGGCGCGGCGCGCGTTGGCTTGCTCGGGCTCGAGCGCGAGCCCCCAGCGCTGGAGCACGTCGCCCAGCCGATCGGTGACGTGCCCGCCTTCGCCATCGCCTTCGTCATCGAACTCGATCGCCCGTTCGATCAGCAGCGACTCGGCCATGGCGAGCCCGAGCCGGCCGGCGACGTGGTCGTAGCACATGCGGGCCCTGCGCATCGTGTCGTCGCGTGGCCCGACGACGACCCTGCGCTGCACCGGCGGCTCGCCCGCGATCTGCATCAAGCCTTCGAGCATCCTGGCCACCTCGCCGGAGGCCAGCCGGTGGTATCGGTGCCGCCCCCGCTGCTCGACGCCCATGAGGCCCGCCTCCACCATCTGCGCCAGATGGCGGCTGGCGGTCTGCGGCGACACGTGCCCGGCCCTGGCCAGTTCCGTGGCCGTGAGCCGGCGGCCGTCCATCAGCTGCAGCAGCATCGCTGCGCGCGCGGGTTCTCCGACCAGGGAAGCGATGCGGGCAATGTGGTTGGTGTTCATGGTGTCGCCTTCGGTGCAAGCGTACGGCAGACGGACGGGGCAACGCTTCGTTCCGCAGCGAAGTGTTCAGGCCGGCGAGCGCCGCAGCATCGAATGCATCGCGGCACACGCCGCCCCTCGAAACGCTCGCGCCATGTCCTCCCCGTCCCCCACCTTCAACTTCTACGGCAACACCGTCGTCCGCGCGGCCTTCGTCGTCGCGCTGTTCGGCTGGGGTGTCGGGTTCTACGGCCCGCCGGTCTTCCTGCATGCGGTCGTGCTGCGTACCGGGTGGTCGCTGCCGCTGGTATCCGCCGCGGTCACTTGCCACTTCCTGTTCGGAGCGGGCGTGGTCGTCTTGCTGCCCCGGATTCATCGGCGATTCGGCGTTGCCGCGGCCACCCTGGTCGGCGCCATCGTGCTGGCCGCCGGGGTCCTGGGCTGGGCGGCGGCCGTCGAGCCGTGGCAGCTGTTCGTCGCGGCCCTGCTCACCGGCGGCGGCTGGGTGCCGCTGGGTGCGGCGGGCATCAACGCGATCGTCTCGCCCTGGTTCGCCGACCGGCGGCCCCTCGCGCTGGCCAAGGCCTACAACGGCGCCAGTGTCGGCGGCATGGTGTTCTCGCCGCTGTGGGCCGTGCTGATCGAGCGCGTCGGCTTCCCGGCCGCCGCCATGATGGTGGGGCTGGCGATGGTCGTGGCGGTGACGTCCATCGCGACCCGTGAACTCGCCAGGACACCGCTGGGCGAAGGCCAGGCCGCGGACGGCGTGGCACCTGCCAGGGCGTCAGCCCCGGCAGGGGGGCCGGCAGCCGCCGCCATCGTCCCGGCGCTCTGGAGAGACCGCCGATTCCTGACGCTCGCCGCCGCGATGTCGCTGGGCCTCTTCGCCCAGATCGGGCTGATCGCCCAGCTCTTCTCCTTGATGGCGCCCGGCATGGGCCCCCGGCTGGCCGGCGGGGTCATGGCGCTGGCGACCGGTTGCGGCATGGGCGGCCGGCTGATCATGGCGCGGTGGCTGCGCGGGCGCACCGACCGGCGCCGTGCTGCAGCGGCCAGCTACGCCGTGCAGGCCGCCGGCACGCTCCTGCTGTGGGTCGCCGGGCCGGAGCACCTCGCGTTCTTCCTGCTGGGCGTCGTGCTCTTCGGGCTCGGCATCGGCAACGCCACGTCGCTGCCGCCGCTCATCGCGCAGGCGGAGTTCGCGCCGGCCGATGTGCCGCGCGTGGTGGCGCGCAGCGTGGCCCTGGCGCAGGCGCTCTACGCCTTTGCGCCCGCGGTGCTGGCCGGACTGATGGTCGACGGCGCCCGCGCAGCGCCGTCGTGGGGCTCGGACAACGCCGCCTATTTCTTCGTGATCCTCGCGCTGCAGGCCCTGGCCGCAGCCCTCATGCGGTCGGCGTCGACGGCCCGCCGATGAGCGCGTCCAGCGCGGCGCGGATGCGCCGTACAGCCCGTTCGTGGCGCGCCGTCTGCGGCCCGCGGCCATAGGTCGCGGCCTTGCGGATCAGGCGCAGCTGCTCGCGCTGCAGCTGCGTCTTCAGGCGTCGCGCCCGCCGGCCGAAGGTCCGGCCCATCGCCCGGCGGACCTGGTAGCGCAGCACGGGCGAGCCCAGGCGCAGCCACTCGTCGTCGGTGATCAGGTCGCGCTCGGGAAAGAAGTAGGCGGCGAGTTCGTGGAGGTAGGCCCCGTTCTCGCGGGCGGCCACGCGCCACAGGAGCCAGGCCGCCGCCATCGCCGGGATGCCCTTGACCACCAGCAGCGCCGCCATGTCGCCGTAGCCGTTGCCGAAACGGTCTTCCAGCAGCGGCGAGTTCCACACGAAGTGCATGGCCCACGCCAGCGCGAAGCAGCCGACGACGGCCGCGAGCCGCGCCGCCATCGGCCGCTGCGGATGCAGCAGGAACCACGCGACGCCGAAGGACGCGATGGTCGTGTAGGCCGCATGCGTCCACAGCCCGCCGAGCACGCCGCGCGTCAGCAGGTTGAGCAGCACCGGGAGCACCTGGCTCTCGAGCGGGAAGTTCATCGAGGCGCTGACGGTGTCGCTGAGGTTCTCGATCACCTGGAAGCCCAACCCCGTCATGGCGCCGACGATCAGCACCGACAGCGTGGTCTGGAACTGGGTGCGGGCCACCAGCACCAGCAGCACGACGCCCGCGAGCTTGAGGAATTCCTCCGTGATCGGCCCCGCGATGGCCGGCCCCCAGGCCGCCGCGAAGGCGGGCGACACCAGCTTGGCGCACAGGTTCTGGATGGCGACGTTGGCCGGCGCCGCGAAGAACACCGCACCGAAACCGCCCCAGGCGAAGGCGAGGATGAAGGCGTTCGGCGCGTGCTGCTCCAGCAGGTCCAGTGCGCGGAAGGCCAGGACGAAGGCGAGGGCGTACAGCCCCCACACGAACAGCCCGAGGAAGGCGGTGACGGGGACGACACGGAACCCGGTCGAGAACATCTGGACCGTGTAGAAAAGGCCGTTGACGATCAGCACCACCAGCAGCCAGAAGGCCGCGCGGCGCGGCTGGAAGAACGAGTCGGTGCCGACGGGCCAGGTGGCCCGCGCGCGGTCGAAGGCGATCGGGGTCACAGCGGCGCTCCGAGGTCCATCGAGTCGAGCATGCGGCGCGCGTCGGTCAGTGCGTCGCTCAGGCCGTCGTTGGCGCCGTAGAAGTCGATCCGCACGACCGCCTTGCGCTGCAGGTCGACCACCTGCCACAGCCGGCCGGCCAGCTTCGGCCCGTAGTAGGCGAAGGTCACGCCCTGCATGCCCCAGCCATTGATGAAGTCGGACACGTCGCCGTCGATGCGCAGACCCTGGCCGCGCTCCATGAGCCGCAGCTGCCGCGCCATCGGCCCGTCCGGCCCGCCTTCCCACAAGGCCGCGGTCACCCGGAACTTGTGGCTGCCCTTGAAGAGCATCAGCGTGTTGCCCGACTTCGAGCGGGCCAGGTCCATCTCCCAATCCGGGGCGGGGACGAAGCGCGCCGGGCCGACCGTCAGTGTCTCGCCCGCCGCCAACGGCCGGCTGCCGGGCGTGTGGCGGTCCCACATGACGAGGCCGCCGACATAGCCGCCGATGGCCAGGACCACACCGAGTGCGCCGGGCCAGGTGCGGTACGGGATCCGGCGTGACGGCTCATGCATCGGTCGATCGTGCCATACGAATGCCGCGCGCTGGCGGATCGGCGGACGTTCCGGTCAACGCGCGGTGTCGAACGGGCCGCTGGCCACGCACACCGCCTCCTCCAGTGGACACTCCTCGAGGTTCACGCCGGCACCGCCGCGGTCGACCACGATGAAGTCGCGCACGGCGCCGAGCGCGAGCAGCGGGTGGTGCCACACGTTGCGCGCGTAGTTCACACCCTGCCAGCCGCTGCTGACGAAGGCGCGCAGCGCGCCGGGCCGACCGTGGTCGTCCTCCGCGACCACCACGAGGTACGGTGCCTCGGCCAGCGGCAGGAAGGCCTGCGAGCCCAGCGGGTGGCGCTCCATCAGGCTCAGGCGCACCGGCACGTCGCGCGGCTGTGCGCGGAACAGGTTGATGAGCGTGCGGCCGCCTTCGGCCAGCACGTCGACCTGGGCCAGGTCATGGAAGCGGATGGTTGTGCCGGCGTTGATCGGCATCTGCCGCGCGCCAGCCAGTTCGATGACGTCGCCGAAGGGCGCGAAGGCCGCGGCGGTCAAGGGCTCGGGGTGGAGGGTTCGCATGCCCTCAATTCTCGGATGTCTTGAAAGGCGCGAAGCGCTGGCGCATGAAGTGGCCGGTGCGTGCGGCGAAGCCGGAGCGCGCCTGCAGCAGCAGGTCCTGCCCCGGCAGGTCGCGGTCGGGGCCGCTCGCGCCGTAGCCGCTGACCGATGCATAGACGATGCGCAGGTTAAAGGCTTTGATCTGCTCGTAGCTCGGGCCCAGCCGAGCCATGGCGCCGGGGCGGAAGTTCTCCATCACCACGTCTGCCCCCTCGACCAGCTTGCGCGCGACCGCCTTGCCGGCCTCGGACTTCATGTCGAGCGCCAGGCTGCGCTTGTTGCGCCCGGTCGTCAGCAGGTTCACGCTCTGCCCCGCGACGAAGTGGTTGGCCACCGCCCAGTTGCGGTGGAAGGCCCCGTCGAGCGGCTCCACCGCGATCACGTCGGCCCCCATGTCGGCCAGCAACTGGGCAGCCATCGGCCCGGCGTGGAAGTGGTTGAAGCTGATGACCTTGAAGCCGGAGAGCATGCGGGGTTCCTGAAAAGCGGTGGGGCGTTTTCAGGATAGACGCGGGGTGAGGCGGAGAGGCCTTGGCGACCTATTCAATATCTGCGGGGGACTATCAGCGTGCTGGATAGCTGTCGATGTGACAGGTGCTGCGCAGTAGCGTGGCTGCTACGTTCTGCGTTCAATTGAGGTCGGGTGACGATGCCAAACCTTTGGTGCGGGAGCAACCCGCTACGGCCGGCCGCTCGAGAAAATTCGATATGGAGCCAAAAACAACTCAGATACACTGAGTCCACGCAACCCTCTTAACGAGGTTCGCCGGAGCGATAGCTCCTCAAGGTTGAGGATATAGCTTTAATTTCGGTTTATTGAGTCGATAAATTAATTAGGTCTGCCCAGACACAGCACAACCGATCGACTTGCAGAAAGATCGAAACGCAGCATGTTGCGATCACTAAACGGAAGCACGAAGATTGGGGGGGGTGAGATGGCCCGCTCCTACCATCTCACAACTCTCCCCCCGGTTGATATAGGGAAAGAGATGGCGCTTGTGTGTATGCTGCCAACAGCAATTAAGGATAAAACGGAGCGCCGTGTTCAGTATACTTCACGGCTGCGCTTCGCGTCAAGTTCTTTTCCGAGATTGAATTTGCTGCCCCAAGCGGTAAACCAGTGATCGTTGACGGACTGAATAGACAAAGTTTCTGCTGCACCAAAGCCGAAAATCTTTCCGATGCACTCCTTAGTGGGTGTGCTGATGTAAGGACAGGTTACGAGATCGAGCATCAATATCAGCGCTTCGCCGTCCTCGCGACAATAGGCTTTAACATGCTCAAATTTTTTGATGACGTGCGCTTCCAAAAAAGTCTTCAACTTCACATAGCGAACTTTGTCTTTTATGTAGGAAAGAAGTATCGTGATCGAAAAGTGGCTCATGAAGCCCGCCGGACGAATATATTCCCCGGAATTTTCTTCCGCCTCGATCAGAAAATGTTGAAGCAGAACGGATACTGGGAGCCAGTACTCCCGGCCTATCTGCGATAAGCAAAGAAGCAGATATAGGCTCTCAAGCTCGCGGTGAACGCTCATGGCGTTCTTTTCCAGCTGCTGCATCACATTCTCGTGGACTTGTTTAAACAGCAGATGCTTCAGTTCGTATGGGAAGCCCTGGGAATTCAAAAAATCCACTGACGTCGCAATCATTCGGCAGAGGCGAATTGTGTGATTGACCTTTGGGCTCGCAGAGTATGCGAAAAAAACGAACTCCATTATCGCAATTAAGGCCTTGGAGAGATGCTTGCGATCGCGATCTGACTTGCTACAAGAAATATAGGATTTGAGAAGCTTTTCGAGCTTGTTTTCGACGATGGCAAAGGTGTAATTCAACAGATCGCCGTAGGTAACGCCGGCCTCCTTGAGGGCGGACTTATACCGAACGATCAGACGATTCGCATTTATGGTGCAGACTAGGCTCTGCTTCGGCGGAGTGGAGGGGAGGGTAGACAGATCCTCCTCGCACACAGGATTAATCACATCATTAAGAAGGCTTGAAATTTGCTCTTTGGCGATTGTGATCTCTGTGATGATTGGCTTTTGATAATGCTTGATCTTGGCTGTATTGATGCTTAGTTTTTTGGATTTGAGAATTTTCTGAAGTGCCTCGAATATCCTCAAGTGTGTTGATTCTTTGTTGTAAAAAACAAAGAAATCGTCGACATATCGGAAAATTTCATAATCCACCTTGTGGAGGAGGTTTTCCGCCTCAGTCAATTTTTTGATCAATTCCACGTCGACCGATTGAAGAATTATCTCTGCGAAAATTCGAGAGAACTCCGGGCCAATGACGATTCCGTTGGTTTCGTTATGATTCAGCTCTTGCATGAGGGCGTCAAATTGCCCTCCAAAGGTTGCTTTTGATTCCTTCAAACTGAATTTTGTTTGATCTTTGCCAAGAATGGCCCATGGCAGCGAATGAGTGTAAATACTATCGAAGCATTTGCTCACGTCGAGCTGTACCATGGCATCATATTTCTTCTCGCTACGATGATATTCGTGCGATTCAAAAAATCGATGGATGTTTCTATATTTTTTGTAGACGAAATAGGAGCCGAGTTGTTCGTACTCCCGGTCCTCCTCTTCCACTCCTGCGACAGGATCCAAACGTTCTTCGTGAAGCTTATCTTTGAAGTACGCGTAGCGAGACACCGAGACCGGATGGCGTATAGAAAACTCGCTAACCGAGGTATGGTAAATAATTAACGCACTATGCGTTGCGTAGAAGCTCGCCACGGCAACCTGATTACGCGGATGCACAATGCTTAGCGTGCGCCCATCGAGATTATGCGCGACACGAAAATTGAAAGGCATAGTGCCCATCTCGCATTTTCGAATAGGCACGGATCGGCGCATCTTCCGTTTACCCCATTCGGTCACAATCTCAGTCGTGATGGCGGTACTAGGTTCGACCCCAAACAATAGCCGAATTATCGCATCGAGCGCATCCGTGTCACAAATCCAGCGCAATTGCTCTTTTTCAATTTCAATGCTATTCTTTCTCAGAAAGCAGTAATATCCTCGGTTGGAAAATGTTGGGGGTACTTCGAACGGAAGCATATCCGTTAGCAAGGGTCTTTGTTTTCTGTGGGTGAGTGAGACGCGCCGCTTAGTCATGTTTCCAAGCCTGAACGATCATTTTTAGCTCTCTTGTGCTGAAATTGTGATATTGCCGTTGCTCAAAGCCGGAAGAAAATTTAAAATTTTTCAGCTTCTTTTGAAGACTTGTCCGTTTTAGTTTCTTGGTGCTTCTATTGAGTTGCTTGTCGAGTAGCTTGAAGCTCGATAAGTCGGTTGTGATCGAGTTGTTGAAGTAAATGCCAGTAACCGCGAATGCCTTGCTGTTGGCGAGGCGGGTGTTGCCTGTCAGAAATTTCATGCGCGCAACTAAATTTTTGAATGCACTTTTCGGATTGGTTGGATTTTCTCGCCAATAGTCCAAAAATGCAGCATTCATCCGAGCCCGATATTTCAGCACCTTCGCTGCGCTTGGACTTATTTCGACTTTGCCCGATTTGACGAGAAATCGGTAGCCCAGATACTCGAATTTCTTTGGGCTGGCATCAGCAAGTTGAAACTCACGTGTCTTGTCCAAATTGTGCGTGAGGCCGTTGCGGCCGAAAATCCCAATGATCAAGTCTTTGAACGAGCCGAGGTTCTGGCCAGTCGGCGGTCGTGCAAAAATTGCCACAATGTCATCAACAAACCTGCAATATAGGACCAAGCCGGGCAGCGCTCGGATTGCTGTGTCCACAGGCTTTAGATAAAGCTCAGAGAGATATGCGCTGATGCCAACGCCGCGGGGAATACCGACCGTCGTGCCGGAAACGTCACCGTATGAGCTCAGTACTTGTTTAATGTATTTTCTGGAGGCAGAACTCAATAACTGATCTCGGTCCAGTTTCTCGATCAAGAGTTTTCGGTCAATGCTCTCATAAAACGAAGAGATGTCAGTGCGGACTAGCTCAAACGGAAATTTGCTGGAGAGCATGTCACGAAGTTGGCATGCCAAGTCGTGGCGGCCAGCCTGTTTGACATCGTAGATGTAATGGATGTTTACTTGGAGCTGTTTGATGACGAAAAATGTCTCAGGCTCCGCGTCGACGCAAAAAACCGGCTTTCTCTTCGGGCCGGTCTTTTGTGACAGCCTGATTTTGAAGCTTGGTTTGAGTATCTTTTGGCTAATTTCATCCATCAGCACGTCAACGGCATCTGACTTGGCGGTCTTCAAGGCAACGAGTTCAGCCTTCATTGCAAGCAACTTTGCCTCGAAATCTGCAACCGTTAGTGCGGCTTCAATTTTTCTTAATTCACGAATTTCCTTCACTTTGTCGCGTACAGCTATCGTGTACGGTTCGAGTGTAGGGAAAAAGCGGGTTGCTAAGTCTGAACCTTTGCGGTTTTCGGAATCATATATGCGGCGGAAGTTCTCCGCAGTGAATAGTTGGTCGAAAACCATTGGCGACTCATTCCATGTAATTCAGTTGACGGCGAGAGCCGATAATCGCACAGCATCGAGACTTCTTCAACATTTAGTCACGATGATCCGCGCAGCCTTGAACAAGCCAACGGAAAAACCGACATGCCGAAGGATCAAGCACTCGCACTGACATCAGTTCACTTCATTCTTGGAAATTAACTCACGTTGTCGCACCGATGACAAACGAGTGAGGTTGCTGCAGAGCGTCATCGGAATGACCTGATCACGTCGTCGCCGCGAACACGGTCACACGATCGCTGTGGAAACGGCCAGATTCCTTGGCCTATCCGCTGGGGCCAAGTCAGGGAGAACTTCGATTCCTGTGGAGATGGTCGGGAGTTGCCTCGGAAGCTGCATTTTCAAGTCCGCCGCCAGCGCCCGATCTGAGCACTGCCTCGATAGCGGCCCATCCATCGATGGGCTATTCGCCTCCCTTATAGACCGGCCCCCAAACCGCATTGGCCGCCGCCCCGGCGCGCCGCTAAGGTGGCCGCAGTCCTTCATCGCGTGCCGCCATGCCTTCCGAGTCTTTCGATCATTTCCGCGGCATCCATGCCGCCACCGTGTGCCCGCTGCAGGGCGATGGCGGCATCGACGAAGACACGCTGGCGGCGCACCTGTCGGCCGTGTCGCGTGCCGACGGCATCACCGGCCTGCTGATCAACGGGCATGCGGGCGAGAACTTCATGCTCGGCCGCGACGAGAAGCGCCGCGTGACCGAGATCGCGCGGCAGGCGTGCCCGTCGCACACGCTGCTGGTGTGCGGCATCAACGCCGAAGACAGCCTGGAGGCGCAGCGCCATGTCGATGACGCCGAGGCCGCGGGCGCTGATGCGGTGCTGGTGTTCCCGCCGTTCTCCTGGGCGCTCTCGCAAGACGCCAACATGGCGGTGCGGCACCACCGCATCGCGACGTCGAACAGCTCGCTGCCGCTGTTCCTGTACCAGGCCGGCGTGCGTGCCGGTGCGCTGGCCTACACGGCCGAGGTGCTGGAGCGGCTGGTGCAACTGCCCAACGTGATCGGCATCAAGGAGGGCGCGCCGTCAGTTCATCCGGGCGCCCGAGGCCTTGAGCGCAGACCGCGTTCGCACAGCCTTCGGGTGTCAGCGGTAGAGCCAGCCGGCCAGGCGCCGCGTGATGCGGGGCATCAGCACGTAGGTCATCAGCGCCACGACGATGGCCGCGGTGGCGAAGTGGGAAAGGTAGGTGTCGTGCAGCGCCGGCACCCAGCCGGCGAGCCATTGCACGCCCCGGGGCACGTACAGCGTGAGCGGGAAGATGACGCAGAGCGTGATGAGGAACTGCTTGTAGCGCCGCGCCGGCTTCTGGCCCGGCCCGGGGTGGAACCAGAACTCGAGGCCGGTCACGGTCTTGACCTCTTCGTCGCTGTCGAGCATCGGCAGCACCTCGTCGAGCAGCGCATGGCGCGCGGTCGACTGGAACCAGTCTTCGGCATGCAGCAGCGAGTCGAAGCGGATCGTGACGGTGTAGAGCGTCGAGCCGGCCGGCGGATGGATGACGTGCACGCCGCGGTGCCCGGGGAAGCGCTCGGCGATCGGCACGATGCGCTGCAGCCATTGCTCGTAGGCCGCGGCGGCGTCGGGTCGCACGTGGTGCCGGATCACCGCAGTGACGCTCTCGGGGCGCGGCAGGCGGCGGGCCGTCACGTCGGACAGCGTAGCGCTGCGCAGCGAGGGCTCGCGATCGTCCGTGGTGGGCGTGGGGGTGTCGGCGGTCATGGTGTGTCGAGCATCGCGAGCCTACCTGACGATGGCGCTGCAGGCGTATTGCATCTGTAAGCGCAGCCGGTGCGCCGGCACATCGCGCTGAAACGCCTGCCGCGCACATTGGCCAGGTCGCGGCCCCTCGTCGCCGTGCCCCAGGAGTCTTTCATGACCTCTCTTCGCCAACCCTTCGCCACGTCGAGCGCAGCATGACCCGCTCGTCCTCGCCCCGCGCCATCGTCGTCGGCGGTTCGCTCGGCGGACTGCTCGCCGCCACCACGCTGCGTGCCGCCGGCTGGTCGGTCGACGTCTTCGAGCGCTCGCCGAGTGCGCTGGACAGCCGCGGCGGCGGCATCGTGCTGCAGCCCGACGTGCTCGACGCCTTCCGCTTTGCCGGCGTGGCGCACGGTAGCGCGCTGGGCGTGCGCTCCGGCGACCGCATCTACCTGGATGCGGCCGACCGCGTCGTGCACCGGAGCTTCATGCCGCAGACCCAGACGTCCTGGAACATGCTCTACGGGGCCATGCGCAGCGCCTTGCCGTCCGGCACCGTGCATGCCGGCGAGCGGCTCGTCAGTTTCCGCGAGGCCGTCGGAACGGTGACGGCGCTCTTCGAGAGCGGTCGCCTGGAGACCGGCGATCTGCTGGTGGGGGCCGACGGCGCCCGCTCCGCCGTGCGGGGGCAGCTGCTGCCGGGCCACGCGCCGCGCTATGCGGGCTACGTGGCGTGGCGCGGCCTCGTGCCGGAGAAGGAGGTGGCCACGTCGGTGGCGAACCGACTCGGCCAGGCCTTCGTCTTTCAACAGGGGCCGGATCACCTGCTGCTCGAATACCTCGTGCCCGGAGAGGACGGCGCCACGGCCGAGGGGGCGAGGCGCCGCAACTGGGTGTGGTACCGCCCCCTGGATCGCGAGAGCCTCGCGCGGCTGCTGACCGCGCGCGACGGCTCGGTGCATGCGCTGGCCCTGCCGCCCGGGCTCGCCAAGGATGGCGACGTGGCCGCGCTGCGGCGCGATGCGCTGGCCCTGCTGTCGCCGAGCCTGCGCGCGCTGGTGCTCGCCACGGAGGCGCCTTTCGTGCAGGCCATCGTCGATCTGAGCGTGCCGCGCATGCGCTTCGGCGCCACGGTGCTGATCGGCGATGCCGCCTTCGTGCCGCGCCCGCACACCGCCGGCAGCACCGCCAAGGCGGCGGCCAATGCGCTGTCGCTGGCGCAGGCGCTGCGCGTGGGTGCGCAGGGGCCCGCCGAGGACCGGCTGGCGCGCTGGGAGGCGCAGCAGCTCGCGCTCGGCCGCTCGATGAGCGCGGCGGGCATCGGCATGGGGAACCGGATCATGGGCCTGGACCGCTGATCCAGCGCTCGCCTGCTCAGAAGCCCAGTTCGCGCCAGGCAACCGTCGTGGCGGCGCGAAGGAAGTTCACGACCGGGGCTTCCCAGTCGCCGGCGATGGCCACGCGCCCTCGCCAGAGCGGGCTGTTGGGCGCCAGGTCGGTGTCGACGCTCAGGACGACGCGGTACATCGCATGCTCCGGATACAGCACGCCGCCTTTCTCGCGCACCAGGACATGGCCGCCCGCGGGGGCGGCCAGTTCCGGCTCGCTCAGGGTGCGGGATGCATCGCGGTCGATGCCGGCGATCCGGGCGGCGAGGGCCGAGCCGCCCAACCCGTCGGGAATGAACACGGCGCGGTCGCCGGGGTGCAGCCGTCGAACCTCGTCCTCGTCGACATAGGTCACGACCTGCCAGGCACCCATGCCGACGAAGTCGCCCAGAGGCTCCCGCTCCTTGAGCCAGTCGCCGGGCCGCAGATCGGGGTCGAGGTCGACCAGCATGCCCGGATACGGCGCCACCGGCCGGTAGCGCTGGAGATCGGCGCCCACGGTGGCGTGTTCCGCGCGCAGCTGCGCCCGGCGGTCGTCCAGCAGTTGCCAGTCGTGGCGCGCGGTCTCGTCGAAGCCGGCCACGCCGGCCTGCCAACCCAGCAGGTCCTGGCGTGCGGTGATCTCGTCGGCCCGAAGGGCCAGGTCCGGCGACGTGAGGCGCAGCAGCGGCGCCCCGGCGGCCACCGTCTGCCCGCTGGCCACGCTCAGGTCGGCCAGGGCGGCATGCGGCGGCGCATACAGCGCCAGGTGCCGCTGCGGCTGCAGCAGACCCGCCGTCAGCACCCGGCTCGGCCAAGGCACGACGAGCAGTGCGCACAGCAGCACGGCGATCGCCGCGCTCCACCGCGCGCGCCGGCTCTGGCGGATGGCCCGCCAGCGCAGGCGCCATGCCTGCAGTTCGCGCCACAGCGGGAGCGCGACGAACCAGCCGATCTCCACCGCGAAGAGGAGGATGCCGACCGCCTTGATGAAGAAGTGATAGACCAGCGCGGCGATGCCCAGGAACAGCACGAGCCGGTAGATCCAGACCATCCAGGCGAAGACGACCAGGCCGCCGCGCAGCCGGTGCGGCAGCTCTTCGGGCGGTGCCTCGCGCAGGCCGAAGAGTCGCTCGCGCAGGTCCCAGCGCGCCAGGGCGAAGGCCCGGGCGTGCAGGTTCGGCAGGCCCAGGTAGTCCGACAGCAGGAAGTAGCCGTCGAAGCGCATGAAGGGGCTGGCGTTGATCGCCAGCGTGGCGATCCATGTCGTGGTCGACAGCAGGAAGGCCATCTGCTTGGGTGCGCCTTCGGGCAGCCAGGCCCAGGCGAGCGTGGCCCAGGCCGCGATGGCCAGTTCCGTGAGGATGCCCGCGCCGGCGACGAGCAGCCGCTGTTCGCGCCGGCGCAGTTTCCAGACCTCGTTCGTGTCGGTGTAGGCGACAGGCCACATCACCAGGAACGCGAGGCCCATCGTGGGTACGCGGCAGCCGTAGCGCTTGGCGGCCAGGGCATGGCCCATCTCGTGGCAGGCCTTGGCGAAGGCGATGGCCGTGCCGTAGGCGAGGGCGCCGCGCCAGGTCAGGGTGTCCATCAGCGTCGCGGCGAAGCGGTCGGACTCCCGGTAGACGCCGAAGATGCCCAGCACGGCGGCCAGCGCCGTGAGGCCGACGAAGCCGCGCGAGAAGAAGAAGTCCAGGTGCGGCTGGAGCCAGGTCAGCCACCGGTCGGGCTTGAGCAGCGGAATGCGGAAGAACAGGTAGTTGTGCAGCAGCCATTGATGCCAGCTCCCCCGCCGCCTGGCCAGCGCGGCGGCCATGGCGGGCGACGCACCGCTCGCGGGCTGCAGCAGTTGCTGCTCCTGCAGGAAGGCCAGCAGGTTGCGCAGGGCATCGATGTCCAGGTCGAGCGTGGTGTCGCGCCGGATCCGGTCGAGGATCGCGGCCGGCTCGCGCAGCGCCCAGTGGCTGAGCATCTCGAAGCTCGGCCAGTCGATCTGGAAGAAGAGGTTGCGCACCGGGTCGTGCAAGGTCCAGCTCGGCTGCCCGTCGGTCAGGCGCGGGCCGGGCACCAGCGACAGCTCCTGGCGCAGGGACGGCAAGGCGGGCGAAGCAGGCATCGCGCGTCGCTCAGAGGGCCAGGAACTGCCGGATGGCCGCCAGCGGACGCCGCAGGATCCAGTAGACCAGCGGGACCCGCTCGCCCGACAGCTTGGCGGTGCCCTTGAGCCCGATGCGCTGACCGGCGGGCGCGTTCAGCGTGGCGCGTACGCGGTAGGCGTAACTGCCATCGGGCCGCGCCGTGGCGCGAAGGCTCATGGTGCGCACCGTGGCCGAGAGCGAGGCCAGCGGGGACGCAGCCAGGTAGAGCTGCAGCGGCGCCTTCTCGGCCAGCGGGATCGCGTCGCCGATCGGCACCCAGGCCTCGATCTCGACGTCGTCCGGTGCGGCGAGCTGCAGGATGCGCTCGCCGGTCTGCACCGGGCGGCCGATCCATTCGGTCGGGTCGTCGAACACGGCCATGCCCGGCCGGGTCGCGACCACGCGCGAGCGCTGCGACTGTTCGGCGAGAAAAGCCGCCTGCGCCTCCTTCTCGGCGATCTTGCCCAGCAGGGTGGCGATCTGCGCGCGCGAGCGCGGGTCGTTCAGCACCATCTGCGCGGCCTGCCGGTATTCGGCGCGCGCCGTGGCGAGTGCCTCACGGGCGACCTCCAGGCGGCTGTCCAGCGGGGCCTGGTCGAAGGCGAAGAGCATCTGGCCGGCCTCGACCATCTGGTTGGGGCGCACGCCGAACTCGGCGATCACGCCGTCCAGCGGCGCGCGCACCGTCACCGGATTGGCCGGCACCAGTTCGCCCGGGGCCAGCACCGTGAGGCGTACCGGACACGCCAGCGCGGCCAGCACCACACCGCCCGCGATCAGGCCGCGTCGCCTGCGCGTGCCGGCCGAGCCGCCCTGCCAGCCGCGGCGCAGCGCGCCCGCCCAGCCGAGCGGGGACCACGACGGGCGCTGCGCGCGTGCGTGCCAGGCGTGCAGCCAGATCTCGCGCCATTCGCTCAGCAGCGGGTAGTGGGGTGGCGGCACCGGCGCGTCGCCCGCGAGCAGCAGGCCACCTTCCGCGCCGTTCGCGCCAGTCAGCGGCACCCAGGTCGCCGCTGTGGGCAGCCAGTCCTGCCATTCGTGGTGGATGTCCGCGGGCAGGGCTTCCACATCCACGGGGCCGACCTCGGTGCCCTGGTGGGTGGCGAGCGCGCGGCACAGCCGGTCCAGCCACTGCGTGTAGGGCACGTTGCCTTCGACGGCCACGACGCCGGACAGCGCGCGCACGCCGCCGTCGGCCATCCACAGCGCGGCCTGCCGGTACGCGACCAGGTCGCGCGTGTCGTTGACCGCCAGGAACCCCAGCTCCGCCGCGCTCTCCGCCGCGCGGGCACGCCGGCCCAGCTCGATGAGCGCGAGCAGGGGATGGGCCGGCACGGAGGCCGGCGTGGCGTCGTTCATGCGTGTTCGTCGGCGCGTTGCACGCTGCGTGTCGCCGCTGCCAGCGCCGCCAGCCCCTCATGGGCCGTGCCGCGTGCCTCGCGCAGTTGCTGGTTCAGGCTGCTGCGGCCGCCGGCCTCGAGGGCGACACGCGCACGGCCGTCGCGTTCGACGACGATCCTGAAGGTCTGAAGCGCTTCGCGACCCTGGGCGTCGCGCGCCATGACCTGCACCGTCAGCGTCCCGCTGAAGCCCGAGGGGGGCACGCCTTCGAAGCGGCCGGTGCGCGCATCGAACTTGAGCCACGCCGGCAGCGGCCTGCCGTCGGCGGTTCTCGCGCTCAGCTGCAGCACGGCGCCGGGCACGCCGTGCACGAAGGTGTCCGCGCCCAGCTGGAAGTCGATGCGGCCGCCGCTGCGCACGGTGAGGTCCTGGATCGGCGCGCTGGCCAGCAGCACCTCGCCACGGTCGGCGCGATCGGCTGCGGTCATGGGGCCCGGTCCGGACAGCGCCTGGTCCGGCCGCACGAAGGAGCCGTCGGGCCCGGGCATGACGGCCAGCAGTTCGACGAGCCCACCGCGCAGCACGGCACCGGGCTGCAGCGTGTCGCGCTGCAGCAGGGGCGATTGCCAGCCGTCGACCCCACGCGCCTCCTGCGGCGCGAGGGGCACGCCGATCGACGTGCTGCCGGCCGCGGAGGGCGCGGACGGCGGCATGGCAGGCGGCAGCCAGGGTTCCGACACGGGCGGTGGGGGCGTCTGGAAGACGGGGGGCGGGACGGCGGGAGCCGGGGCCGGGGCCGGGGCCGGGGTCGGGGCCGGAGCCGGAGCCGGAGCGGGCGCTGTCACAGCGGCTACGTCGCGCAGCGGCCCGGTGTTGCCGGCCAGGTCGGTGACGCGCAGCTGGATCGCCCCATCGCCGGCGCCGGAGAGCGACCAGGCCCGGCGGTCGGCATCCACCGCGACGGCGAACCAGTTCTGCCCGCCGTCGCGGGAGGCGAACAGGGTTTCGTCCGCGCTCAGCGGCGCCGACAGGCTGCCCTGCACGACGCCGTCGGCGGTTCGCACGATGCCTTCGGGCGTGCTGGCGGGCGCCGTCGTATCCAGCACGTAGGCCTGCCGGTACGACGTGCCGCCGCCGATCGCGTTGGAGACGCGCACCGCCAGGGTGCCGCTGCCCGCCGGCAGCGTGGCGTCGATCGACCACTGCGTCGACCCGACGGTCGCCGCCGCCGGGCGCCAGGTGCTGCCGCCGTCGAGCGACACCTGGACCGACTCGCCGGCCGCGAGCGCCGCGGAGAGGCCGCCGCTGATCGTCTGGCCGGCGGCGTTGGTCACGAAGTCGCTGGCACTGGCGCCCTGGTCGGCCGAGAACGCGACGCCCGTGACCGTGGTGGCGGGCGCCGTGCCCAGCGTCAGTTCGCCGACCGTCGCGTCGGCCGCGCTGTTGCCGGCGAGGTCGGTGACGGACGCCACCACCTCGTAGCGCTGGTTCAGCGCCAGCGTCAGCGTGCCGCTGACCGGTACGGCCGTCGACAGGTCCAGGCGCCAGGCGCCCGCCGTCGGCGTGACGTCGTAGGTGGCGCCGCCGACGCTCACGGTCATCGTCTCGCCCGCGGCCAGCGTGGCCGTCCCGCCGAGAACCGGCGTGAGGCTGGTCGTCGACAGCGGGTCGACGGTCGGGACCGTGGCCGCCGTGTCGTAGACATAGGCCTGGGACAGCACGGCGCCGTCGTTGCCGGCGGTATCGACCACCTTGACCTGCAGGGTGTTGCTGGCGCTCAGCGTCTGGCCGGCCAGCGACCAGGCGGTGCTGCCGACGGTGGCCGTGGCGGCGCTCCAGGTCGCGCCGTTGTCGAGCGAGACCATCACGGTCTCGCCCGCTGCCAGGTTGGCCGACAGCGTGCCGCTGACGGATTGCGCCGCGATGTTCGTGATGAAGTCGGTGGACGACGCGCCGCTGTCGCCGGAGAAGGCGACGCTCGCCACGCTGGTCGTCGGGCCGGTGGTGTCGAGCACATAGGCCCGGCTGGTGGCGGCCCCGTTGTTGCCGGCCTGATCGGTCACGCGCAGCCGCAGCGTGTTGCTGCCCGCCAGCGTGACGCCGGTCCAGCTGAGCGTGGTGCCGGAGACCTGGCTGGTGATGTCGGTCCAGGTCGCGCCGTTGTCCAGCGAGCCATAGACCACGTCGCCGGCGGCCGGCGCGCTGCTCAGCGTGGCACTGATGGTCTGGGCGGCGGTGTTCGTGATCAGGTCGCCGGGCACCCCGGTGTCGGCCGACAGCGCGACGTTGCTGAAGCCGGTGCTCGGCGCCGTGGTGTCGAGCACATAGGCCTGCGCATACGCCGCGCCGATGTTGCCTGCGTCGTCGACCACACGCACCCGCAGGGTGTTGCTGCCGGTCAGCGTCTGGCCGGCCAGCGACCAGCTGTTGCTGCCGGCGCTGGCGGCGGCCTGGGCCCAGCTGGCGCCGTTGTCGAGCGAGACGTAGACGTGCTCGCCGCTGGCCAGATTGGCCGACAGGGTGCCGCTGATGGTTTGCGCGGCGGTGTTGGTGACGAAGTCGCTGCCCGAGGAACCGCTGTCGGCCGAGAAGGCGGCGTCGGCCACGGTGGTGGTGGGCGCGGCGGTGTCGATGACGATGTTCTTGTTGGCGCCCAGCGAGCCGGCCGTGCCAGGGGTGGCGAGCACCACCGAGGCGCTGCGCTGGGCGCCGCCGACTTCGGTGATCGTCGCGCCGTTCAGGGCCAGCGCGCTGCTCGCGCTGTAGTCGAGGTCGGCGCTGTTCTGCCCGGCCGCGACGACGTAGCTGAAGCTCAGGGTGCTGCTGCCGGAGCCGCCGGTGTAGGTGGCGCTGCCGCCGCTGCCGAGCGCCAGGGTCGGCGTGCCGCCGCTGGTGTCGACCGTGACCGCGCTGCTGAAGTCCACGGTGATGGTGATGACGGCACCGGCGCCGTAGCTGCCGTCGGCGGTGCTGGCGCCAATGGCGGTGACGCTCGGCTGCGAGCCGTCGACCAGTACCGTGACGGTGCTGCCGACGCTGTTGAGCGTGGTCGTGGCGTCGTTGCCGGCGGTGTCTCTCAGCGAGCCGCCGTTGAGCGACAGTGCGCCGACCGTGATGCCGTTGCTATCGGTGTCGCCATTGACCACGGTGTAGCGGAAGATCAGTGCGCTGCTGCCCGAGCCCGCCACATAGCTGGCGTAGCGCGTGGTGGCGCCGACCACCATGGCGATGCGCGGCGTGCCGCCGGTGGTGTCGACGATGACCGCTTCGTTGAAGTTGACAGTGAAGTCCAGCGCGTCGCCGCTGTAATAGGTGTTGTTGGCCGGCACGGCGACGGAGTTGACCGCCGGTGCGGTGGTGTCGATGGTGATGGTCCGCCCGGCGGAGGCGGCGGAGGCGTTGCCGGCCGTGTCGGTCGACACGGCGGTGATGGTGTGTCCGCCTTGGCTCAGTGAGCCGGCGGTAAAGTTCCAGCTGTCGCCGGTGGCCACGACGGTGCCCAGCAGCGTCGCGCCGTCGTAGACGCTAACGGTGCTGCCGCTTTCCGCGGTGCCCGTGAAGGTCGGTGTGCTGTCGTTGGTGATGCCGTCGCTGTTCGAGATGCCGCCATCGCTGCCGCTGGCCAGCACCGGGGTGCCGGGTGTGGCCGGCGCGCTGGTGTCGAGCACATAGGCCCGGCTGCGCACGGCGCCCTCGTTGCCGGCGGCGTCGACCACCTTCAATTGCAGCGTGTCGCTGCTGCCCAGGGTGACGCCGTTCCACGTCAGCGTCATCCCGCTGAGCTTGCCGGTGATGTCGGTCCAGGTGGCGCCGCCATCGAGCGAGCCGTACAGGATGTCACCACCGGCCAGCGTGCCGCTCAGCGTGGCGCTGATGGTCTGCGCCGCGGTGCGGGTGATGAAATCGCTGCTGCTGGCGCCGGTGTCGGCCGACAGCGCCAGTCCGCCGAAAGTGGTGGTCGGCGCGGTGGTGTCGTAGACATAGGCCTGCGACAGCACGGCGCCGTCGTTGCCGGCGGTGTCGCTGACCTTGACCCTGAGCGTGTTGCTGGCAGTCAGCGTGCGGCCGGCCAGCGACCAGGCGTTGGTGCCGACGGTGGCCGCGGCGGCGCTCCAGGTGGCGCCGTTGTCGAGCGAGACATAGACGGTCTCGCCGCTGGCCAGGTTGGCCGACAGGGTGCCGCTGACGGTTTGCGCGGCCTGGCTGGTGATGAAATCCGTCGAGGAGCTGCCGCTGTCGTTGGAGAAGGCGGCCGTGGCCACGCTCTTGGTGGGCGCGGTGGTGTCGAGGGTGTAGTTCTGGAAGCTCAGCGAGCTGTCGTTGCCGGCGGCGTCGGTGACCTTGAGCATGATCGAGTTGCTGCCGGCGCCGAGCGTGGCGCCGTTCCAGCTCAGCGTGGTGCCGCTGACCTTGCTGGTGATGTCGATCCAGCTGCTGCCGCCGTCGACCGAACCCCAGACGACGTCGGTGCCGGCCGGCGCGCCGCTGAGCGTGGCAGTGATGGTCTGGGACGCGGTCTTGGTGATGAGGTCGGTGCTGCTGGTGCCGGTATCGGCCGACAGCGCGATGCCGCTGAAGCTGGTGGTCGGTGCGGCGGTGTCGAGCGTGTAGGTGTGCGTGTAGGCGGTGCTCGTGGCATCGACATTGGCCACGCGGGCCACAAAAGTGCCGTTGCCGGCCAGCGTCGTGGTGGTGCTCCAGGCGGCGGTGCCGACCGTATAGGTGGTGGCGTCGCTCCAGGTGCTGCCGTTGTCGTAGGAAACCTGGACCTTTTCGCCGCTGGCCAGGTTGGCCGACAGCGTGCCGCTGATGAGCTGGGCAGCCGTATTGGTGATGAAGTCGCTGCCGCTAGTCCCAGTGTCAGCCCCCAGGCTCGCGCTGTTGACCTTCGCGACTGGCGGCAGCAGCTTGACGTCGGTGATGTTGAAGTTTTGGAAGGTCGTGTAGTCGCTCGATGTGATCGTGACGCTGCGCATGTCGTCGAGCGCGGTGTTGAAGCCCGATACCGTCGAGACCACGCCAGCCATGTTGAAGCCGCTCTGGGTGAAGGACGAGGTGGTGCCGTCGGCCCAGGTGATGTTGAAATTGACCGCCCCGCTGATGGCCTGGACGCCGAAGGAGCTGATGTCGAAGGAGTACCCGGCCGCGGCCGTGACGGTGAGCCTCACTCCGTTGCTGCCGTCGGAGGCGTAGGGATACAGACCGTCGTCCGGAGTGCCGTTGGCGAAGAGGTACATCTCCGGGCCGGTGAAGGTGATGTTGTGTCCGGACACGGTCTTGACGATGGAGGTGCGCGGCATCGACTCGTCGGCGTCGGTGCCGTAGATGAAAGGCACCAGCGTCAGCGCGCCGTCGTACTGCGTCAGCGCCAGTTCGCGCGCGTCGATGGTGCCGTCGTGCGCTTCCAGGGTCCAGTTGCCACCGAGGCGCGCGGCGCCGGTGGTGTCGGTCGAGGCGGCGACGTCGGCGCCGGTGGCCTTCGCGATGCCCGACAGCAGCGCGCTGCCGGCGCCGGCGCCGACATCACAGCCATACAACAGCAGGTCCCCGTCGGTGCTCAACGCCTGGCCCAGCCGGGTCAGTTCGGTTTGCACGGCGGAGCTCACCAGCGACGCTTGGTTAAGCTGCATGCTGCCGAGGTTGATCACGCCTTCCGATCCGTGCGAGAGGATGTGGATGGCATCGTAGCCTTCCTGGCTGGCGGCCCAGGCGGCGATCTGCGCGAGGCCGTCCTTCGTGCCGTCGAACTCGACGATGCCGACGCCCTCGCGCACGCCGGCTTCCAATGTCTTGTAGTCGGCCAGCGAGGTGTCGACCAGCACCACTTCCTTCTTGCCCTGGTCGCGCGCCGGCTCAGGCGCGCGCACCTCGACAGCGGGCGGCACGGGCGGCGGTGCGCTGTCATGCGCCGGCTCGGCGGCGTGTGCCGCATCGACGGCCGCGCCGTCGAACATGAAGCGCTGCTCCAGCGACAGGAGCTGCGAGGTCCGGCGCAGGGGCCGTTGCGTCGTGGTGCGCCCGGCGATGCGCGAAAGGAACGGGGTCGAAGGGGACAAGAGGGGCTCCTCGGGGCGCACCGTGGCGCAGGGACTGGGCGCGGAATCTCCGCGGGGATGGGGTCGGGCAAGGCCTCAGCGTGCCGGCGGCGCGATCAGCACCTTGCCGCTCATGCCGGCCATGAGCTCGGCGAAGCGGCCGTCGATCACCGCGTTCAGCTTGATCGACTGCGTGACCGGGTCGACCCGCGCGCCGATGCGCTGCACCTTGGCCGGGTAGGTCTTGCCCGTCTCGTCGATGCTCACCTGGAAGGTCGAGCCGTTGCGCAGCCAGACGAGCCACCGTGAAGGCACGATGAACTCGAGCTCGAGCGTGCTGTCGTCCAGGATCTCGAGCAGCGCCTGACCGGGCTGCACGTACTGCTGTTCACGCACCTTCTGTTCGGCGACGCGGCCCGCATACGGCGCGGCGACCTGGCACTTGCCGAGCAGCGCGCGGTTGGCGGCGACTTCGGCCTGGGCCTTGAGCGTCTCCGCCTTGGACATCTCCAGCTCGACGGTGCCGACCGAATTGAGTTCGGCCAGCTTCTGGTTGCCGCGCCAGTTGGTGTCGGCGGCCATCAGCGCGGCCTGCGCGCGGGCCAGCTGCGCCTGTTGCAGCGAGCAGTCGAACTGCACGAGCACCTGCCCCTGCCGGAAGGCCGAGCCCTCGACGACCGGCAGGCGCGTGATCTTGGCGCCGATCTCGGCGGCCACCGTCGTGTAGCGCCGGGGGGCGAGCTGCGCGCGGATCTCGCGCATGTCGAGCGCCGTCTCGCTGGCGGCCCAGACCGGCGGCGTGCACGCCATCGCCAGACTCCAGGCGGCCAGCGACCACCGCAGGCTTGCAGCGACGCTCACGGTGCGGCCTCGGCCGGCGGCAGCTGCCCCCGGTTCCAGGACTGCATCGAGGCCGCCACGGCGGTGGTGAGGTCCGACAGCGGCGTGGTGGCCGCGTCGGGCACCACGGGTTCGAGGCCCAGGGTGGCCTGCAGCCGCGATGCCGCGGCCTGGCTGTTCGACAGCGCCTGGTAGCGGCGCAGCTGCGACAGCACCGCCGCGCTCTGCTGCGACACGCGGTCCAGGACCGTCATCTTCCGGGCTTCTTCCTGGTTGGCCACCTGCTGTGCCAGGCGGTTGTCGACGCCCACGATGGCATCGGCGCGCGCCAGCTGGCTCGTCGCGTTCGCATATTGCAGGCGGGCGATGTGCAGTTGCGTGAGCACGGCCATCTGCGTGGCCATGCGGCGCTGGTTGGCCAGCGCGACCCCCGTGTCGGCCAGGCGCATCTGGGCCGGCGCGGACAAGAGGCCCAGCAGGTTGAAGGAGATCTGCGCGCCGGTCTCCGTCCATTGGCGGTGGATGAGGTACGAGTCGCTGCTGCTGCGGAAGCCGTAGTTGAAGGACACCCCGGGGAAGAGCTTGAGCAGCGTGCGGCGGGTTTCCTGCTGCGCGATGCGGGCGTTGTACATGCCTTCGCGCAGATCGGGGTTGCGCATCAGCGCGAACTCCTCGAGCTGTTCGACGGGCTGCTGCAGCCAGCCGCCGTTGTTGTCGGCGGCCGGTTCGACCACGGTGAAGGTGCTCGCGAGCGGCAGGTTGGTCAGCGAGGCGAGTTCCACGCGCGCGGTGGACAGCTCCTGCTCGATCAGCTCCAGCAGGCGCAGGTTCTCCAGCAGCTGCCGCTGGTAGCGCAGCGGTTCCAGCGGTGAGCGGATCTTGGCGGCCTCGACCTTCTGCGAATCCTGCAGCGCGGCTTCCGAGTCGGTGATGGTCGTGCGCAGCACGGGCAGCAACTGCTGTGCTGCGACCACGCGCCAGTAGGCGGCGCGCACTTCCTGCATCAGGTTGTGCAGGGCCTTGCGACGGCGCTCGCCCGCGATCAGCACGCGGTCGGCGTTCTGCCTCGCCGCGTAGTAGCTCTGGCCGAAGTCGAGCAGGCTCCAGGAAATGCCGACGTCGCCGGTCCACGCTTCGCGGCTCGACGAGATGTACGGGTTGGCGAGCGAAGGCTGGCCCGTGACGGAGTCGGTGCTGCGTGTGATCAGGTCGTTGCTGCGGTTGCGGTAGCCGGCCGAGGCGATCACCTTGGGCAGCATGTCGAACTGGCCGACCTCGAAGGCGCCCATGGCGACGGCCTCTTCCATCGCACGGTAACGGCGATCCGCGTTGTACTTGATGGCACGAGCCACCGCGCCTTCCATCGTCAGCGGCCCGGCGAGCGGTTCGACATCGCGCGCGAGCGCCTCCCTGTCGGCCGCGAGGGTGGACTTCACCTCGGCGGCGCTCAATCTGGCGCTGTCGAGCGTCAGCGATGAGCAACCGGTGATCAACAGGAGGGCGCTGGCGAGGGCGAGGGCAGGAGCGGCGCGCGGGATGAGTGCGGAGGTCGGACGTGTCACGGAGGTCTCGGTGAGGGCGGGAGCGGTGCCGACCGAGTGCAAATCCCGTCGGCGCATTTGGTTCATGATTGTTTCCTACTGTAACATTTTCTCAACTATTGCAACTCGATGCCGAGGAGGATTCGCTCGGGGAAACATGGCGTGGCCAAGGGCGTGACGGAGGATGGCAGCGGGCCGTGGGCGAGCCTTGAACCCGCGGTCTTCTGGCATGCAGGGTAAACACCGATGCCGGTCTGAAACCGGTTTCATACACTGCTCAGCCCATGCACCGATCCCTGTCCGCGGGGCCTATTCCGTGAATTACCAATTCCAGTTCGACGCGGTCTTCGCGGCCTGGCCGCTGCTGCTCAAGGGCACCTGGATCACCGTCCAGCTGTCGCTCATCGCCACCGCGCTCGGCCTCGTTGTGGCAGTGTTCTGCGCCTGGGGCAAGACCTCCGGGCCGAGCTGGCTGCGCTTCATCGTCAATGCCTACATCGAGGTGATCCGCAACACGCCGTTCCTGGTGCAGTTGTTCTTCTTTTTCTTCGCATTGCCGGCCATCGGGCTGCGCTGGTCGCCCTACACGGCGGCGCTGACGGCCATGGTGGTGAACCTCGGCGCGTATGCCACGGAGATCATCCGCGCCGGCATCGAGTCGATCCCGCGTGGCCAGATCGAGGCGGGCAGGGCGCTCAACCTCAAGCCCTGGGAGATCTTCCGCTTCATCATCATCAAGCCGGCGCTCAAGGCGATCTACCCGGCGCTCACCAGCCAGTTCATCCTGCTGATGCTGAGCTCGGCGGTGGTGTCGGTCATCTCGGCGGACGACCTGACCTCGGTCGCGGCCAACCTGCAGTCGCAGACCTTCCGCAGCTTCGAGATCTACATCGTGGTCGCCGCCATCTACCTGGTGCTGGCGATGGCCTTCTCGGCCCTGTTCAAGCTGATCTACCAGCGCACGCTCAACTACCCCGATCGTCGATAAGCCCGGAGAACACTCATGCGTACCTTCGGCTATCCCGAATTCCTCTTCATCCTCGAAGCCGCCAAGTGGACCCTGGCGCTGTCGGCCATCGCCTTCGTCGGCGGTGCGATCCTCGGCCTGGTCATCGCGCTGGCCCGCACGTCCGAGAGCAAGACCGCACGCGGCCTCGCCATCGGCTTCATCCAGATCTTCCAGGGCACGCCGCTGCTGCTGCAGCTCTTCCTGATCTTCTTCGGCGCCCCGGTGCTGGGGCTGGACATCAACCCATGGATCGCCGCCGGCGCGGCGCTCATCCTCAACAGTGCGGCCTTCCTGGGCGAGATCTGGCGCGGCTGTATCGAGGCGATCCCGCGCGGGCAGATCGAGGCGGCGCATGCGCTCAACCTCAAGTACGCCTCGCGCATGCGCGACGTGGTGCTGCCGCAGGCCTTCAAGATCGCGCTGGCGCCGACGGTCGGCTACGTGGTGCAGATCATCAAGGGCACCTCACTGGCGGCCATCATCGGCTTCACCGAGATCACGCGCGCCGGGCAGATCATCAACAACGCGACCTTCCAGCCGCTGTACGTCTTCACAACCGTGGCCGCCATCTACTTCGCGATCTGCTGGCCGCTGTCGCTGCTGGCGGCCCGCATGGAACGCAAGCGCAACCTCGCGCTCGCACGCTGACACCGCTTTCATCTTTCCCGTTTCGATCCCAACCTAGGAGACTTCGACATGACCTCGTTCAACACCACCCGCCGCAGCACCACCGCCGCACTGGCCGCCCTCGGCCTGGGCGCCGCGCTCACCGTCTTCGCCCCCTTCGCCGCCGCGCAGTCGGTGGCCGACATCAAGAAGAAGGGCGAGATCACCATCGGCATGCTGGTCGACTTCCCGCCCTACGGCACGACCAACGCCAAGAACGAACCCGACGGCTACGACGCCGACGTGGCCAAGCTGCTGGCCAAGGACTGGGGCGTCAAGGCCAACATCGTGCCGGTCACCGGCCCGAACCGCATTCCCTTCCTGCTGACCAACAAGGTCGACCTGCTGGTCGCCTCGCTGGCCGTCACGCCCGAGCGCGCGAAGCAGGTGCAGTTCTCCACGCCCTACGCCGCCGCGACCATCGTGCTGTACGGCAAGACCAGCGCCAACATCAAGTCCGGTGCCGACCTGAAGGGTCAGCGCATCGGCGTGGCCCGCGCATCGACGCAGGACGTCGCCGTGACCAAGGCTGCACCGGAAGGCACCGAGATCCGCCGCTTCGACGACGACGCATCGGCCATGCAGGCGCTGATGTCGGGCCAGGTCGACGCCATCGGCTGCTCGGTCACCGTGGCCGCGCAGATCGCCAAGCGCGTGCCGCCGAACACCTTCGAGAACAAGTTCAACCTGATGCAGCAGGCCATGGGCATCGCCATGCGTCCGGGCCAGGACGAGCTGACCAAGGCCGTGAACGACTTCGTCGCGAAGAACACCGCCAACGGTGAACTCAACAAGCTGTATCAAAAGTGGCTGGGCGCCGACCTGCCCAAGCTGCAGTAAGCACGACCTGACGGAACTTCCATGACCGACGCAGTGACGACGAACGGCGCCGAGCCCATCATCCGCCTCGAGGGCGTGAACAAGTGGTACGGCGAATTCCAGGTGTTGACCGGCATCGACCTCGCGGTGCGCGCGGGCGAGCGCATCGTGATCTGCGGGCCGTCGGGCTCGGGGAAGTCGACGCTCATCCGCTGCATCAACCGGCTCGAGACGGTGCAGCAGGGCCGCATCGTGGTCGACGGCATCGACCTCACCGCCGGCGGCAAGAACGTCGACGCGGTGCGCGCCGAGGTCGGCATGGTGTTCCAGCAGTTCAACCTGTTCCCGCACCTCACCATCCTCGAGAACTGCACGCTGGCGCCGATGCGCTCGCGCGGCATGAGCAAGGCGCAGGCCGAGGAGGTGGCGATGAAGTACCTCACCCGTGTGCGCATTCCCGAACAGGCGAAGAAGTACCCGAGCCAGCTCTCCGGCGGGCAGCAGCAGCGCGTGGCCATTGCGCGCGCGCTGTGCATGACGCCCAAGATCATGCTGTTCGACGAGCCCACCTCGGCGCTCGACCCGGAGATGGTCAAGGAAGTGCTCGACACCATGATCTCGCTGGCCGACGACGGCATGACCATGCTGTGCGTGACGCACGAGATGGGCTTCGCCCGCAGCGTGGCCGACCGCGTGATCTTCATGGCCGACGGCAAGATCATCGAACAGGCACCACCGACCGAGTTCTTCGGCAACCCGCAGAACGAGAAGACCAGGCAGTTTCTCGGGCAGATTCTTTCCTCGCACCAGGCGCATTGATGGCCACACTTCCGGTATTGATCTCGCTGTCTTCGTTCGGCGCCGCCGAGGTGGGCCGGCACGGCCAACTGTGGTGCGCGCAACTCGCGCGAGCGGCGGGTGCCGATTCGGTCGAGGTGCGCGGCGAACTGCTGCGCGACCCCGCAGCCGAACTGCCCACACTGGCCGGCCATGCCTCGGTCTACAGCAGCCCTGAGGGCCTGTGGGCCGAAGGCGGCTGGCTCGACAACGCCGCCCTGCAGCGCGGCATCGCCGCGGCGACGACGCTCGGCGCCAAGCGCCTGAAGATGGCGATCGGCGACTTCCGCGCGTCCTCGCACGGCTCGCTGTGGGGCCTGAAGGTGGCGCTGTCCGAAACGCGCATCGAGCTGCTGATCGAGAACGACCAGACCGTCGGCGCCGGCACCTTGCCCGCGCTGCAGACCTTCTTCGACGTGGCCGACCGCGCCGGCCTGAACCTGGGCATGACCTTCGACATGGGCAACTGGCACTGGGTCGGCGAATGCCCGCTCGAAGCGGCCAAGGCCCTCGGCCATCGCGTGCGCTACGTGCATTGCAAGGGCGTGCAGCGGCTGCCCGCCAAGTGGGTGGCGGTGCCGCTCACCGAGTCGGCGGCACCTTGGCGTGCCGTGCTGCGCGCATTGCCGGCCGACGTGCCGCACGCCATCGAATACCCGTTGATCGGCGACGACCTGCTGGCTGTCACGCGGCAGCAGATCGACATCATCCGCGCAGTCCGCGCCTGACCATGACTGACACCGCTTTCGACGTTGCCCTGTTCGGCGAAGCCATGCTGCTGTTGGTGGCCGACCGGCCCGGCCCGCTGGAAGACGCGCAGTCCTTCCACAAGCGCACCGCCGGCGCCGAGACCAACGTGGCCATCGGCCTGTCGCGCCTGGGCCTCAAGGTCGGCTGGGCCAGCCGGCTCGGCACCGACTCGATGGGCCGCTGCCTGCTCGCGACGATGAAGGCGGAGGGCATCGACTGTTCGCACGTCATCTGCGATGCGACGCAGAAGACCGGCTTCCAGTTCAAGGGCCGCGTCACCGACGGCAGCGACCCGCCGGTCGAGTACCACCGCAAGGGCTCGGCCGCGAGCCAGATGACGGTCGACGATGTCGACGTGGCCTGGCTCACTTCCGCCCGTCACCTGCACGCCACCGGCGTGTTCCCGGCCATCTCGGCGACCACGCTGCCGGCCGCGATCAAGACCATGGACGTGATGCGCGCCGCCGGCCGCACCATCTCCTTCGACCCGAACCTGCGCCCCACGTTGTGGGCATCGACCGAGGCGATGCGCAGCGCCATCAACGACCTCGCGTCACGCGCCGACTGGGTGCTGCCGGGCATGGAAGAGGGCGTGCTGCTCACCGGCGAAAGCACACCCGAAGGCGTTGCGCGGTTCTATCGCCAGCTCGGCGCCAAGCTGGTCGTCGTCAAGCTCGGCGCCGAGGGCGCGTACTACGACAGCGACGTGGCCGGCACCGGTCGCGTGGCGGGCTTTCCGGTCAAGGAAGTGATCGACACCGTGGGCGCTGGCGATGGCTTCGCGGCGGGCGTGATCAGCGCCCTGCTCGAAGGCCGCAGCGTGCCCGACGCAGTGCGCCGCGGCTGCTGGATCGGCGCGCGGGCCGTGCAGGTGCTGGGGGATACCGAAGGCCTGCCGACGCGGGCGCAACTGGAGGAGGCCGGACTGTGAACGCATCGAGCAAGAAGAACATCGTCGTCTTTCGCGAACTGCCGCCCGACCAGCTGGCGCGCCTGCAGGCTGCGCACCATGTCGTGGTGGCCGACCCGAAGCACGACCTCGCCGCCTTCGACGCCGCGCTGCCGACCGCGCACGGACTCATCGGCTCCAGCTACCCGGTCGATGCCGCGCTGCTCGAGCGCGCGCCGCAGCTCGAAGTCATCTCCAGCGTGTCGGTCGGCGTCGACAACTACGCGCTGGCCGACCTTCACACGCGCGGCATCGTGCTGTGCCACACGCCCGGCGTGCTCGACGAGACGGTGGCCGACACCGTGTTCGCGTTGCTGATGGCGACCAGCCGCCGCGTGGTCGAACTGGCCAACCTCGTGCGCGAGGGCCGCTGGACGAAGAACATCGGCGAAGACCTGTTCGGCTTCGACGTGCATGGCAAGACGATCGGCCTGCTGGGCTTCGGCCGCATCGGGCAGGCCATCGCCCGCCGCGCGGCGCTCGGCTTCGGCATGCCGGTGCTCTACCACGCGCGCCGGCCGGTCGATCTGGCCGCGCAGGCGCCGGAGCTGCAAGGCCGCGCGACCCACACGCCGCTGAACGACCTGCTGGCGCGCGCCGACTTCGTGGTCGCGATGCTGCCCTTGTCCGATGCCACGCGCGGCATGATCGATGCCCAACTCTTCGCTGCGATGAAGCCGGGCGCCATCTTCATCAACGGCGGCCGCGGCGCCACGGTGAACGAAGCCGCGTTGCTCGCCGCGCTCGACAGCGGCCATCTGCGTGCCGCTGGCCTCGACGTGTTCGCCAAGGAGCCGCTACCGATGGATTCGGCCCTGCGCACGCACCCGCGCGTCACGCCGCTGCCGCACATCGGCTCCGCCACGCACGAGACGCGCCATGCGATGGCCGAGCTCGCGACCACCAACCTGCTGCAGGCGCTGGCCGGTGAACGGCCGGGCGCCGTCTACGACACGGCGGCCGTGTGAGCACCCGCGCGCCGCGCCCCAAGCCCGCCGGCCAGCGGGCCACCATCGCCGACGTGGCGGCCGCCGCGGGCGTGTCGAAGGCGACGGTATCGCGCTTCCTCAACCACCGCGAACGCCTGCTGAGCCCCGACATCGCGACGCGGGTCGAGACGGCCATCGCCGCGCTCGGCTATTCACCGAGTCCGATGGCACAGGCCCTGAGCCGCGGCAAGTCGCGCCTCATCGGCCTGATCGTGGCCGACATCACCAACCCCTATTCGGTGGCCGTGCTGCGCGGCGCCGAGAAGGCCTGCCAGGACGCCGGCTACCTCGTGATGCTGTTCAACCTCGGCAACGAGAGCGGGCGAGAGCGCGAAGCTATCGATGCGCTGGCGGGTTACCAGGTTGACGGCTTCATCCTCAACACGCTGGGCCGCGGTGCGGGCGCGGTCGACGCGGTGGCGCTGCACGGCAAGCCGGCGGTCCTGGTCGATCGGCGCCATGCAGGCATGCACGCGGACTTCGTCTCGCTCGACAACGCAGGCGCGATGGCACAGGTCTGCGAGCATCTGCGGGGCGGCGGCTGGCGCGAGCTGCTCTACATCACCGAGCCGCAGAAGGGCGTGAGCACGCGGCGCGAGCGGGCCGCGGCCTTCCACGACTGCGTGACGGCGCACGCGCCGCAGGTCAAGGGCGAGGTCTTCGAGAGCGAGGAGGGCGACACCGCGGGCCTGGAAGCGGCGCTGCGGGCCCTGCACCAGCGCGCCAGGCGCGGGCGGCGCCAGGCCGCGGTGATCGCGGGTAATGCGGTGGTCACGTTGCGCGTGGCGGCGGCCATGACGCAGCTGGGCTGGCACTTCGGCCGCGAGCTGGGCTTCGTCGGCTTCGACGATCCCGAATGGGCGCCGTTGATCGGCCCAGGCCTCACGACGCTGGCGCAGCCGACCGACGAGATCGGTCGCGCAGCGGCCGGCTGCCTGATCGAACGCCTGCGCGGGCTCGAATGCGCAGCGCGCCAGCGGCTGTTGCCCGGCGAGCTCGTGGTGCGCGGGTCGTCTTCCTTGCACGCGCCATAGCGCCGCGCCAGCGCGCACGGGTGGGCATCAGAAGCTCGGTGCCGGTTCCGACGGTTCGCCCGCCTGCTTGAGCTGCTGCTCCGCTTCGGCGAACACGTCGCCGATGTAGGCGGCGCCCGCCACCAGCACGGCTTCGGTGCTGGCGATCGGCGGCGGGACATCCCAGAACAGCGAGGTCGGTGGCTTATTCGACGGGCCGCAGCCGGCGAGTGCGGCGCCGAGCGCGAGGATGGTCAGAGCTTTTGAATACGAGTAAGTGAACATGACGGGCTACCAGGTTGGGTGGCCCTGCAAGACGGGATGGGGCCGGGCGCCGATGGTCCGCGAAGCACGCGGCCTCCACCAGACCACGGAAGGCCTATGGCCGCTGAGGTACGGCGCTTGTCGTACGGCCGATCGACGTGAGCCCGGTGCCTGGAACCGTGTGCGCTACACCGTCAGTTGCGTCGTCGACAGCACCTCCTTCAACACCATGAAGCTGCGCACCTGCCGCACGCCCGGCAGGTAGAGCAGCTGCTCGGCGTGCAGCCGGTTGAAGCTCTCGTGGTCGCGCGTGCGCAGCATCATGAAGTAGTCGAACTCGCCGGTCACCACGTGGCATTCGAGGCAGCCGGAGACCTTCTGCACGGCCTTCTCGAAGTCGGCGAAGGACTCGGGCGTGGAGCGGTCGAGCACCACGCCGATCATCACCAGCATGCCCGCGTCGAGCGCACGCGGCTCCAGCAGCGCGACGATGCCGCGGATCATGCCCATCGCCTTGAGGCGTTCCACGCGGCGCAGGCAGGCCGGCGCGCTGAGATTCACCTTGGCCGCCAGCGCGACGTTGGAGACCGACGCGTCGCGCTGCAGCGCACGCAGGATGGCCCGGTCGGTGCGGTCCAGCGTGTCTTTCAGGGACGCCGCAGCGGCGGCGCTTTGCGTTCGGCGTTTTGTTGTGACCATGCTTCGATCTCCGCAATAAAAAAACGATCAATGGATTCTGAAGGCCGATCGATTCGGCGAGTAGCGCCTATTTTGCAACCCTGTGGCGCGGCTTCATTCCTAAGATCGAGTCCACACATTGGCTGTCGAACTCACCAGGACTTCACTCATGAATCTGCAGAAATTCCCGCGCTATCCATTAACCTTCGGCCCCACGCCCATCCAGCCGCTCAAGCGGCTCAGTGCGCATCTGGGCGGCAAGGTCGAGCTCTATGCCAAGCGCGAGGACTGCAACAGCGGCCTGGCCTTCGGCGGCAACAAGACGCGCAAGCTGGAATACCTCATCCCCGAAGCGCTCGAAGGCGGCTATGACACGCTGGTGTCCATCGGCGGCATCCAGTCGAACCAGACGCGCCAGGTCGCGGCGGTGGCGGCGCACCTGGGCCTCAAGTGCGTGCTCGTGCAGGAGAACTGGGTGAACTATTCCGATGCGGTGTACGACCGGGTCGGCAACATCGAGATGTCGCGCATCATGGGCGCCGACGTGCGCCTCGACGCTGCGGGCTTCGACATCGGCATCCGCAAGAGCTGGGAAGACGCGATGGAGAGCGTGCGCCAGGCCGGCGGCAAGCCCTTCCCGATTCCCGCCGGCTGCTCCGAGCACCCGAAGGGCGGCCTGGGCTTCGTGGCCTTCGCCGAAGAGGTTCGCCAGCAGGAGGCCGAACTGGGCTTCAAGTTCGACTACATCGTGGTCTGTGCCGTGACCGGCAGCACGCAGGCCGGCATGGTGGTCGGCTTCGCGGCCGACGGCCGGGCCGACCGCGTGATCGGCATCGACGCATCGGCCAAGCCGGAGAAGACCTACGACCAAGTGCTTCGCATCGCGAAGAACACGGCCGAACTGGTCGAGCTCGGGCGCGACATCACCGAGAAGGACGTGGTGCTCGACACCCGCTTCGGCGGCCCGGAGTACGGCCTGCCCAACGAAGGAACGCTGGAGGCGATCCGCCTGAGCGCGCGCTTCGAGGCGATGCTGACCGACCCGGTGTACGAGGGCAAGTCGATGCACGGGATGATCGAGAAGGTGCGCCTCGGCGAGTTCCCGCCGGGCTCGAAGGTGCTGTATGCGCACCTGGGCGGCGTGCCGGCACTGAGCGCGTACAGCTTCATCTTCCGCAACGGTTAAGCCTTCACACGTTCTAAGGGGCGCTATGAACTTGCTGCAGAACGCCCCCATCGCGTCGGGTCGGCGCATGCAGTGGGTCTGCGGCGCCGAGGTGGTCGATGAGGCCTTGGCCGTCGCGGCCGAGCTGGCGCGCTCGTACGGCATCGGTGTCGATCTCTGGCGCATCGACGACTGGGCGGGCATGGCGCAGGACGGCATCGCCTGCGAGCGGCGCTGGCGGGAAGGCGACGGCGCCGCGGTCGGCAGCCGCTTCGAGCGCCTGATGGCGCTGACGCAGGGTCCGATCCTCGCCATCACGCGCGGGCCGCGCGACGGGCCCGAAATGCTCCGCGCCTTCGCGCCCGCGGGGCGGCGCTATCTCAGCCTGACCGGCTCGGACGTCGACGCATTGCTCGCGACTGCACTGCGGCTCGATGTCGAGACCGACATCGAGTGGGCGAAGCTGTCCGCCATTTGAGGCCTGTTGACGCTACGCCGCGAGCTGCGTCTTGAGGTAGTCCAGAAAGGCCTGCGCCGTGCGTGACAGCGTGCGGCCGACGAGCGTCTGCACCTCGATGTTGCGCAGGTCGAGCCCGCGGTCCTTCAACGGCATCGCCACCAGTTCGCCGCGCTCGATCGGTTCGCGCACCGAGATCTCGCCGCAGATCGTGATGCCCAGCGGCGCGTGCCGCAGGAAGCCCAGCAGGCTGGCGATGTAGCTGCTGGTGAGCACCGGCTCGACGGGCAGCCGCTGCCGATGGCAGGCGATGTCGAACAGCTGGCGCACCGTCGTGTCCGGCTCCGGCAGGGCGAGCGGGTAGGGCACCAGCTGCCGCAGGCTGATCTGCTTGAAGCGCACCAGCGGATGCGTGGGCCGCATCACCGCCAGCACGGGCGAGGGCTGGAGGTGTTCGACCTTGATGTCCTTCTCGGCGCCGCGGCTCATGACGAAGCCGATGTCGGCGTCACCGAGCAGGATGCGCCGCGTGCAGTCGGCCGGCGGATGCACGCCCAGGTGGAACTGGAGGCCGGGGTGCTGCGCCACGAAGTCGCTGATCACGCGCGGCAGGAACTCCATCGAGAAGCCTTCCGTGGCCACGAGGCGCACGCGGCCGCGCTGCATGCCTTGCAGGGCTTGCACGTCGCCAACGACCCGCTCCGCATCGTGCGCCGACCGGAGGGCGTGCACGGCGAGCAGTTCGCCCGCCGCACTCGGCACCATGCCGCGCGCATGCCGGTCGAACAGACTCACTTCCAGCAGCGCTTCGAGCTGCGCGATGTGCCGGCTGATGGCCGAGCTGGCCACGTTGAGCCGCGACGAGGCCTCGCTGATCGAACCGCAACGCACGACTTCGAGGAAGTAGCGCAGGGCGGTGTCCTGGAGCTGGCGGGCGACGAGTGGTGAGGTGGCCATGGCGACGTGGAGTTTGAGCGCGCAGGGCCTCCGCAGGAAGCGCGGAGCCTTGCCGTTTTGGCATTGCTCATGTCGAAATTCTGTAAGCCATGAAACGCTGCCGAGGCGCCATTCTTGCAATTGCCGAAGCGATCCGGTTCAACTTTTCGTCAACGTCTTCCAAGGAACTCGTCATGAAGCATCTATCCACCACGCTGGTGCGGCGCGCACTTCTGTCGATCGCACTGGCGGCCGGCGCGACCGCGCACGCCGGCAAGGCCAACGACACGCTCACCTACGCGTCCGACAGCGAGGTCGACAACGTGAGCCCGTACCACAACAACATGCGCGAAGGCGTGATCCTGGCCGCCATGGCGTGGGACACGCTGATCTACCGCGACACCCAGACCGGCGAGTTCAAGCCTCAACTCGCCACCGCCTGGAAGTGGGATTCGCCCACCGCGCTCAACGTCATGTTGCGCCAGGGCGTGACCTTCCAGAACGGCGACAAGTTCACTGCGGACGATGTGGCCTACACCTTCAACGAGGTCACCGGCCCCGATGCGAGGATCGCTACGCGTCAGAACACCGACTGGATCAAGAACGTCGAGAAGATCGGTGAGTACCAGGTGCGCATCAACCTCAAGACACCGTTCCCGGCCGCGCTCGAATACCTCTCGGGCCCGACGCCGATCTACCCCGGGGCCTACTTCAAGAAGGTCGGGCTCGAGGGCTACAGCAAGGCGCCGATCGGCACCGGCCCGTACAAGATCACGGCCGTCACGCCGGGCCAGGGCGTGACGATGGTCAAGAACCCTGCCTACTTCAAGGACAGCCCCGTCGGCCAGCCGAAGATCGGCAACGTGAAGTTCGTCGTCATCCGCGACCCCGAAGCGCGCATGGCCCAGCTCATGACCGGCGCGGTCGACTGGATCTGGCGCGTGCCCGCCGACCAGGCCGAATCGCTCAAGGCCGCGCCCAACCTCACGGTGCTCAGCGGCGAAACCATGCGCGTCGGCTTCATCACCATCAACAACAACGGCACCGCGCCGGAGTCCACACCCTTCAAGGACGTGCGGGTGCGCCAGGCGGTGAACATGGCGATCAACCGCAAGGGCCTGTCCGGCAGCCTGGTGCGCGGCGGCAGCCAGCCGGTGTATGCGACCTGCTTTCGCACGCAGTACGGCTGCGAAACCGGCAAGGTGGTGAAGTACCCGTATGACCCGGCCAAGGCCAAGGCACTGCTGGCCGAAGCCGGTTTCCCCAACGGCTTCGACACCGACATCTGGGCGTACCGCGAGCGCGACTACGCCGAAGCCATGATCGGCGACCTGCGCAAGATCGGCATCCGCGCACGACTGCATTTCGTGCAGTACCCGGCGCTGCGCAACGAGGTGCGGTCCGGCCGTGCGCCGCTGACCTTCCAGGCCTGGGGTTCGTTCTCGATCAACGATGCCTCGGCTTTTGCCGGCAACTTCTTCAAGGGCGGCCCGGACGACACGGCCAAGGACCCGCAGACCATTGCGCTGCTGCAGACGGCCGACGCCACGGTCGACAAGACCGAGCGCAAGGCCAGGTACGCGCAGGCGCTGCAGCGCATCTCGGAGCAGGCCATGTGGGCGCCGCTGTTCTCGTACTCGACCAACTACGCGTTCACGTCGGACCTGAAGTTCGACGCCCAGCCCGACGAGCTGCCGCGCTTCTTCGCGGTCAGCTGGAAGTAAGGCGCGCGTCGAGCGAGGCCCCCTGCCATGCTGATCTACATCTTCCGCCGGCTGCTGGTGGCCGTCTCGGTCATGCTGACCGTGGCCGTCATCAGCTTCATGCTGCTGCACCTGTCGGGTGACCTGGCTACGGCCATCGCCGGGCCCGAGTCGACCGCGGCCGACGTGGAGAAGATCCGCGTGCAGTACGGGCTCGACCGGCCGATCACGGCGCAGTTCTTCGACTGGCTCGGTGCGGCTGCGCGGCTGGACTTCGGGCGTTCGTTCTACTTCCAGAACACGGTGGTCGAGCTGATAGGCGAACGTCTGCCGATCACGCTCAAGCTCGGCGGCGTGGCGCTGCTGCTGGCGGTGCTGGTGGCGATTCCGCTGGGCGTGCTGGCCGCCATCTACCGCGACACCTGGATCGATCGCCTCTCGCTGATGGTGGCGGTGGTGGGGCAGGCGATGCCGACCTTCTGGTTCGCGCTGACGCTGATCATCGTGTTCTCGGTCGGGCTCAAGTGGCTGCCGGTGTCGGGCAACACCAGCTGGCAACACTTCGTGCTGCCGGCCGTGGCGCTGGGCTACTACGCCATGCCGGCCATGATGCGGCTCACGCGCGCCGGCATGCTCGACGTGCTCGGCTCCGACTACATCCGCACTGCGCGCGCCAAGGGCCTGAGTCCGGCGCGCGTGGTCTTCAAGCATGCGCTGCGCAACGCGATCATCCCGGTGGTGGCGCTGGCCGCGGTGGAGCTGGGCTTCATGCTCGGCGGCTCGGTGGTCATCGAGTCGGTGTACTCGATGCAGGGCCTGGGGCAGCTGGCGTGGGACTCGATCTCGCGCAACGACTACCCGGTGGTGCAGGCGGTGGTGCTCATCATCGCGGTGTTCTACATCGGCCTGACCTTCGTGGCCGACGTGCTGAATGCCGCGCTCGATCCGCGCATGCGTACACGCTGAGGAACCGCGATGAACACATCTGCATTGCCTTCCCCCGCCATGACCAAGCCTGCCACGCTGGCCCTGCCGCCCACCGCCGCCTGGCGCCGCCTGCTGCGTCGCGTGCTCGGCCAGCACGGCCTGACCATCGGCGCGGTGATGCTGGCCGTCATCGCGCTGGCCGCGCTGTTCGCGCCCTGGCTCGCGCCGCACGACCCGTATGCGCAGGACGTCACGCGCCGGCTCATCCCGCCGATCTGGCACGACAAGGGCACGTGGGACCATCTGCTCGGCACCGACAAGCTGGGCCGCGACTACCTGAGCCGGCTGCTTTTCGGTGCGCGCGTGTCGCTCATCATCGGCTTGGTCACGGCGGTGATCGCGGGTGTGATCGGCACCACGCTCGGTGTGCTGGCCGGCTACTACGGCGGCCGGGTCGATGCGGTCATCAGCTACATCATCACCACGCGCCTGGCCATGCCGGTGGTGCTGGTGGCGCTGGCCATGGCGTCGCTGGTCGGTGGTTCGCTGCAGGTGGTGATCCTGCTGCTCGGCCTGCTGCTGTGGGACCGCTTCGCCATCGTCACGCGCTCGGCCACGCAGCAGTTGCGCGACGCCGAATTCATCGCGGCGGCGAAGGCGCTGGGCGCGTCCACACCCTACATCCTGCTGCGCGAGCTGCTGCCCAACCTGATGAGTGCGCTCACCGTGGTGGCCACGCTGGAGATGGCGCACGCGATCCTGCTCGAATCCACGCTGTCCTTTCTCGGCCTTGGCGTGCAGCCGCCCACGCCGTCGTGGGGACTGATGGTGGCCGAAGGCAAGGCCTACATGTTCTTCCAGCCCTGGGTGATCCTGATCCCCGGCGTGGTGCTGGCGCTGCTGGTGCTGGCCATCAACCTCGTGGGCGACGGCATCCGCGACCTGACCGCGCCCGACGGCCGCAACTGAAAGGCATCGCCATGAACACTCCCTTGCTGGACGTGAAGAACCTGCGCGTCGACCTGCCCACCGACCGCGGCCTGCTGCATGCCGTGCGCGGCATCGACTTCCACGTCGACCGCGGCGAGATGCTGTGCCTGGTCGGCGAATCGGGCTGCGGCAAGTCGATGACCTCGCTCGCGCTGATGGGCCTGCTGCCGCGCAAGGCGGTGCGCACGGCCGACCACATCCGCTTCGACGGCGTCGACCTGCAGACGCTGCCCGAGAAGGGCATGACCGCGCTGCGCGGCGCGCGCATGGCGATGATCTTCCAGGAGCCGATGACCTCGCTCAACCCCTCGTACACGCTGGGCGACCAGCTGTGCGAGGCGCTGCGCGCCCACCGCAAGGTGACGGCCGCCGAAGCGCGCGACCGCGCCGTGCACCTGCTCGAGCGCGCAGGCGTGCCGCAGGCCGCCGACCGCATGCGCCAGTACCCGCACCAGCTCTCGGGCGGGCTGCGCCAGCGCGTGATGATCGCCATGGCGCTGATGTGCGGCCCCGACCTGATCATCGCCGACGAGCCCACGACCGCCCTCGACGTGACCATCCAGGCGCAGATCCTGCGGCTGATCCGCGAGCTGCAGAAGGAGTTCGGCACCGCCGTGGTCTTCATCACCCACGACCTCGGCGTGGTGGCGCGCATCGCCGATCGCGTGGCCGTGATGTACGCCGGCGAGGTGATCGAGACGGCGCCCGTCGGCGAACTGTTCGCGCGGCCGACGCACCCCTACACACGCGGCCTGCTCAACTGCATCCCGGTGCGCGGCAAGACGCCGCCGGGCAGCCATCTGCAGGCGATTCCCGGCGTGGTGCCGAGCCTGGTGGGCGAGGTGCGGGGCTGCGCCTTCGCCAACCGCTGTGCGGTGGTGCAGCCGGCCTGTTCGGAGACGCCACCGTACGTCGCCTTGAACGACCGGCATGCCGTGCGCTGCGTGCATGCGCAGGCCGAGATGGCGGAGGCCGCGTGAGCGCAGTGATCAACCCCACTCAGATCTCGTCTGGCGACGACGTCGCATTGGAGCTGTGCGCGCTGACCCGCGTCTACCAGCTCAAGCGCGGCCTGTTCCGCGCGCCCGGCGAGATCAAGGCCGTCGACGACGTGTCGCTGCGCATCCGCAAAGGCGAGACTTTGGGCCTGGTCGGCGAGTCGGGCTGCGGCAAGAGCACGCTGGCCAAGATGCTGCTGGGCTTGCTCGCACCGACGTCGGGCAACGTGCTGATCAACGGGCGCGAGATCGACCCGACCCGGCGCAAGGCCCTGGCGCGCTCGGTGCAGCCGATCTTCCAGGACCCGTACTCGTCGCTGAATCCGCGCCGCACCGTGGCCGACATCGTCGGCGTGCCGTTGCGGCTGCACCGGGTCGGCACGCATGCCGACCAGAAGAAGCGCGTCAAGGAGATGCTCGACCTGGTCGGCATGCCCGAGCGCACGCACAGCCAGTACCCGAACCAGCTCTCCGGCGGGCAACGCCAGCGGGTGGCCATCGCGCGGGCCCTGGTGCTGCGGCCCGAGATCCTGATCTGCGACGAGCCGACCTCGGCGCTGGACGTGTCGGTGCAGGCGCAGATCCTGAACCTGCTGCTCGACCTGAAGGCCGAGTTCGGCCTGACCTACCTCTTCATCAGCCACGACCTCGGCGTGGTCGAGCACCTGGTCGACCGCGTGGCGGTGATGCACCGCGGCCGCATCGTCGAGCTCGGCACCCGCGAGCAGATCTTCGCGCGACCCGAACACGCCTACACCCGCATGCTGCTGGCGTCGGCCCTCACGCCCGAGCCGGGCCTGGGCATTCCGGACATCGAACGCGAACTGCCGCTCGCCGTCGCATGATCCTCCCTTCCTTCACCCCTTCATCCGAGACATTGCCATGAGCCGCCAACAAGCCATCGACCAGACGCTGGCCCGCTTCGACGACGGACGCTTCCAGCAGACGCTGGCGCGCCGCGTCGCCTTCCGTACCGAAAGCCAGGACGCCGCCAGCGGCCCCATCCTGCGGTCCTATCTCGACGACGAGATCGCACCGCAGCTCGGGGCGCTGGGCTTCAGCTGCCGCGTGGTCGACAACCCCATCGCCGGCAAGAGCCCCTTCCTGCTGGCGGAGCGCATCGAGGCTGGTGCGGCCTTCACGCTGCTGACTTACGGCCACGGCGACGTGGTGCGCGGTTACGACGCGCAATGGCGCGCCGGGCTGAAGCCGTGGGAGATCGTGGTCGAAGGCAACCGCTGGTACGGCCGCGGCACCGCCGACAACAAGGGCCAGCACACCATCAACCTCACGGCGCTGGAGCAGGTGCTCGCGGTGCGCGGCGGCAAGCTGGGCTACAACGTGAAGATCATCCTGGAGATGGGCGAAGAGGACGGTTCGCCGGGCCTCAACGAGGTCTGCGCGGCGAACAGCGAACTGCTTGCGGCCGACCTGTTCATCGCCTCCGACGGCCCGCGCGTGTCGGCCTCGCGTGCCACCATGTTCCTCGGCTCGCGCGGCGTCTTCAACTTCGACCTGCACCTGAAGCTGCGCGAGGGCGGCCACCATTCGGGCAACTGGGGCGGCCTGCTGCGCAACCCCGGCATCCGCCTGGCGCATGCCATCGCCAGCCTGGTCGATGCCAAGGGCCGCATCCTCGTGCCCGGGTTGCTGCCGAAGGAACTGCCCGAGAGCGTGCGCGCCGCGCTGAAGGACATCGCGGTCGGCGGCGACGTGAACGACCCCGAGATCGATCCGGACTGGGGCGAGCCCGGCATGTCGGCCGCCGAGCGGGTGCTCGGCTGGAACAGCTTCGAGGTGCTGGCCTTCACCACCGGCAACCCGGCCATGCCGGTGCATGCGATCCCGTCGGAGGCGCGCGCCCATTGCCACATGCGCTATGTCGTCGGCAGCGACCACACCCATTTCCTCGACCACATCCGCGCGCACCTGGACGCGCACGGCTTCGACGACGTCGAGCTGCGCAAGACCGACGTGCGCATGGCTGCCACTCGGCTCGACCCCGACGACGCCTGGGTGCGCTGGGGCCTTGCCTCCATCGAGCGCAGCACCGGCCAACGGCCCGCGCTGCTTCCGAATCTGGGCGGCTCGCTGCCCAACGAGGTGTTCTCCGAAACGCTGGGCCTGCCAACGCTGTGGGTGCCGCATTCCTACCCGGCGTGTTCGCAGCATGCGCCCAACGAACACATCCTGGCCGACGTGACGCGCGAGTCGCTGCACATCATGGCGGGCCTGTTCTGGGACCTGGCGGAAGAAGGCCCTGGCGTCTTCAAGGACCGTCGATGAGCGCCGCACAACGCGAAGCCGCCATCGCCTGGCTCGCCGACCAGCGCGGCGCCATGCAGACCGCGCTGGCCGATCTGGTCGACATCGACTCCAACAGCCACGACAAGGCCGGCACCGACCGCGTGGCCGACGCCATGCGCGGCTGGCTGCTCGCCGACGACATCGAGGCGACGCACCAGGCCGACGGCGACGTGCTGCTCGCGCGCCTGCCGGGCCTCGACGCGTCGCAGGCGCCGGTGGTGCTGATGGGCCACCGCGACACGGTGTTCCCGACGGGCACGGTGCTGCAACGACCGTGGCGTGTCGACGGCGATCGTGGCTACGGCCCCGGCGTGTCGGACATGAAATCCGGCCTGGTGCTGCAGTGCTTCGTGCTCATGGCGCTGCGCCGCATGGCGCCGTTGCCGTTCCCGGTGCTGGGTCTGTTCACCGCCGACGAGGAGATCGGCTCGCAACGCGGCCGCATCGCCATCGAGGCGCACGCGCGCGGCGCGCGGGCCGCCTTCAATGCCGAGCCGGGCCGGGTCAGCGGCAACCTCGTGACCGCGCGCAAGGGCGGCGCCAATTTCGTCATCGACGTCACCGGCCGCGCCGCGCATGCCGGCATGAACCACGCCGACGGCGCAAGCGCCATCGAAACCCTGGCGCGCAAGATCCAGGCGCTGCATGCGCTGACCGACTACGACGCCGGCATCACGGCCAACGTCGGCCTCATCAGCGGCGGCATGTCGAGCAACACCGTGGCACCGTCGGCGCAGGGCAGGCTCGACGTGCGCTTCTGCACGCTGGAACAGCGCGAAACGCTGTTCGCGCGCATCCGCGAGATCGTGGCCGAGCCGGGTGTTCCGGGGACGGTAGCCACCGTGACGCAGACTTCGGAGTTCCTGCCGCTCGAACCGAAGTGGAGCGAGGAACTCCTGGCCCGCTACCAGGCGAGCGCCGCAAAGATCGGCTTCGCAGTGGAAGGCGAGTTCACCGGCGGCTGCTCCGACGCGGGCTTCACCGCCTCGCTCGGCATCCCGACGCTGTGCGGCGTCGGCCCGGTCGGCGCCAAGGCGCACACCGATCAGGAGTACTGCTGCCTCGACACGCTGGTGCCGCGTGCGCAGGCGCTGCTGGCGACGATCGCCGGCCTGACCGCGTAGAACGCCTGCAGGCCCCAGTTAGCTTGACCGCGTGGGTGCGATGGGCGGCACCCGGTAGTGATAGCGGTACAGGTCTTCGAAGCCGAGCCCGGCGTAGAGGCGTCGGGCGGCCTCGTTCTGCTCGCGCACCTGCAGGTAGGCCGATGTCGCGCCCTGCTCGCGCGCCCAGTGCAGCAGTGCGCGCGTCAGCGTGCCGCCATGGCCGTGCCTGCGTTTCGACGGATCGATCACGATGTCGTAGAGGCCCACGGCGCCGCGCTCCAGCACCGCAAGGCCGAAGCCGATGGGCTGGCCATGTGCGTGCAGTGTTGCGAACGCGGTGGGCAGGGCAATGGCATGCACGATCGAGTCGTGCATGGGCCGGTGCGAAGCAGCGATGCCATTCGCTGCAGCGAAGCCGTCCAGCCACTCGGGCATCGATGCCGATGCGATGTGGACCGAGGCGTGCCGCTCGGCACTGGCCAACGACGACACGGCCACACTCGTCGGGTCGAACGTCGCATAGCCTGCATCGGCTAGCTCGGCGTCGGCTTCGGTCGGTGCCAGCGGAGACAGCCGGAAGATGGCCGGCAGCCCGTGCCGTTCGTAGAGTGCCTCGGCAGCGGCGCGCACACCGCCGAAGCGGGCGCCGGGTTCGATCGCATTGACCGAATTCGCACGCTTGGTGAAGCCGCCGGCCATGCGAAATAGCCAGCCGTTGAAGAGCACGGTCTGGCGCGCGGGCCAGGCGTTGAAACTGCGCTCTTCGAAGGCGCGGACGATGGCCAGGTTCACCGGCCTCATCCCACGGCCTTGCTCACGAGGCCATCGAGCGCATCACCCGATTTCGGCGATCAGCTCGATCTCGACGCAGCACCCCATCGGGATCTGCGCCACGCCGAAGGCGCTGCGTGCATGCGCACCCTTTTCGGCGCCGAACACTTCGGCCAGCAACTCGCTCGCGCCGTTGGTCACCAGGTGCTGTTCGGTGAAGGACAGGGTGGAATTCACCAGGCTCATCACCTTGACGATGCGGGTGATCTTGTTCAGGTCGCCGGTGGCCGCATGCAGCGTGCCGAGCAGGTCGACGGCGACGGCGCGGGCGGCCAGCTTGCCTTCTTCGGTCGTGATGTTCTCGCCCAGCTTGCCGACCCAGGGCTTGCCGTCCTTCTTCGCCACATGGCCCGAGAGGAAGACCAGGTTGCCGGTCTTGGCGAAGGGCACATAGGCCGCGGCGGGCACCGAGACGGGCGGCAGTTCGATGCCGAGTTGGGTGAGTTTGTCGTAAACGCTCATGGAAATCGCTCCGGATGAAAAGTATCCGAGGTTAACGGACGCGCGGTGACCCGGTGCGCGATCAGGATGGCGATTGCGACTGGCTTTGCGATTGCGATTGCGACTGCGACTGCGAACCGTCGACAGAGCGCGCCGCAGCGGCCGCCTCGGCCCGCAGTTCCTCGAGCGGCCGCACCGTGACGCCGACGTCGAGCGTGTGGCGCGCGCCGCCATGCAGCACGCCGCGCATCGGCGACACGTCGGCGTAGTCGCGGCCGATGGCCAGCGTCACGTAGTCCTCGCCGGGCTGGCGGCCGTTGGTCGGGTCGAAGTCGGCCCAGTCACCGGGGCCGTCGGCGCCGGGCAGGTAGACCGACACCCACGCATGCGAGGCATCGGCGCCCACCAGCCGCGGCTGGCCGGGGGGCGGCTGCGTCAGCAGGTAGCCGCTGACGTAGCGCGCCGGCAGGCCCATGGTGCGGAAGCAGGCGATGAGGATGTGTGCGAAGTCCTGGCACACGCCCTTGCGCTGCGCCAGCGCCTCGACGGCCGGCGTGCTGATCTCGGTGCTGCCCGCGTCGTAGTCGAAGTCGTGGTACATGCGCTGCATCAGGTCGGTGGCGACGTCGAAGGTCGGCCGGCCGGGCGCGAAGCTGGGCCGCGCATAGGTGGCGAAGTCGTCGTGGCGCGGCACGTAGCGCGACGGGAAGACGAAGTCGGACGCGGCATCGAAGCGCGAACCCTTGCGGTAGCGGAAGCGCTCGCGCACCTCTTCCCAGGGCAGCTCGCGCGCGATGCTGGCGGCCAGCACCGGCGTGGAGGTCTCGACCACGCTCTCGGCCGTGACCACCAGTTCCTCGTGGGTCGATTCGAGCGCGAAGAAGGCGCGGGTGTTGCCGTAGAGGTCGGGCGATTCGTTCTGCTGCGCCGGCGCGGGCGTGATCGACAGCGCATGGCTCACCAGCCGCTGCGACGGCGTTTCGCGCGGCTTGAGGTGCGCCAGGTGCTGCGCCGTCTCGACCGGGGGCGCATAGTCGTAGCGTGTTTCGTGGGTGACGTGCAGCAGCATGGTCAGACTCCCACGGAGCGAACCGACTCGGAGGTGAGCGTGAAGTAGCGGATGCCGATCGCGTCGGACACGTGGTAGGCCGCGGCTTCGCAGTACTCGAAGAGCTGGACCAGTGCCGGGTACTTGCCGTCGGCGTCGACCTCGCAGAGGTTCTCCAGCGTCCACATCGCCGGGTCGGGCAGTTCGTACGACAGCGCGGTGAGCTTGCCCGGGGCGCTGCCCGCGAGCCGGGCGATGCGCCCGCGCAGGGTCTGCGTGACCCAGGCCAGGGAGCGCGGGTTGTCGCCGTCGAGCACCAGCAGGTCGACCAGCGTGGCGACGTCGCGGCGCTGCTGGTAGCGCGCGTGGAAGGTGATGGTGCTGTCGAACAGCGCGACCACGGCCTCGAAGCCGTTGACCTCGTGCACCGCGCCGCCTTTGAAGCCCGCGGCCAGCGCGCTCGACAGGAAGGCCAGGCGCTCGATGTGGCGGCCGATGGACAGCAGGCGCCAGGCGTCGTCGCGCGTCATGCGGTCGGTTTGGGCGCCGGTCATGGCCGACAGCGCGGCGCTGGCGGCTTCGAGCGAGTGCAGTGCGGCGCCGGCGGCGAAGCCGCCTTCGCGTTCGTCGTCGTCCTGCTCGGCCGTGCGGCGCAGGAATTCTTCCTCGGCGCGCACGATCTGGTTCCAGTGGTCCTGCGACAGGCGCTCGCGCACCGCGGCGGCGGCCTGCCGCACGCAGCGCAGGTTGTAGCCCACGCTGCCGCCGGTCTCGGCGTTGCCCAGGTCGGCGATCAGCGCGCGTTCGAACACACGGCGCGCCTTGGTGCCGATCGGCACCTCGGGCGCGATCAGCGTGTTGCGCGTGGACAGCCCGTGCAGCCACTCGAGCAGCGGGCGCGACGAGGGCTCCTCGCCGCCCAGGCGGTCGAGCACCAGGCGCGCCAGGCGCACCGCGTTCTCGGCGCGCTCGGTGTAGCGGCCGAGCCAGAACATGTTCTCGGCCGCGCGGCTGGTGACCGGGGCGCGGTGCCGCGCCAGCGAGGCCGGTGTGGCATGCGGCTGCAGCCGCGTGGTGCGGTCGACCTCGCCGCGCGTCTGCACCCAGACGTCGGCGCTGCTGCCGCCACGCTGCATCGAGGCGATCTGCGCATCGGCGCCGGCCAGCCGGGCCAGCCCGCCGGGCAGCACGCGCCAGGACCGCGCGCCGTCGCTCACCGCGAACACGCGCAGCATCACGGCGCGCGGTGCGATGTGGCCACGGCCGAAGTTCGGTGCCCAGGTCGGCATCTGCGACAGCGGCAGGTAGCTCTGCACCGTGTGCTCGTCGCCTTGCCGCACGATGCGGCCGGCCCATTCGTCGAGCTCGCGCCGGCTCATGCGGCTGCCGAGCACCGCCTCGAAGCTGGTGTGCGAGTCGTAGCCGGGGTAGGTGGCCTTGATGGCGCAGTCGCCCAGCTGCGGCAGTGCCGATTCCAGTGCCGCGCGCTCGCCGCACCACCAGGTGGGCAGCGCGGGCAGTTGCAGCTTCTCGCCGATGAGACGCCGCGCCAGCGCGGGCAGAAAGCCCAGCAGCGCCGGCGATTCGAGGAAGGCCGAGCCCGGCATGTTGGCGACCAGCAGGTTGCCGGCGCGAATGGCCTGCAGCAGGCCGGGCACCCCGAGCGTGGAGTCGGGCCGCAATTCGAGCGGATCGAGGTACTGGTCGTCCAGGCGCTTGATGAGCCCGTGCACCGGGCGCAGGCCCTGCAGCGTCTTGAGGTACACGCGCTGGTCGCGCACCGTGAGGTCGTTGCCTTCGACCAGCGTGATGCCGAGGTAGCGCGCCAGGTAGGCGTGCTCGAAGTAGGTTTCGTTGTACGGGCCGGGCGTGAGCAGCGCGATGTGCGGCGGCGAACCGGCCGGGCACATGCCCTGCAGGCCTTCCATCATGGCGCTGTAGGTGGCGGCCAGCCGCTGCACCTGCAGCTCCTCGAAGGCCTGCGGGAACTGGCGTGAGATGGCCAGCCGGTTCTCCAGCAGGTAGCCCAGGCCCGAGGGCGCCTGCGTGCGCTGCGACACCACCCACCAGTTGCCGTCGGGGCCGCGCGCCAGGTCGAAGGCGGCGATGTGCAGCCAGGTGTCGCCGGGCGGCTTCACGCCGTGCATGGGGCGCAGGTAGCCGGGATGGCCGCGCACCAGCGCCGCCGGCAGCAGGCCCTCGGCCAGCAGTTGCTGCGGGCCGTAGACGTCGGCCATCACGCGGTCGAGCACGCGCACGCGCTGCAGCACGCCGGCCTCGATCTGGGTCCAGCTCTCCGGGGAGATGATCAGCGGGAAGAGATCGAGCGACCACGGCCGCTGCGGGCCGTCGGCGTCGGCATAGACGTTGTAGGTGACGCCGTTGTCGCGGATCTGCCGCTCCAGGTTGAGCGCGCGCCGCGGCAGGTCGGCGAAACCGCCGCTGCCCAGGTGCTCGAAGAAGCGCGCCCAGGGTGGCGTCAGTTCCGGGGCGGCGGCCGGGGTGGTCGCCGGGGCGGGCGATTCCGGGGCAGCGGGGGGCGGCAGGGCGGCGTCGTGCAGGGGCGCACCGGCCGGCGCGGGCTGCTGGCGCGGTACGGCTGCTGGGGTGGCGGCGCCCCGAAGTTCGTCGAAATGACCAGGCGCGGCCGGCGGCGCCAGCGCTGAAGCCAGCGCGGCGGGAGATTCGAGCGACTGCGCGCCGAAAAGGGAGTCGTTCAAGGGTTCCACGGTGCGCCGATTGTCACACCGTGGTCACGCGTGCACGACGCCGGCCGCACGACAGAATGCCGGCGCCTGCGCAATGCGGCCGCGTGGGCAGCCTCATCGGCGCAGGTCGAGCGTGAACGGGAATTCCCGGCTGCCGGCCAGTTCGATCGTCGCGGGCGGCGTCTTCATCAGGCCCGGTGTGTGGCCCATGCGCGTGAAGCGCGCCATGCGACGGCTCTCGGCCTCGTAGGCGTTGACCGGGAAGGTGTCGTAGCTGCGTCCGCCCGGGTGGGCGACGAAGTACTGGCAGCCGCCCAGCGAGCGCTTCATCCAAGTGTCGACGATGTCGAAGGTCAGCGGCGCATGCGCACCGATGCTCGGATGCAGCGCCGACGGCGGGTTCCAGGCCTTGTAGCGCACGCCGGCGACGAATTCGCCGACCGTGCCGGTGGGCTGCAGCGGCAGCACCTTGCCGTTGACGGTGATGACGTGGCGGCTCTCGTTGAGGCCGGTCACGCGCACCTCGATGCGTTCGAGCGACGAATCGACATAGCGCACCGTGCCGCCGGCCGAGCCTTCCTCGCCCATCACGTGCCAGGGCTCGAGCGCGTTGCGCAGCGACAGCTCGACGCCCATCGCCTGCACCTGGCCGACCAGCGGGAAGCGGAATTCGAGGTGCGGCGCGAACCAGTTGGGGTCGAAGGGGAAGCCGGCCTGGCGCATCTCGCTGATGACGTCCTCGAAGTCCATCTTGACGAAGGTCGGCAGCAGGAAGCGGTCGTGCAGCTCGGTGCCCCAGCGGGTGGCCGGCGCCTGGTAGGGCTCGTCCCAGAAGCGCGCGATGAAGGCACGCAGCAGCAACTGCTGCGCGATGCTCATGCGGGCGTGCGGCGGCATCTCGAAGGCGCGCAGTTCCAAGAGGCCGAGGCGGCCGGTGGAGGAGTCGGGCGAGTACAGCTTGTCGATGCAGAACTCGCTGCGGTGCGTGTTGCCGGTGACGTCGACCAGGATGTTGCGCAGCGTGCGGTCGACCAGCCAGGCGGGCATGTTCTGGCCGTAGATCTCGCGGTTCCTGGCGATCTCCTTGAGCGCGATCTCCAGCTCGTAGACCTGGTCGTTGCGCGCTTCGTCCACGCGCGGCGCCTGGCTGGTCGGGCCGATGAACATGCCCGAGAACAGGTAGCTGAGCGACGGGTGGTTGTGCCAGTACAGCAGCAGGCTGGCCAGCAGCTCGGGCCGGCGCAGGAAGGGGCTGTCGGCGGGCGTGGCGCCGCCCATCACGAAGTGGTTGCCGCCGCCGGTGCCGGTGTGGCGGCCGTCGGTCATGAACTTCTCGGCCGACAGGCGCGTCTCGAAGGCCGCGTCGTACAGGAACTCGGTGTGGGCGACCAGTTCCTTCCAGTTGTTGGCCGGGTGGATGTTGACCTCGATCACGCCCGGGTCGGGCGTGACGGCCAGCATCTTCAGGCGCGGGTCGCGCGGCGGCGGGTAGCCTTCCATCACGATCTTCAAGCCGAGTTGTTCTGCGGTGGCTTCGATCGCGGCGACCAGGTCGAGGTAGTCCTCCAGGCGGCGCAACGGGGGCATGAAGACGTAGAGCACGCCCGACGAATCGCCGACCTTCTCGGCGGCCGGCCCGTTGGCGCGGCGCGGGTCGCGCACCTCGACGCACAGCGCGGTGCGGGTGATCCAGTGGGCCGACTCGCCGCGGCGCGGCTGGCGCGGCGTGGTGGGGTCGGCGCTATCCGCCGAAGCTGCGCCCGGGCCTGTCGCAGTGCTGGTTGCAGTTGCCGTACCCGGGCCCTGCATGCGCAGGGCGGCCGGCGTCTGCGGCGGCGAACCGAAGGCATAGGGCACGGCGCCCAGGTCGTCCTTCGGGCCGGTCGGCAGGCCGGCGTAGCGTGCGCGGTAGTCGGCGTCGTTCGGCAGGTCGGCCAGCGGCGCGGTCGGGTCGCGATCGACCAGGTAGGGGTAGTCGCCCTTGCTGGCCCACGGCTGCGAATCGAGCGGCAGGCGGTAGCCCATGGGCGAGTCGCCGGGGATCAGGTACATGCGGTCGTCGCGCAGGAACCAGGGGCCGGTCTTCCACCCGGGGCCTTCGAGCGCGGGCGCGTCTGCATCGGCGTTGCCAGGCTCGACCGGCAGCATGTAGCCGATGACGGCGTCGAGCTTCTGCGTGAACACGCGGCGCAGCCGCACGCGTTCCATCTCGTCGTCGAGCTTCGAGTCGAAGGGGTCGACGTTGACCGGCAGGCGGCGCTCGCGCCACAGGTAGTAGTAGGTGTCTTCGTAGCCGGGCTGGATGTAGCGCTCGGTCAGGCCCAGGCGGTGCGCCAGCACGGTGGTGAAGCGGCGCGCGTCTTCGCTGGTGTAGTGCGTGGGCACGCGCTCGTCGGCGAAGAGCTCGGGGTTGTGCCAGATGGTCTGGCCGTCGGCGCGCCAGAAGATCGACAGCGCCCAGCGCGGCAGTTGCTCGCCCGGGTACCACTTGCCCTGGCCGAAGTGCAGGAAGCCGCCGTTGCCGTATTCGGCGCGCAGCTTCTGCACCAGCTCGGTGGCATAGCCGCGCTTGGTCGGGCCGAGCGCGTCGGTGTTCCATTCGGCGGCGTCGCGGTCGCTGGTGGCCACGTAGGTCGGCTCGCCGCCCATGGTCAGGCGCACGTCGCCGACGGCCAGCCGCTTGTCGACGGCTTCGCCCAGGGCCAGCACCTCGGCCCACTGTTCGTCGGTGTAGGGCTTGGTGACGCGGGGCGATTCGTGGATGCGGGTGACGACCATCTCGTGGCCGAACTCGACCTCGGCGTCGTCGACCACGCCTTCGATCGGCGCGGCGCTCGACGGCGTGGGCGTGCAGGCCAGCGGGATGTGGCCTTCGCCGGCGAGCAGGCCGGAGGTGGCGTCCAGGCCGATCCAGCCGGCGCCGGGCAGGTAGACCTCGCACCAGGCGTGCAGGTCGGTGAAGTCGACCGTCGTGCCGCTCGGGCCGTCGAGCGCCTTCACGTCGGGCGTGAGCTGGATCAGGTAGCCCGAGACGAAGCGCGCGGCCAGGCCCATGTGGCGCAGCAGCTGCACCAGCAGCCAGCCCGAGTCGCGGCAGGAGCCGCTGCCGTTGGTGAGCGTTTCTTCCGGCGTCTGCACGCCGGGCTCCATGCGGATCAGGTAATCGACGTCGCCTTGCACCTGCTGGTTGATGCCAACCAGGAAGTCGATCGTGCGCTTCTCGGTGCGGTCGATCTTGTCGAGGTAGGCCTGCACCAGCGGCGTGGCCGGCTCCACCACCAGGTAGGGGGCGAGTTCGTCGGCCTGCTCGGCCGTGTACGTGAAGGGGAAATTCTCGGCCTGCGGCTCGAGGAAGAAGTCGAAGGGGTTGTAGACCGCCATCTCGACCACGAGGTCGACCGTGACCTTGAACTCGCGCGTCTTCTCGGGGAACACCAGGCGGGCCTGGTAGTTGGCGAAGGGGTCCTGCTGCCAGTTGATGAAGTGCTGTTCGGGCTCGATGCGCAGGGAGTACGAGATGACGTTGCTGCGGCAGTGGGGCGCCGGGCGCAGGCGGACCACCTGCGGGCCGAGCTGCACCGGACGGTCGTACTTGTAGTGGGTGACGTGGTGGAGTGCGGCGTGAATGGACATCGGTTTTTCTCGGAGCGGCGACGGGTCTCGGGTGAGACGCATACTAGCCCACCGGCAAAGCAATTAACGCGCCACGGAAAGCGTGTAAAGGGAGGTCCGGCCGCATGGATCAGGGAGAGATTTCTTGAGGGCGCAGCACGCGCTGCGCGGCTGGGCGCCATTCGCGGCCATGGCCGGCGCGATCGCGGGCGCTGCCCTGCAGTTGCAGCAGGCGGTGTTGTGGCCGGCCGGGCGCTATGCGGCCCTGGCCGTTGCGGCGAGCCTGGCGCTGTACGCCATCTGGCGCACGCGCCGTCATGGTCGAATGGCCGTTGCCGCGTGGCTGGTGCTGGCAGCGCTCGCCAGTGCCGGCCTCACGGGATGGCGCGCGGTGGTCTATGTCGGCGACGCGCTGGACCCGTCGCTCGAGGGCCGAGACCTTCAGGTGACGGGTGTGATCGCCCAGATGCCGCAGCACGACGAGAGCGGCACGCGCTTCCGGCTCGATGTCGAATCGGCGCGATGGGCCGGTGACGCGGCGAGCGAGCCACCGCCGCCGCGCGTACCGCGCCGCATCGCGCTGGGCTGGTACGCCGAGGGCACCGGCCTGTGGGGCCGCGGGGCGGAGGAGGCAGCGGCCCCGCCGCAGGCCCCGCGCCGCCCCGCAGCGCTGCACGCCGGCGAGCGCTGGCGGCTGACCGTGCGCCTCAAGGCCCCGCACGGCAACCTCAACCCGCATGGCTTCGACCAGGAGCTGCAGCTGTGGGAGCAGGGCGTGCAGGCGACCGGCTACGTGCGCACCGGCGCCCGCGATGCGCCGCCCGAGCGCCTCGCCGCCACCTGGCGGCACCCCGTCGAGCGCGCCCGGGAAGCCGTGCGCGACGCGGTCTTCGAGCGCGTGACCGACCGGCGCCTGGCCGGCGTGATCGCCGCGCTGGTGACCGGCGACCAGGGTGCCATCGACCGCGCCGACTGGGACGTCTACCGCGCGACGGGCGTGGCGCATCTGATGGCCATCTCGGGACTGCACATCACCATGTTCGCGTGGCTCGCGGCCTTGCTCGTCGGGGCGCTGTGGCGGCGCAGCACGCGCCTGATGCTGCGCTGGCCGGCGCAGCAGGCCGCCCTCGTCGGCGGCGTGGCGCTGGCCGGGCTGTACGCGCTCTTCAGCGGGTGGGGGGTGCCTTCGCAGCGCACGGTGTGGATGCTGGCGACCGTCGCCCTGCTGCGCATCGTCGGCCGGCGCTGGCCCTGGCCGTGCGTGTGGCTGCTGGCCTGCGCAGTGGTGGTGACGGTCGACCCATGGGCCCTGATGCAGGCCGGCTTCTGGCTCAGCTTCGTCGCCGTCGCCGCACTCTTCGCGACCGACGCGATGGCCGAGGCCGGGCAGGCCCTGACCTGGCGCCGCCGCCTCGCCCGGCTGGCGCGCGAGCAGGCGGTCGTCACGCTGGCGCTCACGCCGCTGACGCTGCTGCTGTTCCAGCAGGTGTCGGTGGTCGGGCTGTTCGCCAACGCATTGGCCATCCCCTGGGTCACGCTGGTCGTGACGCCGCTGGCCATGCTCGGCGCCTTGGTGCCGTGGGCATGGGATGCCGCCGCCTGGGCGGTGCAGGGCCTGTCGTGGTGGCTGCAGTGGCTCGCGGCGCTGCCCTTCGCGACCGTCTCGACGGCGGCGCCGCCGCTGTGGGCCGCGGTCGGCGGCGTGGCGGGCGGCGTGCTGCTGGCGATGCGCCTGCCGTGGTCGGTGCGCGTGCTGGGCCTGCCCCTGTTGCTGCCCGTGGTGCTGTGGCAGGCGCCACGCCCGCCCGTCGGCGAGTTCGAGCTGCTGGCCGCCGACATCGGCCAGGGCAACGCGGTGCTGGTGCGTACCGCCACCCACAGCCTGCTGTACGACGCCGGCCCGCGCTATAGCCTGGAGAGTGATGCCGGCCACCGCGTGCTGGTGCCGCTGCTGCGCGCGGGCGGCGAGCGCCTGGACACCGTGGTGCTGAGCCACCGCGACAGCGACCACACCGGCGGCGCGCCCGCCGTGCTCGCCATGCAGCCGCAGGCCGCATTGCTCAGTTCGATCGAGGCCGCCCATCCGGCGCAGACGCTGCGGCCGGCCCAGCGCTGCATCGCCGGCCAGCGCTGGGTCTGGGATGGCGTGGTTTTCGAGGTGCTGCATCCACGGGCGGCCGACTACGACGCCCCGTCGGTCAAGCCCAACACCGTCTCCTGCGTGCTGCGCATCGGCAACGGGCACGCCGCCGTGCTGCTGGCCGGCGACATCGAGCGCGCGCAGGAGGCCGCGCTCGTCGCACGCAGCGCCGAGGGCGCCCTGCGCGCCGACCTGCTGCTGGTGCCGCACCATGGCAGCGAGAGCTCGTCGAGCCCGGCCTTGCTGGACGCTGTGCAGCCGCGCCTGGCGCTGATGCAGGCGGGCTACCGCAACCGCTTCGGCCACCCCGCGCCACCGGTGCGCGAGGCCTACGAGGCGCGCGGCACGACGGTCATCGACAGCCCGCACTGCGGCGCCGCGCAGTGGTCGAGCCGCGCGCCGCAGGCGGTGCGCTGCGAGCGCGCGACGCAGGCGCGCTACTGGCACCACCGCGTGCCGTGAGCGGGCTCCGGCCGTGCCGGGTTTTCCCTTGAAAAGTTTCGCCTGCGGCAACTTTTCCGGCTTTGCTTGACGCCGGAAAGCGGCGGCGCGTTCAATGCAGAACGACTTCGCGGTGTTCCGCTGAACGAAACAAGAGACAACATGCCCGGAAGAACGCGCACCCCTGCGTCGATGCTGGCCCAGCGGGCCGTGGAACCCACCTCGTCGGTCGAGCGTGCCTGCCGCATCCTGCGTGCGCTGTCCGACCCCGGCGTCACGCGCCTGACCGACATCGCCCTTGCCACCGGCCTCGACAAGACCACCGTGCTGCGCCTGCTCGAGGTGCTGATGCACGACGGCTTCGTCGTGCGCGACCCGCACAGCAAGCACTACAGCCTGGGGGCCGAGCTGCTGGTGCTGGGCGCCGCCGCGCTGGCCCGCTTCGACCCGCGCCCGCTGGTGCGGCCGGCGCTGCTGCGGCTCACCGGGCAGTTCGAGGACAGCGTGATCCTGTCGATCCCGAGCGGCATCGAATCGCTTTGCGTCGACGTGGAGGAGGGCCGCTACCCGATCCGCGCGAACTACCTCACCATCGGCAGCCGCCGCCCGCTGGGCGTGGGCGCCGGCAGCCTGGCGCTGCTGGCCTGGATGCCCGAGGCCGAACGGCAGGCCGCGCTGGCGGTGATCGCGCCGCAGCTGCAGCGCTACCCGCGCATCACGGCGCAGCTGCTGGAAGAGCAGGCCCGCGAAGCGCGCGAGCGCGGCTACGCCGTGCTGCTCGACGTGGTGATCGAACGCATGGGCGGCATCGCGGTGCCGATCCTCGGGGCCGACGGGCGGCCGGTCGCGGCCATCAGCATCGCGGCGCTCAACGATCGCATCACGTCGCGCGAAGCCGAACTGGCGCAGGCGCTGCGGCGCGAGGCCGCGACCTGCGAAGTGCTGTGGAGCCGCGCCGCCCACACCGGCGGCGCCGCGGCCGTCACGCGGCGCGGGCGGGTGCACTGATGGCGACGAACCCCACGACGGCGTGGATCACCGGCGTCGGCGGCACCGCCTTCGGCCGCCACGACGGGCAGGGCGCGCTCGACCTGATGGCGCAGGCCGCGCAGCAGGCATTGCAAAACGCCGGCCTGCAGCGCGCGGACATCGACGGCGTGCTGTGCGGCTACGCCACCACGCTGCCGCACCTGATGATCTCCACGCTGTTCTGCGAGCGCTTCTCGCTCGACCCGGCCTACGCGCACAGCCTGCAGCTGGGCGGTGCGACGGGCGCCGCGATGCTGATGCTGGCGCGCGAGCTGGTGCGCAGCGGCCGTTGCCGCCATGTGCTGGTGGTGGCCGGCGAGAACCGGCTGAGCGGCCAGTCGCGCGACAGCGCCATCCAGACGCTGGCGCAGGTCGGCGACCCCGACTACGAGGTGCCCAACGGCGCGTCCGTGCCGGCCTACTACGGCCTGATGGCCTCGCGCTACCTGCACGAGACCGGCACCACCGAAGCCGACCTCGCCGAGTTCGCCGTGCTGATGCGCGCCAACGCGGGGCGGCACCCCGGCGCGCACCTCACCGCACCGATCACGGTGGCCGACGTGCTGGCCTCCAAGCCGATCGCCGCCCCGCTCAAGCTGATGGATTGCTGCCCGATCTCCGACGGCGCGATGGCGCTGGTGGTGTCGGCCGTGCCCGGTGACGGCCCGCGCGTTGCCATGGCCGGCGCCGGCCAGGCGCATCGGCACCAGCACCTGAGCGCGATGGCCGACGTGATGCAGTGCGGCGCGGCCATCGCGGCGCAGCGCGCCTTCGCCGACGCGGGTCTTGGCGTGGCCGACATCGACCACCTCGGCATCTACGACTCCTTCACGATCACGCTGACCATGCTGCTCGAAGAGATCGGCTTCGCGCCGCGCGGCGGGGCGGCCCAGCGGGTGCGCAACGGCGACTTCGCACCGGGCGGGCCGTTGCCGCTCAACACGCACGGCGGCCTGCTGTCCTTCGGCCATTGCGGCGTGGCCGGCGGCATGGCGCACGCGGTCGAGGTGTTCCGGCAGATGACCGGCCAGGCCGGCGCGCGTCAGGTCGCCCGGCCGAACCATGCCTTCGTCCACGCCGACGGCGGCGTGATGTCCTCGCATGTGAGCCTGATCCTCTCGCAGGAGCCTTCGCCATGACTGCCACGTCTTCCAGCGCGCTCGCATCGCCCTTCGTCGATGGCCTCGCGCGGCACGAACTGCGCTTTCAGCGCTGCGCCGCGTGCGGCACGGCGCAGACGCTGGCGCGCTATGCCTGCGCGCACTGCGGCAGCGAAGCGCTGGCGTGGGCAACGGCCTGCGGCACCGCCACGCTGCATGCGGTGACCGTGGTGTCGCGCGCGCCATCCGATGCCTTCCGCGCGCTCGCGCCGTACACGCTGGTCATCGCGCAGCTCGACGAAGGCCCGCGCCTGATGGCGCACGCCGAGCCGGGCGTGCGCATCGGCGACCGCGTGGCGGCCGGCTTCTTCGCGCACGACGGCCACACGCTGGTCCGCTTTTCGCCCGCCACCGGGTAGCGCGTGGCGCATCGGGGCATCCGTCAACGAGAACAAAACGACTGGAGACAAAGACATGCATGCGATCCGCTTCTGCTTTCCCTCACGCCGCCGCCTGCTCGCCGCAGCGGGCGCCGCGCTGTGTCTGGCCATCCCGGCCTTCGCGCAGGCGCAGGCACCAGCGCCGACGTATCCCACCAAACCAGTCAAGCTGGTGGTGCCTTACCCGCCGGGTGGGCCGACCGACATCGTGGCGCGCCTGGTCGCGCAGAAGCTGTCGGACGCGATGGGTCAGCAGTTCATCGTCGACAACCGGCCGGGCGCGGGTGGCAACACGGGCGCCGAGCTGGTGGCGCGCAGCCCGGCCGACGGTTACACGCTGGTGGTCGCGACCACGGCGCACGCCATCAATCCGTCGCTCTTCAAGAACCTCGGCTATTCGCTGTCGAAGGATTTCGCGCCGGTGTCGCTGCTGACCAGCGGCCCGCTGGTGATCGTCGCGAACCCGAGCCTGCCGGCGAAGAACGTGGCCGAGCTCATCGCGCTGGCCAAGGCCAAGCCGGGCGAGCTCAACTTCGCGTCCTCGGGCAACGGCCAGTCGACGCACCTGTCGGCCGAGCTCTTCGCGGCAATGGCCGGCGTAAAGATGAACCACATCCCGTACAAGGGCAGCGCGCCCGCGCTGACCGACACCATGGGCGGACAGACGCAGCTGATGTTCGACACCATGCTGTCGGCCATGCCGCATGTGAAGGGCGGCAAGCTGAAGGCGCTGGCCGTGACGAGCGCTGCGCGTTCGCCGGTGGCGCCCGATGTGCCGACCGTGGCCGAGTCCGGCCTGCCGGGCTACGAGGCCATCGCATGGAACGGCCTGTTGGCGCCCGCCGGTACGCCGCCCGAGGTGTTGGCGCGCTTGAGTGCCGAGTTGAAGAAGGTGCTCGCTGCGCCGGACGTGAAGGACAAGTTCGAGGCGCAGGGTTTCGCCGCCGCCTGGAGCTCACCGGACGACTTCGGCCGCTTCATGACCGCCGAAGTCGACAAGTGGGCCAAGGTCGTGAAGGTGTCGGGCGCGAAGGTGGACTGAGGTGATCGACTTCCATCGACTGAAGGCATGGCGCTTCGACGAGGTCGTGCAGCGCTACGACGCCGACGACACGATGCGCTACGCGCTCGCGCTGGGCCTGGGCGGTGACCCGACCGACGCGAAGCAGCTGCAGTTCGTCAACGACTCACCCGCGGCGCCGCTGGCGCTGCCGACGATGGCGGTGGTGCTGGGCTTCCCGGGCTCGTGGATGCAGGACCCGGCCACCGGCATCGACTTCGCGCAGATCGTGCACGGCGAAGAGCAGGTCGTGTGGCACCGGCCCTTGCCGGCCGCAGGCGCCGTTCGGGCGCGTCACCGCGTGACCCGCATCGTCGACAAGGGGCCGGGCCGCGGCGCCACCATCAGCTACGACAAGGCGCTGCACGACGCCGACAGCGACGCGCTGCTCGCGACCGTGACGCACACCACCTTCGCCCGCGGCAACGGCGGCTTCGCGACCGCCGACATGCCCGGCGATGCCGCGCCGCCGCCGCCCGTGCCGGTGCCCGCGGGCGAGCCCGATGCCATCGTCGACATCCCGACGCTGCCGCAACAGGCCTTGCTCTACCGCCTCTGCGGCGACCGCAACCCGCTGCATTCCGACCCCGCGACGGCGCGGGCGGCGGGCTTCGACCGGCCGATCCTGCACGGCCTGTGCACCTGGGGCATCGCGGCGCATGCGCTGCTGGCGCAGTGCGCCGGCAGCGACCCCACGCGGCTGCGCCGCCTGTACGCACGCTTCTCGGCCCCGGTCTTTCCGGGCGAGACGCTGCGGCTCGAACTGTTCCGTCAGGACAGCGACGTGCGCTTTCGCGTCCGCGTGCCGGCGCGCGACAAGGTGGTGCTCGACCACGGCCACGCCGTGTTCGCGGCCTGAGTTTTCAAACCAACGACGAGGAGACAAGATGACGATGCAGACCCCCGAGATCCATGGCCCCGCCATCGGCCGCCGAACCCTGCTGGGCGGCGCGGCCGCCGCGCTCGGCACGCTGGCCCTGCCCGCCTTCGCGCAGAGCGCCTACCCCAGCCGCCCGGTGAAGTTCGTCGTGCCGTTCCCGGCCGGCGGCCCGGTCGACACCACCGGCCGCGCCGTCGCGCAGAAGCTGTCGGAACTGTGGGGCCAGCAGGCCATCGTCGACAACCGCGCGGGCGCCGGCGGCATCGTCGGGGCCGAGATCGCGGCCAAGCTGCCGGCCGACGGCTACAACGTCTTCGTCTGCAGCATCCACCATTCGGTGCTGCCCAGCCTCAAGCCGCGGCTGACCTACGACATCGAGCGCGACTTCGTGCCGGTGAGCTTCGGCGCGATGTTCCCGGTGGTGCTGGTGGCGCACCCGGACGTGCCGGTGAAGACGGTGGCCGACGTCATCGCCCTCGACAAGCGCGCGCCGGGCACGCTGAGCTTCGGCTCGGCCGGCAACGGCGGTGGCACGCACCTGGCGGGCGAGCTGTTCAACATGCAGGCCGGCACGAAGCTGCTGCATGTGCCGTACAAGGGCAGCGCGCCGGCCATGACCGACCTGCTCGGCGGGCAGGTGCAGTTCATGTTCAGCGACGCGCCCACCGCCTTGCCGCAGATCAAGGCCGGCAAGGTGCGCGCCATTGCCGTCGCCAGTGCCAAGCGCTCGGCGCTGCTGCCCGACGTGCCGACCGTGGCCGAGTCGGGCCTGCCGGGCTACGAGGCGTATTCGTGGGCCGCGTTCCTGGCGCCGGCCGGCACGCCGAAGGACGTGGTGCAGCGCCTGAGTGCCGACATCGGCAAGGCGCTGGACGACCCGCGGGTCAAGCAGCGCCTCTACGACGTCGGGGCCGAGGCGATGCCGAGCACGCCCGAAGCCTTCGGAAAGATGCTGCACGCCGAGATCGCCAAATGGACGAAGGTGGTGCGCACGGCGAACATCAAGGTCGACTGATGGCGACGCCCGAACCGGCCGAGACCGCCGCGCGTCTTCTGGTTCACCGGGACGGCCCGGTGCTGGTGATGACGATCAGCAACCCGACGGCGCGCAACGCGATGCATCCGTCGCTCTATCGCGCCGCGGTCGATGCGTTGCGCCGTGTGGTGGACGACCGCGCGGTGCGCGCCATCGTGCTGACGGGCGAGGGCGATCATTTCTGCGGCGGTGGCGACCTCAAGCGCCTGGCGGCCCAGCGCGAACTGCCGCGCGAGACGCAGGCGGCGCACCTCGACGCACTGCACGACTGGGCGATGGCGATGCACGACGCGCCGCAGCCGGTCATCGCCGCCGTCGAGGGCGCGGCGGCCGGTGGCGGCTTCTCGGTCTGCCTGGGCTGCGACCTGATCGTCGCGGCCGCGGACGCGAAGTTCGTCATGTCCTACGTCAAGCTCGCACTCACGCCCGACGGCGGCGGCTCCGATTCGCTGGCGCGCGCGCTGCCGTCGCAGTTGGCGCTGGAGCTGCTGCTCGACGGCGGCGTCTGCACGGCCGACAGGCTGCATGCGCTCGGTGTCGTCAACCGGGTGGTGCCGCACGGCGAGGCGCTCGCCACCGCCATGGCCTGGGCGCAGCGGCTGGCCGCCGGCCCCTTCGACGCGCAGGCGCGCATCAAGCAGCTGGTGCATGCGGCACGCGGCCGCTCGCGGCGCGCACAGCTCGACGCCGAACGCGACGCCTTCGTCGAGAGCCTCTACAGCGACGCGTGCGGTGAAGGTATCGCATCCTTCCTGAATACGCGCCGCGGCTGAGGCCGACGCTTCTTTCTCTTCTCTGCAAAGCACTTCCATGTCCGACCTGCTCGAATCCGCCCTGAACCCGCAATCGGTCGCCGTCATCGGCGCCTCCGAGAATATCCACAAGATCGGTGGACGGCCGATCTACTACATGCAGAAGCACGGCTTCGGCGGGCGCATCTACCCGATCAACCCGGCGCGCGAGGAGGTGCAGGGGCTCAAGAGCTACGCGTCGCTCGCGGCCCTGCCCGAGGCGCCCGACCTGGCGATGGTCATCGTCGGCGGCGACAAGGCGGTCGATGCGGTGGCGCAATGCGCGGCGTTCGGCGTGAAGTCGGCGGTGGTGGTCGCGTCGGGCTTCGGCGAGACGGGGGAGGCGGGTCGTGCGGTGCAGCACGCCATGGTCGCCACCGCGCGCGCCGCCGGCATGCGCCTCTATGGGCCCAACACGCAAGGGCTGGCCAACTTCAGCACCGGCGCCATCGCCGGCTTCTCGACCATGTTCGTCGAGGTGCCACCGGCCGACGGCCCGGTCGGCATCGTGAGCCAGAGCGGCGGCATGAGCGCCATGGCCTACGGCCTGCTGCGCGGCCGCGGCCTGGGCGTGCGCCATGTGCACGCGACTGGCAACGAGGCCGACATCACCGTGTCCGACCTGGCCTGGGCGGTGGCGCACGACCCCGACGTGAAGCTGCTGCTTCTGTACCTCGAGAACATCGCCAACCCGGAGCTGCTGGCGCGTACCGCGGCCTATGCGCGCGAGCGCGACCTGCCGATCATCGCGGTGAAGGCCGGGCGCTCGGAGAGCGGACAGAAGGCGGCGTCGTCGCACACCGGCTCGCTGGCCAACGAAGACCGCACGGTCGACGCCTTCTTCCGCCACCACGGCATCTGGCGGGTGCGCGACCCGCATGCGCAGGCGCTGGCGGCCGAGGCTTATCTGAAAGGCTGGCGGCCCGAGGGCCGGCGGCTGGTGATCATCAGCAACTCGGGCGCGAGCTGTGTGATGGGCGCCGATGCGTCGGAGGAATTCGGGCTGCCGCTGGCCGAACTGGCGCCCGCCACCCGCGCCGACGTGGCGAGCCGCCTGCCGGGCTTCGCGACGGCGCTGAACCCGATCGACATCACCGCCGCGCTGCTGTCGAACAGCGGCCTGTTCGGCGACGTGCTGCCGGCCGTGGCGCAGGACCCGGCGGCCGACCTGTTCTTCATCAACATCCCGGTGGCCGGTGCGGGCTACGACGTCGAGGCCTTTGCGCGCGACACGGCCGCCTTCGCGCTGAGCACGGGCAAGCCGGTGGTCGTGGCGGCCTGGCAGGACTCGGTGGCCGCGCCCTTCAAGGCGCAGGGCATTCCGACCTACGTCAACGAGAACGACGCGCTGGGCACGCTGGCGCAGTTGGCGTCGCACACGGCGCTGATGCGCAAGGCGATCGTGCCGTGGCCCGCCGACACGGCCCCCGCGCTGCCGCCCGGCACCGGGCAGTTCCTGAACGAAGCGCAAAGCCTGGCGGTGCTGGCCGCGGCCGGCGTGCCGGTGGTGGCGCATCGCTTGTGTCGCAGCGCGAAGGAGGCCGAGGACGCACTGGCCGCAGTGGGTGCCCCGGCCGTCGTCAAAGCCTGTTCGGGCGATGTGCCGCACAAGTCGGAGCACGGCCTGGTGGCGCTGAACGTCGGTACGGCGGCGGAGGCGGCTGCCTTGTTCGATCGGCAATGGGCCAAGCTCGCCGAGCTCGGCGCCACGCAAGAAGGCGTGATCGTGGCCGCCATGCGCCGCGGGCAGCACGAATTCATGGTCGGCGCGCGCATCGACCCGGTCTTCGGGCCAGTGGTGGTGGTGGGCGATGGCGGCAAGTACGTCGAGGCGCTGCAGGACGTGGCTGTGCTCGTGCCGCCCTTTGCCGCGGCCGACGTGACGGCAGCCCTGCGCACGCTGCGCATCGCGCCGCTGCTCGAGGGCGTGCGGGGCGATCCGCCGCTGGACATCGACGCGCTGGCCGAGGTGGTGGTGGCCGTCGGGAAGCTCATCGTGGGGGCCGGCGGGGCCATCGCATCGATCGACGTCAACCCGGTGCTGGTCGCGGCCCGGGGCCAGGGCGCCGTGGTGCTGGACGCCCTGATCGAGCGGGGTGGCTGAGCGGCCGAAGTCCCGCTTGTGCAAAGATCGCCCGAAGCTTGGCCTTGAACTTGCTAAGCTATGTCGAAGGAGATTGGTCGTTCCATGCACAAATTCGATGAGATGTACGAGCAGTTGCCCTACGCGGGCGCTGCGATCCGGAGCCACTACAAGCGCTACGACCAATGGCTGTCCAAACAGCCCGGCGAGTTGATGAAATCCCGGCGGGAAGAGGCCGAGATGATCTTCCGCCGTGTCGGCATCACCTTCGCGGTGTACGGCGCCAAGGACGAGGACGGTTCGGGCACCGAGCGCCTGATCCCCTTCGACCTGCTGCCGCGCATCATTCCCGCGCACGAGTGGGAACTGATGGAGAAGGGCCTGGTCCAGCGGGTGAATGCGCTCAACCGCTTCATCCACGACGTCTACCACGACCAGGAAATCGTCAAGGCCGGCATCATCCCGATCGAGCAGATCCGCGACAACGCGCAGTTCCGCCCCGAGATGATGGGCGTGACGGTGCCGAACAACGTCTACTCGAACATCTCGGGCATCGACATCGTCCGCGCGCCCGATGCCGACGGCAACGGCGAGTACTACGTGCTCGAGGACAACCTGCGGGTCCCCAGCGGCGTGAGCTACATGCTGGAAAACCGCAAGATGATGATGCGGCTCTTCCCGGACCTGTTCGCGCAGAACCGCATCGCGCCGGTCGCGCACTACCCCGACCTGCTGCTCGAAACCCTGCGCGCCAGCGCGCCGCCGGCCACCGCCGAGCCGACGGTCGTCGTGCTCACGCCCGGCATGTACAACAGCGCCTACTTCGAGCACGCCTTCCTGGCGCAGCAGATGGGCGTCGAACTGGTCGAGGGGCAGGACCTGTTCGTGAAGGACGACTTCGTCTACATGCGTACCACGCGCGGCCCGAAGCGGGTCGACGTGATCTACCGCCGCGTCGACGACGACTACCTCGACCCCGAGGTGTTCCGCCCGACCTCGACGCTGGGTTGCGCCGGCCTGATGCGCGCCTACCGCGCCGGCAACGTCGCGATCAGCAATGCGGTCGGCACCGGCGTGGCCGACGACAAGTCGATCTACCCCTACGTGCCCAAGATGATCGAGTTCTACCTCGGCGAGAAGCCGATCCTGAAGAACGTGCCGACCTACATGTGCCGCAACAAGGACGAGCTGCAATACACGCTCGACAACATGAAGGACCTGGTCGTGAAGGAAGTGCACGGCGCGGGCGGCTACGGCATGCTCATCGGCCCGGCCGCCACGCAGGCCGAGATCGAGGAGTTCCGCCAGGCCGTGATCGCCAAGCCCGACGGCTACATCGCGCAGCCCACGCTGAGCCTGTCGACCTCGCCGACCTTCGTCGACGCCGGCATCGCGCCGCGCCACATCGACCTGCGCCCCTTCGTGCTGTCGGCCAAGGAGGTGCAGATGGTGCCGGGCGGCCTGACGCGCGTCGCGCTCAAGGAAGGTTCGCTGGTCGTCAACTCGTCGCAGGGCGGGGGCACCAAGGACACCTGGATCCTCGAAGCCGACCGGCGCCCCAGGGCCGCCGCACCGGCGGCCGCGCCATCGCAAACCCAAACTCAGTCGGCCTGAAGCAAGAGGAGAAGCCACACATGCTGTCACGCACCGCCGACCACCTCTACTGGATGTCGCGCTACACCGAGCGCGCGGAGAACACCGCGCGCATGCTCGACGTCAACTACCAGACCTCGCTGCTGCCGCAGTCGGCCGAAGTGGCCAAGTACGGCTGGCAGGGCCTCTTGTCCATCAGCGAACTGCTGCCGGCCTACAACGAGAAGCACGATCAGATCGTTCCCGACGAGGTGATGGAGTTCATGGTCAAGGACGAGTCGAACCCCTCGTCGATCATCTCCTGCCTGAAGGCCGCGCGCGAGAACGCCCGTGCGGTGCGCGGCGCGCTCACCACCGAGGCTTGGGAGACGCAGAACACCACCTGGCTCGACGTCAACCGCATGCTGCGCGCCGGCGAGTTCGAGCGCGACCCGGCCCAGTTCTTCGAGTGGGTGAAGTTCCGCTCGCACCTGTCGCGCGGCGTCACGCTGGGCACCATGCTGCAGGACGAGGCCTTCTACTTCTCGCGCCTGGGCACCTTCCTCGAGCGCGCCGACAACACGGCGCGCCTGGTCGACGTGAAGTTCCATGCGCTCAACAGCGAGTTCTTCGGCGCCGCCACCGAGGAAGACCAGGAGTACGACTTCTATCACTGGAGCGCGATCCTGCGCAGCGTCTCGGCCTTCGAGGTGTACCGCAAGGTCTACCGCGACGTGATCAAGCCCGAGCGCGTCGCCGAACTGCTCATCCTGCGCCCCGACATGCCGCGCTCGCTGCACGCCAGCCTGGCCGAGGTGGTGGCCAACCTCGCCAAGGTGCAGAACGACCAGAGCGCCGAAACCCAACGCCGCGCCGGCAAGCTGCTGGCCGACCTGCAGTACGCCCGCGTCGACGAGATCCTCGCGACCGGGCTGCACGCCTACCTGACGCAGTTCCTCGACCGGGTGAACGAGCTGGGGTGGCGGATCAGCCAGGACTTCCTGGTGCCGACGCACTGAGCCGTTTTCATTGCCAACATTCTGTTGACTTTGATCTCCGGCTGAACACAATTCGGCGGTAAGAAAATCCGCATCTGGCACTTGCAGGTCAGTTGGCGTTAAGTTATCTTTTGGTAAGGGAACTTACAAAAGACGACAATGAGCGCTGTGCAGGGGGAGCTGATTGCTGAGGACAGAGCGAGCGCTCCGTCGCCCGACGCGAGGCGCAGTTGGGCGCCCTTGGCGGCGCTCTGCACCGTTGCCCGCTTCCATCAGATTGCGGCCGACCCGGCCACGCTGGCGCACCAACTGGGTCTGGCCCCCAGTGATGCCATAGACACCGCCACGCTGCTGCGCGCAGCCAAGCAACTCGGCCTGAGTGCCAAGCGCAGCGTCACCGACCTAAAGCGCTTGGCCCTGGCACCGCTGCCGGCCTTGGCCGTCCTCCGCGCCGACGATGGTCATGAGCGCTTCGTCGTGCTGGCCCAGTGCGACGCACAACGCGTTCTGCTGCAAGA
>NZ_JAOOPY010000002.1:237500-483331 GCF_025486315.1 Variovorax sp. N23 | reverse complement strand
GTGTCGACCTCCACACGCTTGACCCAATCGTGCAGCGTCTGCGGCACGCATCCAATCTTGGGTGCGATGGATTCGATGGCTGCCCACAGCGACGGGTACTCCCCACGGTGCTCCTGCACCATCCTCACCGCGCGCTCACGCACCTCGGGGGAGAACTTGTTCGACTTGCTCATGGCTCAATCCTCTCAGAGTGTTGAGCCTCCTCAAAAACCGGGGCGATTCACTATGGGCAATAGTGGCATGCCTAACCGATGCATAGCTTTTCTTCGCGATGTCCTGCGCGGCTCGGACCGAACTTAGGCTATTTGTCACCTGTTGCTGCAACGGTCTAGGAATTTTTGCTTGCATCATGGCCAATCGCAACCTTAAGCCGGCAGCCTTGTCGAGGTCTAACTCGTGAATCGTGAGCAGGATGATTCGGGTGCAGAGGGAGCGCCGCCACGCGTCTGGATGGGTCGCAACTCAGTGCGATGTCCGTGTTTCAGCCCTTCAGAACCATCACTGAAGTGCCGATAGGAACTCATATATTGAGTGAGGAAGAAAACACAATGGTCCAGGCAATTGGCTCAGCAGCAGCGACCCCTGCGGGCGGCAACGGCGGCAACTCAGGCAGTCAGATCGCGGCGCTGCAGAAGAAGTTGGTCGTGCTCCAGAAGCAGATCCAGGACACGCAGTCGACCTTGATCGGCGCCCCTGAAGGCCCCGCGCGAGACGCGATCAAGATGCAGTTGGACCTGCTGGCGCAGCAGATGCAAATGATCCAGCAGCAGATCTCGGACCTGCAGCGCCAGCAAGCAGAAGCCAGCACCGCGCGCCAAATGGCACAGGTTCGCTCCCAAGAGGCCGAGCGGTCCAAGTCAGCCGATGCTGGGGACGGTGCGCTGGGCACGCAGGTTGATATCTACGTCTGACCAGGCGCCGGCAGCTTCCCCTGGTCGCGGCGCCGAGGGCCAAGCACCGAACAGCTGCGCGTTCGCGCTCGCATGTGAACTACTGCGCACGCCTCGCACGAATGAATACTTTGGTTAACCAAATGTCAGCAGCGTAGCTAAACTTGGTGACATGAGTTCGCCATCACCGCACGAGAAAGACTGGGATACCAACTTCGGCTGGTGGATCGACAAGCCTCAGAGAGAAGCGCGGCCCGCAACTCGCTTTCGCACGCACGAACCGAACGAGCCAAGGCGCGACCGAGTCTGGGGCGAAGCGGCCCTCGTCGTCGGCCTGGTGTTCGCCCTGGTGCTCTCACTGATCTCCCTCGCAACCCGGTCCTAGGTGAACGGAGGGGCGAATGAGATCGGCCCCAACGTTCGGGCTTGATCACTGATGGGGCCTGATCACTCGATCAGCAGCTGCGCTCAATTGATGTTCGCCCCTGCCGCATGAAACGGCTTGCCCGGCAATTCGTAGCCGCCGCCGTACTCGAAGGCCTTGCCGTCGAGCAGCGTGCAGCCGGCCGGTGCCGGGCAGATGGTCCACCCGTCTTGTGACCCATAGGTCCACGCGATAACCGGGCCGTAGAGGTAATTGCGCACCACCTTGCCGCCGTAGTCGGCCAGCGTGAGAACGTAGCTCTCGGTCCCGTGGTTGGCTGCGTCGTCCGAGGCGATCGGGTCGACGATGCGGCTGTCAGCCAGGGTCTTCACGACGCGTGCGCGGCCGAAGGCCGCATCGAAGCTCACCAGTTGCGCCTTGCGCTCGCCGCGCGAGGTCACCCAGTAGGAACGATCGTGCTTCAGGCCCCGCGGCCCGAAGAGCGCGGTGGTCTCGTTCCAGCCGCGCTCCTTGACGTAGGTGATGTCCGTGGGGTTCCTGCCGACCTCGACCGAAAACTTCTCGACGATGTCGGTGGGCTTGCCGACGGCCTTGCCGGCCTGATCGAGGTAGCCGGTGCCGAGGTCGAACACGCGCAGCCTGCCCTCCTGCGTGGCGATGAAGGCGCGGTACGGCGCCGTGAGCCCCAGCTTGACGGCGGTGGGCCGTGTCGGCAGGTCGATTACCTTCACCACGGCCGGTACCTGCGCCGGCGCCACGCTGAAGGCGAACGGCCATTGGTTCGGCGCGTCGCCACGGTTCGCGATCATGGCCGCCCAGGCGGCCGGGTCCTGGCCCAGGTACTGGGCACGGTAGTACTGAAACAACGGGCGCAGGTCGATGAAGGCGGCGCGCTTCTCGTTCTTGCTGATCACCACCGCCATGCCGGTGCGCGCCACCGCGCGGCTGCGCTCATCGCCGTCGTACCACCTGACGCGGCTGTCCGCGCTGTCGATGCCGTTCGCCCAGAAGTCACGCACGATCTCGTAGTCGTGATGGCTCTTGCCCGTGCTCACGCTGATCTCGGTCGGCGCCTTCAGGGTGTCGGGCAGGTCGACGTAGCCGATCACCTTGGCGGCGATGTAGTTGCCCAGGCCAGGGAACCCGTGGTACACGCGCCGGGCACTGCCCCAGTTGCGTCCCCAGCCGCTTTCCTTGGCAGGGTCGCACCACTGGCAGCCGTCGGCCAGCGCCACCACCGCGATCTGGCCGCGCACTGCGGCGGTGTCCCACACGGTGACCAGCGCGAACTCGCCGCTGTTGGTGATCGCGATGGCGGTCGGCACCTTGCCGTCGGCCAGCTTCACCCGCATGCGGTTGTGCGCGGTGTTGGAGCCGACGCCCATCAGCCAGCCGTTGGCGAAGACGGCTATCGAGTTGGTGCACCAGCCGCCGCGGCCGTAGCACTTGCCCACCGCCACCGGCTTCTGGTCCATGGCGATGCGCTGCGCCGCGGCCTCGATGTTGCCGTCGTTGGCGCCACCGTCGCGCGCGAGGCCGTCGTAGGTGGTCCACGAATGCTCGGGCTTCACGGCGACCACGTCGTGCGCGATGCCGAACTGCTGCAGGCTGGCGACGCCGAAGTACTTCTTCTGGAAGAACGAAGGCGGCGGCACCGCATCCGGCACGTAGGCGACGTTCACGATCGATGAGCTGAAGTCGCCTGGCTCCTTCGACGGCGCACGGCCAATCTGCCAGGTGCCGCACCAGCCGCCGGGCGACACGCAGCTGCGGTTGCTCCAGCCGAGCCGGACCGAGATCGGGTCGTAGCTCTTGTCCGGCCGCTTGCCGTAGGTCACCGTCGCTGCGGGAGAGCCGAGTTCCGCGGCGCTCGGCCCGTAGCGATAGGCGATGCCGGCGTCCGTGCCCATGGCGGCGGCCGTGGCACGGTACCTGGCCGCATCGACCTGACCGTTCGTCAGCACATCGCCGGGCATCTCCGCATCCGCCGGTCCGGTTCGCGCGGCAGCAGGGGCCTGGCCGAAGGCCGTGCCGACGGTGAGACAGACCGCCAGTGAAGCGAGCGCTTTGATCGTGGGCATGGCGCCGCGATTCTGCGCCCGGCATCGCTGCCGCTATCGCTTGTCGTCCGCCCCTTCGGCGACCTGCGACGCGTCGGTGCCCTGACCATCGCCCGCCTCGCCCCAACCCGGGTAGTCGCGGGCCTTGTGCTGTTCGCGGCCCATGCGGCTTCCCTCCATCGGGTCGTCCTGGCCGATGGCACGGTTCTGCTCGATGTTCCGGCCGGAGGCAGGTCCGCGGTCGCCCGCACGCGCCTCGTTCATGTCCTTTGCCGTCGTGGGCGCGGGCGGCGTTGTCTTGCTGGGGGTCGATGTCATGGCGGGTCCTTTCGTTCGATGGAATGGCACCACCTTGCTCCGGCCCCGGTGCGACGTCGAGCCGGAGAACAGAGCGCGTGAACGTAGGCATCTGCGTCTCAGTGCTGCGTCTCCCGCACGAAATCGACGAAGGCCCGCAGCGGCGCCGGGAGGTTCTGTCGACCCGAGAAGTAGAGAAACGGCCCCGAGAAGCTCGGCCACCACGGTTCGAGCACCGGTTCCAGTTCGCCACGATCGATGAACGGCCGCAGCCAGTCCTCGAAGAGATAGATGACCCCGCTGCCGGCCACGGCCGCGTCGACGGCGAGGTCGACGGTGGCGCCCAGGCCGACGATCAGCGGCCCGGTCGTGTCGACCTTGACCGATTCGCCGTCGCGCTCGAACGCCCATGCCGGCATCGCGCCGCTCGAGAAGCGCCCGCGCAGGCAGTCGTGGTCGAGCAGTTCGCGCGGATGCGCGAGACGGCCGCGGCGATCGAGGTAGGCCGGCGATGCGGCGGCCGCGAAGCGCTGCACGCGCGGGCCGATGGGCACGGCCACCATGTCCTGCTCGAGCCGTTCTTCATAGCGGATGCCGGCATCGGCGCCTTCGGCCAGCACGTCGACGAAGCGGTCTTCGGCGATCACCTCGAGGCAGATGTCCGGGTACTTCGCGAGGAAGGGCGGCACGATGCGCGGCAACACGAGCCGCGACGCACTCACCGGCACATTGAGCCGCAGCCGGCCCGCCGGCCGGTCGCGAAAGCCGTTGACCACGTCCAGCGCCGCGTGCACCTCGCCGAGCGCGGGCGCGAGCCGCTCCAGCAGGCGCGCGCCGGCATCGGTCGGCGCCACGCTGCGGGTGGTGCGATGCAGCAGCCGGACACCCAGCCGGGTTTCGAGCCGGCGGACCGCGTCGCTCAGGCGCGATGCGCTGGTGCCGGCCACGCGCGCGGCGTTGCGGAAGCCGCCCTCGCGGGCGACGGCCAGGAAGGCGGAGAGGTCTGCCAGATCGTCCATGGACTGTCCTGATTTCTGCACGGCCTGTGCAGATTGCGCAGGATTGTCGCGCAGCGCCTGCGCTCCTAGATTCGTGGCACACCACTTCTCGAAGGACCGCACCATGACCCGCACCGCATCCGCCGGCACCTACCGCCTGGGCGCCCGCACCGTGAATCGCCTGGGCTACGGCGCCATGCAGCTCGCCGGCCCCGGCGTGTTCGGCCCGCCCAAGGACACCCCGGCCGCGCTCGCCGTACTTCGCGAGGCCGTCGCATTGGGCGTCAACCACCTCGACACCAGCGACTTCTACGGACCGCACATCACCAACCAGCTGATTCGCGAAGCATTGCATCCCTATCGCGACGATCTGGTCATCGTCACCAAGGTGGGTGCCACGCGCGGCGACGACGCCTCGTGGAAGCCCGCCTTCTCCGCGGCGGACCTGGAACGCGCGGTACACGACAACCTGCGCCACCTCGGCCTGGACGTGCTCGAGGTCGTGAACCTGCGCGCGATGTTCGACGTGCACGGCCCGGCCGAAGGATCGATCGAAGCACCGCTGACGGCGCTGGCCGAACTGCAGCGCCGCGGCCTGATCCGGCACATCGGGCTGAGCAACGTCACGCCGACGCAGATCGCCCAAGGCCGCACGATCACGTCGATCGTCTGCGTGCAGAACCACTACAACCTCGTGCATCGGGGCGACGACGCCCTGATCGACCAGCTCGCCGACAGCGGCACGGCCTACGTGCCCTTCTTCCCGCTGGGTGGATTCACGCCGCTGCAGTCGAGTGCGCTCAACGCTGTGGCCGCCCGGCTTGGCGCGACGCCGATGCAGGTCGCGCTTGCATGGCTGCTGCAGCGGTCGCCGAACATCCTGCTGATTCCCGGCACGTCGTCGGTCGGGCATCTGCGGGAGAACTTGGCGAGTGCGGCGCTCGAACTCGACACGGACGACCTGGCGACCCTGGACGCGCTGGGCGCGCGCCCCTGACGCTATCGCTCGTCTTCCGCCCCCTCGGCAACCTGCGACGCGTCGCTGCCCTGAGAAGCTGTGAACGAATCATCCACGCCCGCTCGACGCGCCCATTCATTCACAGCTTCTGAGCGCAACCTTTCGTCTGAAAGCATTTCACGCGCCTGCGACACGCTCCCGGCTGACACGCCCTGACGTGGCCGCACGGCACAGTGCGGTCATGGCCCACTTCCTCGTCACCGTCGTTGCCTCGCTGGCCGCCGCGGTTGTCTTCACGCTGTCGATTCCTGCCGACTCGGCCATGGCCGAGTGGGAATTGCCGTTCAGCGCGGGCCGCTGAACGCAAACCATCGCCTCGCGGCGCCACGGCCGGTCACGGACCGGACGGGAATGGCGTTGTCGGCGCCTGGCAGTTGCATTTCTGCGTGTTCGCCTATTGCGAAGACGCCGACGCTGTGCAAGGGTTGCCCCCTGTTTTTTGGAGTGACGATGGGCGTGCAACTGTATCTATCCGCCGGTCTGATCGGCGTGGTCTGGCTGGTCTGGATCGCAATCAGCTACCACGGCCGCGAATCCACGCGGCTGGCCCGCGAGGTCGACGAGCGGCTGCGCAAGTCCGCCGAATTGCTCAGCACGATACCCGCCAACCTTCGCCGCTGACGCGGCTTCAACGCCGGCTGACGACCACCTCGAGGTACTCGCTGGGCACCACCAGCGCGCCGGGGCCGGCACGGTCGAGGCGTTCGAGCAGCGCCGTCAGGTCGCGCTCCAGCGCCTCGGCCCCGTCCGGCGGCAACGCGGCGAAGGCCTTGTGCACCGGGCCGTACCAGTTGCGGAAGACCTCGATGAAGTGCGCTGCCGACCGGTAGCGGAACTGAAAGAGCCGGCGCGTCACATCGCTTCGTCGAGAAGAACCATCCGCCGCCGGCCGCATGGCGGCGCAGCCAGCCGCAGGCGGCGCGTTGAACGGATCGCTCAGGCCGTCGCGACTTGCGCAGGCGCTGGGGTCGCGGCCTGGCGCTGCGCGTCGATCTGCTCGGCCAGGTACGCCGCATCCCGCGCCACGCCCGAAAAGCGCCCCGAGCCCCAGGTGTGCAGCCAGGGCAGGCCGAGGAAGTACAGGCCCGGCACCTGCGTCACGCCGCGCAGGTGCACCGGCTCGCCGCGGCCGTTGAACACCGGCGCGTCGACCCAGGCGAAGTCCGGCAGGAAGCCGATGCACCACACGACGCTGGTGATGCCCGATTCGCGCAGGCCGAGCGCGGTGCGCTCTTCCTTTGGTGCCCACACCGGTTCGTACACGCCGCCCGGCGGCGCATCGATGCCGTTGGCCGCGATGAACTTGTCGATCGACGCATTGATGCCGTTGAAGATCTGGTCCGCATGATCGAGGTTGGCGCGCAGGTTGGGCTGGAACTGCAGCGTGTCGCCGTCGAGCCCGGTCATGAGGCCGTAGAGTTCCATGCCCTCGAGCGCGAAGCGGCGCAGGTCGATGTCGCGCCCGCCGTCGCGGCCGGTCACGTAGTGGTTGGTGTTGTCGCGCACGCCTTCGCGCAGCGGATGTTGCGTGACGGGCATGTCGTAGTAGTTCATGTCGGCCAGCCAGTCGACCACGTCCTTGCCGCGGTAGAAGCGCGCGCAGCGCGGCGCGTTGCCGGTGGCCAGCACCACCTTGCGCCCGGCCAGGTGCAGGTCTTCGGCGATCTGCGCGCCGGACTGGCCGCAGCCCACCACCAGCACCGCGCCCTCGGGCAGTTGCGCCGGGTTGCGGTACTGCGCCGAGTGGTACTGCACGATCGAAGCCGGCAGCCTCTCCGCCATGCGCGGCACCACCGGCTTGTGATAGCCGCCAGAGGCCACGACGACCTGGTCGGCGGTGAAGCGGCCGGCGCTGGTGTCGACCGTGTAGCGATCCGCCTCGCCGGAACCTGCGGAACCTGCAACACGCGACACCTTCTCGACCGTCACGCCCTCGATCGCCGGCGCCTGCACCTGCTCGACGAAGCCGGCCAGCCAGGTGTTGATTTCGTCCTTGACCATGAAGCCGTGCGGATCGCTGCCGCTGTACGACCAGCCCGGCAGCTTGCATTGCCAGTTGGGCGTGACGAGGCAGAAGGAATCCCAGCGCTGCGTCCGCCACGAATGCACCAGCGTGCGCTTCTCGATCACGAGATGGTCGATGCCGCGCTGCTGCAGGCAGTGGCTCAGCGACAGGCCGGACTGGCCGCCGCCGACGATGACGACGCTGTAGTGGGTGGTCTTGGGGGTCATGGTGGGAGTCCTCGGTGGGTCAGTCGAAGCGCAGGACGGTGACCTGCGCCTCGGGGTGTTTTTCGAAACGCCGGGCGATCTGCTCGATCTCCGCGAGCTGGTCCATCGCCTGCGAACAGGCGAAGCCGAACTTGGCCCGCACCCGCTCCGACGCGATGCCCAGCGCCTCGCGCGTGCGGCCGAGGAAGTCGGGCAGCGGGTAGGCCTGGCCGGGTGTCAGGAAGTCCTGCACGACGAGCGATGGCGAATAGCAGCGGGTCTCGCTCTGGTCGGGCCAGCGGACGTGGAAATGCATGACGGGCATGGGAGGGGTCCTCAACGCAGGTGGGTTCGCGCAACGGCCGCGCTGGCGCCTTGCAGCAGGCCCTCGCGGTAGAGCTGCACATGACGGGCCGCACTGGTGGCCCAGCTGAAGGTGTCGCCGAGGCGCGCGGCGCTCGCAGCGATGCGCGCCGATGAACGCGATGCCAGTGCGGCCTGCAGCGCTTCGGCGATCGAGGCCGACTTCAACGGATCGGCCCAGTGGCAGTCGCCATCGCGCAGGTATTCGGTGAACGGCGCGATGCGCGAGACGACGATCGACACGCCGCTGGCCAGCGCCTCGAGCGTGACCAAGCCGAAGCCTTCGTTGAGCGAGGGCATCGCGACCACGTCGGCCAGGCGGTAGAGCGCGGGGATGTCGTCGTCGGGCAGCGCGCCGGTGAGCACGATCGGCGCGCCGGGGCCGATGGGCAGGTCGCTCGCCTGCGCCAGCGCCGCGAAGTCGCGCCCGTACTGCGCATGGTCGAGCAGGCTGGCACCCCCGGCGATGACGAGCTGCGCATCGGGCCGATGCGCACGCAGCAGCACGAAGGCCTGCAGCAGGCGCAGCGTGTTCTTGCGCTCCTCGACACCGCCGAGCGCGAGCACCACCGGCGCGCCGGTGCGGATGCCGAGACGCTGCGCGAGCAGTGCATCGCCGGGTTGCGGCTCAGGGCTGAAGCGGCCGCGCTGCACGCCGTTGCACACCGCCGAGGCGCGCACGCCGTGCCTGGTCGCCAGCAGGTTCTGCCACAGCCGGCTCACGCAGAACACCTGCCGCGCCGCCCGGAAGCCGCGCGCCTGCCAGCGCATCAGCTGCACGTCGGCGAACACCTCCAGGTGGTGCACGGTGCGCACGAAGCCGTCGATGAGGCCGCGCTCCTGCAGGTTGGCGAGCGCATTGCCGCCGATGGGGTCGTGCGTGTGCAGCACGTCGAAGCGCGTGGTCGCGAGCAGCTCGCCGATGGACGCGGTGAACGCATCGATGCGCGTGCCGACCATCTCGACCATGTCGCGCGGCGTGGGGCCGACCGGGATCAGGCGCGTGGCGCAGCGCACCGGGCGGAAGAACTGCTGGCCGGCCGAGGCGGGCGCCATCACCGTCACGTCGTGCCCTGCATCGTGCAGCGCGTGCGCGAGTTCGAGCGTGTGCACGACACCGCCGCGCGGGTTGACCGAGTGCGTGAGCAGGCCGATCTTCAACGGCCGGTTGCGTCCGGACTCATGCATGGCTGACCTCGCGCGCCTCGCCGATGAAGGCGTGGCTGTTCAGGTCCCACAGCAGTTGCCGATCGTCGCCCTGGCGCAGCACCAGCGTGCGGCTGTCGTCGACCTGGCCGACCACGTTGCAGGCGATGTCGCGCGCCGAGAAACGCGTGAGCACCTCGCCCAGCGCCTCGGGCCGCACGCTCAGCACGAAGCCGAAGCTGGGGAAGGACGTGAGCCAGCGCAGCAGCGGCACGCCCTCGGGCCGCGGGATGGCGTCGACGTCGATCGTCGCGCCCACCTTCGAGCATTCGAGCAGCATCAGCGCCGTACCGATGGCGCCGGCCATGCTGATGTCCTTGGCCGCGTCGCACAGGCCGGCCTCGGCCAGCGTGGGCAGCACCTCGAGGTCGGCACGCAGGCGCGCGCCGGGCGCGGTGGTCGAGGCGTTCCAGTACGGGAAGGGTTCCTGGTAGCCACCGCGCAGGTCGACCGCCATCACCAGCAGGTCGCCCGGACGCGCGGTGAAGCTGGTCAGCAGCTTCTTCGCATGGCCGAGGATGGCGACCGCCAGCTGTGGCCGCACGCTGCGGTTGTTGCTGTGGCCGCCGACGATCGGCACGCCGTATTGGCTCGACGCCTCGGCCATGCCCTTGAGCATCTCGTCGGCCGGCTGCATGCCGGCGCTCCACAACGCATCGACCACCGCGGTCGGCCGGCCGCCCATCGCATAGATGTCGCTCACGTTGACCATCACGCCCGAATAGCCGGCGAACCAGGGCATGCGCTCGATGAAGTCCTCCACCAGCCCTTCGATCGCGAAGAGCAGGTAGCCGCCGTGGCCGTCGGGGATGGCGGCGCAATCGTCGCCCACCGGCACGGCCTGCGCGAGGTCGGCACCGCCACCGGGCAGCGAATGCCCGAGCGCGGTGACGATGTCGCTGATGTCGCGCTTGTGCGCGAAGCCGCGGCTGTCGCGCAGTGCGGCGGTGAGCTCGGCGAGCGTCATGCGCGGCTCCTCGCGCGCGACACGAAGCCACTGACAGGGTCGTGGCACGGCGGGTAGTGCGCGAAGTCCGGCTGCATCTCGACATGCGGGCGCCCATGGATGGCGAGCGTGCCGGTCGTTCGCCAGTGCAGCTTGTGGAACAGCGCCTCGTTCTGCGCCTGCACATGCGCCATGAAGGTGTGCGCGCCCTGCGCATGCGCGCGCGTCACGGCCAGCCGGATGAGCGTCGCGCCCAGGTGCCCCTGGCTGCGGAAGGCCGCATGCACCGCGAGCCGCGAGCCCCACCACACGCCGGGCGAGGCTTGGTGGATGCGCACGGTGCCCACCACCTGGTCGGGCATGCCGCCGATGCAGGACATCGCGACCAGCAGTTGGGCGCGCTCGTCGATGGCATCGCGGTCGTCGCCGACGAAGAGGCCCTGCTCGATGCAGAACACCGCACGGCGCAGCGCATGCGCCTCGTCGCGCTCCCACCGCTGCGCGGCCTCGCGCACCAGGAACTCGACCGGCGCGTAGTGCACGACCGGGTCGACGACGTCATCGATGCAGGACATGGCTCAGCTCTCGTACACGGAAAGCGACGAACACGCGCCGCACTTGCCACAGCCCGCCTTGATGTCGCTCGACCGCAGGTCGGCCGCGGCCACGCGCTGACCCAGCGGTTCGAGGATCGAGGTCATGAACTCGGGCGTCGGGGCCGGATGGTCTTCCAGCGGCGTGCCGCTGATCGGCACGAAGGGCACGACGAAGGGGTACACGCCCAGCGCCAGCAGCTGGTCGCAGATGTCGAGGATCGCTTCGCGCGTGTCGCCCAGCCCGGCCAGGATGTAGGTGCTGACCTGGCCGCGGCCGAACACGCCGACGGCAGCCTCGAAAGCGCTCATGTAGCGCGAGATCGGCACGCTGGCCTTGCCCGGCATGATCTTCTCGCGCACCGATGGCGTCACCGCTTCGAGGTGCATGCCCAGCGTGTCGATGCCCGCCGCCTTCATGCGGTGGAACCACTGGTCGTCGTCCGGTGGCTCGCACTGGCCCTGGATGGGGATGTCGACCGCGGCCTTGATCGCGAAGGCGCTCTCGCAGAGGATCTGCGCGCCGCGATCGGTCGCGTTCGGCGTGCCGGTGGTCAGCACCATGTGCTTCACGCCGTCGAGCAGCACGGCGGCGCGCGCGACCTCGGCGAGCTGCTCGGGCGTCTTGCGCGCGATGGTGCGGCCGGCCGCCAGCGACTGACCGATGGCGCAGAACTGGCAGGTCTTCTTGCGGCTTTCGTAGCGGATGCAGGTCTGCAGCACGGTCGTCGCGAGCACGTCGCTGCCGTGCAGCGTGGCGATGTGCGAATACGGCACGCCGTCGAAGGTCTGCATCTTCGTGAAGCGCGGCTGCTTCGGGAAGCGGATGCTGGCGATGGGGATCGTGCCGCGCGTGATGGTGCTGTTGCCCATCGCGTCGGGTGCTTGTGCCGTGAAGGGCGAGTTCCACGCGGTCGAGGTGTGCACCGGCACCATGATCGTGTGGCCGTCGACGGTGACGGCCTTGTGGTCCGACGGGCCCGCGCCGCCGCGGCGGCTGGCCGCGCCGGCGGAAGGGTCAACCAGCCGCAACCCGAAGGACTGCAACTCGGTCATCAACTGGCGGCTGGACGGCGAGGCTGTCGTGGTCATGGGAGGTGCTTCCGTGAGGGGTGGTGGGAACAGATACGCCGGCCGGCATCGCGAAGGTGGTCGCGGCGGGGCGTTCGTTGATGGCCAGGCTCAGCAGTTCGGGCCGCGCGTAGTGGCCGACCGAATCCATCATTCGCTTGCGCTTGGTGATGAGCGCCATGTCGAGGTCGGCGATGACCATGCCTTCGCCTTCGGTCAGCGGCGGCGCGAGGTGCTTGCCTTCGGGCGACACGATGGCGGTGTGGCAGCCGCCGCGCAGCGCCTTCTGCAGGCCGGCATCCGGCGTGATGGCAGTGATCTGCGCATCGGTGAGCCAGCCGGTCGCGTTGACGACGAAGCAGCCGGACTCGAGCGCGTGGTGGCGGATGGTGACTTCCATCTGCTCCGCGAAGATCGGCCCGACCAGCGAGCCGGGGAACTGCGCGCAGTGGACCTCCTCGTGCTGCGCCATCAGGGCGTAGCGCGCGAGCGGGTTGTAGTGCTCCCAACAGGCCAGCGCGCCGACGCGGCCGACCTTCGTGTCGACCACTTTCAGGCCCGCCGCATCGCCCTGGCCCCAGATCATCCGCTCGTGGTACGTCGGCGTGATCTTGCGGCGCTTGAGCAGCAGGCTGCCGTCGGCGTCGAACACCAACTGCGTGTTGTAAAGGCTGCCATGGTCGCGCTCGTTCACGCCGAGCACGACCACCATGCCGTTGGCCCGCGCCCGCTCGGCCACCGCCAGCGTGACCGGCCCCGGCACCACCACCGCGCGCTCCATGAGCCGGATGTGGGCCGGGCCCTGCAGCACCGGCGGCTGCACGAACGAGAAGTACGGGTAGTAGGGCAGGAAGGTCTCCGGGAAGACGATCAACTGCACGCCCTGGGCGCCGGCCTCGTCGATCGCCGCGCACACCCGGTTCAGGGTGCCATCGACGTTCTCGAAGTCGGGCGCGATCTGGACGGCGGCGGCGCGAACGATGGTCATCTCAGAGCGTCCAGGTGTCGAGGATCACCGCGCCGGCCTTCTTGTGCAGCAGCACGATGTCGAGCACGTCGAGCGGGTTGATCGGCGTGATGCCCGGAATCAGCGCGCCTTCGCCGTGGCCGTACAGCGCCTGCAGCGCGAATCGGCAGGCGTAGACCTTGCCGCCCTCTTCCATGAACTTGACGATCTGCTTGTTGAAGTTCTGGTGGCCCGGGAAGGCTTCGTCGCCCAGCGTCGGGAAGCCGCGTTGCACGCCGAGCGTGACGCCGGGGCCGTACAGCAGCACCGAGGTCTCGTAGCCCTTGCGCTTCAAGCGCGTGGCCTGCAACAGGTTGACGAAGCCGATCGAGCCTTCGAAGGCCACGGTGTGGAAGGTGACCAGCGCCTTCTCGCCGGGCTCGGCCTTGACGTCCTCGAAGACTTTCTCTTCGTAGTCGACGAGGTGTTCGCCGGCGACGTTCGGGGCTTTGGTGACTGCGGGCATGGGGGGACTCCAGTTGAAAGACGTTGGGGATGGTTGATTGCGCGCCCTTCTCTTTCGCATGCGATGTGCCACCCCGCCAGCGCCTGCGTGCGATCAATGCGCGATCAATCAGCAGGCATGCGCCGCGCGGGCTCGAAAAAATAACTGCGACGCCGTGCAGGGCGCTTTCCAACAAGCGCGGGCCTGGCTTTTCGCACCCGATTGAGGCACCTTTCGTGCAATCAATGCACCCGATCAATAGGTCTGAATGCACGCGATCAATGCATAGCCCCCCTCTGCAGGCGGCACGCTTCATGCGTTCATCACTGGACACCGATGCAATCAATGGATGCAATCAACTTTCCATGATCAAGATCACCCAGTCTTGGCAGAAGCGCCTCGAAGCCAGCGACAAGCCGGCCTACCTGCTGCTCGCCGACCTCATCGCCGAGGACATCCGCACCGGCCGCCTGAGCGCGCGCGACAAGCTGCCCACGCTGCGCGACCTGGCGGCCGAGCTGCGGCTGAACTACACGACGGTGGCGCGCGGCTACGCGGAGGCGCGCAAGCGCGGGCTGATCGACTCGCGCGCGGGGACAGGAACCTTCATCCGCGGCACCAGCCCGGCCGTGCCGCTGCGCGGTGGTGGCGGTGCCGAGATGACGATGAACCTGCCGCCCGAGCCGCAGGACGCCGGCCTGCTCGACCGCATGAAGGAGAGTGCGGCGCGCGTGATGGCCGACACCGACCCGTACGACCTGCTGCGCTACCAGGACTTCGGCGGCACCGTGCGCGACCGCGAAGCCGGCATGGCCTGGATCCGCCCGCGCATCCCCGACTGCCGGCTCGACCAGATGCTGGTGTGCCCCGGCATCCACAGCGTGCTGGCCGCGCTGTTCTCGCAGCTCGCGCGGCCGGGCGAGCTGATCTGCGTGGAGGCGCTCACCTACCCGGGCGTCAAGGCGATCGCCACGCAGCTGGGCGTACAGCTGCATGCGCTGCCGCTCGACGAGGAAGGGCCGATGGGCGAATCCTTCGAGCATGCGTGCAAGACGCTCAAGCCCAAGGCGCTGTACCTCAACCCGACCATCAACAACCCGACCACCGCGACCATCTCGCGCGCGCGGCGCGAAGCGCTGGCCGACATCGCGCTGCGCTACGCCATCCCGATCATCGAGGACGACGCCTACGGCCTGCTGCCGCGCCAGATGCCGCCCACCCTCGCCTCGATGGCGCCCGACCTGACCTACTACATCACCGGCTTCTCCAAGACGCTGGGCGCGGGGCTGCGCAACGCCTACGTGCGCTCGCCCAGCGCGCGGCAGTCGCAGCGGCTCGCGGGCGCCCTGCGCGCGACCACGGTGATGGCCTCGCCCATCACCAACGCGCTGTCGACGCTGTGGGTGGAAGACGGCACGGCCGACGCCATGCTGCAGGCCATCCGCACCGAATCGAACGTGCGGCAGACCATGGCGCAGAAGCACCTCGGCGCCTACGGCGTGGCCGCGCCGAGCGAGAGCTTCCACCTGTGGCTGCCGCTGTCGTCGGCCTGGAGCATGGTCGAGTTCGCGTCGTACCTGCGCACGCAGAACGTGGGCGTGGTTGCCAGCGCGGCCTTCTCGACCGACGGCAACCCGCCCGAGGCCGTACGCATCTGCCTGGGCGGGCCGATGTCGCGCGACGATTGCGACCAGGCGCTGCGGCTCATCGCCGACACGCTGGCGCATCCGCTGCACCCGCATGCGACCGTGATGTAGCGGCCTGCGGCTGTAGGCACCGGCCCACGCCATCGGCCTGCCTTCTCCCGCAGGCCGCCCGGCGGCCGCCGGCCTAGGCTGGCGCCATTCACAGCATCCTCCGATGCCGAGCCGGTTGGAAAGGATCCCTCCTCGCGACGCCGCAAGGCGTCGTTCTACAGCGCCCTTCGGGGCGCTTTTTTTGGACTCGGAGAAGGCACGGTGGAAGGCTCTACAGTGCAGCCATGCCCTTCGACGCGCTCCAGACCCTCGACACCCCCGCCGCCCTCATCGCACTGCCGCGCATGCAGCGCAACATCGCCCGCATGCAGCAGCAGGCCGACGCGCTGGGCGTGCGCTTCCGCCCGCATGTGAAGACCACCAAGTGCGCGCCGGTGGCGGCGGCGCAGATCGCAGCGGGTGCGCGGGGCATCACCGTGTCGACGCTGAAGGAGGCCGACCAGTTCTTCGCCGATGGCGTGACCGACATCCTCTACGCGGTCGGCATGGCGGCGCACCGGCTGGCGCACGCGATGGCGCTGCGCCGGCGTGGCTGCGACCTGAAGATCATCACCGACAGCCTCGACGGCGCGCGGGCCATCGCCGACTTCGGTCGGCGCCACGGCGAGGCCTTCGAGGTGCTGATCGAGATCGACACCGACGGCCACCGCTCCGGCATCCAACCTGACGAAGACGCGCTGCTCGACATCGGCCGCGTGCTGCACGACGGCGGCATGCGCCTGGGCGGCGTGCTGACCCATGCGGGATCGAGCTACGAACTGAACACGCCCGCTGCGCTCGCCGCATTGGCCGAGCAGGAGCGCGCCGGCTGCGTGCAGGCCGCCGAGCGGTTGCGCGCGGCCGGGCTGCCCTGCCCGGTGGTCAGCGTCGGCTCCACGCCCACCGCGCTGGAGGCCACGCGCCTCGACGGCGTGACCGAGCTGCGTGCCGGCGTGTACGTGTTCTTCGACCTGGTGATGCACAACGTCGGCGTGTGCCGCACCGACGACATCGCGCTGAGCGTGCTCACCACCGTGATCGGCCACCAGGCCGAGAAGGGCTGGGCCATCGTCGACGCCGGCTGGATGGCGATGAGCCGCGATCGCGGCACCGCGCGCATGGGGCAGGACTTCGGCTACGGCCAGGTCTGCACGGTCGATGGCGAACCGCTGCCGGGCTACCTGCTGTCGGGCGCGAACCAGGAACACGGCATCGTGTCGCACGAAGGCACGCCCGAACCCGACGTCGCCGCGCGCTTCCCGCTCGGCACGCGCCTGCGTATCCTGCCGAACCACGCCTGCGCCACCGGTGCGCAGTTCCCCGACTACCACGCACTCGCCGACGACGGCACGGTGCAGACCTGGCGCCGGTTTCACGGCTGGTGACGGCGCCGCATGACGCGGTGACTACGCTGCGGCCACCTCGGCCTGCTCGAACACGAGCACGGCCGCCGCCAGATCCTCCAGCGCCGTGCCCACCGACTTGAAGACGGTGCGGCCATCGCCCTCGCACCGGCCCGGCACGCGCCCGCTGCACAGGTCGGCCAGCGTGCCGGCCACGTCGTCGGCCGCGAACACGCCGCGCGACATCGGGCCGAGCAGCTCGCCGCTCTTGTGCAGCGCCTCGGCGGTGTCGACGACCAGGCGCGCGCCGCCGCCGAAGCAGGCGTCGTCGGCCTCGCGCATCGCCGGCGTGAAGCTGCCGATCAGGTCGAGATGGCTGTCGGGGCGCAGCCAGGCGCCGTGCACCACCGGCTCGGTCGCGAGCGTGGCGCAGCTGACGATGTCGGCCTCGGCCGCAGCGGCCGGCAGGTCGGTGACGGCGTGCGCATCGAAGCCCTCGCTGCGCCACTGCTGCGCCAGCGCCTCGGCCTGCGCCGCGTTGCGCGCCCACACGCTGACGCGCTCGATCGACCGCACCGCGCGGTAGGCCGTCGGCAGCAGCGCCGCGACACGGCCCGCGCCGACCACCAGCAGATGCCGTGCATCGGCCGGCGCCAGGTACGACGCGGCCAGCGCCGACGCCGCCGCGGTGCGGCGCGAGGTGATCTCGTTGCCGTCGAGCTGCGCCAGCGGCACGCCGGTCTGCGCATCGAACAGCAGGTAGGTCGAATGCAGGCCCGGCAGCCCCCGCTGCGAATTGCCGGGGAAGATGCCCACCGTCTTGATGCCCAGGTACGCGCCCGGCTGCCACGCCGGCATGATGAGCAGCGTGCCGGCCGCATCACCCTGCGCATCCGCCAGCGTGTGCGTGTGCCGCAGCGGCACCTCGCAGCCCGTCGCGAACATCGTGCGCAGCGCGGGGATGAGGCGGTCGAAACCGAGCGCTCGCCGGGTGGAATCGCTGTCGACGAAGCGCATCGTCACGTCAATGCGTCACGCGCCCGCGCATCGCCGCCGGGTGCCCGGCCAGGCCGAAGCGCTTGCCGGTGTCGACCAGCGTGTCGCCATCGACCCGCAGGATGCTCACGTCCTGGTCGATGAAGTTGCCCACGTAGAGGTACTTGCCGTCGGCGCTGAACACCGCGCCCTCGGGCAGGCCGCGCACGGCAACCTCGTTGCTGCGCGTGACCTTCTTGCCGTCGATCTTCAGTGCCACCACCGAGCCGTTGCGGTTGTAGAAATACGCGCTCTTCGACGCGTTGCTGCCGCGCAGGAGGACGGCCACCGCCAGCTTGCCGGTCGGGCTCACGGCCAGGCCTTCGGGGCCGTCGCCGACCACCACCTTGTCGATCACGCGCGGCGGCGTGGCCTCGAGGTCGATCACGCTCACGGTGTCGATCTGGCCGTCCGACGCGCCCGAGTTGCCGTTGTCGGCCGTGAGCGCCAGCTTGCCGTCGGGCGTGACGTCGACGTTGTACGGCCACAGGCCGGCCGCGAGGTCGACCTTGTTGTACGTGACCTTCTCGCCAACGACATCGAGCAGCGCGATCTTGTGGCTCGGGAACTTGGCGGCCAGCGCGCGGCGCCCGTCGGGGGTGAAGCGCACATGCGCGACCGATTCGCCGAGCGCCACCGTGTCGATCAGCGTCACCTTCTGCCCCGCGATGCGCAGCACGCTCACCGAGTTGTCGGCGCGGTTCGCCACCAGCGCCAGCGTGCCGGCCTTGTTGATCGACAGGCCCGAGGGCTGCCGGCCGATGGCCAGGGTGTCGATCAGCCGGGGCGGCGTCGCCTTCAGGTCGATCACGAAGAGGCGGTTGTCGGGCACCTGCTTGCGCACGCCGTTCTCCTCCACCACGTTGAGCGAATTCGCGACCAACGCCAGCGTCTCGTCGGCGGTGATGGCCAGGTTCGTCGGCGGGCCGGCGATGGTGTTGTCCAGTGCGAGCGTGCCGACGAGCTTCGGCGCCAACGGGTCGGTGCCGATGTCGAGCACCTGCACGCTGTCGCGGCCACGCGGCGCGAGCACGACGGCGCCGGCATCGGTCCACGACTGCTTCTCGTCGTTGGCGACCAGCATCAGCTGGCGCGACGCGCCGGGGGCGGGCATGCCGCCGCAGCCGGCCAGGAAGGCGGTGGCGGCGAGAGCCACCAGGCCGAGGTGAAAGAAGGGGGTGCGCATGGGCGTTGTCTCCTGTTGTTGTGTACTGCGGCGTGCGCCGCGGAACGCATCGTAGCCGCGCCCTCGGCGCATCGGCACAGGGTCGAACCAGCGCTCAGCGTATCGCGTCGCGCAGCGCCACCACATCCGCATGCAGGCTCTGCGCCCAGCCACGGCGGTCGCGGTCGGCTGCGGGCTGCGGCGCGCCGAAGCGCACCACCGCCACCAGCGGCGGCGCGGTGAGCGTGCGCCACAGCGAACCGATCAGGCTGTCGTCGCCCACGTAGAGCGGGGCCGCGCTGGTCTCGCCGGTGGCGGCGTCGACGAAGCGCAGCGCAGCCGGGACCACGGGCGCGCAGGAGACGATGGCCGCCTGCAGCAGGTTGGCATGGAAGGGCAGCACGCCGCGGCCGTCGCTGGTGGTGCCTTCGGGGAACACCGCCACGATGTCGCCGTCGCGCAGGGCCTCGGCCATGTGGTGCACCACGCGCAGCGCATCGCGCCGGCTCTCGCGCTCGATGAAGAGCGTGCCGGCGCCGACGGCCAGCGTGCCGACCACCGGCCAGTGGTGCACGCCGGCCTTGGAGACGAAGCGCACATGCCGCGCGGCATGGACGGCGACGATGTCGAGCCACGACAGGTGGTTGCACACCACCAGCGCCGGGCCCGCGGCGGGCGGCGTTCCCTGCACTTCCAGCCGCACGCCCATGACCGCGAGCATCCGCTCGGCCCACTGCTGCACCCGCGCATCGCGCTCGGGCTGCGGCATGCCAGGGAAGTGCCGACGAATGGTCCACCAGCCGCTCACCATGTGGGCAACGGCGCGCAGCAGCTTCCAGCAGGCGAGGAGCGAACGCATCTTCTTCAATCGGCGTCAGTCGGCGCCGACGGCCTCGTGCACGACGCGTCCGCCCACCAGGGTGAAGCGCGCGCGGCCCTGCATCGCGTAGCCGATGAAGGGCGTGTGCTTGCCCTGGCTGCGCAGCGCGTCGGCGTCGACCTGCCATTCGAGCGACGGATCGATCACGCACACGTCGGCGGCGGCGCCTGCGGCCAGCGTGCCGACACCGGGCGCGCCGATCAGCTTCGCCGGCGCCGAGGTCACGACCTGCAGCGCCCGCGCCAGGCCGGCGCCGCTGCGCGCGCCCCACTGCAGCGCGAGCGGCAGCAGCAGCTCGAGCCCGGTGGCGCCCGGTTCGCTCTCGGCGAAGGGCAGCGTCTTGGCGTCGGCGTCGACCGGCGTGTGGTCGGACACCAGCACGTCGATGGTGCCGTCGGCCAGCGCGGCCGAGAGCGCGTCGCGGTCGCGCTGCTGGCGCAGCGGCGGGTTCAGGCGCGCACGGCTGTCGAAGAAGCCGATGTCGGTGTCGGTCAGGTGCAGCGAGTTGATGCTGACGTCGCAGCTCACCGGCAGGCCTTCCGCCTTGGCGGAACGCACCAGCGCCACGCCGGCCGCGCTCGACAGGCGGCACAGGTGCACGCGGGCGCCGGTGCTCTTCATCAGCTCGAAGATGGTGAAGAGCGCGATGGTCTCGGCCGCGACGGGCACGCCGGCCAGGCCCAGGCGCGTGGCGAGCGCGCCGCTGGCGGCCACGCCCTTGCCCAGGTCGCGGTCCTGCGGGCGCAGCCAGAGGGTGTAGCCGAAGGTGGCGGCATACGACAGCGCGCGCTGCAACACCTGCGTGCTGGTCAGCGGCACGTCGGCCTGGCTGAAGCCGACGCAGCCGGCCTCGGTGAGCGCGACCATCTCGGTGAGCACCTCGCCGGCCAGGCCGCGCGTGACGGCGCCCAGGGGAAAGAGCCTCGCCCGCTTCAGTTTCTCGGCGCGGAACTTGAGCATCTCGACCAGGCCGGGCTCGTCGAGCACCGGGTCGGTGTCGGGCGGGCAGACCAGGCTGGTCACGCCGCCGGCCACCGCCGCGGCCATCTCGCTGTCGAGCATGCCTTCGTGTTCGTAGCCCGGCTCGCGCAGGCGCGCCGCCAGGTCGACCAGGCCGGGGGCGACGATGCAGCCCGATGCGTCGAGCGTGCGCTCGGCCCGGAAGTCGCTCGGCGTGTGGCCGATGGACAGGATCTTGCCGTCGGCGATGGCGACGTCGCCTTGTTGGTCGAGGCCGGAGGCCGGGTCGATCACGCGGCCGTTCGTGATGAGGATATTCATGCTTCGTTCCCAGCCACGATGCTCATCACGGCCATGCGGACCGCAATGCCGAAAGTGACCTGCGGCAGGATCACGCTCTGCTTGCCGTCGACCACCGCCGAATCGATCTCGACGCCGCGGTTGATCGGCCCGGGATGCATCACGATGCAGTCGGGCTTGGCGAGCTGCAGCTTCTCGGGCGTGAGGCCGTAGGTCTTGAAGAATTCCTGGCTGGACGGCAGCAGGGCGCCGCTCATGCGCTCGTTCTGCAGGCGCAGCATGATGACGACGTCGCAGTCCTTGATGCCCTCTTCGAGCGTGTGGCACACGCGCACGCCCATGCCGGCCATGTCGCCGGGCACCAGCGTCTTGGGGCCGACCACGCGCACCTCAGCGCAGCCGAGCGTGGTGAGCGCATGGATGTCCGAGCGCGCCACGCGCGAGTGCACCACGTCGCCGACGATCGCGACGGTGAGGTTCGCGAAGTCCTTCTTGTAGTGGCGGATCGTGAACATGTCGAGCAGCCCCTGCGTCGGGTGCGCATGGCGGCCGTCGCCGGCGTTCACCACGTGCACGTGCGGCGCGACATGCTGCGCGATCAGGTAGGGCGCGCCCGACTCGCTGTGGCGCACGACGAAGATGTCGGCCGCCATCGCGGAGAGGTTGGCGATGGTGTCGAGCAGCGACTCGCCCTTGCTCGCGGACGAGCGCGCGATGTCGAGGTTGAGCACGTCGGCCGACAGCCGCTTGGCCGCGATCTCGAAGGTGGTGCGGGTGCGCGTGGAGTTCTCGAAGAACAGGTTGAACACGCTCTTGCCGCGCAGCAGCGGCACCTTCTTCACCTCGCGGTCGGAGACGCTGGTGAAGTTGGCGGCCGTGTCGAGGATGTGCGTGAGGATGCTTTTCGGCAGGCCCTCGATCGACAGCAGGTGGATCAGCTCGCCGTGCTTGTTGAGTTGCGGATTGCGCTTGTAGAGCACCTCAGGACTCCTTGACGTCGAAGCTGAAGACGCCGCCCTCGCCGCGTGCCAGCGCGAGCGATCGCGTGGGCGGCAGCGTGAGTGTCGCGGCCGCGAAATCGGCCGCCACCGGCAGCTCGCGCCCACCGCGGTCGACCAGCACCGCCAGCCGCACGCACGCCGGCCGACCGAAGTCGAACAGCTCGTTGAGCACGGCGCGGATGGTGCGGCCGGTGTAGAGCACGTCGTCGAGCAGCAGCACGTCGGCGCCGTTCACGTCGAAGGGCAGCGCGGTCTGCGCGCTGGACGACAGGCCGCGCCGCGCGAAGTCGTCGCGGTGCATGGCCGAGGAAATGATGCCGGGCGCACCGGGCAGCCCCAGGTCTTTCTGCAGGCGCTCGACCAGCCAGGCGCCGCCGGAAGTGATGCCGACCAGGCGGGTGTCGGGCCGCATCAGCGCGGTCACGCCGGTCAGCAGGTCGCGGTAGAGCGCTTCGGCTTCGGGGATGGCGTTCAAGGAAGGCTCCTCAGGAATTGCTCAAGGATGATGCAGGCCGAGGCCGCGTCGGCGTCGCGTGCGCCGGAGGCGAGCGCCTCGGTCGTGCTGTAGCGCTCGTCGACCTCGTACACCGGCAGGTTGAAGCGGCCACGCAACTGGCGCGCGAACTTCTGCGCGGCGCGCGTGTTGTCGTGGGCGGCGCCGTCGGGGTGGAAGGGCACGCCGATGACCAGCGCGTCGGGCTGCCACTCCTTGATGCGCGCGGCCACCTGCACGAAGCGCGCGTCGCCCTCGGCCTTGATGGTGGCCTGCGGCGACGCGGTGCCGAGCAGCCGGTTGCCGGTGGCGACGCCGGTGCGCTTCTGGCCATAGTCGAAGGCCAGGAAGCACTGGAAATGGGACGGGACGGGAGCGGGAGAAGCGGAAGCGGCGTCGGGCATGACCGGGCTCATGCGTGCCCGGCATCCGGCGACAGCTTCCAGGCCTCCAGGCCCAGCAGCAGCAGCGCCTTGTCGTAGCGCTGCTCGACGGGGGTGTCGAAGATGACGGCCGGGTCGGCACCGACGGTGAGCCAGCTGTTCTCGGCCAGTTCGCTTTCGAGCTGGCCCTCGCCCCAGGCCGAATAGCCGAGCGACACCAGCACCTTGCGCGGGCCGGCGCCGGTGGCCAGCGCCTCCAGCACGTCCTTGGACGTCGTCATCTCGAGGCCGCCGGGGATCGTCATGGTCGACGCGTAGACCGATTCCTCGGGCTTGTCGGCGTCGGCGAAGACCGGCTCGTGCAGCACGAAGCCGCGCTCGGTCTGCACCGGGCCGCCCTGGAACACCGGCGCCTCGCCGAGTTCGGGGCGCGAGAGGTGCAGTTCGATCTTCTCGAACAACACCTTGAGGTTGATGTCGCTGGGCTTGTTGATGACGAGGCCGAGCGCGCCGCGCTCGCTGTGCTCGCAGAGGTAGACCACGCTGCGGTTGAAGGCCTGGTCCGCCAGCCCCGGCATCGCGATCAGGAAATGATGCGTGAGGTTCATCGGGGCAGAATCGGAAGACATGCCCCCGATTTTACTGGCCGTCGACAAAACCTATCCCAAGGGCCTGATGTGGTTTCGCCGGGACCTGCGCGTGGACGACAACGCGGCCCTCTGGCGAGCCCTGCGCACCTGCCGCGAAGTGGTCTGCGTCTTCGTCTTCGACACGGCCATCCTGCACGGCCTGCCGAAGGCCGACCGCCGGGTGGAGTTCATCCGCGAATCGCTGGCCGCGCTCGACGCCGACCTGCGTTCGCTGGGCGGCGGGCTGATCGTCCGCCACGCCGCGGCCGAGGAGGAGATTCCCGAGCTGGCCCACGCGCTGGACGTGCAGGCGGTGTTCGCCAACCGCGATTACGAGCCCGCTGCGATCGAGCGCGACGCGACGGTCTTCGGCGCGCTGGCCAATGCCGGCATCGCCTTCCACACGGCCAAGGACCAGGCCGTGTTCGAGCGCGACGAGGTGCTGACCAAGACCGGCCAGCCCTACACCGTGTTCACGCCCTACAAGCGCGCCTGGCTGGCCAAGGTCGACGACTTCTTCCTCAAGCCCTACCCATCGCGCGGGTATGCCGACGCGCTGATCGCACCGCCCGCCCGCCACGACGCGCCGGTGCCCTCCCTGCAAGACATCGGCTTCGAGGCCACCAACCTGTCGACGCTGGAGATCCCGACCGGCACCCAGGGCGGCGCGGCACTGTTCGAGGACTTCGTCGACCGCATCGACCGCTATGACGCGGCGCGCAACTTCCCGGCCGTGCGCGGGCCGAGCTACCTGAGCGTGCACCTGCGCTTCGGCACGGTGTCGATCCGGCAGCTGGCGAACGTGGCGCATCGGCTGTCGCAGCAGGGGAACGCCGGCGCCGCGACCTGGCTGAGCGAGCTGATCTGGCGCGACTTCTACTTCCAGATCCTGGCGCACCACCCGCAACTGGCCGACGGCAAGAGCTTCCGGCCCGAGTACGACAGGATCATCTGGCACCACGGCAAGCACGCCGACACGCTGTTCGACGCCTGGTGCCAGGGGCGCACCGGCTATCCGCTGATCGACGCGGCCATGCTGCAGATCCACCAGAGCGGCTACATGCACAACCGACTGCGCATGGTGGTGGCGAGCTTCCTGTGCAAGGACCTGGGGCTGGACTGGCGCCGCGGCGAGGCCTACTTCGCACTGCACCTGAACGACTTCGAGCTGTCGTCGAACAACGGCGGCTGGCAGTGGGCCAGTTCCAGCGGCTGCGACGCGCAGCCCTACTTCCGCATCTTCAACCCGATGACGCAGAGCGAGCGCTTCGACCCCGAGGGCAAGTTCATCCGGCGCTACCTGCCGCAGCTGGCCCCGCTGTCGAACAAGGTGATCCACGCGCCCTGGACCGCCTCGCCGGTCGAGCTCGAAGCGGCGGGGCTGACGCTGGGCGAGCACTACCCCAAGCCGATCGTCGACCACGCCGAGGCACGCGAGCGCACGCTGCAGCGCTACGGCGTGGTGCGCAAGGTGGCCGCGCGCGACTGAGGCCTAAAAGCCGCAGGACGTCATCACTTTGGATGATTCCGCCGCAGCGCACACCTGACACCCTTGCAGGCCCCTGCTGCCCGCACGCCCGCCCCCTCCGCCATCTGGCAGATTGACGGCGGGCCCCATGCATGTAGGGTCGGTGCGGGGAGGTGACTGCTCGACGGACAGCCCGCGGAGGTACTCGTGATCCAAGACCCCGTGCTTCATCGCACGCTGGAAGCCGCTCACCACCTGAGCGACGCCGCGCCGCCCTGGGGGGACGTGCTGGAAGGCGCCCGCCAGCTGATCGGGGGCGATAGCGCCAGCTTCATCCTCTTCAGCCGCACCGGCGAGCTGCTCGACTGCCAGCAGCGCGGCGTCTCGGCGACCGCCGAGCGCGAGTACGTGGCGCACTACCATGCCCACGACATCGTGACGCCCGCGACGACCGGATCGCCGGAAGGCAGCTGGTTCGACACGGCCGAGCTGTTCAGCCCGAATGCGCTCTCGCGCAACCCCTACTACGTCGACTTCATGTGCCGGCACCGCATGCGGCAGATGCTCACGCTGATCGTGGAGCAGACGCCGACCCGCCACGGCGGCCTCACGGTACAGCGTGCCGAGCCGCGCGAGACCGGGCGCCGGCAGCTCGAGCAAGGCGCGGGCGCGGCACTGGCGGCCGCCATCGGCAGTGCCGTGCAGCAGCGTCGGATGGCGACGGAACAATGGTTCGCGGCCGCCGAGTCCGCCCTCGACGGCTTCGAAGAAGCGCTCTGCCTGGTCAGCTGTAAGGGCACCGTGCTTCGGCAGTCGCCGCGCGCCCAGGCCTGGTTCGCGCTGAACCAGATCCTGCGCGTCCGGCAGGGCCGGCTGTGGCATGCCGCGCCGGCCCTGCGCGAGGCGCTCTACGGTGCACTGGCCAGCGTCGCCGAGCGCGACCGCCGGCTCACGCTGACCCTGCCGGACGAAGGCGAGGTGGCAGGCTGCCAGATCGACCTGGCGCCGGCGGCGCGGATCGCGCGGCTGGGCAACGAGCCGCTCCTGCTGCTGCGCATCCGTCCGGCGCCCGATTCGATCGAGGCCCGGCTGCGCACGCTCGGGCCGGCCTACGACCTCACGGCCGCCGAGCAGCGGGTGCTCGGCGCGCTGATCGCGGGCCAGTCGCCGGCACAGCATGCAGAGGCACGGGGGGTCTCGATCCACACCGTGCGCAAGCAGATCGCGATGATCAAGGACAAGATGGGCTGCACCCGCCAGGTCGACCTGGTGCGGGCGGGGCTGCCCACGTAGGGCGCCCGACCGACGCCGCTCTGCCGCGTCAGGCCGCGGCCGAGGTCTCGACCTGCGCGTACGTGCGCACCAGGCGCAGCAGTTCCTCTTCCGAGTAGGGCTTGCCCAGGTAGTGGTTCACGCCCAGCTGCGCCGCATGCTCGCGGTGCTTCTCGGCGATGCGCGAGGTGATCATGATGATCGGCAGATGCGCCAGCGCCTCGTCCGCACGGATGTTGCGCGCCAGGTCGAAGCCGTCCATGCGCGGCATCTCGATGTCCGACAGCACCACCGCCGGCCGCTCGGTCTGCAGACGCTCCAGCGCCTGCAGGCCATCGGCGGCCAGCGACACGCGGTAGCCCTCGCGCTGCAGCATGCGCTGGGTGACGCGGCGCACGGTGATCGAGTCGTCGACCACCAGCACCAGCGGCGCCTCCTGCACCAGCACCGGCGCGGCCGCGGACGGCGCCCCGCCCTGTCCCGCGGCGGCAGCGGCGCGGCCCGCCTGCTGCATGGCGCGCGCCTGGTCGCCATGCACGGCGGCCAGCGCCACGGGGTTGTAGATGAGCGCCACCGCGCCGGACGCGAGCACCGAGATGCCCGCCATGCCCGGCAGCCGCGACAGCTGCGGGCCGAGGTTCTTGACCACGACTTCCTGGTTGCCCAGCACTTCGTCCACGTGCAGCGCCACGCGCTGCGCGGCGCTTCGCACCACCACGACCGCGTGCGTCTTGCTGCCCGTGGCCTCGCTGCGGGCGGACGACTGCAGCAGCGCGCCGGCCCAGAAGAAGGGCACCGGCTCGCCGGCGAAGAGGTACTGCTGGCTGGCGTAGGCCATGTCGAGTTCGGCCGCGCTCACGCGCTGCACCAGCTCGACCAGGTTGGAGGGCACGCCGACGGCCGTGCCGCCCGCGCGCAGCATCACGACGTGCGTCACGGCGGTGGTCAGCGGCAGCACCAGCTTGAAGGTGGTGCCCTGCCCCGGCGTGCTGTGCGTTTCGATGCGACCGCCGAGCGCCGCCACGTCGGCGCGCACCACGTCCATCCCGATGCCGCGGCCGGCCAGCTCCGACACCTGTTCGGCGGTCGAGAAGCCGGGCTTGAAGATCATCTCGGCCGCCGCTTCGGGCGAGAGCACCTCGCCCTCGGTGGCCAGACCCAGGGCCCGTGCACGCTGCGCGATGCGTTCCAGGTCGAGACCGCCGCCGTCGTCGCGGAAGCTGACCGAGACGTCGTTGCCTTCCTGGTGCAGCTCGATGGCGATCAGGCCGCTCGACTCCTTGCCGGCCTGCTCGCGCGCCGCGGCGCTCTCGATGCCGTGCGCCACGCTGTTGCGCAGCAGGTGCTCGAACGACGGCGTCATGCGTTCCAGCACGCCGCGGTCCATCTCGATGGAGCCGCCGACGATGTCCAGGCGCACCTGCTTGCCGGTGTCCTTCGAGGCCTGGCGTACCACGCGGTAGAGGCGGTCGGAGATGCCCTCGAACTCCACCATGCGCGTGCGCAGCAGGCCGCGCTGCAGTTCGCGGGTCTGGCGCGCCTGCGCCGACAGGTCGTCTTCCGTCGCCTGCACCGTCTTCTGCAGCGTGCGCTGCACGGTGGCCACGTCGTTGACCGACTCGGCCATCATGCGGGTGAGTTCCTGCACGCGGGTGAAGCGGTCGAATTCGAGCGGGTCGAAGCCCTGCTGCGAATCCTTGGCCTGGGCCAGGCGCGACTGCATCTGGCTCTCGGCCTGCACCTCGATGTCGCGCAGCTGCTGGCGCAGGCGGTCGAGGTTGCCGGTCAGGTCGCCGAGCGAGCCGCGCAACTGGTTGAGCTCGGCCTCCAGCCGCGAGCGCGTGATGATCACCTCGCCGGCCTGGGCCACCAGGCGGTCGAGCAATTGCGTGCGGATGCGCACCGCCTGCTGGGAGGCGCTGCTGCGCAGCGGCACGAGCATCGACGGCAGCGGCACGGCGACGGTGCCGGTGCGCACGGCCGGCGCTGCGGCCGGCGACTCGTTGGCGGCGGTGGTCTCCGGGCTGGCGACAGGCGTCGCAGCGTCGGGCACCGGTGCTGCCACCGGCGTCGGCGCCACGAAGGGCTCGTCGTCCGACGGCGCTTCGCCGTCGCCGATGCCGATGCCGCGCAGTCCATCGAAGGTGGACTGGAGCGCGTCGAAGCGAGCGAGCAGTGCCTCGACGGCCATGCGGTCGGCGCCCTGGGCACCGATCGACTCGATCTCGGACTCCATGCGGTGCGCACGCTCGCCCAGGCGCATCGCGCCGGCCAGCCGGGCGCTGCCCTTGAGCGTGTGCAGCGTGCGCAGCACCGACGCCCGCGGCGCATCGGCCGAGGGGTCGGCCAGCCAGGCGCGCAGCGCGCCGCCCAGCTTCGGCATCAGCTCGGCGGCCTCTTCCTCGAAGATCGGGAACAGGTCGAGGTCGACCGAATCGGCCAGGTCGTAGGCGTCGTCGGAATCGTCCAGCAACACGTCGGCGCGGGCGGCGCCGGCGAAGCCCAGCGGCGCGGGGCCGCTGTCCGGGGTGTCGGCCGGCAGTTGCGACGCGGCGACGTCGCGCAGGTCCTGCAGCGTTTCGTCCGACGGATCGCGCAGGAAGCCCGCCGCGAACTGGTGCAGCAGGTAACGCACTTCGTCGGCCGCCGCCACCAGCACGCGCCCCTGTTCTGCCGTGCCGCGGCCTTGCCGGTGCAGGTGCTGGAGCGCGGTTTCGAACAGCCGCGCCATGCCCGACAGGCCCTGGAAGCCGACCGTGGCCGAGCTGCCCGCGAGCGAATGCGCCAGCGCGACGGTCGAATCGCCGATGCGCAGATGCGGCTCGAGCGCCCATTCGCCGACGTCGGTGGCGAGCTGGCGCGACCATTCGTCGGCTTCGTTGAGGTAGACGTTGTAGAGCGCGATGCCGATGCGCAGCGGACCGATCGCCTTGACGGCGTCGTCGGCGCTGGGCGCGGCAGGTTCGGGCGCCGGTTCGGGGGGTGCTTCCACCGCAACGGGCCGTGCCGCCTCGATAGCCGGGATGGCCGGTGCTTCGGCGGGCACATCGACCGGCGCAGCGAAGGCGGCCGCCTCGTCGAGGCGCAATTCGGGCGCGGCCAGCAGGCTGGCGAGCGCGTCGAGTTCTTCCTGCGCCGCGTCGGGCTCGTCCGGCGTGGCAACCGGGGCAGCCTGGGCAGGCGCTGTCAACGACAGGTCGGGCAACGGCGGCAGCACGGCGGGCGCCGGTGCGGCACGCGGCTCGACGGGGGCTTCCAGCGGTGCGGACTCGCTCAGGTCGAAGTCCAGCGTCATCGTCGGCACGCGGAACGGATCGATGGATGCGTGCGCGGTCTCGAGGAAGTCGATGTCCTCGCCGCCGACGGGCGGTGGCAACTCGGTCGCCGGCGTCACGTCCCGCGGTGCGAAATCGAGGAAGTCGGTGGACGCGAAGTCGTCGTCCATCTCGCTGGCGCGGGGCGCGTCGGTCGCGGGCGCCTCGGCGGCGGGCTCGGGCGCGGTTGCTTCGGGCACCGGCCGCGGTGCGGGCGGCGCCTCCGCGGCGATGTGCCGGGCCGCGACGGCCAGTGCGTCGAGCGCGATGGCGGCCGGCGGCGGCAGCGGGTCGCCGCTGCGCAAGGCCTCGGCGACACGGCTGAAGGCCGAGGGCTCCCAGTCGTGCGGCTGGCCGGCGGCGATGGCGCCGACCCAGGCGGAGAAGTCCTTCAGCGCGCGCTCGGTGGCGCTCAGCAGCTCGGGCGTGGCCGGGCGCTGGTCGGCCAGCCAGGTGTTCAGCACCTGCTCGAAGGACCAGGCCGCATCGCCGAAGGCCGTGAGGCCGACCATGCGCGAGCTGCCCTTGAGCGTGTGGAAGGCGCGCCGCAGCACGGTGAGTTCGCCCACGTCGGACGGGTCTTCCGCGAGCAGGGACACCGCGGCGTTGCCGTTCTCCAGCACCTCGCGCGCTTCGTCCAGGAAGATGTTCTGCAGGTCGTCTTCGTCGAGCTCGTTGACCTCGGTGTCGGGCAAGGCGGTCGGCCCGACGATCTTGGCGGTCCAGCTGTCGGCGGCGCGGCTGAACTCCTCGATCGGGGTCGCCGCCTTGCGGGTCGGCGCGGCCAGCGCGGCGAGCTTGGCGGCGATCTGCGCATCGACCTCCTCGACGCTCAGCACCGGCCCGGCGGCGGGCGCGGCGATGGCGGCATCGGGCGCGCTGGCATCGGCCACGGCGGCCTCCGCGCTGCGGCCCATCAGCGGCTTGAGCTCGCCCAACTCGGCGTCGAACACGAAGAGGCGCTTGGCCAGCGCGGGCTGGTAGCCCAGCATGTCGATCAGGAAGCCCAGGGCGCCCAGGTTGTTGCCGAGCGAATCGAAGTCGCGGGCCTCGTCGGTGGGCGACGCGGCCTCCAGCAGGTGGTCGACGTTCTCGCGCATGCGCTGCACGGTCTGCGCGGCCTGGTCGAGGCCGAGCACGGAGAACACGCCGCGCATCTGCAGCAGCTGGCTGGGCACGGTGCGCAGCGCGCTGCGCTCGTGCGGGCGGCGGAAGAACTGGTCGAGCGACTTCTCGAGTTCGCCGAGATGGGCGCGCAGTTCGTCGACCACGGTGCCCATGGACTGGCGGTCGCTGACGCGGCGGTACAGCTCCTCCATCCACGGCTCGAGCGGCTCGGCCTGGCCGCCGTCGCGCACGCGCTCGATGCGGCCGGCCAGTTGCACGGTGCGTGCGGTGAGCTGGCGGTCGTGCGGGTCGAGGTCTTCGAAGGCCGCCTCGAGGTAGAGCACGGCCGTCGCCACTTCGAGACCGAGTTCGGTGCTCGGCGGCGTGCCCGAGCGCAGCGACGCGTCGACCGCGTTGTTGAGCGCCTGCACCATCGGCAGGCTCGGCGGATGCAGCTTCTGCAGCGATTCGCCCAGCTGCACGAAGGTGTCGGCCACCTGGCGGGTGCGCGAGACGTCGCCGGCCGAGAGCGCCGACCACATTTCCTTGGCGGCTTCGATGCGCTTGCGCGCCTGGACCAGCACCAGCGGGTCGAAGCGGCCGAACTGTTCGACGGTGTAGTCGACCGCCGGCTCGTCGTCGGCGATGCCCCAGGCCTTGCGCACCTGGCGCAGCGTGGGGACGTCGTCGCGCGCGCCCGGCACGGCCTGGGCGCAGAAGAACAGCAGGTCCTGACCGAGCCGCTCGGACACCGCCGTGTCGCCGCGCGCCAGCGTGGCGTACTGCAGCAGCACGCGCGACGACGCACGCTTGACGTAGACGTCGACCGGCAGCAGCGCGGCGCCCAGCGCCTCGAAGAAGCCGGCGGCGAGCGTCCAGAAACTGACCACGCGCGGCACCGACGAGCCCCGGGCCAGGCCCAGGCAGAGTTCGTGCAGACGGCGCGCGGCGCGGTCGTCGCCGCTCTTGACGATCTTGAGCACCTCGCGGTCGAGCTTGGAGCGCACGGCCGGGTCGTACACCAGCGCGGTCAGGGTGGGCGAGGGCCTGATCTCGGCCCAGCGCCAGGTGTGGGTCCAGAGGTCGGCCGGGTGAACGCGGTCGCTGCTGGCCATCTCGAGCACGTCGCGGTACTGCGGGAACAGCCCGACCGAGGACACGTTCTTGCCGCCGAGCAGCGCATGCAGGTAGTCGGCCACGGCAAAGCCGGCGCGGTCGAGCTTCAGGACCGCCGCTTCGCTGCAGCCGGCCGGCTGGTCGATGTAGCGCTGGACCGCGAACTCCATCGCGCCCACCACCAGGGCCGGCGCCCTGTGGCCGACCATCGTGAGCGCGCCCACGGCCTGGTGCAGCTGCTGGCGCGCCAGGCGCAGCGGGCCGGTGTCGGGCTCCGTGGCGCCCTCGCGCGCGAAGCGGCGCAGCGCCTTGCCGGCGCCGTCGAGCGTCTTCTGGATTTCGTCGATGACCCAGGCCAAGGGCCCGAGATCCTGGAGGGCCGGCGACGTGCCGGGGTTCGGGGCGTTGGCGGGCACGGGCGTCGGCACGTTGGGCGCTCGGCGGTCAGGCGATCTTGAAGCGCGCGACCGACTGGCGCAGCTCTTCGGCCATGTGCGACAGCTCGCGCACCTGCTGGGCGGTGGTGCGCGTGCCCTCCCCGGTCTGCTCGGTCACGGCGAAGATGTGCTGGATGTTGGCGGCCACCACGTTGGCCGAATCGGCCTCGCGGGACGCCGACTGCGAAATCTGCTCGATCAGGTCGGCCAGGCGGCGCGACACGCGGTCGATCTCGGACAGCGCGGTGCCCGCGTTGTCGGACAGCTTGGCCCCTTCGACCACCCCCTGCGTGGAGCGCTCCATGGCGCCGACGGCATCCTGGGTGTCGGTCTGAATCGCCTTCACCAGCGCCGAGATCTGGCGCGTGGCGTCGGCGGAGCGTTCGGCCAGGCGCTGCACTTCTTCGGCCACCACCGAGAAGCCGCGGCCGGCTTCACCGGCGGAGGCGGCCTGGATGGCGGCGTTCAGCGCCAGCACGTTGGTCTGCTCGGTAATGTCGGAAATCAGCTCGGTGATTTCGCCGATCTCCTGCGACGATTCGCCCAGGCGCTTGATGCGCTTGGAGGTTTCCTGGATCTGGTCGCGAATCGCGTTCATGCCGCCGATCGCGTTCTGCACCGCCTGCAGGCCCGACGAGGCGGCCATCAGCGACTGGCGCGCCACCGTGGCCGATTCCTGCGCCTGCGAGGACACGCCGTTGATGCGCTCGGCCATGGTCAGCACCGACTGGCCGGTTTCGCGAATCTCGCGCAGCTGCTCGGTCGAGGCCGCCAGCAGTTCGGTCGAGGTGTTCTCCACCTGCGAGGTGGTGTGCGCCACCCGGGTCGCCGTGTTCTGCACGTTGCCCACCAGCAGGCGGAGTTCTTCCACCGTGTAGTTCACCGAGTCGGCGATGGCGCCGGTGATGTCTTCCGTCACCGTGGCTTCCTGCGTCAGGTCGCCTTCGGCCACCGTCTGCAGTTCGTTCATCAGCCGAAGAATGGCGGCCTGGTTGGCGCTGTTCACGCGGCTGGCTTCTTCGCTCAGGCGCTCGGCCTCGACGCGTTCATGCTCGGCCGCCAGGGCGCGTTCGCGGCCTTCGCGCACCTGCACGAAGCCGATGCCGCCGGCCAGGGCCAGCGCGACCAGCGACAGCAGGAACAGGGTGGCGATCGTGCCGACACCCAGGCCCGTGCGCTCGGAGAGCTTGACCTGCAGTTCGCCCAGCGCCAGCCGCAGCGGCTCGCTGTCGGCCAGGATCGCGGCCTGGCCTTCGCGGGCGGTCACCAGGCCCTGCAGATTGCCCAGGATGGCGCCGGCCTGCGTGCGGGTCTGTTCGTAGGTCTTGAGGATGGCTTCGAGCTGCTGGCGGGCCTGCGTGTCACGCGTGCCCGGCAGGCGTTGCTGGGCGTTGCCGTCGAGCAGGCCGCGCGCCACTTCCTGGAAGGTGTTGAGGTCCTTGCCGAGCAGGAACACGGCGTCGGGGCTCACGCCTTCGACCGTCAGGAATTCGTTGGCCGACTTGCCGATGCGCTGCGTCAGCATCACGAGCTGGCCGGCGGCCGCGATCTCGGGGATGGTGGCGTTCTGCTGCATCTTGATGGAGGCCACCGTCTCGGCCATCTCGAGCAGGTCGGACGACTGGCGGTTGATGTCGCGCAGCGCGGCACCCACCTGCGTGAGGATCTGCTGCTGCGCCAGCACGGCCTTGGCGCTCTTGTCGGCGCGCTCGACCAGCGGGGTGATCTTGGCGAGATCGGCGTCGTACTGGCCGCCCACGCGCTCCAGGTTGAGCGCGTCGTCGCCGTTGGCCAGACCCTGCACCCGGCGCGTCAGGTCGTCCGAGCTGTCGCGCACTTCGGCGAAGGCGGCCGCGTTGCCCACGAGGGCCTGCGACACCGACTTGGCCAGCCGCTGCGACTGCATCAGCGACTGACCGGTCGACGCCACCTGCTGCGCCAGGCGGTCGGCGCGCAGGATGGCGGAGCCCGCCACCACCAGCAACAGCAGCACGACGACGGCCAGGGCGATCGCGAAGATGCGCTGTTGCCTGGCGGGGCTGGACTTCGGGGGCGCGGTGTGTGCACCGGCATCACCGCGGCCGCCGCTCGCCAGGGGCGCCTCGACGGGAGCCGTCGTCGACGGCGTGATGGGCTCGTTCATGGCCGGCGCGTCCGGGACGGCACCGGTCGGGAAGGCCTCGTTCTCCGGGCGTGGGAAATGCACCGTTGGCTCCTCGGGAGGTTGCATGGTTTCCACATTGTCCAGCGACAGGGTGGAGTCGCCATGCACGCGGACGCTGGCGTTGCCGTCGTTGGCGGGCAGGTACTTCTTTAACTTGTCGGCGATCGAACTCACGGTCGGTCCTTCACGTTGATGTCAACGCCCGGCAAGCCCTCAGGCGCCGATGCTCAGAAAACGGGATTGCTGCGAGAGGAACTGCAGATTGATTTCCTGCCATTGCTCCCCCGCCGCGTCGATGTAGGCATGCCCGAGCCACGCCGGCGCGTCGGCGGCCGGGGCTCGGGAATCGGTGAAGGCTTCCACGCCGCGCAGCCCGACCAGGCGGTCGATCAGCAGGGCACAGTTGACTTCGAGCAGTTCATTGAGGGCCACCAGCCGCGACTGGGCACGCACGCCTTCGACGGCCGGTGCCGCGGCGGCTGGCGTCCGGCCGGTCGCGAAGGTCGACAGCTGCACCACGCCGTACAGGCCGCCGCGCAGGTTGGCCACGCCCAGGAACCAGGGCTCGGTGTAGGGCACGGGCTGCGGCGGCGTCCAGGGAAAGATCTCCCCGGCATGGCCCAGCGGGAACAGGTACTTGCCGTCGCCGGCCTCCACGGCCAGCCACGAGGCCGACACGTCCGAGGTGCGCGCCGCTTGCAGGCGGGAGGCGAGCCGGGACTGGAAGGCGCGCAGAGCGTCGCGGTTGGCCATGGGCGGCGGGCGTCGCTCAGGCGAGCGCGTTGATCTTGGCCATCAGCTCGGCCGCGTTCACCGGCTTGACGATGTAGTCGCGCGCGCCCTGGCGCATGCCCCAGACGCGGTCGGTTTCCTGGTTCTTGCTGGTGCACAGGATGATCGGCACGCTCGCGTACTGCGGGTTGCGGGCGATGGCGCGCGTCAGCTGGAAGCCGTTCTGGCCGGGCATCACGACGTCCATCAGGATCAGGTCGGGCTGCTCTTCCTCGAGGCGGCGCATCGCGTCGTCGGCGTTCTCCGCCGTCTTGACCGAGAAGCCGTTCTTCTGGAGCAGGTCGGTCAGGAACACCAGTTCGGTCTTGGAGTCGTCGACCACGAGTACTTTGTGGATGGGCATTTACTGCACTTCTTTCTGCTGGACGATGCCGAACTGCTGCACGGCCTGCAGCAGCTGGTCTTTGGTGAAAGGCTTGGTGAGGTAGTCCTGGGAGCCGACCATGCGGCCGCGCGCCTTGTCGAACACACCGTCCTTGGACGACAGCATGACCACCGGCACGTTGGAGAAGTCGACATTGCGCTTGATGATGGCGCAGGTCTGGTAGCCGTCGAGGCGCGGCATCAGGATGTCGCAGAAGATCAGGTGCGGCCGATGGTCGTTGACCTTGGACAGGGCGTCGAAGCCGTCCTCCGCCAACAGCACTTCATGGCCGCCTTGCTTGAGGAAGATTTCGGCGCTGCGCCGAATGGTGTTGCTGTCGTCGATGACGAGCACCTTGTAACCAGACCCATTCGTGCTCATTGCCACACGCTCCTCGTTAGAGACTTCCGTCGGCCACCGCACATTGGCCCGTGCGGCGGGTGTCACCCTATGCCATGCTTCAGATCTCGACCATTTCGAAGTCTTCCTTGCGCGCACCGCATTCCGGACAGGTCCAGTTCATCGGAACATCTGCCCAGGCGGTGTTGGGCGCAATACCATCTTCAGGTACCCCAACCGCTTCGTCGTAGATCCACCCGCAAATCAGGCACATCCAGGTTTTCGTATTCATCGCAGCTTAAAGTCCCTGTTCATAGAATGCAACGATTGTATCTAGACGTATCGCCTCCTTGTGGGGTGAACGTCTCACATCTGCCACCATGGCCCCGGCCTGGGACGGCGTTTGACAACTTACCTATTACCCGCGGAAGGTGCCTGCAGCATGGGTGATCTTAACGACCCGAATCCCGACGACATCGCCGCCGCGGAGGCCGAACTGAACCCGCCCTGCGTGCTGGTGTTCAACGCCAGCGACCCGAGCGGTGCCGGTGGCCTCGCCGGCGACACGCTGGCCATGGCGTCCGTCGGCGCCCACATGTTGCCGGTCGTGACCGGCGCATACGCACGCGACACCGCCGAGATCTTCGACCACTTCGCCTTCGACGAAGAGGCTGTCGCCGAGCAGACCCGCGCGATCCTCGAAGACGTCGAGGTGCGGCTGATCAAGGTCGGCTTCGCCGGCTCGCCGGAGACGCTCAGCACCATCGCCGAGACCGCCACCGACTACCCCGACGTGCCGGTCGTGGCGTACATGCCCAACCTGTCGTGGTGGGACGAGAACCAGATCGAGGCCTACCTCGACGCCTTTCGCGAACTGGTGCTGCCGCAGACCACCGTGCTGGTGGGCAACCACAGCACGCTGTGGCGCTGGCTGCTGCCCGACTGGGCCGGCGACAAGCCGCCGACGGCGCGCGACATCGCCCGCGCCGCCGGCGAACAGGGCACGCCCTACACCCTGGTCACCGGCATCGTGCTGCCCGACCAGTTCATCGACAACGTCCTCGCGTCGCCGCAGGCCGTGCTCGCCAGCGAGAAGTTCGAGCGCCTCGAGGCCGTCTTCGCCGGCGCCGGCGACACGCTGTCGGCCGCGCTGGCGGCACTGCTGGCCAGCGGCACCGACCTGGTCGCGGCCACCTCCGAAGCGCTGAGCTACATGGACCGCTGCCTCGACGCGGGCTTCCGCCCCGGCATGGGCCATGTGCTGCCCGACCGCCTCTTCTGGGCCCAGCCCGAGGACGACGAAGACGACGACGGCGCGGGCGACGCGCCCGACTTCGCCCTGCCACCCCACGACACCCGCCACTGACTTCATGACCATCGACAACAACCAACGCCTCTTCGAGCGCGCCCGCGCCGTCATCCCCGGCGGCGTCAACTCGCCCGTGCGCGCCTTCAAGGCCGTGGGCGGCACGCCGCGCTTCATCACCCGCGCGCAGGGCGCCTACTTCTGGGACGCCAACGACCAGCGCTACATCGACTACATCGGCTCCTGGGGTCCGATGATCCTGGGCCACGGGCATCCGGCCGTGGTGGAGGCGGTGCAGAAGGCCGTGCTCGAAGGCTTCTCCTACGGCGCGCCGACCGAGCGCGAGATCGAACTGGCCGAGGCCATCCTCGCGCTGGTGCCCTCGATGGAGATGGTGCGCCTGGTGAGTTCGGGCACCGAAGCCGCGATGAGCGCGTTGCGCCTGGCGCGCGGCGCCACCGGCCGCAAGCACCTCATCAAGTTCGAGGGCTGCTACCACGGCCATGCCGATGCGCTGCTGGTCAAGGCCGGCTCGGGCCTCGCGACCTTCGGCCACCCGACCTCGGGCGGCGTGCCGCCCGAAGCCGTGCAGCACACGCTGGTGCTCGAGTACAACAACATCGCGCAGCTCGAGGAAGCCTTCGCGCTCCACGGCAACGACATGGCCTGCCTGATGATCGAGGCGATCGCCGGCAACATGAACTTCGTGCGCGCCACACCCGCCTTCGCCCGACGTTGCCGCGAGCTGTGCACGCAGCACGGCGCGCTGCTGGTGTTCGACGAGGTGATGACGGGCTTTCGCGTCGGCCTGCACGGGGCGCAGGGCGTGCTGGGCATCCAACCCGACCTCACCGTGCTCGGCAAGGTCATCGGCGGCGGCATGCCGCTGGCGGCCTTCGGCGGGCCGCGCGCCATCATGGAGCAGCTCGCGCCGCTCGGCCCGGTCTACCAGGCCGGCACGCTGTCGGGCAACCCGGTGGCCACGGCCTGCGGCCTGGCCACGCTCAAGGAAATCGCCAAGCCCGGCTTCTACGAAGCGCTGTCGGCCAAGACCCGCACGCTGGCCGCCGGGCTGAAGGCCGCTGCGGCCGCCGAGGGCGTGCCCTTCAGCGCCGACAGCGAGGGCGGCATGTTCGGCTTCTTTCTTTTCAACGAACTGCCACAGAACTACGCCACAGTCATGACCACGGACAACGCGACCTTCAACACGTTGTTCCATGGCCTGCTGGACCGCGGCGTCTACATCGCGCCAGCGCTGTACGAAGCGGGCTTCGTGAGCGCGGCGCACAGCGACGACGACATCGCCGCGACGATCGACGCGGCCCGGCAGATCTTCAAGACCCTGTAAGCCCTGTCACCATGCGACTGCGTTCCCTGCTGCTCACCACGCTGGCCCTGAGCCCGCTCCTGCCGGGCGTGGCGGCAGCCCAGTCCGAACCCAGCCGGCTCTGGCTGAACCCGGGCTTCTATTCGTACCATTTCGATCGCCACAAGGGCCTGGAGGACGTGAACCCCGGGCTCGGCGTCGAGTGGACACTGGATTCCACCTATTCGCTCACCGCCGGCATCTTCCACAACAGCGACCGCGAAACCTCCCGCTACCTCGGCGTGTACGTGATGCCCTTCGAGCTCTACGGCGTGAAGCTCGGTGCGGTGGTCGGCGCCTTCGACGGCTACCCCAACTTCCGCCACGGCGGCTGGTTCCCGGCGCTGATTCCGACCGCGGCCATCGAGGGGCGCAACTGGGGCTTGAACATCGCGTTCATCCCCAGCTACAAGGACCGCCTCTACGGCGCCTTGAGCTTCCAGCTCAAGTACCGCTTCGGCGGCGCTTGAGCCAGACCGCGTTCAGTGGCGGAAGTGACGAACGCCTGAGAGCACCATCACCACGCCGCGCTCGTCCGCCGCGTCGATGACTTCCTGATCGCGCATCGAGCCGCCCGGCTGGATCACGCAGCTCGCACCCGCATCCACCACCACGTCGAGGCCGTCGCGGAACGGGAAGAAGGCGTCGCTGGCGACCGCCGTGCCCTGGAGCGACAGGCCCGCGTGCTCGGCCTTGATGCTGGCGATGCGCGCGGAGTCGAGGCGGCTCATCTGGCCGGCGCCGACACCCATGGTCATGCCGTTCGCGCAGAACACGATCGCGTTGCTCTTCACGTACTTCGCCACCTTCCAGGCGAACAGCAGGTCGTCGAGCTGCTGCGGCGTCGGCTGCTTCTTGCTGACCACCTTGAGGTCGCTGGCGGCCAGCTCGTGGTTGTCGGCGGTCTGGATCAAGAGGCCCGAGCCGACGCGCTTGACGTCCATCATGTTGCGGCCGTTGTCCCAGTCGGTGGCGCCGCCCTTGGGCAGGGCGATCTCGAGCACCCGCACGTTCAGCTTCGCCTTGGTGGCCTGAAAGACTTCCAGCGCCTCGGGCGTGTAGCCCGGCGCCATCAGCACTTCGACGAACTGCTTGGCGATGGCCTGCGCGGTGTCGGCATCGACCGGGCGATTGAAGGCGATGATGCCGCCGAAGGCCGAGGTCGGGTCGGTCTTGAAGGCCTTGGCATAGGCCTCGGCTGCGTCCTTGCCGATGGCCACGCCGCAGGGGTTGGCGTGCTTCACGATGACGCACGCAGGCACGTCGAAGCTCTTGACGCATTCCCACGCGGCGTCCGCGTCGGCGATGTTGTTGTAGCTCAGCTCCTTGCCCTGCAATTGCTTGGCGCTCACCAGCGAGCCCGGCGCCGGGTACAGGTCGCGGTAGAACGCGGCCTGCTGGTGCGGGTTCTCGCCGTAGCGCAGGTCCTGGATCTTCACGAAGCGGCCGTTGCTCTGCGCCGGGAACAGCGCGCGCTTGGGCGCGGGCTGGCCGATGCTGGCATCGAAGTCGATGGCCGAGAGGTAGTCGCTGATCGCGCCGTCGTAATCGGCAATGCGGTTGAACGCCGCCACGCTGAACGCGAACTTGGTCTTGTCGCTCAGCTTGCCGTCGGCCTTCAGCTCGGCCAGCGCGACGGCGTACTGCGACGCGTCGGTCAGCACGCCGACGTCCTTCCAGTTCTTGGCCGCGCTGCGGACCATGGCCGGGCCGCCGATGTCGATGTTCTCGATCGCGTCCTCGAGCGTGCAGCCGGGTTTGGCCACGGTGGCCTCGAAGGGATAGAGGTTGACCACCAGCAGGTCGATGGTGTCGATGCCGTGCGCCTTGATGGCATCGACGTGCGCCGGCAGATCGCGTCGTGCCAGCAGGCCGCCGTGGATCTTCGGGTGCAGCGTCTTCACGCGGCCGTCGAGCATTTCGGGGAAGCCGGTGTGGTCGGCCACCTCGGTCACCGGCAGGCCGGCGTCGGCCAGCAGCTTGGCGGTGCCGCCGGTGGACAGCAGCCGGATGCCCAGCGCGTTCAGCGCCTGCGCGAATTCGAGGATGCCGGTCTTGTCGGAAACGGAAAGGAGTGCGGTCAGTGCCATGGGGTTCTTCGTCATTTCAGTAATTTGTGTTCGACCAGCTTCTTGCGCAGCGTGTTGCGGTTCAGGCCCAGCCATTGGGCGGCCTTGGACTGGTTGCCTTCGGCGCGCGCCATGACCACGTCGAGCAGCGGCTTCTCGACGACCCGCACCAGCATGTCGTACATGCCGTCGGGCTCGGTGCCACGGAGGTCGCGGAAATAGCTTTCCAGACTGTTGCGTACACAGTCCTCGATGTTCTTCTTGCTCATGATGCTCTCTGGTTGTCAATGCGCGGCGGTAGCCGCTTTCTCGTCCTCGCCGCCGTTCCACCCGTCCTGCACGTCGGCAGGTTCGCTGTGCGCAGGGATGCGGTCCATCCCCTCGGCCAGCCCCTCGAAATAGTCGGACACCGCGCGCAGCTGCTCGGCGCAGTCCTCGATCGTGTTCATGCGGCTGCGGAAGTCGTAGCCCCCCGGCAGCGCGCGCACGTACCAGCCGATGTGCTTGCGCGCGGTGCGCACGCCGCTGTAGTCGCCATAGAGCCCGTAATGCTCCTGCAGATGGTCGAGCAGCAGTCGACGGACCTCTGCCACCAGGGGCGGTGCAAGGTGCGTGCCCGTCGCGAGGAAATGCGCGATCTCGCGGAAGATCCACGGACGGCCCTGCGCGGCGCGGCCGACCATCACGGCGTCGGCCCCGGTGGCCGCGAGCACGTCGCGCGCCTTTTCCGGGCTGGTGATGTCGCCGTTGGCCACCACCGGCACGCGCACCGCGGCCTTCACGGCAGCGATGGTGTCGTACTCGGCGGCACCCTTGTAGCCCTGCTCGCGCGTGCGGCCATGCACGGTGAGCATCTGCACGCCGGCCGATTCGAAATCGCGCGCCAGCTTCACCGCGTTGCGGTGATCAGCGCTCCAGCCGGTGCGCATCTTGAGCGTCACCGGCACGCCGTGCGGCGCGGCGGCGGCGACCACCGCCTGCACGATCTCCAACGCCAGCGGTTCGTCGCGCATCAGCGCCGAGCCCGCCCACTTGTTGCAGACCTTCTTGGCCGGGCAGCCCATGTTGATGTCGATGATCTGCGCGCCGCGGTCGATGTTGTAGTGCGCGGCCTCGGCCATCATGGCCGCGTCGGTGCCGGCGATCTGTACCGCGATGGGGCCGGGCTCACCGGCGTGGTCCGCGCGGCGCGAGGTCTTGAGCGTGTTCCAGAGCTCCTTGCGGGACGTGACCATCTCGCTCACCGCATAACCCGCACCGAGCGATCGGCACAGCATGCGGAACGGCCGGTCCGTGACGCCGGCCATGGGCGCGACGAACAGCCGGTTTTCCAGCGCGAGGGGGCCGATCTGCATGGTGAGGAAGGAGGGGGGGAGCGAGCGCGTGGCTGCTGAAAAATGAGGCACGATTGTAGCCATCCCGCATTTCAGGCGCTGAAACGATTTGCGTGCGTCCTCCACGGCGCCACGCGGCGCCCTCTCCGACGAGGCGGCCCGGCGCGCCTTTCTATACTCCGGCGCACATGCAAGCCTGGCTCGACTCCCTTCTGGCGCTTCTCGCACTGCCCCAATACGGGCTGTCGACCGTCTTCATCGCCGCCTTCGTCTCGGCCACGCTCCTGCCGGTCGGCTCGGAGCCGGTGCTGTTCGGCCTGTTGCGGCTCAACCCGGACATGTTCTGGCCGGCCATCGGCGTGGCCACCCTGGGCAACACGCTGGGCGGCGCGCTCGACTGGTGGATGGGCTACGGCGCCCACAAGGTGGCGGACAAGTACGCGCACTCGAAACACCATGTGCGGGTGCTGGCCTGGCTCGAACGGCTCGGCCCCAAGGCCTGCCTGCTGAGCTGGCTGCCGCTGGTGGGCGACCCGCTGTGCGCCGTCGCGGGCTGGCTCCAGCTGCCCTTCTGGCCCTGCCTGGTCTACATGGCGATCGGGAAGTTCGCGCGCTACGTCACCATGACGGTGGCGCTGCTCTACATCTGGCCGGCCTGAGGGCTCGCCCGCCGGCGCCTCAGCTCAGCAAGCCGTAAGGGCCGCCGCGCGCCAGCGCCCACTGGTAGGCCGGGCGCGCATGGATGCGCGCGAGCCACGCCATCAGCCGCGGACGGCTGTCGTCCAGCCCGCCGCGTGCGCGCGCCGCCTCGACCGGGAAGCTCATCTGGATGTCCGCGCCGCTGAACTCCGCCCCCGCGAACCACTCGCCCTTGCCCAGTTCGCCTTCCATGAAGTCGAGGTGCGCGCGGATGTTGGGCGTCACGAAGCCGGCCTTGGCCTTGCCGGCGATGCCCCTGGCGATCGGCCGGATGAAGAAGGGCATCGGCGCCTGCTCGATCTTGTCGAAGATCAGCTTGAGCAGCAGCGGCGGCATGGCCGAGCCTTCGGCGTAGTGCAGCCAGTAGCGGTAGCGCAAGGCATCCGCACTGCCGGCCGGCGGCACGAAGCGGCCCTGGCCGTGGCGCTCGATCAGCGTCTCGACGATGGCACCGGACTCCGCCAGCACCAGGCCATCCTCCGTCGTCACCACCGGCGACTTGCCCAGCGGATGCACCCGGCGCAGCTCGGGCGGCGCCAGCATCGTCTTCGCGTCGCGCTGGTAATGCACGATCTCGTAGGGCAGCCCGAGCTCTTCGAGCAGCCAGAGGACACGCTGCGAGCGCGAGTTGTTGAGGTGGTGGACGGTGAGCATGGCGGCGATCGGCCGATCAGGCGCTGAACAGGAAGTTCATCACGTCCCCATCCTTGACGACGTATTCCTTGCCTTCCGCACGCATCTTGCCCGCGTCCTTCGCGCCCTGCTCGCCTTTGTAGGCGATGAAATCGTCGAAGGCGATCGTCTGGGCGCGGATGTAGCCCTTCTCGAAGTCGCCGTGGATCACGCCGGCCGCCTGCGGGCCGGTGTCGCCGATGTGGATGGTCCAGGCGCGCACTTCCTTCACGCCGGCGGTGAAATAGGTCTGCAGGCCCAGCAGCTTGTAGGCGGCGCGGATCAGGCGGTCGAGGCCCGGCTCGTCCTGGCCGATCTCGGCGAGGAACATCTTCTTGTCCTCGTCGTCCATCTCGGCGAGTTCGGCTTCGATCTTGGCGCAGATGGCGACCACGGGCGCGCCCTGCTTGGCCGCGTACTCACGCAGGCGATCGAGATACGGGTTGTTCTCGAAGCCGTCTTCCGACACGTTGCCGACGAACATCGCCGGCTTGGCGGTGATGAGCGTGAACGACTTGACCAGCGGCTGCTCTTCCTTGGTGAATTCCAGCGCGCGCACCGGGATGTTCTCGTTCAGCGCGGCCTGGCAGCGCTCGAGCAGGCCGACCAGCTTCTGCGCGTCCTTGTCGCCCGAACGCGCGACCTTGGTGTGGCGGTGCAGCGCCTTCTCGACCGTGGCCAGGTCAGCCAGGCAGAGCTCGGTCTGGATCACCTCGATGTCGGAGATCGGGTCGACCTTGCCGGCCACGTGGATCACGTTGTCGTCGTCGAAGCAGCGCACCACGTTCACGGTGGCGTCCGTCTCGCGGATGTGCGCGAGGAACTTGTTGCCCAGGCCTTCACCGGTGCTGGCGCCGGCCACCAGGCCCGCGATGTCGACGAACTCGACGATCGCCGGGACGATGCGCTCGGGCGAGATGATCTCGGCGAGCTGCTGCAGGCGCGGGTCGGGCACCTCGACCACGCCCGTGTTGGGCTCGATCGTGCAGAACGGATAGTTTTCCGCCGCGATGCCGGCCTTGGTCAGCGCGTTGAAAAGGGTGGATTTACCGACGTTGGGCAGGCCGACGATGCCGCATTGCAAACTCATGGAGGTCCTCTGGAATCAACCGGCGATTTTAGGGCCGGGGGTGTTTGTCGCTTATTTGAAGCGGTAGTTGGCGCCAACCGTCTGCCCGACCTTGAGCAGGTGCTCGATGCCGTCGACCACGATGCAGTTCATGCCGAAGGTGATGGCGCCGTCGACGCGCGCGTTGGCGCGGTAGCTGCGCAGCGTGTCGCCGACCTCGGGCGTCGAGATCGCCGTCGCCGGGTCGATGTCGGGAATCGGGCAGCGCGGGCAGGGCTTGGCCGGCTCGATGCGCGCGCCGCCTTCGGCCGTGGCGATGTGCATCGTCTCGACGCGGTCCTCGTCCTGCGCCTCGACGCCCGCGAGCACGATGTTCGGGCGGAAGCGTTCGATGCCGACGGCCGCGTGGCCGGCCGCGACCAGCTTTTCGTTGAGCTCGTCGAGCGACTTCTCGCTGGTCACCAGCAGCGGAAAGCCGTCGGAGAACTGGTTCTGCGCCTCGACGCCCTTCGTCCAGGTCAGGTTCGACAGGCGCTTGTGCTCGGGGTCGAAGCGCACCAGGCGCAGCGTCTGCGGCTTGCCGGGTTCCGAGAGGAAATCGCTGAACCATTGCGCGGCGACGTCGCCCATGTCGTAGGCCGCCACCTCGTCGCGCCAGACCTTCACGCGCACCGGCTTTTCCACGCGGTCGAAGGCGATGTGCAGCGCCAACATGCCGGGTGCCCGCAGCACCATTTCCATCTGCTTCATCTGCGGGCGGATGAGCGCCATGCGCGGGAGTTCGCGCTGGCTCACGAACGTGCCGTCGGCGCCGACCACCATCCAGGCGCGGTCGAATTCCAGGCCCGTTTCGGTCAGCAGCACTTCCGGCAGTTCGACGCCGGCGCAGGACTTGATCGGGTAGACGAAGAGGCGGGCGATGGTGGCGTGGAGATCAAAAACGGAATCGGTCACGGTCGGGTCCTCGGCGGCGAAGCCGCGATTGTCCTCGGTCCGCCGACGAGTGGGAGCCCGCTCCTACAATGCCCCGATGGCCCTTCCCCCCGAGGTTTGCATTCGCGGCGCCGGCATCGTCGGCCGCACGCTGGCGCTGCTGCTCGCCCGTGAGCGCATCCGTGTCGCCCTGGTTGTTGCACCGCCGCCGGCCGCCGCCCACGAAGACGTGCGCGCCTACGCGCTCAACGCCGCATCCAGAACCCTGCTCGAATCCCTGCGCGCCTGGCCCGACGCGGCCCACGCGACGCCGGTGCGCGAGATGCGCGTGAACGGCGACGACGGCGGTCGCGTGTGTTTCAGCGCCGCCATCCAGAAGGTCGAGGCGCTGGCCTGGATCGTCGATGTGCCCGCGCTCGAGAAGCAGTTGGTCGACGCCGTTCGCTTCCAACCGCAGATCGAGGTCGTCGAGGCCCCGGTGCCAGCCGCGCTCACCGTGGTGTGCGAAGGCAAGGCCAGCGCCACCCGCGACGCACTGGGCGTGAGCTACGCCGTGACCCGCTATCCGCAGCACGCCATCGCCGCCCGGCTCGACGCCGAGCGCCCGCACGACGGCACCGCCCGCCAGTGGTTCAACGACAAGGGCGAGATCCTCGCGCTGCTGCCGCTGGGCGGCCCGGGCGGGCGGTCCGTGGCGCTGGTGTGGTCGGTCGACCAGTTCCGCGCACCGGAGCTTCTGGCATCGAGCGCCGACGACTTCCAGACCGCATTGCGCGAGGCCAGCCACGACGCGCTGGGTGCCCTCACCCTGACCAGCGAACGCGCGGCGTGGCCGCTGCAGCGCGCCATCGCCGACCGCTGGACCGGGCGCTTCCCCGACGGCAAAAGCTGGGCGCTGGCCGGCGACGCGGCGCACACCGTGCATCCGCTGGCCGGCCAGGGCCTGAACCTGGGCCTGGCCGACGTGTCGGTGCTGGCCGAGGTGATCCAGTCACGCGAGTACTGGCGCAGCGTGGGCGACCCGCGCCTGCTGCGCCGCTACGAACGCACCCGCCGCACCGACGTGCTGTCGATGAGCCTGGCCACCGACGGCCTGCAGCAGCTGTTCTCGCACGGCACCGATCCGCTGCCGGCGCTGCGCAACTGGGGCATGCGCGGTTTCGACCGCACGCGTGTCCTCAAGCAATTCATCGTCCGCCAGGCCATGGGCCTGAACTGAACCCGATCACCATGAAAACACTTCGCATCCTCTTTGCCGCACTGGCCCTGGGCAGCACGCTGGCGGCCACAGCCGGCGAAGCCGAGATCCGCAAGAACCTGGCCGCGCGCGTGCCGATGCTGGCCAACGTCGACGAGGTGCGCAAGGCGCCGATGCCCGGGCTCTGGGAAGTGCGCCACGGCTTCGACATCTTCTACACCGACGAGCAGGGCAACTACCTGATCCAGGGCAACCTGATCGACGTGCAGGCGCGCAAGAACCTCACCGAAGAGCGGGTCGAGAAGCTCAGCGCGGTCGACTTCGACAAGCTGCCCATGAAGGACGCCTTCAAGATCGTGCGCGGCAACGGCAAGCGCAAGCTGGCGGTGTTCGAAGACCCGAACTGCGGCTACTGCAAGCAGTTCGAGCGCGAGCTGAAGACCATCGACAACGTGACGGTCTACCTCTTTCTCTACCCGGTGCTGGGCCCCGATTCGAACGTCAAGTCGCGCGACATCTGGTGCAGCAAGGACAAAGCCAAGACCTGGACCGACTGGATGACCGCCAGCGTCAAGCCCGAGACCGGCAACTGCGACGCCGCGGCGCTGCAGCGCAACGTCGAGTTCGGCCGCAAGTACAACATCACCGGCACGCCGACGCTGATCTTCACCGACGGCACGCGCACCCCCGGCGCGATCCCCGCCGCGCAGATCGAGAAGCAACTCACCGCCGCCAACTGATGACAGGCACCGCAGCGATCCACTACCGCGTCGAATGCGCGGACCGGCATGCCCACCTCTTCGCCGTCACGCTGACCATCGAATCCCCCTCGGCCCTTCAGCGCGTTGCGCTGCCGGTGTGGATTCCCGGCAGCTACCTGGTGCGCGAGTTCGCGAAGAACCTGCAGAACCTGCAGGCCACGCAGGGCCGGCGCAAGGTGCCGGTGACGCAGCTCGACAAGCACAGCTGGCAGACCGGCTGCGCACCGGACAAGCCGCTGGTGCTGCGCTACGAGGTCTGCGCGTACGACCACTCGGTGCGCACCGCCTGGCTCGACGCCGATCGCGGCTTCTTCAACGGCACCAGCCTGTGCCTGCAGGTCGACGGCCACACCGACGCGCCGCACGCGGTGGAGATCGTCGCGCCCAAGCCGGTGGCCGGCCAGGCGCGCTGGCACTGCGCCACGGCCCTGCCGCCGGTGAAGATCGACGCGCACGGCTTCGGCCATTACCTCGCCTCGGGCTACGACGAGCTGGCCGACAGCCCGGTCGAGATGGGCGTCTTCTGGAGCGCTGACTTCGAGGCCGGCGGCGTGCCGCACCGCTTCGTGGTGGCCGGCGCGCCGCCTTCGTTCGATGGCGAACGGCTGATCGCCGACACGCAGGCGATCTGCGAGACGCAGATGCGCTTCTGGCACGGTGACAAGGTCGGCAAGCGCGGCGGTGGCAAGCCGCCGCACGACCGCTACGTCTTCATGCTCAACGCCGTCGACGACGGCTATGGTGGGCTCGAGCACCGCCATTCGACCGCGCTGATCTGCACCCGGAACGACCTGCCGCAGCGCCACGCCACGAAGCAGCCCGAGGGCTACACGACGCTGATGGGCCTGATCAGCCACGAGTACTTCCACACCTGGAACGTGAAGCGGCTGCGGCCCGCGGAGTTCGCGCGCTACGACTACACGCAGGAGAACTACACCCGCCTGCTGTGGTTCTTCGAGGGCTTCACCAGCTACTACGACGATCTGCTGCTGCGCCGCGCCGGCCGCATCGACGACGCCACCTACCTGCGGCTGGTCAACAAAACCATCAATCAGGTGCAGCAGGCGCCGGGCCGGCTGGTGCAGTCGGTGGCCGAGGCCAGCTTCGACGCCTGGGTCAAGTACTACCGCCAGGACGAGCAGACGCCCAACCAGACCATCAGCTACTACACCAAGGGCGCGCTGGTCGCGATGTGCTTCGACCTCACGCTGCGGCGCGAGGGCAAGGGCTCGCTCGACGACGTGATGCGCCTGCTGTGGACGCAGAGCGACGGCGGGCCGATCGACGAGGACGACATCGCTGCCGCGCTCGAGACGGTGGGCGGCCGGTCGTACGCCACCGAACTCGCGCACTGGGTGCATGCCGCCGAGGAACTGCCGCTGTCGGACCTGCTGCGCGCCCACGACGTCGCTGCGCTGGACGACCCGGCGCAGCGCGCCCAGGAACTCGGCCTGCGCGTGGCCGAAGCCAACGGCAGCGTGCAGGTGAAGATGGTGCTGCGCGGCGGTGCCGCCGAGAAGGCTGGCTTCTCGGCCAACGACGAATGGATCGGCATCGAACTGCCCGCCACCAAGGGCCGCCCGGTGCAGGGCTGGCGCCTGTCGAAGCTCGACGACCTGGCGCTGTACCTGGGCGAGCACAAGAAGATCACGGCATTGATCGCGCGCGACAAGCGGCTGCTGCGCCTGACGCTCACCTTGCCGACGGGCGTCACCACCTGGCGCCTGTTCGCGCAGGACGCCGCCAAGCTCTCGGCCTGGCTGGCCTGAACGCCTAACTTTCGATCGGTTCGCCGCGCCGCACGAAGCGGATCGGCCGCGCCTCTTCCTGCCCCACCATCACGCAGGGCTTGCCGGTGCGCCGGCAGTGGTCCTGCACGCGCCAGTAGGCGCCGTGGCTCATGCAGCCGGTCTGGCAGATCACCAGGTCGGCGGCGCGCAGGCTGGATTCGAGGGCGGCGGCATCGGCGTCGTCCTGGCCGTCGTGGTGCAGGTAGCGGCCGCCGGCGATCTCGACCAGTTGCCGCGCCACCGCCGACGCCTCCTCGGCCCGGCCGACGCACAGCACGGCCTTCTCGCGCAGGTCGGCCGCCGGGGCCGTGCCCCGTGCCCGGCGGCGCGACGGCGCGAGCAGCGCATGCACCCGCTGCGGCAGGGCCGCGCCGGTGGCCGCGCGGGCCGCCAGTTCGTCGCGCACCAGCGCCAACGCCGAATCGCGCACGATCAGCGCCGCGTGCAGGCGCACGATCTGCGCGGCCTGATCGGCCAGCAGGCGCGAGCAGCGCTCCTGCGCCCGGGCATAGGCGCGCAGCAGGACGGTGGTTTCTTCCATGGGCGACTCCATATCGAGCAGTCATTCTAGATGCGAATTATTCTCAACAAGAAGGCCATCCACTTGCTGCCGTGCTGGGTATAGTGGCCCGCATCCCCCGCATCCATCCACCCCTCACGGAGACAGCATGAGCTACGAGAACATCGAAGTGCGCACCGAAGCCGGCAAGGTCGGCATCGTCACCCTCAACCGCCCGAAGGCCCTGAACGCGCTGAACGACGCGCTGATGACCGAACTGGGCGAAGCGCTCAAGGCCTTCGACGCCGACCCCGCCATCGGCTGCATGATTGTCACCGGCAGCGAGCGCGCCTTCGCCGCCGGCGCCGACATCGGCGCCATGGCCAAGTACAGCTTCGTCGACGTCTACAAGGGCGACTACATCACCCGCAACTGGGAAACCGTCCGCAGCATCCGCAAGCCGGTGATCGCCGCCGTGAGCGGCTTCGCGCTGGGCGGCGGCTGCGAGCTGGCGATGATGTGCGACTTCATCATCGCGGCCGACAACGCCAAGTTCGGCCAGCCCGAGATCAAGCTGGGCGTGATCCCCGGCGCCGGCGGCACGCAGCGCCTGCCGCGCGCAGTGGGCAAGAGCAAGGCGATGGACATGGCGCTGACCGGCCGCATGATGGACGCCGCCGAAGCCGAGCGCGCCGGCCTGGTCAGCCGTGTCGTGCCCTTCGAGAAGCTGGCCGACGAGGCGCTGGGCGCCGCGCTGGTCATCGCCGACTTCTCGCAGGTCGCGGTGATGGCGGCCAAGGAATCGGTCAACCGCGCCTTCGAGAGCGGCCTGAGCGATGGCGTGATGTTCGAGCGCCGCCTGTTCCATGCGCTGTTCGCGACCAACGACCAGAAGGAAGGCATGGACGCCTTCATCGCCAAGCGCAAGGCCGCGTTCACGCACAGCTGACGCGCAGCCGCCGGCCCGGCCGGCGAGCCCCGGTCAGCGCGCTTCTTCGAGCGCCTGGCGCAGCGACGACAACGCGCCCGCGCCGGGCTGGCCGGTGCCGGGCGGCACGCCCTTCTCGCGCCAGCGCACCTGGCCGCCGGCCAGTTCGAGCACCCCCAGCACCTCGCCGTCGCGTTCCAGTGCGACGCGCCAATCGACCGCACCCGTCAGCGGCTGCGAGCCCACACCCGCCAGGGCCGCCGAGCCCACCAGGCCGCCCAGATCACGCGCTTCGGCGCGGGGCAGCACGCGGCTGTCGGCACCGTTGCGGCTGATGCGCAGCTGGGTCCATTGGGCCAGTGCATCGAAGGTCGGTTCGGGCGTGGGCGCCGCAGGTGCAGGTGCAGGTGCAGCTGCGGGGGCGGCCATGCCCGCCGCGCGCGGCGGTGCCGATGCGGCCGGCGGTGCGGTGCGCATCGCCGCACCGGCGGGCGCCGCGCTCGTCGACGGCGTCGACGGTGCGGCTGGCGCCGGTGGCCATTGCACGGGCGGCGGCAGCGGCGGCTCCGCCTTCATCTTGGCCGCCTCTTCGCGCGCCAGCGCCTGCTGGGCACGCTCGACCGCCTTGTCGGCCGCGAGCGTGGCCTCGCGGTCGGCCGCCGCCTGGCGAGCCAGGCGCTCCTGTTCGCGGTCGCGTTCGTCGAGCGCGCGCTTGGCCGTTTCGGTGACGGCGCGCGATTCGGCCAGCGCGGTGTCGAGCACGCTGGGCGGGGGCGGCGTCGGCGGTGCTTCGGCGGGTTGGGATGCAGGCGCTGGCGTGACGGGCGTCGGCGGTGCTGCCGGCACCGGTGCGACCTGGCGCTCCTGCATCGGTGCGTCCGGCTCGGCGCCGGGCACCGGTTCGCGCTGCCACATCACCGTGACCAGCACGCCCACCAGCACGGTCGCGAAGGCAGCATTCCACGGCATGCGCGAGCCCGCGCCGCCGCCGATGCCGAGCAGCCGTTGCCACCACGGCCGCGCCGCACCGACCGGGCCGGCGGGCAGCGACGGCGCCACCGCCTCATGCGCGAGCACGCGGATGGACTGGCGCAGCGCCGCATCGGGCGTCGCCGCCTGGTCGGGTGCGTGGTCGAGCACCTGCTGCAACAGCGGATCCTGGAGCGCGCCGTCGTCGACACCACCCAGGGCATCGTCCCGCTCATCGTCCCACTCGTCGTCCGGCAACTTCGGATCGCTCATGCGCCCTCTCCCAGCACCGTCAGATAGCGCGCCATGCAGCCACGCAGTTTCTTGAGCCCATAGCGCAGGCGGCTGCGGACGGTCTCGAAGCCGACGTCGAGCGCCGCGGCCATCGCCTCGACGGTGAAGCCGTCTTCGTGGTGCAGCAGGAAGGCGGCGCGCTGGTCGTCGGGCAGCTCGTTCAGGCAGGCCAGCAGGCGGCGGCCGGCCGAGCGCCAGAAGGCTTCGTCCTCGGCCGACGGGTGCGCCGCATCGACCGGCTGGCCCTGGCCGTTGAGCAGCCGGCCGCCCACGCGCTGCACGGCGTCGAGCCCCTCGTCGTGCACATGCACGACCATCTGCCGGCCGCTCGCGCGCAGCCGGTCCATGGCCAGGTTGTGCGCGATGGTGAAGGCCCAGGTGCGCCAGGCCGCGCCCTGCGGCGAGAACGAATCGCGCGCCGTGATGATGCGCACCCAGGTTTCCTGGAACACCTCGTCGACCTCGGCCGCCAGGCGCAGGCCCAGCAGCCGCCGCACGAAGCGGAACAGCGCGCCTTCATGGCGCGCGTAGAGCACGTCGAAGGCGCCGGTGTCGCCGCCGGCATAGGCCAGCATCAGTTGGTCGTCGGGCATGGCGTCAGGGGGGACTTCGGCAGGCTCGACAGCGTCGACAGGCACGGGGGAAAGCATGGGCAGATTCTCACCTCAGCTTGTACGGCTGCCGATCGGGATCGGGGTTAGCGCCTTTCACTTTTCTTTTTCAGCGACGAACCCCGCGAGCGAATGCCGGCCGTATCAGCCTGCATCCATCACCACGGAGTCGTCGATGACCCAAGCCCCTGCTCCCGCCGCCTCACCCCGCGCACGCACCGTGCGCCGCCCTCGCGCGCTGATCGCCGTCCTGTGCGCGCAGGTGCTGCTGAGCGCCTGCCACGCGACCGGCGTTTCACCCACCGGCGCCGTCTGGCCCGAGCCGATGCCGCCCGAGCCCACACGCACGGCATCGCCCTGGCCGACGAACGCGGTGGCGCGCACCGTGCCGAACTTCCAGGCGCCGTCGGCCACGCATTGCGCGCGGCCCATCCAGACGCGTGACGTGCCCGGCTTCGATCTGCAGCAGCCCGCGTCGAACCCGATGCGCGGCCATCTCGCGGAGAGCCGCATGGAACGGCTGCGCGAAGCACACAGCAAGCGTGCCGACGCCGGCATGGCGCTCGAACATGCCGACGCCATGCCGGCCCCGCCGCCCGCCCCCGTGGCCGCATCGCCCATCGCGCGCGAAGCCGAGCCCGCGTCGATCCTGCCCATGCCGCCGCGCCAGCGCCCCACGCCCGTCCAGTCGCTGCCCGTGACCGCCGGCATGGTCGACGACAACGCCGACTTCGGCGAATACCTGCGCTTTCGCGAACGCACGCAGGTCGCCCACCGCGCCCGCGACGTGCGCGAGCGCTACCTGCTACAGGTGCGCAATGCGCGCGGCACCGTCGTGCCCGACGCCGAAGTCGCCGTGACCGCCCCCAGCGGCGCCACCCTGTGGGCCCGCACCGACGCCGGCGGCCGCGCCTGGCTGCACCCCGACGCCGTCGACACCACCCGCAGCGCGATCTACGAAGTCGCCGTTCGCAAGGACGGCCGCCAGACCAGCGCCTTCCTGCGCCGCGGCCAGAAGAGCGCGGTCGACGTGGTGCTGGCCGACAGCGCCGCCCCGGCGCGGGCGCGGCTCGACCTCGTCTTCCTCATCGACGCCACCGGCTCCATGGCCGACGAGATCGGCCGCCTGAAGACCACGCTGCGCAGCATCGCCAACGAGGTCGCGCAACTGCCCAGCCGCCCCGACACCTGCTTCGGCCTGGTGGCGTACCGCGACAAGGGCGACGAGTTTCTGCTGCGCAGCCACGACTTCACCAACGACCTCGGCGCCTTCCAGGGCATGCTGAACGCGCTGCAGGCCAACGGCGGTGGCGACTATCCCGAAGCCATGAACGAAGCCCTGCACGAGACCGTGCACCGCCTGAGCTGGCGCGGCAGCGGCGCCACCCGCATGGTCGTGCTGCTGGCCGACGCGCCGCCGCACCTGGATTACGGCGGCCCGCAGTACGACGACGACATGCTCGCCGCCCTGGGCAAGGGCATCAAGATCTTCAGCGTGGGGGCGAGCGGGCTCGACAAGCAGGGCGAGGTCGTGCAGCGGCAGATGGCGCAGTACACCGGCGGGCGCTTCGTCTTCCTCACCTACAAGGAAGCCGAACGCCCTTCGAGCGGCCCGGGCCGCGAGACCGTGCACGACGTGAGCAACTACTCGGTGCAGACGCTGGACCGGCTCATCGTGCGGCTGGTGAGCGACGAGTTGGCCCAGTTGCCGAAAGGCGGTTGACGAGCCTGCCACCGACCGGGCTATAATCTCGGGCTCGGCTCTTTAGCTCAGTCGGTTAGAGCGATGGAATCATAATCCACAGGTCCGCGGTTCGAATCCGTGAAGAGCCACCATTTTGGTAAGTCGTTGATTTTAAAGGGAAAAATCAAGGCTTGATTCGTGAGGTGAGACGGTCAGTGACACGGTCTCCCCAATGAACAGACTACCGAACGTGCTGAAATCCCGGCACGGCGTCTACTATCTCCGCATTTATCGCAACGGCAGCGAGGTGCGCACCTCCCTCCGCACCAAGGACTGGGCCACAGCTAAACTGCTGGCCCTGAACTTCCACCTTGGCCGCGCCATGCCCCTTCGCAAGCTTGATGTTGAGTTTCCATCCGGGTTCAAGATCTCCAATGTCCACACGGCGGACGACTACGAACGACTGAAGGAACTGCTTGAACGCGGCGATTTGCAGCAGTTCCTGAAGGAAAGTACGGCGCACATTGCAGATGTGCAGGCCCACCTCGGAATCGCGCCCACGGACGCCGCCACACCGCCGCCCGCTCCGGTTGCCCCTGCCAAGGCAAGAACGAAAATCTTCAGCGAAGTCGTCGGCCTCTATCTCGCGGAAAAGAAGCTGGACAACACGCGCAAGACCATTGAAGAAAAGCAGTCCACCTACAACGAGTACGCACGGCTGTTCACCGATGCCGACATGAACTCCATGAGCGACGAGCAGGCCACCAGCTTCAAGAACAGGATGATCTCCGACGGCGCGAAACCGCCGAGCATCAACAAGAAGCTGTCGTACATGAAGGACCTCTTCAGCTACGCCATCAGGAACAAGCTGTATTTCAGCGCGAACCCGTTTGACAAACTCGGCGTTTCCAGCAAAGCCAAGATTCAGGCGGCAACGCAAAGCTATCGCGAGTTCACCGACAGCGACTTGAGACTGATTTTTGAGAACCCCGGCTATGCCGAATACATGAACGAGCCGGACTACCTGTGGGTACCGTTTCTTGGGCTGTACACGGGCGCTCGCATTGAGACACTCGCCAACCTCAAGGTTTCGCAGATTCAGAACGAAGACGGAGTCTGGCTCTTGGACATTGACAAGGACAAGAACCTCAACTCCATCCGAAAGATTCCGCTGCACGAACGCGTCGTGGAGTCAGGTTTTTTGAAGTACGTGGAGACAGTCAGAGCGGCGGGACACGTTCAATTGTTCCCGCACATCAAGCCCGGCAAGAATGGCTACTCGCGCAACTGCTCGCGCCGATTCGGCCAGTACCTTGACCTCGTTGGTATCAAGGAGTCACGCAAGGTCTTCCACTCGTTCCGCGTCACCTTTATCAACCGGATGACCAACACGGGGGTGCATCCTGCCATCCTCATGGGCATCGTGGGGCACTTCGAACAGAAGCGCGTTGATTTTTCGAGCCCGCACTTTACGAACTATCAGAAAAAGAAGCCGATGGAGATCTTGAAGGAGGCCATCGACAAGTTGGAGTACGACATCAAGTTTTCCGCACATTGAAGCTGCCGGCCTGTTTCAGCAAATAAAGAAGCCCGCGATTGCGGGCTTCTTGCTTCTAGGCCGGTTGGCAGACTCCATCGCCCACTTTTGGCTACAAGATCCCCGGCAGTACAACCGGCTTCGGCTTCTTCGCCTTCCACGGCTCATAGACGGTTGTATCCGATCCCATGCTGGCAAGAAGCTGCGCCGCTTCCTCGTTGCCGATGTCCTTCGCATAGGCATAGAGGTTCGGCGGAGCGGCAGGATCGGCGTTGGCCTGCACCGTGCTTGCCTTGTTCAAACCGTAGCCGTGCTGCACCAGCAGTTCCAACTGTTCCTTCATGCGAGGCGACCTGTTCGCAATGACGGACACGGCAAACGAGGTGCGGCTGCTGTCGTGGCTGGAATAGATGCTCATGCCGCCGCGCAGGAACAGTTCCAGTGCCCGCAAATCCCCGATGCGCGAGCTTCTGCGCAGGCCGTCCTCGCTCCATTCCACACCGATGTTGCGAAGTTCGACCCGTGGGTCATCGCTCTTGCCTGCCTCCATCCGGTTGAGCGTCGTTTTGATGTCACCCGTCTGCTGCTCCAGCCGCAGCAGATTGGATTGCAGCGCCTTCGCGTCCTCCGAGGTCGCAGCGATGTAGCCGCCCTGTGCCGCATGCCTTGAGCTGGCGACCGCACCAACCGAGAACGCACCCGCACAGACCCCGGCACACAACACCATGCTCGCCGGAATGACCCGGTTCGCAGGCGTGTTGACGAACTTCAGAACGACCAGGCCGACGAAGAACAACACCACGACAGCCGCCACATGGTTCATGTACGGGAAGTACGGCCGAACGAAGTCCATCACGGGCACCAGCACTCCCGTGCCGATGAACATCGTGGCGTTGATCGGTCCGAGGTGATCCGTCACCTTCTTGCCGAAGCTCACATACAGGTACTTGGGCATGGCACTTCCTCAAACCTTCGTGCCGCCCATTCCGGCGATGCGAAAGCAATCGAGCAGCACCGGAACGTAAAGGACCAGCCCCATCACCAGCAGGAAGAGCCCGAACCCGATGTTGAGGTTGAAGGCCATCGCCGTGATGGAAAAGTGCAAGGCGGTGAAGAAGAGCAAGCCACCGACAGAGAGGTTGTAGTACCGCGTGTCGTCACCGACCTGCACCGCCATCACTTCCCTGCGCAGCCCACCTGTCATCCACAGCTTGGTGGGCAGTTCGGTTTCGATCCCGTCCTGCAAGAAGTTGTTCAGCTTCCTGCTGACCTTGAGATTGGTCAGCGTCTTGTCGCCGATCTGGATGAGCGAGTACTTGACCACCTCGGCTCTCATGTTCACGGTGGATTCGCCCAGCCGCTTGAGCTTGCCTTCAATCAGTTTCATGGTGCTCTCCTTCAGTTTGAAACTTGCTTGATGACGACGGACGCCTTGGGCGTGCCGATGGGGTTGGCGTAGAGGGTGGCAAGCACCGGCCAGAATGCCGGACCGATGGGACCGTCGTCGTCGCCGAAGCCCTTGAAATGCGCACCCAGCCCCAGTGCATGGCCGATTTCGTGGATGACGATCTCAGGCGATGCTGTGCACTGGGGGTTGTCCAGATTCACATAGAGCCGTGCCGAGATCTCACCTGGTGCGAACATGAAGGTGGAGGGGTAGCCGCCATCAAACGGCGCACGGGCGACGTTGGCACAGTAGGACTGCGGATTGGCACCGGTAGGCAGGTAGGACGTGCCCTGACGGAAAACGATGCCGCGCGTGATCGCTGCTTCGTCGGCGGTGGCGATACTGGTGCGGTCAAAGACGACAAACCCGAGCTTCGCTTCAATCGCGTCCATGGCGGGAACCGCACGAGGCTCGCCGTTGGTCTTCACGGGGATGGGCAGGTTCCAGCGCTTCACCACGCCAGCGAAACGGGCGCTCCACGGAAAGCCTGAGCTGGCGATGTTGGTGGCGTCGGCGAGCGCGAGAACTTCGGCGTCTGGAACGGCTGGGGTTGTCGCCACCGGCGTGACCGGCTCCGGTGTGGTCACCGGGTCGGTTACCGGAGTGGTGACTTCTGGTGTCGTAGCCACCGGGGAGGATGAGCCGCCATCGCTGCCACCACCTCCACACGCCGTGAGCACGAACGCCGTGCCAGCCAAGAACACCAGGGCGGCTGCCCTCCTCAAAACTGTCTTCTTCATCTGAGCTTCCTTCCAAGCTTGGGTGGCACCATGCCAACCCGCCGAAGGATCGTAGCTCGAAATGGTAACCATATCCCGGCTTATCTTTCCCTGTGGAGTTTTATACATGAGACGCGGACCATCTGCACATGGTCAAGCCCGTCTCCCTAGACAAACCGAAGGTGCCCGAACTGGTTGCTTTCGGCGAGGCCGTGCGGCGCCGTCGCAAGGAGCTGGGTTACTCTCAGGAAGGCTTTGGCGATGCCTGCGGGATTGACCGCAGCTACATGGGCGGCATTGAACGAGGCGAGCACAATCTGGCGCTGGTCAATATCCTGAAAATCGTCAACGCGCTCGGCATCCAGCCATCGGAATTCTTCACGGACCTAGACAAACCCACGAAGAAAAACAAGAGCAAACTGCCGTAACGAACGACGAGAACCGGCTTGAAGCAGTAGGCTATTCATCGTCTGCTCGCACCAACGTCGACTCATCGCGTCATTGCTATTCAGGAAGCCGACGTCTTGATTGCAGCATCAAGGCAAGCGGCGGTTGTAGCGTTTGGCTCCCAGTCGGACGCACAGCTTCGCCGCCCGCTCACCTTCAAATTAACGTACGCATATGAAGTACCCCGGCCAACCAAAAGAGCCACCGTCCTGGTACCGAGACCGAGGGCCGTCCCACATTGAGGAAGTGTTCGCAAAAAATCTTGAGGACTTGGCGGATGCAATCCAAGCAGAGCACTGGTTTGGCGATCCGGAGAAACACAGTCGGTACAGGGTGGATTTCTTGTTCAAGGATGCGCGACTGGTCGTCGAACTTGATGGACATGAGTATCACTCGACCAGAGACCAACTGGAGAAAGATGCGGTTCGTCAACGATATCTCTCCCGGGCCGGATACACAGTTATAAGATTCACAGGACGGGAAATTCATAGGGATGCCCAACAATGCGTCTCCGAAGTTCGCACCATCTACAGAGAACGAATACAGCGAAGCCCGTTGAAGCATCGGGTGCTGTACATCGACTACCCGTTCCTAAGACGCGAGATGTTAAGCGCGCACCATTTCTACCGGGACTTACATCCTGGCAGGGCTCTGGTACTTACACCTTTGGATGAATTCATTCCGCACGCCGTTCAATGGCTGCACGAGAAGTCGTTCATTGCGGCCTTCATCTTCTGTTCGCCCGAAGATTTGAGCGAGTTGGAAGCACTGGATGGTTATGTCAAGGAATACGAGAAGGGTGAGGTGCGATTGAACGTAATGCCCGGATTGATCTACTCACTGGACCTTGGCGAGCATCTTCAGAGCTTTTCTCACCTGTTCGACGAGTACTACCTTGTGGCAGATGATCCCGTTTATGTGACTCCGCTGCGCTCAGTTCTCCCGAAGGAACTAACTAAAGGCACGATCGGTGTGCAGTCCCGCAAGCAGCTCCCGAATGGGAAACTGCTACGCAAGGGCAATCACGAAACTGCGTTCGCCGGTACTGATTTGGCCTATGTTCGGTGGCAAGATATTTGGTACCCGATCGCGTCCTCCATGGGACTGCGGCCCCACGAAATGTGAGACGCTGCCCGGCGATGTTCAGGTGATCTGTCCACCGTGGACAAACACCCAGCGGCAGCCCCGTCCGCTCGCAGCGTTCCCAGTGGACGAATGCTGAGCCCCTGTCGTATCACACCTTCAGCTTCATCACCGGCGCCTCGTTGATCTGCCTTACCTTCGCATCCTGCAACTGCTGCTCCAGCCGCGCCATCTGTTCCATGAGTGCCATCAATCGCTGTTGAGCCTTCTTCGCTTCGTCCGGTGTCGTCGCATTCGCCATGTCGGCTACGGCGGCATTGATGGACTGCTGCAAGGCACCGATGGCTGCCTGAATGCTGTTGATCGTGTCCATCGCCGTGGACGGCTTCGGTGTGGAGACCGTCGTTCCACTGTCGCGCATGGCCTTCATGCGCTGGGTCGCCTGTTCGGTGCTCGCGATCACCGGCTTCTTGACATGTTCGTCGTCTGCCTGCTTGGCGGTGGTCATCGCGTCTTCCACGATGCGTTCGGTGTGGGGTGTCTTCTTGATGGGCATGGGTTTCTCCTTTGTTGTTGCTCTTGTGAAGTTGGCAGGTTTCAGCGTTGCTGAGGCGCTGCCGGCGCCTTGGGTTCTTGGGAACGTGCGAGGGGTCAGGTAAGCCTTGATGTTGAAGGCTCGCCTCTCGCTGACCAGGGTGTCCAGGCTGGCCAGGGCTTTTTGATATTCGGGCACGGTCAGCATGACGGTGCCGGGCTTCCCGCTCTTTGGCGGATTCAAGGAACGGTAGTCGGTGCCGGCTTCAAACAACGGGCCGCGAAGCCGCATCGCCTTCGTCGCGCCGGGCATCTTGACCGAGAGGTAGTCCTGTCCTTGCCGTGTGACCGTCACGCCGAGTGCGTCATCCAACCACTGCACCAACTCTTTCCTGTTATTCACTTGGCCGGCCTGGACCGCCTGGACGATTTCCTGTTGAATGAGATGGGTAGAGCGCCGTTTGCCCTTGCTGCTGGGTAGCTTCCGGTCAGTCACCGAAATGGCGGCGCGCATCGTATCGGGCACAACCTGTCCATAGCCCAGCTCGTGGTTCGTCACCTGGGTGAAGGCTTCGTACAGGGCGAGATTGCGAGCACCGGGCGGATGCACATTGAGGCGTTTTCCGCGACCGCTGGCAAACTCCACCATCGGCACAACGAAGTGGATTTCATCGTTCCCCTTCTCTCTGTGCAGCACGAAAAGGCTGTTGAACTGACGGTCAGACAGGCCCGGCGCCACGGCCTTCTTGAACGAGTCGATCACCTCATACATCTGCGCACGGGTCGGCTTCTCATCGTCCCGGAATGCCAGCACGCCGGACACATAACGGTGCTTGCGCTGGATGGCGTTGATGACCGAAATGGTCGTGGCGGGATGACCTTCCAATACCTCGGGCGCGACATCGCGAGGCTGGCCGGCATGGTCCTTCATGCTGAGCAGATAGTTCACCGGCGCTTCGCCATTGGAAGTGCCTGATTTGAAGATGCGGACGATCACGCCGCCTCCGCAGTTGCCGCAGTGCTCTCCTTCGTGATGCGCTTCAGGTTTTCTTCGGCAAGGTCCAACACCTGCATCATGACCATCAGCATTTCCTCGTCCAGCGGCTCGCCTTCGGTGAGGTGACGGGCGATCTGGTTCACATGGCCCGCGATGTCGTTCAGTTCGGCCTGGCAGGCCAACAGGATGTGCTGACTGCTCGACGGTGAGTCGGCATCACTGCCATGGACTGCTTGCTGGCGAACATACTGCGCGACACTGCCGAAGCCCTGCGACAAGGCACGGGCGCAGATGGTGGCGTGCTCGTCGGGCGAGACTCTGGTTTCCACGCGGCGGGTGCGCAGATGTTGCTGTCCATCGTGTCCAGCTTGTCCGGGCTGTTGCTTGATGATGTTCTCGGCGACCTCGTGATGGTCAGCGGTGGTGATGATGTTGTCGTTCATGGCGGCGTCCTTTCTTCTTGTTGTTATGTGCCGTACCGGCGCACTATTGGAGCGCCAGCGGGGGTGGAGACGACAGGGGCATGGGCGGGGAACCCCCCATCAAGGACATGTTCGCCTTCGGCGGAAATGTTGACCTTGCTTCCTCTTTCGTTTTCTCTCACTCCCTGATTTCATTCAAGCAGATTCGGACGGGAATACAAGAGCCGGTGAACTGATTCCGACCAATGGCATGATCTGAGGATGACTGGCACGGCTCAATTGTTGAGAAGAAAAATTGAGTCCAACCTGTCCAGGCTGGCCAAGTGATTTCGCACTTTCACTCCCCAACCTTCCCTGCGCAGATTACCTGCTACCGTCCTGCCTCGCCACCGTCCTACCTATGAACCCATGCAGTTTCAGCCTCACCAGAAACTGTTCTCATTTTTCCCCCGAACCGCATCCACTCCACTCTTCCATAGGGCGATTCCCCTCACTTGCTTGAACGGACCTGCGCTGATTGTTGGCATTGGTGATGATGCGAAAATTTCACGCCCACACCTGATCCAGATTCTTCGCCGCCAGCAACTTCTCCCGCAGTGCATAACGCGACGACTGCATATTTACCTCGCTGCTCTCCGGGCGAGGGATCGGGACGATCGGAGTTGCCGACCCTTTGAACTTGATCATGTACTTACCCGTATCGTTGTACGGAACGATAGCGTCGATCTCGGCGATGTGCGTGATGGCGGCAACGGGGGCTACCTGATAGGCCGCGATGAACTTCAGCTTCGAGATTTGCTTTACATTGATCCGAACGGCAAACCAGCAGTGCTCGTTCAAGAAGCGTTGCTTGAACCCTTCCTCGCGTGCCGGAACAACGATCGTGTCAAACTTATCGATCTCTGAACCGACAGGCTGCACCTGATCGCTAAGGTCGTCCTGCTTGAGCGGTGTGAACGCATTGATTCCAAGCATCGGCAGAATCAACAACATATCAGCCAGAAATGCTTGGGCCGTTGCCTTCGCTGCTGGGGCCATCGTCGGCGCAGTCGGGTTGTTCCTGTTCAGAAGAATGGCCCGGTCATGCTTTTTGGCCAGTGCAACCAATGCCGATTCCAGGTACTGAACTTCCGTCTTGCCGATCTTGTGATTACGATCGAAGAAGTAGACGCCCCACACCCAACCCTCTTTGTTTGAGACGTGATTCTTCAAGCGGTCACCGATAGGATCAGCTTCGCCAATGTAAATTGTCTCTTCAGCAGCATTGCCCACGAGGATGTAGATACCGGCTTGGAAGAAGCCCGGCTCCTGTTTCAACAGATGGAACAGCTCCCTGTTGAAGACGACTCCGTAGCCGGACCAGTTCGACTTGTCTAGGTGCCGGATGCCTTCGGGATCGCCAGTGGTTGCGAAAAGTGTGATGGAAAAAGGTTGCATCGGTATCACACTCAGATCTTCACTTGGAAGCGCAAAAAGTCAGTGAGCCGCTTTGATTCGGCGATCTCATCGTGCGGAACTAGTAAGTACCGCCACGGCGCGGCGCCGACAGTTGCTGCGTGATCCGAAGCGTGCTTGCACCAGCGAGAAGCGGCAGTAGCCTTGGCCTGAACCTCTTGAGTATTCGTATCGACTCTCGCCTTTGTTTCCACCATGAAGATGGCCGAGTCTGTTTCTGCCACGAAGTCAGGGATGTACTCCGGCTGTTCGCTGCCAAGCTTGTAATAAATCTGGAACTGCCCCTTGGCGGGCTTGAACCATTTCAAGGCGTCGCGTTCCAGGATGACCGCAAAGCGCCGCTCGGTGTCCGAGTCAAATTTTTGCAGCGGGTACAGGCAGCGGGAGAAACCACCAAACAGCATCTGCTTGATCTTGCCCAGCTCGGTCAGGGTCTCACGGTAGTGATGTGCCGTTTGCCCGGCCACAGCCGTGTAGTTGCACGGCTTAAGTTCCGTGAAGCCTCGGCTCACCTGCACCTCGTACTCGGTGGCCTCTTCCCAGAAGTGGGCCATCATCTCGGCGCGAATCAGCCGGGCCAGCTCCGCGCCGTAGGTGTCAAACACTTCGTGCAGTTCGTTCTCGGAATAGTTCTGCGCCTTGTAGTGGGCAACGGCCTGGCTCGCCAAGTCATAGAGCAGTTCCGCCTGCGTGAAGTAGTCGATGTCGTCAAAGTCGATCAGCTTCTTGACGATGTAGTCCTCGAAGCGCTGCTCCCTGATGCCAGCTTCCCGGCTCATCGTGAACTGATGGTTCGTGCGCAGCTCTTGACCGACGATCTCGCTTTGACCCGGCTGGAAGTTAGGCAACGAGCCCAGCTTGAACGGTCGGAAGCCGGTAGTGACCTCACCCGTGGGTACCACCGCTATTCGCGGAATGTCGATGGTTTGCTGGACCACAATCTCGGTGGTCTTGGACACCACTGCCGACAAATCAAGTGCAGGTGCTCCATCATCCGTGCCAGCCAGTAAGTCACCTTGGGCCGGCTTCAGCCGCTCAGTCACTTCAGCCAGGATGGCTGACTGCACCTCTGGGGTGAGCAACGCATTGCTGGTCGGCACGAGGTCGCGCTTGACCTCGTACTTTCCAATCACGTCCATTACCACACGCGCGGCGTGGCGCTCGCGCTCCGTGGTAAACACCGGCGCAGGCGTAGCGGCCGGTGTTGCCCCCGCACCGGCAGGATTGGTGGCAATGGTCGGCGCGTCGGTGAGCCCAAGGCGCGTCATCGCACCCGATCCAACCTGCACGCTCACCTTCTTGTCATCGGCACTCGGGGCCTCAAGGATCACCTGCTTCAGCCGTATCGGCGAGTCGCCACGGTTGGCCTCATCGATGATCTCTTGGAATTTGTCGTGCGCCACGATATTCAGTCGGTCCACCGCCGCGACACCTGTGCGTTTGCCATAGGGAAGACGCAGGCCGCGACCGATGGACTGCTCGACCAGCGTGCGCGCGTTGGCCGCCCGCAGCGGCACAATGGTGTAGAGGTTCGTCACGTCCCAGCCCTCTTTGAGCATGTTGACGTGAATGACGATCTCGGTGGGCTCATCCACGCTTTCCACCGCAAGCAGCTTGGCGATCATCTCCTCTTCTTCGGCCCCAGTGCGGCTGGAGTCCACTTGGATCACCTTGCCCGCGTAGCGCCCCTCATAGAAGGCCGAAGACTCGATCAGTGTCTTGAGCTGTGAGGCGTGCGTGGTATCCCGCGCGATCACGAGCATGAAAGGCTTGACCACCTTCACGCCGTTCTCTCGGGCATAAGTCAGCAGCTCGACCTTGGTTGTTTCGTGCAGGCGGACGCCATCCTCCAGCTTGATTTTTTCGATCTCTTCCGCCGAGTGGGCCTTGGCGTCGAAGTTGCGCTGAGTCACAGCCGCAGGCTCTTTGACGAAGCCGTCTTCCATCGCCCGGGCCAGTGGGTAGTCCATGACCACGTTCTTGAAGGGCACGGGACCACGCGTGGATTCCACAAACGGCGTGGCCGTCACCTCAAGGCCAAACAGCGGCTTCAGCTCATTGATGGAGCGTACCCCAGCACTGGCGCGGTAGCGGTGCGACTCGTCCATCAGCAGCACGAGATCGTCCAAGCCGGCCAGGTGGTTGAAGTAGCTGTCCCCCAGCACCTCCTTCATCCGCTTGATACGAGGCTCTTTGCCACCGCGAACCTCGGAGTTGATCTTGGAGATGTTGAAGATGTTGATGCGCACGTCATGCGCAAAGCCCATGGTCTGGTCTTGAACCACAGTGCCCGTCTGGTCATAGTTGTCGCCTGTGATGATCAAGGGCGGTTGCTGGGCAAATTCGGCGACCCCCTTGAAGACGTACTTGGGCGTGTTGCGCGTGAAGTCGGCAATCAGCTTGTTGTAGATCGTCAGGTTCGGTGCCAGCACGAAGAAGTTATTGATGCCATGCGCCAGGTGCAGGTACGCGATGAACGCGCCCATCAGACGCGTCTTGCCGACGCCTGTCGCTAGCGAAAAGCACAGCGAGGGGAACTCGCGTTCAAAGTCCTCCAGCGTCGGGAACTCAGCTTTCAAGGTGGCGAGGATGGCGGGTACGTCTTGGCCATGGCCGAGCATGCTCGGCGCGGCTTCGAGAGCGCGCACAAGCTTTGCCAAGGACTCCGCCTGCGGCGGACGCAGAGACAGGCGGCCGGTAACGGCGTTCTGGACGCGTGCATTCATTCTTCGGCCTCCCTAAACAGCCCGCCTTGCCCGGTGCTCGCGGCGGCGGGTTTTTTTGTTTTGGGTGCTACGGCTCTAGCAATGGACGCGGGCTCTTCGGCCTGCGCCATGGGCAGATTGGCTACGTTCAGGCTGTAGTCGTCATGGCCCCATTCACAGCGGGCCAGCACCATCTTCGGAATCTTCTTCAGGGTCAGATTCGGCCAGCGCTCGGAAGCCTTCGATGCTGTGATGCCGTGGAATGCTGCGCAGCAGACGAGCAGGCTCTGTTCGCCGCCCACTTCATCTGACAGTGCCTGCAATTGCTCAGCAGACAAGTTTTGAGTAGTGACGTAGATGAAGTCTCGTTCGCTCGAATGGCCGTGCTGCCACCATTGCACCTCGGAAGGTGCGTAGGAAAAGCCCTCCAACTTAGCAAGTGCTTCGGCCAATTGCGCAGCGTTGTACTCCGGGTTGACGACCGGATTTCCCCAGCGGTCAGTGACGATGAGGCTGGGCGCGAGCTTGTAGTAGCGGAAGCCACCGCCGCCTTGCCAGTTAGCAATTTCGGTGATGCCGCCCTTGTCATCTCCGTCGATGACTTTTTTCAGACGCGGAATGACGTGGGTGTGGCAATGCTCGCCAAGCTCGACCATGATCCAACGTCGGCCCATCTTTTGAGCCACAGCACCCGTCGTTCCTGACCCCGCGAAAGAGTCGAGAACAATATCGCCGGGACTGGTAGCCATATCCAGAACCCGCTTGAGCATGTCTTCAGGTTTAGGGGTTGCGAAAACGTTTTCACCGAATAGCGTCTTTTGATGTGCCTTCGTTTGTCGCGTTGTGTCGAGATCATTCCATATTGTCGGATAGGGTCGCGACGGGCTGTCAGGCGCGTACTCCCGTGTGTATGGAATCCACCCACTCTCCCGCTTCTTCCAGATAAGCTCCTTCTTGAGAATCAATTCATCGACAGCCTTCTTGCCCAGCGCCCAGCAGGCCTCCCTGCCGTCGTCATGAATGGGCCATACTTCCGCGCCATCGGGATCGGTCAAGGAAAAAAACATCGACGGACGATCAGAGCGGAGGCTATTTTTTCCATTCTTCTTCAAAAGTCGGTCACGGTAAGGCCTATCGGATTCCCCATCCGGCTTACGGTATGCGGCCAATATCGAGTCGTCAAACTTCTGCCTGAACGGGCGAGCACCGGGTGTCTTTGTGAAGCAAAGAACGTATTCGTGATCCGGGGTTATCGGCACCTTGTTATCGTTCGGGCTATCAACCTTTTTCCATATAAACGCTGTGACGAAACAACCGCGACCAAACACTTCATCGCACAAAATCTTTAAATAATGCGCCTCGTTGTCGTCAATGGTGATCCAAAGCGAACCATCTTCAGTGAGCAGCCGTTTGATAATCTCCAGACGATCTCGCATCAAACCGAGCCAAACTGAATGCTCCACACCGTCGTCATATTGTTTGAAAGCGCTACCGGTGTTGTAAGGCGGGTCAATAAATACGCACTTAACTTGGCCAGAAAACTCCTGCTCCAGCGCCTTCAATGCCAGCAGGTTGTCACCGAAAATCAGTCGGTTGTCAAAGCTGTCGTCGTCCGAAACGCGGTGTTTGGCGTGATAGGACTTTGCTGGGACTTCTTGCAGGATGCGCGGTTCCAGCTTGGGGCGCTTTTCCTTCCCCACCCAAGTAAGTTCTAGTTTTTGTTTACTCATGAGTCATGCCACCTTAGTTCTTGTGCAGACCAAGCTTGTCAAACAGGATGCGGTTACGACGATTGGCATCCTTGATAAGTTTGTCATAGGAGAGGATTTCTATATATCCGTTGCCGGTCGCCAAGGGGGAAAAGTACCCCTCGTTATCGGCAGTGCGGTGGTAGCGGCCGAATACTTGCCGATGCAAAGATGGCATTAGGTCGGCAATGAGATAGCCGGTGTACCGCAGATTCGTCGGGTTGATCTGACGGCCGTCAACATCTGTGACTCCGCCCTCTGCGATTTCTCGAAACCGTTGGATGATCTGGTCGGCAGGGTCTTTGTCGTAATTGTCTCGGCCGGGTCGCTTGAATTCGATGATGACTACACCTCCGCCAGGCAGGTTGTCGGCCTCGGCGACACCGATGGGCGTGTCGTAGAAGAAGGCAAAGATGTCTGGCTCGCGACCCGAGGTGTCGCCGAGCCCGGCGACGCTCTTCAGCTTCTTGTCGGAGGTGAGCAGCGTGTGATAGCACAGCCGCTCGTCAATGACCCAAAGGTTCTGCTGCTCGAAGAAGATATCCTTCGAGGTTGTACCCATGGGGAAGATCATTTTGTGCAAGACCCTTTCGAGCGGGTACTTGTCGTCGGTGCGCTTCTTCTTGAGGCTGTTGTTCACCAGGTCGAGAATCGTGCGACGGTGCGCGATGTATGCAGCGAGCTGTGCCTTACCGATCTCGTTGGCCTTCTCGGCAATTTCCTTGAATTTCTCTTGGTACTGCTCGAACGTCTCAGTCTCAAACAACGCGGCGACGTGTTTGGCCTCTTTGCGAACGTCATCCTCGACGATTCGCTTTACGTGGAGCAACGCCTCATCAAGCTTGTCTTGTGACAGGCCGGGCTGAATCATCTGCTCGATCACCTCTTTGTAGCGAGGATGGGTGAGCGCTCTGTACTCCGGGGCTTGCTCCACGAACTTCTCAATCTGGGCGCGCTTTTCCTCGTTCGTGGACATCAAGTCACTTGTGAGAAGTGGACGCAATGCACCGGCAATGCCTTGGTTCAACGCTCGGCGAGAAACAAGCGTCTGCTCCAGTTCGGGCTCTTCGTCACTTTGGAAGGCGATGCGCGTCCGTTCCTGGTTGGCGTGGTCATCCAGGTACTCCCCTGTGACCAACACGATCAGGGTGTACGGTGCCTGCTCGTCATCCAGAAACTTCTCAGGGAGTTCTGGCAACAGGTCTCGCAGCTTGGTGGTGGTGACTTCACGCCCGTTGGCGCACAAGTTCAGCTCATGGCGCGAGCGGCCATCGCGGTGGCGATAAGCCTGCAAGGCGAAAGTGTGGCCGGAGACATCGAAGAATTGCTCTTCGATGTGTGCCAGCACGGTGGATTGAAACAGGGCGTGCAGGTCAATCGGCGCATGCCCCGGCGACTCCAACGTCATGGGCGGGCAGGAGCGAGCCGCGAACCGAATCAGGAAGTGCGCGATGACGCGCTCGGCGATGGTCTCCGGCTGGGTAGGCCACCCAGCTCGGAACTTCTCGTCCATGCCGCGCAGAGAGGTCTGCGTGCCAGATGACTCCGCGATCTCGGACGTGACGTCTGCTCCCTTCAGTTCATCTTCGATGCTGAAGTCGAACTCCCGCAACAAGGCTTGATCCTCGCGCTTGAAGACGCTGCGGATGCGGACGGACGAAAAGACCTTTAGGAAGGTGAAGCGGCCCACACCCCGACCACCCAGCTTCACCTTCGACAGGGTGTGAGCCTCCTTGAAGGACGCCAGATTCTTGTCGTCGAAGCCAACGCCATCGTCGATCACATCGAAGCCGTCTACGATCAGCGTCCCGTCTCCACCCTGATGGGCAAGGTCGTTCGAGGCAACCAACCGGATGCGAATCGTATGATCGCTGAAGCCGTCTTGGTGCTCTTCGATGGCATCGACGGCGTTGGAGATGGCCTCGTAGAGAGGCATCATGGCCTTGGCCTGAGAAAGCTCCAGCCGGTCCACCAGACCTTTGATGTTCGCTTGCACTATTGATCTCCTCCCTGGTTTTGTTGCGCCAAGGCCGCCATCAAGCGGCCTTTCACGGATCGACAGTCCGTTTTGTTTTCAAAGACGCTGCGCGCCTGCTTGTTCCATTGAACGGCCTGAACGACGGTGACCAAGCGATCTGCTACCAGATCAATCTCGCGAGACAGCGCCGTCAACTGATCTGCGGTGAGGTTCAGCTCAGGGCCGTTGTGCAGCGGCAGCCTGATGAACACAACATGCAGAATCATCCACGCGCCTTGGCTGAGAATTTCTTTGGCGGGCAGCGTGCCATGTGGCAACCCGATAGGGTCGGCTTCCGCACTTGCGCGATCCCGAACCTTGCCAACGACCGTGCGACCGACCTGGGCGATACGCCACATTTGTTTGGACGTCAGCGAGTCGGCAAACAGGCGCTCGTAGGACTGGCGTAACGGATCGGTTGCAGGCACAAGCCCTTCCCGACCGAAGAGCTTCTTCTTGTCGGACTTGGCCGCGACGAGGTAGTCCTGCCAATCGCTCGTGGTGACCGTGCAAGCCAGGTACGGCGCCAGCTCTCTGGCACTGAATGTGGTCGGCGAAGGCGGAGGGTCATCCTGACCATGCTTGACGATGTATTCGATGCCTGCCATCCGCAGGGTCTGCTGCCACATGGCCTGCCGCTCATCCAGCGCGGCGAAGTCTTCCAGGTCCACTGCGTTCTGCCGGTTGCGGGATTGAGTCACACGGTCGCCGAAACCGTCGGGCGCGTTGTCCAGGCACACGAAGGTCGCCATGACCATGGCCGGATTGGCGTCGTAGTAAGCGATGGGCTCTTTGGCTATGGCACCAACGGTTTGAGCGCCGTTGATGATGGACAACCCTCGAACACGAAATCGTCCTGATTCCCGATGAGGATCGCGGGGATGCTGTTCATTGATCGCCTCGCAGAGAAAAGTGACACCGTTGTTGAAGTAGAAGAAGTGCTGCGCCTCCTGCTGCAAGGTTTCCGTCAAACCAGTGTTGACGGTCGTGGTTCCCTTGAAGCGCCGGATGTTGCGGTCAACCAAGCGGTCTTCGTGTTCGACCCACAACTCTGCAAGCCGCTTAGCGTCCATGCGACCGTAGAACGCCCTGTAGGGTTCCTGGGTGTGCCCGAAGTCCTTCAGCTCGATGTCAGCCTCAATGGCTTGGGCAGAGATGCCGTCCAAGTGGAGGTCGTGAAGGGTGGTGAGCCCATAGGCATGGCAGCGCAGAAAACCGGGATTCGTACCATTGAACGCACGCTCCATGTCGGAAAAGATGTCCCGCCGATCATCGGATACAGCCGTCCCGGAGTAAGCGAGGACGACCTTGACCTTGCAGATTCCGCTATTCAGGGCATCAGTGATTGCAGCACGGCGTGTTTGGAGCGCGCTGTTAAAGCGTTCCCAGCGACCTCGGATGAGATCGGTCACGCCGTCGCGGAATTTGGACACGTCACCAAGCTCAGGCTCGCCGGAACCGGACTCCTTGTGCTTCGATTGAACGAGCCAGATCGTCTGATCATTGGCCACGAACACCGAATCAATGCCGTGATCCAAGCCGCCATCGATGCTCGCTGCGACGGACTCTCCCAGGCTCGCACCTGCGGCCTCATGCAATACGAACGCTGCAATGGCCTTGGACAGGAAGTTGCTGCGTCGAGACTCCAGGCTTGTGCCCGTTCCGGTGATGAGTGCTGCGTAGTCGGCGTCCAGCTTCTGGCACAGCAGGTCAAGTTCAAGCGGGCGAGTTGGCACTGTTGCCATCAAGTCAATGCTCACTCAACGTTGAAAAGTGCGGCTCATCTACTTGCTCGCTTGCATCGAGCGAGTGGGCGAAGACGCAATGCGCACCCTCGCTACCAGTACTCAACATGGAAATATAGGTAGGCTCAAAGAACGGCATGTCAATGATATTTCCCAGAGCGATTGTTGAATGCTGGCTTGGTGCCTTCCAGTACGGTCACAACCGCGCTGTTCAGCATCGGGTTCTCCAATGAGCCAGAAACGTAGTTGATGCTGCAGTTTGACGCCCGGTCAAAGGATGCGTGGATAATCTGCTCTGCATCACAGACGACTGCCAGGTTCGGGTTATGAGTGACCATAATGATCTGGCGCTTCTTTTTGGCCTCGGATAGGACTGGAACCAAGAGGCGGAACACTGTTTCGTTGTCCAGATTTTCTTCCGGTTGGTCCAAGATGATGGGCGTCTTGCCGTTATCCACCAGCAGATAGAAGATCAATAGGAGTGCGCCTCGCTGGCCAGGAGATAGCTGCTCAATCTGCGTGTCCTGGAACAGAAGCGAATACCGTGGCTCAAGAAACTCGAGCCCAAAAATCAAGTCGTAGACCGAAACGGCCACCTGCTCCTTCTTTAGGAGGTTTGCAATGCCGACCTCCGTGCCTGATGCCTTGGCTGCCTGTTCGACGGTTTCGTGCAAGGCCTTGGAGAACGCTAGGGCGCCATCCTTTGTATTCAGGTCGTGGCCGTCAAAGAGTTTTTTGACCGTCAACAGCGCTTCATCTTGCCCGCGCAGTGTGCCTGAGGTCTGCTTGATCATCGCGAACAGCAGTTCTGCGATCGTCTCGGCTGAGGCCGCTAGGGTTGCCTGAAACTGCAGACGGTAGTCTTCTCGGATCAGGTCGTTCGCCTTGATCAGATTTTGTACCGGCTTGAACAGGTCCTCCCGAGCCTTCCGCTGCGCGTCCAAGGACTCGAAAATCTCGGCGGTCAGCCTCATTCGTGCCTCCTGCAGCTCCGCACGTTTGGCAGGCAGTTGCTTGATTTGGGCCAATCTGGTCTCAAGACCGACCTTGGTGTCGGGATCCGTCGGCGTGCCGTTCAGGGTATCCAGCTTCTTGGCCCACTCAGCGAGCTGGCGTTGGTAGGTTTCAAAGTGCTGCTGACGGGCGTTGAGCTTGATTGCGTGTGTTTTCTTCTCTTCCTCGAGGATCACGGTGGCGTCAGCCAAGGTGCTGGCTTCGGTCTGCAGCGTCGTCTGTTTCTCAGCGAGGGCTGACTCCCGCTCATCTAGCAAGTTGGTCTTGATGTCCAGCTTCGCGACATCGGCCCAGTTCAATCCCGCGAGGATGAGGTCTTCCGCGATGAGCTGCTTGGTTTGGTCGAAGGAACGTTGCAGCAGTCTCAGCTGTTCTTTCGCATTGACAAGAGCCTTCTGCTGTTTGGCGATCGCCGTGACCTCTGTCTGAATCTGCTGCGTGCGCTTGGTAGCGGTTTCGATCTTCTGTGCCGAAGCTGCAAGCGCCTCTGCAGCCTGCTTCTGCTCGGGCTCCATCGTTTCCGGCGGAGGGGGCACCTCCGCCGGCTTGATCTTCTGGTGCTCCTCGATCTCGCGCGTCTTGACCAGCAACTGGTCCGTCAGCTTCTTTTCCTCAATCGGCTGCAGCTGATCTTCAATCCGTGCGATGGAAGAATTGAGGGTCTTCAGTTCCTTGCGGTACTCCCCAAGTCGGTTTCTCAGCGCTTGTTCCTGCTGCTCAGTGAGCTGATCGAAGTCGAGAGCGCCGAGACGCATCTCCTCGCTGGTGTGCGAGAAGATGACCGCCCGCAGTTCCTTCTCAAAGGCGTCTGACTTGCCAGAGACGTGGTCGTTACAAAGCTCCTCGAAGTAGTTCTGAGGGATGTAGCGGACTAGTTCTTGCTTTTCATCTGTTGGAAGAATCTCTAGCGTTCGGGCCTCGGTACTTTCGTCGCGCCAAGTCAGCGTGCCTGTGAAATGACGAGCGGGATCCCCGCTCTTGCCCAGAAAGCGGTCACGCTTAAGAAAGCTGAAGTGCTTTGCCTGGCGTGAGTGTCCGAGGGTTGCGATGACATCGGCTAAGGCGCTCTTTCCACTGCCTTTGTTGCCAATGATGGCTACAAGGTCAGGATTGAGCGGCAGATCGCAGCCGTCCAGCCAGTTGCCGATGCCAGCTTTGGTGCCGGTCTTAGCGACTTCGATCGACTCGATGAAGTGGGTCTTGCTCGCCTCCACCGCGTGAAGTTTCGGCGGCTTTTCGCCAATAAATGATCGCTTCGCTGGCTCCAGAATTGCCTGCTTCAGTCCTTGGAAAGTAAAGTCAGCCTTGATCCAGGTCCTTTTTCCTGATGGAAAATCCCCGTACCCGCGGCGGTCGTTATCGCCGGTCACACCGACGAAGCAGTGCGCGTCACTGCCGGAAACGACTAGCCTGGGGATGTTCTTGAGACCATGTTTGAAGTTGCCAATCCAACTCTTGTTCTTCGACGTTTCCTCGCACAGAAATGCTGTTCGTAGATCGGCATTCCTTGACTCAAAGATTGGAGAAGATTCTAGTAGGCCGAGGAAGTAGGCGTAGTGTTCTTCCCACTTCACTTCCGTCAGGCCGTCACTCGTGTCGAACGGCATGAAGCCAACTGCCAATCCGTTCGGAACCTTGGCGATAGCAGATTTATAGCTTTCAGCTTTTACTTCGGCCAGTTTATAACCAGCCAAGAGCGCATCAGAGGCATCACTATCCACGACTGCCTTCTTGTGTCCCTTCTTGATGAGCATGTCGGTGGCAGTAGACCTAGCCAAATCAATCAGTGCCTCCTTGGAGATCGATCTATCCGTACGTTCGAGCTTCAGATCAGTAAGGAACTCTTTCAAATGATGATCAGGTGTCGTATCCGAGAAGACGACATGCGCGTTCAGCCGCTTGCTCGTAGGAGCGGACAGACGCAGTTCGATACCGGGGAAGACTGTCTTAGTAAGTACAGGAGCATCCTTTTCCGTGAGTCGTTGTTTTAGAGCCAACCATCCGTCAAATGTCCAATAGTCCATGATAGCGAAGACTGCAGGTTCGGCTGCATTCAGGGCCTCAATCATTTGATCTATCAATGCACGATTCTCAGGCGACGACATATCGCCCTCGAATCTTTGGCCGGCCCAGTGGAAGGATGCAGGTGTATGAATATGCAGATCCCACTGGTTCCAGACTGCTCCACGCGAAATCTCTCTCTTAGTAGTCATCAATTCATCTCCCATTCAACCGTAAATAGGGTGCGTTCCTCGACCCGCTGCTGAAGTTGCACTTCCAATTGACTGATTAAATCGTCACGCTGGGACTCGACGTCATCCTGCCGGGCGAAGAGTTCACGCCGCAGTTTCCCCCGCTTGGTTTCCAGTTCGCGCTGCTGTTTTTGCCAAGAGAGTTTTTCTTCCAGCGTGGGGGCACTGGCTGCCGTGCGGCGCACTTCCTTGATCTGGCGGTCGATCTCCTTGATTTCCTGCTCAATGCCCAGCTTCAAGTCATCAGCCCACGCGTCGAGCTTCTGGACTTCCTGCTCAAAGTAGCCCAGGTTGCGTTGGTTGATCTCCCGCAGCACGGCGGATTTCCGTGTCGCCACGTCCTCACTGAGCGGGGAAACATCGACGCTCCCCTGCTCGGCAGGCTGCGCCCGCGCCGGCAACCGCAGCAGCTTTTCAGGGTCGTCCTCTGCCAGGACTTGGCCGTCTGACGTGATGGCCGCCACCACTAGGCGCTGCTCTTGGTTCCCAAGGGCTTCAACCGACACAAGCTTCAAGGTCAGCCAGCCGCTCTTGCCTCGATACGGTTTGAGCGTGCTGATCTGGGTGCCGTAGGCCTTGTAGTCAAAGACGAGCCGTGTACCTGAAAGCTCATAGCTCTTGGCCTGCTTAGCCACCCACTCAGCTAGCGGATGGCCGATCCGATAGAGGTGCGTGTCGCCAGACCGGCGAGGTAGCTCATAGCGGCCCAGGTCAACCTCATACAAGGTGGCGGAAGGCAGGCGCTGAAGGACAAAGCCGTCGTCGTCGAACAGTGCGCAGTCAGCCAACTCGGCCCGCGTCAGTTCGAGCAGCATGCGTTCGTACTTGCTACGCGCCGCGCGACTGTCTACTGCTCTAACTCGCAGTTTGTCCTGGACCTCCTCGTCGAAGTTCTCCAGAAGGATTTGCCGCGTCTTGACCATGGCCTCGCTGATCTCGCCAGACAGATCTCTTTGCAACTGCTCGAAGCTGGTTTTGATTGCCTCGTGGTCGCGGCAGTTCTGGTAGATGTCTGCGATGCGACGCTCAAAATCCACGCCGGAGCCGATGGCCCCAAGCACCTCGTCGCTTGCACCAAATACGCCTTCAAACAATTGGAATTTTTGATCTAGGAGTTCGTAGACCCTGGCATCAGCTTCGTTGCTGCGGTCTACGAAGTTGACTACTACCACGTCGAACTGTTGACCATAGCGGTGGCAGCGTCCGATCCGCTGCTCGATACGCTGCGGGTTCCATGGCAGGTCGTAATTGATGACCAGCGAGCAGAACTGCAGGTTGATGCCTTCGGCACCCGCCTCGGTCGCAATCATCACTGTGCCGCGCTCTTTGAAGTGCTCGACCAGTGCGGCTCGGGTGTCAGCGGTCTTGGACCCAGTAATGCGATCCGTCCCGGCATGGCGCTTGATCCAATCCTCGTAGACGGCTCGGGCCCGAGCATCGCTGTTGGTGCCGTTGAACAAGACGATGCCTTCACCGTAGGGCGTGGCCGCCAGGAGAGAAAGCAAGTATTCCTGCGTGCGCTTGGACTCAGTGAAGATGATGGCCTTCTTCGCTGCACCGAGCCGCCCCAGCTCAGCGAATGCCTTGTCCAAAGCGGTCAGGAGTGCGGTGCCCTTTGCGTTCTCACGAATGTTGGTCGCCAGTGCCTTGAAGTGCCTCAGTTCAGCGATTTCCTGGGTGATTGCATCGCGTTGGCTGGCGGCTGACGACGCGACGCTGGCCTCTTGCCCTTCCCACTCGTCAGCGGTTTCGTCTAGCGATTCATAGTCCTCATCCAGCACCTCCGCCAGGTCGGGGATGTCGGATGACTCGTCAAGTTCACCCTGAAGCCGCTTGGCCATGGTCTCCAATGCGCCCGCGATGGCGTGGGTCGATGAGGCAAGCAGCTTCCACAGCACCAACGAGATCAGTTGCCGTTGGCCTTCTGGCAGCGCCTTGAGATTTGGTCTGCGGAGGTAGTCGGCGACAAGACCTGACAGCTCTCTTTCCTCAGTCGAGGGGGTAAATTCTTCCACGATCGCCCTGCGTGCCGTGTACGGCACGTACTGCTGAACCTGGCGACGCAGCGTGCGTTTACAAACTGTGGCGAGGCGGGCTCGCAGGGCTGCGAATGCTTGTTCTTTAGGCTGCGCCGTGAATTGCGAGCGGAAGCTGTCGATATCACCAAAGACGCGGTCGTCGATCATGCTGACCAAGCCGTAAAGCTCCAACAGCGAGTTTTGCAGCGGGGTCGCGGTAAGCAGAACTTTGGAGTGGACGTGGGCTAGCGCTTCCTTCAGCGTTTTGGCGATCACGTTGCTGGTCTTGTAGACATTGCGCATTCGATGCGCCTCGTCGAGCACGGCCAAGTCCCAGTCGACAGCCTTGATGTCCGCTGCTTTTGATTTTGCGAACTGGTAGGAGCAGATGACGGGGCCAGTTGCCCCTTGAAACGGATTCTGGCGGCCCTGCTTGCGGATCGTGTTGTAGCTCTTGGCCTCCAGGAGCACGCCCTGTAGATTGAACTTTTCTTGCAGTTCCTGGTGCCATTGCTTGCGCAGGTTGGCGGGCACGATGATCAGGATGCGGCGGCGGCGCTCGGCCCAACGCTGCGAGACGACTAGACCGGCCTCAATGGTCTTTCCGAGCCCGACCTCGTCCGCCAAGATGACGCCGCGCGAGAGTGGATTGCTACAGGCGAAGAGCGCCGCCTCGACTTGGTGGGGGTTAAGGTCAACCTGCGAGTCCACAAGAGTGGATGCGAGCGACTCCACTGAGTCGCCTGCCGCGCGCCGCGTCAAAAGCCATGCGTAGTACTGGCTTTGATGCTGCGTCAAAAGCTGCTGAGTTATCAACGGCCATCCTCCCTGTGTACCTGACCAGATGTGATTTGGTTGCAGACCTGGCGCCGGACCACTATGCCTCCGGCTTCTTGTTGTTGATGCTCTCAGCGATCCAACCGTCCAGCTCAGAGCGGCGAAACCGCCAGGTGCCTCCAAGCTTGAAGGCCGGAATCTCGCCCTTTTGGGCGAGGCGGTAGATCGTCCGCTTCCCGGCTTTGAGGTACACGGCGACCTCTTCCAGCGTCAGGATTTCACATTCAGTGGCAGTCATTAGGGGCGCATGCAGCATTCGATAGGTTGCCAAGTCTGGCCAATTCTCCCACATGGAGTCGTGATCCAACGGGGCCATGGACAGAGGTTTTTACGGTGGCGTCAGAGGCAAGATCGAGAGGCGAAATTCCGGCATTTCGCTTGAGTAGGCCGATTGGCGATGTCGACGGACGCTACTGGGTGTCAAGCTCACCGACTACTTGCCCATGGGGTTGCCATTGGTGCTCTGCGCGGCCGAGTAAGAGCCCGAAGGCTCCGCCATCACAGCATCCCCCGCTCCGCCATGGACAGCGTTGCGCACCCCGCCACGATGATGTGGTCGATCACCCGGACATCCACCAGCGACAGCGCCGATTTCAGTGTTTGAGTCAGCATCTCGTCCGCCCGCGACGGCTCTGCATTGCCCGAAGGATGGTTGTGCACGAAGATGACCGCCGAGCTGTTGACCTTCAACGCATCCTTGACCACTTCACGTGGATAGACCGACGTTTGGCTGACCGTGCCCCGGAACATCTCCACGTACTCCACGACCCGATGCTGCGAGTCCAAGTGCAGGACAGCGAACACCTCGTGCTCCAGCCCTGCCAGGCGAAGTTTCAGGAAGTCCTTGACCATCTGCGGCGACGACAGCGTATCGGTGCCGCGCACCCGGCTCGCCAGCAAGCATTGAGCAGCGTTCAGGATTTCATCGTCGCCTGCCGGACGGTAGCTGCCTGCGACATCGCGCACCATCAGCGCCGAAGCACCTGCATGGGAAGTGGTGAATGAATCAAGCGAAGAGAAGAGGTCGTGTGCCATGGTCGGCTCCGTGAATCAGGCGAAATTGCCCGAGACCGGAAGCAGCACGCCGCAGCGCAGTTGTCAGGGTTCGAAGACGGCCGGCAGGACGCAAGGGTGCGCAGCAGCCGCAGACCTTGACAGCGAGAACGACGTGCTACGGTAAAAGGGAACAGCAAGCCCGCCCACCCCCAACGTCACCTGTCTTGACTTGGCATGTGCAACATGCCGGAGCGAGCGAAGCGAGGGCTCAAAAGCTAAAAACCAAAAAACCTAAAAATAAGTGAGCAATCACTTATACTGAAGTTCTTTGCTCGCGTGTTCCGTAGGCACTAGCTGCCGGTGCAACGACGCTGCCAGCAACCTGGTTGGCACATTTTGCGTAGAATGCTCCGCTATTAACGAAGGGCGTGAAATGGGTTACTTTGACAGTTCCGTTCAAAAGCTCCTACAGCAGGCCACGCTGCCGCCGCAACTCCCGAAGGAATCAGGTCGTATGTATGCAATCGCGTTTGACCTAGACACTCAGGTATTACAGGGCGCCTACCCCGGCCCCTCGTACACCAACGCGTATGGTGAGATCAAAAAGATCCTTGTCTCAAAAGGCTTCGCATGGCAGCAAGGCAGCGTCTACTTTGGGAATGAGACGATAACTGCTGTTCAATGTGTGCTCGCTGCCCAGGCTCTCAGCGCAACGCTTCCTTGGTTCAAAGCGTCCGTTCGGGATCTTCGGATGCTTCGCATTGAAGAACTCAACGATTTGACCCCGGCGCTGTAGCGCCTCAAGAAAATTTTCGGTTTGTTGGACACGGCGATATTGAAGCACTCCGTTAGATTTTGACCTTCTTCTCCGCGCCGGCCTTCGGTGGGAGTCGGTTCGACAAGCCCTCATGTCGCAATTCTGTCTGGCAGTTGACGACGAAGGCGGCGAAGCGGTCATCACGATCCTCGCCCGACATGCTGTTCTCGTTCATGAGTTCATCGACGATGTCGTCGGCCGTCATTTGCAACTGCAGCATGTACATCACCAGCACCTTCGCTACCCGAGGGTTGCCCATCTCCATCCAGTGCCGATGAGCAAGCATCGCAAGGCCCACGGATGACGGATCAGGCTCGGCCAATGCCCCGGCACTGAGCAGATTTTCAAGCTCTGTCGCGTGGTCATCGCTGAAGTGCTGAAGCCGCCACCGCGTGAGTTTCTCGCCCCGGTTGATCGCTGCCGTCAGGTCCGCCACACCGGCATCTGTCAGCGCACTGTGCATGGTGTGGGTCCGAAAGTTCGGCTGGTAGTCGTGAGCCGGCCTCGGCTCGTAGTCATCGGCTTCGCTCGCCGGATAACCCATCACCGCCATCCGCCAGCAATGCCAATCGGTCTCGGCCCAGATGATCGCGCTCATGACCAGTCCTCCGCCTGTTCTTCATCTCGTGCGAATGCGATGTCCAGCAGGTTGCGAAGCTGTTCCGCATCGGTCGCACCGGTGAAGTTGCCGCCGTAGATGGAGATTTCCTCCAGCGAGTCACCATCGCAGTAGCAGGCTTCAAAGATGGCATCGACAGGGTCGATGACAGGGCGTTCCTTTTCGCGGCCGTAGCCCATCGCCTCGCCGAAGCTCAGTTCCTCTTCGCGGATGGTGATCGAAAAGGCGAAGCTGTCGTCGTCATTGGTGAAGCCATAACCACCGTTGGTCTGGCGCAGCGTGAAGGCAGCATTGAATGCCTGGGTAAATTCGTTCAGTGTCATTTTGGTTTCCTTGAAAGTTATGTTGTGTCCACCCTGTCCAGGCTGGCCAAGCGATTTCTGTGTTTCGTCGCATGGAAGCTGCGGAGCGGGAGGAGCAAGTCGTCGTCACTGTCTGGCCGGCCAAGTCATCGAAATGGCTGGCCGGCCTGGACAGCTTGGACATGCCTTACCTGTTCTTGAACGGGTCGAAATCCTCGTCTGCCGTTGGGATGTTCGCCATGAGCATGGCATCCCGTTCAGCATGCGGATCAGTCGTCGTCGTGCCGCTCACATCAAAGTGGCCCAGCATCAATCCGAGACGGCGAACCCGCTCTTTCTTGCCGTCAACGGTGAGCACCGGGCGGTCTTCCTTGACCGTAGGAAAGATGGCATTCAGCCGCTTGCAGAACTCACCGTGACCGAAAGGCATCAAGCCTTGTTGGTCGCAGTGGTCGCGATAGCGAGCAGACAGTTCGGCCTTGCTAATCATCTGGCTCGGCAATGTGGAAAGCGCGACTCCGCAGTTCTCCACCCATTCCTTCACTGAGTCCGTTTCCTGCATGGACTTCTGCTTGGCAGCTTCCACCTGCTGCGGAACAGCGAAGTTCTTTTGGCGGATCAACCGTTGCAGTCCTGCCAATGCCCAGTCCAGCACGAGGTCCAGTTCGGTCTTCACGATGCGGCGGTCCAGGTCGTGAATGATGTCGCTGCCTGTCACCCGTTGGTTCCACTCGATCACATGGAAGCGGCGCCACCATGCCGTGGAGGTATCGCGGAACTTGGGCAAGTGGTTGGTACACAGAATCCACTTGGCCTGCGGGGCATAGCTGCCGCCCTTTTCGTACAGCCCGCGAATCGGCAACTCGCCACCGGCGATCAAGGTCTTCAGAATCTGCTGATTGATATGACCCTGTGGAGCCTCGTCGCAGAAGGCGAGCGAAGCACCGAGCATCGGCTCCAGTTCGAACCCCTTGAGTCCGTCCAGCCTCATCGCCGCAGCCTTCTCATGCAGAGCACGGACGATGTTCAGCAAAGTCGACTTGCCGTTGGAACCGGTGTTGCCGATCCAGATTTGGGCCTGCTGCCTGGAAGCCGTCGGCGTGAGGGTGTAGCCGATGTATTCCTGCACCAAGGCTTGAACCTGTGGATCAGGCAACGACTTGTTCAGGAACTTGGCGAACAGTGATTCCGGATCCAGCGGTTGTGGCACATATGGGCCGAGAGGAATGGGCTTGCTGGACTGAATGCGATGGCAAATGCCGATGGAACGATCCGGCTCAATCGCATGGATGGACCCGTCACCCTCCACGACGAGCCAGCTTCCAATAACCGGAATGATGGTGCGGTCCTTCTCCGGCTCGGGCAACCTGCCCGACTTCAGCTTCGCGGCATCGGCACAAGCGCGAGCCATTGAAACCGTCGCACGGGCAGGGTCAAAGTTGGCGAGCCAGTCGAAGGCATCCTGTTCGCACTGCTCGGCGGTTTGGACCTGCCAGTGGTCGCGGTTCCAGCGATAGAGCTTGCGGCTCAAGCAGGCCGTGTTGGGATCGTCCTTGCACAGATTGGCATATTGCAGGTCCGGCGTGGAAGCCGACGTACTGTGGCTCTTGGAAACGGCAGGGCCGGCTGAAGTCACGAGGGAAGGGGTAAATTTTTTGGTCATGATTCAGCCCTCCTCTGCCATGTCGGTGATGTTGGTGATCACATGAAGGGCGTGACCGCCGTTGTGCTCCAGCACCAGGGGAATGAAGATCGGTTCGTCGCAGACCGAGTTGTTGTCCACCTCCCAATCGCAAAGGAGCGAGAGGGCAAGCTCAACCTCGCCCCTCTCGAATTGCCGAAGGGCAGCGAAAAGTGGAAGAAGGGCAGGACTGAAACCCTGTCCCATCAGGGCGATGGCACTGACCCGCTCGCGGCGGCAGAATTGGCTGACCGATGCGACGATGCTGGTGAGCGCGGGGTTCACACGAGTCTGAGCTTGTGCGGCGTTTGATTTCCTGTTTGTCTTTTTCATGTTGTGTCTCCTTAGATTTTTTTGGCTGAACTGCCGGTTTTTTTATCGGTGAGTTGGTCGCCAAGGCGGGCGGCCATATACGTGGCATTGGCTTCTTGCCAGATCGGAACGATGTCGCTGCACAACATGTCGTTCACCTCGTCGTCGGTGCACAGCCTGCTAACCGCAACGAACCCAGGCCAATCCATGCCTTCCTCCACCAGGAACCGGCAGATTTCGTAGGCGGTCAATGGGTTGTCCATGCGGACATGCATGCAGGCGACTGCTGCGATGTGAAGCCCGTTGGGGCCACCGCTGCAAAGCAGATCGCCTTCCATCAGGAAGGCAACAACCAGCGGTGCATAGCAGTCGGTGAAATGCAGGGCGGTCTCTGGGATGAGCGGTGCGCCTCCCTCTTCAAGTCCAGTCACGATACGATCGATGTCTTCGGGCCGGAGCGTGCTGAAGAAATAGATGTCTTCGAAGCTCTGGTAGTCGTAGCCCGTGACTGGATTCGAGTCCAGCGGGTTGTTCGCATGTACCTTCTGGGTCGACCAGGCGTGACCTGGGAAGCGAAACGCCTCTTGGGAACGGTTAACTTTCTTGGGATTACGGTTTGTTTTTTTCATTGATTCCTCCATGGTTAATTGAAGATTTATGCTCCGCGCAATCGGCTTATTCCGTTTGCGTTTTGCATGCCTGAATTTTATTTTTGGTAGAAAATTAATTCGGGCGCAGCTTTTTCCATGGCGTCAAAGAGTTGGGCCTTGACAAACAAAAAATTCGCTATGAATATTGAGAACGAACATCCGGCAGGCCGCCACAACGCAAGTCGGCGGCGCTCTACTCCCGCCGTCAAGTCCAAAGAACTACAGGCACTGCGGGTGCAGACTTGGTACCGCCATGTTCTGGAGCGCGCGGTTGGTAGAGAGGTGGGGAGGTATGCCGACATCGCAGCGAGGCGCGACACCTTCGGCACTGAGGAGCGACTGCCGGGACTCAATACGGCCTTGCAGAAATGGCTGAACAGCCTGACTCAGCACAATCTGTCAGAAGAACAGGTTGAAGCAGTTCAGCGGCTGGGGCGGAGGCACTACGACCTTGGTGAGACGACGCCTACCGAAATCACGCTGACGGTGTTCGAGACCTTGCTGCCGGGCTCTGCGGCCGTCTACGACCTTGGGCCAGGCGAGCTACCTGTGTGGCGTGTGCTGGACGGCGACATGACGGCCTGCCAAGAGTTCGTTCAGGAGATGCTCAATCCCACCAAAGAGCGATGGGAGGATGATTTCGCGGGCTTGGTGCAGGAGGTGATGGACTCGCTGATTGCGCCGGCGTATCGGGTCAAGTTGGACGATATCCCCATCCTCACTGGACCGCAGCGCGATGTGCACCCGGTCTGGCTCACTCATATCAACAACCGGTATGCAGTGACGTTCGCAGAAGACGAGGCGGACAAGCTGCCGGAGGCATTCACTCTGGACGATTCGATCCTGCTGGCCATCGCGCTGGCGAACCTCGCCACTGAAAAAGATGGCAGCCCGCAGCTACAACTGGAATGGCTGCTGGTCGGGCTTTGCTGGGGGGTGATCGCGGAGCAGATTGACGAGCATGTTCAAGAGTACGTGCTGCGGTCAGTTCAAAAGCGCGGCAAGGTGATCGACGCGGCGCTCAAGAGGATGGGGCTCAAGATGCCGACCTTTGAAGAGCGGTGGCCTGCGGGTCTGGCTCCGTAGTAGCGATCACCCTTTCAGGGGATGCACCTGGAACGCAACTGACGTACTCTGGACTTCCCTATAACTACGAGACTACAGATGTCAGCTTACTTCCATCTCAAGCCGTCCGGCATTCAGTACATGTTCAACCTCAAGGGAGGAAATGGAGAAGTAGTGCTCACCAGTGAGCGCTATACGACGAAGCAGAATGCTCAAGCAGGCATCGCATCAGTGAAGGCAAACTCACCATACGACGCTCGCTATGACCGCCGCACGACTACAGGAGGATCGCCGTACTTCGTGCTTAAGGGATCCAACGGCGAGATCATCGGGACCAGCGAAGCATATTCGTCAGCGAGCGCACGCGACAACGGAATCTCCTGGGTTAAGGCCAACGCACCGAGCGCGCCCACTCGCGAGTAGCCTGAGCGTTTTCACGTCCGCCACGGCCGCTGATCAACGAGCGATTGAAGACCATCTTCACTTTGAAACTGGCGGCGAACGTGATACGGTTGGTGTCACGAATCCCGTACCACTTCTGACCGTCGCGGGTTCGCAAGTACTTGATATTCAAGGACTTTCCGGATTTTGGCTTTTCTTCCGTGAAGAGCCACCAGATAGAAACGCCCTGCAAGTTCATGACTTGCAGGGCGCTTTGCTTTTCTGCGCGAACTTCAGCCATCACCCGCGTAAGAGGCCACGATCGTGGCGCATAGGTCCCGATCTTGGGGCGAAATGCCTTCTTAGTTGTTTGGCTCTCCATGCGCCACCAAGCGCTTGAAAACTAGGCTTCCGGATGGCCCTGGCGACAACTCTGCGTCCGTGTATAAAAGCCTGGAACCGAAACTCTTAAGGTGCCAGTGATTGTCGAACGAACCTATTGGAACGGGAGGCTGTCGGGTTATCAAATGGACGGATCCTCGGTTCCCCTAGATCGCAGGAACTCTGACTTTCAGCGTATCCGCCATGCCATTCATAGTGGCGCGTGCAAGGTAGTAGAGCCCGCACTCGGCACGGTACACCGGAGACTGGATCGGAGCGGCCAACCATCGGGCTATGCGACCCGCTTCGGGTTCGTTCCAGACTATCAGCCCAGCCATCTGCTGAGGCTCATCCGCGACCAGATTGCAGACGGCAGTTGCAAGGTTGTAGAGCCGCCCAAAAGCGGAGCCGCCCCCCGATTTGAGAAGCTTGTTGCGTCGTTGGTCTTGGCGCAGCCGTGGCCGGGCCTCAACTCTGAATGTAGGGGGGAGTTGGCTTACCAAGCCAAGCCTGAAAGTCAAAAGCAACTCTACCGATTCACGCTGCGAAATCTGCCCGACGAGCCGATTGACCGCATCAACGAACTGCTCAAAGCTCATAACGTCACCTTAGAGCCTCGATTCACTCATGCGCCACATAAGTTTGGCGTTCTAGAGATTGAGATACCTACCGAACGCTTGCGTAGTCTCTACTTCACCGAGCGCGTCCACCTGCCAGCGGATACCGCAGAGCTGGTCGCCAGCCACGCAGCGCAGAACCTCTGCGAAAGTCGGCGGTCGACACGCGAAGGGCCGGACATCCGGTGGCTGATCCAATGTGCACCCCTCTACACGTCGCACTTCGTCGTCGAGTTTTCAAATCGAGTCATTGATGCCTTTCGGCTTGAATATGGCAGGGTACCGGTTTCGTCAACGTTGGAAGGCTACTGGCGCGAGCCGACCGCTTTTTTCGGCCGTGAAGCTAACGGCACCGACCACTTCCTTGGCTTTGCCAGCCTAGCAAATCAGCAACACACCCCTGTTCCAGCCGAGTGGTTTGCTGATTCGCTTAGCCGCTACGACGCAGACGCTCACTCTTCAACTTTCTTGCTCAGAACCGCGCTCAGGCGCGTGGCCGATCTCGTGGCGCTTGGGTTCCACGCCGAAGCGCTCGCACCTCTGAACGCGTTTCTTGAGGTGTTGGTATCGGAGAGCCTGATCTATGTCTCAGGAAGCGCCCACCATCTTGCGCAGCATGTTTCTCGGATGGGCCACGCGGCAAGGTTGAGGCTGTTTACAGAGCTCGCGGAGGCCGACCTTCTGCCGATCTGGTACGGGGAAGCGTTCATACGATCCCTTGATGCCGCGCGGAAGATCTACCAGCACCGCAACGCATACGTGCACAACTTGCTTCTCCCGGATGTGATTGGTCGCCCAACCCTCCTTGATCGACGCGCGATGGAAGCGCTCTTTTTCTGCTTTATCGATTTCCATGAGCAACAGCAAGTGCTCCAACGTTTCCAGTCTATTGCGCAGGACACAGGCCTGATCCGCGCCTTCATCGTCGGCAAGATAGAGGTGAGTTACAAGGCCGCACAGCTCAAAGGAGCTGCCGATGACCAAGCCTTTTAGTGAAATCCGATCGCCCCAGGTTTTGTCCCGGAAGCGGCCCACTTCGCGGCCTTGATCCATATGAAGGCACGGAAGCGAGAACTCTCAAGCATCAAGGCCTAGAAGACTTTCGAGTGTGGTTCGATCGGTAGAACATCAAGCGCAACGGTCGGTGCTTCCGACTGATTCAAAACTTGCGCCAAGACCCCCGGCAACTCGAACACCGCCCGGTTGTGCATCCGCTCCGTCGCCGCCCGGTAGCGCGGCAAGTCCCGCACCAGCTCCGCCACCGCGCGATCGACCTTCGCGAAGCTAGTCAGCACCACGCCCACGCCGTTCTCCTGCACCCACTGCGCGTTGTAGCGTTCCTGCGGCAGGGTCCAGCGGTTGCGCACGACGATCACGGGCAGGTGCATCTGCACCGCTTCGCTCAGGCTGCCGGGGCCGGGCTTGCCGATGAAGAAGTCGGCCAGGTGCATGGTGCGCGCGACGTCGGGCGTGAAGCCCAGCACCAGCCGCGGTGCGCGTGCGGGCAAGGCACGCAGCGCGTCGGCCAGGGCCGTGTTGTGGCCGCAGGCCAGGATGAGCTGTGTGTCGGGCAGGCGCTTGGCGATGCCGAGCATGGCCTTGGAGCCCTGCCCGCCGAACAGCACGATGCCGGTCGGGCGGTCGGGGTCCAGGCCCAGGCGGCGGCGTTCGGCGGCGCGGTCGGCCGGGGGCGGCGCGTAGAAGTCGTCGCGCAGCAGCATGCCGGAGCTGGCGTGGATGTGCGTCGCGGGCAGGCCGGCGTCGCGCGCCTGCTGCACCGCGTGGGCCGAGCCGCAAACGACGTGCTGGTCGATGCCCTTCTCGATCCAGAAGCGCGGCGGGTGGTCGGCCAGGTCGGTCAGCACGGTGACGAAGGGCACGCCGGGCAGCGCGCTGGCCAGCGACTCGCGCAGGCCGCGGTTGAAGTTGGGGATCATCGAGACGACGAGGTCGGGCTCGGTGGCCAGCCAGTGCTGCTGCAGCAGGCGCACGGTGGGCCCGTGCCACCAGCGGATCATGGCCTGCAGCAGCTTCAGCTCCTGCGCGAGGCCGACCGTCCAGCCGCGGGCGATGCGCTTGTTGTAGTAGTCCTCGGGCTCCATGCCCGTCATGCGGCGAAAGCGCTGCGCGGGGTCGAGCACTTCGCGCAGGTTGACGAGGCGCACCGTCCACGGCAGGCCGGCGCGCGCGATGGCCGCCTTGAGCGCGATGGCCGATGCGCGGTGGCCGCCGCCGGCGTCGAAGTAGACGAGGTCGACCGTGCGTTGGCCGCTCATGCGGGCACCGCGCGCTTGCGGTCGCCGCGTCGCACGCGCGCGATCACGGGCATGTGCTCGGCCCAGCGGACGATCTCGAGCGTGCCGTCGGCACGCTCGCCCAGCGCCGTGAGGCTCTCGACCCAGTCGCCGTCGTTGCAGTACAGGATGCCGTCGATGTCGCGCATCTCGGCGTGGTGGATGTGGCCGCACACCACGCCCTGCACGCCGCGCTTGCGCGCCTCGCGCGCCACGGCGGTCTCGAAGTCGCCGACGTAGCTGACGGCGCGCTTCACCTTGAGCTTGAGGTACTGCGACAGCGACCAGTAGGGCAGGCCCATGCGGGCGCGCAGCGAGTTGAGGTGGCGGTTGAGCCGCAGCGTGAATTCGTAGAGCGAGTCGCCCACGTGGGCCAGCCACTTGGCGCACTGGATGACGCCGTCGAACAGGTCGCCGTGCATCACCCACAGCTTGCGGCCGTCGGCCGTCTCGTGCACCCAGTCCTCCACCACCTCGATGCCGCCGAAGTCGTGGTTGACGTACTTGCGGGCGAACTCGTCGTGGTTGCCCGGCACGAAGATCACGCGCGTGCCCTTGCGCGCCTTGCGCAGCAGCTTCTGGATCACGTCGTTGTGCGTCTGCGGCCAGTACCACTGCCGCCGCAGCTGCCAGCCGTCGATGATGTCGCCGACCAGGAAGAGCGTCTCGCACTCGGTGTGCTTGAGGAAGTCGAGCAGCGCGGCGGCCTGGCAGCCGGGCGTGCCCAGGTGCAGGTCCGAGATCCACAGCGTGCGGTAGCGCAGCGGCGGACGCGTCGCATCGTCATCGGCCGTGTCGTGTGACAGGGCCGTGGTGTCGCGCCATGCGCGAAGAAAGGCGTCGTCGCGTTGCATGGGAACGCAGCGTCGTCGACGCGCGTGTCGGCGCCGTGGCGACGGCGTGACGCTTCGGTGACGTGGCGCGCACGCCACCTGCGCCTAGGTGGCTGCTCAGGCAGCCGGCGGCGGTTCGGGCTCTTCTTCCAGCCGCAGGTACTGGATGTTCAGCGTGATCGCCTCGGCATAGCGCAGTACGAAGTAGTCGCCCTCGACCGGGTAGAAGCGCTCTTCGCCGGCCGGGTCACCCGGCGCGGCGTCGAGCGCCTTGTCGCCGCTGAGCGGGCGGCGGCCGACGCCCTGCAGCACCAGGCGGTCGAGCGCGCCGTCGGGCGTGAAATAGAAATCTTCGAGAAAGCCCTGATACAGCACGGGCTGGCCGGCGACGTCGACGACGGCGGCCACCTTGATCAGGTCGGGCAGCTCGGCGCGCTCGAAATCGGCGCCCGTCAGCAGGTAGTACCAGGGCGCGTCGTGGAAGCGTGCGACGGGTGCCAGCCAGTGGCCGAGCCGGTCGAGCCGGCGCCAGGTGATCAGCGAACGCAGCAGCGTGGGCGCCACGACGCTCGCGGCCAGCAGGGTGCCGAAGTAGCGCACCACCGGCCCGGCCAGCGCGCCGACGCTGGCCACGGCCGCGGTCTGCGTCAGCGGGCTCGACGAGAGCAGGCCCAGCAGCAGGTCGAAGCGGATGAGTTCACCGAGGAAGAGCCACGCCCCGAAGAGCCAGAGGCCGTGCAGCAGGCAGGCCCAGAGCACGGCTTCGGCGACGACCCGGCCGAAGGGCGCGTAGTCGAGGGCGGTGCGCTCGGCGCGCTTGAAGCGGCTGCGAAAGACGAAACCGGGGAGAACGAGCAGGAAGATGACCAGCGCCGGCAGCGCGACGTTCATCGCGGTCAGCGGGCGGCGTCAGGCCGCCTTGGGGACGACCACGGCGGTCAGGCGGCGCACCGTGGCGCCTTCGCGCAGCAGGATGGTGGCCTCGCGCACGTCGGTCTCGACGCCGCGGCGGCTCGCCAGCGACACGACCTGGCGCAGCTGCGTGCGCGCCTGGTTGTCGGCCAGGACTTTCTTGGCGAGGGGGCTCTGAAGCGCTTTCATGACGGTTCCGTTCGATGAGGGCGGCAATGAGCCGGATAGTGCCAGAAGCGACGCCGGATCACCACCGGCAACGGTCCTTCGCTCAGGCGGCGCGGGGCCGCTCGTCGCCCGCGCAACGCTGGATTTCGACCGTGGAGTGCACGATTTCCTCGTGCATCGAGAAGGTCGCCCGCACGGCGTCGGCATCGAGGGTCGGCGAGTGCGTCACGACCGTCAGGGCGCACGAATAGGCGTTGCGGCCGACTCGCCAGACATGCAGGTCGGCCACGCGGGTGTGCGAGTCGGCCAGGCCTTGCTCGACGCCTTCGCGGATCTCGTCGACCACCGGGTGGTCCATCTCGCGGTCGAGCAGCACGCGGCCGGTCTGCAGCAGCAGGCCCTTGGCCCACACCGCCACCAGCACGGCACCGACGATGCCCATCAGCGGGTCGAGCCAACGCCAGCCCATCAGCCAGCCGCCGACCAGCGCCGCGATGGCGAGCACCGAGGTGGCGGCGTCGGCAATGACGTGGAGGTAGGCGGATCGGAGGTTCAGGTCTTCGCCATGCGCGTGGGCGTGACCATGCGAATGACCGTGTGCGTGTGCATGGTCATGGCCGTGGTCGTGCCCGTGGTGCGCGCCGCCCAGCAGCCGCGCGCAGACCAGGTTGACCAGCAGCCCGATGATGGCCACCACGACTGCTTCGCGGTAGTGGATGGGCTCGGGTGACCAGAGCCGCTCCAGCGAACCGACCACCATCAGCGCGGCGATGCCCAGCAGGAAGAGCGCGCTGGCGAAGCCGGCCAGCACCTCGATCTTCCAGGTGCCGAAGGCGAAGCGCGGGTCGGCCGCGTAGCGCCGCACCGCCGCATAGGCGAAGGCGCTCAGGCCGATGGCAAAGGCATGCGAGCTCATGTGCCAGCCGTCGGCCAGCAGTGCCATCGAGTTGAACCACCAGCCGGCGCCGATCTCCAGCACCATCGTGGCGGCGGTGATCCACATCACCAGGCGCGTGCTGCGCTCGGCGCCGTGGCTTTCGGTGTCGAAGCGGTGGTGGTGTTTCCAGCGACTCAGGTCATGGGTATGCATGGCGGTGCTTTCAGGTGCCGAACATGTCGCCGTCCCGCGTCGGCGGCGCCACGCCCAGGTGTCGGTACGCAGCCAGGGTGGCGATGCGCCCCCGCGGCGTGCGCTGCAGGTAGCCCTGCTGGATGAGATAGGGCTCGATCACGTCCTCGATGGTGCCCGACTCCTCGCCGATGCTGGCGGCGATGTTGTCCAGGCCGACCGGGCCGCCGTCGAAGCGGTGGATGACGGCCTCGAGCAGCTTGCGGTCCATCAGGTCGAAGCCTTGCGGGTCGACGTCGAGCATGGCGAGCGCCTTGTGGGCGATGTCTTCGGTGATGCGGCCGTCGCCCTTGACGTCGGCGTAGTCGCGCACGCGGCGCAGCAGGCGGTTGGCGATGCGCGGCGTGCCGCGCGAGCGGCGGGCGATCTCGAAGCCGCCGGCCGGGTCCATCGGCGCGTTGAGCAGGCCGGCGCTGCGGGTGACGATGCGGCCCAGCTCTTCGGCCGTGTAGAACTCCAGCCGCGAGACGATGCCGAAGCGGTCGCGCAGCGGGTTGGTCAGCATACCGGCGCGGGTGGTGGCGCCGACCAGGGTGAAGGGCTGCAGGTCGAGCTTGATGCTGCGGGCCGCGGGGCCTTCGCCGATCATGATGTCGATCTGGTAATCCTCCAGCGCGGGGTAGAGGATTTCCTCGACGACCGGGCTCAGCCGGTGGATCTCGTCGATGAAGAGCACGTCGTTCGGCTCGAGGTTGGTCAGGAGCGCGGCCAGGTCCTTCGGCTTCTCCAGCACCGGGCCGGAGGTCTGGCGCAGGTTCACGCCGAGTTCGGCGGCGATGATGTGGCTGAGCGTGGTCTTGCCCAGGCCGGGCGGGCCGAACAGCAGCACGTGGTCGAGCGCCTCGCCGCGCTTGCGGGCCGCGCCGATGAATATCTCCAGCTGCTCGCGCACCTTGACCTGGCCGACGTAGTCGTCGAGCAGCTTGGGCCGCAAGGCCCGCTCGATCGCCTCTTCCTTGGGCGAAGCAGGCGCGGCGGAGACCACGCGGGGCGGGGCGGGGGCGAAGTCGTCGGTCTGGATGGTCATGGGAGGCTAGGCTGAAGGAACAGTTTAGTCGGCCGAATGGCCGCACCGGGGTCGCCCGCGGCCGGCGACCACAACACCCTGGGGCAGAATGCCCCTCCCAAGGAGGAGCCGTCCAAGTGAGCATCTATGAACTGAAGCCACGCTTCCAGGCGCTGCTCCGGCCGCTCGTGGTGCGACTGCACGCCGCAGGCGTGACCGCCAACCAGGTGACGCTGGCGGCCTGCGTGATCTCGGTGGCGCTCGGGCTGTGGCTCTTCTTCGCCGCGCCGCATGCCGGTTACTTCGCCCTGATCCCGCTCTGGATGTTCCTGCGCATGGCCTTCAACGCGATCGACGGCATGCTGGCGCGCGAACACGGCCAGCAGAGCGCCCTGGGCGCCTTCCTCAACGAGCTGACCGACGTGCTCTCCGACGCAGCGCTGTACCTGCCCTTCGCGCTCGTCGCGCCCTTCCACCCCTTCTGGGTCGGCACGGTGATCGTGCTGGCCGGCCTCAGCGAATTCACGGGCGCACTGGGCCCCACGGTCGGCGCCTCGCGCCGCTACGACGGCCCGCTGGGCAAGAGCGACCGCGCCTTCGTCTTCGGCGCGCTCGGGCTCTATGTCGCGCTGGGCTGGCCGCTGCCGGTCTGGGCAGGCTGGCTGATGCCGCTGCTCGCCGCGCTCGTCGCCTGGACCATCGTCAACCGCATCCGGCGCGCGCTGGCCGAAGCCGGCGCGCACCCCACTCTCTGAATCGAACCTCATGACCCAGCCTCGCGTTCCGCACGAGCACCACTTCACCACGCACGACGGCGTCTCGCTGTTCTACCGCCACTGGCCGGCCACCGGCGCCCTCCGTCGCGGTGCCATCCTGCTGTTCCACCGCGGCCACGAGCACGGCGCGCGCATGGCGCATCTGGTCGACGAGCTCGACCTGCCCGATTTCGACTTCTTCGCCTGGGACGCCCGCGGCCACGGCCAGTCGCCCGGTGCGCGCGGCCACAGCCCCAGTTTCGCGACCTCGGTGCGCGACGTGCAGACCTTCGTCGACCACATCGGCAGCGCGCACGGCGTGCGGGAGAGGGACCAGTACGTCATCGCGCAGAGCGTCGGCGCGGTGCTGATCTCGACCTGGGCGCACGACTACGCGCCCAAGGTGCGCGGCCTGACGCTCGCGTCGCCGGCGTTCCAGGTCAAGCTCTACGTGCCCTTCGCGCGCGCCGGCCTCGGGCTGATGCACAAGCTGCGCGGGCTGTTCTTCGTCAACAGCTACGTCAAGGCGAAGTTCCTCACGCACGACCCGGAACGCATCGCCAGCTACGAGCGCGACCCGCTCATCTCGCGGCCGATCGCGGTGAACATCCTGCTCGACCTGTACACGGCGGCCGACCGCGTGGTGGCCGATGCCAACGCGATCACGCTGCCGGTGCAGCTGTTGATTTCCGGCGCCGACTGGGTGGTGCACCACAAGCCCCAGCACACCTTCTTCGAGCGGCTCGGCAGCGCGATCAAGACCAAGACGGTGCTGCCCGGCTTCTTCCACGACACGCTGGGCGAGCGCGACCGCGCACCGGTGGTGGCGTCGATCCGCGAGTTCATCCTGCAGCGCTTCGACGCGCCGACGCCACCGGTCGACCTGCGCGAGGCGCACCTGCACGGCGCGACGGCCGACGAATCGCGCGCGCTCGCCGCGCCCCTGTCGCCCTGGTCGCCACGCGGCGCCTACTGGGCGATGACGCGCGCCAGCCTGCGCTTCGGCGGGCTCTTGTCCCGCGGCGTCAAGCTGGGGCACGACACCGGCTTCGACTCGGGCAGCACGCTCGACTACGTCTACCGCAACGCGCCGGAGGGCAAGGGCGCGCTGGGCCGCTCGATCGACAAGACCTACCTTGAGTCCATCGGCTGGCGCGGCATCCGCCAGCGCAAGGTCCATGTCGAGGAACTGATCCGCGAAGCGATGGAGCGGCTGGCCGAGCAGCAGCGCGAGGTGCGCGTGATGGACATCGCCGCCGGCCATGGCCGCTATGTGCTCGACGCGGTGCAGGCCAGTCCGGTGAAGGCCAGCTCGATCCTGCTGCGCGACTACAGCGACATCAATGTGCGCGACGGCACCAGGCTGATCGCCGAGAAGGAACTGCAGGACGTTGCCAAGTTCGTGCAGGCCGACGCCTTCGACCGCATCAGCCTCGCGACCGTGACGCCGCGGCCGACGCTGGCCGTGGTCTCGGGCCTGTACGAACTCTTCCCCGACAACGAGATGGTGCGCCGCTCGCTGGCCGGCGTCGGCGATGCGGTGGAAGACCGCGGCTACCTGGTCTACACCGGCCAGCCGTGGCACCCGCAGCTGGAGATGATCGCGCGCGCGCTGACCAGCCACCGCCAGGGCGAGGCCTGGGTGATGCGCCGCCGCACGCAGGCCGAAATGGATCAGCTGGTGGAAGAAGCCGGCTTCCGCAAGATCGCCCAGCGCGTGGACGAATGGGGCATCTTCACCGTGTCGCTGGCGATACGAACCGTTCAGTGAGATGAGGCGCTGGTTCGCAGAACGACCGTGGCGGCGCGCCATCGCCTGGCTCGTCTTGCTCGGGCCGCTGTTCTACGCGACCTATGGCTTCGCGAACGGGTGGGCCGCCTCGCGTGCCGTGGTGCCGACGCTGGCCTTCGGCTGGGAGCGCGGCATTCCCTTCTGGCCCTGGACCATCTTCCCGTACTGGACCATCAACGTCTTCTACGCGCTGTCGCTGTTCTTCGCGCGCGACAGGCACACGATGGACCGGCATGCGCTGCGTCTGGTCAGCGCCACCGTCATCGCGGTGAGCTGCTTCGTGGCGTGGCCGCTGCGCTTTGGCTTCGGCCAGCCGGCGGTCAGCGGCGCGCCGGCCTTTCTGTTCGACGCGCTGCGCGGCTTCGACCAGCCCTTCAACCAGGCGCCGTCGCTGCACATCGCGCTGGCCGTGATCCTGTGGGACTGGTACCGCCGCTTCATCCGCCCGCGGTGGGCGCGGGGGGTGCTGCACGGGTGGGCCTTCGCCATCTGCGCGTCGGTGCTCACCACCTGGCAGCACCACTTCATCGACATCCCGACCGGTGCGCTGCTGGGGCTGGTCTGCGTGTGGCTGTGGCCGCTGGAACGGGTGGCGTCGATCCGGCAAGGGTGGCGGGTCACGCGCGATCCGCAGCGCTGGAAGCTGGCGGGTTTGTATGGCGTCGGCGCGCTGATCCTGCTCGGTGCCGCGCTGGCCATCGGCGGACTCGGCCTCTGGCTCAGTTGGCCCGCCGCATCGCTCGCCCTGGTCGCGCTGAACTACGCGGCCCTCGGCGCCCGCGGCTTCCAGATGGACGGCCACGGCCGCATGCGATGGGCGGCGCGCTGGCTGTTCGCACCCTACCGCCTCGGCGCGGCGGTCAACGCCTGGGCCTGGACGCGGCGCCTGCCGGCGTCGGTCGAGGTGGCGCCGGGGCTGCGGCTCGGCCGCATCCCGTCGCGTGACGAATGGGCCGCGGCCGGCCAGCCGCGGCTGGTGAGCCTGTGCGCCGAACTGCAGTTGCCCGCCGTCGACGGCGCACGCTGCGTGCCGATGCTCGACCTCGTCGTGCCGCCGCCGCATCGCCTGCAGCGCGCGGCCCACGTCATCGACGCGCAGCGCCGCGCCGGACACACCGTGTGGGTGTGCTGCGCGCTCGGCTTCTCGCGCAGCGCGGCGGCGACCATCGCCTGGCTGCGGCTGCATGGCACGTCGGCCAGCCTCGGTGACGCGGAAGCGCAGGTGCGCCGAGCGCGACCGCAGATCGTGCTGCGCCGCGCCTGGCAGAACGCCCTCGACCACGCGACACGGCACACTCGCACCCCATGACCGACCACGAACGCGCCCTCTGTACCGCCACGGCCCGCCTGCTGCAGGCGGCCAGCGTGATCGCGGCCTGGGGACTGGGCCTCAGCCTCATCTCGATCGGCGTGCTGGCGCTGACGGGGCGCTCGCTCTCGATGCTGTCCTGCATGGGCTTCGGCGCGGTCGCGATCATCGGCATCTTCGAGCGCTACATGGCACTGCGGCTGCGGCTCGACGTGGGGCTGTTCGACGGCTTGGCCAGTGGCGCGATCCCGTCGCTCAGCACGCTCGACGTCGCCCTGCAGAAGCTCGGCCTGCGCCACTCGCCCGACGCGCCCCGCGCGCTGGCCGACCGGGTGCAGGGCGCGCGCCAGCTGATGCAGCGCCACGGCATCGCCGTCGCCTGCCAGAGCGCGATGTTCCTGCTGGCGCTCCTGACGCAAGACTTGCGCTGATCCCTCCCCTCTCCATCCCAACAAGAAGCGTCATTCCCATGAGTTCCCTTCCTCGCAGCGGCCTGCGCCACGCGGCCGCCGTCGTCTCGGCCTGGTCGATCGTGCTGGCCGCGCGGCTGCTGACCGGCGTGCGCGCCATCTGGTCGGGCACCACGCCCAAGGCCGAGCAGACGCTGTACTTCGCCAACCACACGAGCCACGGCGACTTCGTGCTGCTGTGGGCCACGCTGCCGGCCGACCTGCGCGCCCTCACGCGGCCGGTGGCGGGGCAGGACTACTGGGAGGCGTCGTCGATGCGGCGCTTCATCGGCGTGGACGTGTTCAACGCGCTGATGATCCGTCGCGACGGCGGCACTGCCGCGGGCGCGCCCAACCCGGTCGAGCAGATGACCGAGGCGCTGCAGTCCGGCGACTCGCTCATCATGTTTCCCGAAGGCACGCGCAACACCGGCGACGACATCCTGCTGCCATTGAAGAGCGGGCTGTTCCACCTGGCGCGCGCCTGCCCGCAGGTGCGGCTGGTGCCGGTATGGATCGAGAACCTCAAGCGCGTGCTGCCCAAGGGCACGCTGGTGCCGATCCCGCTGGCCTGCACGGTGCGCTACGGCGCGCCGCTGGTACTGGCCGAGGGCGAAGACAAGAACGCCTTCATCGCGCGCGCCCGCGCCGCGATGCTCGACTTGCGCCCCGAATACGACAAGGCAGAGGACGCCCGCGCATGACCATCTCCGCCTCGACCCACACCACGCTGATGCTCTTCGGCGGCGTCTTCGGCGTGCTCGTGCTCGCCTCGGCCATCGGCGCGCTGCTGAAATGGCGCGTGGCGCACGGCCAGCCGCATTCGGTGATCGACAACCTCAACGCGCGCGTCAACGCGTGGTGGGTGATGGTGGCGGTCATCGGCCTGTCCTTCGCCTTCGGCAAGGGCGGCGTGATCGTGCTGTTCTACCTGATCTCCTTCTATGCGCTGCGCGAGTTCATGAGCCTGGCCTACACCCGGCGCGGCGACCACGCCGCCATCGCGGTGGCCTTCTTCATCGCCCTGCCGGTGCAGTACTTCCTGATCTGGATCGACTGGTATGGGCTGTACGCGATCTTCATCCCGGTCTACGCCTTCCTGGTGCTGCCCATCCTGGCGGCCGTGGGCGGCGACACGCAGCGCTTTCTCGAACGCACGTCGAAGATTCAGTGGGGGCTGATGGTCTGCGTCTTCTGCATCAGCCATGTGCCCGCGCTGCTCACGTTGCAGATTCCCGGCTTCGAGGGCCGCAACCTGCTGCTGATCGCCTTCCTGGTGATCGTGGTGCAGGGCAGCGACGTACTGCAGTACGTGTGGGGCAAGCTGCTGGGCCAACGCAAGGTCGCGCCCGAGCTGTCACCGTCGAAGACGTGGGAAGGGCTGATCGGCGGCGTGGCCAGCGCGACCGCCCTCGGCGCGGCGCTCTCCTGGGCCACGCCCTTCACACCCTGGCAGGCCGCGCTGATGGCGCTGACCATCTGCCTGATGGGCTTCTTCGGCGGCCTGGTGATGTCGGCCATCAAGCGCGACCGCGGCGTGAAGGACTGGGGCCACATGATCGAAGGCCACGGCGGCATGCTCGATCGGCTCGACTCGGTGATCTTCGCGGCGCCCGTCTACTTTCACGCGCTGCGCTACTGGTGGGTTCCATGAAAGACGGTCAGTCCGCGAAATCCGTGCTGATGGTGGCCGCCCTCGGGGTGGTCTTCGGCGACATCGGCACCTCGCCGCTCTATGCCTTCAAGGAATGCCTGAGCCCGGCCCATGGCGTCGTGCTGGACCGCAGCGCCGTGCTCGGGCTGCTGTCGCTGGTGCTGTGGGGGCTCATGCTGGTCGTCACGCTGAAGTACGTGGTGTTCGTGCTGCGCGCCGACCACGACGGCGAAGGCGGCATCCTGGCCCTGCAGGGCCTGGCCGGCCAGGCGCTCGAGAACGGCGGCGCACGACCCTGGGCCTGGAAGGCCGTCGCCGCGCTCGGGCTCGTCGGCGCCGCGATGTTCTATGGCGACAGCCTGATCACGCCGGCCATCTCGGTCCTGTCGGCGGTGGAGGGACTGGAGGTCGCCACGCCCGTGTTCAAGCCCTACGTGGTGCCGATCACACTGGTGGTCCTCATCGGGCTTTTCCTGGTGCAGCGCAAGGGCACGGCATCGGTCGGCCGGACGTTCGGCCCGGTGATGTTGCTGTGGTTCGGTGTGCTGGCCGTCTCGGGCATCGCTCACATCATCCGGAACCCGCATGTGCTCGAAGCCATCGACCCCCGCTGGGCGTTGCAGTTTCTGCTCACGCACCGGGCACAGTCGCTGGGCGTGCTGGGCGCGGTCTTTCTGGCCTTCACGGGCGGCGAGGCGCTGTATGCGGACATGGGGCACTTCGGCGCGGCGCCGATCCGCATGGCCTGGACCTTCATCGCGCTGCCGGCGCTGGTGCTCAATTACTTCGGCCAAGGCGCGCTGGTGCTGGCAGACCCGACGGCCATCGACAACCCCTTCTTCCGCCTCTTCCCGGCCTGGGCCACGCTGCCGATGGTGGTGCTGGCGGCCTGCGCGACCGTCATCGCTTCGCAGGCGGTGATTTCCGGCGCCTTCTCGATGACCGCGCACGCCATGCACATGGGCTACCTGCCGCGCATGCGCATCGTGCAGACATCCGATTCCGCCATCGGCCAGGTCTACCTGCCGACGGTGAACTGGCTGCTGATGGCGGGCGTCCTGCTGCTGGTGTTGGCCTTCCGCAGCTCCGGGGCGCTGTCGGCCGCCTATGGCATTGCGGTGTCGGTGACCATGCTGACCACCACGCTGCTGGCGGGTGTGGTGGCATGGCGCCTGTGGCGCTGGAACAGGGTGGCCGTGGGCATCGGCGTGGGCCTCTTCGCCCTCGTGGACCTGACCTTCATCACGGCCAACAGCCTGAAGATCGCCGAAGGCGGCTGGCTCACGCTGGTGGTGGCGGCAATGGTGATGTTCGTCTTCACGACCTGGGCCAAGGGCCGGCGCGTGACCGAGCAGGCGGCGGCCGAGGAGCGCATCGCACTGACGCCCTTCATCGACGCGCTGGCGGTCGACATGCCCCACCGCGTGCATGGCACCGCCGTCTTCATGACGGCCGACCCGGACAGCGTGCCGCATGCGCTGCTGCACAACCTCAAGCACAACCAGGTGCTGCACGAGCGGGTGATCATCCTGTGCGTGCGGACCCGCCCCGTTCCCCGCGTGTACCCGGCCGACCGGCTGCAGGTCGAGCAGTTGGCGCACGGCTTCTGGCGCGTGACGGCCTACCAGGGCTTCATGGAAGACCCGGCCGTCCCCGAGTACCTGCGCCTGATGGCCTACCAGCACGGGCTGAGCATCGAGTCCATGTCCACGTCGTACTTCACCTCGCGCGCATCGCTGGGCCTGGGCCGGCTGCCGGGGCTGGGTGTGCTGCGCAAGGCGCTCTTCGGCATGCTGCAGCGGAATGCGGCTCGGTCATCCGACTACTTCGGCCTGCCGGACAACCGTCTGATCGAGATCGGGCGCCGCGCCAATTGACGATGGCGGCCCGCCGGTTAGCGGCACCGTGTCGCTGCAGCGCTCCTACTTCGCCAGGGCCCGCAGCGCCAGCTTGATGCCGTCGCTCACGCTCGCATCCTTCGGCAACGCCTTCAGCGCCGCCGAGGCCTCCTTGTCGCTGTAGCCCAGCGCGATCAGCGCCTGCAGGATGTCGGCCTGCGCGTCGGTGGCGGCGTGCGCCGGCAGCGCGATGTCGGCGCCCAGCTTGCCCTTGAGTTCGAGCAGCAGGCGTTCGGCGGTCTTCTTGCCGATGCCGGGGATCTTCACCAGCCGGCCGGCGTCCTGCAGCGTGACGATCTGCGCCAGTTCGCCGACGCTCAGCCCCGACAGCACGCCCAGCGCCATGCGCGGGCCGATGCCGGAAATCTTGATGAGCTGGCGGAAAGCCGCACGCTCTTGGTGGGTGCCGAAACCGTAGAGAATCTGCGCGTCTTCGCGCACCACGAAGTGCGTCAGCAGCGACACGCGCTCGCCGGTGTGCGGCAGGTTGTAGAACGTGCTCATCGGCACGTCGACCTCGTAACCGACGCCGTTGCAGTCGACGACCACCTGCGGTGGATTGCGTTCGGCCAGCGTGCCGGTCAATTTGCCTATCATGGGTGCCCCTTCAAGAGCCGGAATTATCCTTTGATCGTTCGCCACACCTTCAAGCCCCTCAACAACGTGCGCCTCGGCCACCTGTGCGGCCCGCTCGACGAGCACCTGCGCCGCATCGAGGACACGCTGGGCGTGACGATCGCGCACCGCCACGAGCAGTTCAAGGTCGAAGGCCCGAAGGCCATCGCGGACCAGGCGATGGAGGTGCTGCAGGCGCTGTACGAGATCGCCGAGCGGCCCATCGACCCGGCCGTGGTGCAGCTCACGCTGGCCAGCGACTCGGGCATGACCGAGAGCGGCGAGGACGGCCCGATGCTGGTCACGCGCCGCGCCGACCTGCGCGCCCGCACGCCGACCCAGGCGGCCTACCTCGACCACATCGCCAAGCACGACATCACCTTCGGCATCGGCCCCGCAGGCACCGGCAAGACCTACCTGGCCGTGGCCTGCGCGGTCGATGCGCTGGAGCGCAGCGCGGTGCAGCGCATCGTGCTCACGCGCCCGGCGGTCGAAGCCGGCGAGCGACTCGGCTTTCTGCCGGGCGACCTGTCGCAGAAGGTCGACCCCTACCTGCGTCCGCTGTACGACGCGCTCTACGACCTGATGGGCTACGACAAGGTGCAGAAGGCTTTCGAGCGCAACGCGCTGGAGATCGCGCCGCTGGCCTTCATGCGCGGGCGCACGCTCAACAACGCCTTCGTGATCCTCGACGAGGCACAGAACACGACGCCCGAGCAGATGAAGATGTTCCTCACGCGCATCGGCTTCGGTGCCAAGGCGGTGGTGACGGGCGACGTGAGCCAGATCGACCTGCCCAAGTCGCAGCTGTCGGGCCTGATCGACGCCGAGCGCGTGCTCAAGCGCGTCAAGGGCATCGCCATCACGCGCTTCAGCAGCGCCGACGTGGTGCGGCACCCGCTGGTGGCGCGCATCGTCGACGCCTACGACGGGCAACGCAAGCGCAGCGGAGGCGCGTGATGGCGCTGCCGGCTCTGTCGCTGTCGTTGCAATTCGCGCGCTTCCCCGGCGTGGAGCGCCACCGTGCCGCGCTGCCGCGCCACAGCGTCACGCGCTGGATCCGGCATGCGCTGGACATCGACGGCGAGATCACCGTGCGCATCGTCGATGCGGAAGAAGGCCAGCAACTCAACCGCGAGTTCCGCGGCAAGGACTACGCGACCAACGTGCTGACCTTCGACTATGCGCAGGCGCCGATCGTGATGGCCGACCTGGTGCTGTGCGCACCGGTGGTGGCGCGCGAGGCGAGGGAAAACCGCAAGACGCTGGCCGACCATTACGCGCACCTGCTGGTGCACGGCACGCTGCATGCGCAGGGCTGGGACCACGAGACCGGCGAGGCCGACGCCGACGCGATGGAAGCGTATGAGATCGAGATCCTTGCCGAAATGGGCATCCGCAGCCCCTACGGCAAGTAGCCGGCAGGCGTCCGCTACGCCGTCATCTGCAGCGGGATCGTCACCGGCCCATCGTTGACCAGGTGCACCTGCATGTCGGCGGCGAACACGCCGGTCGCGACGACGGGATGCGCGGCGCGCGCCCGCGCCACGAACAGGTCGTAGAGCCGCCGGCCTTCATCGGGTGCCGCGGCCTGCGTGAAGCTCGGCCGGTTGCCGCCGCTCAGGTCCGCGGCCAGGGTGAACTGGCTCACGACCAGCAGCCCGCCGCCGATGTCCTGCAGGCTGCGGTTCATCTTGCCGGCGTCGTCGGAAAAGATGCGCAGCTTGAGGATCTTGGCGAGCATCCGGTCGGCCACCGCGTCGGTGTCGCCGCGCTCGGCGCACAGCAGCACCAGCAGCCCCGCACCGATCGCGCCGACGGTTTCGCCTGCGATGTCGACGCGGGCTTCACGCACCCGTTGCAGCACCACCTTCATTCGTGGTCGCCCATGCCCACGGCGCGCGCTTCCATGTTGAGCGGCAGCAGCTGGATCGTGACGCGCAGGCCCGGCACGGCCTCCATCAACGCCTGCTCGAGGCCATCACGCAATGCCGCCGCGCGCTGCAGCGACCACTCGCCCGGCACGTGCATGTGCAGGTCGGCGAAGCGCCGGCGCCCCGCGCTGCGCGTGACGATGTCGTCGAAGCGCAGCTGCGCACCATCGGCGCACTCGGTGAAGCGCGCGAGCGCGGCGTCGATCGCGGCAAGCGACGGTGCATCGAGCGCCTGGTCCATCAAGCCCTGCGACGAACGCCAGACCAGGTGCGCCCCCTCGCGCACGATGTTCAGCGCGACCCCGATGGCCAGCAGCGGATCGAGCCACAGCCAGCCGGTGAAGTGCACCGCGACGATGCCGACCACCACGGCGGCCGAGGTCCACACATCGGTGACCAGGTGCCGGCCATCGGCTTCGAGCGCGATGGATCGGTGCGCGCGCGCCGCACGGAACATCGCGACGGCCAGCGCCGCGTTCAGCATCGAACTGACGATCGACAGCGCCAGGCCCCAGCCGAGCTGTTCGAGCGGCTGCGGCGACATCAGCCGCACGATGGCTGCCCAGCCGATGGCCAATGCCGCACCGATGATCAGGATGCCTTCGAAGCCGGACGAGAAGTACTCCGCCTTGTGATGGCCATAGGGATGATCCTCGTCCGCCGGCCGCGCGGCGATGGTGACCATCGCCAGGGCGAACATCGCACTCGCGAGATTGACGAAGGACTCCATGGCGTCCGAGATCAGGCCCATGGAATTCGTCATGTAGCCCGCCGCGCCCTTGAGCACGATGGTCACCAGCGCCACCGCGACCGATGCGCGCAGCAAGGCCCTGGGACTCCAGCGAGCGGATGACGACGGTGCAGAGGTAGGCATTGAAAGGACGGGAGCGCGGAACTAGACCCCACAAGGGCGCTGAATTATCGCGACCTGCGTGGCGCGGCGATGCGGTCGCTTACCATGCTGGGCCTCGCCTCGTTGCGACAGACCTCCAGGAGCGACCATGAACCTTCGGACCCCGACCCTGCTGTGCGCCCTTGCCCTGGCCAGCGGCGGCGCGTTCGCGCAGACGACCGCAACACCGCCCGAACTGCAGGCCGGCACCATCAAGTCGGTGCGCGGCGACGTGCAGTTGCTCAGCGCCTCCGGAACGCAGCGCCCCGCCTCGCCCGGCGACGTGCTGATGCCCATCGATCGCATCCTGACCGGCGCGGACGCCGCCGCCAGCATCGTGCTGCGTGATGGCACGACGATGGTGGTCGGCCCCTCGTCGCGGCTCGATGTGAAGGAATTCCATTTCGACGCCACGACCCAGGACGGCGGCCTGCTGGTGTCCCTGCTGCGCGGCTCGATGCGCATGGTCACCGGGCTGATCGGCAAGAAGCAGCCGGACGCCGTGCGCGTCGAGACCCAGACCGCCACCATCGGGATCCGCGGCACCGATTTCATCGTGCAGGCCGACGCACAACCGTGACCTTTCGTCGTCTTGCTGCCATTGTTTCGGCCAGCGTCCTGATCGCGGCCTGTTCGTCGACCTCCACCCGCGTGGTGCTGTTGCCGCAGGCCGATGGCCGGCCATCGGCCGTGGTGGTCCGCGCCAATGCCACCGGCGGCGAAGAAGTGCTGAAGAAGCCTTACGAGCGGGCCACCGCCCGCCAGGGAAGCGCTGGCGCTCCGGTGGTCGACCAGGCCGATCCGGCGCGCATCGAGGCCGAGAACCGCAGCCTGTTCGAGCTGATGCCACCCCGCCCGCAGCGCTACACGATCTACTTCAATGCCGGCGAAACGGCACTGACGCCCGAGTCCCAGCGCACCTTCAACGAAGCGCTGGCTGCCGCAGCCGCCCGCAATGGCGGGGAAATCGTGGTGACCGGCCATACCGACACGACGGGCACGCCGGGACGCAACGACGACTTGTCGCGCCGCCGCGCCCAGGAAGTGCGCCAGATGTTCGCCGACCGCGGTTTTCCCGCCTATCGCATCCAGGCGGTCGGCCGAGGCCAGCGCAACCCGGTCATCCCGACCGCCGAGGATGTCGAGGAACCGGGGAACCGCCGCGTCACGATCGAAGTGCGCTGAGCGCGCCCTGGCCCGCGCCACTGCGGGCGCTCAGCTCAGCTGTACCCGGGCGAACTTGCGCTTGCCCACCTGCACCACATAGCTGCCGGCCGGCAGCTTGAGGCCCTTGTCGCTCACGACGGCCGAGTCGATGCGCACCCCCCCGCCGTCGATCAGCCGGTTGCCTTCCGAGGTCGATGGCGCCAGGCCGGCCTGCTTGAGCAGTTGTGCGATGCCCAGCGGGGCGCCGGCCAGCGCCACTTCCGGAATCTCGTCGGGCACACCGCCCTTGCTGCGGTTCGCGAAGTCCTGCTCGGCGGCTTCGGCGGCCGCAGCACTGTGGAAACGCGCGGTGATTTCCTTCGCGAGCGCGACCTTGGCGTCCTTGGGGTTGCGGCCACCGGCGATCTCGGCCTTCAGCGCGGCGATCTCGGCGATGGACCGGAAGCTCAGCAGCGTGTACCAGCGCCACATCAGCTCGTCGGAAATCGACAGCACCTTGGCGAACATGGTGTTCGGCTCTTCGGTCACGCCGATGTAGTTGCCCTTGCTCTTGGACATCTTCTCGACGCCATCCAGGCCTTCGAGCAGCGGCATAGTGAGTATGCACTGCGGCTCCTGACCGTATTCCTGCTGAAGATGCCGCCCGACCAGGAGGTTGAACTTCTGATCCGTACCACCGAGCTCCAGGTCCGATCTGAGCGCCACCGAGTCGTAGCCCTGCATCAGCGGATAGAGGAACTCATGCACCGAAATCGACTGGCCCGCCTTGAAACGCTTGCTGAAGTCGTCGCGCTCCATCATCCGCGCCACGGTGTACTTCGCGGCCAGCTGGATCATCCCGCGCGCACCCAGCGGGTCGCTCCACTCGGAGTTGTAGCGAATCTCGGTGCGCGCCGGGTCGAGCACCAGGCTGGCCTGGCGGTAGTAGGTCTGGGCGTTGGCCTCGATCTGCTCGCGGGTCAGCGGCGGCCGGGTGGTGTTGCGGCCCGACGGGTCGCCGATGGTGCTGGTGAAATCGCCGATCAGGAAAATGACGGTGTGGCCCAGATCCTGCAACTGACGCAGCTTGTTCAAGACCACCGTATGACCGATGTGGATGTCCGGAGCCGTCGGATCGAGCCCCAGCTTGATGCGCAGCGGGGTGCCGCTCGCCTCGGCGCGCTGCAGCTTGCGCACCCACTCCTCCTGGGGGAGCAGCTCGTCAGCCCCTCGCAGGGAGATTTCGAGCGCACGTCCTACATCATCGGAAAGACTTTGGCTTGTAACAAACTCGGGCTTCATTGGGAATTTTTGGCAGTTTTGCGTATGGCCGAAGCTATACTCAGCCCGACTTTCCAAGCGTCGGATTCTAAGCGGCGCTTTCTTCCGCTCCGTCCTACAGCCTCGCCGTGCGAGCCCAGTGCTGAGGACCCGCCGAACCGATACAGGGCTTTACGACGTTGATCAACGCCATTCTCGCTGCCGAGGAGCTGCTGGCTTCCCGTGTGGCACACACATTCCGCACCTATCCGAAGCAGATCAGCGGCGCCATCGGCGCGCTGTTGCTGTGCGCGGGCGGGGGCGCCTTCGCCGTGGCATCGCTCGGCCCGGACGTGGCCGATCTGCCGGTCCGGCAGGTGCTCGAAGCCGTCCACCCTCTGGCCTATGCCGAACAGGTGGACGCGCTCGACACGCATGACTTCACGCTCTTCCGCACGGAACTGACCCGGGCCAGCGACACCATCGACGCCCTGCTCAAGCGCCTGGGCATCGCCGATCCGGCCGCTGCCGCCTTCGTGCGCGGCAATGCCGAGGCCCGCGGCGCGCTGTTCAACCGCACCGGCCGCACGGTGACGGCCGAGGCCGGCCGCGACAACACGCTGCAGCGTCTGAGCGCACGCTGGATCCCCGACGGCGATGGCGACTTCAAGCGCCTGGTGATCGCCCGCAACAGCGCTGGCAACGGCTTCACGGTCCGCACCGAGGCCGACCGGCTCACTGCCGCAAGCCGGCTCGCCAGCGGCGTCGTCCGCAGCTCCCTCTTCGCCGCCACCGACGAGGCCCGCATCCCCGATGCGGTCGCCAGCCAGCTGGCCGACATCTTCTCCGCCAACGTGGACTTCCGCGCGCTGCGCAAGGGCGACCGCTTCGCCGTCGTCTACGAAACCTTCGAGGCCGACGGCCAGTCGCTGCGCAGCGGTCGGGTGCTGTCGGCCGAGTTCGAGAGCAACGGCACGGTCTACCAGGCGATGTGGTTCCAGGAACCGGGCAAAAAGGGCGGCTACTACCGCCCGAACGGCGACAGCCTGCTGCGCGCCTACCTGTCGTCGCCGGTCGAGTTCTCGCGCATCTCGAGCGGTTTCGCGATGCGGATGCACCCCATCCAGAACACCTGGCGCCAGCACAACGGCATCGATTTCGCGGCGCCTACCGGCACGGCGGTGCGGGCGGTGGGCGACGGCGTGGTGGAGTTCGCCGGCCAGCAGAACGGCTACGGCAACATCATCATCGTGAAGCACCGCAACCACCAGGAAACCGTCTATGCGCACCTCAGCCGCATCGACGTGAAGGTGGGCCAGGCGGTGAGCCAGAGCCAGTTCATCGGCGCGGTCGGTGCCACCGGCTGGGCCACGGGCCCGCATCTGCACTTCGAGTTCCGCGTGAACGGCGAGTACACCAACCCGGCCAACATCGCGCAGCAGGACGGCGGCACGCCGATCAGCGCATCGGCGCGGCCGTTGTTCGACCGCCAGGCGATGTCCACGCGCCGCGAGCTGGCGGCCGCCTTCTCGGTGGTCCAGGCAAGCGCCGACTGAGACCCACCTTCAGCGACCGGGCCCGGCGCACGGCTGAGCGATCATGGCTGAACGCTTCATCGGCCTGATGTCGGGCACATCGCTCGACGGGGTCGACGGGGTTCTCGCGGACCTCGACGGGGGCCGCATCGCGGTCCTGGCGCACGCCAGCGCCCCCTTCCCCGATGATCTGCGCGCCGAGCTGCTCGCGCTGAACACGCCCAGCGACAACGAGCTGCACCGCGCCGCCCTGGCGGCCAATGGCCTGGTGCGCATCTACACCGGGGTTGTTCGCCAATTGCTGAACGACACCGCGCTGGCGCCCGCCGACATCGTGGCGATCGGCGCCCACGGCCAGACCGTCCGCCACCAGCCCGGCGCGGTCGACGGCGTCGGCTACACGCTGCAGCTCAATACCCCCGCCCTGCTCGCCGAACTGTGCGGCATCGACGTGGTGGCGGACTTCCGCAGCCGTGACGTGGCCGCCGGCGGCCAGGGGGCGCCGCTGGTGCCCGCCTTTCACCACGCGGTGTTCGGCCAGGCGCACGAGACCCTCGCCGTCCTCAATATCGGAGGCATCTCGAACCTCAGCGTGCTGCCCGCCGAGGGCGGCACCGTGCTCGGCTTCGACTGCGGCCCCGGCAACGCGCTGATGGACCATTGGTGCCACCTGCACACCGGCCAGCCCTTCGACGACCGCGGCCGCTGGGCGGCCAGCGGCCGCGTCGACCCGCTGTTGCTGGCGCGGATGCGCGCCGAACCCTTCTTCGCGCAGCCACCGCCCAAGAGCACCGGCCGCGATCTGTTCCGCCCGGCCTGGCTCGACGCCATGCTCGGCGATGCCCCGCTCGCCCCGGTCGACGTGCAGGCCACGCTCACCGAACTCACCGCCTCGGCCTGCGCGCACGACGTGCGCCTGTACGCCGGCGACGCGACCACGCTGATCGTCTGTGGCGGTGGTGCGCTCAACGACCACCTCATGGCGCGCCTGGCCGCCCTGCTGCCCAAGCTGACGGTGTGTTCCTCCGCCGAACGCGGCCTGCCGCCGCAGCAGGTCGAGGCCGCCGCCTTCGCCTGGCTGGCGCGGGCCACCGTGCGGCGCGAGCCCGGCAACCTGGCCAGCGTGACCGGCGCGCGCGGCGCACGGGTGCTCGGGGCCATCTACCCCGCCTGACGCCCGTCGACGCCTTCAGCCGTGCCCCGACACCTCGGGCTGCGCGGGCTGCACGGCACGCGCCTCGGGCGGCAGGTGCCAGAAGATCAGCGCCGAGGCGAGCGTGATCAGCCCCATGGTCGCGAACGTGGCCTGGAAGGCGTGCAGGGTATCGATGGGCGCGGCACTCCCGAAGATGCCCGAATAGCCGCCCAGGACCGAGCTGGCAGCCGCCACGCCCAGGCTCATCGCCAGCATCTGGACCATCGACAGCAGGCTGTTGCCGCTGCTGGCCATGCTGCCGTCGAGGTCGCGCAGCGTGACAGTGTTCATCGCGGTGAACTGCAGCGAGTTCACCGCGCCGAAGCACAGCAGCTGCACGATGTGCAGCGCCACCGGCTGCCCCGGCGACGTCAGCGCGAAGCTGCCCATCGTCAGGCCGACCAGCGCGGTGTTAGCGACCAACACCCGGCGGTAGCCCAGGTGCGTGATGAGCGGCGTGGTGAAGCGCTTCATGGCCATGCCCGCCATGGCGATGGGCAGCATCATCAGGCCCGCGCGCAGCGGCGAATAGCCCATCGACACCTGCAGCAGCAGCGGCACGAGGAACGGCATGCAGCCGCTGCCCAGGCGCGAAAAGAGATTGCCGAGCAGGCCGATGCCGAGGGTGGGCACCTTGAAGAGCACCGGGGAGAACAGCGGCTCTGGTTTGCGCGCCGCCTGCAGCCAGTAAGCCGTCAAACTGGCGAAGCCGAACACCAGCAGCACGAACACGCTGACCTGGCGCAGCCCCAATTCGGCCACGCCGTCCAGCGCCAGCGAGATCGCCACCATGCCGAAGGCCAGCATGGCGTAGCCGGTGGCATCGAAGCGCCGCAGCACCGCGCCGCGAAGGTCGGGCATGAAGCGCAGCGTCGCGATACAGCCCAGCAGGCCGACGGGCACGTTGATCAGGAAGATCCAGTGCCACGACGCGTACTGCACCAGCCAGCCACCGAGCGTGGGGCCGAGCAGCGGGCCGATCAGCCCGGGGATGGCGACGAAACTCATGGCCTGCAGGAATTCCGCGCGGGGCACCGTGCGCAGCAACGCCAGGCGTCCCACGGGCAGCAGCAGCGCGCCGCCGAGCCCCTGCACCACCCGGGCGGTCACGAGCTGGCCGAGGCCCTGCGACAGCGCGCAGGCGATCGAACCGAGGACGAACAGCACGATGGCCGAGAAGAAGATGCGCCGCGTGCCGAAGCGGTCGGCGATCCAGCCGGACGCGGGAATCAGCATCGCCATGGTCAGCGAATAGGCCACCACCACCGACTGCATGCGCAGCGGGCTTTCGCCCAGGCTGGCGGCCATGGCCGGCAGCGCCGTGTTGATGATGGTCGCGTCGAGCGTCTGCATGAAGAAGCCGACGGCGACGAGCCAGAGAAGGCTTTTGCGGACGGGGGCAGCGGAGGTGATGGCCTCTGGCGTCATGGGAGAACGGGAAGATGGGAAGAGCGACGGGCAGCAAAAAGCCGCCCGAAGGCGGCTTGGCGGGGACGCTGGGTCAGCAGCATCCAGGCATCAGGCCGAGAAGCTCGAGCCGCAGCCGCAGGTGCTGGTGGCGTTCGGGTTCTTGATCACGAACTGGGCGCCCTGCAGGTCTTCCTTGTAGTCGATCTCGGCACCGACCAGGTACTGGTAGCTCATCGCATCGATCAGCAGCGACACGCCGTTCTTGGTCATGGTCGTGTCGTCTTCATTGGTGATCTCGTCGAAGGTGAAGCCGTACTGGAAGCCGGAGCAGCCGCCCCCCTGCACGAACACCCGCAGCTTGAGCTCGGGGTTGCCTTCTTCGGCGATCAGGTCCGCCACCTTGGCGGCCGCGCTGTCGGTGAAGACGATCGGCTCGGGCATCTGGGTCGGGGTCTGGATGGTTTCGGCAACAGCGCTCATGGCTTACTCCTGTGGGGGTGGGCCGAACATGCGGCCAATGACGAGGATGCTACTTCAACAAGTAAAAAGCCGCCCCGGAGGGCGGCTTTCGGCAATGCCCGAAGTGCGGATATTCGCGTCGCGAGCCGCTGCAGGGCAAGGCGCAAACCGGAGCCGGACTCCCGTCCGGCGAGGATTTGCAACGCCGCCATGCAGTGGCGTAGCAGCGAAGATCAGCGCTTGGAGAATTGCTTGCGTCGACGGGCGGAGTGCAGACCGACCTTCTTCCGCTCGACTTCACGCGCATCGCGCGTCACGAAGCCAGCCTGGCTGAGCACCGGCTTGAGCGTCGCGTCGTAGTCGATCAGGGCGCGGGTGATGCCATGGCGCGCCGCGCCGGCCTGACCCGATTCGCCGCCACCGGCCACGTTGATCATGATGTCGAAAGCTTCGACGTTGTTCGTCAAGAACAGCGGCTGCTTGGCGATCATGATGGACGTCTCACGGCCGAAATAGGCCTGGATGTCCTTGCCGTTGACCGTGATCTTGCCGGTGCCCTTTTTCATGAACACACGGGCGACGCTGGATTTGCGACGACCGGTTCCATTGTTCCATTCACCGATCATTTGGCGGCCTCACGTTGGGCGTTGGTGGACAAGCCTGCGATTTCCAGAACCTTGGGCTGTTGTGCAGTGTGCGGATGTTCCGCGCCGCCGTACACCTTGAGCTTCTTGATCATGGCGTAGCCAAGCGGACCCTTGGGCAGCATGCCCTTGACGGCCTTTTCCAGGGCGCGGCCCGGGAACTTGTTCTGCATGTCGCGGAAGTTGGTGGCACTGATGCCGCCCGGGTAACCCGAGTGACGGTAGTACACCTTGTCGATCGACTTGGCGCCGGTGACGCGCAGCTGGGCTGCGTTGATGATGACGATGAAGTCACCGGTATCGACGTGAGGCGTGTAAATGGCCTTGTGTTTGCCGCGCAAACGGAGAGCAACTTCGCTGGCTACTCGTCCGAGGACCTTGTCGGTCGCGTCAATCACAAACCACTCGTGCGTCACGTCAGCGGGTTTTGCGCTGAACGTTTTCATGAGTATCTTTCGACTTGGTTTGCCCAACCGGAGTTGGTGTGGCTGTGCCCTTTTCCACGGTCGGTTTTCCTCTGGTGGGAATCTCTTAGGTGGGGGATCGCGTGCCGGAGCCGGCTCGCACACTTCGCCGCGGGGCTGCCAAAACGCTGCGAAGCCGAAGATTCTATGACGAAAGGCGGGCTCCGGGCAAGTTTCCCGCCGACCGGGGCCAGCGGGATCGGGCGACGATCAGAAGCGGTGGCGCATGCCCAGGCCGATGCTGTTGCCATGGCTGCGGTCCGTGATCCGGTCTTGCATGAGCACGGCGTACAGGTCGGTGCGCCTCGACAGGAAATAGTCGTAGCCCACGCTGCCCGTGGTGCGGCTGCCGTCGTAGGCGCCCTCGACCTTGGTGCGTGCAATGGCCGCCAGGATCGAGCCGGCGCCCACGGGCACCGACACGCCCAGCGACGTCGTCTTCGCGTCGTAGTCGGCGACCTCGGTCTTGGCGCCGCCGTAGGTGACGAAGAACTTGGCGAAGCCGGGGTTGTACGAACCGCCGACCATCCAGTCCTTCTTGGTTTCCGGCACGGCCACGCCGGCCACCACGGTGGTCAGCGGGGCCGAGTTGCCCGGGTTCGACACCTGGTCGCGCTCGTAGTACGCCGCCGCCGACCAGGGGCCGCTCGAATAGATCAGGTTCACGCCGACATTCTTCTTGCTGTCGTTGCCCGTCGTATTGAGCTGTTCGCCGAACTGGTACTGCAGCGTCGCCGTCAGGCCGCCGAAGCTGGGCGTCGTGTAGAGCACCTGGTTGCCCCAGCCCGTGTCCGCGGGCGTGGTGCGGTACGACCAAGCGGACGTGTTGACGTTCGCATGCAGCACCAGCGGCGAGAAGGTGAAGGAGTCGCCGAAGGGGTTGGTCAAAATGGTCGGCAGGAAATTGGGCGCGGTGGCACGGCCGAGGCGCACCGAGCCCAGGCTACCCGACAGCCCCACGTTGGCGTCGCGCGAATAGAACGGGTCGCCGTCGAAGCGCCCCGCCGAGCCGGTGTCCACGCGCATGAACGAGGTCAGCGCGAAGGTGGCCGCCAGCCCGCCGCCCAGATCCTCGACGCCGCGCATGCCGAACCACGAGGTCGTGAGCCCACCGCTGCCCACTTGGTCGACGCGACCCGGCGCGCCCGCCATGCGCATTGAACCGACGAATGCATCGGCGAGCCCAGAGAGGGTCACGGAAGACTGCGCATGGGCGGGCGCTGCCAGCAGGGTGGTGACTGCAACGGCGATGAGGGTGAGGTGGCGTTTCATGGAGCGAGTGTTGTTTACAAACGTGAAAGAATGTGAGAATCGCCTGGCCCACGCAAATTCCGGGCCACAAGTGACCATCGCCCTCGGACTCCGGAAGCCCTGGCGGCGCAACCTGTGAGAATGGACAGCCGTCCGAAGCCCGGGCACTGGCCCCAAAATCGCCAGTCCGCAATCCGGCTCTCGCCTGTGCGGTCAACCCGCGCAGGGGCGGATCGCCCCATCCTCTCTCTTCTTTCCAGGCACCGTTTCTCATGTTCAGCTACCGCCACGCCTTCCATGCCGGCAACCACGCCGACGTGCTCAAGCACACGGTGCTGATCGCCACGCTCGAGCATCTGCTCGAGAAAGACGCGGCGCTCACCGTCGTCGACACCCATGCGGGCGCCGGCCTGTACCGACTCGACGGCGACTACGCCGGCACCAGCGGCGAGGCGGCGCAGGGCGTGCTCCGGTTGCTCGAACCGCCTGTCGCCGCCGCCCCCGCGAAGAAGGCGGCCGCCCCGGAAGCCGAAGCGCCGCTGGCCGACGCCATCGCCCGCTACCTCGCGGTGATCGCCGACTTCAATCCGAAGGGCGGCGCCAAGGTCTACCCCGGTTCGCCGTTCATCGTGCAGCACCTGTTGCGCGAGCACGACCGGCTCAAGCTCTTCGAGCTGCACCCGACCGACTCGCGCACGCTCGACGCCAACATCGCGCAGCTCGAGGCCGGCCGGCAGATCGCCGTCTTCAGCGAAGACGGCTTTGGCAGCGCCACCAAGTTCCTGCCGCCGCCCTCACGCCGCGCCCTGGTGCTGTGCGACCCGAGCTACGAGCTGAAGACTGACTATGGCCGCGTGCTCGACTTCGTTGGCGAGGCGCTCAAGCGCTTCGCCACCGGCACCTACGCCGTCTGGTACCCGATCATTCCGCGGCCCGAGGCGCACGACCTCCCGCGCCGGCTCAAGACGATGGCGACCAAGGCGGGCAAGTCGTGGCTGCACGCCACGCTCACCGTCAAGTCGAGCAAGATCGTGACGGCGCCGACCGGCGAGACGCGCCGGCCCGGGCTGCCGGCCAGCGGGATGTTCCTGATCAACCCGCCCTACACGCTGAAGGCGCAGATGGCAGCCGCGCTGCCGCAGTTGGCGAAACGTCTGGGCCAGGACCGCAACGCCACCTTCTCGCTCGACGCGGGCGGCTGAAGCCGGCGGGCTACTTGCGGCGCCGCGCCGCGACCCGCCGCTTCGGCTTGGTCGTCGGCGCTTTCGCCTGCGCCGGCTCGGCGTCCGGCGACGGCTGCAATGCCGCCACGTCGGCCACCTCGCCGTTGCAGCGCATACCCGGCTGGTCGATGACGTGCAGCGCCACCTGCTTGATCCCCGTGTTCACCATGTCCAGGGCCTCTGCGGCAGCCCGGCTCAGGTCGATGACGCGGCCGGCGGCGAAGGGCCCGCGGTCGTTGACGCGCACCAGCACCTCGCGCCCGTTGACCAGGCTGCGCACGCACACGACGGTGTTGAAGGGCAGCGTGCGGTGGGCCGCCGTCATGGAGGTCATGTCGAAGCGCTCGCCATTCGCTGTCTTGCGCATGTGGAAGCCGATGCCGTACCACGACGCGCCACCGCGCTGGTAGACGGTACGAGGCGCGTCGTCACCCGGTAAACCGTCGTCGGGACCGAGTTCGTCCTGGCCCGACGAGGCCAGGTCGTAGCGCACCGAGGGCACGGCCGACCGGGGCCGGGCGCCCGCCGGCACCGACAGATCGCGCGTCAACGGCCGCAGGCCGGGCGCGGTGGATGACGACGCCGCCCCCTCGTCGCCCGGTGGCGCGGCGCAGGCCACCAGCAACCCGGCGAGCAGGGCGGCGAAACCCGCCCTGCCGACGCCGCCGAACCTCATGCGCGCCTGCCGAGCCGCTCCAGCAGGGCAAGCGTGGCTGCGGATTGGTTCATCGTGTAGAAATGCAGCGCCGGTGCGCCGCCGTCGCGCAGTTGCTCGCACAGGCGCGTCACCACGTCGAGGCCGAAGGCCTTGATCGAGGCGGTGTCGTCGCCGTAGCTTTGCAGCCGCAGCCGGACCCAGCGCGGAATCTCCGCGCCACAGGCATCGGAGAAGCGCATGAGCTGCGTGGAACTGGTGATGGGCATCACGCCCGGCACGATCGGCGTCGAGATGCCCAGGCGCCGCGCCTCGTCGACGAAGCGGAAGTACGCATCGGCGTTGAAGAAGTACTGCGTGATGGCCGAATCGGCGCCGGCACTGGCCTTGGCCGCAAAGGCGCGCAGATCCGCCTCGGGCGAACGCGCCTGCGGATGCACCTCGGGGTAGCAGGCCACCTCGATGTGGAAATCGCGCCCGGTCTCTTCGCGGATGAAGGCCACCAGGTCGCTCGCATACAGGAACTCGCCGCCCACGCCGTAGCCGCTGGGCAGGTCGCCGCGCAGCGCCACCAGGCGCTTGACGCCCATGGCCTTCAACTCGCCAAGCTGCGCGCGCACGGTGGCCTTGGTGGCGCCGATGCACGAGAAGTGGCTGGCGGCGGCGACGCCCTCCTCCAGGATCTCGCGCACCGCCGCGAAGGTGCCGTCGTGGGTGGAGCCGCCCGCGCCGTAGGTCACCGAGCAGAACTCGGGACGCATCGCATACAGCTGCTGGCGCACCGCGCGCAGCTTCACCGCGCCTTCGGGTGTCTTGGTCGGAAAGAATTCAAAGCTCAACGGAAGTTGCATGGGCAGCTCCGGCAGGGCCGTCGTCATGGACGGCGTGAATGAAGAACTCGCGGTTGCCGTCGCCCCCGGCGATCGGGCTGTCGAACCAGCGCAGCACGCGCAGGCCGAGCGCGGCACAGGCATCGCGCAGGCGCTGCTCGACGATCGGGTACATCGCCTCGTCGCGCACGATGCCGCCCTTGCCGACCTGGCCGGGTTGCAGCTCGAACTGCGGCTTGACCAGCATCAGCAGGTCGCCGCCGACCGCGAGAAACGGCACCACCGCCGGCAGCACCAGCGTGAGCGAGATGAAGGACAGGTCGCCGACGATCAGATCGAACGTGGTGGCCTCGTCTTCCGGGAAATCGTCGGCCGTCAGCGCCCGCGCATTAACCTTCTCGATGGCGGTGACCCGCTCGTCGGCCCGGATGCGGTCGTGCAACTGGCCGTGGCCCACGTCGATGCCGACCACATGTGCCGCGCCGTGCTGCAGCAGGCAGTCGGTGAAGCCGCCGGTCGACTGGCCCACATCGAGGCAGCGGCGGCCCGACGGGTCGATGCCTGTCGCCGCCAGCGCGCCGTCGAGCTTCAGCCCGCCGCGCGACACATAGCGCGACTCGGCCGCATCGACCAGTTCGAGCTCGGCCGACTCGGGGATGTCGTCGCGGTTCTTGCCGACGCTGCGCCATTCGGCGCCACTGCCGGCGTCGCGCCAACGCAGACCGCCCGCGATGAGACGGACGGCTTGCGAGCGCGATGCCGCGAGGCCGCGCTCTACCAACAGCTGATCAGCACGCAAGGTGCGCAATCAGTAGCGGTACGTGTCCGCCTTGTACGGACCCGCCTTGTTCACGCCGATGTACGCGGCCTGTGCGTCCGTCAGCTCGGTCAGCATCGCGCCGACCTTCTTCAAGTGCAGGCGCGCGACCTTCTCGTCCAGGTGCTTAGGCAGCACATAGACCTTGCCGGCTTCATACGCGTCGGGCTTGGTGAACAGCTCGATCTGCGCGATGGTCTGGTTCGCGAACGACGACGACATCACGAAGCTCGGGTGGCCCGTGCCGCAACCCAGGTTCACCAGGCGGCCCTTGGCGAGCAGGATGATCTTCTTGCCGTCCGGGAAGGTGATGTGGTCGACCTGCGGCTTGATCTCTTCCCACTCGTACTTCTCGATCGACGCGACGTCGATCTCGTTGTCGAAGTGGCCGATGTTGCAGACGATGGCCTGGTCCTTCATCTTGGCCATGATGTCGTGCGTGATGACGTCCTTGTTGCCGGTGGTCGTCACGAAGATGTCGGCCTTGTCGGCGGCGTATTCCATCGTCACGACCTTGTAGCCTTCCATCGCGGCCTGCAGGGCGTTGATCGGGTCGATTTCCGTGACCCACACCTGGGCGCTCAGTGCGCGCAGGGCCTGGGCCGAGCCCTTGCCCACGTCGCCGTAGCCAGCCACGCAGGCGACCTTGCCGGCGATCATCACGTCGGTGGCGCGCTTGATGCCGTCGACCAGCGACTCGCGGCAGCCGTACAGGTTGTCGAACTTGCTCTTGGTGACCGAGTCGTTCACGTTGATCGCACGGAACAGCAGCGTGCCCTTGGCCGACATCTCGTTCAGGCGATGCACGCCGGTGGTCGTCTCTTCGGTCACGCCGATGATCTCGGCCGACTTGCGGGTGTACCAGGTCGAATCGACCGCCAGCTTGGCCTTGATGGCGGCATAGAGGATGCGTTCTTCCTCGCTGGTCGGGTTGGCCAGCACGCCCAGGTCCTTCTCGGCGCGCTGGCCCAGGTGCATCAGCAGCGTGGCGTCGCCGCCGTCGTCCAGGATCATGTTCGGGCCTTCGCCCTTCGAGCCCTTGGGGCCGAAGTCGAAGATCGCGTGGGTGTAGTCCCAATAGTCCTTGAGCGACTCGCCCTTGATCGCGAACACCGGCGTGCCGGCGGCGGCGATGGCGGCGGCGGCGTGGTCCTGCGTCGAGAAGATGTTGCACGAGGCCCAGCGCACGTCGGCGCCCAGCGCTTGCAGCGTCTCGATCAGCACCGCCGTCTGGATCGTCATGTGCAGCGAACCCGTGATGCGCGCGCCCTTGAGCGGCTGAGCCTTCGCGAATTCCTGGCGGATGGCCATCAGGCCGGGCATTTCGGTTTCGGCGATGCGGATTTCCTTGCGGCCCCAGGCGGCAAGGGACAGATCGGCGATGGCCTGATCGGCGGTGGAAACAGGGGTGGGCTTGAGAACAGCGCTCATGAAAACTCCAAAGCAAGTTTGACAACTGCCGCTGCACTCGGGAGGTTCGACCGGATAGGGACTCACCGCGAGAACAGCGGATGAGCGTGGTTGCGATGGGGTCCGAGCCTCACGCCTGACGGCGCTGCAACGCTCCTCGGAACCAAGATTTTAGCCCAGCCAGACGTGCAAAGGGGCGACCCCGACACCGGCAGACGCTAGAGGCAAAAAGGACTACAGGGCCCGATGACTTCGCGTCAGTGCTCCGCGCCCTCGCAAGCTGAGGTCCGCTCGCTAAAATCATCGGCTTTGCGTAGCCGCCGCGCCGTGAGCGCCACGCGCTCACCGTTCTTCGCGCGCCCCGCGTTCACGCCATGACCTTCGAATCCGAAACCCGCCGCCGTCGCACCTTCGCGATCATTTCCCACCCGGACGCCGGCAAGACCACGCTCACCGAAAAGCTGCTGCTGTTCTCCGGCGCGATCCAGATCGCCGGCTCGGTGAAAGCGCGCAAGGCCTCGCGGCACGCGACCTCCGACTGGATGGAGATCGAAAAGCAGCGTGGCATCTCGGTGGCCTCGTCGGTCATGCAGATGCTCTACCGCGACCACGTGATCAACCTGCTCGACACGCCCGGCCACAAGGACTTCTCGGAAGACACCTACCGCGTGCTGACCGCCGTCGACTCGGCGCTGATGGTGATCGACGCAGCCAACGGCGTGGAGGCGCAGACGCGCCGGCTGATCGAGGTCTGCCGCCAGCGCGACACACCCATCATCACCTTCGTCAACAAGATGGACCGCGAAGTGCGCGAGCCGCTCGACATCCTCGACGAGGTGGAGCGAGAGCTCGGCATGCCGTGCGTGCCGATGACCTGGCCGGTGGGCCAGGGCAAGAGCTTCCGCGGAATCATGAACCTGCGCACGCAGGCGATGACAGTGTTCGAGTCGGGCAGCGAGCGGCTGCCGCAGGACTTCGAGACCATTTCGTTGAGCGAGCGCGACGTTCTCACGAAGCGCTTCGGCGCCGACTTCGACAGCGCCATGGACAGCATGGAGCTCGCCACCGGCGCGTCGCCCACCTGGGACCATGCGGCCTTCCTCGCCGGCAAGCAGACGCCCGTGTTCTTCGGCTCCGGCGTGAACAACTTCGGCGTGATGGAAGTGCTCGACGCACTGGTCGACCTGGCGCCGCCGCCGCAGTCGCGCATCAGCACCACGATGGTCAACCGGCAGCCGGTGGTGAAGGAAATCCGGCCTGAGGACAAGGACTTCGCCGGCGTGGTCTTCAAGGTGCAGGCCAACATGGACGCCAACCACCGCGACCGCATCGCCTTCGTGCGCATGGCCTCGGGCAAGTACACACCGGGCATGAAACTCAAGGTGCAGCGCACCGCGAAGGAACTGCGCCCCACCAGCGTCGTCACCTTCATGAGCCAGCGCCGCGAGGCCGTGGAAGAAGCCTACGCGGGCGACATCGTCGGCTTCACCACGCACGGCGGCGTGCAATTGGGCGACACCATCACCGACGGCGCCAACCTGATGTTCACCGGCCTGCCCTTCTTCGCGCCCGAACTCTTCATGACGGTGATCCTGAAGAACCCGTTGCGCACCAAGCAGTTGCAGCAGGGCCTGGCCCAGCTCGGCGAAGAAGGCGCGATCCAGGTCTTCCGCCCCGAGGTCGGTGGCCCGATGCTGCTGGGTGCCGTGGGCCAACTTCAGTTCGAAGTGGTGCAGCACCGCCTGAAGGCCGAGTACGACGCCGACGTGCGGCTCGAAGGCTGCCAGTACACCGGCGCGCGCTGGATCACGGCCAACACGCCGGCCGAACTGCGCGAATTTGTCAATGCCTACCCGGTGCGCATGGCCAAGGACGCGGCCGACACGTTGGCCTTCCTGTGCACCTCGCCCTACGACGTTCGGCTGGCGCAGGAACGCTTTCCGAAGATCCACTTCCATCCGCTGCGGGAGCACGCGGGGTTGGCGCTGCAGTCGGCGGGTTAGACAAAACCGCAAGGGGGAAACATGGGAAAGCTCGGGTTCTTGCTGAGCCAATACGGCGCGCTCGCGTTGGTCGTAGCGGCATGCTGGGGATGGGGTGAGGCGCTGTTGCGCCTTCTGAAGATCGATCGCGATCCGACCACACGCCTCGGCGCGCCGCTGGCCATCACGCTGGGTCTCGGCATTGGCATCTGCGTGCTGCAAGGCCTGGCGATCGTCGGGTATATGACGGTGCACTTCGTCAGCCTTCTGGTCGCAGTTGGCATTCTGCTCGGCGCGTGGCATGCGCTCGCGGGCCGAGCCTCCCTTCGCTTGCCTGCCTGGCGCATCGGGTGGAAAGCAATGCCGCCGCCCGATCGATGGGGCCTGGCGGCGCTTGCGGCCGTGCTGTTCTCGACACTGACCGCACCGCTGCCGCCGCCCACCCAGTGGGATGAGCTGATGTACCACCTGCCGCATGCGCAACAGTGGGCAGCCAGCGGTCACCTGACGGTGAACGAATGGCTGCGCTATCCATGGTTTCCTTATGACTTCGATCTGCTCTACGCCGGGGCCCTGCTCTTCGGCAACGACGTGCTGCCTCATTTGCTGCATGCATTGGCGGGGTGGCTCACGGCGTGGCTGATCTATCGCCTGGGCGTTCAGCACCTGGACAGGTTGACGGCCTGCGTGGCCGCATCGCTGTGGGTGCTGTTGGCCGCGGATGATTTCACGCGCGCCTATATCGATATGGGCGTCGCGCTGTTCGTGCTGGTTGCTGGCGTCGCCTATCAAGCATGGCGAACGACTGAAGATCGCCGATGGCTGGCAACCTGCGCCTTCGCTCTGGGCCTCGCTGTGGGCTCAAAGTACCAGGCGTTGACACTGTTGCCCTTGTTTGCAGTGGGTCTGATCTGGCACGACCGACGGCCGACGACCTGGCTGCTCGTCGTCGTCGCGTTGCTGGTGCCATGCATCTATTGGTACGGGCGAAACGCCCTGCTAACGGGGGACCCGTTCAATCCGATTGGGGGAAGAATCTTCGGCTTCACGGACTGGAATGCCGCCGATCACCAAGCACAGTTCGAAGACCTTCGGCGCGTGCGCGGCTGGCCTGCATGGCCCCTATGGCCGGCGCTCGCCGCCCCATTCATCCCGGCGCTCAGACGCAGCGTCGCCGCGCGCCGAGCGATGATCATGGGGGGATACATGATCCTGACGTGGGCAGTCAGCGTGCCCTACCCGCGCTACCTCCAGTCCGCCTATCCGCTGCTGGTGCTCCTGTCGGCCGCCGCCAGCGTGTGCGCGATCCGCCTGGCATCTTCGGCATGGCCTTTTCTACGCAAGCGCACTATCGTGCTCGCTGCTGCATCCCTGCTGCTGCTCTACCTGGCGCTGATGGCCACAGCAGAGGTCGTGCGGTACTGGAAGCGGATCTCGCCCACGCTCGAAGCTCGGACGGCACTACTCACCCAGCGCGTCCCTGGCTATGCCATGTGGACGTATGTCAAGGCACACCCTGTCGGGCGCATCTATCAGTTGGGCAACGAGGATTCACTGTTCTATGCCCCGCAGCCCGTATGGGGCGAAATCTTCGGGCCCTGGCGCTACCGGGACTACGCGTCCCTGGGCGTTGCAGACCTCCACCGAAAATTGGCCGCGGAGAAATTCGATGCGCTGGTCATTCACACCGAACGACTTCCGCAGTTCGTGACGCAGCCAGACTTTGCGCGTTATTTCGAAGGTGTATGGACAGAGGGGCCCGTGAAACTCTACAAATTAAAGCCCGGGAGCACGCCGTGACAGTGCCCTGCACCAATGCGTATCCCGGCCTGCGTATCGCGGTCATTCTTCCCTGCTTCAATGAAGCCGGAGCCATCGCCACCGTGATCGCGGATTGCAAGGCGGTTCTGCCGCACGCCGTGATCCATGTCTTCGACAACAACTCCACCGACGACACCGCCGCCGTCGCCCGCACACACGGCGCGAGAGTGACACATGTCCCGCTGCGCGGCAAAGGCAACGTGGTACGTCGGATGTTTGCCGACGTCGAAGCCGACGTCTACGTGATGGTGGATGGCGATGCCACCTACGACGTTTCGAAAGCTGCGCAGATGATCGATCGCCTGGTGAGCGAGAACCTCGACATGGTGGTGGGGGCGCGATTCGATGATGGACGCAACCCACAGACCTATCGCCCCGGACATCGGCTGGGAAACACGCTGTTGACGTCGGCAGTGAGCGCTCTGTTTGGCGGGCGCTTCAAGGACATGCTGTCGGGCTATCGCATCTTTTCGCGCCGCTACGTCAAATCGTTTCCGGCCGCGGCCCACGGCTTCGAGACGGAGACCGAGCTCACTGTGCATGCGCTCGAATTGCGCATGCCGTACTTGGAGTTTCCTGCCGCTTACCTGGCACGCCCCGTTGGGACGCAAAGCAAGTTGTCCACCTTTCGCGATGGGTGGCGAATTCTCGGCACGATCGTGCGCCTGTTCGTGAGCGAACGTCCGCTCGCCTTTTTCTCTGTGCTTGCGGGTGGACTGGCGCTGCTCTCGGTGGTCCTCGCCGTGCCGCTGGTCTTCGAGTACTTGCGTACGGGACTGGTTCCACGCCAGCCAACCGCGCTGCTATGCGTCGGCACCATGCTTTCGGCCATGCTGGCGCAAGCGAGTGGTGCCATCCTGCACACTGTCACCCTCGGTCGACAAGAAGCCAAACGACTGATTTACCTCTCGATCCCAGCGCCGCTCTTTTCTGCCCATGCTGAAAGCGCTCCTCGCTAAACGCTTTGTCCAGTTCGGCATGGTCGGCATTGCCGGCCTGCTCGTCGACCTGGCCGTGCTTTACCTGCTGGCGCACTGGCTCGGCTGGTATCTGGCGCGCGCCGTGTCGTTCGTCGCCGCGGCGACCTGCACCTGGGGGCTCAATCGCCGATTCACCTTTCGCGCAGCGCCGGGGTCGCAGGCGCGTCTGTCGATCGGGCGCGAATACATAGCCTACATCTCGTCGATGCTGGGCGGTGCGGCCATCAACTACACGGTCTATGTGCTGACCTTGCACTGGATGTCGGGGCCCTTCGCGCCGACGCTCGGCGTCGCATTGGGCAGTTGCCTCGGGCTGCTCTCCAACTTCACTGCGGCACGCATGCTCCTCTCACGCACTCCCACCCAAGACCGCATGTGGCCGCTGACGCAATGGCCCGCCGCGTCACGCGCTTCGCTGGTCGGTGTCTTCACCGACATCGACGACACGCTCACGACCGACGGCGCGATCACGTCCGACGCGTTGGCCGCACTGGCCGCGCTGAAGGCCGCCGGCCTGCACGTGGTGGCGATCACCGGGCGGCCAGTGGGTTGGAGTGCGCCCTTCGCTGCCACCTGGCCGATCGACGCCATCGTGGCGGAAAACGGCGCGGTGGCGCTGGTGCCACCGACGCGGCCGGGCGACGTGTTGTCCAAGCGCTATCTGCAGGATGGTCTGACGCGCAGCGCCAACTTCGCGCGCATGCAGCAGGTGCTGGCGCGCATCGAGCGTGAGATCCCCGGCGCGCAGCGGGCCACCGATTCCGCGGGCCGTGAGACCGACATTGCCATCGACCACAGCGAATTCCAGCAGCTCGACGACGCGCAGATTGCCGCCGTGGTCGCGTTGATGCGCGACGAAGGCATGCACGCCACCGTCAGCAGCATCCACATCAACGGCTGGTACGGCGACCACGACAAGCTCGTCGGTGCGCGATGGGTCACCCGCGTGCTGTGGGGGCGCGACCTCGATGCCGAGATGGACCGCTGGGCCTACGTGGGCGACTCGACCAACGACCAGCGCATGTTCGAGGCCTTCGCGCACAGCATCGGCGTGGCCAACGTCGCACGCTTCGCGCCAAAGCTGGCGCATCTGCCGCGCTATGTCGCGATCAGCGAGCGCGGCGCCGGATTCACCGAAGTGGCGGCGGCGATTCTTTCGGCGCGCTGAAGCGGCCGGCCCGGCCCGTCGAGGCAATGAGCTTTTTGCCGTCGTGGGCACTGCGCCGGGAGTCGCACCCGACACCGAGGTGGCGTAGCATCTCGAATCCGACACGCGCCCCGCGCGCAGGGCGGCACCGTTCGGTGCTTGCCACGGCTTCTCTTTTCCATCCCCGCAGTCCGACGAAAGACGCCTCATGACCACTTCCTATCCCTCGACCCAACTGCTCATCGCCAACGAATGGGTGGACGCCAAGAGCGGCAAGACGCTCGACGTGCGCAACCCCGCCACCGGCCAGGTGATCGGCCAGGTGTCGCATGCAGGCATCGCGGACCTCGACCGCGCGCTGGCTGCGGCGCAGAAAGGCTTCGAAGCCTGGCGCGATACGCCCGCCAACGAACGCGCCGCGATCATGCGCCGCGCCGCCGGCCTGATCCGTGAACGCGCCGACCAGATCGCGCCGCTGCTCACGCAGGAGCAAGGCAAGCCGCTGGCCGAAGCCCGCGTCGAGACGCTGGCCTCCGCCGACATCATCGAATGGTTCGCCGACGAAGGCCGCCGCGTGTATGGCCGCATCGTGCCCTCGCGCAACCTGGCCGCGCAGCAGCTGGTGATGAAGGAACCGGTCGGCCCCGTCGCCGCCTTCACGCCTTGGAACTTCCCGATCAACCAGGTGGTGCGCAAGCTGGGCGCCGCGCTCGCTGCCGGCTGCTCGTTCCTGGTGAAGGCGCCGGAAGAAACGCCCGCCTCGCCCGCCGCGCTGATCAAGGCCTTCGTCGACGCCGGCGTGCCGGCCGGCACCGTGGGCCTGGTCTTCGGTGACCCGGCCGAAATCTCGAACTACCTGATCCCGCACCCAGTGATCCGCAAGATCACCTTCACCGGCTCGACGCCCGTCGGCAAGCAGCTCGCCGCCCTGGCCGGCGCCCACATGAAGCGCGCGACCATGGAACTGGGCGGCCACGCACCGGTGATCGTGGCGGAAGACGCTGACGTGGCCCTGGCCGTACGTGCCGCCGGCGCCGCCAAGTTCCGCAACGCCGGCCAGGTCTGCATCTCGCCGACCCGCTTCCTGGTGCACAACAGCCTGAAGGCAGAGTTCGCACAACTGCTGGTCAAGCACGCGCAGAGCCTGAAGCTGGGCGACGGCCTGGCCGAAGGCACGACCCTCGGCCCGCTCGCCAACGACCGCCGCCTGACCGCCATGGCCAAGGTGATCGAGAACGCGCAAGCCACCGGCGCCAAGGTCGCGACCGGCGGCGAGCGCGTGGGCAGCACCGGCAACTTCTTCGCGCCGACCGTGCTGACGGATGTCTCGCTCGACGCGGATATCTTCAACAACGAACCCTTCGGCCCGGTCGCCGCCATCCGCGGCTTCGACACGCTCGACGAAGCCATCGCCGAATCCAACCGCCTGCCCTTCGGCCTGGCCGGTTACGCCTTCACCACCTCGATCAAGAACGCGCACCAGCTGGCGCGCCGCGTCGAAGTGGGCATGCTGTGGATCAACCAGCCCGCCACGCCCTCGCCGGAAATGCCTTTCGGCGGCGTGAAGGATTCGGGCTACGGTTCGGAAGGCGGCCCGGAGGCTGTGGAGGCGTACCTCAACACGAAGGCCGTGTCGATCATGGCGGCCTGATCGCCGTCTGCCCTTCAGGCCTCAAAGCCGCTACCGCTGGGTAGCGGCTTTTTTATTGCCCCTTCGCCAAACCCAGCTTCTCGATGATCACCTTCTCGCGCGCCACCGTGTCCTGCGCGAACTGGGCGTACTGGGCGCTGCTCTTGTAGTCGGGCAGCATGTCGTACTTGCCCAGCGCGGCGACGTAGCTGGGCTCTTCCATCGCCTGCTTGAAGGCGTCGTGCAGCCTCTTCACGACCTCGGGCGGCGTGCCCTTGGGGGCGCCGATGCCGAAGGGCGAGTTCTGGACGATGTCGTAGCCCAGCTCCTTCAGCGTGGGCGCGTCGGGGAACTTGGCCAGGCGCTTTTCGCCCCAGGTATTGAGCACGCGCAGTTTGCCGGCCTCGACCAACGTGGCGAAGCCGGTGCTGTCGGCGCCGGCCATCAGCTGCCCGCTCTGCAGCGCGAGCATCAGGTCGGCGCTGCCCTTGTACGGGATGTGCTGCAGCTGGATGCCGGCCTGCTGCGCGATGCGCTCGGTCGTGAGGTGCGGGCTGGTCAGCGTGCCGGTCGAGCCATAGCTCAGCTTGCCCGGGTTGGCCTTGGCGTAGTCGACGAAGTCCTTCCAGGTCTTGAAGGGGCTGTCGGCCGGCACCACGATGCCGAAGGCGTAGCCGGTGACGTTGATGACGTAGCTGATGTCCTTGATCGGGTCCCAGTTGATCTTGGTGGTGTAGCCGAGCCGGAACACGCCGAGCGGGATCTGCGCCACCGTGTAGCCGTCGGCCGGCGCGCCCTGCAGCGCCTGCGCGGGCAGCGTGCCGCCGGCGCCGGGCTTGTTCTCGACGATGACCGGCTGGCCCAGGATCTTGCTGGCGTTGTCGGCCAGCTGGCGCATCGTGATGTCGGTGGGGCCGCCCGCCGGGAAGGCGATCACGAGCTTGACGGGCCGGCTGGGGAAGGCCTGCGCCTGCGCGGCGAAAGGCGTGGCCAGAGTGGCCGCCGCCAGCGCAGCAGCGCCGAAAGAGACAAGGGAACGACGATGCATGAAAGGCTTCCTGGAGAAAAATCCGAAGCCGTCCATTGGGCCGAAGGGGACTTCACCACGCAATCGGTGAAGTCCCGCGTCGGTCACCTGCGTGTCAGCACCGGCCCCAGCGCCACCCCCGTGTGCGTGCCGAGCTTCACCACCTCCTCCGGAGGCGCCGCCGCCACGATGCGCCCGCCGCCGTTGCCGCCCTCCGGGCCGAGGTCGATCAGCCAGTCGGCTTCGGCGATGACGTCGAGGTCGTGCTCGATCACCACCACGCTGTGCCCGCCGTTCACCAGCCGATGCAGCACGTGGATCAGCTTCTCGACGTCGGCCATGTGCAGGCCGACCGTCGGCTCGTCGAGCACGTACAGCGTGTGCGGCGCCTTCTGCCCGCGGCGCGTGATGTCGTCGCGCACCTTGGCTAATTCGGTGACCAGCTTGATGCGCTGCGCCTCGCCGCCGCTCAGCGTCGGCGACGGTTGCCCCAGCGTGAGGTAGCCGAGCCCCACGTCCTTGAGCAGTTGCAACGGGTGGCTGATGTTGGGCATGGCGGCGAAGAAGTCGACCGCCTCGTCGACCTCCATCTGCAGCACGTCGCCAATGCTCTTGCCGCGCCAGGTGACGGCCAGCGTCTCAGGGTTGAAGCGCGCGCCGTGGCAGACCTCGCACGGCACCTTCACGTCGGGCAGGAAGCTCATGCCGATGGTGCGGATGCCGGCGCCGTCGCAGGCCGGGCAGCGCCCTTCGCCGGTGTTGAAGCTGAAGCGGGCCGGCGCATAGCCGCGCGCCTTGGCCTCCAGCGTGTCGGCGAAGAGCTTGCGGATCGTGTCCCAGAAGCCGATGTAGGTGGCAGGGCAGCTGCGCGGCGTCTTGCCGATGGGCGTCTGGTCGACCTCGAGCACGCGGTCGATGCTCTCGTAGCCCTCCACCGACGCGCAACCGGACCACGCGGCGCGCTTGCCCACCGCATCCTTGTCGCGGCCGGCCTTGGTCATGCGCTGGATGACGATCGCCTGCACGTTGGTCAGCAGCACGTCGCGCGCGAGCGTCGACTTGCCCGAGCCGCTGACGCCGGTGATCGCGACCAGGCGGTGCAGTGGCAAGGTGGTCGTCACGTCCTGCAGGTTGTGCAGGTCGGCGCCGTGCACCGTGAGCCAGTCGGGCGCGCCGGGCTCGGGCGGGGGCACGGCGCGACGTTCCTGCAACGGATGCTTGATCGCATCGCGCAGGTAGCGGCCCGTCTGCGAATCGCCCGCCGCCTCGATGTCGGCCACCGTGCCTTCGGCCACCAGTCGGCCGCCGCGCTTGCCCGCGCTGGGGCCGATGTCGATGATGTGATCGGCGCGGCGGATGGTGTCTTCGTCATGCTCCACCACCACCAGCGTGTTGCCCTTCTCGCCGAGCTTGTGCAGCGCATTGAGCAGGATGCGGTTGTCGCGCGCGTGCAGGCCGATGGTCGGCTCGTCGAGCACATAGCACACGCCCTGCAGATTGCTGCCGAGTTGCGCCGCCAGGCGGATGCGCTGCGCCTCGCCGCCGGAGAGCGTCGGTGCACCACGGTCCAGCGTGAGGTAGCCGAGGCCGACCTCTTCGAGGAACTCGAGCCGACTCTTGATCTCGGGCACCAGGTCGCGTGCGATCTCCGCCTCGCGGCCGACGAGCGCGAGGCCCTCGAACCACTGCCGGATGTCCATCACGCTCATGCGTGCGATCTCGGTGATGCCGATGCCGCCCGCGCCGAACGGGCCGGCATGGGCGGCCGGATGCGTCGCCGGGCCGAAGCTCACCGCGCGTGCGGTCGCGTTCAGGCGGCGGCCCTCGCAGGTCGGGCAGACCGTCTCGCCCACGTCTTCGGCTTCGGGTTCGGCGAAGGTCTGTTCGCGGCCCTTCTGGTCGTCGGCCAGCACCGAGTCGTCGTAGACCTTGCGCTGGTCCTTGGTCAGCTTCACGCCCGTGCCCACGCAGTCGGGGCACCAGCCGTGCTTGCTGTTGTAGCTGAAAAGGCGCGGGTCGAGTTCGGCGTAGCTCGTGCTGCAGACCGGGCAGGCGCGCAGCGTGGAGAAGACCTGCGTGCGCCCGATGCCCGCCGTCGGCTCGCCGGCCTCCATCGCGGGCTTGAGCGCATCGATGTCGCTCAGCACGTGCACCACGCCCTTGCCGAGTTCGAGCGCCTTGGTCAGCGCCTCGCGCAGCGCCGCCTCGTTCGACGGCGACACGTCGAGGCTGGCCACCGGCAACTCGATGCTGTGTTCCTTGAAGCGGTCCAGCCGCGGGAAGGGCGTGACCGGCAGGAAGCCGCCGTCGACCCGCAGGTGCGTGTAGCCGCGCGGCCGTGCCCAGTCGGCCAGCTCGGTGTAGACGCCCTTTCGGTTGCTCACCAGTGGCGCGAGCAGGCCGATGTGCTGGCCGCGGAAGTTCTTCAGCAACTGCGCCGCGATGCTGTCGGGCGTCTGCGGTTGCACGGCCGCGCCGTCGTGGATGCAATGCTGCGTGCCGAGCTTGACGTACAGCAGGCGCAGGAAGTGCCACACCTCGGTGGTCGTGCCCACCGTGCTCTTGCGGCCGCCGCGCGACAGGCGCTGCTCGATGGCCACCGTCGGCGGAATGCCGTAGACCGCATCGACCTCGGGCCGGCCTGCCGGCTGCACGATGCTGCGCGCATAGGCGTTGAGCGATTCGAGGTAGCGCCGCTGGCCTTCGTTGAACAGGATGTCGAAGGCCAGCGTCGACTTGCCCGAGCCGCTGACGCCCGTCACCACGCTGAACTTGCCGCGCGGGATATCGACGCTGAGGTTCTTCAGGTTGTGCTCGCGCGCGTTGACGATCTGGATCGCCTCGCGGCCGAAGGTGGGCAGCGCACGCCGTGCCAGCTCGGCGCCGCTGCGCTCGCGCACCGCATGGCGCGACGGGCCGAGCGAGAGTTCGTAGTCGCGCAATGCGTCGCCGGTGAGCGAGCCCTTCATCTCGCGCACGTGCTCCGGCGTGCCCACGGCCACGACCTGGCCGCCGCCGTCGCCGCCTTCGGGGCCGAGGTCGATCAGCCAGTCGCTGGCGCGGATCACGTCGAGGTTGTGCTCGATGACGACCAGCGAATGGCCCGCATCGAGCAGCTTGCGCAGCGCGCGCATCAGGCGCGAGATGTCGTCGAAGTGCAGGCCGGTGGTCGGCTCGTCGAACAGGAAGAGCGTGCCGCGCCGCGCCACCGACTGCTTGCTGGCCGTGCCGCTCTTCGCGGCCTCCGCCAGAAAGCCCGCGAGCTTGAGGCGCTGCGCCTCGCCGCCCGACAGCGTCGGCACCGGCTGGCCCAGCTTCACGTAGTCGAGGCCGACGTCGACGATGGGCTGCAGCACGCGCAGCACGTCGCGGTCGTTCGCGAAGGTCGCGGCGGCCTCGGCCACCGTGAGGTCGAGCACGTCGGCCACGTTCAGGCTGCGGCCGCCGCGTTCGATCTTCACTTCGAGAATCTCCGGGCGGTAGCGCTGACCGTCGCAGTCGGGGCAGCGCAGGTACACGTCGGAGAGGAACTGCATCTCGACGTGCTCGAAGCCCGAGCCGCCGCAGGTCGGGCAGCGCCCGTCGCCGCTGTTGAAGCTGAACTTGCTGGCGGTGTAGCCGCGCTGGCGCGACAGCCCGGCCGTCGCGAAGATCTCGCGCACGGCGTCCCACGCGCCGACGTAGCTGGCGGGGTTGGAACGCGCCGTCTTGCCGATGGGCGACTGGTCGACGAAGACGACATCGCTCAGGTGGTCGGCGCCCAGCAGGCGGTCGTGCTCGCCGGGCGACTCGGTCGCCTTGCCGAAGTGGCGCATCAGCGCGGGCGCCAGCACGTCCTGCACCAGCGTCGACTTGCCCGAGCCGCTGACGCCGGTGACGACCACCAGGCGCTGCAGAGGGAACTCGACGGTGATGTTCTGCAGGTTGTGCTCGCGCGCGCCTTCGAGGATGAGGCGCGGCGTGCTGTCGGTCACCGCGCGCTTGAAGCCCATGCCGATCTGCTTGCGGCCGCCGAGGTAGTCGCCGGTCAGCGTGTGCGCATTGCGCAGTTCGTCGGTGGTGCCGTCGAACACGATCTGGCCGCCGCGGATGCCGGGGCCGGGGCCCATGTCGATCACGCGGTCGGCCGCCAGCATCACGGCCGGGTCGTGTTCGACCACCACCAGCGTGTTGCCCGCGTCACGCAGGCGCAGCATGGCTTCGGTGATGCGGTTCATGTCGCGCGGGTGCAGGCCGATGCTGGGCTCGTCGAGCACGAACAACGTGTTGACCAGCGAGGTGCCGAGCGCGGTCGTGAGGTTGATGCGCTGCACCTCGCCGCCGGAGAGCGTGCGGCTCTGGCGGTCGAGCGTCAGGTAGCCGATGCCCACGTCGTGCAGGTAGCGCAGGCGCGTGGTGATCTCCTCGAACAGCAGCTTGAGCGCCTGGGCATCGCCTTCGTTGGCGTTCGCGCCGTTGCCGCGGTGCTCGATGCCGTCGAAGAACTTCCGCAGCCGCTCGATGGGCAGCAGCATCAGGTCGTGCAGGCACAGGCCGGGAAGCGCCTCGAGCTGCGCGCGAGACCACTTCGTGCCGACCGGCAGGAAGCGCTTGCCCGGCGCGAGCACGGCGTCGGCATCTTCCTTGCGGCCGATGCGCCACAGCAGGCTGTCGAGCTTCAGGCGCGCGCCGCTGCAGGTCGGGCACGGCGTGTAGCTGCGGTACTTCGACAGCAGCACGCGGATGTGCATCTTGTACGCCTTGCTCTCCAGGTAGCCGAAGAAGCGCTTGATGCCATACCACTGCTGGTTCCACTTGCCCTTGTAGTTGGGTGAGCCGTCGAGCACCCAGTCCTTCTGCTCCTGCGTGAGCTTGGCCCAGGGCGTGTCGCGCGGAATGCCGGCGTCTTCGGCATGGCGCATGAGATCGTCCTGCGCCTCTTTCCACGCAGGCGTCTGGATGGTCTTGATCGCGCCGGCGCGCAGCGTGAGCTTGTCGTTGGGAATGACCAGGCCGAAGTCGACGCCGATCACGCGGCCGAAGCCGCGGCAGGTCTCGCAGGCACCGACGGCCGAGTTGAAGGAGAACATCGACGGGATCGGGTCGCCGTAGCGGATGTCGGTCTCCGGGCAGTGCAATCCGGTCGAGAACTTCCAGATGTCGGGTGCTGCGCCCTCGTCCGCCGGCACCGCATACACGGTGAGCCGGCCCACGCCACGCTTCAGCCCAGTCTCGATGGCTTCGAGCACGCGGGCCCGCTCGGCGCTTGAGAGGCGGAAGCGGTCGGCCACCACGTCGAGCACCTTGCGCGGGCCGGTCGGCGTCGCGACCTCGCGCTCGGCCTGCACGCGCGTGAAGCCGCTGGCGGACAGCCACTGCGTCACTTCTTCGGGCGTCGTGCTGGCGGGCAGCTCGACCGGGAAGGTCACCACGATGCGCGGATCACCGGCCGCCGCTGCACGCTCGACCAGCGCCGCGTAGATGGTGTCGGGCGAGTCGTGGCGCACCGGCAGCGCCGTGTCGCGGTCGAACAACTGGGCCGCACGGGCGTAGAGCAGCTTCAGGTGATCGTTCAGCTCGGTCATCGTGCCGACCGTGGAGCGCGAGGAGCGCACCGGGTTGGTCTGGTCGATGGCGATGGCGGGCGGCACGCCTTCCACCTTATCGACCGCCGGCTTGTCCATGCGGTCGAGGAACTGGCGGGCGTAGGCCGAGAAGGTCTCGACATAGCGGCGCTGCCCCTCGGCGTACAGCGTGTCGAACACGAGGCTCGATTTGCCCGACCCGCTGGGGCCGGTGACCACGGTCATCTCGCCGGTGCGGATGTCGAGATCGAGGTTCTGGAGGTTGTGCTGGCGTGCGCCGCGAATCCGGATGGAGCCCTGTGTCATGCGTGCCTTGGGGGTGGGGCAGACATTCTAGGAAGGGGTTGCGCTGCTTTCCGCCCGCGCCGTGACATGGCGCACAAGACCCAAGGGTTTCCCCGGGGCCTCAAAAATAGACATTTGGTAACAAATGCAACCTCCGCGACAGGGCTTCTCCCCCCGTCTCCTCCGCACCTCTTCTCGGAACTCGACATGAAGCATCTTCGTCTGCTCTGCGTGGCCGGCCTGCTGGCCGTGGGCGCCAGCGCCGCCCCGGCCCAGATCCTGATCGGCCAGACCGCCGGCATCACCGGCCCGGTGGCGGGCAGCATGAACGAAACCATCCTGGGCGCGCAGTTGATGATCGACAGCGTGAACGCCCAGGGCGGCGTGAACGGCGAGCCGATCGAGATCGTCCGTCTGGACGACGGCTTCGACGTGAAGCGTGCCGGCGAGAACGCGCGCGTACTGATCGAGGAGCGCAAGGTCGTCGCCCTCTTCATGAGCCGGGGCACGCCCCACACCCAGGCGATCCTGCCGTGGCTCGACAAGCACGGCGTGGCGCTGATCGGCCCGTCGACCGGCGCGATGGTGCTGCACAAGCCGGTGCAAAAGCACGTCTTCAACGTCCGCTCCACCTACCAGCGCGAGTCGGAGAAGGCGGTGCAGCACCTGCACACCGTGGGCATCGACCGCATCGCCGTCGTGCACGCCGCCGACTCCTTCGGCAAGGACGGCCTGGAAGGCGCCAGCAACGGCTTCGCCAAGGCGAAGATCCAGCCGGTGGCGGTGATCCCGGCCGACCGCGACAAGCCCGACTACGCCGCCATCCTGCCGGCGCTGGCCAAGGCCAACCCGCAGGCCGTGCTCTGGATCGGCTCGGCCGACGCGGTGGCCGAGGGCGTGAAGGGCTTGCGGGCCTCCGGCTCGGCGGCGCAGGTCGTCACGCTGTCGAACAACGCGTCGGGCGGTTTCATCAAGCAGCTGGGCAAGGCCAGCGGCGGCGTGATCGTGACGCAGGTGTTCCCGTCGGAGCGGGCCATCGCCCAGCCCATGGTGAAGGAAGCCCAGGCACTGGCCAAGGCCAAGGGCCAGGGCGAGCTGACGCCGCAGATGCTCGAGGGCTTCGCGTCCGCCAAGGTGCTGGTGGAAGCCCTGCGCCGCGCCGGCCCGAAACCCACGCGCGCCAAGGTGCTGGCGGCGCTCGACGGGCTGCGCAACTACGACCTGGGCGGCGGGCTCGACATCAACTACTCGCCCACCGACCACTCCGGCATCGACTTCGCGGACCTGTCGATCATCAGCGACGGGAAGTTCAAGCGCTGAGCGGCCGAAGAAGGCGCCCGGCCGTCTTCACTTCGGCGCACTGGCCGCGGGCGCCGGCTCATGCGTGGCATCGCCGCCGTGCTTCTCGCCGGACATGTCGACCTTGTCGCCCGCCTTGCCGATGAAATAGAGCGATACCGCGGCGAAGATGACGAAGCCGACGACGAGTTTCCACATGGGTGGGGTCTCCTGAGGTTGTGCGATGTTCAGAAAAAGGGCTTCATGCGGCCCATCGGCTGGCATGAAGCCCCTGTGCTGAACAGCCTCGCCGCGCGCCCGCGGTCGAGGCCTGGCGCCGATCAGTCGTTGGCGTAGATGTCGACGTCCTTCGTCTCGCGGATGAACAGCGTGCCGATCACCAGCGTCATGCCCGCGATGATGATCGGGTACCAGAGGCCGTTGTACATGTTGCCGGTGCTCGCCACGATGGCGAAGGCGGTGGTGGGCAGCAGGCCGCCGAACCAGCCGTTGCCGATGTGGTACGGCAGGCTCATCGAGGTGTAGCGGATGCGCGTGGGGAACATCTCGACCAGCATGGCGGCGATGGGGCCGTAGACCATGGTCACCAGCAGCACCAGCCAGAACAGCAGCGCCACCGTCAGCACCTTGTTCATCTTGGCCGGGTCGGCCTTGGCCGGGTAGCCCGCGACCTTCAGGTCGTCGCCGACTTCCTTCTTGAAGGCCGCGATGGCCTTGGCCGACGTTTCATCGAACTTCAGGTTGACCACGTTGCCCGCGGGCGCCGCCACGCTCTTGGCGCCGATCTTCACCACGGCCGGCGAGCCTGCCGGGCCGGCCACGTTTTCATAGCTCACCGAGTTCTGCACGAGGTAGCGCTTGGCGATATCGCAAGAGCTCTTGAAGTCGATCTCGCGGGCCACCGGGTTGCCCTGGAAGGAACAGCTGGCTGGGTCGGCCGTCACCACGACACCGGCGGTGGATTGCGCCTTGGCCAGGTCGGGGTTGGCGGCTTCGGTGATCATCTTGAAGACCGGGAAGTAGGTAACCACGGCCAGCAGGCAGCCGGCCATGATGATCGGCTTGCGGCCGATCTTGTCCGACAGCGTGCCGAACACCACGAAGAAGGGCGTGCCGATCAGCAGTGCCGCAGCGATCATCAGGTTCGCGGTGGTTGCATCGACCTTCAGTTGGGCCGTCAGGAAGAACAGCGCATAGAACTGGCCCGTGTACCAGACCACGGCCTGGCCGGCGGTCAGGCCGACCAGCGCCAGAATCACGATCTTCAGGTTCTTCCACTCGCCGAAGGATTCGGACAGCGGCGCCTTCGAGGTCTTGCCCTCGGCCTTCATCTTCTGGAAGGCCGGCGATTCCGACAGCGACAGGCGGATCCACACTGAGACGCCCAGCAGCAGGATCGACACCAGGAACGGAATGCGCCAGGCCCAGTCGGCGAAGGCGGCCTCACCGACGGCCAGCCGCACGCCGAGGATCACCAGCAGACTCAGGAACAGGCCGAGCGTGGCGGTCGTCTGGATCCACGAGGTGTAGGCACCGCGTTTGCCGTGCGGCGAATGTTCCGCGACGTAGGTGGCGGCACCGCCGTACTCGCCGCCGAGCGCCAGGCCCTGCAGCATGCGCAGCGCGATCAGGATGACCGGTGCCGCGACGCCGATGGTGGCGTAGCTGGGCAGCAGGCCGACGATGAAGGTCGACAGGCCCATGATCAGGATGGTGACCAGGAAGGTGTACTTGCGCCCGATCATGTCGCCCAGGCGGCCGAACACGATGGCGCCGAAAGGCCGCACCAGGAAGCCCGCCGCGAAGGCCAGTAGCGCGAAGATGAAGGCTGCGCCCGCATCCAGGCCGCTGAAGAACTGCCGCGCGATGATCGCCGCCAGCGAACCGTAGAGGTAGAAGTCGTACCACTCGAACACGGTGCCCAGCGAGGAAGCGAAGATGACCTTCTTTTCCTCGGCGGACATGGGCCGGGGGGCCGGATGCGGCACCCCCCTCGAATCTAGTGTGGCTGCCATATCTGTCGTCTCCTGTTGATGTACTGCGTCCCGGTTTTCCGGGCCGTGGCGCATTCTTGGAGGGGCGACTGACCGGAGCCTTTCGCCAAACTGAACCGTCGCTGACGATTTAAGGTGAAACCCGCGCCCGGGGTTTCAGCATGCAGGAAACGTCAAGGAATGTTGCGCGACAGGCCCGGACGCTGGTCGGCGCGGGTCCACGCCGGGCCGTCGAACCACGGGTCATGCTGCGCGGCAGCACGCAGCATCGCGAGCCCGTCGAAGCCCCAGAACAGGCGGCCGTCGAGCACGTAGGTCGGCACGCCGAAGGCGCCGCGCGCGATGGCCTCGTCGGTGTTGGCGCGCAGGGCGGCTTTCGCCGCATCGCCGCTGCCGTCACGCACCGGTGTCAGCTGCGACGCCAGGGCCGCCAGCCGGCTCGCATCGCCCGCCTCCGCACCGCCGCGCCACACGTCGCGGAAGATCGTCTCGGCCACGAGGCGGCTGATGGCGCCATCGTGCGTGGTCGACAAGGCCAGGCGCAGATGCGGCAAGGGGTTGTAGGGATGCGTGGCCGGCATCTCGATCGGGATGCCGTGCGCATGGCCGAGCCACAGCACATGGCGGTAGGTCCAGGCCCGCTTGCCCGGCACTTCGGCCGGCCCCTTCTGCCCGTGGTGCTTGAGCATGGCGCCCAGCAGCACCGGCTTGTAGGTCACGCTGTAGCTCAGGCCCTCGAGCGCTTCGGGCAGGTGCTCGAAGGCGAGGTAGGCGTAGGGCGAGATGAAGTCGAGGTAGAAGTCGATGTGCTTCATGGCGTGAGGTCTCCGGTGGATCGAAGGAGATCGGCATGCGCCGATGCACGCAATTCGATCGCGTGCCAGATGCTGCGCTTGCTCGCCGCGTCGGAGCGGCTCCAGCCGGCGATCTCGGGGATGGTGCGCAGGCAGCCGGTGCAGAACACGCGCTCGGCGTCCATGCGGCAGACCGACACGCAGGGCGACGGCAGGTCGTCGCCAATGGTGCCGGCGACCTCGGCCGCGCGGCGCGCGAGCGTGGCGGCATCGGTCGCGTTCATCGTCACACCACCTCCGCCACCGGCGCACCGGTGAGGCGTTCGAGGTCCTGTGGCGTCAGCTTCACCACGGCATGCGGATGCCCGGCCGCCGCCCAGATCTCGTCGAAGCGGAACAGCTCGCGGTCGATCAGCGTGACCGGCGGCGTGGCATGCGCGAAGGGCGACACGCCGCCGATCGAGAAGCCCGTCTTCGCCTTCACGAACTCGGCGTCGGCGCGGCCGGTCTTGCCGACGAGGGCGTCGACCTTCTTCTCGTCCACGCGCTTGTCGCCGGAGGTGACGACCAGCACCGCCACGTCGTCGCTCTTGCGCCGGAACACGATGCTCTTGGCGATCTGCCCGACCGCGATGCCCAGCGCGTCGGCGGCCTGCTGCGCGGTGCGCGCGGCGTCGTCGAGCATGCGCGGTGCATGTGCATGGCCAGCGTCCTGCAGCAGGCGCGCCACGCGCTGCACGCTGTCGGGGAGGGAGTGGAGTTCGGAACCGCACATGAGATCGGCACGGCCTTGCGGGCCTTCGTTGAAAACGCCGATCTTATGAGCGTCCGGCGCTGGAGCCGCGCACCACCAGCGCGCCCTCCAGCACGACCTGGCGCACCGGGCGCGCCGGGTCCTGCATGCGCTGCAGCAGCAGCTCGGCGGCGGTGCGGCCGATGTCGTAGGTGGGCTGGGCCACGGTGGTCACGTCCAGCGCGGGCAGCGCGGTCCAGTCGTTGTTGTCGAAGCCGGCCAGGCCGATGTCGTGCGGGGTGCGCAGGCCGGCGGCCTGCACCGCCTGCAGCGCGCCCAGCAGCAGCAGGCCGTTGGTCACCAGCAGGGCATCGGGGCGCTCGGTGCCGGCCAGCACGTCGGCGGCGGCCCGCACGCCCGCCTGGTGCGTGGGCTCGACCCACACCGGCCAGGGCGCCAGGCCTTGCGCGGCCAGCGCCTGCACATAGCCCGCGTGGCGCTGCTGGCCGGTGGTGCTGTGGGCGCCCGCCAGCAGGGCGATGCGGCGGTAGCCCGACTGCAGCAGGTGCTCGGTGGCGCGGCGTGCGGCGGCCTGGTTGTCCAGCACCACGCGGTCGGCGCGGGTGCTTTCGAGTGCCCGGTCCACCAGCACCAGCGGGAACGGCCAGGCCTCCGGCCGCAGGCGTTGCAGCCCCTGCATGGTGGGCGAGAGGATCACGCCGCTGGCCTGCTCGTCGGCCATCAGCTCCAGGTAGGACTGCTCCTTGGCGGGGTTCTCGTCGCTGTTGCACAGGATGAGGCGCAAGCCGTGGCGGTAGGCCATGTCTTCCACGGCGCGGCCCACGTCGGTGAAGAAAGGGCTGCGGATGTCCGACACGATCAGCCCCACCAGCGAGGCGCGGCGCTGGCGCAGGCGGCGCGCCGCCAGGTTGGGGCGGTAGGCCAGGTCGGCGATCGCCTGCTCCACCCGCGTGCGCAGCGGGGCGCGCACCGCCTGCGGCGTGCTGAGCACCCGCGAGACGGTGGTGGTCGATACGCCGGCGCGCTGCGCCACGTCCTTGATGCTGGCCAATTCCCGAACTCCTGCAAAAGCTGCCCCGCACCACCCGCCCACGGCGGGACGGCACGCCAACGGGGTTCCGGTTGGTTCTGGCGTGCGGCAATCGATGGTAACGATTTCAACAAAAGATGTGCAAGCACCATCGATGAGGGATGGGCGCCCCGGCCATTCCTGAGACATCGAAGGCGACAACCCGCTGTCGACCCGTGTCATTTCCTCAGGGTTTTCCCGCAAACGACGGCCCATGCGGGCAGCGCCATCTTGCCGCGCCCGCGACCGGCATTTCATAATCCCGTTTCTGGAATCGATACCAAATTTTCAGGAGACACGAGCATGTCCACCATTCCGGTCGAGGTCCGCCTGGGCGCGGCCCCGCACAACCGAGAGGATGCCGTGCGCGCGGCGGGCGCGTTGCTGGCGCAGGCCGGCCACATCCACCCGGCCTACGTCGACAGCCTGTGGCAGCGGGAGAACGCGGCCAACACCTTCCTGGGCGAGGGCCTGGCCATTCCCCACGGCATGGTGGAGGACAAGCATCTGGTGCTGCGCACCGGCCTGGCCGTGCTGCAGGTGCCCGCAGGCGTGCGCTGGGGCGACGATGCCAAGCAGGCGCGCCTGGTGGTGGCCATCGCCGCCGCGTCGGACGAGCATCTGCAGGTGCTGCGCCGCCTGACCCGCGTGATGCGCGACAGCGCGCTCATGCAGCGCCTGGCCACCACCACCGACGCGCAGGAGATCGTCCGCACGCTCGTCGCCGACACCCCGGCCGGGGCCGCCGGCGACGCCGCGGCGCTGGAGGACTTCCCGCTGGGGCGCGAGCTGTCGCTCAACTACCCCAGCGGCCTGCATGCCCGCCCGGCGGGCGAATGGGCGCGTGTGGCCGGGCGCTTCCAGGCCCGCGTGCACGTGCGCTGCGGCGACACGGTGGCCGACGCCAAGAGCGTCGCCGCGCTGCTGAGCCTGGGCGCCGGCCGGGGCGCGCAGTTGCGCCTGTCGGCCCAGGGGGCGGATGCGGCGGCGGCCGTGGCCACGCTGTCGGCCACCATCGCCCGCCTGGGCGACGAAGAAAGCCGCCAGGCCGAGCTGTCGGCCGCACGCCAGGCCCAGGCCCAAGGGCTGGGCCGCGCGCTGGGCGACTGGCAACCCGCCGCACGCCGCACCGTCACCGGCATTGCCGCCAGCCCCGGGCTGGTGGTGGGCACCCTGGTGCATGTGGGCGACACGGCCCTGGAGGTGGAAGACCGCTTCGCCTCCGTCGCCGCCGAGGCCGCGGCCCTGGACCACGCCCTGACCACCGCCCTGGCCCAGCTGCAGCAACTGGCGGCCGAGGCACGCACCGGCGGACGCCAGGAACAGGCGGCCATCTTCACCGCCCACCAGGGCCTGCTGCAGGATGCCGACTTGCTGCAGGCCGTCAGCCGCAGCGTGGTGCAGCAGCACGGCGCCGCCTGGGCCTGGCGCCAGGCCATGGCCGAGCGCGTGAGCGCCCAGCGCGCACTGGCCGACGCCACCCTCGCCGCGCGCGCGGCCGACCTGCAGGACGTGGGCGAGCGCGTGCTGCGCCACCTGCTGGGCCGGGGCCAGGACACCGGCTCGAGCCAGCCCGCCTGGCCCGAGGACGCCATCCTGCTGGCCGACGACATCTCGCCCTCGATGGCGGCGCAGATCGACCCCGCCCGGGTGCGCGGCTTCTGCACCGCGCGCGGCGGACCCACGGCGCACACCGCCATCCTGGCGCGGGCGCTGGGCCTGCCCGCCGTGGTGGCGGCCGGCCCGGCGGTGCTGCCGGCCGGCGCCAGTGGCGATGCGGGCACGCCTTCCCTGGCGGGCACCGTGGCCATCCTCGACGGCTATCGCGGTCGCCTGTACGTGGCGCCCAGCGAGATCGCGCTGGTGGAGGCCCGCGCGCACATCGCCCGCCTGGCCCAGTTGCAGGAGGAAGAATCCCGCAGCCGCCAGCAGCCCGCCACCACCACCGACGGCCACACGGTGGAGATCGCCGCCAACGTGAACCGCGCCGACCAGGTCGCCAGGGCGCTGGAGGCCGGGGCCGAAGGCGTGGGCCTGATGCGCACCGAGTTCCTCTTCCTGGAACGCAACACCGTGCCCGACGAGGAAGACCAGTACCAGTCCTACCGCGCCATGGTCGAGGCCCTGCACGGCCTGCCGTTGGTGGTGCGCACGCTGGACATCGGCGGCGACAAGAAGGTGCCCCACCTGGATCTGCCGGTGGAGGAAAACCCCTTCCTCGGGGTGCGCGGCGCCCGCCTGGCGCTGCGCCGCGACGACCTGCTCGTGCCCCAGCTGCGCGCCCTGTACCGGGCGGCACGGCACGGGCCGCTGCAGGTGATGTTCCCGATGATCAGCACGGTGGAGGAAGTGCGCACCCTGCGCGCGCGCATGGAGGCCGTGCGCGCCGAGCTGAACGCCCCCGCCGTGCCCGTCGGCATCATGATCGAGGTGCCCTCGGCCGCATTGCTGGCCGACCGGCTGGCCGCGCACGTGGACTTCTTCTCCATCGGCACCAACGACCTCACCCAATACACCCTGGCGGTGGACCGCCAGCACCCGGAGCTGGCCGGCATGGCCGACAGCCTGCACCCCGCCGTGCTGCGCCTGGTGGAGCGCACGGTGGCCGGCGCGCGCCGACACGGGCGCTGGGTGGGCGTGTGCGGCGGCCTGGCGGGCGAGCCCCTGGGCGCCGCCCTGCTGGTCGGCCTGGGCGTGGACGAGCTGAGCATGAGCAGCAGCGACGTAGGCACCGTCAAGGCCCTGCTGCGCCGCCATTCGCTGGCCGAGCTGCAGGACCTGGCGCGCCGCGCGCTGGACGTGGACACCGCCGACGAGGTGCGCGCCCTGGGTGCCGCGCTGCGCTCGGCCGGCGCCTGAGGCCGAGGAGCCCACCATGTCCCCTGCCCTTCACCACGCCCCGGCCGACAGCGTGCCCGCACCCCGCCTGGCGGCCCCGCGCATCTTCACCATCACCCTCAACCCCGCCATCGACCACACCGTGCGCGTGCACACGCTCACGCCCGGCGCGGTGCATCGCGCCGAAGGCCAGCAGGTCGAAGCCGGCGGCAAGGGCGTCGGCGTGGCCGCCGTGCTGGCCGCCCTGGGCCAGCCCGTCACCGCCTGCGGCTGGCTGGGCGCGGACAACGACGCCGTGTTCCGCGAGGCCTTTGCCGCACGCGGCATCGACGACGGCATGCTGCGGCTGCCCGGCAGCACCCGCACCAACATCAAGATCGCCGACACGGCGCGCGGCGACTCGACTGACATCAACCTGCCCGGCCTGGCGCTGTCGCCCGAAGCGCTGGCCCGCGCCGAGATCGACCTGCTGGTCAGCCTAGCGCAACGCGTGCAGCCCGGCGACTGGTGCGAGCTGGCCGGCAGCCTGCCGCCCGGCGCCGATGCGGCGGTGTGGGAACGCATCGCTCGCGCCCTGGCCGCACGCGGCGCGCACATCGCCATCGACACCGGCGGCGCCGTGCTGCTGCAGCTGCTGCGCCATCTGGCCGACCCGGCGCGCGGCCCTGTGGTGCCCGTGGCCTTCATCAAGCCGAACCGGGCCGAGCTGGAAGAACTGGCCGGCCGTGCCCTGCCCGCGCTGGCCGACGTGGCCGCCGCCGCCCGGGCCCTGTGCCGCGACCACGGTGTGCGTCAGTTGGCCGTGTCGCTGGGCGGGGACGGCGCCGTGATCGCCTCGCCCGAAGGCTGCTGGCACGCCGCCGCGCCGACGGTGCCCGTGGCCACCACCGTGGGCGCGGGCGATGCGCTGGTCGCGGGCACGCTGGCCGCCCTGGCGCAAGGCCGGGCCATGCCCGAAGCCGCCGTCTTCGGCATGGCCTGCGCGGCCGCACGCATCCAGCGTGTGGCCCCCGGCCTGCCGCCGCGCCCCGACGTGGACGCCCTGGCGGCGGCCATCACCGCCCTGCCGCTGTAACCCCGACTCAGGAGACATTCACCATGGCCCAACTCATCGCCATCGCCGCGAGCCAGGCTGGCCCGGCGCACAGCTTCATGGTGGCCGAGGCGCTGCGCGCTGCAGCCGCCACGCTCGGTCACCGCATCGCGCTCAGCGTGCACAGCAGCCTGGGCACGCAGGGCGGCTTCAGCGACACCGAACTCGCACGTGCCAGCGCCGTCATCGTGGCCGCCGACATGCGCATCGACCGCCAGGAGCTGCTGGGCACCGTCGCCGCGCCCGTGCACGAAGCGTCGCCGGCCGCCGTACTGGCCGACGCCACGCGGGTGGTGCGCGAGGCGCTTGCACTGGCGGGCGTGACCGTCGAGGCCGCACCGCGCGCACCGGCCGCGGTGGGGGCTGCCGGTGCCGCGACGGCGGGTGCGCCGGTGGCACCGCTGCGCATCGTCGCCATCACCTCCTGCCCCACGGGCGTGGCCCATACCTTCATGGCCGCCGAGGCGCTGGAGCAAGGCGCCAAGGCCCTGGGCTACCGGATCAAGGTAGAGACGCAGGGGTCGGTGGGCGCGCAGAACACGCTGACGCCCGAGGACATCGCCGACGCCGACCTGGTCGTGATCGCGGCCGACACGCAGGTCAACCGCGACCGCTTCGCGGGCAAGCGCCTGTACGCCACCGGCACCAAGGCGGCCATCCACGATGCGGCGGCGGTGTTCGCCCAGGCGCAGGCACAGGCCGCGGTGTGGGGCGCGGGCGAGGAGGCCGCCGCCGCGTCGGCCGGCGCATCGACCGCATCGACCTCCGGGTCGCCGCAGCGCGAATCCGTCAGCGCCTACAAGCATCTGATGACGGGTGTGTCCTTCATGCTGCCCTTCGTGGTGGCGGGCGGGCTGCTCATCGCCCTGGCCTTCGCGCTGGGCGGCATCTACGTGTACGACGACGCCCACAAGGGCACGCTGGGCTGGGTGCTGTTCCAGATCGGCGCCAAGGCGGGCTTCGCGCTCATGCTGCCGGCGCTGGGCGGCTACATCGCCTACTCCATCGCCGACCGGCCCGGCATCGCGCCCGGGATGATCGGCGGCATGCTGGCCGGCACCGTGGGGGCCGGCTTCCTGGGCGCGATCGCGGCGGGCTTCATCGCCGGCTACAGCGTGAAGCTGCTCAACCGCTGGATCCGCCTGCCGCGCGGCCTGGAGGGCCTCAAGCCCGTGCTGCTGCTGCCCTTGCTGGGCGCTGCCATCGTCGGTGTGCTGATGCTGATGGTCATCGGCACGCCGATGGCCGCGGTGATGAGCGCGCTAACCGACTGGCTCAAGGGCCTGCAGACGGGCAGCGCCGTGCTGCTGGGCGTGGTGCTCGGCGCCATGATGGCCGCCGACATGGGCGGGCCGATCAACAAGGCCGCCTATGTGTTCTCCACCACCCTGATCGCCAGCGGCGTGGCCAACCCGATGGCCGCGACGATGGCCGCGGGCATGACGCCGCCGCTGGGCATCGCCCTGGCCTGCTGGCTGTTCAGGAGCCGCTTCACGGCCGAAGAGCGCGAAGCATCCAAGGCGGCCGCCGTGCTGGGGCTGGCGTTCATCACCGAAGGCGCCATCCCCTTCGTGGCGCGCGATCCGCTGCGCGTCATTCCCGCCTGCGTGCTCGGCTCGGCCGTGGCCGGCGGCCTGTCGATGGCCTGGAACATCGGCCTGCAGGCGCCGCACGGCGGCGTGTTCGTGCTGGCCATTCCCAACGCCGTGAACCATGTGCTGCTGTACGCGGCCGCCATCGCGGCCGGTGCGGCGGTCACCGGCCTGGCGCTGGGCCTGTTCAAGAAGCGCGTGCCCGCCGCCGTGGCGGCGGCCTGATCAGCTCGCCGATGCGCGCTTGGCCAGCAGGGCGGTCGCGACCCGCGAGCCCGTCTTGCGCCCCAGCGCCTCGCTGATGTAGACGCCGGCATCGACCAGCCGGTCGAGGTCGATGCCGGTCTCGATGCCCATGCCGTGCAGCAGGTAGACCACGTCCTCGGTCGCGACGTTGCCGGTCGCGCCCTTGGCGTAGGGGCAGCCGCCGAGGCCGGCGGAGGATGACTGGAAGTTCCACACACCGAGTTCGAGCGCAGCGAGGGTGTTGACCAGCGCCTGGCCGTAGGTGTCGTGGAAATGGCCCGAGATGTCGTCGATGCCGAAGTGCGCCAGCGTGGCCTCCATCGCGGCCTGCACCTTGCGCGGCGTGCCCACGCCGATGGTGTCGGCCACATCGACGCGCTGCACGCCGATGCCCTTCATGAGTTGCGCGAGGTAGCCCACCTTGGCGGGTGCGATCTCGCCTTCGTACGGGCAGCCGACCGTGCAGGACATCGCGCCGCGCACGCGGATGCCCTTCTCGCGCGCCGCCGCCACCACCGGCGCGAAGCGCTCGATGCTCTCGGCGATCGAGCAATTGATGTTCTTCTGGCTGAAAGCCTCGCTCGCCGCGCCGAAGACGACGATCTCGTCGGGCCACTCGGCGCGCGGTGCCGAGAGTGCGGCCTCCAGGCCCTTCATGTTGGGCGTGAGCACCGAGTAGGTCACGCGCGGGTCGCGGCGGATGCCGTGCATCACCTCCGCGTTGTCGGCCATCTGCGGCACCCACTTCGGGCTGACGAAGCTGGTCACCTCGATGGCGCGCAGGCCGGCGTCCTGCAGGCGGTGCACCAGCTCGATCTTCACCGCGGCGGGCACGGGTTGCATTTCGTTCTGCAGGCCGTCGCGCGGGCCGACGTCGACGATCTCGACCTTGGAGGGGAGTTTCATGGGGTGTCTCTTGTCTTGCTTCACTGTGGGAAGGAATGCCGCCCTCGATTGTCGGCCTGCCTGCAAGAACCTGCGCGCCACGCGGTCGGCCCGGCGGTGGCAATCCCCGCCAGCACGGTTGCAAATGCCGACAGGCGCTGGCTTGGGGCCGACAGCCGCTACGTCTTGGCGTCGCCGCGCTCCAGCAGGCTGGTGCGGAACGCCACCTTGCGCACGATGGCCGAGAAGGCGCGCGTGGCCGCCGACTCGCGCGCCGGCGGCGACCACAGCATGCCCGGCGTGCGCACCGGCGTCGGGCTCTCCAGCCGCACGATGGCCAGCCCCGCGTGCGGCAGCACCGCGTTGGCCGCGACGATGGCGGCAAGCCGCGTCTTCGCGACCAGCCCCATGATCGGCGCCAGCGCGTTGATCTCGGCCACCACCTGCGGCTCGGCCCCGCAGGAGCGGAAGCACTCGTCGAGCATCTGACGCGTGGCGAAGCTCGCCGGCAGCAGCACCATCGGCAGGCGGTGCAGCTCCACCATGCGCACCCGCTTGCGGCGCGCCAGCGGATGGCCCTGCGCCACCACCAGCACCATCTCCTCGTTGTAGAGCGGCTCGAACTGCAGCGCCCCCGGCGCCGCCGGCCGGTAGGCGATGCCCAGGTCCAGCGTGCCCTGCTGCAGCCGCTGCGCGATCAGGTCGGCCGCGAGTTCCTCCACCACCACGCGCACGCCCGGGTAGCGCGGCTGGAAGGCGGCGATGCAGTCGGGGATGAAGCCGAGGTTGAAGGTCGGCGTCGAGCCGATGCGCAACTCACCCGAGGCCTCCTTCGGGTCTTCGCGCAAGGCGCCGAGCCCGCGGTCGATTTCCTGCAGCGCCCGCGTCGCGTGGTGGAGGAAGGCCTCGCCCGACTCGGTCAGCGCCACCCGCTTGCCGCTGCGGTCGAAGAGCTGCGTGCCGAGCTCGTCCTCCAGTTGCTTGATCTGGTGCGACAGGGTCGACTGCGTGACGTGCAGCCGCTCGGCCGCCCGCGTGAAGTTGAGCGAACCGGCCAGCGCGCTGAAGTAGCGCAGGTGCCGCAGTTCCATGGGATGTCTCCAGGTGCCGTGATGCGATGGCTCACGATCGATGCGGTCGATGGTAGCCATGAAAAACCATCATTGTGAGAATTCGCCCGCGTTGCCTAGAGTTCGCACCCAGCCCCTCGACGGGCCGACAGAACACAGGAGACAACGCGTTGCAAAAAGTCCTCAGCGGCATCAAGGTGCTGGAGCAAGGCACGTTCATCACCGGCCCGGCCGCCGGCATGTTCCTGGCCGACCTCGGTGCGGAGGTGATCAAGGTCGAGCAGCCCGGCAGCGGCGACCCGTTCCGCGCCTTCCGCGGCGGCCTCTACAGCCCGCACTTCCAGACCTACAACCGCAACAAACGCAGCATCACGCTCAACCCCAAGCTGCCCGACGACGCGGCGGTGTTCGACGCGCTAGTGAAGGAGTCGGACGTCTACATCCAGAACTTCCGCCCCGGTGCCGCGGAGCGACTGGGGGCCGGCGCGGCACGCCTGCGCGAGCTCAACCCGCGGCTGGTGTACTGCGCCATCAGCGGCTTCGGCCAGACCGGCCCCGCCGCCGGCCGCCCTGCCTACGACACCGTGGCCCAGGCCGCCAGCGCCTTCCTCAAGCTCCTGGTCAACCCGGCCAACCCGCGCGTGGTCGGCCCGGCGGTGGCCGATGCGATGACCGGCTTCTACGCGGCCTACGGTGTGATGGGCGCGCTGATCGAGCGCGGCCGCACGGGCGTGGGCCGCACGGTGGAGGTGTCGATGCTCGAGGCCATGTGCCACTTCAACCTCGACGCCTTCACGCACTACTTCTCCGAGAACGAGATCATGGGCCCCTTCAGCCGGCCCAGCGTGTCGCAGTCGTACGTGCTCGAGTGCGCCGACGGCTTGTGGATCGCGCTGCACATGTCGTCTCCCGAGAAGTTCTGGCAGGGCCTGGCCAACGCCATCGAGCGGCCCGACCTGTTCCAGGACCCGCGCTTCGCCAACCGCGAAGGCCGCATCGCGCACCAGACCGAGATGATCGCGCTGCTCGACGGCCTGTTCCGCGAGCGCACGCGCGCCGACTGGTGCGCCCGGCTCGAGGCCGAGGACGTGCCACACGCACCGATGTACGACACGCGCGAAGCGATGGAAGACCCGCAGGCGCGCCATCTCCAGCTCGAGGTGAGCGCCCCGCACCCCGAAGGCGGCGAGTGGCGCACGATTCGCTCACCCGTGAGCTTCGACGGCGAACGCCCGCTCGACGTCACGGCACCGCCCACACTCGGCGCCGACAACGACGCCATCGTCGAGCCGCTGCGACGGCGGTTGCGCGACGCCTGAGCTCGCATCCCCCAAAAGAAAACGGAGACAAGCCCATGACCCCCTCGAACGAAAACGAACTGACCCAGGCCGCGCTGCAGCGGCTCGAAGGCGCCACCGACCCGCGCTTCGCGCAGGTCATGACCTCGCTCATCACGCACCTGCACGCCTTCATCCGCGAGGTCGACCTGAAGCCCGACGAGTGGATGCGCGGCATCGAGTTCCTCACCGCCACCGGCCAGGCCTGCGACGCCAAGCGCCAGGAATTCATCCTGCTGTCGGACACGCTCGGCGCCTCGATGATGGTCGTGATGCTCGACCAGCTGCGTGCCGCACGCGAGGCCGAGCGCGCAGGCGCCACCGGCAGCCTGGCCGTGACGCCGACCACCGAAGCCACGGTGCAGGGCCCCTACTACTGGGCCGGCGCGCCGGAGATGCCCTGCGGTGCCGACATCGCGAAAGGCACGCCAGGCGAGCCGACCTTCTACAGCGGCCGAGTCACCGACACGCGCGGCCAGCCGCTGGCCGGCGCGCTGCTCGACATCTGGTCGGGCGACGGCGAAGGCGTGTACGACATGCAGGTGGAAGGCGCCGGCATGGCCGCACGCGCGCGCATCCGCACCGACGCCGAAGGCCGCTACTGGTTCTGGTCGATCCGGCCGTCGTACTACCCGGTGCCGGTCGATGGCCCGGTCGGCCGCATGCTCGACGGCATGGGCCGCCACCCCAACCGGCCCGGTCACATCCACATGATGGTGTCGGCCCCGGCGCATGTGCCGATCACCACGCACCTCTTCGTCGCTGGCAGCCCGTACATCGATTCCGACGCGGTGTTCGGCGTGCGGCCCAGCCTGATCGTCGACTTCGAGCCGCACCCCGCAGGCACCGCGCCCGACGGCCGCACGCTGGACACGCCCTATTGGTCCGCGCACTACGACTTCCACCTGCAACCCTCGGCCGTCTGAGCCCGCACGTCATCATGAAAATCGGCAAATCCACCGTCCCGCGCACCGCCATCTGCACGTCGGACGAACACACCATCGTCGTGCGCGGCGAAGACCTCTGCCACGACCTGATCGGGCACGTGTCCTTCGCGGACTACTTCTTCCTGCTGCTCACCGGCAAGCGCCCCGATGCGACGTGCAGCGCCGTGCTCAACGCCACGCTGGTCGCCATCGCCGAGCACGGCCTGGTGCCGAGCGTGCAGGCCAGCCGCATGACCTACGCCGCCGCGCCCGACGCGCTGCAGGGCGCGGTGGCCGCGGGCATCCTGGGCTGCGGCTCGGTGATCCTGGGTGCGTCGGAAACTGCGGGCCGGCTGTTCACCAAGGTGGCAGCACGCGTCGATGCAGGCGAGGCGCTCGACGATGTCGCGGCCGATGTCATCCGCACGCTGAAGGCCGAACGCCGCTCGATTCCCGGCTACGGCCATCCGCTGCACAAGAGCAACGACCCACGCGTCGACCGCCTCATCGCCGTCGCCACCGAAGCCGGTGCCGACCTGCGCTACGTGCACATCGCGCAGGCGATCGAGCGCGTGATCCCCGGCATCGTCGGCAAGGAACTGCGGCTGAACGTCTCGGCCGCCATTCCCGCCGTGCTGCTGGGCGTAGGCTTCCCGGTGGCGTCGCTGCGCGGCGTGCCGATCCTCGCGCGCACCGCGGGGCTGATCGCGCACCTGGCCGAAGAGGCCGAGATGCCGAGCGGCTTCGCGCTGTCGTACCAGGCCACGCGCGAACTGCAGTACGAGGGCGACGTGCCCGCCGGCTTCGGAGCATCGACATGACGCGGCGCCTCACACGCCGTCTGGTGATCGCCGGCACGCTGCTGGCCGCCGGTGCAGCCATCGCACAGGCGCCCTCGTCGCGCCCCATCAAGCTGGTCGTGCCCTTCGGTGCGGGCACGACGACCGACATCGTCGGCCGCACGCTGGCCGACGCGCTCGGCCGGCAGCTCGGCCAGGCCGTGATCGTCGAGAACAAGCCCGGCGCGGGCGGCGCCATCGGCAGCGAGCAGGTCGCCAAGCCTGGCACCGACGGCCAGACGCTGCTGATGGGCACGGTCGGCACGCACGCCATCAACCCCTCGCTCTACAAGCGCCTGAGCTATTCGCCGCTGCGCGACTTCGCGCCGCTGGGCTTCGTCGGCGCCACGCCGACGCTGCTGGTGGTGCCCACCGCCTCACCCTGGAGGAACGTGGCCGACCTGCGGCAGGCGGGCGACGCGGCCGTCAACTTCGCCTCGGCCGGCAACGGCACCTCGGGGCACCTGGCGGGCGAGCTGCTCAACGTGCGGCTCGGAAAGAAGTTCGTGCACGTGCCGTACCGCGACGGCGCACAGGCCATGACCGAGCTGGTTGCCGGCAACGTGCAGTTCATGTTCTATCACCCGGCTGCGGTGCTGCCGCAGGTGCGAGCCGGTCGGCTGCGCGCACTGGGCGTGTCCAGCGCCAAACGCAGCACCGCCGCGCCCGACGTGCCCACGCTGATCGAGCAGGGCGTGCCCGACTTCGACCTGGTCGCCTGGTTCATGTTGTACGCGCCGGCCACGATGCCGGCCGACCAGCGCGACCGCTTGCGCGAGGCCACGCGCCTGGTGCTGGCGCAGCCGGAGGTGCGCGAGAAGCTGTCGCAGCAGGGCATCGAGCCCAGCGACATGAGCGGTGCCGCGCTCGACGCCTTCGCGCGCGCCGAGATCGCGAAATGGGGCGAAGCCGTGCAGCGCTCCGGCGCGCAGATCGACTGAGGAGACCGACCGCCACCCACGCACCACACAGCAGCGCGATTTTTCAAACAAGCGGGCAAGCGCCCGTCATAAGGAGACAGACATGCGTTCGAGAATTCAATGGTTGGCGCCCCTCTGCCTGGGCCTGGCGTGCAGCCTGGCCGCCGCGCAGCCCGCGGCCTGGCCGAACAAGCCCATCCGCATCGTGGTCGGCTTCGCGCCGGGCACGCCGCCGGACATCTTCGCGCGGCTGTACGGCGACTACGCGTCGAAGCAGCTCGGCGTGCCGGTGGTGATCGACAACAAGCCGGGCACCGCCGGCAACCTGGCGGCCGACACCGTGGCCAAGGCACCGGCCGACGGCTACACCTACCTCTACAACCTCTCGACCGGGTTCACCATCAACCCGTACATCTACAGCAAGCTGCCCTACGACCCGCAGAAGGACTTCGTGCCGGTGGCGACCACCATGCGCCAGGGCCTGGTGCTCATCGCACCACCCAAGTTCCCGGCCAAGTCGGTGAAGGAACTGGTGGCGGCGGCCAAGGCCAAGCCGGGCACCATCTCGCACGCCTCGTACGGTGCCGGCAGCCCCTCGCACCTGATCGTCGAATGGCTCAAGGACGAGACCGGCACCGAGATGCTGCATGTGCCCTACCGCGCCAGCCCGGTGGCCGACCTGATCGGCGGCCAGGTCGACACGCTGATGGAACCCATCGCCACCGGCTACCCGCTGATCAGCAGCGGCCGCGTGCAGGCGCTGGCCTATTCCGGCGAGACGCGCCACCCCGCCATGCCCACCGTGCCCACGCTGTCGGAGGTGGTGCCCGGCCTGACCATGATGTCGTGGCATGGCCTGTGGGCGGCATCGGCGACGCCGGCCCCGATCGTCACGCGCTTCAACGCGCTGATGGTCCAGGCCAGCAAGGATCCCGACCTGGCCAAGCGCATCCGCGACCTCAACAGCGAACCGCTGGGCCTGACGCAGGACGAGATGGTGGCAATGGTGCGCCGCGACGCCGACATCTACAGCCGCATCGTCAAGGCGAAGAACATCCGCGTGGACTGAACGGGTTGAGCGGGCCGCGCGCGCGGCACCGGCTGCTAGGATGGAAAACACCTGTCATCCATCCTTGCCTCGAGAGAGTCCGTGCGCCCACCTGCCCGCTTCCCTGTCCTCTGGGCGATCGTCGCCCTCGCGGTAGGCGTCGCGGGTGCCCTGCTCTACACGCGCGGGCTGCCGTGGGGGTCGACGCAGGAACAGGTGCGCATGCTCGACCCGGCACAGGTCGTCGTGCTGCGCACGCCCGGCGGATTTCTCGAGGTCTCCACGCTGGTGAAGACCGAGGAGTTCCGGTGGCGCTCGTCGTACACCTGGCTCGGGCAGGACTGCGGGGCGCTCGTGGGCGAGCGCATCGGCCAGATCCGCGTGCCGGTGCACTACACCTACCGGCTGCCACTCGCGGACACCTGGACGCTGACGCTCGACGGCGACGTCTACGTGCTCAGCGTGCCGGCACCCAAGCCGCTGCTGCCGCCGGGCATCGATACGCAGAAGGCGCAGATCACGAGTGAACGCGGCGGCCTGCTGGCGCCGGGTGCCGCCGCCAATCAGGAAAACTTGCTGAAGAACCTCGGCCCCGAACTGGCCCAGCGCGCGCAGCGCACCGAGTACCTGCAGCAGCAGATGCCCGCGGCCGAGAAGACGGTGCGCGAGTTCGCCGAGAAGTGGATGAAGGAGCAACGCACCGAGCCCACCCGACCGGTGCGCGTCGAGTTCCGGATGGGCGACAGCGGCTGAGCTGCCGGCTCAGGCCGCGATGCGCAGCAGCTCTGCGCCTTCGGTCACCTGGTCGCCCGGCGCGTAGAGCAGTTCCTCCACCGTGCCGTCGGCCGGCGCGGCGATGGTGTGCTCCATCTTCATCGCCTCCATCACGGCCAGCGGCTGGCCCTTGGCGACCTTGTCGCCGGCCTTGACGGCGAAGGACACGACCTTGCCCGGCATCGGCGCGGTCAGGCGCCCGCCTTCGGCCTGGCTATCGCCGGCATGCGCGAGACGGTCGATGGCGGTGATGCGCGTGGCGCCCCTGTCGGCGAACACGTGCGCGGCGCCCTGGCGCGCGTACACGTCGAGCGTGTGGCGTGTGCCGTTGAAGGCCAGCTCGATCTGTCCGTCGGGCAGGCGACCGATGACCAGCGGACCCGCCGCGCCGCCGACGTCGAGCGTCAGCGCGCCGTCGTGCAGGTAGCGCAGCGTCGCGGTCTGCGTCTCGCCGCGGAACTCGAAGGCGAAGATGCGCGCCGTGGTGCCGAGCGAACGCCAGCCGTCGCGCTGGCTGAAGGGGTCGGGCGTACCGGTGGCGCGCTCGTCGAGCAGCGTGCGGGCGATGGATGCGGCCGCGGCCAGCGGCAGGCCGAGTGGCTCGCGGTCGAACAGCACCGCGCGTTCGCGTTCGATCAGCGCCGTGTCGAGGTTGGCTCTGGCGAACGATTCGGTGGCGAGCACGCCGCGCAGGAACTGCACGTTGGTCTGCACGCCGACGATGTGCGTCTGCGCCAGGGCCGCGTCGAGCCGGGCCAGCGCCTCGTCGCGCGTGGCGCCGTGGACGATCAGCTTGGCGATCATCGAGTCGTAGAAGGGCGAGATCTCGCCGCCCTCGCGCACGCCATCGTCGATGCGCACGCGGCTGCGCTGGAAGGCCGTCGCTTGCGGCTTGCGATAGACCTGCAGCGTGCCGGTGGCCGGCAGGAAGTTGTTGTCGGGGTTCTCGGCGCAGATGCGCGCCTCGATGGCGTGACCGTGGATCTTCAGCTCGCTCTGCTTGAGCGGCAACGGCTCGCCCGAGGCCACGCGCAGTTGCCACTCGACCAGATCGAGGCCGGTGATGGCTTCGGTGACGGGATGCTCGACCTGCAGCCGCGTGTTCATCTCCATGAAGAAGAAGTTCATCGCGCCGCCATCGCGCTGCTCGACGATGAATTCCACGGTGCCGGCGCCGACGTAGTTCACCGCCTTGGCCGCAGCCACGGCGGCCGCGCCCATCTCCGCGCGCATCGCTTCCGTCATGCCGGGTGCGGGCGCTTCTTCCAGCACCTTCTGGTGGCGACGCTGCACCGAGCAGTCGCGCTCGAACAGGTAGACGCAATCGCCGCGCGTGTCGCCGAACACCTGGATCTCGATGTGGCGCGGGCGCTGGACGTACTTCTCGATCAGCACCGCATCGTCGCCGAAGCTGTTGATGGCCTCACGCTGGCACGACGCGAGCGCCGCCGCGAAGTCTTCGGACTTGTCGACCGCGCGCATGCCCTTGCCGCCGCCGCCCGCACTCGCCTTGATGAGCACGGGGTAGCCGATGCGGTCGGCCTCGCGCTGCAGCAGCGCCGGGTCCTGGTCGTGGCCGTGGTAGCCGGGCACCAGTGGCACGCGGGCCTTCTCCATCAACTGCTTCGACTCGGCCTTCAGGCCCATGGCCTTGATCGCCGAGGGCGGCGGGCCGATGAAGACCAGGCCCGCGTCAGCGCAGGCCTGCGCGAACTCCTCGTTCTCGCTCAAGAAACCATAACCCGGGTGGATGGCCTCGGCGCCCGTGGCCTTGGCGGCCTCGAGGATCTTTTCCCAGCGCAGGTAGCTGTCCTTCGGCGCGCTGCCGCCGAGGTACACCGACTCGTCGCAGGCGCGCACGTGGTTGGCGTTCGCGTCGGCGTCCGAATACACGGCGACGGTGCGGATGGCCATGCGGCGCGCGGTGGCCGCCACGCGGCAGGCAATCTCGCCACGGTTGGCGATGAGGATCTTTTTAAACATTCGGTGGGTCTCCGGGAGCGTTCTTGGTCTTGAATGAGAAGGCGGATTGCACGCCTGGGTCGGGCTTGCCGCTGAAGATGCGCGTGACGCGGCTCACGAGCCCGCGCAGGAAGCGCCAGCTCTTTCGGATGAGCCACACGCTGAGGATCAGCACGACGATGAAGAGCACGACGAACACCAGCGGATGCGCGACCGCGAGCCAAAGCCCCATCGGCACCATGCTGTCTTCGACCAGCGACGCGCCGACGTTGCTGAAGGGCTCGGGCGAGGTGTTGATGGCAGCGCGCGTGGTGGCCTTGGCCGCATGCGCCGTGGCCGCGAAGCCGCCACCCAGCAGCGCCGCGACCAGCGCCATCACCGCGTGGTCGCCACCGAACACGCCAGCCGCGAGCGCTGCGCCCGCCGGGATGCGGATGACGGTATGCACCATGTCCCAGAGCGAATCGAGCCCCGGGATCTTGTCGGCGAAGAACTCGACGAACACCATGAAGCCGCTCACCGCCAGCACCACCGGGTGCGCCAGCAGATGCAGGCCGCTGGGCAGCGGCACCCAGCCGAAGTAACCGGCCAGCCCCGTCAGCAGCACCACGAGGTACAGCCGAATGCCGCTGGCCCAGCCGAGCGCCGCGGCCAGCGCGAGCAACTGGGGCATGTCGAGTTCGGGCATGGTCATCCCAACCAAGCGGGCTTGCGCTTCTGCAGGAAAGCCTGCACGCCTTCCCGGCCTTCGTCGCTGGCGCGGATGTCGGCGATGCCGTCGACGGTCTTCGCGATCAGCGCGTCGTCGATGGCGCGACCGGTGACGTCGGCGATCAGCTGCTTGCACGAACGCACCGCCGCGGGGCTGGCGCCGGTCAGCGCCTTGAGCAGTTCGTCGACCTTGGCGTCGAGCGCATCGGCCGCGACCACCTCGTGCACGAAGCCGATGCGGTGCGCCTCGGCGGCGGTGAAGCGTTCGGCCGTGAGGAAGTAGCGCTGCGACGCGCGTGCGCCCATCGCACGGATCACATAGGGGCTGATGGTCGCGGGGATCAAGCCGATCTTCACTTCGCTCAGGCAGTACCCCGCGGTGTCGACGCTCACCGCCATGTCGCAGGCCGCGACCAGGCCCATGCCACCGGCATACACGTCGCCCTGAACGCGCGCGATGGTCGGCTTGGGGCAGTCGGCGATGGTGCGCAGCATGTCGGCCAGCTTGCCCGCGTCGGCGATGTTCTCGTCGCGCGTGTAGTCGGCCATGCGGCGCATCCAGTTCAGGTTGGCGCCGGCGCAGAAGGCGGGGCCGTTGGCGCCGAGCACGATGGCCTTGACCTGCGGCGCGGCGCCGGCTTCGAGGAAGGCTTGCGTCAACTCGGCGATGACCGTGTCGTCGAAGGCGTTGCGCGTGTCGGGCTGGTCGAGCCAGATACGGGCGACGGGGCCTTCGGTGGTGAGCTTGAGTTTGGTGAAGGTCATGTCAGGTTCTCGAAATGCTTGCGTTCGGGGTGCGTGCTCTGCGCAGCGAAATCAAGGAGGAGGCCGCAGGCCGGGGGACATTCGCGGAGCAGAGTACGCCGTCGGCGTGATCCCAACCCAACCCTCCGGCACTCGAATGCGTCATGGCGTTACAGCGCCCCCGTCAGGCCTTCGATGCCGTCGAAGTCGCGGTCCGCATGCAGCAGCGCGCAGCCGTGCTCCAGGCACCACGCGGCCACCATCAGATCGATGGCGCTGCGGATGGTGATGCCCCGGCGGCGCTGGCGGCGGTACAGGTCGGCCGCGCGCACGGCCACGGCCTCGCCGCCAGCGGTGGCCAGTGGCAGCGCCGCGAGGGCCGCCCGGGCGAGGCGCCAGTCGCGGTCGTGCACGAAGCCGCGCAGCACCTCCATCAGCACCAGGTCGAGCAGCACGATGTCCTCGACGCCCTCCTGCAGCAGCGCACGCAACTGCGCCACCGCTGGGGTTTCCTGACCGCGGAAATGCTGGATCCAGACGCTGGAGTCGGCCGTGATCATCGCGTGCGCCGAGCGGGTCGAACCTTCTTCGCGCCGCTTGCCGCGTAACGCGCCGGAGGCTCCTGCACGGCGAGCGCATCCGTGGACGCCAGTGTCCAGTCCACGCTGTCGTCCCCGGCCCACTGGAGCTGCCCCCCCAAGGCGAGAAGCTGCTGGTAGGCCTTGCGCCGCGCCAACAGGCGCAAGCCCTCCTCCACCGCTTCCTTCTTGGTGCTGAACCCGCCCGCCTCCATGGCTGCCGCCATGAGCTTGTCGTCGATCACGATGTTGGTCCGCATGGACACCTCGATGTGTATGAAATATGAAAATCATACACATCACATGCGGAACACGCCAAACTTCGGTTCCGGGATGGGCGCATTGCGCGCGGCGGCCAGCCCCAACGCCAGCACCCGCCGCGTGTCGGCCGGGTCGATGATCCCGTCGTCCCACAGCCGCGCCGTCGCGTAGTACGGGTGGCCCTGGTCTTCGTACTGCTGGCGGATCGGCGCCTTGAAGGCCTCCTCTTCTTCCTTGCTCCAGCTGCCGCCCTTGCCTTCGATGCCGTCGCGCTTGACCGTGGCCAGCACGCTCGCGGCCTGCTCGCCGCCCATCACGCTGATGCGCGCGTTGGGCCACATCCAGAGGAATCGTGGGCTGAACGCACGGCCGCACATGCCGTAGTTGCCGGCGCCGAAGCTGCCGCCGATGATGACCGTGAACTTCGGTACGTTGGCCGTGGCCACCGCGGTCACCATCTTGGCGCCGTGGCGCGCGATGCCTTCGTTCTCGTACTTGCGGCCAACCATGAAGCCGGTGATGTTCTGCAGGAACACCAACGGGATCTTGCGCTGGCAGCACAGTTCTATGAAGTGCGCGCCCTTCTGTGCCGATTCGGAGAACAGGATGCCGTTGTTCGCGACGATGCCCACCGGCATGCCCTCGATCTCCGCGAAGCCGCAGACCAGCGTGGCGCCGAAGCGCGACTTGAACTCGTGGAACTCGCTGCCGTCGACGATGCGCGCGATGATCTCGCGCACGTCGAAGGGCTTGCGCGTATCGGTCGGAATCACCCCGTAGAGCTCTTCACGCGGGAACTCGGGTTGTCGCACGTCGGGGTGCGGCGCATCGGTCGCATCCTTGCGGTTGATGTTGGCGATGGCCGAGCGCGCCAGCGACAGCGCATGCAGATCGTTCTGCGCCAGGTGGTCGGCCACGCCCGACAGGCGCGTGTGCACGTCGCCGCCGCCCAGGTCTTCGGCCGTGACCACCTCGCCGGTCGCCGCCTTCACCAAGGGCGGACCACCCAGGAAGATGGTGCCCTGGTCCTTCACGATGATCGACTCGTCGCTCATCGCCGGCACGTAGGCGCCGCCGGCCGTGCAGGAACCCATGACCACCGCGATCTGCGCGATGCCCTGGGCGCTCATGGTGGCCTGGTTGTAGAAGATGCGGCCGAAGTGGTCGCGGTCGGGGAAGACCTCGTCCTGGTTCGGCAGGTTGGCGCCGCCGGAATCCACGAGATAGATGCAGGGCAGTCGGTTCTGCTCGGCGATCTCCTGCGCACGCAGGTGCTTCTTCACCGTCAGCGGGTAGTAGGTGCCGCCCTTCACCGTCGCGTCGTTGCAGACGATCATGCAGTCGACGCCGCTCACGCGGCCGATGCCGGCGATCAGGCCGGCGCCGGGTGCCGACTCCGCGCCCTTGGCGTCCAGGTACATGCCGTAGGCCGCCAGCGGCGCGATCTCCAGGAAGGGCGTACCCGGGTCCAGCAGCTCGGCCACCCGGTCGCGCGGCAGCAGCTTGCCGCGCGCCACGTGCTTGGCGCGAGCCGCTTCGCCGCCACCGGCCTCCACCTTGGCGAACTGCGCATGCAGGTCGTCGACCAGTGCGCGCATCGCGGCGGCGTTGGCCTGGAAATCGGCCGAACGGGCGTTCAACTTCGTCTCGAGTTTGCTCATGCTCATCCTTTGGATGTCATCCGTCGGACGGCCGCCCCTGCGCTCGCCGATGATGCATCCGTTACTGTGGTCGTCGTTGTTGTCGAAATACGCTCATGCATACCGTTGAAACCGTGCTCCTGGTCCTGATGCTGGGTGCGCTCACGGGCATCGCCGCCCGCTATGTCCGCGCCATTCCGCTGCCCCTGATCCAGATCGCCCTGGGCGCGGCGCTTTCCTGGCCGCAGAAGGGCCTGCACATCAGCTTCGACCCGGAGCTGTTCCTGCTGCTGTTCATTCCGCCGCTGCTGTTCGCCGACGGCTGGCGCATTCCGAAGCGCGAGTTCTTCGCGCTCTACCGGCCCATCCTGAAGCTGGCGCTCGGCCTGGTGCTGTTCACCGTGATCGGCCTGGGCTACCTGATCCACTGGATGATTCCGGAGATGCCGCTGACCGTCGCCTTCGCGCTGGCCGCCGTCATCTCGCCCACCGATGCCGTGGCCGTCTCGGCCATCACGCGCAACCTGGGCATGCCCGCGCAGACGATGCGCGTGCTCGAAGGCGAGTCGCTGCTGAACGACGCCTCGGGCTTGGTGGCGCTGAAGTTCGCCGTGGCGGCAACGCTCACCGGCGTCTTCTCCTGGACCGCGGTGACCCGCGACTTCCTGTGGATCGCCCTGGGCGGCATCGGCGCCGGCGCGCTCATCGGCTGGGGCTTCGCCGTGGCGCGCGACACCGTGACGCGGCGCCTGGGTGACGTGGCCGCCACGCAGATGGTGCTGCTGCTCGTGCTGCTGCCCTTCGCGGCCTACATCGTGGGCGAGCGCATCGGCGTCTCGGGCATCCTCGCGGCGGTGGCCGCCGGCGTGATGACGAATTTCGCGGACCTCAGCCGCAGCGAGTTCGTGGCCGAGCGCATGCAGACCCAAGGCACCTGGGCCATGGTGGAGTCGGCCTTCAACGGCGCCGTCTTCCTGCTGCTGGGGCTGCAACTGCCGTCGATCATCGGTGTGACGCTCAAGGAGGCCGGGCATCTCTGGTGGGTGCTGGCCGGCTACGCGGTCGCGATCTCGTCGGCACTGCTGGTGCTGCGCTGGATCTGGCTCACGCTGGGCGTGCAGGGCAGCCTGTGGCGCGCCCACCGCGACGGGAAGATGGCCGAGCGGCCCTCGCACCTGCTCACGCTGGCCAGCACGCTGGCCGGCATCCGCGGCGCCGTGACCCTGGCGGGTGCCCTGTCGGTCCCGATGCTGCTCAACAGCGGCGCTCCCTTTCCGGGTCGCAACCTGCTGGTCTTCCTGGCGACCGGCACCATCCTCTTCACGCTGGTGGTCGGCAGCATCGGCCTGCCGCTGGTGCTGCGCCGCATGCCGCCCAGCGGTGAGCCGGCCGCCACGCGCGAAGAGCGCCACGCGCGGCTGGCCGCCTGCCAGGCCGCGATCGCCGGCATGGTGCTGAGCAAGGAGCAGGCCGCCGCGGCGGACCCGAAATGGGTGGCGCAGTACCAGGAATCCGCCGGCCGGCTGACGCAGGAATACCGCAAGCGGATCGACCTGCTCGAAGATGCGCCGGCGCCCGCCACGCCCGAAGCGCTCGCCGAAACGACCGCCGTGGTCCGCCAGCGCCGACGGCGCTACGTGGTCGAGCTGGAACTGCGGCTGAGCTCGCTGCACGTCGAGCGCGAGGCCCTCTACGCGGAACGCCACGCCCACCGCATCAACGACGAGTCGCTGCGCAGCCTGGTCGCCGAACTCGACCTGCAGGAAGTGCCGCTGCGCCAGCGCCTGGCCATCGCGCGGCACGCCGCCGGTGTCGACGCGCCACCGAACAGCGCACCCTGACGCGGGCGCAGTCATGCGGTCTTGTCCGCCTGCAGGCCCAGCCTGGCCGCCATCTCGTCGCGGATCTTGAACTTCTGGATCTTGCCCGTGACCGTCATCGGAAAGACGGTGACGAACTGGATGTACTTCGGCACCTTGTAGTGCGCGATCTGGCCCTTGCAGAAGTCGCGGATCTCGTCCTCGGTCGCCGTCTGGCCCGGCTTCACGATGATCCAGGCGCACAGCTCCTCGCCGTATTTCTTGTCGGGCAGGCCGACCACCTGCACGTCCTGCACCTTGGGATGGCGGTAGAGGAATTCCTCGATCTCGCGCGGGTAGATGTTCTCGCCACCGCGGATCACCAGGTCCTTGATGCGGCCGACGATGTTGACGTAGCCCTCGTCGTCCATGGTGGCGAGGTCACCGGTGTGCATCCAGTGCTCGACGTCGATCGCCTCGCGGGTCTTTTCCTCGTCGCCCCAGTAGCCGTGCATCACCGAATAGCCGCGGGTGCAGAGTTCACCGGATTGGCCGCGCGCCACGATCGCACCGGTCTCGGGGTCGATGATCTTCACCTCGAGGTGCGGCTGCACCGTGCCGACCGTCGACACGCGCTTGTCCTGCGGCGTGTCGGTGCTGCTCTGGCAGCTGACCGGGCTGGTCTCGGTCATGCCGTAGGCGATGGTGATCTCGCGCAGATGCATCTGGCCGACCACGCGCTTCATCACCTCGGTCGGGCACGGCGAGCCGGCCATGATGCCGGTGCGCAGCGTCGACAGGTCGAACTCGGCGAAGCGCGGATGTTCGAGCTCGGCGATGAACATGGTCGGCACGCCGTGCAGCCCGGTGCAGCGCTCGGCCTGCACCGTCTCGAGCACGGTCAGCGGATCGAAGCCGTCGTTCGGGTAGACGATGGTGGCGCCGTGCGTGAGCACCGCCAGGTTGCCCAGCACCATGCCGAAGCAGTGGTACAGCGGCACGGGAATGCACAGCCGGTCTTGCGGCGTGAGCTTCATGCACTCGCCGATGAAGAAGCCGTTGTTCAGGATGTTGCGGTGCGTCAGCGTCGCGCCCTTGGGAAAGCCGGTGGTGCCGCTGGTGAACTGCACGTTGACCGGCTCCGTGGCCTTGAGCGTGGCGCCGATCCGGGCGATGCGCGCATCCTGCGGATCGCCGCTCGCCAGCAGCGCCGAGAAGCGCTGCATGCCGTCCTCGTCCGCCTCGCCGGCCTTGTCGATCCACACCGTGTGCCGCAGCAGGGGCAGGCGCCTGGCGCCCAGCTCGCGCAGCATGCCGAGGTAGTCGCTGCTCTTGAAGCGCGCCATGGTGACCAGCGCCTTCACGCCGACCTTGTTGAGCGCGTACTCGACCTCCGACGTGCGGTACGCCGGGTTGATGTTGACCAGGATCAGGCCGATCTTCGCGGTCGCGATCTGCATCAGCACCCACGGCACGTTGTTGTGCGACCAGATGCCGACGCGGTCGCCCGGCTGCAAGCCCAGGTTCAGCAACGCGCTCGCGAGACGGTTCGATGCCGTCTGCAGTTCGCGGTAGCTCAAGCGCTGGCCTTCGTGGCGGCTCACCAGCGCCTCCTGGTCCGGCTGCTTGCCCACCATGTCGTCGAAGAAGGCGCCGAGCGTCTGCTCGATCAGCGGGACGTCGGTGGCGCCCTTGGCGTAGCTCGGGTTCGCTGCCATGGCGCGGCCTCAGACGGTTTCGTTGAAGAGTTCGCGGCCGATCAGCATGCGGCGGATCTCGCTGGTACCGGCGCCGATCTCGTACAGCTTGGCGTCTCGCCACAGCCGCTCGACCGGGAAGTCCTTGGTGTAGCCCACGCCGCCCAGCGCCTGGATCGCCTCGCCGGCCATCCAGGTCGCCTTCTCGGCCGAGTACAGGATGGCGCCGGCGGCGTCCTTGCGGAAGCTGCGCGCATGGTCGTTGCGGTCGCAGGCCTTGCCGACGGCGTAGACGTAGGCGCGCGTGGCCTGCCATGTCGAGTACATGTCGGCGATCTTGCCCTGCATCAGCTGGAATTCGCCGATGCTCTGGCCGAACTGCTTGCGCTCGTGCACGAAGGGGATCACCGCGTCCATGCAGGCCGCCATGATGCCCAGCGGGCCGCCCGAGAGCACGGCGCGCTCGTAGTCGAGGCCGCTCATCAGCACCTTGGCGCCCATGCCTTCGCCGCCCAGCACGTTCTCCTCGGGCACCTCGCAGTTGTCGAAGAAGAGCGGGTAGGTGTTGCTGCCGCGCATGCCCAGCTTGTCGAGCTTGGTACCGGCGCTGAAGCCCTTGAAGCCCTTCTCGACGATGAAGGCGGTCATGCCGCGCGCGCCCATCTCGGGTTCGGTCTTGGCGTAGATCACCAGCGTGTCGGCGTCGCCGCCGTTGGTGATCCACATCTTGCCGCCGTTGAGCACGTAGCGGTCGCCCTTCTTCTCGGCGCGCAGCTTCATGCTCACGACGTCGGAGCCGGCGTTGGGTTCGCTCATCGCCAGCGCGCCGACGTGTTCCCCGCTCACCAGCTTGGGCAGGTACTTCTTCTTCTGCGCTTCGCTGCCGTTGCGGTGGATCTGGTTCACGCACAGGTTGGAATGCGCGCCGTACGACAGACCGACCGAGGCCGACGCACGCGACACCTCTTCCATGGCGACGATGTGCGCCAGGTAGCCCAGCTCGGTGCCGCCGTATTCCTCCTTCACCGTCATGCCGTGCAGGCCGAGGTCGCCCAGCTTCTTCCACAGGTCGTGCGGGAACAGGTTCTCGCGGTCGATGGCGGCGGCGCGCGGCGTGATCTCGTGGTGCGCGAAGTCGTCGATCGCCTCGCGCAGGGCATCGACGGTGTCGCCGAGGTCGAAGTTCAGGCCGGGAAGGCTCGGTGCGGGCATGGGCGTTGTCTCCTCTATGGGGCGTCGCGCGATGCGCCACGAGGCAGCAACGCGCAAAAGCCGCAGCTTACGCCCGCCCCCGGCGCATTTGCCGCCACAATGGTTGCAGATTGCGCCAGCTCCAACGCCACCCGCCATGACCGCCCCTGCCTTCCTCAAACCCGGCCGCGCCGCCACGCCGATGGCCTTCGTGCGAGCGATCGTTCAAGGCTACGAAAGGTACGGCGCGGACCCGGCGAAGGCCCTGCGCGCGGCACAGATCGCGCCGCGCGACCTCGCACGGCCGAACGCGCACGTGACCGCGTTGCAGTTCGAGGCACTCAACGCCCATGCGATGCAGGAACTCGACGACGAGGCGCTCGGCTGGTTCACGCGCCGCCTGCCGTGGGGCAGCTACGGCATGCTGTGCCGCGCCTCGCTCGGCGCCCCCGACCTGGGCGTGGCCATCAAGCGCTGGTGCCGCCATCACCGCCTGCTGACCGACGACATCGTGCTCAACCTGCAGGTGGCGGGCGGCGTGGCGACGGTATCGATCACCGAGCACCGCGAGCTCGGCGCCTTCCGCGAGTTCTGCCTGGTGTCGAGCCTGCGCTTCCTGCATGGCTACGCCTGCTGGGCAATCGACTCGCGCATCTCGCTGCGCAGCGCGCACTTTCCCTTCGCGCCGCCGCCGCACCGCGACGCCTATCCGCTGATGTTCACCGGCGAACTGCACTTCGATGCCGAGCGTGCCCGCTACAGCTTCGACGAACGCTACCTGCACCTGCCGCTGCAGCGCGACGAACCCGCGCTGCGCAGCATGCTCAGGCGCGCCCTGCCGCTGACGGTGCTGCAGTACCGGCGCGACCGGCTGCTGGGCGAGCGGGTACGCGAGCTGCTGCGCCTGCGCCCGACCGAAGCCGCCACGGCGGATGCCATCGCCGCACTGCTCCACATGTCGAGCCGCACGCTGCATCGGCAGCTGCAGGAAGAAGGCGTGCCGCTGCAGGCGCTGAAAGACGAGGTGCGACAGGCGCAGGCCGCCGACCTGCTGCGGCGCACGAGCCGGCCGATCAAGCAGATCGCGCTGGCCGTGGGCTTTCGCAACGAGAAGAGCTTCTCACGCGCGTTCCGCGAATGGACCGGCACGACGCCCGGCGAATTTCGGCGCGCGGGGCGTTGAGACTGCCGCCCCACACTCAGTAGCGGTAGGGATTGTTGGGACGGCGGTCGTAGCGGTTGGGCACGCCGTCACGATCGTTGTCGCGCATGCCGCGGCGGGGGCCATGGCGGTCGTAGCGGCGATGGTCATAGCGATGGTCGTAACGCGGCCGCACCACATGGCGCGGCGGTGGCGGCGGGACCACCACCACGCGTGGCCGGTAGTCCGGGCGATGGTCGTAGTGCTGGGCCTGGGCCGGCGCGCTCAGGGCGGCCAGTGCCAGAAGTGCGGCGGTGCCGAGGGCAAGGGACATCTTCTTCATCATGGCAACTCCTTCGTGGGCGTCGTGTTCAGGAGCCTCGATGCTGACGGCCCGATATGAACGCCACGTAAGGCTGCGACGAATTCTGATGAACAGGTGCAACGCGGCTGAACGACGGCGAATCAGCCGCCGGCCATGCGCACGCGGCGCGCCGACTCTTCGGCCCGCGCATCGTCCACTTCGCGCAGCACGCCGCCCACGTCGACCGGACCGCTGGCGCGAACGAACTGCCCCGTCAGCACCGTGGCGGTGTCGAGCTCGCCGCGTTCGTAGAGGCTCCAGATCTCCTCGCCGTAGCGGCTGTGCAGCAGCGCCGGCGCGAACTGGCCGAAGAAGACCTTGAGGTTCTCCACGTCGCGCAGGAGCATGCGTTTGGCGTGGTTGTTGCCCGCGGCGTCGACCGCCTGCGGCAGGTCGATGATCACCGGCCCGTCGGCGGCGAGCAGCACATTGAACTCCGACAGGTCGCCGTGCACGACGCCCGCGCACAGCATGCGGACCACCTCCTTGAGCAGCGTCGCATGGTGGCCCAGCGCGTCCTCCGCGCTGAAGACCACGTCGTTCAGGCGCGGCGCCGCATCGCCCTCGGCGTCGGTCACCAGCTCCATCAGCAGCACGCCGTCGCAGAAGTTGTAGGGCACCGGCACGCGCACGCCGGCGGCGGCCAGGCGGTAGAGCGCGTCGACCTCGGCGCTCTGCCAGGCGGCCTCGGTGGCCTGGCGGCCGAACTTCGTGCCCTTGGCCATGGCGCGCTGCAGGCGCGTGTTCTTGACCTTGCGGTTCTCGGTGTAGTCGACGGCCTGACGGAAGCTGCGGTTGGTCGCTTCCTTGTAGACCTTGGCGCAGCGCGTTTCGTCGCCGCACCGCACCACATAGACCATCGCCTCCTTGCCGCTCATGAGCTGGCGCACCACGGTGTCGATCAGGCCTTCGTCGACGAGCGACTGCAAACGGGGAGGAGCTTTCATCGGGGCATTCTGCGCTGCAGCCGGGGTCGCCCCCTTGCCATGCCCCTCGGCCGCGCGGACCGTGCAGCCGGCTTCGCCATGCTGCTGCGTCGCAAGGGACCTACGCCACGGCCTCCGGCAGCCGCTGCAGTCCGCCGACCTGCGAGCGCACGATCAGCAGCGCCTGCAGCACGAAGCCCGCGAGCGCCAGCCACAGGCAGGCGGCCTCGCCCCAGCGCGCGCCGACCAGCCCGCCGAGCGCGGCACCGATCGGCCGGGCACCCGCGTTCACCGTGAGGAACAGCGCGCCCACGCGACCGAGCATCGCGGCGGGCGTGAGGCTCTGGCGCAGCGTGGTCGAGGTGATGGTCCACACGATCGGCCCCGCGCCGAAGAGGAAGAAGGACAGCCCCGCGACCCAGGCGCTCGGCACGAACAAGGTGGCGACCATGGTCGCGGCGGCGGCCACCGACACCACCGGCCCCAGTTGGATCGCGCGGCCGAAGGGCATGGCGCGCACCAGGCGTGGCGCCAGCAGCGCGCCCACCACCATGCCCCCGCCGAAGGCCCCGAGCGTGACGCCGACCACGCCGGCGCCCAGCCCCAGCACACGGATCGCATACGGAACGTAGGCAGCCTGCAGCACGAACCACGCAATGTTCCAGGCCACGGCGGTCAGCAGCATGGGCCGCAGCATCGGGTCGCGCCAGACGAAGACCGCGCCGTCCTGCACCTCGCGCAGCGGATGGCGCGCCGCGCGCGGTGCCATCGGCGGCTCGACCAGCCGCCACAGCAGCGCGACGGCGGCGACCGACAGCACCGTCGCCAGCACGAAGGCGGCCGACGCGCCGGCCCACGCCACCAGCGCACCACCGATCGCCGGCCCGCCGGCATAGGCGGCACTGCGGGCGAGTTCCAGCCGTCCGTTGGCCTGCGCCAGCGCGGCGCGCGGCACCAGGGCGGGCACCAGCGCCGGCGCCGCGACGCTGAAGGCCACCGTGCCCACCGCGCCGATGAAGCCCAGCACCGCGAGCCCGCCGACCGACAGCCGGCCCGTCGCCACCGCCGCGAGCAGCCCCAGCAGCGACGCGGCGCGCAGCAGCTCCGCACCCACCATGAGCCGACGGCGTGGCAAGCGGTCCGCCATCCAGCCGAGCGGCAGCGACAGCAGCAGGAAGGGCAGCGTCTGCATCGCCGCGAGCAACCCGATCTCGCCCGGCCCGGCGCCGAGCAGCAGCACGGCCACCAGCGGCACGGCCGCCAGGCTCAGTTGCTCGGCCGACTGCGCGGCCAGGTTGGCGCCGGTGAGGGCGGCGAAGGAACGGGGGAGTGATGGGCTCATGACAACGTGCTGACTGAGAAGCCCCGATGGTCGGGGCTCACGCGCCGCGACGCTGGCCATTTGCGGACATGCCACTGCCGCCGATCCACAGCCACGCACTCGCCGCACTCAGCAGCGCCAGCACCGCGCTGATCCCCATCACCCACCGGAACCCCGCCACGAAGGCGTGCTGCACCGCCGCCTTCACGGCCTGCGCGCTGGCGGCGTCGAGGCCCGCGGGCGCCTCGGCCGCGGCGAGGCGGCTGCGCTGCGTGTCCAGATGCGCGACGAGTTCGGGCGGCGCCTGCATCTCGCGCAGGCTCGCCGCCAGGCTGGCATCGAAGGCGGCAGCCATCACGAGCCCGAACACGGCGACGGCCAGCACGGCCGCGGTGCGCGACACCGCGTTGTTCACGCCCGAGGCGATGCCCGCCAGGTCGGGCCCGACCGCGTTCATCACGGTGGTGGTGAGCGGCGCGACGGTGATCGTCATGCCGATGCCCAGCACCACCACGGCGGGGAAGAAGGCCGTCCAGTAGTTCGCGCCGATGCCCGGCAGCGCGAAGAGTGCGAAGCCGACACCGGCGATCGTCGGGCCGACGACCAGCGGCAGGCGCGGTCCGAAGCGGTCGACCAGCTGCCCGGCCTTGGCGGAGAACAGGAACATGATGACGATGAAAGGCAGCAGCGCCGCGCCGGCCACCGTGGCGGAGTAGCCCTGCACCTGGATCAGGTTGAGCGGGAAGAAGTACAGGCCGCCGCCCAGCGCCGCATAGAGCAGCAGCGTGAGCACGTTGGCGCCGCCGAAGTTGCGGCGCGCGAACAGGGCCAGCGGCAGCATCGGCGCACGGGCGCGCGACTCGACCCATACGAAGGCGGCGCTCGCCACGATGCCGACGAGCAGCGCCGCGATCACCGCCGGCGCATGCCACTGCTGCACCGGCGCCTCGATGAAGGCGTAGACGATGCCGCCCAGGCCGACCGTCGCGAGCACCGCACCGAGCACGTCAAGCCCGCCCGCCGACGGGCTGCGGCTTTCAGGCACGCGGCGCCACACCACCCACAGCACCACCGCCGCCATCGGCACGTTGATGAGGAAGGCCCAGGTCCAGGAATACTGGTCGACCAGCCAGCCGCCGATGACAGGGCCGATGGCCGCGGTGATGCCGCTCGCGCCCGACCAGGTGCCGATCGCCTTGCCGCGCTCGCCTTCCGGGAAGGACGCGCTGATGAGCGCGAGGCTCCCCGGCACCAACAGGGCCGCGCCGATGCCCTGCACCGCGCGCGCGGCGATCAGCTGCTGCACCGTGGCCGATGCGGCGCAGGCCGCCGACGCGACCGCGAAGAGCGCGACGCCGATGGCGAAGATGCGGCGCCGGCCGAAGTGGTCGCCCAGCGAGCCGCCGACCAGCAGCAGCGCAGCGAGGAAGAGCGCATACGACTCCACCACCCACTGCGCCTGGAAGGCATCGGCGTGCAGGTCGCGCTGGATGGCCGGCAGTGCGACGTTGACCACGGTGCCGTCGATGAAGGCCATGCTCGAGCCGAGGATGGCCGCCAGCAGGATGCCGCGCTTGACCGCGTCGGAACAGGGTGCGGCGACATCGTGGCCGCTGCGGATCACGGCGTCGTCGCATGGCGGTTTACCGATCTGGGTCATGGCGCTCCTGGTTGCGCGCCGCACGGGGGAAGGCCAGGCGCCCACGCACTGTGGTGCGAAGGGCGTGGCCCGTCAATCGCCCTCATCGACCGCCGGCGCCTCAGGCGCGGGCAGCGCGCCGGGCGATTCGCTGGTCGCGCCACAGGGCGCCGCCGGCCAGCAGCGCCAGCACCGCGCCGAGCGCGCAGGCAGCCGGCCACCCGCCGAGGCGCCATGCCAAGGCGCCCAGGGCCGACCCGGACGCCGCGCCCGCAAAGTAGGCCGTCATGTAGACCGCGTTGATGCGCGACCGGGCCTCGGGCGCCAGCTGGTAGATCACGCTCTGGTTGCTGATATGCACGCCCGGCAGTGCGATGTCGACCACGAGCATGCCCAGCAGGAACAGGCCCAGGCTGTGGGCACCGAGCCAGAGAAGGAGCCAGCCCAGCGCCATCAGCAGCACCGACACCGCCGTCGTGGTCTGGCCCTGGCCGCGGTCGGCCAGCCGCCCTGCGACGCTCGCCATCAGCGCGCCCGCCACGCCCACGAGGCCCACCAGCCCGATCTGCACGTCGCTCATGCCATGGCTCGGCCCCGACAGCAGCAGGGCCATGGTCGAGAACAGCACGCTGACCGAAGCGAAGCTCAGCGCACCGAGCAACGAACGGCTGCGCAGCCGCGGATGCGCCATGAGCAGCGTGCCGAGCGAGCGCAGCGTGCGCACGTAGCTCTGCGGCGCCGCATTGCGCGAGGCCGGCAGGACGAACCACAGCACCACGGCGACAACCACCATGGCCACGCCCGCCGCGCGGTACACCGTGTGCCAGCCGCCCGCGCCCGACAGAAGGCCGGCGACGCTGCGTGCCGCGAGGATGCCGGTGAGCAGGCCGCTCATCATCCAGCCGACGGCGCGGCCACTGCGCTGCGGGTCCGACAGCGTGGCCGCCATCGGCACCAGCGTCTGCGCGGCAACGGAGAACAGCCCCGTCACCGCCGTGCCTGCGATCAGCATGCCGAGGCTCGATGCGAAGCCGCTCAGGAACAGCCCGGCTGCCGTGAGCAGCATCAGCCCGACCGCCAGTGCGCGCCGTTCGAGCTTGTCGCCCAGCGGCACCAGCAGCAGCAGCCCGCAGGCGTAGGCCACCTGCGCGAGCGTGACGGTGAACGCCGCCGCGGCATCGCTCACCTGCAGGCTCAGCGCGATCGAGTGCAGCAGCGGCTGATTGAAGTAGTTGCTGCCGGCGCACAGGCCCGCGGCCACCGCCATGAGCAGCAGGACCGGAAGGCGAAGATGACCCGGTGCGGCCGCGACTGGCGCCGTCGGGGACAGGACGTGGACGGGACGCATGCCTCAGTCGGCCCGGGCCGCCGTGGGCACCGCCTGCACCGCGGTCGCCTCGACCTCGAAGCACATGCCGTCGAGCGCCAGCCGCGGCACCGGGATCAGCGTACACACGGGCGGGGGCTCGTCGCCCCACACGGCGGCGATCTCCCGGCGCAACACGGCCAGCCGTGCCTCGCTGTGGTCGACGATCAGCACCACCAGCTTCACGACATCCACCACGCCGGCCCCGGCGGCTTCTAGCGCCGTCAGCAGGTTGCAGAACGCCTGCCGCACCTGCGCCTCGAAAGCCGGCGGGAGTTCGCCGGCCGCGTCTTCGCCGCCCTGTCCGGCCACGTAGATGAAGCGCGCCGGCGAGGTGGCCACCGCCACATGCGAGTAACCGTTGGGCCGCGGGTCGTACAGACGCGGCGGATTGATGAGGATGGGGAGCGCGGCAGGCGCAGCGGACGGACGCTTGAAGGGCAACATGGCGGCAGGGATGCAAGAAGAAGGCGCTAGTATCAAACCTCGACTTAAGTTGAGGTCAAGAACTTTCTGGAGCCCTCGATGCCCCTTGCATCTCCACCCGCCGAACTCGGCATCGGCGAGGTCGCCGCACGCAGCGGCCTGGCCGTCTCGGCGCTGCACTTCTACGAATCCAAGGGATTGATCCGCGCCGCGCGCAGCGCCGGCAACCAGCGGCGCTACCCGCGCTCGATCCTGCGCCGCGTGGCCTTCATCCGGATCGCGCAACGCGTGGGCATTCCCCTCGCGGCCATTGCCGACGCACTGCAGGCGCTTCCGGCCGAGCGCACCCCAACCGCCGCCGACTGGCGCCGCCTCTCGCGCGGCTGGAAGGACGATCTCGACGCACGCATCCTGGCATTGACCCAGTTGCGCGACCAGCTCGACGGCTGCATCGGCTGCGGCTGCCTGTCGCTCAAGGCCTGCCCGCTGCGCAATGCACAGGATGCGCTCTCGCAGGAGGGGCCGGGGCCGCACTTCGAGGGCTGAGGTCCGAGGCGTTGCGCCGTCAGGCCGCGCGCAGGCGCCACGCAGCCAGCACCGACGGCAGCTGCGCCATGTCGGTGAAGACCTGCGCCACACCCACACCGCGCAAGGCCTCGGCGCCGCTGTGCCCGAGCCCGCCCGGGCTGTAGCCGAACACGGTGGCGCCCGCAGCCACGCCGGCGGTGGCGCCGGTCACCGTGTCCTCGATCACCGCGCAGCGCGTCGGGTCGACGTCCAGCGCCGACGCGGCGGCGAGGTAGACATCCGGAAAGGGCTTGGAACGCGGCATCTCGTGTCCGCTGAAGATGCGGCCCTCGAAGGCATCGAACAGGCCGATCTTCTGCAACTGCAGCTCGACCTTCCTGCGGTCGGCGCCCGACGCGCAGGCGATGCGGCCGCCCAGCGCGGCGTGCAGCGCCCGCACCGCCACCGGTGCACCGGGGATCTCGACCAGGTCGCGGTCGAGCTGCACGTTGCGGCGCTCCCAGAAGCTCTGCAGCCATTCGTCGGTGACCGGCGAGCCGGTCTTCGCCTCGATCAGCGCACGCTCGTCCTTGACGGCCTTGCCGACGAAGATGCGCATGCACTCGTCGCGCGTGAGCACCCAGCCGCGCTCCTCGAGCATGTCGCGCAGCACGCCGTTGGTGATGGGTTCGGAGTCGACCAGCACACCGTCGCAGTCGAACAGGACGGCATCGAAGGGGAGAGATAGGTTCATGAGGCGATCGTAGCAATCGCCCCGCCTCCCTACGGGCGATCGGCCTGAATCGGGATGTACATCTCCCCGCCCGCCACCTTGAACTCCGCCGACTTGGCATGCATCCCGTCGAACACCGCCGCGCCTTCGTCGAGGCCGCGCTGCGCCGCGTACTCGCGCACCTCCTGCGTGATCTTCATCGAGCAGAACTTCGGCCCGCACATGGAGCAGAAGTGCGCGGTCTTGCTGGCGTCCTTGGGCAGCGTCTCGTCGTGGAAGTCGCGCGCGGTGTCGGGGTCGAGGCCGAGGTTGAACTGGTCCTGCCAGCGGAACTCGAAGCGGGCCTTGCTCAGAGCGTCGTCGCGCGAGCGCGCCCCCGGGTGGCCCTTGGCGATGTCGGCCGCGTGCGCGGCGATCTTGTACGCGATGATTCCCTGCTTCACGTCGTCGCGGTCGGGCAGGCCCAGGTGTTCCTTGGGCGTGACGTAGCACAGCATCGCGGTGCCGGCCCAGCCGATCATGGCGGCGCCGATGGCGCTGGCGATGTGGTCGTAGCCCGGCGCGATGTCGATGGTCAGCGGGCCGAGCGTGTAGAAGGGCGCCTCGTGGCAGTGCTTCAACTGCTCGTCCATGTTGGCCTGGATCATGTGCATCGGCACGTGGCCGGGGCCTTCGATCATGGTCTGCACGTCGTGCTTCCAGGCCACCTGCGTGAGCTCGCCCAGCGTCCGCAGTTCGGCGAACTGCGCCTCGTCGTTGGCGTCGGCACCGCTGCCGGGGCGCAGGCCGTCGCCCAGCGAGAAGCTCACGTCGTAGGCCTTCATGATGTCGCAGATGTCCTCGAAGTGCGTGTACAGGAAGCTCTCCTGGTGGTGCGCGATGCACCACTTGGCCATGATCGAGCCGCCGCGCGAGACGATGCCGGTCATGCGGTTGGCCGTGAGGTGGATGAAGGGCAGGCGCAGCCCCGCATGGATGGTGAAGTAGTCGACGCCCTGCTCGGCCTGCTCGATCAGCGTGTCGCGGTAGATCGCCCAGGTCAGGTCCTCGGCCACGCCGCCCACCTTCTCCAGCGCCTGGTAGATCGGCACCGTGCCGATGGGCACGGGCGAATTGCGCACGATCCAGTCGCGCGTGGTGTGGATGTTCTTGCCGGTGGACAGATCCATCACGTTGTCGGCGCCCCAGCGGATCGCCCACACCAGTTTCTCCACTTCCTCCTCGATGCTCGAGGTGACGGCGGAGTTGCCGATGTTGGCGTTGATCTTCACCCTGAAGTTGCGGCCGATGGCCATCGGCTCCACCTCGGGGTGGTTGATGTTGGCCGGGATGATGGCGCGGCCGCGCGCCACCTCGTCGCGCACGAACTCGGGTGTGATGATGCGCGGAATGCGCGCGCCCATGGGGTTGCCGGCCACGCGCCTGGCGCGCTCCTCGTTGGCCAGGTACTCGGCCATCCACTCGCGCTTGCCGTTCTCGCGCAGCGCCACGTATTCCATCTCGGGCGTGACGATGCCGCGGCGGGCGTAGTGCATCTGCGTGACGTTGGCGCCGCTCTTCGCTCGGCGCGGTGTGCGCTGCAATGCGGCCGCATCGGCGCGCAGCTGCGCGATGCGCAAGTTTTCCTCGCCCTTCACCCCATCGTCCAGCGCGGCCAACCGACGACCTTCGTAGCTTTCGGTGTCGCCGCGCTCCGCGATCCACGCACCGCGCACGTCAGGCAGCCCGAGACGCACGTCGATGGCGACCGTTGAATCGGTGTACGGCCCCGAGGTGTCGTAGAGCGAGACGCACTCGCCGTTGGTCAGCGCCACGTCGCGCACGGGCACGCGCAGGTCGGGCCGGCTGCCGACGATGGCTGACTTGCTGGAGGCGGGAAAGGGCTCGCGGGTGAGCGTGAGCAGCGAGGCGAACTTGTCGGTGGCGTTCATGAGGCACTCCTGTGGGGATGAGGGGTGCTCCGCGATCGCTCGACGGACCCACGGCCCGGTGACCGGGACCTGTGGATCAGGGGAACTGCAGCTCTTCTTCCGCCGGTACTAACCGGTTCAAGTTCGCGGGTTCGGCGAATGGATTCGCCATCTCAGCACGTCGACACGTGCGCCCCGGAGCGGGATGGATTCTAGGGGCCGAGCAGCGGCCGACGCAAGGACCGTGATCGCGATCCGCGCATTGGTTGCCGCTCGTCGGCTGTCAAAGGCTTGTCACGCACGCGGATGAAGATCCGTGGCACGAATGGTAGTTGTGGATTTGGTTGCACTTTCGACGCAACTGCAATTCGCCGGATTCACCGCATTGACCCACCCCTTGAAAGCCCCCGATGAACCCTCTCTCATCTTCTTTGCGTGCAACGCCACGCCGGCTGGCCACCGGCGCCGCGCTGGCCCTGCTGACCCTCGTGCTGACCGCCTGCGGCGGCGGCAGCGACAGCACGCCGGCCACCCCCACGACACCGACCGCGCCCACTACGCCTGACACCACCGTCAAGCCCGAAATGCGCTGCGCACCCTGACCCTTTAGCGAGCACACACCATGACGACATCCCGCCGCAACTTCCTGCGCAACACCGCCACCACCGGTATCGCCGCCGCCACGCTGGCCGCCTTTCCGCCGAGCATCCGCCGCGCGCTCGCCATCCCCGCGAACAACAAGACCGGCACGATCAACGACGTCGAGCACATCGTCATCCTGATGCAGGAGAACCGCTCCTTCGACCACTACTTCGGGACGCTGATGGGCGTGCGTGGTTTCGGCGACCGCTTCACGATTCCGCTGCCCAAGGACCGCAACGTCTGGCAACAGAGCGATGCCACCGGCAAGCCCATCCTGCCCTACCACCTGGACGGCACCCAGGGCAATGCGCAGCGCGTGAGCGGCACGCCGCATTCCTGGAGCAATGGCCAGGACGCCTGGGACGGCGGCCGCATGTACCAGTGGCCGCGCTACAAGAACACGGCTTCCATGGGCTACTACAAGGAGGCGGAACTCCCCTTCCAGTTCGCACTGGCCAATGCGTTCACCGTTTGCGACGCCTACCACGCGTCGATGCACACCGGCACCAACTCCAACCGCCTCTTCCTGTGGACCGGCACCAACGGCCCGACCGCTGCCGGCGTGGCGGTGGTGAACAACGAATGGGACGGCATCGACGCCTCGACCAATGGCTACGACTGGAAGACGTATCCGGAACGTCTCGAGGAAGCGAAGGTCAGCTGGATCGTCTACCAGAACATGCCCGACAACTTCACCGACAACTCGCTCGCCGGCTTCAAACAGTACCGCCGTGCCAACGAAGCCTCGGGAAAACTGGTGAGCTCGGACGACAACGTGGTCTCGCCCGCCTATGACCCGGCCAGCGACAACGCCGGCAACCCGCTCTACAAGGGCATCGCCAACACCATGCCCGACGGCGGCTTCCTGCAGACCTTCAAGCAGGACGTGCTCGGCGGCAAGCTGCCGCAGGTGAGCTGGGTGGTGGCGCCCGCGACCTACTCCGAGCACCCTGGCCCCTCGAGCCCGGTGCAAGGCGCCTGGTACACCCAGGAGGTGCTGGACGCCCTCACCGCATCGCCCGAGGTCTGGAGCAAGACCGTACTGATCGTCAACTTCGACGAGAACGACGGCTACTTCGACCATGTGCCCTCGCCGTCGGCGCCCTCGCTCAACCCGGACGGTTCGCCCGCCGGCAAGACCACGCTGCCCGATGCCGACATCGCCTTCGAGCGCTTCACGCATCCGGCGCCGGCCGGCACCACCGGGCAGCCGCTGCCCGATAGCCGCGTCTATGGCCCGGGCGTGCGCGTGCCGGCGTATGTGATCTCGCCCTGGAGCCGCGGCGGCTGGGTCAACTCCGAAGTGTTCGACCACACCTCGGTGCTGCGCTTCATCGAGCAGCGCTTCGGCGTGAAGGAGCCCAGCATCGGCGGCTTCCGCCGCGCCGTATGCGGCGACCTGATGAGCGCCTTCAACTTCGCGACGCCCAACACCGAGGTGCTGCCGACGCTGGCCGGCCGCAAGAACAAGAGCGACGCCGATGCACTGCGTGCGCAGCAGCAGGCGCTGGCGCAGATCGTTCCGCCGGCCACGCAGCAATTGCCGCGGCAGGCGCTCGGCACACGCCCCTCGCGCGCATTGCCGTACGAACTGCACGTCAGCGCCCGGGTCGACAGCGTCGGCGGCAAGGTGCAACTGCTGTTCTCCAACACCGGAAAGGCCGGCGCGGTGTTCCATGTCTACGACCGCCTCAACCTCGACCGCCTGCCGCGCCGCTACGCGGTGGAGGCCGGCAAGGCACTGGACGACGTCTGGAACGCCGCAACCGACAACACCGGTCACTACGACCTCTGGGTGCTGGGCCCGAACGGCTTTCACCGCCACTTCAAGGGCGACCTGAACATGCTGCGCGCGGGCGATACGCCGGTGCCGGAGGTGCGCGTCTGCTACGACATCACCAACGGCAATGTCTACCTGAGCATGACCAACACGGGCAAGAACGCCGCCAAGTTCACCATCCGCGCCAAGGCCTACCGGGAGGACGGCCCGTGGGTTTCGACGGTTGCGGGCGGCGCCACGGCCGAGCAGCACTGGGAGCTCGCGGGCAGCGGCCGCTGGTACGACTTCGAGGTGACCTGCGATGCCGACATGAACTACTACCGTCGCTTCGCCGGCCGCGTCGAGACGGGCCAGCCTTCGGTGAGCGATCCGGCCATGGGTCTGACCGCGCTGTGAGCCCGGCATGACCCGGGCGTAAGCGCCACGGCCCGCACGATGCGGGCCGTTGTCGTTTCAGGCGGCGATGTCCGGCACGGCCGCCAGCCAGCACAACGCCTCGCGGTGCAGCGCGGCCGTCGCGGCCGCCAGCACCCGCCCGTTCGAGTGGATGGACAGCGCGCGCCCCTGCCAGTCGGTGATCACGCCGCCCGCGCCTTCCACCACGCCCACCAGCGCCATGTAGTCGTAGGGCTGCAGCTGGCACTCGGCCACGATGTCGACATGGCCGCCCGCGAGCTGCGCGTAGCCATAGCAGTCGCCGCCGAAGCGCCGCATCGCACCGCGCCGGCTCAGCGCGTCGTAGGCGGCCCATTCATCGGGCGCGAAGGCATCGGGCGAGGTCGTGAGGACGCGCGCCTCTGCGAGCGTGGTGCAGCCACCGGCATGCACCGGCCTTGCGTTGCAGTGCGCGCCGATGCCCGGCTGACCGATCCAGCGTTCGCCGAGCACCGGCATGTCGATCATGCCCAGCTCGACGCGGCCGCCATGCACCAGCGCGATGAGCGTGCCCCACAGCGGCGAACCGGTGATGAAGCTCTTGGTGCCGTCGATCGGGTCGAGCACCCACACGCGCTCGGCGTCGATGCGCTCGCGCCCATGCTCCTCGCCCAGGATGCCGTGCGCCGGCACGGCCTCGTTGATCAGGGCGCGCATGGCGGCCTCGGCCGCACGGTCGGCCAGGGTGACCGGGCTGGCGTCGGCCTTGAGGTCGACCTGCAGGCCGGTACGGAAGCTGCCCAGCGAGTGCGCGGCGGCGACGTCGGCGAGACGGCCGGCGAGTGAGAGGTAGTCGGTGTGGGGCATTGGGAAGTCGGCCGCAGGCAGCGCAGGTTGTCAAAGAGTTGTCATGCATGCCGGTCAGGATCGTGGCATGGATGGTGCTTGTGGATATTGTTGCAAATTACCAGTATTCGCACAAACGCAATTATTTGCACAGTATTGGTGAAGCACCCCGATCCGTTCCGCCCCATTTCCGATCACCGCACCCTGGAGGTTCCCATGTCCGCCACCGCTCGTTTCCGCCCCGCCATCCTCGTCGCCGCCTTGCTCGCAGGCGCTGTCCACGCCGGCACCATCACCGTCTATTCCGCGCTGGAAGAGGACGAGATCAAGGACTACGTCGCCGCCGCCAAGAAGGACATGCCCGACATCGACGTGAAGGTGCTGCGCCTGTCGACCGGCGACCTCGGCGCACGCATCCTGGCCGAATCGGCCAACCCGCAGCACGACGTGATCTGGGGCTGGGCCCTGACCAACATGCTCGACCCGCGCATCACCGCACTGCTCGAGCCCTATGCGCCCAAGGGCAGCGAGAAGCTGGCCGCCGCCAACAAGGCCGCCGACGGCAAGTGGTTCACCACCACCGGCTACGTAGGCGCCTTCTGCGTCAACACCGAGGTGCTCAAGGCCAAGAAGCTGCCGATGCCCACCAGCTGGAAGGACCTGACCAACCCGGTCTACAAGGGCGAGATCGTGATGCCCAACCCGGTGTCCTCGGGCACCGGCTACCTGCAGATCGCGGCACTGCTGCAGTCCAAGGGCACAGACGAAGGCTGGAAGTTCCTCAAGACGCTCGACGGCAATGTCGCGCAGTACATCAAGTCGGGCTCGCGCCCGTGCAAGGCGGCGCGCGCGGGTGAATTCGCCATCGGCACCTCGCTGGCCTTCGCCGCCATGCAGTCCATCGAGGAAGGCTACCCCGTCAAGATGGTGATCCCGAGCGATGGCGCCGGCTACGAACTCGAAGCCTCGGGCCTGATGGCCAAGGCGAAGAACAAGGCCGACGCGCAGCGCTTCCTCGACTGGACGCTGTCGCCCGGCGCGTCGGCGCTCTACACCAAGTACAAGGAAATGGTGACCCTGCCCGGTGCGCCGCAGTCGAAGGCGGCCAAGGCCGCCGGCCTGCCAGCCGACCTCGGCACCGTTCTCTACAAGATGGACTTCGCCCAGTCCGCCAAGGACCGCGACGCGATCCTCGGCGCCTGGACCAGGAACATCGGCCGCTGATCCCCACCCTGCGGACGGCCGGCCACCCGCCCGTCCGCCGATTCGAAGCCGGACACGTCGCGACAACGTGCCCGCGCGCCCTTCCGTTGCTCGAGCTCCACCGATGAAAACACCAAGATCCCGCATCGCGCGCGCCGCGCTGCACACGAGCCTGCTGCTCCTGCTGACCGCCTGCGGCGGCGGAGGCAGCGACCCCGCGCCCGCCGCGACGCCCTCGCCGACCTCGCCGGCCACCTCGATCCCGGCAACGCCTGCGACGCAAAGCAAGGCACTGGTGATCGGTATCGACGGCGTGCAGTACGCCGCGCTGCAGCAGGCGATGGCCGCGGCACGCATGCCCAGCCTGCAAGGGCTCGGCACGGTGCTGCCCGCCTATACCGGCGGCATCATGGGCAAGCCCACGCAACAGCAGGCGACCGATGGTCCGTCGTGGGCCACGCTGCTGACCGGTGCCTGGGCCGACCGCCACGAGATCCGCTCGAACTACGAAGGCCAGGCCTTCCAGGCCGACACCGTCTTCAAGCTGCTCAAGCAGCGCAACGCCGGTGCGGGCACTGCGGCCATCGCCAGCTGGCGCGGGCTGCCGCTGCTGCTGCGCGCCGACAAGGCCGCGGGCTACCTCGACCTCGCCAAGGACTGCGATGGCAGCGACAGCTGCGTGTCGTCCGAAGCCGGAGCCGCCATCGAGGGCGGAAGCTATGACCTGATCGTGGCGGACTACCAGGGCCCGGCCCAGGTCGCCGACGTGGCGGGCTACGGCACCGACTACCAGAACGCACTGGCCGAGGTCGATCGCCAGGTCGCGCTGCTGAAGGCGTCGCTGGCCAAGCGCCGCGCCGCACACCCGAACGAGGACTGGCTGGTGATCGTCACCACCACGCACGGCCTGGGCGCCACCGGCGTGGCCGACGGCATTCCGGTGCCGTCCAACCTCGCGACGGTCATCGCGCTCGACAGGCCGGCCAACCTGTCACCGGCGTTGCCGGCCGATCTGCCGACCGACATCGCACCCTGGTATGCCTATGCGGCGGCCACCGACGTCACGCCGACGGTGCTCGCGCACCTGTCGGCCCGCCCTGCGGCCACGTCGTACGCGATGGACGGCAGCCCGCTGATCGGTGCCGCGGCAGTGCGCCAGCTCACCGCGACGACCAACGCCAAGCAGAGCGGCATCCAGTTGAGCTGGACCGTGCCCGCCACGCCCGCCGCCATCACGGTGCTGCGCGACGGCGTCGCGGTGGCCACGCTGCCGGGCAATGCCCTGGCGTTTGAGGACACGACCATGGCCCCCGCCGCCAGCGGCTACTTCACCTACGACTACACGGTGCTGGCCGACCAGGTGCCGGTGTCGCTGCGCGCCACGCTGAACTACGTCAAGCCCGTCTCGCTGCTGGCGAGCGTGGCGAACGGCATCACGCACCTGTTCACGCTGAAGACGACGCTGGTCGACCGCATCGGCGGCACGCAGGCCTTCACGCCCTGGGTCAGCGGCGCGGCGCCGGCCTACACCGCCGCGGGTGACGGCCCGTTCGCCGGCACCGACACCGCGCTGGCCTCGACCAGCTATGCCGGCCCGACCGTGTGCAGTGCCTGCGACGGCGGCTACCGCATTCCGACCAGCCAGGTCACCAGCACCAGCGCGCCTTTCACCTTCGGCTTCTGGTTCCGTTCCGACGCGACGCGCTCGGGCATGCCCATCGTGTCGAACAAGGACTGGGGCAGCGGCAACAACGCCGGCATCGCCGTGGGCCAGTACGGCAGCGCGATCCGCTTCAACATCGGCCGCGGCGGCGCACGGCTCGGCGACAAGGACCTGAGCTTCAGCGCGAACACCTGGGTCTACGTGGCGATGGCGGTGGACGTGCCGGCCCTGAAGGTCACCTACCACGCCTACGACCCGGTGTACGGCATGCAGAGCAGTTCCGCGGTGCTGACGAGCGCCTTCGTCGCGGCGCTCGACGGCCTGGGCAGCGGCTTCTCGCTGAACGAGGACGGCGACGGTGGTTACGGCCCGAACTACCGCAACGGCGACGCCAGCAACACCATCGGCGGGCGCTTCGATTTCGGCGAGTTCAGCACCTGGAACCGGGCACTGACGAGCGCGGAAGTCGAGTCGATCGGCCGCTCCGGCACCTCGCTCACGACGCTGGTTCCCTGACGGAGACGACCATGCACATCTCATCTTTCGAGACGACCGCCCGCCCGGCGGGCAGGCCCCTGCGGCTTGCCGTCGCACTGGCCCTTGCCGCGGTGCTGAGCGCCTGCGGCGGCGGCAGCAGCAGCAGCGATAGCAGCGGCGGCAGCGGCTCTTCCGCCGTCGTGGTCACGCCCAACGACCCGGCGACCGCCGGGCCGCCCGCCTCGGCGCTCACGCCGCCCGGCGGCGACGCCTCGTCCCCCACCCCCGCGCGCCGTCCCGAGACGGTGCGCTGCGCTCCCTGAGACACGCCATGAGCCAAGACTCCGTATCCAGCAGCCGCCGCGGCTTCCTGCGCGGCGCAGCCACCGCCGCGGGCGCCACGGCGGCCCTCGGCCTGCTGCCGCCCAGCATCCGGCGCGCACTCGCCATCCCTGCCGCGCAGGACACCGGCACGATCAGCGACGTCAAGCACGTCGTGATCTTCATGCAGGAGAACCGCGCGTTCGATCACTACTTCGGCACGCTGCGTGGCGTGCGCGGCTTCGGCGACCGTTTCCCCGTGCCGCTCGCCAACGGCCAGCCGGTCTGGCACCAGCCCGCGACCTCGGGCACCGGCACGCACCTGCCCTTCCACTACGACACGACCAGCACCAGCGCACAGCGCACCACCGCGATGGCGCACAGCTGGCCCGACGGCCAGCAGGCCTGGAACGGCGGCCAGATGAACCAGTGGGTCGCGGCCAAGACCGCGCGCGCGCTGGGCTACTACCAGGAAAGCGACATGCCTTTCCAGTTCGCGCTGGCCGATGCCTTCACGGTGTGCGACGCCTACCACTGCAGCGAGCTCACCGGCACCAACTCGAACCGGCTGTTCCTCTGGACCGGCAGCAACGACCCGCTGGGCCAGGGCGGCGGCCCGGCCATCGACAACACGAACGACGACCTCGCGAACGCGCCCGGCTACAGCTGGACGACCTACCCCGAGCGCCTGGAGGCGGCCGGCGTGAGCTGGCAGATCTACCAGGACATGGCCGACAACTTCACCGACAACCCGCTCGAGGGCTTCACCAATTACCGCGAGGCCTACTACGCGGCCGCACCGACCGCCGCGCAGGCCGCACTCAAGACGCGCGCGCTGTCGACGCGCACCCTGGACGACCTGGCCGACGACGTGAAGAACAACCGCCTGCCGCAGGTGAGCTGGATCGTCGCACCGGCCAAGTACTCGGAGCACCCCGGGCCGTCCTCGCCGCTGTGGGGCGCCGAGTACACCGAACGCGTGCTGGATGCGCTGACGTCCGACCCCGCCGTGTGGAGCAAGACCGTGCTCTTCCTGATGTTCGACGAGAACGACGGCTACTTCGACCACATGCCGCCACCCGCCATTCCGTCGCGCAACACCGACGGCACCGACGCCGGCATGAGCACGGTGTCGACGCTGGGCGAGCGCAACGACCTGAAGGCCCCCTACCTCGGCTCGCCCTACGGCATGGGCTGGCGCGTGCCGATGTACGTGGTGTCGCCGTGGAGCCGCGGTGGCTGGGTCAACTCCCAGGTGTCCGACCACACCTCGGTGATCCGCTTCCTGGAAGCGCGCTTCGGCGTCGTGGAGCCCAACATCAGCGCCTGGCGCCGTTCGGTCAGCAGCGACCTGACGACCTGCTTCAACTTCGCGACGCCCAACGCCGCGTTGCCGGCGTTGCCGACGATCGACAGCGCCGCGGCCGACGCCGCGATCGCGCAGCAGCTGCTCTATCCGACGCCGGCGGCGCCGGCGGCGGGCACCGGCACGATGCCGGTGCAGGCGACCGGCGTTCGCTACTCGCGCGCACTGCCCTATGAGCTGCACACCAGCGGCCGGCCCGACGTCGAGCGCCAGAAGTTCTGGCTGGTGTTCGGCAACACCGGCCGGGTCGGCGCCGTGTACCACGTCTACAACCACCTCGCGCTCGACAAGGTGCCGCGCCGCTACACGGTCGAGCCCGGCAAGCTGCTCAACGACAGCTGGGCGCCCGCCGCGGACGGCGGCTACGACCTGTCGGTGTTCGGGCCGAACGGCTACTTCCGGCGCTTTCGCGGCAAGCTGCCGGCCTCGCTCGCGGGCGGGGCCGGACTGCCCGAGATCCGCGTCTGCTACGACACGGCCAATGGCGACGTGCACCTGGAGATGCAGAACCTAGGCAACATCAGCTGCACCGTCACCGTCACGCCCAGCGCCTACCGCACCGACGGCCCGTGGAGCTTCGCGCTGGCGCCCGGCCAGCTGCTGGTGCAGCAATGGGACCTGAGCTACAGCAAGCACTGGTACGACTTCAGCGTGAGCGCGAACGTCGACGCCGGCGGCAGCTTCCTGCGCCGCTTCGCCGGCCGCGTGGAAACCGGCGCCGACGGCATCAGCGACCCCGAGATGGGGCTCCTCACCTGAGGCCATGGCACGGCCCCCAGCGATTCAACGACAGACGACAGAGACCGGTACAGACAGCATGGCCTTGCAGATCAGGAACCTTCACAAGCGCTTCGGTGGCCAGTCCGCGCTCGAGCGCATCGAACTCGACGTGGGGGGCGCGGAATTCGTCTGCCTGCTGGGCCCCAGCGGCTGCGGCAAGACCACGCTGCTGCGCATCATCGCGGGGCTGATGGCGGCGGACGGCGGCAGTGTGTCGCTCCACGGCCGCGACCTGGCGCAGATGCCGGCGCGCGAGCGCGGCTTCGGCATCGTGTTCCAGTCCTACTCGCTGTTCCCGCACATGACGGTGGCGCAGAACGTCGGCTACGGCCTGCGCATCCGCGGCGAGGCGGCCGCGACCGTCGACAGGCGCGTGGCCGAGCTGCTCGACATGGTCAAGCTGCCGAGCTTCGGCGCGCGCTTCCCCGGCCAGCTCTCGGGCGGGCAGCAGCAGCGCGTGGCCATCGCGCGGGCGCTGGCCGTCAACCCCTCGCTGCTGCTGCTCGACGAGCCGTTGTCGGCGCTCGATGCACGGGTGCGCGCCGACCTGCGGCGCGAGCTGCGCGAGGTGCAGCGCAGCCTGGGCATTCCGACGCTGATGGTCACGCACGACCAGGAAGAGGCCATGTCGATGGCCGACACCATCGTCTGCATGAACCAGGGGCGCATCGAACAGCAGGGTTCGCCGCAGGACCTCTACCTGCGCCCGCGCACCCGCTTCGTGGCCGACTTCATGGGCCACAGCAACCTGCTGCCGGCCGCGCTCGCCAGCGCGCTGGTGCCCGTGCTGCCGCCGCTGCCCGCCGACATCGATGCGGCCGGTGCGCTGCTGTGCATTCGGCCCGAGCGCATTCGCCTCGAGCCCGCCGCCGGTGCGCGCGGCGAGGTGACCGACATCGGCTTTCTCGGCAGCATCCAGCGCGTGCGGGTGCGCTGGGACGACCAGGTGCTGCTGGCCGAAACCAGCAGCGCGATGCCGCTGTCCGTCGGCCAGCGCGTGTCGCTCGCCATCGGCGCGGCCGATTGCAGCTGGGTGCACGCATGACGAAGACCGCACCGCTGCCGATGCAGGCCGCCGACCGCTGGCTGCTGCGCGCCTGCCTGTGGCTGCCGCTGGCCGCGCTCGTGATGTTCTTCGGCGTGCCGATGCTCGGCATCGCCTGGCGCAGCCTGGTGCAGGACGGCACCGGCGGCATCGGGCTGGGCAACTACGCCGCGCTGCTCGACACGCCGGGCGTGTGGCGCGCGCTCTTCAACAGCCTGCTGCTGGGCGGGTCGACCACGCTCGTCACGCTGCTGCTGGCCTTCGTCGTCGCCTACGGCATCGAGCGCACCCGCATGCCCGGCCGCAGCTTCACCGCCATCGGCATGACGCTGCCGGTGCTGGCGCCCTCGCTGGTGCTCGGTCTGGGGCTGATCTTCCTGCTGGGGCGCAACGGCGTGGTCGGCAAGGCACTGGGCATTCGCCCCGAGATCTACGGCTTCTGGGGCCTGCTCGTCGCCGACGTGCTCTACGCCCTGCCGCAGGCGGTGCTCATCCTGCGCACCGCGCTGCGCCACGGCGACGCGCGCCAGTACGACGCGGCCGAGGTGCTGGGCGCGACGCCGTGGCGGCAGTTCGTCGACATCACGCTGCCGGGCGTACGCTACGGCCTGCTGAGCGCGGGCTTCGTCGTCTTCACCGTGACCATCACCGACTTCGGCAACGCGGTGGTCATCGGCGGCAACTTCCAGGTGCTGGCCACGGAGATCTACAACCAGGTCAGCGGGCAGATGAAGTTCGGCATGGGCGCGGTCATCGGCATCGTGCTGCTGGTGCCGGCTGCGCTGTCGGTCTTCATCGAACACCTGGCCGCGCAGCGCCAGGCCGGGCTGGGCGCGGAGTCGGCCGTGCCGCCGGTACCCCAACCCCACGCGGGCCGCGACGGCACGTTCTTCGCCGCGTCGCTCGTCATCGTGGGCACGATCTACGCGGTGGTGATCACGGTGATCGTCGCCAGCTTCATCCGGCTGTGGCCCTACCGGCTCGACCTCACGCTCAAGCACTACGACATCGACATCGCCGGCGGCTATGCGCCGCTGTGGACGTCGATCGGCGTGTCGCTCGTCGCCGCGGCGATGGGCACGCTGCTGCTGTTCCTGCTGGCCTTCGGCGTGCAGCGCCTGCCCGGCCGGGCCGCCAGCGCGGCGCGACTGCTGAGCGCGCTACCGGTGGCGGTGCCGGGGCTGGTGCTCGGCCTGGCCTACGTCTTCACCTTCAACACGGCCGACATGCCCTGGGGCCTGCTCTACGGCAGCGCCCTCCTGCTGGCGCTGTGCAACTACTACCACTACCACACGCAGGGTTTCGTGAGCATGATGACGGCCATGCGCACCGTGCCCACCGCCCTGGACGACGCCACCACCGTGCTGGGCGGCGGCGTGGCGCGGGTGCTGGGCGACGTCTACTGGCCGGCGCTGCGCACCACGCTGCTGGCGATCGCCGTGTTCCTGTTCATGCGCTCGATGGTCACGCTGTCGGCCGTCATCTTCCTCATCACCCCTTCGCTGTCGATGGGGGCCGTCACGGTCATGCGCCTGGACGAAGCCGGATTCACCTCGCAGGCCGCCGCGTTCTCCACCTGCATCATGGCGGTGGTCGGTGCGATGGCATTGCTATTGCATCTGATCACCCGCAAGCCCGTTCCGTCGGCGCACTGACACCGCAACCCCTCTTTTCACATGCTCCAAGAAGAACGATTCCTCCGCATCCGCAGCTTGCTGGCGACCTTCTCGCGGGTGAGCGTCGAGCGCATCGTGCAGGACCTGGAAGTCTCGCGCGAAACCGTGCGGCGCGACCTGCTCGAGCTCGAAGGCAGCGGCGAGCTGCGCCGCGTGCACGGCGGCGCGGTCGCCACCGGCCCCGAGCCCGAACCGCCGCTGTCGGTGCGGCTGGTGGCGCGCCAGAAGGAGAAGCGCGCCATCGCCAAGGCCGCGGTCGGCCTGCTGCGCCCGGGGCAGACGCTGTTCCTCGACGCCGGCAGCACCACGTCGACGCTCGCCGAAGAAATCGCCACGCTCAGCGGCATGACGGTCATCACCAATTCGCTCACCATCGCACTCAAGCTGGCCGGCGCCGACGAGGCCCGCAGTTCGCGCAACGACGTGCGCCTGCTCGGCGGCCAGATCGACGTGAAGACCCAGGCCACCCATGGCGAAGGCACGCTGGAGGACATCCGGCGCTTTCGCGTCGACGTGGCGCTGATGTCGCCGGTGGGCCTGCACGCCAGGCACGGCGCCATGAGCTTCGAGCATCACGAGGCCGCCGTGGCCCGCGCCATGGCCGAGCAGGCGCAGCAGGTGGTCATCCTGGCCGACCACAGCAAGATCGGCCTCGCGAGCCGCGTGACCTACGCGCGCACGGCCGACATCGACATCGTCGTGACCGACGCCAAGGCGCGCGAGGTCGCGGGCCTGGCCGCGCTGCGCAAGGCCTGCGAACGCCTCGTCATCGCCTGACGCACGACGAGGCCGACCCACCATGCCCTACCGCCACGCCGCCGGCGACACCACCTGGCACTTCGCCGACCTGCGCACATTGATGGCCAAGGCCACGCCCGCGCGCTCGGGCGACGTGCTGGCCGGCGTCGCGGCCGAGACGGCGGTGGAACGCATGGCCGCGCGCATGGCGCTGGCCGACGTGCCGCTGCGGCGTTTTCTGGACGAGGCGCTGGTGCCCTACGAAGACGACGAGGTCACGCGGCTCATCATCGACACGCACGACGCCACGGCCTTCGCGCCCATCGCGCACCTGACGGTCGGCGACTTGCGCGACTGGCTGCTGTCCGATGCCGCCGACAGCGCGATGCTGACGCGCGTGGCGCCCGGCATCACGCCCGAGATGGCGGCGGCGGTGAGCAAGCTGATGCGCAACCAGGACCTGATCCTCGTCGCGCGCAAGTGCCGGGTGGTCACGCGCTTTCGCAACACCATCGGCCTGCCCGGCCACCTGGCGGTGCGGCTGCAGCCCAACCACCCGACCGACGATCTGCGCGGCATCGCCGCGTCGATGGTCGACGGCCTGCTCTACGGTGCCGGCGACGCGGTGATCGGCATCAACCCGGCCACCGACAGCGTGCCCGCGCTGACGCGGCTGGTGCACATGCTCGACGAGGTGATCGTCAAGCTCGGCATCCCGACGCAGTCCTGCGTGCTCACCCATGTGACCAACACGGTGCAGATGATCGAGCAGGGTGCGCCGGTCGACCTGGTGTTCCAGTCGGTCGCCGGCACCGAAAAGGCCAACACCAGCTTCGGTGTGAACCTGGCCGTGTTGAAGGAAGCGCACGAGGCCGCCCTGTCGCTCCAACGCGGGCCGCTGGGCGACAACGTCATGTACTTCGAGACCGGCCAGGGCAGCGCGCTGTCGGCCGGCGCGCACCACGGCGTCGACCAGCAGACCTGCGAGGCACGGGCCTATGCCGTGGCCCGCGCCTTCCGGCCACTGCTGGTGAACACGGTGGTCGGCTTCATCGGGCCGGAGTACCTGTACGACGGCAAGCAGATCATCCGCGCCGGGCTCGAGGACCACTTCTGCGGCAAGCTGATGGGCCTGCCGCTGGGCTGCGACGTCTGCTACACCAACCATGCCGAGGCCGATTCCGACGACATGGACACGCTGATGACGCTGCTGGGCACCGCCGGCCTGACCTTCATCATGGGCGTGCCGGGGGCCGACGACATCATGCTCAACTACCAGAGCACCTCCTTTCACGATGCGCTCTACCTGCGCGAGGTGCTGGGCCTGAAGCGCGCGCCGGAGTTCGACGCCTGGCTGCAGCGCATGCAGCTGGCCGATGCGCAGGGCCGCGTGGCGAGCGTGACGCCGCAGCATCCGGCGTTGCAGCAGTTGCGGCAGTTGCGTCTCGGCGACGGGAGCCAGACATGAGCACGCCCGACCCCTGGGACGACCTGCGCGCCTACACTGCCGCCCGCCTGGCACTCGGCCGCGCCGGGTCGAGCATGCCGACCGCCGAACTGCTGCGCTTTGGCTTCGCGCATGCGCAGGCGCGAGACGCGGTGCATGTGCAGCTCGACACGCAGGCGCTGGCCGACGTGCTGGCCGCCGACGGCCTGCCCACGCTGCAGGTGCACAGCGCCGCCGCCGACCGCGCCAGCTACCTGCTGCGCCCGGACCTCGGCCGCCGGCTCGACGACGCCAGCGCGCAGGTGCTGCGCGAGGCCGCCGGCCCCAGCCCCGCGGCGGGCTGCGACCTGCTGCTGGTCATCGGCGACGGGCTCTCGTCGCTGGCGGTCGAGCGCAACGCGCACGCCATGGTCACCGCCATCCGCGCCGGCCTGCCCGCGGGCTGGTCGCTCGGCCCGGTGGTGATCGCGCAGCAGGCGCGCGTCGCGCTGGCCGACGAAGCGGGCGCGCTGCTCGGCGCGCGCCTGGTCGCGATGCTGATCGGCGAGCGCCCGGGCCTGAGCTCGCCCGACAGCCTGGGCCTGTACCTCACCTGGAAGCCGGCCGTCGGACGCCACGACGCCGAGCGCAACTGCATCTCGAACATCCGCCCCGAAGGCCTCGCGCCCGCGGCCGCCGCCGGCCGCTTCTGGTGGCTGGCGCAGGAGGCGCGGCGCCTGCAGCTCACCGGCGTGCAGCTCAAGGACCGCAGCGACGCCGCGGTCATCGCTGCCCCGCCATCGACCGCTTTGCCGGCCCTGCCGGACTGAACCCCCATGGTCCCCGTCGGCACGGGAATTCGCCCGTGCCGGCTTTTGTCGTCGGTGGCATGCCGCCACCTTGTTCTTGAAAAATTGGAGTTGCCCATGATTCGCACCCTTCGGCCCCTGGTCCTCACCGCTTTCGTCGGCTCGTTCCTGACGGCCTGCGGCACCACCGGCCCCTCGGCGCCCGCCATCGACAACAGTGCGATCGGCCAGCCCGAATTCCGCGCCCACAAGGCGACCTATGGCGTGGTCTACAAGCTGCCGAAGGACGTGAACGACGTGCTCGACGCACGCGTGTACCCGGTGCTGCGGCAAGACCTGGTGCGCCTCGGTCTGCAGGCCGAAGCGCAGAACTTCAACATCCCGCACGTGACGGTGGTGCACATCCACAGTGCCGACCCGACGACGCCGCAGAAGATGCTCAAGGCACTGCCCAAGCCGCCGGCCCCGATCCAGCTCACGCTGAAGAACTTCTACACGACCGAGGCCGCCAAGGACGCCGGCCGCCCGTGGTGGCTCGACCTCGGCATCGTGAAGAGCGGCCCCGGCTTCGAGGCCATGATGGCCTACAACACGGTGACCACCGCCGCCATGGCCCCGCTGCGCGACGGCCCGTTGCCGCGCGTGACCGGCCCGGTCTACGCCAAGATGGCCGAGGCCGGCCGCGAGCTGGTGAAGACGGTGGGCGTGAGTGGCGTGAACGTGGTGAAGGACGGCAAGGAACTGCGTTCATACAACCCGCACAACACGCTGGTCTACAGCATGACGCCGTTCACGCCGGCGCTGCAGGCCTCGATGAACCAGGTGGCCGCGAAGTTCAACACCGTGCTGCCCAACGGCATCGACACCACCTTCCGCGACGTGTCGATCGTCGAGCTGGCCTTTGCCGGCAACGTGATGCGCGAGATCTACCGCGTGAGCCTGGTCGACGGCAGCGTGATCGACGTGGCGACCGGCAAGGTCATCCGCTGATCCGCCAATCCGCCAATCCGCTAATCCGTTAACCCGGCACGGGCCGCTCGCCGCCTCAGGGGGCGAGCGTGGCCTGCACCTGCGGCGCCGCCGGGGCGCCCTGCATCTCGAGGTCGCCGAAGAAGGCCAGCCCGTGGCCCGCGGTGTTGTCGGCGTCGGCCGAGACGGCCACGCCGACGATGTCGGGCTGCAGGCCGCCGGCCTCGTCGCCGAAGGCGCGCTGGTAGTCGGCCAGCAGGTTGCGGCGCTCGCCGCGCCAGCCGGCGGCGCCGGTACCTGCCGGCCCCGACTCCAGCACCCACATGCGGATGCGCCGCGTGAAGGCGTTGGGCAGCACGGTGTTCTTCGCTTCCTTCTCGTCCCACACGTAGCACAGCGTCTCGCTCGGCACGTCCTCGCCGGTGGCCGAGCGCGCCAGCGCCAGCCGGGTGCGTTCGCCGAAGGGCAGCCGGTCGGTCGGCAGCGCGAAGAACACGCAGAGCTTGGCCGCGCCGTCGTCGCCGCTGCGGCTGCGCAGGTCGGCCCCTGCGACGAAGCGCTCGACCTGCCAGCGCCAGGCCAGCGAGGCGGCCCCGTCCAGCGCCACGCGCACCGGATGCACCAGGTTGCCGTAGGAGTCGTCGGCCTGGACCTTCAGCACCGACTTGCCGTCCTGCCGCACCACCTCGAAGGTGGTCGGGTTCTTGTGCGGCAGGGTGGTGAAGTGCCAGGACTCGGGCGCCGGGCCCGGTGCGGCGCCCGAGAAGCCGGTCAGCCAGGCCGACGCCGCGGGCTGCGCCTGTGCAGCGCCGCCCACGGCCCAGGCCAGGGCGGCCGCGAGCAGCCAGGCCAGGCCCGGCCACGCGCGGGGAAGGGACGGATGCGCCGGGTGTGCGGATGACATGGGAAGCTCCTGGCCGGTCGGGCGGCGGGAAAGCGGCCAGTGTGCCGCGGCACGGCACGCAGATAAATACGCCGAAAGGAACCGCAGCGTCTCTCTCCTCGAGACAATGCCGCGCCGTCGTCCTACCCGGCCTCGCCGTCGACGTAGTACCAGCGCTGCAGCTCGCCGTCGGGCTCGCGCACGAAATTGCTGCGCTCGTGCAGGCGGCTGGCGGTGCCGGCGGCATCGCGCTGGCGGGCCACGAACTCGACCCGCGCATGGTCGGCGTCGAGCACCGAGCGCGAGCGCACGTCCAGGCCGAGCCACTTGGTGCCGGGCGCGAAGGACAGCTCGGCCGGCCGGGTCGACGCATGCCAGGTCGCCAGCAGGTAATCGGCCTGCTCACGCACGAAGGCCGTGTAGCGGGAGCGCATCAGCGACTCGGCATCGGGGGCCGGCGTGCCCGCGAAATCCTCGAGATAACGTCCGCAGCACAGCGCGTACTGGAGCGGACGGGCACGCTGGTCGGTGCGTCCGCAGGGGCAGGGGCCGGAGAGTGGTTTGTTGCTCATCGAAGCCCCCATTGGAACACCTGCGGCGGCGCAGCCACCCGGGGGCCTGCGCGGTGGCCTCTCATGCGCCGTCCGGGAGCATTTCGGCGAGGCTCTCGCGGATGGTGCGTGCGATGAGTTGCTGGCGCTCGCGCGGCATGCGCGGCAGGGTCGACGCCACGCTGATGGCCGCCACCGGCTCGCCGCCGGCGTTGCGCACCGCCATGCCCGCCGCGAGCACGCCGCGGGTGGCATGGTTGCCGATGACCGACCAGCCACGCTCCCGCGTGGCCCGCACCAGGATCTGCATCCGCTCGGGCGTCATGCCGCCGTAGGCGTGCAGCCGGGGCGCGTTGGCCGCGATGATGGACGCCACCTGCGCGTCGGGCAGCGCGGCCAGCAGCGCCAGCCCGGCGGCCCCGACCCCCAGCGGCTGCTGCGTGCCGACCTGGATCACCAGCACCTGCACCGGGTGCGTGCCCACCTGCCGCGCGATGCAGTGCGAGAACGGCCCCTCGCGCACCACCGCGAAGGCGGCGTCGCCGCAGGCAGCGCTGATGCGCGCGAGCACCGGTTGCAGCCGCACCGCCATGTTGGGCAGCACGTCCGTCGGCGCCAGGGCCGCCACACGCGGGCCCGGCACGTAGCGAAAGCGCCCCTGCGGCGCGACGTAGCCGCTGTCGACCAGGGTGGCCAGCAGGCGGTAGACGGTGGCGCGCTCGAGGCCGGCCGCACGGCAGAGGTCGACCACGCGCACGCCGTCGCGACCGCCCGCCAGCACCGCATCGAGCAGCTGCAGGCCGCGCCGCAGCGTGCGGCTGCCGGCGTCGTCGTCCGCGGCGACGCGCCGAGAAACGTCCGCTGAACGAACGTTTCGACTGGATGGGAGCGTGGTCATGGCGAAGAATTTGGGCGTCGACGGGGTCCTCGCCAGTGTGCCGCAGGCCCACCGCGCCGCGGCCCCGGGACATTCTCGATACACAAAAGGAGACATCGCCATGCGCCTCGAAGGCACCCTCTCGCGCCGGCATCTGCTGGCCCTCGCCGCCGGCATCGCCTGCGCCACCGCCCTGCCGCTGCAGGCCCAGCCCGACGCCTGGCCGACCCGCCCCATCAAGCTGGTGGTCGGCTATGCCGCGGGCGGCGCCACCGACGTGATCGCACGCCTGGTGGCCGTGAAGCTGGGCGAGCGGCTCGGCCAGCCCGTGGTGGTGGACAACCGCGCCGGCGCCAACAGCAACGTCGGCGCCGAGGTGGTGGCGAAGTCGCCGCCCGACGGCTACACGCTGTATGTCTTCACCATCGCCAACACCATCAACGCGTCGCTCTACGGCAAGCTGGGCTACGACCCGCAGAAGGACTTCGAGCCGATCGGCCTGATCGCCAAGATCCCGAACATCCTGGTGGTCAACAACAACCTGCCGATCAAGAGCATCGCCGACTACGTGCGCTTCGCCAAGGAATCGAAGGACGGCATCACCTTCGCGTCGTCGGGCAGCGGCTCGTCGATCCATCTGTCGGGCGAGATGTTCAAGATGCAGGCCAAGCTGAACATGCTGCATGTGCCCTACCGCGGCAGCGCCCCGGCCGTGACCGACCTGCTGGGCGGCCAGGTGCAGTCGATGTTCGACAACACGCCCTCGGCGCTGCCGCATGTGCAGGGCGGGCGGCTGCGCGCCATCGCCATCACGAGCGCCAAGCGCTCGCCGCTGCTGCCCGACGTGCCGACGGTGGCGGAGTCGGGCTTCCCCGGCTTCGACGTGCAGTCGTGGTTCGGCCTGGCCGCGCCCGTCGGCACGCCGAAGCCCGTCATCGATCGGCTCAATGCCGAGCTGAACAAGGTGCTGGCCGCGCCCGAGCTGCGCCAGCGCTTCCAGGACCTGGCGGCCTCGCCCGAGCCCGGCACGCCCGCGCAGATGCGCAGCTTCGCCACGGCGGAGATCCAGCGCTGGCGCGAGGTCGTGAAGACCTCCGGCGCCAAGGCCGAATAAAGCCACTGCGTCCCCCATCACCAGGAGCACTCTCACCCATGTACCCGATCGATTTCTTCTGGCGCGCCGCCGAGCGCTGGCCCGAGCGCATCGCCATCGACGCCCCCGAGGGCACGACGCGCTACGACACGCTCGCCGCGCGCGTCGCGGCACTGGCGGCCGCCCTGGTCGCCATCGACCCGACGCCGCAGAGCCGCGTGGGCATCTGCGCGAAGAACAGCGCCGAGCACATCACGGCGCTGCTCGCGGTGCTGGCCTGCGGCAAGGTGTGGGTGCCGCTCAACCCCAAGAGCACGCGACCCGAGATCCGGCGCATCGTCGACGCGACAGAGCCGTCCATCCTGGTGCTCGATGGCGACTGCGCCGGGCTGCTCGACGGCGCGCCGGGCGAGCGCATCCACACCCACGGCCCTTCCGGCGAGGGCGCACCCACGGTGGCCGGCCTGGTGGCGCGCCATGCCGGCACGGCGCGGCCGGCGTTCACGCTGCCCGACGATGCCACGCAGGCCATCAAGTTCACCGGCGGCACCACCGGCGCCCCCAAGGGCGTGATGCAGCCGTACCGCGCCTGGATGGCGAACATCGCCAACCAGATCCATGCGTGGGGCTTCGACGCGCACGAGCGCTACATCGTGGCTGCGCCGATCACGCACGGCACCTCGACCTACATCGTGCCCATCCTCGCGCAGGGCGGCTGCCATGTGGTGCTGGCCGAGGCCGGCGCCGAGGCGGTGCGCACGGCCTTCCGCGAACGCGGCGGCACGGTGTGCTTCATGCCGCCGACGCTGGTCTACATGCTGATGGCGCTGCCGGGCGCGAGCCGCGCCGACTTCCCGCAACTGCGCCGGCTGATCTACGGCGGCGCGCCGATGCCGCCGGAAAAGATCCGCGAGGTGCGCGCCTTCTTCGGCCCGGTACTGGGCACGACCTACGGCCAGACCGAGGCGCCGCAGATCCTCACCGTGATGCGCCCCGAGGACTTCGAGGACGAGCGCAACTGGGCCGCGGTCGGCCGCACCGCCTGGTTCAGCGACGTGGCCGTCATGGCGCCCGACGGCCGCCTGCTGCCGACCGGCGAGGTGGGCGAAGTGGTGGCGCGTGGCGACCTCGTGATGACCGGCTACTGGCGCCTGCCGGAGAAGACGGCCGAGACGCTGGTCGACGGCTGGCTGCACACCGGCGACCGCGGCCTGATCGACGCGCGCGGCTACCTCTACCTGAAGGACCGGCTCAAGGACATGGTCATCACCGGCGGCTTCAACGTCTATCCCGTCGACGTCGAGAACGCCCTGGGCCAGCACCCGGCGGTGCACGAGTGCGCGGTTTTCGGCATCCCCGACGACAAGTGGGGCGAGGCGGTGCAGGCCGCGGTGCAGCTGCGCCCCGGCCAGCAGGCGACCGAGGCCGAGCTGATCGCCTTCGTGCGCGAGCGCCTCGGCCCGGTGCAGACACCCAAGCGCGTGCATTTCCACGACAGCCTGCCGCGCTCGCCCGTCGGCAAGGTGCTCAAGACCGCGGTGCGCGAACAAGCCCTGGCCACCGCCTGACCTCTTTCACGAACACGGAGACATCCCATGGCATCGACAACGAACCCGCCCGTCACCCGCCTGTGCACGCACACGCTCACCAGCCTGCACTACCGCGACGCCGATCTGGTCGAGGACCTGATGGGCCAGCGCACCTTCACCGAGGTGATGCTGATGCAGATCCTCGGCCGCACGCCACGCCCGGTCGACCTGCGCATCACCGACGTGGTGCTGATCGTGCTGATGGAACACGGCCTCACGCCCAGCGCCATCGCCACGCGGCTCATCTACATGAGCGCGCCGGAGAACCTGCAGGGCGCCGTGTCGGCCGGCCTGCTGGCGGTGGGCAGCTCCTTCGTGGGCACGATGGAGAACTGCTCGCGCCTGCTCGACCGGATCACCGCCGCGGCGGACCCTGCCGCCGAAGCGATGGCGATCGCGCGCGAACACAAGGCGACGAAGAGCGCCATGCCCGGCTTCGGCCACCACCTGCACAAACCGGTCGACCCGCGCGCCTACAAGCTGCTCGAACTGGGCCGCGCCGAGGGCGAACTGGCGGGCGACAAGATCCGCGCGCTGGAGACGCTGTCGAAGGCGGTGGACGAAGTGGCCGGGCGGCCCATCACCATCAACGCCACAGGCGCCGTGGCCGCGCTGCTCGGCGAGATCGGCGTGCCGACCAACGTGATGCGCGGCTTCGCGGTGATCTCGCGCGCGGCCGGGCTGGTGGCGCACATCGTCGAAGAGCAGCAGAGCCCGTCGGGTCGCTTCATCTGGGACACGGTGGAGCACGCCATCCCCTACGTGGGCGAAGGCGGCAAGGCATGAGCGCCGGGCGACCACCGGCGCTGCCGCTCGACCTCGGCGGTCGGGTCGTGTTCGTCGCCGGCGGCGGCTCGGCCGGCCCGGGCTGGAGCATCGGCCGCGCGTCCTGCGTCACCTACGCGCGCCAGGGCGCACGCGTGTGCGTGGCCGACCGTGACGCCGCCTCGGCCGAAGAGACCACCGCGCTGATCCTCGCCGAGGGCGGCGAGGCCGCCACCTTCGTCGGCGACGTGGCGCTGGCCGCGGATGTTGAACGGCTCTTCGCCGAGGCCCGCGCGCGCTTCGGCGGCATCGACGTGCTGCACCACAACGTCGGCATCGGCCAGACCGGCGGCCCGATGGAGACCAGCGCCGAGGACTTCGACCGCATCCATGCGGTCAACGTGCGCAGCCTGCTGCTGTGCACACAGCAGGTGCTGCCCGGCATGGTGGAACGGGGGCGCGGCGCGCTGATCGCCATCTCGTCGGTGGCCGGCATGCGCTACATCGGCTATCCGCACCTGGCTTACAGCGTGACCAAAGCGGCCGTCACGCAGTTCACCCGCATGGTGGCGCAGCAGTACGCGCCGCATGGCATCCGCGCCAACACCGTGGTGCCGGGGCTGATCGACACGCCGCGCATCGCGACGACGGTGGCGAAGATGTTCTCGGACAGCGGCCTCGACGACGCACGCGCCGCCCGCGCGCGCCAGGTGCCGATGGGCCGCATGGGCTCGGCCTGGGACGTGGCGCATGCCTGCGCCTTCCTGGCCTCCGACGCGGCGGCCTACGTGACCGGCACGGAGTTGGTCGTCGACGGCGGCATCACCGGCAAGTACGTCTAGCGGCTCACGCGAGCGCGCGCTGGATCAGCAGCTTCTGGATGTCCGAGGTGCCTTCGTAGATCTGGCACACGCGCACGTCGCGGTAGATGCGCTCCAGCGGAAAGTCGTTGACGTAGCCGTAGCCGCCGAGCGTCTGGATGGCCGCGCTGCAGACCTTCTCGGCCATCTCGCTGGCGAAGAGCTTGGCCATCGCAGCCTCCTTCAGGCAGGGCCGGCCGGCGTCGCGCAGCGCGGCGGCGTGCCAGATGAGCTGGCGTGCGGCCTCGAGCCGCGTCGCGCATTCGGCGAGGCGGAAACCGACGGCTTGCTGGTCGAAGATCGATCCACCGAAGGCCTGGCGCTCCTTGGCGTAGGCCAGCGCCACATCGAAGGCGCTGCGCGCCATGCCCACGCTCTGTGCGGCGATGCCGATGCGGCCGCCTTCGAGCGCACCGAGCGCGATCTTGTAGCCCTCGCCCTCGGCGCCGATGAGGTTCTCGGCCGGGATGCGGCAGCCGTCGAAGTTGATCTGCGCAGTGTCGCTGCTGTGCTGGCCGAGCTTGTCTTCCAGACGCGCGACGTTGTAGCCGGGCGCGTCCGTCGGCACCAGGAAGGCGCTCATGCCGCGCTTGCCGGCGCCCTTGTCGGTGACGGCGATGACGATCGCGACCTGGCCGTTCTTGCCGCTGGTGATGAACTGCTTGACGCCGTCGATCACGTAGGCGTCGCCGTCCTTGCGCGCGGTGGTGCGCAGGCTCGACGCGTCGCTGCCGGCCTGCGGCTCGGTCAGGCAGAAGGCGCCGAGCATCTGGCCCTGCGCCAGCGGCCAGAGCCACTGTTTCTTCTGCGCGGCATTGCCGTAGCGCATGAGGATCGCGTTGACGGGACAGTTGGTCACGCTGATGGCGGTGCTGGTGCCGCCATCGCCGGCCGCGATCTCTTCCAGCACCAGCGCGAGCGTGAGGTAGTCGAGCCCGGCGCCGCCGTCTTCCTCGGGCACGCAGATGCCATAGGCGCCGAGCGCGGCCAGGCCCTGGTGCGCGGCTTTGGGGAAGGCGTGCTCGCGGTCCCACGCGGGGGCGTGCGGCCACAGTTCCTTCTGCGCGAAGTCGCGCACCGCGTCGCGGATGGCTTCCTGGTCGGGGGTCAGCAGCATGGTTGTCTCTCGTTCTTCGTTTCGGTTGCGGAAGGCGCGTTGGCCGCTACCTGCCCGCGCCCAGGTCCATGATCAGCCGTGCCGCCATGTAGAGCCGGCGCGGGATCGCGTCGACCAGCACGTACTCGGCCTTGTCGCTGTGGTAGCCGAAGCCCGGCAGGCCCAGGCCTTCGATGACCGGCTTGCCCGACAGCGCGGCGTAGGCCGCGTCGGTGCCGCCGCCGCTGCGCTCGTCGACCTCGAGCCCGCCGCCGGCCTCGCGGTAGAAGGCGCTGGCCTTGTCGATCAGCTTGCGCCCTTCGGCGCCGGCGTTGAAGGCCGGGCGGCCGCGCGTGACGGTGAGCTTGACCTCGGCGGCGGGCAGCTTCTTCTGCTGGGCGCGCTCTTCCAGCGTCTTGAGCATCGCCTCGAGATCCTCGTTCTGCGCATAGCGCACGTCGGCGTTGAGCGTGGCGGCATCCGGGATGATGTTCGACACGGTGCCGGCCTTGGCCACCGTCCAGTTCAAGCGCAGGCCGCGGGCCTTGTCGTCGAGGTCCAGGGTGCGCAGCACCAGGTCGGACGCCTCGACCAGCGCATTGACGCCGGCCTCGGGCGCGGCGCCCGCGTGCGAGGCCTTGCCCTTGATGTCGGCCTGCACGTAGGCGATGCCGGAGGTGCCGAGGTAGAAGCTCTCGCGCTCGGCGCTGGTGGGCTCGAAGGACAGCACGTAGTCGGCCGCGCGCGCCTCCTGCTGGATCAGGTCGCGCGAGCCGAAGGAGCCCTTCTCCTCGTCGACGTTGAACAGCACCGTGATGCTCGCGAAGTCGCGAAAGCCGTAGGTCGTGAGTAGCTTCAGCGCATGCAGGATGATCGCGCTCCCGCCCTTGTCGTCGGCGATGCCCGGCCCGTAGGCCTTGTTGCCTTCGACGTGGAACGGCGCCTTGGCGAGCATGCCGCGCGGGTACACGGTGTCCATGTGCGACAGCAGCAGCAGGCTCTTGCCGCCGCGGCCCTTGAGCCGGCCGACGATGTTGTCGCCGACCACGTTGCCGGCGGCTTTCTGCCGCGTGACCGTGAAGCCCAGCGCCTTGAGTTCGCCTTCCAGCAGCGCGCCCGCTGCCGCGATGCCTTCGGCATCCCCGGTGCCGCTCTCGATCTTGACCAGGCGCTCCAGCGTCTTCACGACCGCCGGCTGCTCGCTGGTGGCCGCGTCGAACAGCACGTTGTCGCGCTTCTGCGCCCAGGCCGCGGGCGCGAAGCCGGCGCTGCCCAGGAGCAGCGCCGTGGTCAGGGCGAGTGCGCTCTTCTTCGGAAAGATCATGCGGTCAGACGAGTTCGATGGCGACGGCCGTGCCTTCGCCGCCGCCGATGCAAAGCGTCGCCACGCCGCGCTTCTGGCCGCGCGACTGCAACGCGTGCATGAGCGTGACCATGATGCGTGCGCCGCTCGCGCCGATCGGGTGGCCCAGCGCGCAGGCGCCGCCGTGCACGTTGACGACGTCATGCGCCACGCCCATCTCCTTCATCAGCGCCATCGGCACCACGGCGAAGGCCTCGTTCACTTCCCACAGGTCGACGTCCTTGACGCCCCAGCCGGTCTTGGCAAAGAGCTTCTGCACCGCGCCGACCGGTGCGGTCGAGAACCATTCGGGTTGCTGCGCGTGCGTGGCGTGGCCGACGATGCGCGCGAGCGGCTTGGCGCCGATCTTCTTCGCGTGCGATTCGGTCATCAGGACCAGCGCGGCGGCGCCGTCGTTGATCGACGAGCTCGACGCGGCGGTGATGGTGCCGCCGTCCTTCTTGAAGGCGGGCTTGAGCGTGGCGATCTTGTCGAGCTTGACCTTGCCCGGGCCTTCGTCGATGGCCACCACCGTCTCACCGCTGCGGCTCTTGACGGTGACCGGCACGATCTCGGCCTTGAACAGGCCGTCGGCCGTGGCGTGCCTGGCGCGCTCGACGCTGGCGGTGGCGAAGGCGTCCTGCTGCTCGCGCGTGAAACCGTACTTGGCGGCGCAGTCTTCGCCGAAGGTGCCCATCGAGCGGCCCGGCTGGTAGGCGTCTTCGAGGCCGTCGAGCATCATGTGGTCGAAGATGCGGTCGTGGCCCATGCGGTAGCCGCCACGGCCCTTGAGCATCAGGTAGGGCGCGTTGGTCATGCTCTCCATGCCGCCGGCGACCATCACGTCGTGCGTGCCGGCCATCAGCATGTCGCAAGACAGCATCGCGGCCTTCATGGCCGAGCCGCACATCTTGCTCAGCGTGACCGCCCCCGCGCTGTCGGGCAGGCCGCCCTTGTACGCGGCCTGGCGCGCCGGGGCCTGGCCCTGGCCGGCCATCAGGCAGTTGCCGAACAGCACCTCGCCGACCACGGCCGGGTCGATGCCGGCGCGCTCGACGGCGGCGCGGATGGCGGCGCCGCCGAGGTCATGGGCCGCGAGGGAAGTGAAGTCGCCCTGGAACGCGCCCATGGGGGTGCGTGCGGCGCCGACGATGACGATGGATTCGGACATGAAGGTCTCCTTGAGATTGAGGGGATGGATCGCCAGGGAAATCAGGGGGTCGGCGCAGGCCGGCCGGCAATGCCGTCGAACGGCAACGCATCGACCGACGACTCGCTGCGCGGGCGCGGCACGATGGTCGTCGACTCGCCGGGCTTGCTCCACTTGTAGCGGATGCGCTGCACCGCAGCCTTGTAGATCGCATCGAGCGGCTTGCTGCCGTCGACCGACATCTGCAGGTTCTGCAGCAGGCCGTCGTGCACGCCGAAGCTCCAGCCATGGATGGTCACCTTCTGGCCACGGCTCCAGGCGTCGACCATCACCGTGCTCACAGCCACGTTGACCACCTGCTCGGCCACGTTGAGTTCGACCAGTGCATCGGCGCGCACCTGTTCGGGCAGCGACTCGAGCATGACGTGGTGCCGGTCGCGAACGTCCTGGATGTGGCGGATCCAGTTGTCGGCCAGGCCGACCCGGACGCCGTCGAGCGCTGCCTTCACACCGCCACAGCCGTAGTGACCCACCACCATGATGTGCTCGACCTTGAGCATGTCGACTGCGAACTGGATGGCCGACAGCGCATTGAGGTCGGAATGCACCACGATGTTCGCCACGTTGCGGTGCACGAACACCTCTCCCGGGTCCAGGCCCGTGATCTGGTTGGCCGGCACGCGGCTGTCGGAGCACCCGATCCACATGTACTTGGGTGTCTGCTGCTTCACCAGGCTGGTGAAGAAGCCGGGGCGGTCGCGCTCCATCTGGGCCGACCAGGCGCGGTTGTGGGCAAACAGGTCTTCGAGGGATTCGTCGGGCATGGTCGTTCTCGGCTTCGTTAGGTGCGCTCAGTGCGCACGGGTCTTCTTCGGGGCGCGGGGCGCCTTGGCGGTCTTCAGGGCGCGCGCCAGGGCGCTGCGCGCCTGCTTTTCCTGGTCATGCACTTCGGCAAGGTTGGCCTGCAGTTCGGCCATCTGGGCTTCCAGCTGACCCCGGTGAACACCGAGGACATCGAGGAACTTCTGCAACTGTGCCGCGGTGTCGCGCGGGCTGTCGTAGATGTCGAGGATATCCTTTGCCTCGTCGAGGCTCAGCCCCAGCCGCTTGGCGCGCAGCGTGAGCGCCAACCGCGTGCGGTCGCGCGCGCTGTACACCCGCTGCAGGCCGCCCGCGCCGGAGCGTTCGGGCGCCAGCAGGCCCTTGTCCTCGTAGAAGCGGATCGCCCGGGTGGTGAGCGCGAATTCCCGGGCGAGTTCGCTGATGGAATAGGTCGATGGCATGGGCACGAAAAAGCGATGTTCCTGGTGCGTTCACCCTTGCGGGCGGATGGTCTTCGAGGGCCGTTGCGGGCGCGACAGCAGGCGCCGGCTGCGCTGCCTACAATGAAGGCCCCTCCTGTGACGTTGACGTTAACGTCAACCTCCGATCCTACATGAACCTCCTCGAACGCGAACTCCATTACCCGCTGGGCGACCAGTTGCCGGCGCCCGGCGAGACGATCGAGGTCGCCCCCGGCGTGCGCTGGATCCGCATGTCGCTGCCCTTCGCGCTCGACCACATCAACCTCTGGCTGCTGCGCGACCGCATCGACGGCGTCGAGGGCTGGACGGTGGTCGACTGCTGCATCGACCGCGGCGAGGCGCGCGAGCAGTGGGAGCGCGTCTTCGAGACACAGCTGCAGGGCCTGCCGATCCTGCGCGTGATCGTGACGCACATGCACCCCGACCACATCGGCCTGGCCCACTGGCTGTGCGCGCACTGGAACGCGCCGCTGTGGATGAGCGCCACCGACTACTACGTGGCGCGCAACATGACCAGCCCCGGCGGCACGGACAACGCAGCGGGCGGCGACTCGGCGGCGCGCTTCTTCGCCTCGCACGGGCTGGTCGACCCGGAGGCCGTGGCCAAGATCCGCGAGCGCTCCAACTACTACCGCAACATGGTGCCCGCGCTGCCGAGCCAGTACGTGCGGCTGATGGAAGGCACCACGGTGCACATCGGCGGGCGCACCTGGCGCTGCATCAGCGGCTACGGCCATGCGCCCGAGCACATCGCGCTGTACTGCGAAGAACTGAACCTGCTGCTGGGCGGCGACATGATGCTGCCGCGCATCTCGACCAACGTGAGCGTGCATGCCGACGAGCCCGATGCCGATTCGCTGCGGCTCTTTCTCGACAGCATCGCGCGCTTTCGCGAACTGCCGGCCGACGTGCTGGCGCTGCCTTCGCACGGCAAGCCTTTCACCGGCGTGCACCGCCGCGTCGAGCAGTTGGAGGAGCACCACCGCGACCGCCTGGCCGAGCTGCTGGCCGGTTGCCGCGAGCGGCCGCTGTCGGCGGCCGACGGCGTGCCGATCATGTTCAAGCGCGCGCTCGACCTGCACCAGCTGACCTTCGCGATGGGCGAGACCATCGCCCACCTGCACCTGCTGTGGCACGCCGGCCAGCTGCGGCGCACCCGCGGCGACGACGGCATCTACCGCTTCGCCACCCGATGAGCCAGGGCACCCTCGCGCGCCTGCGCAGCGGTGCGCTCGCCGGCGCGCAGCGGCTCGACCTGCGCGATGCCGGGCTCACCGAATTCCCGAACGAGATCTTTGCGCTGGCTGACACGCTCGAAGTGCTCGACCTGTCGCGCAATGCGCTCGACACGCTGCCGGACGACCTGCCCCGGCTGCACCGCCTGCGCGTCCTCTTCTGCTCCGACAACCGCTTCACCGACCTGCCGGCCGTGCTGGGCCGCTGCCCGCAGCTGGAGATGGTCGGCTTCAAGGCCAACCGCATCCACACCGTGCCGGGCGATGCGCTGCCGCCGCGGCTGCGCTGGCTGATCCTCACCGACAACGCGATCGAATCGCTGCCGCCCGCGCTCGGCCAGCGTCCGCGCCTGCAGAAGCTGATGCTGGCCGGCAACCGGCTGAGCTCGCTGCCCGACACGATGGCGAGCGGCTGCACGTCGCTCGAACTGCTGCGCATCGCGGCCAACCGCTTCACGGCCCTGCCCGGCTGGCTGGGCACGTTGCCGCGGCTGGCCTGGCTGGCGCACGGCGGCAACCCGCCGACCGCCGCGCAGGAAGCGCGCGCACTCGACGGCCATGCGCTGCCGGAGATCGACTGGCCGCGCCTGGCCACCGGTGCCGTGCTGGGCGAAGGCGCCTCGGGCGTGATCCAGCAAGCCGCGCTGCGACAGCCCGACGGCACGCGGCAGCCGGTGGCGGTCAAGCTGTTCAAAGGCGCCATGACCAGCGACGGCTCGCCGTTGAGCGAGATGGCCGCCGGCATGGCTGCGGGCATGCACCGCGGGCTGATCGGCGCGCAGGGCCGCGTCGTCGGCCACCCCGAGGGCGTGCAGGGGCTGGTGATGCCGCTGATCGACCCGGCCTTCCGCGTGCTGGCGGGCCCACCCAGCCTGGACTCGTGCACGCGCGACGTCTATGCGCCCGACACCCGCTTCACGCCGGAGGCCGCGCTCTCGCTGGCTGCGGGCATCGCGAGCGCCGCGGCGCATCTGCACGCGCAGGGGCTGATGCACGGCGACCTGTACGCGCACAACATCCTGCACGACGGTGCAGGCGGCGCATTGCTGGGCGACTTCGGCGCGGCGTCCTTCCATCCGGCGCCGATGGCCGCGGCGCTGGAGCGCATCGAGGTGCGTGCCTTCGGCTGCCTGCTCGAGGAACTGCTGGCGCGCTGCGATGGGGCCGACCCGGCGCTGCAGGCGCTGCAAGCGCAATGCGTGCAGCCGACGGTCGCATCGCGTCCTGGCTTTGCCGAGATCAACGCCCGGATCGACGCCCTGCGCTGAACGGCGCGTGGCGCCTTGGTGACGTCAGCCGCCGGCAGCGGCCACTAAGCTGCCGCGGCACATCCACACCCGGAGACACACCATGGACACCACCCAACTCTTCTCGCTCAAGGGCCGCACCGCGCTCATCACCGGCGGCTCGCGCGGCATCGGCCGCATGATCGCCGAGGGCTTCCTGGCGCAAGGCGCGAAGGTCTACATCTCGGCGCGCAAGGCCGCGGCCTGCGACCAGGCGGCCAAGGAGCTGTCGGCCTTCGGCCCCTGCGTCTCGCTGCCGGCCGACGTGTCGACCATCGAAGGCGCGCACGCGCTGGTCGCGGCCTATGCCGCGCATGAGGACTCGCTCGACATCCTGGTCAACAACGCCGGCGCGGCATGGGGCGCGCCCTACGAGGAGTTCCCGGAGAGCGGCTGGGACAAGGTGGTCGACCTGAACATGAAGGCGCCCTTCTTCCTCACGCAGGCGCTGACGCCGATGCTCAAGAAGGCGGCCACCGACCACCTGGCCAAGGTGATCCACATCGCGTCGATCGACGGCATTTCGGTGAACCCCTGGGAGACCTACTCGTACGCGGCGAGCAAGGCCGGCCTGATCCACCTCACGCGCCGCATGGCGCTGCGCCTGGCACCGGACCGCATCGCGGTGAGCGCCATCGCCCCGGGCGCCTTCGCCTCCGACATGAACAAGGAAGCGCGCGACCACGGCGACGAGGTCAAGGGCCGCATCCCCGCCGGCCGCATCGGCACGCCGGAAGACATGGCGGGCGCGGCCATCTTCCTGGCCTCGCGCGCCGGCGACTACGTGATGGGCTCGACGCTGGTGGTCGACGGTGGAGCGGCCTACGGGCGCTGAGCCCGCGCCTGCAGCACGCGTTCGCAGGCAAAAAAGCGTGACAAAGGTCACACCGATGACATGGCCGCTGCCTAGGCTTGGCCCGGTCCGACGACGCTGGCAAGGCGCCCCCTGAAGCCGGCTTGGCGGACCTTCGCCATGCGGGCCCCCACGCCCGCTCCCGCCACAGAAAGCGAGCCTTCAGATGCACTTCGACCTTTCCTCCCTCCGCGCCGCCGGCGCCCTGACCGTCGCCGGCGCGCTGGCCTGCGCGCTCGCCGGCTGCGGCGGTGGCGATGCCGCCGCCACCGGCTCGGCCGCGCAGAAGACCGACGCCACCGCCAAGACCGAAGCGCCAGCGACGGACTCGGCCGCAGCCACGCCAGCCGACGTGCACTACGCCCCGTGAACGCCGGAGAGACGCACCCCATGACCACGACAAATTCGCGCCGCAGCTTCATCAAGGGCACGGCCACCACCGGCATCGCCGCCGCCACGCTCGCCGCCTTTCCCCCGAGCATCCGCCGCGCGCTGGCGATTCCCGCGCACCACGACACCGGCACCATCAAGGACGTCAAGCACGTCGTGCTGCTGATGCAGGAGAACCGCTCCTTCGACAGCTACTTCGGTACCTTCAAGGGCGTGCGCGGCTATGGCGACCGCTTCGCGGTGCCCGCGCCGAACGGCAAAACCGTCTTCCATCAGACCTACACCAGGACGACGCCGCCGACCACCTACGTGCCCTACCACCTGGACGAGAGCCAGGGCAATGCGCAGCGCGCCGGCAGCACGCCGCACACCTGGATCGACTCGCAGGCCGCGTGGGACCACGGCCGCATGTTCAAGTGGCCGGATGCGAAGAACCTGCTGTCGATGGGTTACTACGACACGGCGGAGGTGCCCTTCCAGCGCGCGCTGGCCGATGCCTTCACGCTGTGCGACCACTACCACTGCGGCATGCACACCGGCACCATCGCCAACCGGCTCTTCTACTGGACCGGCACCAACGGCCCGAATGGCGTGAGCCCGGTCGACGGCAGCAAGGTGCAGGTCGCCGGCCTGAACAACCAGTTCAACGGCGGCAACGACATCGGCCCGTCGACCCTGGGCTGGACCTGGACCACCTATGCCGACCGGCTGGAGAAGGCCGGCGTGAAGTGGAAGGTCTATCAGAGCCTGATCGACAACTACGGCTGCAACGAGATGATGAGCTTTCGCCACTGGCGCGCGGCCATCGAGCAGATGCCCGCGTCGCGCCGCCCGGTCTACGTGCCCGCCACCGACATCACGCAGCCGGTGACGGCGGCCGGCCCGTTCTACGACGCGAGCGTGGACGACGCGCTGAGCCCGCTGGCCAAGGGCTTCGGCAACACGATGCCCTACGGCTTCCTGGAGACCTTCCGCGAAGACATCCGCAACGGCACCCTGCCGGCCGTGTCGTGGATCATTTCCCCGTCCGCCTACAGCGAGCACCCCGGCCCCTCGAGCCCGGCCAAGGGCGGCTGGTACGTGCAGGAAGTGCTGGACGCGCTGACCTCGAACCCCGAGGTCTGGAGCAAGACGGTGCTGCTCATCAACTTCGACGAGAACGACGGCTTCTTCGACCACCTGCCCACGCCCTCGGTGCCCTCGCGCAACCCCGACGGCACGCTGGCGGGCGGCACCACCATGGCGGCGGCCGACGTCGCCGTCGAGTACCACGACTACGCGCCCGCCACCACCAGCCAGCCAGCGGCCGATGGCCGCCCCTACGGCCCCGGCCCGCGCGTGCCGATGTGGATCGTCTCGCCCTGGAGCCGCGGCGGCTGGGTCAACTCGCAGGTCTGCGACCACACCTCCACCCTGCTCTTCCTGGAGAAGTGCTTCGGCGTGCGGGAGCCGCAGATCAGCGCGTACCGCCGCGCCGTCTGCGGCGACCTCACCAGCGCCTTCAACTTCGAGCGCCCCAACGACGAGCCGCTGCCCACGCTGGCCGGCCGTACCACCAAGGCCGAGGCCGACGCGCTCACCGCCGCCCAGCAGGCCTTGCCCAAACTGACGCCGCAGCCCGATCTGGCGCTGCCGGCCCAGGCGACCGGCGTGCGTCCTTCGCGCGCACTGCCCTACGAACTGCACACCAGTGCGCGCGCCGACGTGCTGAACGGCCGCGTGCAGCTGCTGTTCGCCAACAGCGGGCGGGCGGCGGCGGTCTTCCACGTGTACGACAAGCTACATCTGTCGGACCGGCTGCCGCGCCGCTACATGGTCGAGCCCGGCAAGCAGCTCGACGCCCACTGGACGGCGATGACGGACGACGCGGGCCTCTACGACCTGTGGGTGCTCGGGCCGAACGGTTTCCACCGCGAGTTCAAGGGCGACCTGAACCGGTTGCGCGCCGGCGGTGCGCCCTCGCCCGAGATCCGTGTCGGCTACGACACGCGCCGTGGCGACCTCTACCTGCAGCTGCGCAACGACGGCCGCCGCGATTGCCGCTTCACGGTGCAGTCGAACGCGGCCTATGCGCCGCCGGCCGTCCACGGCGGCCACGGCCATGACCACGAACGGGACGACGAGGGGAAGGACGACCGCGGCAGGGATGAGCGCGGCAGGGGCGACGACCGCGGCCACCACGGTGGGCCGGGCCACGGCGACGACCGGTCGTGGCGCCTCCACGTCAAGGGCCATGCCAATGCGGAAATGCGCTGGCACCTCGACGGCAGCGGCAACTGGTACGACTTCGTCGTGACCTGCGATGCGGACGCGGCCTTCTATCGCCGCTTCGCCGGCCGGGTCGAGACCGGCCGCCATTCGGTCAGCGATCCGGCCATGGGACTGGTCGACCGCTTCTAGGCCCCTGGCGCGGCAGCGGCGGCCCGCGGGCCGCCGCTGCTCGCGGCTTCAGTGGTTGTCGCGCGGCACGCCGAAGGTCGCGTGGATCTTCTGGTACTTGACCGCCGGCTTGAGCACCATGCCTTCGGACAGCTCGTCGACCACCGCCCGCTGGATCTCCTGCCACGGCGTCTGGCTGGGCGGATACGGGTAGCCGCCCGCCGCGTCGAGCTTCGCGCGGCGCCTGGCCAGTTCTTCGTCCGACACCAGCATGTTCGCGGTGCGCTTCTTCAGGTCGATGCGCACGCGGTCGCCGGTCTGCAGCAGCGCCAGCGCGCCACCGGTCGCGGCCTCGGGGGAGGCATTGAGGATCGACGGCGAGCCCGAGGTGCCCGACTGCCGGCCGTCGCCGATGCAGGGCAATGCGGTGATGCCCTTCTTCAGCAGATAGCTCGGCGCGCGCATGTTCACCACCTCGGCCGCGCCGGGGTAGCCGACCGGGCCGACGCCGCGCATGAAGAGGATGCTGTGCGCGTCGATCTTCATCTTCGGGTCGTCGATGCGCCGGTGATAGTCCTCCGGCCCGTCGAACACCACGGCCGTGCCCTCGAAAGCCATCGGGTCCTTCGCATCGTTGAGGTAGCGCGCCTGGAACTCCGGCGTGATCACGCTGGTCTTCATGATGGCCGAGTCGAACAGGTTGCCCTTGAAGTTCAGGAAGCCGGCGTTCTTCTTCATCGGCTTGGCGTACGGGAAGATCACCTTCCGGTCTTCGGTAAAGCGGCCTTCGCAGTTCTCGACGAGGGTCTTGCCGTTGGCCGTGAGCGCCGGCTGGATCAGCCCCTTGGCGATCAGCTCGGCCACCACCGCCGGCACGCCGCCGGCGCGGTAGTAGTCCTCGCCCAGGTACTCGCCGGCCGGCTGCAGGTTGACCAGCAGCGGGATCTTGTAGCCGTGCTTTTCCCAGTCGGCCGTGTGCAGCTCCACGCCGATGTGGCGCGCGATGGCGTTGAGGTGGATCGGCGCGTTGGTCGAGCCGCCGATGGCCGAGTTCACGATGATCGCGTTCTCGAAGGCGGCGCGCGTCATGATGTCCGAGGGCTTCAAGTTCTCGCGCACCATCTCGACGATGCGCTTGCCCGTCATGTAGGCCATCTCCTGGCGGTCGCGGTACGGCGCGGGAATCGCGGCGCTGCCGGGCAGCGTCATGCCCAGGGCCTCGGTCAGCGAGTTCATCGTCGACGCGGTGCCCATCGTGTTGCAGTGGCCGGTCGACGGCGCCGACGAGGCCACCAGCTTGAGAAAGCCCTTGTCGTCGATCTCGCCGGCGGCGAGCAGCTCGCGCGCCTTCCACACGATGGTGCCGGAGCCGGTGCGCTCGCCCTTGTACCAGCCGTTGAGCATCGGGCCCGAGTTGAGCGCGATGGCCGGGATGTCGACCGTCGCGGCCGCCATCAGCTGCGCCGGCGTGGTCTTGTCGCAGCCGGTCGTGAGCACCACGCCATCGATCGGGTAGCCGTAGAGGATCTCGACCAGCGACAGGTACTGCAGGTTGCGGTCGAGCGCGGCGGTCGGGCGCTTGCAGGTTTCCTGGATCGGATGGATCGGGAACTCGAAGGCGATGCCGCCCGCGTCGCGGATGCCTTCCCTCACACGCTCGGCCAGCACGAGGTGGTGGCGGTTGCAGGGCGCGATGTCCGAGCCGGTCTGCGCGATGCCGATGATCGGGCGGCCCGACTGCAGCTCGTCGAAGCCGAGCCCGTAGTTCATCGTGCGCTCGAGGTAGAGCGCCGTCATGTCGGTGTTGGCCGGGTTGTCGAACCAGGCCTGCGAGCGCAGCTTGAGGGCGCCGGCAGGTTTCTTGGGTTGGCTCTTGGGTGTGGGGCTTTTCTTTTTCACAGGGACAGTCCCTTCAGGGTTTGATCGGCGTTCGGCTGCGCCTTGCAGTCGTCGATGTAGAGCCGGATGATGTCGGCGAAGCTGTCGTGCGGATGCAGGCCGAGCCGGCCGGCGCGCACCGCAGTCGCGCCCGCCGGCCAGTTGGCCACGATGCCGGCCACGCGCTCGTCGCGCTCGAAGCGCACCAGCGCGCGCACCTTGGGGCCGGCCACTTCTTCCAGCGCATCGAGCATGTCGGCCACGCGCACGTTCAGGCCCGGCAGGTTGAGCGCGGTGCGGCCGACGAAGGCCTCGCGCGTGGCTTCGTACACCGCGATCAGGCCTTCGACCGTGCGCGTGGGCGAGGCCATCGGGTGCGACACCTCGGGCGACACGGGGCAGATCGATTCCACGCCCGCCAGGGGCTCGCGGATGATGCCGCTGAAGAAGGACGAGGCCGCGCCGTTGGGCTTGCCCGGGCGCACCGTCACCGTCATCAGGCGCGCCGCGCGGCCGTCGAGGTAGCCCTTGCGGGTGTAGTCGGCGATGAGGTGTTCGCAGATCAGCTTCTGCGTGCCGTACGAGGTCTGCGGCGTGGGCAGCGTGTCGTCGGCGACGAGCTTCGGGAAGGGCACGGCCGGGTCCGGGCCGAACACCGCGACCGAGCTCGAGAAGACGAAGCGCGTGACCTTGCCGCCGGCATTCACGTTGGCGCGCAGGGCATCGAGCAGCGCGCGCGTGCTGTCGAGGTTGGAGCGCAGGCCGAGGTCGAAGTCGGCCTCGCATTCGCCCGACACGGCGGAGGCGAGGTGGAACACGCCATCGAAGGCCTCGGTCTTGAGCGCCTCGGTCTGCGTGAGCAGCGGGCCGGTGCGCGCCTCGACACGCGGGTCGGCCACGAGGTCGGCGGGCGGCGGCGCGATGTCGGTCAGCACCATGCGTTCGATGCGTTGGCCGTCGAGCGTGCCGCGCGTCAGCAGGGTGCGTGCCAGGCGCGCGCCGAGGAAGCCGCCGCCTCCGGTGATCAGTAGTTTCATGGGTCAGTCTCCTTCAGGTTTGTTTCTTTTGCGGCGCCCCGAGATGACACCGCCTTCGACCAGCCGCTGCTCGCCACGCAGGATGTGGTGCGTGGCGCAGCGGCGGGCTTCGTCCGGGTCGCGCGCGGCGATGGCCTCGACGATGGCGCGGTGCTCGTGCTGCACCGCCTCCATGAAGTCGAGGCGCCGCGCCTCGTTGCCGCGCGTGATGCGCATGCCTTCGCGCAGGTACTGCTCGAGGAAGCCGAGCAGCAACCGGAACTGCGGGTTGCCGCTCGACTCGCCGATCACGCGGTGGAAGGCCAGGTCTTCGGCCACGCCGTCCTGCCCCGCGGCGACCGCGGCGTCGATGGCCTTGAGGGCACGCCGGAGCGCCGCGATCTGGCTGCGCGTGGCGCGCTCGGCCGCCAGTGCGGCGATCTCGCCTTCGAGCACGCGGCGCACCTCGACCACATGCACCACGGCCTGCACCGAGTCGAGCACGGTCGGGTCGAAGGCCAGCGGCTGGTTCGTCGGCGTCTGCGCCACGAACACGCCCGAGCCCTGGCGCGACACCAGCAGCGCGCGCGAGCGCAGCTGGTGCACCGCCTCGCGCACCACCGTGCGCGACACGCCATGCGCGAGCGCGAGCTGCTGCTCGGTGGGAAGGCGGTCGCCGGGCCGCAGCGCGCCGGACTTGATCTGGTCGCTCAGGCGCTGCGCGAGACGATCGGACAGGCGATCCGCCATGAGGCGGAGCGGTTCGGCAGAGGGACGGACGGTAGAGCGGTTTGCCTGCACGGCAGCGGGGTTTTGGCGCACGGTTATCGGGTGATCATACAAATCACCAGGGGTTTTCTCCTACCGGTTTGCCCTGATACCGGTTGCAGACGAGCGGCAGATACTGCGCGGGCTGCGACGCGGAAGTCTCCTCGTCGTCCTCTCCCCGCGAATTCACAGGATTGCATTGCATGGCCAGTGTCACGATTCAGGCGGTCAAGAAGAGCTTCGGCGACGTCCCCATCCTCCACGGCGTCGACATCGACATCCCCGACGGTTCGTTCACGGTGCTGGTCGGCCCCTCGGGCTGCGGCAAGTCGACGCTGCTGCGGATGATCGCGGGGCTGGAAGAGATCCACGGCGGCGAGATCCGCATCGGCGAGAAGCGGGTGAACGACCTGCCGCCGAAGGAACGCGACATCGCGATGGTGTTCCAGAACTACGCGCTCTACCCGCACATGACGGTGCGCGACAACATGGCCTTCTCGCTGACGCTGGCCAAGGCCGACAAGGCGACCATCGCGAGCAAGGTGCAGCGTGCGGCCGAGATCCTCGCGCTCACGCCGCTGCTCGACCGCTACCCGCGCCAGCTCTCCGGCGGCCAGCGCCAGCGCGTGGCCATGGGCCGCGCCATCGTGCGTGACCCGCAGGTCTTTCTTTTCGACGAGCCGCTGTCGAACCTCGACGCCAAGCTGCGCGTGGCGATGCGCAGCGAGATCAAGGAACTGCACCAGCGGCTCAAGACCACGTCGATCTACGTCACGCACGACCAGATCGAGGCGATGACGATGGGCGACAAGATCGTGGTGATGCGCGACGGTCGCATCGAGCAGACCGGCACGCCGCTGGAGCTGTACGACCACCCGGCCAACCAGTTCGTCGCCGGCTTCATCGGCTCGCCGGCGATGAACTTCCTGCCGGGCACGCTGCGGCGCAGCGGCGGCGTGGCGCGCGTCGAACTGCAGGACGGCACGCAGCTGGACGCGCCGCTGCATGCGGGCGGCACCGACGGCCAGCCTGTCGTCTACGGCACGCGGCCCGAGCACCTGGCCCTGGCGTCGAGCGGCGGCATCCCGGCACGCGTCGCGGTGATGGAGCCCACCGGCATGGACACCTTCGTCGCGTGCCGGCACGAAGGCACCGAACTGTCGGCCGTGTTCCGTGAGCGCCACGACTTCGCGCCCGGCAGCACGATCCACCTGCAGCCCGACCTGCAGCGCGCCCACCTCTTCGACGCCGCCAGCGGGCAAAGACTCGCGGCTTGACTTTCGCTTCCCCGGTTCGTTCAACAAGACAGGAGACATCGAATGAGTGATTTCAATCGCCGCAAGTTTCTCGAAGGCACGGCCGGCGTCGCCGCCGCCGCCTCGGTCGGCGCCGGCACCGCCCTCTTCGCGCCCTTCGCCCATGCGCAGAACATGAGCTTCAAGCCCGAGAAGGGCGCCAAGCTGCGCGTGCTGCGCTGGAGCCGCTTCGTGCAGGGCGACATCGACGCCTACATGGCCAACGTCAAGAAGTTCACCGAGGCCACCGGCGTCGAGGTACGCGTGGACAACGAAGGCTGGGAAGACGTGCGTCCGAAGGCGGCCGTGGCGGCCAACACCGGCGCGGGCCCGGACATCATCCTGTCGACCAACGACGACGCCAACCTCTACCCCGACAAGCTGCTCGACGTGACCGACCTGGCCGAGTACCTCGGCAAGAAGTACGGCGGCTGGTACCCCGCGGGCGAGACCTTCATGCGCCCCGACGGCAAGCGCTGGCTGGGCCTGCCTCTGGGCGCCTCCGGCTCGCTCATCGTCTACCGCGAGAGCATGGTGAAGGCGGCGGGCTTCGCGACCTTCCCGAAGAACACCGACGACTTCCTCAAGCTCTACAAGGCGCTCAAGGAAAAGGGCACGCCGGGCGGCATGGCGCTGGGCAATGCGACCGGCGACAGCACCTGGTGCAACTGGCTGGTCTGGTCGCACGGCGGCAAGCTGGTCGACAAGAGCAACAAGGTCGTGATCGACAGCCCGGAGACCATCAAGGCGCTGGAGTACGGCAAGGAGCTGTACGCCAACTTCATCCCCGGCACGCTGTCGTGGCTGGACCCGAACAACAACAAGGCCTTCCTCGACGGACAGATCAGCGTCACCAACAACGGCATCTCGATCTACTACGCCGCGAAGAACTCGCCGGACCCGAAGATCAAGGAGATGGCGGCCGACATCAACCATGCGGTGTTCCCGATCGGGCCGGTGGGCGTGCCGACCGAGTCGCATCTGTTCTTCAACCAGATGATCATGAAGTACACGAAGTTTCCGCAGGCTTCGAAGGAGTTCCTGCGCTTCATGATGGAGAAGGAGCAGTTCGACCCGTGGCTGCAAGGGGGTGGCGGCTATGTAGCGCAACCCCTGCGCTACTACGAGAACAGCGCCATCTGGAGCTCGGACCCGAAGAACCTGCCCTACCGCGACTCGGTGAAGAACCTGCGCCCGGGCGGCTACGACGGCAAGCTGGGCTATGCCTCTGCCGGTGCCGCGGCGGACTTCATCATCCCGAACATGGTGGCCGAGGCCGCGAGCGGCTCGAAGACGCCCAAGGAAGCGGCCGAGCGCGCGCAGAAGCGCGCCGAGCGCTACTACAAACTCTGAGCGCCCCCGCCCGCCCGGTGCTGCGGTGCCGGGCGGCTTGCCCTCGTCCTTCGACCACATCCCGCCCATGAACCTCCTGGCCCGATTCCAGAACAGTCGCAACGCGCTCGGCGCCATGTTCATGCTGCCGGCGGCGCTGCTGCTGCTGGTGTTCCTGACCTACCCGCTCGGGCTGGGCACCTGGCTCGGCTTCACCGATGCCAAGGTCGGCCGGCCGGGGCAGTGGGTCGGGCTGGAGAACTACGAGTACCTGTGGAGCGACGCGGTCACGCGGCTGGCGTTGTTCAATACGCTGTTCTATACCTTCGTGGCGAGCGTTTTCAAGTTCATCCTCGGCCTGTGGCTGGCGATCCTGCTGAACAAGAACATCCGCTTCAAGACCTTCTTCCGGGCGGTGATCCTGCTGCCCTACATCGTGCCGACCGCGCTGTCGGCCATCGCTTTCTGGTGGATCTACGACTCGCAGTTCTCCATCATCAGCTGGGCGCTGGTGAAGATGGGGCTGATCGACCACTACATCGACTTCCTCGGCGACCCGTGGAACGCGCGCATCTCGGTCATCATCGCCAACGTGTGGCGCGGCGTGCCCTTCGTCGCGATCACGCTGCTGGCCGGGCTGCAGACGATTTCGCCTTCGTACTACGAAGCGTCCGCCATCGACGGCGCAACGCCCTGGCAGCAGTTCCGCCACGTGACGATGCCGCTGCTCACGCCCATCATCGCGGTGGTCATGACCTTCTCGGTGCTGTTCACCTTCACCGACTTCCAGCTGATCTACGTGATCACCCGCGGCGGCCCACTGAACGCGACGCACCTGATGGCGACGCTGTCGTTCCAGCGCGCCATCTCCGGCGGTGCCCTCGGTGAAGGCGCGGCGATCGCGATCGCGATGGTGCCCTTCCTGCTGGCCTGCGTGATGTTCAGTTTCTTCGGCCTGCAGCGCCGTGCATGGCAACAGGGAGGCAGCGACAAATGAGCAACTCGAGCCAAGTCGACAGCGTCGGCATGAGCTACCTGGACTCGATCCCGCGCAAGGCGGTGACGGTCTACATCCCGCTCGTGCTGTTCCTGATCGTGCTGCTGTTCCCCTTCTACTGGATGGCCGTGACCTCGGTGAAGCCCGAGGCCGAACTACTGGCACGGGACGGCAATCCGTTCTGGGTCATCAAGCCGACGCTGCAGCACTTCTACAAACTGCTCTTCGAGACGGCCTACCCGCAATGGCTGTGGAACACGGTGCTGGTGTCGGTGGTGTCGACCTTCGTGTCGCTCGCGGCCTCGGTGTTCGCGGCCTATGCGATCGAGCGGCTGCGCTTCAAGGGCTCCAAGCAGGTGGGCCTCTCGATCTTCCTGGCGTACATGGTGCCGCCGTCGATCCTGTTCATTCCGCTGGCCAACGTGGTGTTCAACCTCGGCCTGTTCGACACGCGCTGGGCGCTGATCCTCACTTACCCGACCTTCCTCATCCCCTTCTGCACCTGGCTGCTGATGGGCTATTTCCGCTCGATTCCCGCGGAGCTGGAGGAATGCGCGCTGATCGACGGCGCCAGCCGCTGGCAGATCCTGGTGAAGATCGTGCTGCCACTGGCGGTGCCAGGCCTCATCTCGGCCGGCATCTTCGCCTTCACGCTGTCGTGGAACGAGTTCATCTACGCGCTCACCTTCATCTCGTCGTCGGAAGTCAAGACGGTGCCGGTGGGCGTGGTGACGGAGCTGGTGCAGGGCGACGTGTACCAGTGGGGACCACTGATGGCGGGGGCGCTGCTCGGCTCGCTGCCGGTGGCCTTCATCTACTCGTTCTTCGTCGAGTACTACGTGTCGGGGATGACCGGCTCGGTCAAGGAGTGAGCGTGCGCCCGGTCACCAGCGCGGCACCGGCTCGTCCTTGAGTTGCTGGCGCAGCGCGCCGTAGTCCGGCACCACGCTTTCCACCGTCTCCCAGAAACGGGGGCTGTGGTCCATCACGCGCAGGTGCGCGAGCTCGTGCACCACCACGTAGTCGATCACCGGCAGGCGGTAGTGCACCAGCCGCCAGTTCAGGCGGATGGCACCGTCGGCGCTGGCGCTGCCCCAGCGCGTGGCGGCGTTCGACAGCGACATCTTGGTCCAGCGCACGCCCAACTGCGGCGCATACAGCGTCAGCCGTTCCTGGAAGAGGCGCTTGGCCTGGCGCATGAGCCAGGCCTGTGCGGCGTCGCGGATCTGCGCGGTCGTCGCATTGTTCGCCACCGACAGCCGCAACTCGCGCACGCCGCCCTCGCCCGGCTCGGCATCGAGCATGGCGCCGACACCGTCGAAGGCATGGCGCGGGTCGAGCCGCAGCACCACCGGCTCGCCGAGAAAGGGGAAGCGCGCGCCGTCCTTCCATTCGATGCGGGCGGATTCGAGCCGCTCGTGGCGCTGCTGCGCCTCGTCGAGCTTGCGCACGATCCAGCCGGCCTTCTCCTGCAGCGCGGCATCGACGTCGCGCAGCGCGACCCAGCGCGGCGCGCGCACCGACAGGCCTTCGGCGCCGACGACGAAGCCAATGGTGCGGCGCTTGCCGCGCGCGAATTCGTAGGCGACGTGCGCATGGCCCAGCACCGCCTCGCGCGTGGCGCGCGGGTGCACGAAGCGCGCGGGGCGCAGCGTGTCGGACAGCGGCACGGCGGGCAGCGACGGGCCCTGCGGCGCGATGGCCTTCGGTGCGACAGGCGCAGGCGCTGGCGGCTCGACGCGCAGTTCGTCGAACAGGTCCAGGGTGAATTGCATCAGGCCGCGCATCGCACGCTCTTCATTCAGCGGTAGGCCTCGGGGTCGAGCCGGCGCATCTCGGCTTCGATCCAGGCCTCGACCTCACGCATCAGTTCCACCGGCTCGCGCCCGACACTGGAGATGGCCGGGCCGATCGACACATCGACCACGCCGGGCCGCTTGATGAAGGCCTTGCGCGGCCAGACCTTGGCCGAGGTGACGGCGATCGGAATCACCGGCGCGCCGGTCTCGATCGCGAGCCGCGTACCGCCGCTCTTGTAGGTGCCCTGCTGGCCGCGCGGAATACGGGTGCCTTCGGGAAACATGATGATCCAGATGCCCTGCGCCAGCAGCGCGCGGCCCTGCTTGACCACCTTGTTGAAGGCCTGCGCGCGCTGGCTGCGGTCGATGTGGATCATGTCCAGCCGGGCCATCGCCCAGCCGAAGAAGGGCACGTAGATCAGCTCCTTCTTGAACACGTAGGCCAGCGGATGCGGCATCAGCGTGGGCATGAGGAAGGTCTCGAAGGTGGACTGGTGCTTGACCAGCAGCACCGCGCCGGCGCGCTGTGCCTGCGGCAGGTTCTCCATGCCGGTGACGCGCGTGCGGATGCCCAGGATGAGCCGCGCCCCGCCGATGGCCCAGCCGAGCCAGCGCTCGGCCATCCAGTACAGCGGCTCGCCGCGGCGCCAGATCGACGCCACGCACATGATGATGCCCCACGGGATGACAGTGACCAGCATCCACCCCATGTGGACCACCGAACGCAAGAAAGCCATCAGACCGCCACCTGCAAGGCCGCCTTCTGCGCTTCGCGCGCGAGCAGGAAGTCGACGAACGCCGACAGGTCGTCGTGCACCTGCGTGTTGGCGGGGTAGTCGGGCGGCAGCGGGTCGACGTTGCGGCAGGCCGCGCCCATGCCGGTCAGCAGCAGGTGCGGCTCGCAGCCCGCGGCGGCACCGGCCTGCAGGTCGCGCAGGCTGTCGCCGGCGGTCGGCACGTTGGCCAGGTCGACGCCGTAGCGCTCGCCGATCTGCAGGAACAGGCCTGGTTTGGGCTTGCGGCAGCCGCAGTCCTCGTCGGGGCTGTGCGGGCAGTAGAAGATCGCATCGACCCGGCCCCCGACGGCGGCCAGCATCTTGTGCATCTTCGCGTGCATGGCGTTGAGCGAGGCCACGTCGAACAGCCCGCGGCCCAGGCCCGACTGGTTCGACGCGATCACCACATGCCAGCCGGCATGGTTGAGCCTGGCGATGGCCTCCAGCGCACGCGGCAGCGGCGTCCACTCGGTCTCGCTCTTGACGAAGTCGTCGCGGTGCAGGTTGATGCTGCCGTTGCGGTCGAGGATGACGAGTTTCATGGGAAAGGGGCTTTCGCTTCGAGCGCGCGGCGGTCGATCCACGCCGCGAGATGCGGGTATTTGTCGGCGTCGAGCATCGCGGCGCGTTCGCGCAACGTGGCGACGGCGATGAGCGATCGCTGGATCAGCTCGCGCACGAACAGCGCATCCTTCTCGCGCGCGGCCACGCACTTGGAAAGCGCCAGGTCATGCAGTTCAGGACAGATGACGGTCAGGTCTCCGACGTAGTGGAGACTCGCCCGCTGCATCCAGTCGCCAGGCATCACGGCCGTCTCGGGGCCCACGCCATCGGCGTGGTAGCCGAAGGTGGTGTCGAAGCTCGACAGCGCACCGATCGCGCCATCGATCAGGTCGGACTTTTCCGGATGAAGTGCGGGATAGAGGTCCAGCTCGCGAGAGACCAGCAAAGCGTCGGGCGCATGCGGCATCAGGAACAGCAAGGCCTGGCTGCCCACCACGACGAACGACTGCTCCTGCGCAATGGCCGCCGCCGCTCGGAGCACATGCTCCGCCTCGCTACGCTGCATCGTCGCCCCGTCGCGCGGCACGCAGCATCTCGCCGCGCTCGGCCTGCGTGATCAGCACGCCCACTGGCGAGACGCTTCGCAAGGCCGCCGCGTGATCGTCGGTGCCGCAAGTACCGAGTTCGATGGCATCAATGCCCGCAGCGAGCATCGCCTGCCATTCGTCCCAATAGGGGTCCGAACGCGTGGCGCCGGCGTTCGTCCGCCAACGCGAGAGCGTGCCAACGAGCTCGGCCAGGCGAGGCGGATCGGCGCGCAGACGCGCCACCGCCAGGCGGTGTGCCTGCAGCAGGAAGTCGTCGATCTGCTGTTGCCGGTTCATGCGCGGATTATCGAATGCAGCGCGTCAAGCGGCCAGCCGCTCCAGCAGCGCCACGCGGTTCATCGCGGCGTGCAGCAGCTTCAGCAGGCCGAGGCGGTTGAGCCGCAGGTCCATCTGTTCGGCATTCACCATCACGCCGTCGAAGAAGGCGTCGACCGGCGCGCGCAGGGCGGCCAGGGTCTGCAGCGAGCCGGTGTAGTCGCCGGCGTCGAACTGCGCGTCGGCGGCGGGCAGGATGCGTTCCATCGCTTCGTGCAGCGACTTCTCGGCAGGCTCCTGCAGCAGCACCGGGCTGACGTGGGCGTCGGCCTCGGGCGACTTCTTCAGGATGTTGCCGATGCGCTTGTTGGCGGCGGCGAGCGCCGGGGCCTCGGGCAGTGCGGCGAAGGCGCGCACCGCGGCCAGCAGCTTGGGGACGTCGCCCAGGCGCTGCGGCTGCGGGGCCAGCACGGCATCGACCTCCTGCGCGCTGGCGCCCTGCTCGCGCAGGCTGCCGGCGAGGCGATCGAGGATGAAGCCCTCCAGGTCGACCACGGCGCGATCCCGGTCGAAACCGTCGATACCCTGGAAGACGGCGGCGGCGCCGGTCAGCAGCGCCTTCAGGTCGAGCGGCAGGTCCTTCTCGATCAGCATCCGCACGACACCCAGCGCATGCCGGCGCAGCGCGAAGGGGTCGCGGTCGCCGGTAGGCAGGTTGCCGATGCCGAACATGCCGACCAGCGTCTCGAGCTTGTCGGCCAGCGCCACCACCACGCCGACTTCGCCACGCGGCAGCGTGTCGCCGGCGAAGCGCGGCTTGTAGTGGTCTTCGATGGCGTCGGCCACGTCGACGGCCAGGCCGTCGTGCAGCGCGTAGTAGCGGCCCATGGTGCCCTGCAGTTCGGGGAACTCGCCGACCATGTCGGTCACCAGGTCGGCCTTGGCAAGCTGCGCGGCCTGGGTCGCCTGCGCGGCGAGCGTGCCGTCGCCCAGCTGTTCGGCGATGGCGCGCGCGATGTGCATCACGCGCGTCACGCGTTCGCCCTGCGTGCCCAGCTTGTTGTGATAGACCACCTTGCCCAGCGACTCGACGCGCGAAGCCAGCGACTTCTTGCGGTCCTGGTCGAAGAAGAACTTGGCGTCGGCCAGGCGCGGGCGCACCACGCGCTCGTTGCCCTGGATCACCGCGCTGGCATCGTCGGGCGTGATGTTGCTGACGACCAGGAACTGGTTCGTGAGCTTGTCGCCGGCGTCGAGCAGCGGGAAGTACTTCTGGTTGGCCTTCATCGTGAGGATGAGGCATTCCTGCGGCACGTCGAGGAACTCGCGCTCGAAGCTGCAGACCAGCACGTTCGGCCGCTCGACCAGCGCGGTGACTTCGTCGAGCAGCGCGTCGTCGTCGATGGGTTTCGCGCCACCGCCGACCTTCGCGGCGGCCAGCGTCAGCTGGCGGGCGATCTCGGTGCGGCGGGCCTCGAAGCCGGCGATCACGGCGCCCTCTTCTTCCAGCTGCAGCGCGTAGCTGCCGGCGTCGCGCAGCACCACGGGATCGACCTTGGCCTCGAAGCGGTGGCCGTGCGTCTCGCGCCCGGCCGTGAGGCCCAGCGCTTCGACCGGCACCACGTCGCCGCCGTGCAGCGCGACCAGGCCGTGCGCCGGGCGCACGAAGCTCACACTGGTCCAGCCGGGCAGTTCGCCGTTCTCGAGCTGGTAGCTCATGACCTTCGGGATCGGCAGCTTGGCGATGGCGTCGGCCAGCGCCTTTTGCAGGCCCTCGGCCAGCGTCGCGCCCTGGGCGGTGCTCTCGTAGAACAGCGCCTCGGCCTTGCCGTCCATTGCGCGCTTGAGGCCCGGCACGGCCGACGCGTCGGCGCCGAGCGCGCCCAGGCGCTTGAGCAGCGCCGGCGTGGCGTTGCCCGCCGCATCGAGGCCGACGGCCACCGGCATCAGCTTCTGCGAGACGGCCTTGTCGGCGGCCTGCGCCACCACGTTCGTGAGGTGCGCGCCCAGCCGGCGCGGCGAGGCATAGGACGTGAGCACCGTACCGGCATCGGCCAGGCCGAGCGCGACGAGCTGGTCGCGCAGCACGCCGGCGAAGGCGTCGCCCAGCTTCTTCAGCGCCTTGGGCGGGAGTTCCTCGACGAACAGTTCGACGAGCAGGTTCTTGGAAGTCATGGTCATGGGATCAGGCCGCCTTCTTGGTCGTCGGCGTCATCTGGGCGACCCACTCGCGCGGGGCCATCGGGAAACCGAGCCGCTCGCGGCTCTCGTAGTAGCTCTGCGCCACGCTGCGCGCGAGGTTGCGGATGCGGCCGATGTAGGCGGCGCGTTCGGTCACGCTGATCGCGCCGCGCGCGTCCAGCAGGTTGAAGCTGTGCGCCGCCTTGAGCACCTGCTCGTAGGCGGGCAACGCCAGCTGTTCGGTCATGAGGTGCTTGGCCTGCTTTTCGTGCGCGTTGAAGGCGGTGAAGAGGAAGTCGGCGTCGGAGTGCTCGAAGTTGTAGGTCGACTGTTCGACCTCGTTCTGCTTGTAGACGTCGCCGTAGCTGAGCCCCTCGGTCCACGTCAGGTTGTAGACGTTGTCGACGCCCTGCAGGTACATGGCCAGGCGCTCCAGGCCGTAGGTGATCTCGCCGGTGATCGGCTTGCAGTCGATGCCGCCGACCTGCTGGAAGTAGGTGAACTGCGTCACCTCCATGCCGTTGAGCCAGACCTCCCAGCCCAGGCCCCAGGCGCCGAGCGTGGGGTTCTCCCAGTCGTCCTCGACGAAGCGGATGTCGTTCTTCTTCAGGTCGAAGCCCAGCGCCTGGAGCGAGCCGAGGTACAGCTCGAGGATGTTCGACGGCGCGGGCTTGAGCACAACCTGGTACTGGTAGTAGTGCTGCAGGCGGTTGGGGTTCTCGCCGTAGCGGCCGTCCTTGGGGCGGCGGCTGGGCTGCACGTAGGCGGCCTTCCAGGGCTCCGGGCCGAGGGCGCGCAGGAAGGTGGCGGTGTGCGAAGTGCCGGCACCGACCTCCATGTCGTAGGGCTGGAGCAGCGCGCAGCCCTGGTCGGCCCAGTACGACTGCAAGGTGAGAATGATTTGCTGGAAGGTCAACATGGAAGCTGGCCGGCGCAGGCCGGGCATTGGACAGTCGGCGGGCCGGGGCCCGCGAAGGCGCCGATTTTACGGGCCGGGCGGCCCGGGGTTGGCGTCTCTCCCACACGCGGCCGGGCGCTTGCCCGCCGCCTCGTCGGCCACGAGGGTGCGATAACCTGTGTCGCGCCTGCTACGGGCGCCCACCTGCCCCCTCCGATGCCCATGACGCCACCCGATCTCGCGCCCGACGCGCCCCTCTTCATCGTGCTGAACGCCGGGTCGGGCAAGCACGCCACCGAACCGGTGCGCGCCGCGGTCGAGCGGGCCTGCGGCGCTGCGGGGCGGCGACACCGCATCTTTCTCGTGGAGGCGCCGGGCCAGCTGCCGGCCTTCGCGCGCGAAGCGGTGCAGCGGGCGCGCGCCAACGGCGGCATCGTGGTGGCGGCCGGTGGCGACGGCACCATCAACGCGGTGGCCCAGGCCACGCTGGGCAGTGGCTGCGCGTTCGGGGTGCTGCCGCAGGGCACCTTCAACTACTTCAGCCGCACCCACGGCATTCCGGCCGAGAACGCGGCGGCGCTGCGGGTGCTGCTGAACGAGCCGCCGCGCGCGGTGCAGGTCGGCCTGGTCAACGACAAGGTGTTCCTGGTCAACGCCAGTCTCGGGCTCTACGCCCAACTGCTGGAAGAACGCGAGTCGGTCAAGCGGCAATACGGCCGGAGCCGCGCCATCGCCTTGGGTGCGGCCGTGCTGACCATGCTGCGCGGCGGCCACCGCTCGTGGCGGCTGCGGCTGGCACTGCGCGGGCAGGAACGCGAGGTGCGCACGCGGTCGCTCTTCGTCGGCAACAATGCGCTGCAGCTGCACCAAGTCGGCATCGACGACGCCGACGCGCCGGAAGAAGGCCAGCTCGCCGCCATCGCGGTCAAGCCCGGCCGCTGGTGGTCGCTGCCGGGTCTGCTGGTGCGGGGCGCACTCGGCAAGCTGGGCGACGCCGACGACATCGTGAGCTTCCCCTTCGCCTCGATGACGGTGAAGCCGGCCGGCACGCGCGGCCGGCGCCGCATCAAGGTGGCGACCGACGGCGAGCTCGCCTGGCTCGACATGCCGCTGCTGTTCCGCGTGGCGCCCGAGCCGCTGTGGCTCATCAAGCCGGCCGTGGCGCCGGAGCTGGAGGCGGCGCGGCAATGAGCGTTCTGCTGCAGATATCGGACACGCATTTCGGCACCGAGCAGGCGCCCGTGGTCGCAGCGCTCGAGGCGCTGGTGCGCGACACGCAGCCGGCGCTGGTGGTGCTGTCGGGCGACATCACCCAGCGCGCGACGCGGGCGCAGTTCGGCGCGGCGCGCGCCTTCATGGACCGGCTTCCCGTGCCGTGGGTCGCCATCCCCGGCAACCACGACATCCCGCTGTTTCAACTGGGTGCGCGGCTGCTCACCCCCTACGGCCGCTACGTCGAAGCCTTCGGCGCCGAGCTGGAGCCGGAATTCGTGTCGCCCGACTGGCTGGTCGTCACGGTCAACACGACGCGCTGGTACCGGCACACGGATGGCGAGGTGTCCGAGGCGCAGATCGAGCGGGTGGCGCGACGGCTCGAGCGCGCGACGCCTGCGCAGGTGCGCATCGTGGTCACGCATCAGCCGGTGCTCGTCACCCGGCCGGAAGACCGTGGCAACCGCCTGCACGGCGCCGACGCCGCCTTGCGCCGATGGGCCGCGGCGGGGGCCGACGTGGTGATGGGCGGCCATATCCATCTGCCCTTCGTGCGCCCGGCGCAGGACGCCGACGCCAGCCTGTCGCGCGCGCTCTGGACAGTGCAGGCGGGCACGGCGGTGTCGTCGCGCGTGCGCGGCGGCCAGCCCAACTCGGTCAACCTGCTGCGGCCCGGCGGTATGTCGGGGCCGCGCAGTTGCACGGTCGAACGCTGGGACCATGCCGCCGCCGAAGGCCGCTTCGTGCCGGGCCAGGTGCACACGCTGGCGCTGGCCGATGTCTGAAGCATCCGGGACCCCGTTGCTGATCTCGCTGGCGGGCGCCGTGGCGCCGCACGCCCTGCCGATCTTCCTGCTCGCGCTGCTGACGGCCGTGGTGGCCGGCGGTGCCGCCTGTGTCGGGTTGCAACGGCGGCGTGCGGCGATGACCGCCGACGCCGCCCCCCAACCGCGGCGGCTCCTGCCGAGCCTGGCGCTGGGCTTCGTCGCCGTCATCGCCGCAGCGGCTGTCTTCGCCTGGATCGCCGAGCGGGCGACGCCGACGCGCACGCTCGGCCGCGCCGACCAGGTGCTGGCCGACGGCATCGCCGCGACGCTGCCCTGGGCAGCGCTGCGCGCGTTCAGCCTGCTCACGCATGTCGGCGACCCCGCGGTGCTGATCGCGCTGGGCGTCGGCGTGACCGTGGCCCTGCTGTGGCGCCGCCACACCGGCCTGGCGCTGGGCTGGATGCTGGCGCTGGGCGGCAACGCGGTGCTCAACCCGATGCTCAAGCGCCTCTTCGCACGGGCGCGGCCGCTGCACGAGCACGGCCTGGCCGTCGAGGGCGGCTACAGCTTCCCGAGCGGCCACAGCTCGGGCGCGATGGTGGCCTATGGCATGGCGCTGTATCTCGCGCTGCGGCTGCTGCCGCCGCGCTGGCATGCGCCGGCCGTGATGGCGGCCATCGCGGTGATCCTCACCACCGCGTGCAGCCGCATCTTCCTGCAGGTGCATTTCGCGAGCGACGTGGCCGCCGGGCTGCTGTCCGGCGGCACCTGGCTGGCGGTGTGCATCGCCAGCCTGACCTGGGCGCAAGGGCGCACCTGGGCGCGGCCCGCTACTTGAAAGCGTACTTGCGGCCGGCGATCGACACGCTCTGGAGCTTCCATTGGCGCGCGGCCACGCTCACCGAATCGCCCATCACCAGGATCGCGCCGGCATGCGACTTCGCGCAGCGTGCCGGGTCGGCGGTGGTCAGCGCCGCGCCGGTGTCGCAGCCCGCCGCCGTCCGATCGCGGAACAGGCCGGCGTCGCCCGAGGGGCCATCCACGATGCAGGCGTTCGGGTAGGTGGCGAAGTCGAAGCCGTCCACACCGGCGAGCGGGTTGCCGTTGTTGCTGTTCGATGCGGGAACGCCCAGCAGCGGGGTGCCCACGATGTACCAACCCGGGGTCTTGTCCGTGATCGAGAGCCGGGTCATCCCGGTCGAGAAGTCGGCGGTGTAGAGGCTGGCCGTGCCGGGCGAGAAGCCGATCACGCGGCGCGTGCGCAGGTCGCCGATGGTCGCGCCGGGCAGCGCCGTGTTGCACTGCAGGTCGACGATGAAGTTGAAGTACGGCCCGAGGTTGGTGTTGCCGGAGATGTGCTGCGCCACGATCTCGAGGGACTTCAGGTCGGCCAGCTTCATGCCGTTGAGGCCGCTGAACTGGAGCACCGCCTTGTTGCCGGTGCCGCCGCCCACGAAGGCGCCGATGGGCTGGGCCGCCGTCGCCGGGGCCGCCATGGTCAGCAGGCCATCGGCCACCGACAGCGTCGAGGCGTTGAGTTGCGGCATGGCGGCCGCGTCCGCCGCCGAGATCACATAGGCGCCGGGCAGCGCGACCGGGGCTTCGCCCGGCTCGGTGGCGGCCACGGACGTGACCACGTCGGCCAGGGAGGTGCCCGCCTGCGCCAGGTTCGTGCTCAGCGCCTCGAGCACGTCGTCGTACGCATCGCCCGCCGTCGGCGAGAACACGCCGCTGAGCGGGTCGACGTCGCCCAGCACGTACCCGGCGTTCTCCAGCCAGCTCGACAGCGATGCCTTCGCCGCGGGCAGATCGGCCGCCACCTGCGTCAACTGCGCACCGAGGTTTGTGCCTTGCGCGGCCAGCCAGGCGGCCGGGTCGCTGCCCAGCGCCATCGCCATGATCAGCTCGGTCACGGGCGTCACGTTGGCGCGGGTCGCGTCGACGGCGAAGGAATGCAGGCCCGTCGGGTACAGCGCCGCGTCCAGGTTCCCGCCGGTGAGCGTGATGATGCAGGGGAAGGTCTGGCCGGCCGTCTGGACCGACCACACGCCCGCATCGGAGGTGGTGGCGTTCAGGGTCGCGCCCTGGGCACACTGCACCGCGATGGCGCCGCCCGCGATCGGCGCGCCCACGGCGGCCGTCCCGCTGAGGGTGGGCGCCGGCGCCACCGGATCCGCAGGCACAGGCACAGGCAGCGTGGTTTGCGGCGGCGGCGTGGTGGTGGTGGCTGTGGGGCTGCTGGCGTCGGAGCCGCCGCCGCATGCGGTGACGGCGCTCAGCACCAGCAGAGCGGCCGCGCATCGAAGAAAAGCGATGGCGCGCGTGGAGCGCGTCGAAAGGGTCGGGGTCATGCGCCGACCTTATCGGCGCCCCTTGCACCGTCCCAGCGGCGACCGCAGCCGGTTGTGAACGGGGCCACAAGCCGCGACAGATCGCCCGCCCGCCCGGCGAGGCCCGCGCTTCAAGCTCGCTTCAACCCCGCTTCAATACTCCCAGAAGATGCGCTGCAGTTCCTTGGTGTCGCTCGTCTTGGTCAGGGCGACCATCGCCAGGATGCGCGCCTTCTGCGGGCGCAGGTCGTGCGCCACCACCCAGTCGTACTTGTCATCGGGCTGCTCGGCGTTGCGCAGCACGAAGCCATCGGGCACGCGAGCCGAGCGAATCACGATGGCGCCGTCGGCACGCACCTTCTGCAGGTAAGGAACGATGCGGTTGGCGACCGAGCCGTTGCCGGTGCCGGCGTGCACCAGCGCCTTCACGCCGCTCTTGCCCAAGGCCTCGATGGCGGTGGGTTCGACCCCCTCGTAGCCCATGGCGATGCCCACGTTCGGCAGCGCCGTGATGCTGTCGATGTCGAACTCGGAGTTCATGGTGTGGCGCTTGACCGGCGCGCGGAACCAGTAGTTCCTGCCCTCGACCACCATGCCCAGCGGGCCCCACTGGCTGGAGAAGGCGCTGGTCTTGATGTTGATGGACTTGCTCACGTCGCGGCCGCTGTCGATGTTGTCGTTCATCGTCACCAGCACGCCCTTGCCCACGGCGTCCTTGCTGCCCGCGACGCTCACGGCGTCGTACAGGTTGAGCGCGCCGTCGGCCGACAGCGCGGTACCCGGGCGCATCGAGCCGACCACGACGATCGGCTTGGCGGTGTGGACGGTGAGCGTCAGGAAGTAGGCGGTTTCTTCCAGCGTGTCGGTGCCGTGGGTGATCACGATGCCGTCGACGTCGCTCTGCTTGGACAGCGCCGAGACGCGCTTGGCCAGCGTCATGAGGTTGTCGTTGGTCATGCTCTCGGACGCGACCTGGAAGACCTGCTCGCCCTTGACGTTGGCGATGGCCGACAGCTCGGGCAGGCCGGCGATGAGCTTCTCGACGCCGACCTTGGCCGCCGCGTAGGTGGCGCTGTTGACGGCCGATGCGCCGGCACCGGCGATGGTGCCGCCGGTGGCCAGGATCACGACGTTGGGCAAGGCGGCCTGGGCATGGGCCACCGCGGCGGCGGCGAGCAGCACTGCGGAAGCGGCGAGGCTGCGCAGGCGGGAAGAGGAGATCATGTGCGTCCTTCTGGGTGGATGGAGAAATCGGAGAGCGGCTATTGGGATACAAGAACGGTGCCCGCCGCAGCACGCTGCCATGCAGAGACGGCATCCCGCCATGCAAGGGCTGCAACAGGGGCGCGGTGCCGTGGGGCGGTACCATCGCCACCGCGCCGTGCATGGCGCCGCCGCTCACCTGCCTACCGTGGAAACTCCCGCCGCCTCCCCCCTCCCACCGCAGGACATGCCCGCGCCCGACGGGCCGCTGTCCCGGGCACGCCCCGGGCGCGAACGCATCATGGCGGCGATCCGCGAGGCGGCCGTCACCGAATTCAGCCTGCACGGGCTCAAGGGCACGTCGACCCAGGCCATCGCGCTGCGCGCCGGCATCACCAAGCCGCAGCTGCACTACTACATCGCCGGCAAGGAAGAGCTCTACGAAGAGCTGCTGATGCAGGTGCTGCACGCCTGGAAGGTCGTGTTCTCCTTCGACCAGGCCGCCAGCGGGCCGGCCGCGGTGCTGAGCGACTACATCCGCAAGAAGCTCGACCACGCCTTCGACCACCCCGAGATGTCGCGCATCTTCACGCGCGAGGTGCTCGACGGCGGCCGGAACCTCGAGGGCTACTGGCCCAACTCGCAGGCCTGGACGCAGAAGAAGATCGACATCATCAACGGCTGGATCGCGCGCGGCCTGATGCGCCCGCTCGACCCGCGCCTGCTGCTGCAGCACATCTGGGCGATGACCCAGTACCACGCCGACTACGCGCTGCAGGCGCGCGTGATGATGGGCGTGGGCACCGAGACGGCGATCGACCGCGAGCAGGTGGCGCGCGAGCTGATCGCCTTCGTGCTCGGCGGCTGCGGCATCCAGACCGCGCCGAAAACAAGCTAGCCCGCCGCGGCACGACGCCCCGCGGCTTTCACCTTGAAACATCTGCGGCTGCCCCTCTATGGGTAGACCCTGATGACCGCCCCGGGCAAAGGGCGAAGGATGCGTCTTTTCTACTACTTCCGTTCACGCGCGAAGGGTCGAAGATGTCCACCCCACCCACCGGTATCCTGTCTTACGGATGGATGCCCGGCCCGTCCCCGGCGGACGAGCCGCGTGACGATGCGGCGTTGGTGCAGTCGTTGCACGAGTTCGGTCAGAACGCCGCCGACGACCCGGACACCGTGCTCCCGCTCGACGATGCGGACGAGCCACTGCAGACAGCCATGCCGCCCCCGGCGGCGGTGACCCATCTTCCAGCACCATCGGCTGCGCACCTGGCCCCGGAGCGCGGCGCCACGCCGGCCCGCGACGCATCGTCCGGCTGGTCCGCCGACGCCCAGGCCACCCGGCGCCTGATGGTCAGCATCGCGCTCGTCCTCGGCCTGTTCGGCATGGGGCTCGCGCTCGATTACTTCTATTTCGGGCGGCAGGGCCACGGCGCGTCGCAGCATGCGATCGAGGCCGGCATGGCGCAGATGCAGGCGGCCGTGGCGCGAGGCGACTTCGCTGCGGCGGAACGGGCGCTCGGCCTCGTCGCCACCGCGCACCCCGACGACCCGCGGGTGCACGCGGCGCGGCAGGCCATCGGCCGGCATGAACAGGCACAAGCGCAGCGACGCGAGCGGCTGCAGGAAGCGGCACGTCGCGCGTCGCTGGCGCTCGGTTTCCATGCGCCGGCGCGGCCCGAACCCGAGCCGGCGCGTGCCGACGACACCGTGCAGATCGTCGGCGCCGTCAGCCCGCAACCCACCACCGCGGCGCAGCCGGGCGGCTGCAATGCCGCCCTGGTCGCGCTGGCGCTGTGCCAGCCGACGAACACCGCAAGGAGCGGATATGCACCCTGATGCTCGCACCCTGCTGCGGCGCGTCGCACGGGCGGCGTTGCTGCCGGGCCTGGCGCTGATCGGCGCCGTCGGGGCTTCGGCCGCGGACTACAAGATCGTCACGGCGTCGAGCGCCGGCACGTACATCCAGATCGGCCGGGACCTGGCCAAGTGGGTGGCGCCGCCGGCCGGCATCGGGCTCGAGGTGCTGGAGTCGAAAGGCTCGGCCGAGAACGTTCTGCGCATGCGCTACGAGCCCGGCGTGAAGCTCGCGCTGGTGCAGTCCGACGTCTACCAGGCCTACCTCGACGAGGCCAAGGCCGGCAACGCGGAAGCGGGCAACATCATCCGGCCGCTGCGGCTCGTGATGCCGCTGTACGAGGAAGAGATCTACTTCGTGGTGCGGGCCGATTCGCCGCTGAACGCCATCCACGAGATCCGCGACAAGAAGATCGGCGTCGGGCCGATCGGCAGCGGCACGGCCCTCACCGCGCGCACGCTGTACCAGCGCATGTTCGACGTGCCGCTGCCGCCCGACAGCGCGCAGTACCTCAGCAACGAGGAGGCGCTGGCCCAGCTGACGGTGGAGAAGAGCATCGACGTGGCGGTCATCGTGGCCGGGCAGCCCGCGAAGCTTTTCACCGAGATGAAGCCCGAGGCCCGGCGCTTCATCAAGCTGCTTCGGCGCGACGACGCCGCCGTCGAGAGCGGGCGCGCCCGCGGCACCTACCAGGCCGCGACCATCCGCGCGGCCAGCTACGCCAACTGGCTGGCCGCCGACGTGCCGACGCTGAGCGTGCAGGCCTACCTGGTCACCTACGACTACGGCCTGCGCGCGACGGTCGGCGACCTCACGCGCTTCGCCGACGCGCTGTGCGCCAACTTCGACCAGTTGCAGGCGCAGGGCCACCCGAAGTGGAAGCAGGTGCGGCTCGAGTTGCCGCCGCTGGGCCCGGGCTGGCGCTATTTCGCGCCCATGGAGAAGCGCCTGCGTGCCTGCGCGTCGCAGCGCGCGGTGGCGTCGGTCGGGCGGCCTCCCCCGGGCGCTGCGCCGGTGCGCACCAAGCCCTGCACCGAGCAGGAAGTCGTGCTGGGCATCTGCCGCCGCTGAATCCGTCGACCGGCTGAAGCGGTCGCCCCCGACCGCCCCCCGGCGTCCGCTCCGATTCGGTGCGTCCGCCTTGGCACGCCCTTTGCATGGATCTGACCACTTGCTCTGATTAAGCGGTCAAACACCATGCGCGTGCTCGTCGTCTATTGCCATCCGGTCGAAACCAGCTTCGCTTCCGCCCTGCACCAGGAGGTGCTGGCCAACCTGCGCGCCGCCGGGCACGAGGTGGACGACTGCGACCTGTACGCCGAAGGCTTCAATCCGGTGCTTTCCCGCGAGGAGCGGCTGGGCTACCACGAGGTGCCGAGCAACCGCATTCCGCTGCAGCCCTACATCGACCGGCTGAACCGGGCCGAAGCCATCGTCTTCTGCTTCCCAACCTGGTGCTTCGGCCTGCCGGCGATGCTCAAGGGCTTCTTCGACCGGCTCTTCATGCCCGGCGTGGCCTTCGACATCAGCGACCCGGCCAACGTGAAGCCGATGCTCACGCACATCAAGCGCATCTCGGCCGTCGTGACCTACGGCCGCCCGCGCTGGGTCGCCTGGTACATGGGCGACCCGCCGCGCAAGATCGTCACGCGGTACATGTTGCGGCTCACCGGCCAGGCCGCGCGGGTCGACTACCACGCGCACTACCACATGAACATCGCGACCGAGCCGCAGCTCACGCGCTTCAAGGCGCGCGTCGGCCAGGCGATGGCGCGTTTTGGCTGATCACCCGATGCACACGCCCACCATGCCGACCGCGATCGACAACCTGCGGCTGCCGCGCTGGCTGCTACCGACGGACTGGCCGCAGCAGGGCGGCGTGCCCGTGCTGGCGCGCCTCGCGATCGAAGCGGGCCGCGTGCGTTCGGTGCAGCCGGCAACGCAGGCACCGGCGCCATCGGCTGCAACCTGGGACGCCGCCGGCACGCTCGCCCTGCCCGGCTTCGTCGACGCCCACACGCACCTGGACAAGGCCTTCACGCTGCCGCGCATGCAGCAGGTGGAGCCCGGACTGCTCGGCGCCATCGACGCGATGCTGGCCGACCGCGTCAACTGGACACCCGCCGACGTGCGCGAGCGCGCCGCGCGCGGCCTGCAGTGGGCCTGGGAATGCGGCACCACCCATGTGCGCACGCACGTCGACTGGTGGGAGCCCGACGCGACGCCGATGGCCTGGCCCGTGATCGCCGAGCTGGCGCAGGAATGGGCCGGCCGGGTGCGCCTCGAACAGGTGAGCCTGATCAAGCTGCCGCTGTTCGAGGACGCCGACCAGGCGATGCGTCTGGCCAAGCAGGTGAAGGCCACCGGCCCGCATGCATTGCTCGGCGGCTTCGTGCACTCCACCAACTGGAGCGAGACCGCGCTGCGCCACCTGCTGCTGGCGGCGCAGGCCTGCGAGCTCGACATCGACCTGCACGTCGACGAGGAGCTCAACGCCGCATCGGTCGGCCTGCAGACCACCGCCCGCCTCCTGCGCGAGATCGGCTACGAGGGCCGCGTGGTCTGCGGCCATGTCTGCGCGCTGGCGGCGCAGCCCGAGGCGCAGGCGCTGGCCACGCTCGACGCGGTGGCGCGCGCGCCGATCACCATCGTCTCGCTGCCCGCCACCAACCTGCTGCTGCAGGACGCCGTCACCGGCCGCACGCCGCGCCAGCGCGGCATCACGCTGGTGAAGGAAGCGCGCGAACGCGGCATCCCGCTGCTGTTCGCGAGCGACAACGTGCAGGACCCCTTCTGCCGGCTCGGCAGCTTCGATCCGGTCGAGGCCATGGGCACGGCCGCGCTCGTCGCACAGCTCGACGAGCCCTTCGACACCTGGTCGGAGGCGCTGTGCCGCAGCGACTGGCTGCAGCGCGCGTCCGCCGCGGCGCGGCCGACGCTGGTCGGTGCGCCGGCCGACCTGGTGCTCTTCACCGATGCCGACCGCCACGGCTGGCCCTCGCGCAGCGCCAAGCGCGTGGTGCTGCGCGAGGGCGGCGTGACACAGGGCGACGCGACGCCCTTCCTTCCCCGATAACGGGACGATTGACACGACACGAACGACAAGGACACCCATGCTCCACGGCTACATCCCGCCCCACCGCTTCCTGCCCTACCTGAGCTGGACCGAGATCGACGCGCTGCCCGACCGCGAGAACACCGTCATCGTGCTGCCCTGCGGCGCCATCGAGCAGCACGGCCCGCACCTGCCCTGCTCGGTCGACAGCGTGATCAGTTCCGGCGTCATGGGCAAGGCGCTCGAGAAACTCCCCGCCGAGGTGCGCGCCTTCGCGCTGCCGACCATCACCTACGGCAAGTCGGAGGAGCACCTGCACTTCCCCGGCACCATGACGCTGACCGGCACCACGCTCCTGTCGACCATCATCGAGATCGGCGAGTCGGTCTACCGCTCGGGCTTTCGCAAGCTGCTGTTCGCCAACGGCCACGGCGGCCAGCCGCAGGTGCTGGAGATGGCCGCGCGCGAACTGCGCCTGCGCCATGGCGACTTCGTGGTGGTGCCGCACGGCGTGTCGCGCCTGCCCAGCGCCGCCAGCCAGCAGGTGAGCGAGCAGGAGAAGAAGCTCGCCATGCACGCCGGCCATTCGGAGACGGCACTGATGCTGGCGCTGGCCCCCGACACGGTGCACATGGAACGTGCCGCGGCCAACTTCCCGCCGCCCTTCCCCATCAAGCTGCTGTCGCCCGACGGCCGCCCGGCCTGCGCCTGGACGGCGCGCGACTTCGGCCCGAGCGGCGTGATCGGCGACCCGACCAGCGCCACGCGCGAACAAGGGCTGGAGATCCTCGACACGCTGTCCGACAGCTGGGTGCAGGCGCTGACCGAGCTGTACGCGCTGCGCTGGATCGTGCGCGACGAACCCACCTGGGGCCGCGGCCACGAGACCGGCTTCATCCAGACCGCCGAGGGGCTGCGCCAGCCCGCCTGAGGCGCGCTCCTTGCATTGCTCCTTCGTCTTTCCCTTGCATTTCCTTCACCCCGCACTTCGAGAGGTCCACTCCATGCGCCAGCCTTCCGTCTTCCGTCTCGCCTCCCTCGCCGGCGCCGCCGCGCTGGCCTTCGCCGCCGCGGCACCTGCCCAGGCGCAGGACAAGTTCACCTACATGACCAACTGGTACGCGCAGGCCGAACACGGCGGCTTCTACCAGGCCGTGGCCGAAGGCATCTACAAGAAGCATGGGCTGGACGTGACCATCAAGATGGGCGGCCCGCAGGTCAACATCACGCAGATGATGGCGGCCGGCCAGGCCGACTGCATCATGGGCTCGAGCGACATCCAGATGATGCAGGTGCGCGAAGGCGGCGTGCCGGTGGTCAACGTGGCGGCCTTCTTCCAGAAGGACCCGCAGGTGCTGATCGCGCACGAGGACGTCAAGAAGTTCGAGGACCTCAAGGGCAAGACCCTGCTGATCGGCGCGCAGGCGCAGCGCGGCTACTGGCCCTGGCTGAAGGCCAAGTTCGGCTTCACCGACGAGCAGACCCGCCCCTACACCTTCAACATCCAGCCCTTCGTGGCCGACAAGAACGCCGCGCAGCAGGGCTACCTGACCTCGGAGCCCTATGCCATCCAGAAGGCCGGCGTGAAGGCCAACGTGCTGATGTTCAGCGACCACGGCTTCCCCGCCTACGCCACCACCGTGTCGTGCATGGACAAGACCGTGAAGGACCGCAGCAAGCAGGTCGCCGCCTTCGTCAAGGCCTCGGCCGAAGGCTGGAAGAGCTACCTCGCGAACCCGGCGCCGGCCAACGCGCTGATCAAGAAGGACAACCCCAACATGACCGACGACCAGCTGGCCTACAGCGTCGCCAAGCTCAAGGAGATGGGAATGATCACCGGCGGCGACGCGGCCAAGCTGGGCATCGGCGTCATCACCGACGCGCGCTCGAAGGCGAGCTACGACTTCCTGGTGTCGGCCAAGCTGCTCGACCCGGCCAAGGTCGACCTGGCCAAGACCTACACGACCGAGTTCATCAAGGACGCCAAGGTCCTGCCCTGACCCCGCTGCGCCCCACGCCCTGAAACCCAGGGGCCGGCCGCACACGGCACGGCCCCCTCGAAAGGCTCTTGAATGAACCGCGTCGAACCCGACACCCTCGCACCGCCGACCGCGTGGGCTCACGCCACGCCGGCGGTGGAGATCCTGTCCGCCGAGAAGACCTACCCGAACGGCACGCAGGCCCTGCTGCCGGTGGACCTGAAGATCGCCGAGGGCGAGTTCATCACCTTGCTCGGCCCCTCGGGCTGCGGCAAGAGCACGTTGCTCAAGATGGTGGCCGGCATGCTGGAGCCCACCGACGGCCGGCTGCTGCTGTGGCGCCGGCCGGTGGCGGAGTTGCACACCTGTGCCCACAAGATGGCCTTCGTGTTCCAGTCGCCCACGCTGATGCCGTGGGCCAGCGTGCAGACCAACGTGCGCCTGCCGCTGGACCTGGCCGGCGTGCCGCGCAAGGAGGCCGATGCGCGCGTGACCGAGGCGCTCGAACTCGTCGGGCTCGACAAGTTCGCCGACGCCCTGCCGCGCGCGCTGTCGGGCGGCATGCAGATGCGCGTGTCGATCGCGCGCGGCCTCGTCACGCAACCCGACCTGCTGCTGATGGACGAGCCCTTCGGCGCGCTCGACGAGATCACGCGCCACAAGCTCGACGCCGACCTGCTCGACCTGTGGCGCAAGAAGAAGCTCACGGTGATCTTCGTGACGCACTCGATCCACGAGGCGGTGTTTCTGTCGAGCCGCGTAATCATGATGGCCGCGCGGCCCGGCCGCGTGGTGGAACAGTTCACCATCGACGAGCCCTACCCGCGCACACCCGACTTCATGGTGTCGCCGCAATTCAGCCGCTACGCCAAGCAGTTGCAGGACAGCCTGCTGCGCGCGAGCGGCGCCCACGAGGAGACGAGCCGATGAGCGCCGTTGCATCCCGTTCGCGGCCGGCCGCGCGCGTGCCCTTTCTCCAGCAGCCGCGTGTGCAGCGCGTGTTCTATCCCGTGATGGTCGGCGTCGTGCTGGTCGCGATCTGGCAGGGCCTGGTCACCGGCATGGAACTGCCGCCGTACCTCGTGCCCTCGCCCTACCTCATGATGGAGACGCTGATCAAGGACTGGGTGCCGCTCGGCAACGCGCTGCTGGTCACGCTGAAGATCACGGTGCTGTCCTTCGTGCTGGCGACGGTCGCGGGCGTGCTGATCTCCTTCCTGTTCGTGCAGAGCAAGCGCATCGAGACGGCCCTGTTCCCGTACGCGGTGCTGCTGCAGGTGACGCCCATCGTGGCGGTCGCGCCGCTGATCATCATCTGGGTGAAGAACCCGGTGGCGGCGATGACGGTGTGCGCCGCGCTGGTGGCGCTGTTCCCGATCATCGCCAACACCACGCTGGGCCTGCGCAGCATCGACCCCGACCTGCAGAGCTACTTCAAGCTCAACCGCGCAAGCCGCTGGCAGCAGCTGGTGCGCCTGCGCATCCCGAGCGCGCTGCCGTATTTCTTCGGCGGGCTGCGTATCTCGAGCGGCCTTGCGCTCATCGGTGCCGTGGTCGCGGAATTCGTCGCCGGCACTGGCGGCTCGGGTGCGGGCCTGGCCTACCAGATCCTGCAGGCGGGCTTCCAACTCAACATCCCGCGCATGTTCGCGGCCCTGCTGCTCATCTCGCTCACCGGCGTGGGCCTGTTCGTGCTGATGGCCTGGCTCTCCAAGCTGGCGCTGGGCTCCTGGCACGCGAGCGAAATTTCCCAAGACTGACACGACCCCTGCCATGAACGCTCCCGTCTCCGCCATCGAGCAACTGCAGCTCGAACTCCCCGACCTCGACTGGATCAACGACCCGGGCCGTGTCGCCCGCCTGTCGCAGGACTTCGCCTGGTTCAGCCCCGTGCTCAAGCGCCAGCTGGAAGACAAGCGCGCCGACACCGTGGTGCGGCCGCGCACCGAGGACGAGATCCGCCGCCTGGTCGGCGCCTGCGCGCGCCGCAAGCTGCCGATCACCATCCGCGGCAGCGGCACCGGCAACTACGGCCAGACCACGCCGCTCGCCGGTGGTGTGGTGCTCGACATGACCAGCTACAACGCGATGTGCTGGGTGCGCGGCGGCACGGCGCGTGCGCAGGCCGGCATCCGGCTGGTCGACATCGAGAAGGCGACGCGGCCCACCGGCCACGAGTTCCGCTGCATCCCGTCGACTTTCCGCAGCGCCACGCTCGGCGGGCTGTTTGGCGGCGGCTTCGGCGGAGTCGGCTCGATCAACTACGGGCCGCTGGGCGCGCCGGGCAATGTGCTGGGCATCCGTGCAATGACGATCGAACCCGAACCCCAGATCGTCGAGCTGCGCGGTGCCGAAGCGCTGCGCATGCACCATCTGTGGGGCACCAACGGCCTGGTGCTGGAGGTCGAGGTGGCGATGGCGCCGGCACGGCCGTGGCTGGAAACGCTGGTCACCTTCGAGCGCTTCGACACCGCCCTGGCCTTCGCCGATGCGCTGGCGCGCGCGCCGGGCATCGACAAGCGCGAGGTCGCCTTCTTCGGCAGCCCGGTGCCCGACCACCTGGGCCAGCTCGCCGAGTACCTGTCGAAGGGCTGCCATGCGGTGCTGTCGCTGGTCGACGAGCCGGCGGAAGACGCATTGAAGGACCTGGTCGCCGCGCACGGCGGCACCGTGACCTACCGCCGCGATGCGGCCGAGGTGGCCAAGAGCAACCGCACGCTGATGGAGTTCACCTGGAACCACACGACGCTGCATGCGCTGCGCATCGACAAGTCGCTGACCTACCTGCAGAGCAGCTTCACGCCCGGCCAGTACATCCAGCAGATCACCGAGATGGAAGCCTTGCTCGCGGGCGAGGTGATGATGCACATCGAGTTCCTGCGCGGCATGGATGGCCTGCTGACCTGCAGCGGGCTGCAGCTGGTGCGCTTCACGACCGAGGAGCGGCTCGACGAGATCATCCGCATCCACCGCGACCGCGGCATCCGCATCAACAACCCGCACACCTTCATCGTCGAGGACGGCAAGGCCGGTGGCGCACTGCCGCCGGAAATCCTCGCGGTGAAGCAGCACTTCGATCCGCTGGGCCTGCTCAACCCGGGCAAGCTGCGCGACTGGCCGGTGAAAGCATGAGCTCTAGCAACGTGCCGGTCATGGGCGCGCCCATGGCGAACTACGCCGCCGCCAAACGCGTCGGCGACTTCGTCTTCATGAGCGGCGTGGTGGCGGTCGACCCGGCGCGGCGCCAGGCCGTCGCCTCGTATGACGACCTGCCGCCGATCGCCCGCGACGAGCTGCGCACGCTCGGCTATGTCACCGGACAGATGTCCGTGGACGTGTACGAGGCGCCCATCGTCGCGCAGAGTTGGTTCGTGCTCGAACGCATCCGCCAGCTGGCGGCGGAGCACGGCGGCACGATGAACGACGTGGTGAAGCTGGTGCAGTACTTCCGCGACATCCGGCAGTACCCGGCGTACAACCGCGTGCGCGGCTTGTTCTATCCGGGCGAGCCGCCCGTCAGCACGGTGGTCGAGGTGTCGCGCTTCCTGCCCGGCGACGCGCTGGTGATCGAGATCGAGGCGACGGCTTACCTGCCGCGCTGATCGCCCTGACCCCGGCGCTGCCACACGGCGGCCACCACCACCAGCAGCGACAGGCCCCACAACGGCCACAGCCCGAAACGTGACACCCACAGCGCGTAGGGCGTGAGGCCGGCACGGCCTTCGACCTCGGCGGTGAGCACGCCGCGCGTCAGGCGCGGCAGCGCAGCGGTCACACGGCCGCGGTGGTCGATGACGACGGTCGCGCCGGTGTTGGTCGCACGCACCATGGGCCGCGCGAATTCCAGCGCACGCATGCGCGAGATGGCCAGGTGCTGGTCGATGGCGACGGTGTCGCCGAACCAGGCGATGTTGCTGACGTTGAGCAGGATCGTCGGCGCGTTGGCGGCGTCGCGGAAATTGGCGCCGATCTCGTCGCCGAACAAGTCCTCGTAGCAGATGTTCGGTGCGATGCGCTGGCCCTGCCACACGAAGGGCGCCTGCGCCAGCCCACCGCTGCGGAAGTCGCCCAGCGGGATGTTCATCAGGTCGGTGAACCAGCGGAACATGCCCGGCACGAATTCGCCGAAGGGCACCAGGTGGTGCTTGTCGTAGCGGTACGGCTGTGCCTCGCCCGGTTTGAAGCCGAGCACCGAATTCCGGTAGCCGTCGAACTCGCGGTTCTCGCCGGTGGTGCCCACCACCGGCAGGCCGACGATGGCCGCCTGCGTGCCGTTCGCATAGCGCGCCGCGATCGCATTGAGGTAGCCCGGCGGCAGTTGCGACGACAGCAGCGGCAGCGCCGTCTCGGGCGTGATCACCAGCTGCGCGGTGGCGTCGCGCAGCTGCTCACCGTACCAGCGCAGCGCGGTAGCGATGCCGCCGCTGGGGATGAACTTCTCGTCCTGCGGGATGTTGCCTTGCAGCAGCGCGACACCGAGCTTGCCGCGCGCGTTGGACGGTGCATCCGCGTCGTCGCGCAGCAGGTTGAGCGCGTAGGGCGCCGCGACCAGCGCGACGATCAGCGCTGCGGCCGCGCGCCACGTTCGGCGGCGCAGCGCCAGCACGGCCAGCGCCGCGATCGTCGCCGCGACCGCGCCGATGCCGTAGACGCCCAGCCAGGCGGCATGCACGGCCAGCGGGCCGTCGACATGCGCATAGCCGCCCGCGCCCCAGGGGAAGCCGGTGAACCAGCTGCCGCGCAGCAGCTCGCCCAGCGTCCAGAGCGCCGCGAACAGGGCGGCCGCGCCCACCGGACGCGTCGGTGCGACCGCCACGAACACGCCGCACGCCACCGCGTAGTAGAGCGCGAGCGCCGCGGCCAGGGCCAGCACCGCGGTGGCCGCCAGCGGCGCTGGGAGCCCGCCGTAGGTGTGCATCGACACGAAGAGCCACCAGAAGGTGCCGCAAAGCCAGACGGTGGTGAACAGCCAGCCATGCAGCGCGGCGCTGCGCCATCGCTTCGGCCGCGGATCGGCGCGGAGTGCGTCGAGCTGCCACACCAGCACCGCCAGCGACAGCAATTGCAGCCACCACAGCGGGCGGCCGTTCCAGGGCGCGGCGATGGAGACGGCCTGCGCGAGGCCCGCCCCGGCGAAGAGCGCGATGCGGGCGAGGAAGGCGGTGCGCGAAGGCGCGGGGGCCGCCGCGGCCATCGACGCGCTCAATCAGAAGCGTCGCTGCCGCGCGCCGGCGAGACCTTGAACCAGCGCACCGCGCCGCCCTTGGTGTGCAGCACGACGAAGTCGAAGCCGCCGAACGCATGGTGCTCGCCCTTCTTCGGCACGTGGCCCATCTCGTGCGCAACCAGGCCGCCGATGGTGTCGAAGTCCTCGTGCAGCGCTTCGTCGTCGAAGGTGATGCCGAAGGCTTCGGCCACGCGCTCGATGGGCGTGTCGCCCGACACGCGGTAGGTGTGGTCGGCCAGGCCGAAGATATCGCCCTCGTCCTCGGCGATGTCGAACTCGTCCTCGATCTCGCCGACGATCTGCTCGAGCACGTCTTCGATCGTGATGAGGCCGGCCACGCGGCCGAACTCGTCGATGACGATCGCCAGGTGATTGCGGTTGCCACGGAACTCGCGCAGCAGGTCGTTCAGGCCCTTGCTCTCGGGCACGAAAGTGGCCGGCCGCAGCAGTGCGCGGATGTTCAGGCCCGGCGCGCGCTGCAGCTTGAGCAGGTCCTTCGCGAGCAGGATGCCGATGATGTTTTCTTTTTCGCCCTCGTACACCGGAAAGCGCGAGTGCGCGGTGTCGATCACCCCGTGCAGCAGGGTGTCGTACGGCGAGTCGATGTTGATCAGGTCCATGCGCGGGGCAGCGACCATCACGTCGCCGGCCGTCATGTCGGCCATGCGCAGCACGCCTTCGAGCATGACGCGCGACTCGGCGCCGATCACGTCGTTGTCTTCGGCATCTGCGAGGGTTTCGATCAGCTCGTCCCGGGAATCCGGTCCGGGATGGATGAACTCGGCCAGCTTCTGAAGGAAGCCGCGTTTGTCTTCCCGTTCGACGGGCGTGCGTTCAGGATGAGGGTCGGCCACTGCGGGAGGGCGGAGTTGGGGAAGCGCAAGGATACCGGATTGATTTGACACCGGCGCCCGCGGCGCCGTCAGGGCGCGGACTTTTCGCGCGCAGCACGCATGCCGCTGCGCACTTCCTGTACGCCGGCCAGAAACGACCAGAACTGCTTGGCCCGGGCCTTGAGCTGGTAGTCGACTTCGGCGTAATGCTCCAGCGCGATCTCGTTCAGACGGCTGTCGAGCGTGGGCGACGGCAACTGCAGGTGCGCCTCCGATTCGGAACCGCTGCGCACCACGGTGGCACCGGCCTTGCGCGCAATCTTCAGCATCGCGGCGTTCTCGCTCAGCGCGTGGATGAAGAGCATGCCGACACCTTCGTTGCGGGCGACCACGACGGCGCGCTCGAACAGGCGGGCACCGTAGCCGCGGCCGCGCGCATGGCTCGCCACGGAGACGCCGAATTCGGCGCACTCGCGCGGCTGGCCGCTCGGCGCGAAGGCAACGTGCGCCATGGCGATCAATTCGAGACGGCGGTTGTAGATGCCGAAGAGTTCGTCGCGCTCGAAGTCGAGGCCGTCGGCGTAGCGCTGCACCTGCTCGTCCGACGCGGCATAGCCGAAGCGAAGGTAGCGGTCCTGGGGGCTCAGCGCCAGCAGATGCGCGGCGATCCGGCCGCGCTCCCGCGGCCCGATGCTGCGGATGGGCACCATGACGGGGGCCGATGCTGCACGGCCGTGCGCCTGGGCGTCGACGATCGGGACCTTCAGGAAGGATCCGAGGCCGAGCGAGGCGCGGAGGAAGGCCTTGGCGGGGTTCATGGGTCGAATATAAGGGTTTATCCCTAGATCACAAGATACCGGTTTCACAGAGCGAGACGAAGCGCACGGATTGGGGTGTTTGCTCCAGAAAATTCGGGAAACGTTGCGTTCGCGCATCCTTTTGGCGCCGCGGCGTCCCGCGCACAATCGCTCTTTTCCCTGCCTTCCAAGGAGTTGACGATGTCCCGTTTTTCTCGTTTCCAGCCCCTGGCGGCCCTGGCCCTCGCGGCGGCGCTGGGTGGATGTGCCATGGCGCCGACGGCCGGCCCCGCTCCGTCGCGGCTCGACGCCGTGCAGAAATCGGCGACGCTGCGCGTCTGCTCGCCGGGCGACTACAAACCCTTCAGCTTCCAGCAGGCCAACGCGCCCTTCGAGGGCATCGACGTCGACCTGGTGACCGCGTTCGCCGGCAGCTTGGGCGCAAAGCCGGTGTGGGTCAAGACCACCTGGGCGAATCTGTTGCCGGACCTGGTCGCCGACAAGTGCGACATCGCCGTGGGCGGCGTGTCGGTGACGACCGAGCGCCAGAAGCGGGCCTTCTTCAGCACGCCTTACATGGTGAACGGCAAAACGCCGATCGCGCGTTGCACGGACGTCGCGAAGTACCAGACCGTCGCGGCGATCGATCAGCCCGAGACGCGCGTGATTTTCAACCCGGGCGGCAGCAACGAACGCTTCGCCCGTGCGAACTTCAAGCGTGCCCGGATGACGCTGCACGGTGAGAACGTGACCATCTTCGACGAGATCCTCGCCAATCGTGCCGACGTGTTCGTCACCGAATCGGCCGAAGCGATCACGCAGCAGCGCCTCAAGCCGGGGCTGTGCGCGATCAACCCCGAGAAGCCGCTGCAGTACGGCGAGATGGGCTGGATGCTCCCGCGCGACGACGTGGCGTTCAAAGCGTATGTCGACCAGTGGCTGCACCTGTCGCAGGCCGGGGGGGACATGCAGCGCGTGCTGGACCGCTGGCTCAAATAGGCGTCGCGCCGGTCGACCCTGGGGCAAGCCCCGGGACGGCATCGACACGTTGCCTCGCACAATGCGCTGCAAAGGAGCACGCATGCAACCCTCCGTGTTGAAGAGCTATCCGGCCGGCGTGCCGCACGAGGTCCACCCCGAGCAGTACCGCTCGCTCGGGCAGATGTTCGACGAGTCGTTCCAGCGCCACGCCGAGCGGCCGTTCTCGGTCTGCATGGAGCGCTGGACGAGCTATGGGGAGCTGGACCGGCAGTCGAAGGCGCTGGGTGCATGGCTGCAGTCGTTGGGTCTCGAGCCGGGCGCGCGTGTGGCGATCATGCTGCCGAACATCCCGCAGTTCGCCGCCACCATGTGCGCCGTGCTGCGCGCCGGCTACACCTGCGTGAACGTGAACCCGCTCTATACGGCGCGGGAGCTCGAACACCAGTTGAAGGACTCCGGCGCGACGGCGATCGTCATCCTCGAGAACTTCGCGTCCACGCTGCAGCAGGTGATCGATCGCACGCCGTTGCGGCACGTGGTCGTGACAGCGATGGGCGACCTGTTCGGCGGCCTGTACGGCACCTGGATCACGGTGGCCGTCCGACACCTGGCGCGCATGGTGCCGCCGTACAAGCTGCCCCTGGAAGGTCGAACGGTCACCACGTTCACACAGGCGCTGGCCGAAGGTGCAGGGCGTGAGCTCAGTGCCGACACGAGCACGCTCGACAGCGTTGCATTCCTCCAATACACGGGCGGAACGACCGGCTTGTCGAAGGGCGCCGTGCTGACGCAACGGAACATCGTCGCCGCCACGTTGCAGGCCGAAGCGTGGTTCACGCCGGCGCTCAAGCGCGTCGGCGACCTGGGCAAGGTCAACAGCATCGCAGCGCTGCCGCTTTATCACATCTTCGCGCTCACCCTCTGTCTGCTGGCGATCCGCCAGGGCTCGCACCTGACCCTGATTCCGAATCCACGGGACTTCGACAAGTTCGTCGCCGTGCTGAAAAAGCGCCCGTTCCACATGCTGCCGGCGGTCAACACGCTCTTCAATGCGCTCCTGATGAACCCGGCGTTCAGCAAACTCGATTTCTCGACGCTGTTCGTGTCCCAGGCGGGGGGTATGGCGGCATCCGAGGGCACCGCGCAGCGGTGGTTCGAGGTCACCGGCTGCCCGATGATCGAAGGCTGGGGCATGAGCGAGACCTGTGCGATCGGCACCAACAATCCGGTCAGCAACACGCATTTCACCGGAAACATCGGGCTGCCGTTGCCGGGCATCGAGATCGCGATCAAGGACGATGAAGGTCGAACGCTGCCCGAAGGCCAGGCCGGCGAGTTGTGCATCAAGGGCCCCAATGTCATGGTGGGCTACTACCAGCAGCCTGCGGAGACCGCCGCCGCCTTCACCGCCGACGGCTTCATGCGGACAGGCGATATTGCCCTGATGCAGGCCGACGGCTACAGCCGGATCGTGGACCGCAAGAAGGACATGATCCTGGTGAGCGGCTTCAACGTCTTCCCGAACGAGCTCGAGAATGTGATCTCGCTGTGCCCGGGTGTACTCGAATGCGCGGCGATCGGCGTCCCTGACGAGAAGCAGGGTGAGGCCATCAAGGTTTTCGTCGTGCGCAAGGACCCGACCCTGACGGAAGACGCCGTGCTGCGGTATTGCAGCCAGGCGCTGACCGGCTACAAGCGGCCGCGGAGCATCGAGTTCCGAGATGCGCTGCCCAAGAGCAACGTGGGGAAGATTCTGCGTCGGCAGCTTCGAGTCAACACCGCCGCGGCGCACCCGTGACGCCGGAATTGCCGACCGGCGTCACGGTCTTTGAGCGCGGATGGCTGTCGTCGAACAACGTGCTGCTGCATGGCGATCGGCCCGTGCTGGTCGATAGCGGCTATGTCACGCATGCGGCGCAGACCGTGGCCTTGGTCGAAAGCGAATTGGGTGAGCGTCCTCTTTTGCTCCTGATCAACACCCATCTGCACAGCGACCATTGCGGTGGCAATTTGGCATTGCAGAAGCGCTACGCCTCCCTGCGCACCGAGATCCCGCCCGGCGAGGCGGAAGCCGTCTCGCGCTGGGACGTCGACGCGCTAAGCTACCGCGCGACAGGACAACAGTGCCCACGCTTTCGGGCTGATGGCGTGCTCGTTCCCGGGCAGCGGCGCCAGCTGGGAGTGCATGGTTGGGAGGTCCATGCTGCGCCGGGTCACGATCCGAACTCCGTCGTTCTGTTCGAGCCCGTCACGCGGACGCTCATCTCGGCGGACGCGCTTTGGGAGAACGGCTTCGGCGTCGTCTTTCCGGAGCTTGTCGGTGAGCCGTCCTTTGATGAAGTCGCGGCAACGCTCGACTTGATCGAGGGATTGGGACCGCGCACGGTGATCCCAGGGCATGGTTCCTTGTTCTCGGATGTGACGCGAGCCCTCTCCACGGCCCGCCGGCGCTTGGACGGGCTCTCCGCAGATCCACACAAGCATGCGCGGCACGCGTTCAAGGTGCTGGTGAAGTTCAAATTGCTGGAGGTTCAGTCCATGCGGACGAACGAATGGAGCGCTTGGCGAGACGAGACACCGTACCTTCGGACGATTCAATCTCGCTTTTTCCCGAATTGGGATCTTGCAGCCCTTGGGGAGGATGTTCTGGACGACCTCGTGCGTTCGGGTGCCGCACGGCGTGCTGCCGATGTCATCGCCAACACCTGAAATCAAAGAAATCGATTTCTGCAGCACAAATAAGAAAGCCCCAACCGGTTGGTTGGGGCTTTCTAGGCTGTAAGAGCCTGACGATGACCTACTTTCACACGGGAACCCGCACTATCATCGGCGCTGACGCGTTTCACTGTCCTGTTCGGGATGGGAAGGAGTGGTACCACGTCGCTATGGTCATCAGGCATAACTTGATGTCTGATTGATCACATGATCAATCAAACGAATTCATAGAGTTTTGAATCAGCACGCAATGACTGCGCTGCTTGAATGTATTTTGAATGCGTCAACTTGGCATAACACCTTGATCTGACAGATCAAAGTTATAGGGTCAAGCCGCACGAGCAATTAGTATCAGTTAGCTTAACGCATTACTGCGCTTCCACACCTGACCTATCAACGTCCTGGTCTTGAACGACTCTTTAGGGGGCTCAAGGCCCCGGCAGATCTCATCTTGAAACGAGTTTCCCGCTTAGATGCTTTCAGCGGTTATCTCTTCCACACTTAGCTACTCGGCAATGCCACTGGCGTGACAACCGATACACCAGAGGTGTGTCCACTCCGGTCCTCTCGTACTAGGAGCAGGCTTCCTCAAATCTGCAGCGCCCACGGAAGATAGGGACCAAACTGTCTCACGACGTTTTAAACCCAGCTCACGTACCTCTTTAAATGGCGAACAGCCATACCCTTGGGACCGGCTACAGCCCCAGGATGAGATGAGCCGACATCGAGGTGCCAAACACCGCCGTCGATATGAACTCTTGGGCGGTATCAGCCTGTTATCCCCAGAGTACCTTTTATCCGTTGAGCGATGGCCCTTCCATACAGAACCACCGGATCACTATGTCCTGCTTTCGCATCTGCTCGACTTGTCAGTCTCGCAGTTAAGCACGCTTATGCCATTGCACTATCGTCACGATGTCCGACCGTAACTAGCGTACCTTCGAACTCCTCCGTTACGCTTTGGGAGGAGACCGCCCCAGTCAAACTGCCTACCATGCACTGTCCCCGATCCAGATAATGGACCTAGGTTAGAACCTCAAACACACCAGGGTGGTATTTCAACGTTGGCTCCACAAGATCTAGCGACCCTGCTTCAAAGCCTCCCACCTATCCTACACAGATCTGTTCAAAGTCCAATACAAAGCTACAGTAAAGGTTCATGGGGTCTTTCCGTCTTTCCGCGGGGAGATTGCATCATCACAAACATTTCAACTTCGCTGAGTCTCAGGAGGAGACAGTGTGGCCATCGTTACGCCATTCGTGCAGGTCGGAACTTACCCGACAAGGAATTTCGCTACCTTAGGACCGTTATAGTTACGGCCGCCGTTTACTGGGACTTCAATCAAGAGCTTGCACCCCATCATTTAATCTTCCAGCACCGGGCAGGCGTCACACCCTATACGTCCACTTTCGTGTTTGCAGAGTGCTGTGTTTTTAATAAACAGTCGCAGCCACCGATTTTTTGCAACCCATTCATGCTTCGTTGTTCACTACACACTAATAGGGCACACCTTCTTCCGAAGTTACGGTGTCAATTTGCCGAGTTCCTTCTCCTGAGTTCTCTCAAGCGCCTTAGAATACTCATCTCGCGCACCAGTGTCGGTTTGCGGTACGGTCGTATATAGCTGAAGCTTAGTGGCTTTTCCTGGAACCTCGTTCAGTCACTTCACCAGCAAGCTGGCTCGATCGTTGGCCTCGGTATATGTGCACCGGATTTGCCTAATGCACGCCTACATCCAACTAAACCGGGATATCCAACACCCGGATGACCTATTAAGATCCGTCCCCACATCGCACTATATATCGGTACAGGAATATTGACCTGTTTCCCATCAGCTACGCATCTCTGCCTCGCCTTAGGGGCCGACTCACTCTACGCCGATGAACGTTGCGTAGAAAACCTTGCGCTTACGGCGAGGGGGCTTTTCACCCCCTTTAACGCTACTCATGTCAGCATTCGCACTTCTGATACCTCCAGCACGCTTTACAACGCACCTTCACAGGCTTACAGAACGCTCTCCTACCACTTGCAATAAATTGCAAATCCGCAGCTTCGGTAACTGGCTTAGCCCCGTTACATCTTCCGCGCAGGACGACTCGATCAGTGAGCTATTACGCTTTCTTTAAATGATGGCTGCTTCTAAGCCAACATCCTGACTGTTTTAGCCTTCCCACTTCGTTTCCCACTTAGCCAATTTTAGGGACCTTAGCTGGCGGTCTGGGTTGTTTCCCTCTTGAGTCCGGACGTTAGCACCCGGTGCTCTGTCTCCCAAGCTGTACTCATCGGTATTCGGAGTTTGCCTTGGTTTGGTAAGTCGCCATGACCCCCTAGCCAAAACAGTGCTCTACCCCCGATGGTAATACTTGAGGCACTACCTAAATAGTTTTCGGAGAGAACCAGCTATTTCCAAGTTTGTTTAGCCTTTCACCCCTATCCACAGCTCATCCGCTAGTTTTGCAACACTAGTCGGTTCGGACCTCCAGTACCTGTTACGGCACCTTCATCCTGGCCATGGATAGATCACTTGGTTTCGGGTCTACACCCAGCGACTGATCGCCCTATTCGGACTCGATTTCTCTACGGCTTCCCTATTCGGTTAACCTTGCCACTGAATGTAAGTCGCTGACCCATTATACAAAAGGTACGCAGTCACCCCTTACGAGGCTCCTACTTTTTGTAAGCACGCGGTTTCAGGATCTATTTCACTCCCCTCCCGGGGTTCTTTTCGCCTTTCCCTCACGGTACTAGTTCACTATCGGTCAATGATGAGTATTTAGCCTTGGAGGATGGTCCCCCCATGTTCAGACAGGATTTCTCGTGTCCCGCCCTACTTGTCGCAAGCTTAGTACCACACAGGTCATTTCACGTACGGGGCTATCACCCGCTATGGCCAGTCTTTCCAAACTGTTCCGTTATGTCTTGTGCTATCACTTGCAGGCTTCTCCGATTTCGCTCGCCACTACTTTCGGAATCTCGGTTGATGTCTTTTCCTCGAGCTACTGAGATGTTTCAGTTCACCCGGTTCGCCTCGCATAGCTATGTATTCACTATGCGATACCTTTCGGTGGGTTTCCCCATTCGGAAATCTCCGGATCAAAGCTAATTTGCCAGCTCCCCGAAGCTTATCGCAGGCTATCACGTCCTTCGTCGCCTATCATTGCCAAGGCATCCACCACGTGCTCTTATTCACTTGACCCTATAACTTTGACGTTTCTTACGAAACACAAAATCATTTCAAGGAATATGTCAGGTCTTTCA
>NZ_JAOOPY010000002.1:232500-235000 GCF_025486315.1 Variovorax sp. N23 | reverse complement strand
CGCCTCTGGACCTGGTCAGGCACACTTTTCAGGTGTCTACACAAATAAGAAAGCCCCAACCGGTTGGTTGGGGCTTTCTAGGCTGTAAGAGCCTGACGATGACCTACTTTCACACGGGAACCCGCACTATCATCGGCGCTGACGCGTTTCACTGTCCTGTTCGGGATGGGAAGGAGTGGTACCACGTCGCTATGGTCATCAGGCATAACTTGATGTCTGATTGATCACATGATCAATCAAACGAATTCATAGAGTTTTGAATCAGCACGCAATGACTGCGCTGCTTGAATGTATTTTGAATGCGTCAACTTGGCATAACACCTTGATCTGACAGATCAAAGTTATAGGGTCAAGCCGCACGAGCAATTAGTATCAGTTAGCTTAACGCATTACTGCGCTTCCACACCTGACCTATCAACGTCCTGGTCTTGAACGACTCTTTAGGGGGCTCAAGGCCCCGGCAGATCTCATCTTGAAACGAGTTTCCCGCTTAGATGCTTTCAGCGGTTATCTCTTCCACACTTAGCTACTCGGCAATGCCACTGGCGTGACAACCGATACACCAGAGGTGTGTCCACTCCGGTCCTCTCGTACTAGGAGCAGGCTTCCTCAAATCTGCAGCGCCCACGGAAGATAGGGACCAAACTGTCTCACGACGTTTTAAACCCAGCTCACGTACCTCTTTAAATGGCGAACAGCCATACCCTTGGGACCGGCTACAGCCCCAGGATGAGATGAGCCGACATCGAGGTGCCAAACACCGCCGTCGATATGAACTCTTGGGCGGTATCAGCCTGTTATCCCCAGAGTACCTTTTATCCGTTGAGCGATGGCCCTTCCATACAGAACCACCGGATCACTATGTCCTGCTTTCGCATCTGCTCGACTTGTCAGTCTCGCAGTTAAGCACGCTTATGCCATTGCACTATCGTCACGATGTCCGACCGTAACTAGCGTACCTTCGAACTCCTCCGTTACGCTTTGGGAGGAGACCGCCCCAGTCAAACTGCCTACCATGCACTGTCCCCGATCCAGATAATGGACCTAGGTTAGAACCTCAAACACACCAGGGTGGTATTTCAACGTTGGCTCCACAAGATCTAGCGACCCTGCTTCAAAGCCTCCCACCTATCCTACACAGATCTGTTCAAAGTCCAATACAAAGCTACAGTAAAGGTTCATGGGGTCTTTCCGTCTTTCCGCGGGGAGATTGCATCATCACAAACATTTCAACTTCGCTGAGTCTCAGGAGGAGACAGTGTGGCCATCGTTACGCCATTCGTGCAGGTCGGAACTTACCCGACAAGGAATTTCGCTACCTTAGGACCGTTATAGTTACGGCCGCCGTTTACTGGGACTTCAATCAAGAGCTTGCACCCCATCATTTAATCTTCCAGCACCGGGCAGGCGTCACACCCTATACGTCCACTTTCGTGTTTGCAGAGTGCTGTGTTTTTAATAAACAGTCGCAGCCACCGATTTTTTGCAACCCATTCATGCTTCGTTGTTCACTACACACTAATAGGGCACACCTTCTTCCGAAGTTACGGTGTCAATTTGCCGAGTTCCTTCTCCTGAGTTCTCTCAAGCGCCTTAGAATACTCATCTCGCGCACCAGTGTCGGTTTGCGGTACGGTCGTATATAGCTGAAGCTTAGTGGCTTTTCCTGGAACCTCGTTCAGTCACTTCACCAGCAAGCTGGCTCGATCGTTGGCCTCGGTATATGTGCACCGGATTTGCCTAATGCACGCCTACATCCAACTAAACCGGGATATCCAACACCCGGATGACCTATTAAGATCCGTCCCCACATCGCACTATATATCGGTACAGGAATATTGACCTGTTTCCCATCAGCTACGCATCTCTGCCTCGCCTTAGGGGCCGACTCACTCTACGCCGATGAACGTTGCGTAGAAAACCTTGCGCTTACGGCGAGGGGGCTTTTCACCCCCTTTAACGCTACTCATGTCAGCATTCGCACTTCTGATACCTCCAGCACGCTTTACAACGCACCTTCACAGGCTTACAGAACGCTCTCCTACCACTTGCAATAAATTGCAAATCCGCAGCTTCGGTAACTGGCTTAGCCCCGTTACATCTTCCGCGCAGGACGACTCGATCAGTGAGCTATTACGCTTTCTTTAAATGATGGCTGCTTCTAAGCCAACATCCTGACTGTTTTAGCCTTCCCACTTCGTTTCCCACTTAGCCAATTTTAGGGACCTTAGCTGGCGGTCTGGGTTGTTTCCCTCTTGAGTCCGGACGTTAGCACCCGGTGCTCTGTCTCCCAAGCTGTACTCATCGGTATTCGGAGTTTGCCTTGGTTTGGTAAGTCGCCATGACCCCCTAGCCAAAACAGTGCTCTACCCCCGATGGTAATACTTGAGGCACTACCTAAATAGTTTTCGGAGAGAACCAGCTATTTCCAAGTTTGTTTAGCCTTTCACCCCTATCCACAGCTCATCCGCTAGTTTTGCAACACTAGTCGGTTCGGACC
>NZ_JAOOPY010000002.1:0-227500 GCF_025486315.1 Variovorax sp. N23 | reverse complement strand
CGCCATCGCCCGCGGCTGTGGCCGCCCCCACACCGGCGCGGGCCGCCGCGGCCGACACGCGCCCCGCCAGCCCGCGCAAGAAGCTCAGCTACAAGGAACAGCGCGAACTCGACGCACTGCCGGCCGCCATTGCCGCCCTGGAAGAAGAGCAGGCACGCATCAGCGAGACGCTGGCACTCGACGGCGGCGCCCTCTACGCGAGCGACGCGACCCGCGCCGCGGCCCTGGCCGAGCGCCACGCCCGCATCGACGAGGAACTGCTCGCCGCGCTCGAGCGGCAGGAAGCGCTCGGCGCAACGCGCTGAAGGCCGGTGCCGCGCCGGCCGCCGTCCGACGGCGGCCGCGCGCGGCATGCGCTATATACACAGCCCCTGCACCGCCGAAACCACCGCATGCCGTCTTCTCGCGCCTTCAGTCGCCACCTTCGCTTCGGCGCCATCGCGCTGCTGCTTCCGCTGTTCCTGGCGGTGGGCTGCGCGCAGCTGCCCAAGGACGTCGAGCGCCCCGTCTCCAACGCGCTCGCCGCACCGGCCGATACCCCGCTGGGCGTCCTCGTGCAACAAAGGCGCGGGGCGGAAGGGACGCGCTTCGATTCCGGCTTTGTCCTCCTCTCCGGGCCGGCGGCCGCCTATGGCAGCCGGCTGGCGTTGATCGAGGCAGCTCAGAAGACGCTCGACCTCCAGTACTACGCCATCCATGCCGACGCGAGCGCCGGCCGACTGCTGCGCGGCCTGGTCGAGGCGGCCCGGCGGGGCGTGCGCGTCCGGGTGCTGCTCGACGACTTCCACAGCACCGGCCGCAACGCACTGGTCATGCAACTGGCCTTCGAGCCCAACATCGAGATGCGCATGTTCAACCCGGTGGCGGGTGCGCGCGGCTCGTCCTTCGGGCGCATGTTCAACGCCCTCGGTGATTTCGACCGCGTGCAGCAGCGCATGCACAACAAGCTCTTCATCGCCGACAACGCCATGGGCGTGACCGGCGGCCGCAACCTGGGCGATGCGTACTTCGGCATCGCGCAGACGGGCAACTTCGTCGATCTCGACGTGCTCGCGGCCGGCCCGATCGTGCAGGACATGTCGCGCAGCTTCGACAGCTACTGGAACAACGAGCGCTCCTACCCCGTGCAGTCGCTGGTGGCGCACGAGGATCTGCTCAAGATCCGCGACCGGGTGCGCGCGGCCAGGGTCGCGCAGCGCGAGCGAGACAGCAACGCGGACGGCGCCCAACCGCCCGACGGCGAACCACGGCCCTCCGACGCGGGGCCGACGGACGCCCAGCGCGCCGCCGCCTGGGACGAGAAGCCGCTCGACCTGCGCACCGCCACCTTCGTCTGGGCCCCCGCGGTGATGCTGGCCGACAAGCCTGCCAAGATCGCCGCCGAAGCGGGCAGCGCCCCGGACACCGCGCCACCGCCGGGCCTGGTGGTGACGCGGCCCCGCACCGCCGGCGCGGCCCGGCGCCTGACCGCCCTGGCGGACGCCTCGGCGAGCGCCGACGGCGGCGAGACCGTGGTTTCCGGCCTGCTGGAGCTGATCGGCCAGGCGCGGACAGACCTGACCATCATCTCGCCCTACTTCGTTCCCGGCCCCGACATGGAGCGCGCCTTCGCCGCAGCCCGCGCGCGGGGAGTGCGGGTGCGCGTGCTGACCAACTCGCTCGCATCCAACGATGCCCCGATCGCGCATGTCGGGTACGCGCGGCACCGCGAAGCGCTGCTGGCCATGGGCGTCGAGCTGTACGAGCTGCGCAGCGAGCAGGCGGGCCTGGGCAGCGCCTTCGGCTCCTCGGGCGCCAGCGCCACCGGCGAATCGCGCTCGATGCTGCACTCCAAGGTACTCGTGATGGACGGCCAGTTGCTGGTGGTCGGTTCGATGAATCTGGACCTGCGCTCCCAGTTGCAGAACACCGAGCTGGCCCTGCTGATCCGCAGCGCCGAGCTGTCGCGCGTGGCCATCGCCCAGATCGAGAACGCCATGCACAAGGGGTCGTGGCACGTCGAGCAGACCGAAGGCGGCCTCGTCTGGCGCGCACCGACGGGCAGCGGTCTGACGGACACCCGCACCGAGCCGGACGCCAGCGTCGGCCTGCGCCTGCTGCTCAAGCTCTTCGGCCCGCTCGCGCCCGACGAATTGCTGTAGCGGCGGCCGCGGCGGCGTCAGGCGGCCAGCGCCTGTGTCACGGTGTGGATCAGCAGCCCCACCAGTCCGCCGACCAAGGTGCCGTTGACCCGGATGAACTGCAGGTCCCGGCCGATGTGGCGCTCCAGCTCGTCCGTCATCTCCTGCGCGTTCCACTGCGCGACCCGCTCGACGATGTAGCGCCGGATGTCCTCGCGGTAGCGGGCGATGGCCACCGGCGCGGCCTCGGTGATCTGCTCGTTGATCCAGCGACGGAAGGCCTCGTCCTGCTGCAGCCGTTCACCCATCGAGCCGGCCAGCGCGGCGATGCGCCGGCGGATGGTCGAATCGTCGCGCGCCAGGTCATCGTGCAGCCAGACCAGCAGCGTGTCCCACAGCCCGCGCAGGTAGTCGGTGAGCGCGGGGTGTGCCAGCAGCTCGGCGCGGATCGCCTCGCCGCGCGCGCGGAAGTCGGGGTCGGACTTCAGGCGCTCGACGAAATCCGCCATGAAGCCGTCGAAGCGCAGCCGCAGCGGATGGCCGGGCTCGGCGGCCACGTCGCCCAGCGTGCGCACCATGGCCGCGACGATCTTGCGCGTCGCGGCACGGGCGGCCACCTGGTCGAGCCCCACGTAGCGCAGTGTCCTGATCTCGCGCGCGATCGCCTCGGTGATGTGTTCCTGCACCGTCTCGCCCTGCATCACGTCGGCGACCTGCGTCAGCACGTCGTCGAGCAGCGCCTGGTGCCGCCCGCCGGCGGTGAGCGCGTCCAGCGCCTGGCCCAGCAGGCGCGACACGTCGACCTGCGCCAGCCCGGCGGCCGCCGCGCGGCCGACGAAGGCGCGCGCCCGCTCGTCGTCGAAGGCGCTCAGGCCGTAGCGCACCACGGCCACCGCATGCTGGCCGAGGCGCTCGCCCTGCGCCGGATCGGCCAGCCAGTTCGCCAGGCGCGCCGCCGGGTCGAACTCGCGCAGCTTGGCCAACACCTGCGGCGTGCTCAGGAAGTTGTCGAGGATGAAGCCGGCCAGCTTGGCGCCGATGCGGTCCTTGTTGGCCGGGATGATGGCGGTGTGCGGAATCGGCAGGCCCAGCGGATGGCGGAACAGCGCCACCACCGCGAACCAGTCGGCGATGGCGCCGACCATGGCCGCTTCGGCGAAGGCCGCGACGTAGCCCCAGGCCGGGTGGCGCGCCTCCAGCGCGTGGGCCACGCCATACAGCAGCGCGGCGCCGCACAGCAGGCCGAACGCGACGCGCTTCATCGCGGTCATCGGAACCCGGTGCGCCTCACGGCAGGCTGCGCGTGTGGGCCAGACCCCGCAGGAAGACCTCGCAGCGCGCGAGTTGCTCGAGCGTCACGTACTCGTCGGGCTGGTGCGCCTGGGTGATGCTGCCGGGGCCGCAGACCACGGTCGGAATGCCCGCGCCCTTGAACAGGCCCGCCTCGGTGCCGAAGGCCACCAGCGTGGTGCCCTGCTCGCCCGACAGGCGCTGGGCCAGCCGGGTGACCGAGTCGGTGGCCGAACCGAGGAAGCTGGGCACCTCGCAGATCGTCTCGAAGCGGAAACCGGCGTCGGCGGCGACCTTCTTCATGGGCACCTCGAGCCGGCCCGCGTAGGCCAGCACTTCCTTCTGCATCTGCTGTGCGTCGGCGGTCGGCAGGTTGCGGAATTCGTAGCGGAACTCGGCATCGCGCGGCACGACGTTGTCGGCGATGCCGCCGTGGAACTGGCCGACGCTGGCGGTGCTGAAGGGCACGTCGAAGCCCTCGTAGCGCCGCTCGTTCTGCTCGAAGCCCTCGGCCATGTCGCGCACCTTGCCGACCACGCGGGCCGCCATCTCGATGGCGTTCACCGACTGCGGCGTGAGCGACGAATGCGCCTCCTTGCCGCGCACGCAGCAGCGGTAGCGGTACACCCCCTTGTGGGCGATGGCCGGCACCATGCTGGTGGGCTCGCCGATGATGCAGGCCATCGGCTGGATGTTCTGCTCCTTCATGTCGGCGATCAGTTCGCGCACGCCGAAGCAGCCGACCTCCTCGTCGTAGCTGAAGGCGAAGTGCACCGCGAAGGGCGCGTTGCTTTCCAGGAAGGCCTCGGCGTTCGCCAGCGCCACGGCGATGAAGCCCTTCATGTCGGCGGCACCCCGGCCGTACAGGCGCGGGCTGCCCAGGGCGGCGAGCTCGTCGTGCGGGCCGGCCGGCACCGGGGGGCCGCCTTCGGAAGGCCAGTGCTGCACCATGGCCGACAGCGGGTCGACGCTCCAGTCCTGCCCGTCCCAGGGCACCGTGTCGGTGTGGCCCGACAGGATGATGCCGCTGCGCTTTCCGGCGCCGAGCGTGGCGAACAGGTTCGCCTTGGTCTTGTCGGCGTTGTAGGTGAGGCGGCTGCGCACGCCCAGCGCGGCGAGCTGGTCGCGCACGAAGCCGATGAGCTCCAGGTTGCTGTTGGCGCTGACGGTGTTCATGCGCACCAGGGTCTGGGCCAGCTCGAGGCTGCGGGCGGAGAGAACGTGTGACATGCAGCCATTGTCCCCGGAAGTGCGCGCGGGCGGTCCGCCTGACCCGCTGTCATCCGCACGGTGTAGGCTGGCCATTCGTTCAATTTCACCGGGGCATGCCATGACGCCTTCCGTTCGCGACCATTCCATCCGCAGCCGTCGGCCCGCCTCGCGACTGGCTCTCCTGGCCCTCGCCGCGCTCGGCCTGGCCGCGTGCACGACGCCGCGCACGCCGACCGCCTTGCCGACGCTCGACGGCAAGCCGCCGCTGGTGGTCGCGCACCGTGGGGCGTCCGGCCAGTTGCCGGAAGAGACGCTGGAGGCCTACGCGCGCGCCATCGAACTGGGCGCCGACGTGATCGAGATGGACCTGCTGTCCACCCAGGACGGCGTGCTCGTCACCCGGCACGACCCCAACCTGATGATCAGCACCGACGTGGCCAGGCACCCCGAGTTCGCATCGCGCAAGAAGACGATGCAGGTCGACGGCGAGACGCAGACCGGCTGGTTCGTCCAGGACTTCACCCTCGCAGAACTGAAGACGCTAGGCGCCATCTCGACCGACGCCGAGCGGCCGCAGCAGTTCAACGGCCGCTTCAAGGTGCCGACCTTCCAGGAGGTGATCGACCTGGCCAAGGCCAAGTCGCGCGAGACCGGCCGCACCATCGCGATCTACCCCGAAACCAAGAACCCGACCTGGTTCCGCGACCTCGGCCTGCCGCTGGAAGACAAGCTGATCGCCATCCTCGAGGCCGCCGGCTGGAACAGCAGGACCGCGCCGGTCTACGTGCAGTCCTTCGAGCCGGGCAGCCTCAAAACCATGAAAGCCAAGGGCCTGAAGACCAAGCTGATCCAGCTGATCGACGGCGACGGCATCGACATGCGCACCGGCGCCATGACCTACGCGGTGCCGGTCGATCGCCCCTACGAGTGGACCCAGACCGGCGACAGGCGCAATTTCGACGTGATGGTGACACCGGCCGGCCTGGCGGAGATCGCCACCTATGCCGACGGCATCGGCCCCTGGAAGCGCTACATCGTCAGCGTCAAGGGCACGATCGGCGCCGACGGCAAGCCGGTCGACATCAACGCCGACGGCAAGATCAACGACGCGGACGCCACCTCGACCGTGCCCACGACGCTGGTGGCCGACGCGCACCGGGCCGGCCTCTTCGTGCACCCCTTCACCTTCCGCAACGAGTCGCGCCGGCTGGCCCGCGACTACCAGGGCGACCCGAAGAACGAGTACCTCGCCTTCTACCGCCTGGGCGTCGACGGCGTCTTCACCGATTTCACCGACACCGCCCTGGCGGCACGAGCCGCCTGGCTGAAGGAAACCGGACGCTGAGCTGCGGCATGGGCACGTTCTTTGCGGGCTTGATGGCCCACGCCTAGACTGTGCCCCATGAAACTCATCGATTCGCTCGTCACCCAGGCTGCCGGCATCGCCTCGATCCGACGCGACCTGCATGCCCACCCCGAACTCTGCTTCCAGGAAGTCCGCACCGCCGACATCGTCGCGGCCAAGCTGACCGAGTGGGGCATCCCGATCCACCGCGGCCTCGGCACCACCGGCGTGGTCGGCATCGTGAAGAACGGCACCAGCCCCCGCGCCATCGGCCTGCGCGCCGACATGGACGCGCTGCCGGTGACCGAGCTCAACACCTTCGAGCACGCCAGCCAGCACCAGGGCAAGATGCACGCCTGCGGCCATGACGGCCACACCGCCATGCTGCTGGCGGCCGCCCAGCACCTGGCCAAGCACCGCAACTTCGACGGCACGGTCTACCTGATCTTCCAGCCGGCCGAAGAAGGCGGCGGCGGCGCCCGCGAGATGATCGCCGAAGGCCTGTTCGAAAAATTCCCGATGGACGCGGTCTACGGCATGCACAACTGGCCCGGCATGAAGGCCGGCCAGTTCGCCGTCAGCCCCGGCCCGGCGATGGCGTCGAGCAACGAGTTCAAGATCACGATCCGCGGCAAGGGCGGCCATGCCGCGCTGCCGCACACCGGCATCGACCCGGTGCCGGTCGCCTGCGAGATGGTGCAGGCCTTCCAGACCATCCTCACGCGCAACAAGAAGCCGACCGACACCGGGCTGATCTCGGTCACGATGATCCACGCCGGCGAGGCCAGCAACGTGATCCCCGACACCTGCGAGCTGCAGGGCACGGTGCGCACCTTCACGATCGAGGTGCTCGACCTGATCGAACGCCGCATGAAGCAGATCGCCGAGCACATCGGCGCCGCGCACGACACCGAGGTCGACTTCTACTTCCACCGCAACTACCCGCCGACCATCAACACCGCCGCCGAAGCCGACTTCGCCCGCGCCGTGATGGCCGGCATCGTCGGCGCCGACAACGTGCTGCCGCAGGAAGCCGCGATGACGGCCGAAGACTTCTCCTTCATGCTGCAGGCCAAGCCGGGCGCCTACGCCTTCATCGGCAACGGCGATGGCGCGCACCGGGACATGCACCACGGCGGTGGCCCGTGCACGCTGCACAACGCCAGCTACGACTTCAACGACGACCTGATCCCGCTGGGCGCGACCTGCTGGGTCGAGCTGGCCGAGCAGTTCCTCCAACCCGGCAGGACCGGCGTGTGATCGGCGTCGTCGAGGCCTTCTCGCCCAGCTACGCGCTGGCGCGCCGCAAGTTCCTGCAGGGCTGCGTCGCAGCGGGCCTCACGGTCGACACCCACCCGCATCCACTGAAGGGGCGGGACGGCGAAGACCTGGCGATGGACGTCGCCTACGACGGCCCGGCCGACGCACGGCAGCTGCTCCTGGTCACCAGCGCCTGCCACGGCGTGGAAGGCCACTGCGGCAGCGGCGTGCAGGTGTTCGCGCTGCAAGACACCGAATGGCGCGAGAAGGCGCACGCGGCCGGCGTCGGCGTGCTCTACGTGCACGCGCTGAACCCGCACGGTTTTTCCTACGGCCGGCGCGTGACCCACGAGAACGTCGACCTCAACCGCAACTTCATGGACTTCGCGCAGCCGCTGCCGGTGAACGCGGCCTACGCCGAATTGCACCCGCTGCTGCTGCCGAAGGCCTGGCCGCCCTCGCCGAAGAACCAGGCGGAGATCGACAGCTGGATCGCCGCGCGCGGCGTGGCGGCGTACCAGGCGGCCATCTCCGGCGGCCAGTACCAGTTCGACGATGGTCTCTTCTTCGGCGGCAAGGCGCCGACCTGGAGCAACCGGACGCTGCGTCAGGTGCTGCGCACCCATGCGCAGCAGGCGAAGCGGCTGGCCTGGATCGACCTGCACACCGGCCTCGGCCCCAACGGCCATGGCGAACGCATCTTCGCCGGCCGCGACGACGCGGCGGCCTATGCGCGAGCGAATGCCTGGTGGGGCGGCGAGACGGCGGTGACGTCGATCTACGACGGTTCGTCCACCTCGGCACTGCTCACCGGCCTGAACTGGGGCGTGATCTACGACGAGTGCCCGCAGGCCGAATACACCGGCATCGCGCTCGAGTACGGCACGGAACCGATCCTCGAGGTGATGGGCGCGCTGCGCGCCGACCACTGGCTGCACAAGCACCCGGAGGCCGCGCCCGAGCTGGCCGATGCGGTCCAGACGCGCGTGCGCGATGCGTTCTACACCGACACCGATGCGTGGAAGGGTCAGGTCATCAGCCAGGCGCGCCAGGCGATGTTCCAGGCCGTGGATGGCCTGAGCGGCAAGGCCTGAAAGCCCGGCGCTTCAGCGTCAGCCGGCGCGCGTCTCGGCGATCACCAGCAGACCGTCCATGATCAGACTGTCGACCAGCTCGAAGGGGCTGACCATCGACGGCGCCATCTTCCAGCCGGCACCACCGGTCATGTAGCAGGCCGGCTCGGCACCGCAGTGGGTCTTGACGTGCTGGCGCATGCGCTCCACCGCGCCGGCGATGGCATAGGTGCCGCCGCTGGTGAGCGCGTCGCTGGTGTTGGTGGGAAAGTCGCGCACCTCGCCGGTCGGAACGTGCAGGCCGGCGGTGCCCGACTCCAGCGCGCGGAGCATGATGCCGTGGCCCGGCAGGATCAGGCCGCCGAGGAACTTGCCGTGCACATCGATCGCCTCGACCGTGACCGCGGTGCCGATCATCACCACCACCATCGGCCGCGCCGGCCCCTGCGACAGCATGCGATGGCGCGCGCCGATCATCGCGACCCAGCGGTCGGCCCCCAGGCGCGTGGGATGGTCGTAGCCGTTGGTCAGCCCGGCTTCGGCGGCGCTCGACACGACCCAGCGCGCCGGGCAATCGAAGCGCTCGAACACCTGCTCCTCGGCGCGCCGGCGCACCGCGTCGCCCGCCACCGCACAACCCAGCATGGCCGTGGGCGATGGCAAATCAGACCACGCGCCTTCGGCCAGGCGATCGATGTGGTCGAGGAATTCGGCCCCGCTCGCCAGCAGTTCGGCGCCCGGTCGCCCCGCCGCATAGAGCGCCCACTTGAGCCGCGTGTTGCCGATGTCGATAGCGAGGAAGGTCATGCCGGATTATTTGCGAGTTTGCGCGAGCCCATGCTTACCCTTGCTTGCAAGCATGCGCCCGGCGCCTACGCTTCGCTGCGACGGGCCTGCTTACAGTGCACCCTCATCACCACACGAAGGAGCACCACCATGGGTCTGCTGAGTTTCATCAAGGAAGCGGGCGAGAAGCTGTTCGGCGGCTCGACCGCGCATGCGGCCGAACCCGGCGCCAACCCCGATACGGCCGCCGCGGCGGCCATCAAGACCTACATCGAGACCCAGAACCTCGGGCTCACCGACCTCGGCGTCGCCTACGCGGGCGCCACCGGCGTGGTCACGCTGTCGGGCAAGGCGCCATCGCAGGAGGCGAGCGAGAAGGCCGGCCTGGCCGCCGGCAACGTGGCGAACGTGACCAGCGTCGACAACCAGCTGGCGGCACCGGAAGCACCGGCCGCGCAGTACCACGACGTGGTGCGCGGCGACACGCTGTCGGCGATCTCGAAGAAGTACTACGGCGACGCCAACAAGTACAACGCGATCTTCGAGGCCAACAAGCCGATGCTCACGCACCCGGACAAGATCTACCCGGGCCAGAAGCTGCGCATTCCGCCGCTGAAGTAGAGGCAGTCGGCGCGGCAGCGCTTCAGTTCTGCCTCCAGGGCAGGCCGTGGAAGCGCCAGCCGCCGGTGCGGCCCCGGTGACCCTGCGCATCGGGGTTGCCCTCGAAGCCTTCGAGGATGTTGTACGCCTCGATGCCCAGTTCGGTCGCGCGCTTCGCGGCGGCGATCGAGCGCACCCCGCTGCGGCACAGCAGCACGGCCTTGCCGCCCGCCGGCACGGCGGCACGCAGGCCTTCGTCGAAGCCCGGGTTCATCGCCATGCCCGGCCACTGCTTCCACGCCAGCGGCACGGCGCCCGGCACGTAGCCCACCCACTCGCGCTCGGCGTCGCTGCGCACATCGACCAGCACGGCCCGGCCATCGGCCACCCACTGTGCGGCCTGCGTGGGCGTGACGTCGCCGGCGTAACCGTCGGCGGGGGTGAAGCCGGTGTCTTGGGAGCGCATGTCATTCCTCGAATTTCGGATGCGTGGAGCTTACAGTCGGTGCAAGGAAAACTCGAATGCCCATATACAACTTCGATCTCTTCGTCATCGGCGGCGGCAGCGGCGGCGTTCGCGCCGCGCGCATGGCCGCGCAGCGCGGGGCGCGCGTGGCACTGGCGGAGGCCGCCGAACTGGGGGGCACCTGCGTCAACGTCGGCTGCATCCCCAAGAAGCTCTACAGCTATGCCGCGGGCTATGCCGAGGCCTTCGAGGAAGCGCCGGGCTACGGCTGGCAGCTCGGCGAGGCGCGCTTCGACTGGGACGTGCTGAAGGCGAACCGCGCCCGCGAGATCCACCGCCTGAACGGCATCTACGGCGGGCTGCTCGACGCGGCCGGCGTCACGCTCGTCAACGGCTGGGCGCATCTCGAAGATGCGCACACGGTGAAGGTCGGCACGTCGCGCCACACGGCACGCCACATCCTCGTGGCGACCGGCGGCCGCCCCTTCGTCCCCGAGCTGCCGGGCCGCGAGCATGTGCAGGTCTCCGACGCGATGTTCGACCTGCCGGCCTTCCCGAAACGGCTTGTCATCGTGGGCGGCGGCTACATCGCCTGCGAGTTCGCGTCCATCTTCAACGGCCTGGGCGCGCAGGTGACGCTGGTGCAGCGCCAGGCGCATCTGCTGAGCGGCTTCGACGAAGACGTGCGCGAATTCCTGGCGCGCGAGATGGGCAAGGCGGGCGTCGACATCCGGCTCAACGCCGAGGTCGCCTCCGTCGCACGCAGCCGCGGCACGGACGCCCCGCTCGCCGTCATGCTGTCGCGCGGCCAGCAGATCGAAGCCGACACCGTGCTCTACGCCACCGGCCGCGTGCCCAACACCGAGGGCTTGTGCCTGGAGGCCGCCGGCGTCGCCCTCGACGAGCGCGGCGCGGTGAAGGTCGACGCGCACTACCGCAGCAGCGTGCCCTCGGTCTACGCACTGGGCGACGTGTCGACCAAGATGCAGCTCACGCCGGTCGCGCTGGCCGAGGCGATGGCCTTGGTCGACGCGCTCTTCGGCGACGGGAAGCGCAAGGTCGACTACGACTGCGTGCCCACTGCCGTCTTCACGCACCCGAACGTCGGCACCTGCGGCCTGACCGAAGCCGAGGCGCGCAAGAAGTACGAGAAGGTCACGCTCTTCAGCAGCGAGTTCAAGACGCTGCGCCACACGCTCTCCGGCCGCCAGGAACGCACCTTTCTCAAGCTGATCGTGGACACCGCCAGCGACCGCGTCGTCGGCCTGCACATGGTCGGCCCCGACGCCGGCGAGGTGGTGCAGGGCTTCGCGGTGGCGATGCGTGCCGGCGCCACCAAGGCGCACTTCGACACGACCATCGGCATCCACCCGACGGTCGCCGAAGAGTTCGTCACCATGCGCGAACCCATGCCGGGTTGAGGTCGCCATACCGGCCCGACCCTTGCGGCACGTCGTGCCAAGACCCTCACGGCACACGCCATGCGCCTGACCGACGCGCTGAAGCAATGGGCCAGGCGGGTCAAGCGTGACGGCGTGACGCTGTGGTTCGCGGCCCGGAATGCCCGGACGCCGTGGTACGCGAAGGCCTTGGGCGCCGTGGTGGTGGCCTACGCACTGAGCCCCATCGACCTGATCCCCGACTTCATTCCCGTGCTCGGCTACGTCGACGACGTGCTGCTGCTGCCCGGCCTGATCTGGCTGGCCATCCGGCTCCTGCCCGAGGACGTGCGCTCGGAATGCCGCGCTCAGGCCGACGCCTGGATGCTGGCGAAGGGCTCGAAGCCCCGCAGCCGGATCGGCGCGGTCCTGGTCGTGGCGCTGTGGCTGGCGGCCGGCGTGGCGACAGGGTTTTGGCTCGCGCGATCCGCTTCCTGACGGCGGATCGCGCGCAGGGCACAGCCTCGGCGAGCGGCACGCGCAGCCGCACCGGCGGACAACTGCACAATGGCGCCATGCCCTACATGCCGCCCTTCGTCGCCCCCGCCCGTTTCACCGATGCCGCCGCCGCGCTGGCCCAGGTCCAGAGGATCTACCAGGAGGCGCTGGCGCACCTGCGGGAGTCGATGCTGCGCTTCGTGGCGGGCGAGACGCTGCCGGGCCGGGTGCGGGCCTGCTACCCCTTCGTGCGGGTGCACACGCACACCGTGTCGCGCCAGAGCCCGCCGACCACCGCCGGCCTGAGCTACGGCTTCGTGGCCGGGCCGGGCCGCTACGAGACGACGCTGACGCGGCCCGACCTGTTCCACCGCTACTACCTGGAGCAGTTCCGCCTGCTGCTGGAGAACCACGGGGTGGAACTGGAAGTCGGCACCGCCACCCAGCCGATCCCGATCCACTTCTCCTTCGCCGAGAACGACCACATCGAGGGCACCATGAGCGCCGAACGCCGCGCCCTGATGCGCGACGTGTTCGACCTGCCCGACCTGGCCGCGATGGACGACGGCATCGCCAACGGCACCTACGAGCCGAAGGCCGGCGAGCCGCAGCCGCTGGCGCTGTTCACCGGTGCGCGGGTGGACTACTCGCTGCACCGGCTGCGCCACTACACGGGCACGGCGCCGGAGTGGTTCCAGAACTTCGTGCTGTTCACCAACTACCAGTTCTACATCGACGAGTTCGTAGCGCTCGGCCACCAGGAGATGGCGAACCCCGACAGCCCCTACATCGCATTCATCGAGCCGGGCAACGTGACCGCCTACCGCAACGGCTACCAGGGACCGGAAGGCGGCATGGCGCCGCCGCGGCTGCCGCAAATGCCGGCCTACCACCTGGTGCGCGAAGACCGCGCCGGCATCACGATGGTGAACATCGGCGTCGGCCCGTCGAACGCCAAGACCATCACCGACCACATCGCCGTACTGCGCCCGCACGCCTGGATGATGCTGGGCCACTGCGCGGGCCTGCGCAACAGCCAGCAGCTGGGCGACTACGTGCTGGCCCACGCCTACGTGCGCGAGGACCATGTGCTCGACGAGGAGCTGCCGCTGTGGGTGCCGATCCCGGCGCTGGCCGAGATCCAGCTGGCGCTCGAGAAGGCGGTGGAAGAAGTCACGCAGATCAGCGGCCCCGACCTCAAGACCATCATGCGCACCGGCACCGTGGCCAGCACCGACAACCGCAACTGGGAGCTGCTGCCGCAGAACGAGCCGCAGCGCCGCTTCAGCCAGAGCCGCGCGGTGGCGCTCGACATGGAAAGCGCCACCATCGCGGCCAACGGCTTCCGCTTCCGGGTGCCCTACGGCACGCTGCTGTGCGTGTCCGACAAGCCGCTGCACGGCGAGATCAAGCTGCCCGGCATGGCCAACCACTTCTACCGCGAGCGGGTCGAGCAGCACCTGCGCATCGGCATGAAGGCGATCGAGATCCTGCGCGCCGAAGGCTCGAGCCGGCTGCACAGCCGCAAGCTGCGCAGCTTCGCCGAGGTCGCATTCCAATAGGCGCAGGCCGCCACCGAAGGTGGCACCCGCTCCCCCGCGATTCCATTGTTCCCAACATGATGCACAGCACGTCCTCCAGCCGCCTGGTCTATTCCACCGACAAAGGCCGCGTCTGCCCCGACTGCCGGCAGGCAATCGCCGACTGCCGCTGCAAGGCCACGGCCGCAGCGCCGAAGGGCGACGGCATCGTGCGCATCTCGCTCGACATCAAGGGCCGCAAGGGCAAGGGCGTGACGCTGGTGCGCGGCGTGCCGCTCGCGGCCGACGCGCTGACCGCGCTCGCCAAGCAGCTCAAGGCGAACTGCGGCTCGGGCGGTACGGTGAAGGACGGCGTCATCGAGATCCAGGGCGACCACCGCGACACCGTCGCCGCCGCGCTGCAGAAGCAGGGCATGACGGTCAAGCGCGCGGGCGGGTAGGCCCATGAACCCGGAAGACCTGCAGCGCCTCGTCACCCTGCCGATGCCCTTCGGCAAGTACAAGGGCACGCTGATCGCCGACCTGCCCGGCAACTACCTGACCTGGTTCGCCCGCGAGGGCTTTCCCAAGGGCGAGATCGGCCGGCTGCTGCAGCTGATGCACGAGATCGACCACAACGGCCTCAAGCCGCTGCTCGCGCCGCTGCGCAACGCCGGCAGCCGCAGCGCTTAGACGGAGGTACAGGCGTTCGGATAGCGGGCCACCGTCGGCCCCCCTGTCGATGGCCGGCGCCTGGCCGGCTTCCCCCACAATGCGGCCGGTGAGCAACACCCCCCTCTTCCAGGTCCGTCACCTGCGCAAGCGCTACGCCGAGTCGACCGTCGTCGACGATCTGTCCTTCGAGATCGCGCCCGGCGAATGCCTCGGCGTCATCGGCCCCAATGGGGCCGGCAAGACGACCACCATCCGCATGTGCCTGGGCCTCACGGCACCGGACGACGGCGACATCACCTACTTCGGGGACGCCGGTGCATTGCAGATGCCGCGCGACGCACTGGCCATCAAGGCGCAGCTGGGCGTGGTGACCCAGTTCGACACGCTCGACCCGGACTTCGACTGCGCCGAGAACCTGATGGTCTACGCCCGCTACTTCGGCTTTCGCCGCGCCGACATCGCGCCGCGCATCCCCGAACTGCTCGCGTTCGCGGCGCTCACGCACAAGGCCAGCGCCAAACCGGGCGAGTTGTCGGGCGGCATGAAGCGGCGCCTGTCGCTGGCACGCGCGCTGGTCAACGACCCGAAGCTGCTACTGCTCGACGAACCCACCACCGGGCTCGACCCGCAGGCGCGCCACCTGATGTGGGAGCGGCTGCAGGTGCTGCTGCAGCGCGGCAAGTCGATCCTGCTGACCACCCACTTCATGGACGAGGCCGAGCGCCTGTGCACGCGCTTGCTGGTGCTCGATCACGGCCGCAAGATCGCCGAGGGCCGGCCGCGCGACCTGATCGCCGAGCACCTCGAGCCCGACGTGGTCGAGGTCTACGGCAACGGCGCGCTCGAACTGGCCGGCGCGGCCGACCTCGCGCCGCTGGCCGCGCGCATCGAGGTCAGCGGCGAGACGGTGTTCTTCTACACGCAGGACGCGCGGCGGCTGCTCGATGCGCTGACGCAGCGCGGCGGGCTGCGCACCTTCCATCGCCCGGCCAACCTGGAAGACCTGTTCCTGAAACTCACCGGGAGGCAGATTCGTGAAGACGGTTGAAGCGACGCGGCCCACGCCGTCTGTCTGGCGCCCGCCCACGCTCTCGATGCGATGGTGGCCGGTGTTCCTGCGGAACTGGCTGGTGTGGCGCAAGCTGGCGATCCCCAGCCTGATCGGCAACATCGCCGAGCCGCTGATCTGGCTGGTCGCGTTCGGCTACGGCATGGGCGCACTGGTCGGGCAGGTCGAGGTGAACGGCACGCAGGTGCCCTACATCCTGTTCCTGGCGAGCGGCTCGATCTGCATGAGCGCGATGAACGCAGCGAGCTTCGAGGCGCTGTATTCGGCGTTCTCGCGCATGCATGTGCAGAAGACCTGGGACGGGATCATGAACGCGCCCATCGGCCTCGACGACGTGGTGCTGGCCGAGATGCTGTGGGCCGCCTTCAAGGCCATCTTCACGGTGACGGCGATCATGGCCGTGATGCTCGCGCTGGGCATCAGCCACAGCCCCAAGCTGGTCGTCGCGTGGGCCGTGCTGGTGGGCTCGGGCATCACCTTCTCGTCGGTCGCGCTGATCTTCAACGCGCTCGCCAAGGGCTACGACTTCTTCACCTACTACTTCACGCTCTTCATGACGCCGATGATGTTCCTGTCGGGCGTGTTCTTCCCGCTGGAACAGTTGCCGGGCTTCGTGCGAACCATCGCGGCCTGGCTGCCGCTGACCAATGCGGTCGCGCTGGTGCGCCCCCTCTTCATGGACCAGTGGCCGAGCGACGCGCTGCGCCACGGGGGGGTGTTGGCCGCCTATGCGGTGGCCGCGTTCTGGGTCGCGCTGGCGCTCACGCGGCGCCGCTTCAAGGCCTGAGGCTCAGGAGGGCTTGCCGGCGGCTGCCGCCGCACGCAGCTTGTCCTTCTTGCTCGGGCGCTTGCCCTTCACGCCACCCGTGCCGGACGGCGCGACGGCGCCCGGCAGCGGTTCGGCCGGCGGCGCTGGCTCGAAACCGGCGATCTGCTCGCGCGGCACCTGCGCGCCCTGGCGCTTCTCGATCAGGCGGAAGTGCGCCTCGGTCTCGGCACTGACGAAGCTGACCGCCACACCGCTCTCGCCGGCACGGCCGGTGCGCCCGATGCGGTGCACGTGGTCGACCGCCGAGCGCGGCAGGTCGTAGTTCACCACCGCCGGCAATTGCACCACGTCGATGCCGCGCGCCGCCAGGTCGGTGGCGACCACCACCTGCACGCGGGAAGCCTTGAAGTCGGCCAGCACCTGGCTGCGCTTGCCCTGGCTCAGCACACCGTGGAAAGGCTCGGCCTCCAGCCCGGTCTTGCGCAGCTTGTCGGCCACGATCTCGGCCGCATGCTTGGTCGCGACGAAGACCAGCACCCGCGGCCAAGCCTCATCCTTGACCAGCTTCGCGAGCAGTTGTGTACGCCGCGACGGGTCGACTTCGATGGCCCGCTGCGCGATGTCGGGGGCGCTTTCAGGCTCGGCCGGCACGTCGATGCGCAACGGGTCGCGCAGCGCCGAGGTGGCCAATGCGGCAATCGCCTGCGGGAAGGTGGCCGAGAACAGCAGCGTCTGTCGCCGCTCCGGCAGCTGCTCGAGGATGCGCCCAAGTTCTTCGGCGAAGCCCAGGTCGAGCAGCCGGTCGGCCTCGTCCAGCACCAGCGTCGCCACGTTGCCCAGGCGCAGCGCGTTGTGGGCGATCAGGTCGAGCAGCCGGCCCGGCGTGGCGACCACCAGGTCGGCGCCGCCGCGCAGGCCCATGAGCTGCGGGTTGATCGAGACACCGCCGAACATCACGGCGATACGAAGCGTTTCGGGCAGGCTCTTCGCGAATTCATGCAGGGTTTCACCCAGCTGCTGGGCCAGTTCGCGGGTGGGAACGAGCACCAATGCGCGCGGATGACGGGTTTTTTCGTGGCGGCGATCCAACAATCCCTGCAGCAAAGGAAGGGCATAGGCGGCCGTCTTGCCGGAACCGGTCTGGGCCGACGCCAGGACATCGCGCCCGGCCAGAACGGCCGGGATCGCTTCGCGCTGGATCGGCGTGGGCACGGCATAACCCTGTCCGGCGGCGGCTTGCGCCAGAGGAGAAATGAGGCCCAGGGCGGTGAATGGCATGCGGCGGAACGATTGGAATGGAGCACGGAAAAGACGGGCGCGCGGCGCGCCGCCGAAGCCTGGAAGGATAGCCAGCGCCCTCGCCGACGACGCCCGCCGGCCGGCGTTTTGCGCTTTATTCGCGTGTAACGAAAGCTTTTTCCCTAAAAGCCCAGGAGTGGACGACAATGTGCAAGCGTTTCTGGCGAACCTTCGTCGGAAACGTGAACGGTGATAGGTCAGTTTCGCGCCACAGCGCTCATTCAGTCAGTTGTGATTCTGGGACTCCATCGCTTTGTTATTTTGGTTTGAATTAGGAGTCCCTCCATGGGCAAAAAACTGTACGTAGGCAATCTGTCCTACTCCATCCGCGACAACGATCTGGAACAAGCCTTCGGCGAGTTCGGTGCTGTGACCAGCGCCAAGGTCATGATGGAACGCGAAACCGGCCGCTCCAAGGGCTTCGGCTTCGTGGAAATGGGCACCGACGCTGAAGCGCTGGCTGCCATCGAAGGCCTGAACGGCCACTCCCTCGACGGCCGTGCACTCACCGTGAACGAAGCCCGTCCGATGGAACCCCGTCCTGCTGGCGGCGGCTTCGGCGGCGGCCGCAGTGGCGGCGGCGGTGGTGGCGGCTACGGCGGTGGTGGTGGCGGCGGTTACGGCGGCGGCGGCGGTGGCCGTAGCGGCGGTGGCGGCGGTGGTGGTTACGGCGGCGGCGGCGGTGGCCGCGGCGGCTACTAAGCCCTCTCGCACCTCACTGAAAAAAGGCTCCTTCGGGAGCCTTTTTTGCGTCCTGGATTGCCCATTTATTGAGCACCCGCTCGGATACCCGTACGAGGCGCTACGCGTTACTGCTTAGCCCTCGCGTCAGCCAGTGGTCAGCCTCATCCAACGACCCTCACGCCTCCAATTCACGGGGTCGAGACAATGGGAATCAAGAGTCAGGCTGACTTCTTTTCGGGGGTCATGTTCACTGCGGTGGGCGCCACTTTCGCGGTCGGCGCCACCACCTACAACATCGGGGACGGCGCCCGCATGGGGCCGGGCTACTTCCCGCTCATGCTGGGCATTCTGCTGGCCGTGCTGGGCCTGCTGATCATCTTCCAGGCGCTGGTGGTGGAAACCGCCGACGGCGGAAAGATCGGCAAATGGGCCTGGAAGCCGCTGTTCTTCGTGATCGCCGCCAACGTCGCCTTCGGCGTGCTGCTGGGCGGTCTGCCGAGCATCGGCCTGCCGGCCATGGGCCTGATCATGGCGATCTACGCCCTCACCATCATCGCGAGCCTGGCGGGCGAGCACTTCAAGCTGCGCGACGTGCTGGTGCTCGCCACCATCCTCGCCGTGGGCAGCTACATCGCGTTCATCTGGGCCCTCAAGCTGCAGATCCAGGTCTGGCCGACCTTCATTTCGGGCTGAGGAGAGACACGACATGGACCTGTTCCACAACCTGGCGATCGGCTTCGGCGTCGCCTTCACCTTCACCAACCTGCTGTACTGCCTGGTCGGTTGCATTCTGGGCACGCTGATCGGCGTGCTCCCCGGCATCGGCCCGGTCGCGACCATCGCGATGCTGCTGCCCGCCACCTACGCGCTGCCGCCCGTGTCGGCGCTGATCATGCTGGCCGGCATCTACTACGGCGCGCAGTACGGCGGCTCGACCACGGCCATCCTGGTGAACCTGCCCGGTGAATCATCGTCGGTCGTGACCTGTATCGACGGCTACCAGATGGCGCGGCAGGGCCGGGCGGGCCCTGCGCTCGCGGCGGCCGGCCTGGGCTCTTTCTTCGCCGGCTGCGTCGGCACGCTGATCCTGGCGGCCTTCGCGCCACCGCTGACCGAGCTGGCCTTCAAGTTCGGCCCGGCCGAGTACTTCTCGCTGATGACGCTGGGCCTGATCGGCGCCGTGGTGCTGGCCTCGGGCTCGCTGCTCAAGGCGGTCGCCATGATCGTGCTGGGCCTGCTGCTGGGCATCGTCGGCACCGACGTGAACTCGGGGGTGGCGCGCTTCAGTTTCGACATCCCGGAACTGACCGACGGCATCGGCTTCGTGGTCATCGCCATGGGCGTGTTCGGCTACGGCGAAATCATCGGCAACCTGTCGCAGCCCGATGACGAGCGCGAGGTGTTCACCGCCAACGTGAAGGGCCTGTTCCCCACGAAGGAAGACTTCAAGCGCATGGCCCCGGCCGTGCTGCGCGGCACCGCCCTCGGCTCGGCCCTGGGCATCCTGCCCGGCGGCGGCGCGCTGCTGGCGGCCTTCGCGGCCTACGCGCTCGAGAAGAAGGTCAAGATGAGCCCCGGCGAAGTGCCCTTCGGCAAGGGCAACATCCGCGGCGTGGCATCGCCCGAATCGGCCAACAACGCCGGTGCGCAGACCTCCTTCATCCCGCTGCTGACACTGGGCATTCCGCCCAACGCCGTGATGGCGCTGATGGTCGGTGCCATGACCATCCACAACATCCAGCCCGGCCCGCAGGTGATGACCAGCAACCCGGAACTGTTCTGGGGTCTGATCGCCTCGATGTGGATCGGCAACGCGATGCTGGTGATCCTGAACCTGCCGCTGATCGGCATGTGGATCAAGCTGCTGACGGTCCCCTACAAGTTCCTGTTCCCGGCCATCGTGCTGTTCTGTGCGGTCGGCGTGTACTCGACCAACAACAACACCTTCGACGTGTGGATGGTCGCGATCTTCGGCGTGATCGGCTACGTCTTCCTCAAGCTCAAGACCGAGCCCGCGCCACTGCTGCTGGGCTTCATCCTCGGGCCGATGATGGAAGAGAACCTGCGCCGCGCGCTGCTGCTGTCGCGTGGCACCTGGAGCGTGTTCGTCACGCGTCCGCTGTCGGCCGGCCTGCTGGTGGCGGCGTGCCTGTTGCTCGGCATCGTGCTGCTGCCGTCGATCAAGGCGAAGCGCGAAGAGGCCTTTGTGGAGGAGTAAGTTCTTCGCGCCAACAAGAAAGCCGCCCTCGGGCGGCTTTCTGCTTTTGGGCGTCGTGCTTTACGCCTTGCGGGGCTTCACGCGCGAAGCAGCTTCCTTGGCGTTCGCGCGGGCGGTGTCGATGTCGGGAGCATGCGCCAGCGCCACGCCCATGCGGCGCTTGACGAAGCTCTCGGGCTTGCCGAACAGGCGGATGTCGACGCCATGCACCTGCAGGGCATCGGCCACGCCGTCGAAGACGATGCCGGTGGCGTCGACGCCGCCGTAGATCACGGCGCTGGCGCCGGCGCTCTTGAGCGTGGTGTCGACCGGCAGGCCCAGGATGGCGCGGGCGTGCAACTCGAACTCGTTCTGCCATTGCGTCGCCATCGTCACCATGCCGGTGTCGTGCGGGCGCGGGCTGACTTCGCTGAACCAGACCTCCTCGCCCTTCACGAAGAGTTCGACGCCGAACAGCCCCTGGCCGCCGAGGTCGTCGGCCACCGCCTTGGCGATCTGCTGGGCTTTCTTCAGCGCCACCGGCGACATCGGGTGCGGCTGCCAGCTCTCGACGTAGTCTCCGCTCACCTGCACGTGGCCGATGGGCTCGCAGAACTGCGTCTGCACGGAAGCCTTGGCATCGAGCGCACGCACCGTCAGCAGCGTGATCTCGTAGTCGAAGTCGATGAAGCCTTCGACGATCACGCGGCCATGGCTCACACGGCCGCCGGCCATGGCGTAGTCCCACGCCTTCTTCACGTCGGCCGGGCCGTCGATCTTGCTCTGGCCCTTGCCGGAGCTGCTCATCACCGGCTTGACGATGCAGGGGTAACCTATTCCTTCGCCATTCTCGGCATCGATCGCAGCCTGCAGTTCCTCCAGCGAATCGCAGAACCTGTAGGGGCTGGTCGGCACGCCCAGCGTCTCGGCCGCCAGGCGGCGGATGCCTTCGCGGTCCATCGTGAGGCGGGCCGCGCGGGCGGTCGGGATCACGCGCACGACGCCGGCGCTTTCCAGTTCCTGCAGCATCGGCGTGGCGATGGCCTCGATCTCGGGCACGACCAGATGCGGCTTCTCAGCCTCGATCAGCGCCTTGAGCTGCGCCGGGTCGCTCATCGTGATGGTGCGCGCATGGTGCGCGACCTGCTGGCCGGGCGCGTTCTCGTAGCGGTCGACCGCGATGGTCTCCACGCCCAGGCGCTGCAACGCGATCAGCACCTCCTTGCCGAGCTCGCCGGAGCCGAGCAGCATCACGCGGGTGGCGTGGGGGGACAGGGGGGTGCCGAGGGGGGTCGTCATGAAAGCGCTCCGAGGGGGACTGGAAAACCGGGCACTTTAATGCACCGGTCCTGTCGGCTGGAGCACAACGTTTGCTCGCCGCGCTGCGACACAATGGCCGTCATCGTGCGGGCTACGCTCGCATCCTTTCATCGCAACACCAAACGAGGAGCATTTCATGCGCATTCAAACCGTCGGCATCATCGGAGCCGGAACCATGGGCAACGGCATCGCGCAGGCCTGCGCGGTCGCCGGCATGAAGGTCGTGATGGTCGACATCGCGCAAGCCGCCGTCGACAAGGGCCTGGCCACGGTCAGCGGCAGCCTCGACCGGCTGATCAAGAAGGAAAAGCTGACGGCCGAACAGAAGACCGCGGCGCTGGCGCTGATCCAGGGTTCGACGAACTACGAGGACCTCAAGGGCGCCCAGTTGGTGATCGAGGCCGCCACCGAGAACTACGAGCTCAAGCTGAAGATCCTCAAGCAGATCGACACGATGCTCGCGCCCGAGGTGATCATCGCGTCGAACACCTCCTCGATCTCGATCACCAAGCTGGCGGCCGCCACCTCGCGTGCCGATCGCTTCATCGGCATGCACTTCTTCAACCCGGTGCCGATGATGGCGCTGGTGGAGATCATCCGCGGCTACCTCACGAGCGACGCCACGCACGACGCGGTGAAGGCACTGTCCGTGGCGCTCGGCAAGTCGCCGATCACGGTGAAGAACGCGCCGGGCTTCGTGGTCAACCGCATCCTGGTGCCGATGATCAACGAGGCCTTCTTCGTGCTGTCCGAAGGCATCGCGACGGCCGAGGACATCGACGCCGGCATGAAGCTCGGCACCAACCAGCCCATCGGCCCGCTGGCCCTGGCCGACATGATCGGCCTGGACGTGTGCCTGGCGGTGATGGACGTGTACCTCGAGGAGTACGGCGACTCCAAGTACCGGCCCTGCCCGCTGTTGAAAGAAATGGTCGCGGCCGGTCAACTCGGCCGTAAAACCGGCCGCGGTGTGTACACCTATTGAGCGTGCCGTGCGGGCACATCCGCCCGCTTCCCGGCGCGACAGAACAACAACGGAGACAACCGATGATCCATTCCGCCACCACGCCCCCGCCCGAAGGCTGCATCGACACCCAGGTGCTCGACCACGTACTGCTGATCGGCATCAACCGCCCCGCCAAGCGCAACGGCTGGACGCCGCGCATGTTCCGCGAGCTGGCCGAGGCCTACACGCGACTCGACGACGATCCGGCCTTGCGCGTGGGCGTGCTGCACGCGCTGGGCGACCACTTCACCGCCGGGCTCGACCTGCCGTCGTTCAGCGAGCTGATGAAGCGCGGCGAGAAGGCCTATCCGCAGGGGCTGGTCGAACCCAACGACCTCGGCACGCCCGGCTACCGGCGCCGCGCCAAGCCGATGGTGGTGGCGGTCAAGGGCATCTGCTTCACGGTGGGCATCGAGCTGATGCTGGCAGCGGACATCGTGGTCGCGGCGGACGACTGCCGCTTCTCGCAGCTCGAGGTGCAGCGCGGGATCATGGCCACCGGCGGCGCCACGCTGCGCATGGCCGAGCGCGCCGGGCTCGGCAACGCGATGCTGCACCTGCTGACGGCGGACGAGTTCGACAGCGCCGAGGCGCTGCGCCTGCACTTCGTCCAGAAGGTGGTGCGTGCCGGCGAAGAACTCGACGCCGCGCTCGCCATCGCGCAGCGCATCGCCGCACAGGCGCCGCTCGCCGTCGTCGCGACCCGCCTGAACACGCTGCGTGCGGTCGAACACGGGCCGTTGGCCGCGATGGCCGAGTTCATCGAGACGCAGCAGCGTCTGGCCCGCAGCGACGATGCGGCCGAGGGCGTGCGCGCCTTCGTCGAGCGCCGGCCCGCCCGCTTCACCGGCCACTGAAGCCTTCCCGACCCTGACCCGTGCAGGGTCATTGGCCGCATATCAATTGCACGCAATTTAATTGCTCGCTATCATTCGCTCCATGCGCTCCGCACCCACCCCCGACGAACTGCTCAAACTGGACAACCAGCTGTGCTTCGCCGTGTACTCCGCCTCCCTCGCCATGACGCGGCTCTACAAGCCGCTGCTCGAGAAGCTGTCGCTCACCTACCCCCAGTACCTCGTGATGCTGGCCCTGTGGGAAATCGATGGCCCGACGGTGTCGGAACTCGGCGAGCGCCTGTCGCTCGACTCCGGCACGCTGACGCCGCTGCTCAAGCGGCTCGAGGCGAACGGCCTGGTCTCGCGGCTGCGCGACGTGGCCGACGAGCGCCGCGTGCACATCACGCTCACGCCCGCCGGGCGCAAGCTCAAGGCCCGTGCCGCCGATGTGCCGGCCTGCCTGCTCGCCGCGAGCCAGTGTTCGTTCGACGAACTCGCCGGCCTCACGCAGCAGCTGCAGACCCTGCGCGACCGCGTGCGGGCCGCCTGACGATTTTTCTCCGCCTCACCGAAGGCATTTCACTTCCCTCCACTCCCAAGGAACGACCATGACCACCAAACTCGACAAGGTTCTCTACACCGCCGAAGCCCACACCGTGGGCGGCCGCGACGGCGCCGGCAAGAGCAGCGACGGCGCCATCGACGTCAAGCTGAGCTCGCCCGGTTCGGGCAAGCCGGGCACCAACCCCGAGCAGCTGTTCGCGGTCGGCTACGCCGCCTGCTTCATCGGCGCGATGAAGGCCGTCGGCCCCAAGGTCGGCGTGAAGGTGCCGGACGACGTCGCGATCGACTCCAAGGTCTCGCTCGGCCCGACCAACGGCGGTGCGGCCTACGGCATCAGCGTGCAGCTGGCCATCAGCCTGCCCGGCCTCGACGCCGAGCAGAAGCAGAAGCTGGTCGACACCGCGCACCAGGTGTGCCCGTACTCGAACGCCACCCGCGGCAACATCGACGTGGACATCACGATCGCCTGATCGACGCCACCCACGAAGGGCAGCACGGCCGATGGCCGTGCTGCCCTTTTTGCCATTGCACCATGCGGTGCGGTACCGGCCGACAATCGCCCCATGACACTTTCCAGCGCGCCGGCGAACACCCATCCCTACGAGAGCCTCACGCCCGACGTGGTGCTCGACGCGCTGGCCACGCTCGACCTGCACGGCGACGGGCGGCTCACCGCCCTCAATTCCTACGAGAACCGGGTCTACCAGGTCTTCCTCGACCAGCCCGCGGCACACCCGTCGGTGGTGGTCAAGTTCTACCGGCCCGAGCGCTGGAGCACGCCCGAGATCCTGGAAGAGCACGCCTTCTCGCTCGAACTCGCGGCCGCCGACGTGCCCGCCGTGCCGCCGATCGAGGTGCATGGCAGCACGCTGCATCACCACGACGGCTTCGCCTTCAGCGTGAGCCCCTACCGCGGCGGACGCTCGCCGGAGCTGGACGACTTCGAGGTGCTCGAATGGATCGGCCGCTTTCTGGCGCGCATCCACACCATCGGCGCGGCCCGGCCCTTCGCCGCGCGCCCGCCGCTCGACCTGCAGACCTTCGGCATCGCCTCGCGCGACTGGCTGCTGGGCAACGAGAAGATTCCGCTCGACGTGCAGCGCGACTGGGAAAAGGCCTGCAACGAGGCGCTCGACCGCATCGCCGCCACGGCGCTGTCGCCCACCTCCGCCGACGCGACACTGCGCAAGCTGCGCCTGCATGGCGACGTGCACCCCGGCAACATCCTGTGGACGCCGACCGACCGGCCCGACGGCGGCCCGCATTTCGTCGACCTGGACGATGCGCGCACCGGCTTCGCGGTGCAGGACCTGTGGATGCTGCTGTCAGGCGACCGCGCCCAGCGCACCGGCCAGCTGAGCGGCCTGCTCGACGGCTACGAGCAGTTCCGGTCCTTCGACCGCCGCGAACTCGCGCTGATCGAGCCGCTGCGCACGCTGCGCCTCATCCACTACAGCGCCTGGCTGGCGCGCCGCTGGGAAGACCCGATCTTCCCGATCAACTTCCCGTGGTTCGGCACCAGCGACTACTGGAAGGGCCAGATCCAGATGCTGCAGGACCAGTGCGAGTCGATGGACGAGGAGCCACTGTACGCGTAGTACCGCAGGCAAGCATGCGCGCTCCTGAAGTGATCGGAGCGCGCCGGCCACACGGCGCTCAACCGAAGTGGCAGGACACGGTGCCGAACTCGCCGTAGTCGGCCACGACGGTGTCGCCCTTGCCGACCTCGATCGGCCGGATGAACGAGCCCGCGAGGATGACCTGCCCCGGCTGCAGCGTGACGCCGAAGCGGTGCAGCCGGTTGGCCAGCCACGCCACACCGTAGCCCGGGTGGTTGAGCACACCGGCCGCCAGCCCCGTCTCCTCGACCTCGCCGTTGCGGCTGACGATGGCGCCGATGCGCCGCATGTCGGCATCGATCACCGCCGGCTTGAAGGGCCGCCCGCCCAGCACCAGCGCCGCGTTGGCCGCGTTGTCGGAGATGGTGTCGAACACGTTGCGCGTGCGCTTCGTCTCGGGGTCGATGCGCTGGATGCGCGCATCGAGGATCTCCAGCGCGGGCGTGACGTACGCCGTGGCGTCGAGCACGTCGAACAGCGTGCAGTCGGGGCCCGACAGCGGCCTGGCGAGCACGAAGGCCAGCTCGGCCTCGATCTTCAGTTGCAGGAAGCGCTCCGACGGGATCACCGCGCCATCGCGGTAGAACATGTCGTCGAGCAGCGTGCCGTAGTCGGGCTCGGCGATGTTCACCGCCCGCTGCATCGCCTTCGACGTGAGGCCGATCTTGTGGCCCTTGACCATGCGGCCGTTGCGCAGCTTGAGCTGCATCCAGGCGTGCTGGATCGCGTAGGCGTCGTCGATCGTCATGTCGGGGTAGTCGAGCGAGAACTGCCGGCAGGCGACGCGCGTGCGCTCGGCTTCTTCCAGCCGCTCGGCGGCCTGGGCCAGGGTGGTCTGGTCCAGGCTCATGCTGCCACCTCTTCGGCCTTCACGACATTGCGCAGCACGCCCACGCCGCTCACCTCGACCTCGACCACGTCGCCCGGCTGCAGGAACTTCGGCGGATCGAAGCGGATGCCGGCGCCGATCGGCGTGCCCGTCGCGATGATGTCGCCCGGCTCCAGCGTGGTGAAGGTCGAGAGGTAGCCGACGAGGTAGGCAAAGTCGAACATCAGGTTCGCCGTGGTGTCGTCCTGCCGCGTCTCCCCGTTGACGCGCGTCTGCACACGCAGCGCGTCGTAGCCCTTCGGGAATTCATCGGCGGTGACGATCCACGGACCGATGGCGCCGGACGCATTCCAGTTCTTGCCCTGCGTCACGTTGAACTTGGCGTGGTGCACCCAGTCGCGGATGGTGCCTTCGTTCATGCAGGTGAGGCCAGCGATGCAGGCCAGCGCGTCGTCGCCCTTCACGCGGCGCGCGCGGCGGCCGATGACGATGGCGATTTCACCCTCGTAGTCGAGCTGTGTCGATTCGAGCGGCTGCAGCAGCGGCTCGCCGTGGCCGACGAAGGACTCGGCCACGCGCATGAAGATGCTCGGGTACTTGGGCAGGTCGCTGCCGTCCTTGTACTCGGCGTTGCGATGCGCGTAGTTCACGCCGATGCAGAAGATGCGGCGCGGCCGCGCGATGGGCGTCTCGACGCGCACATCGACCAGCGCGTGGTCGGGTGCGGCGCCCTCGGCGGCGGCACGGGCCTGTGCCAGCGCGGCGTCGCCGCCTTCGAGCAGCGCAGCGACCGACGCGAAGGCCGGCAGGCGGCGGCCGAGGTCGACGACACCGTCGCCGTTTCTGTTGTCGATAACGCAGCCCCAGTGCGAGGCCCCGCCGTGGAGGTAGCTGATGAGTTTCATGGCGTCTCGAATCCGAAGAAGCGGGCGGGGTTGTCGACGAGGATCTTCTGCCGCGTGGCGGCGTCGGGGGCGAAGCGGTAGAGCAGTTCGAGCAGCGCGCCTTCGTTGGGCGGCTGCTTGACCGACACCGGGTGCGGCCAGTCGCTGCCCCACACGCAGCGCTCGGGCGCGGCGTCGATCAGGCGCTGCGCCAGCGGCACCACGTCGTCCCACGGCGCGCCGGCCTTCGAGATCTTCTCGGACAGCGAGAGCATCACCCAGAAGTTGCCGCGCTGGAACAGTTCGAGGATGCGCACCAGGCTCGGGTCGGCGTCGCCGCGCGAGGGGTCGGCACGGCCCATGTGGTCGAGCAGCACCGGCACGTCGAGCGATTCGAAGGCGGCCAGCTGCTCGGCGATACCGTTCGGCTCGGGCTGCACCTTGACGTACCAGCCCAGTTCCTTGACGCGGGCGAAGGCGCGCGCCTGCTCGGCCGCCGTCAGGCTGATGCCGAGGCCGCCGCGCGTAAAGCGCGCACCGCGCACGCCGGCGTCATGCAGCTTGTGCAGGTAGGCGTCGTCGCGCTCGGTCAGCACCGCCGCGTTGGCGCAGGCCATGTAGCGGCGCGGGCCGCCGGCGTTGAGGCCCTCGAGCGCATCGAGCACCACCGTGTGGTCGGCGCCGTAGGTCGTGGCCTGGACGATCACCCCGCGCTCGATGCCGAGCGTGGCGTGGAGCTTTTGAGCGACCTGCCAGGTCGCGCTCGGCATCTCGTAGGCCGCGTTGGGTCGCACGGGGTAGCGCTCCCGCGGACCGAAGACGTGGAACTGGCTGTCGCAGGACAGGGGCGGCGGCAGCGGGTTCGGCGCGCGCGGATTCGGATCGAAGGGAAGGTAGTCGGGCATGGGCGGGGTGGCAATGGGAAGGATCAGGCGATCCAGGCGGTGAAGCTGCACTCGATCAGCTTCCCCATGTCGAGCTCGGGCGCGATGATCGCGTGGCGCGCGGGCCGCGAGGCGGCATCGGGGAACATCTCGAGCCAGGGCACGTTGAGCGCGGGGCGCTGGCTGCGGTCCTTCATCCAGACGGTGAGCTTCACGATGTCCTGCGTGCCGCCGCCCGCGGCCTCGACGATGCGGCGCACGTTGTCGAGCATGAAGCGGCACTGCGCCTCGATGGTCTCGGCGGGCTTGCCCGTGGCCGGGTCGTTGCCCTGGATGCTGCCGCTCTCGAGCAGCGGACCGACGCGGCAGCCGGCCGGGATCGGGTTCTTGTGGCTGAAGCCCTCGACGTAGACGCTGGTGCGGGCGGCAGGCGCGGTGCGCCCCAGGGGCGAGGTGACGGTGCTCATTCGGCGGAGATGTTGGCTTGCTTGATGATCGGCATCCACCGCGCGTCTTCCTTCGTCAGGAACTGGGTGAACTGCTTGGGCGTGCTGCCGCGGGCTTCGGCGCCCAGCGTCTCGAACTTGGCCTGCACGGCCTTGTCGGCCAGGATCTTCTGCAACGCCTCGGAGAAGCGCGCCAGGATGTCCGGCGGGGTGCCGGTCGGCGCCAGGATGCCCGTGAAGGTCTCGGCCTCGAACCCCTTGAAGCCCGCCTCCTGAAGCGTGGGCACGTCCGGCAGCAACGGCACGCGACGGGCCGACGTCACGGCGAGCGCGCGCGTGCGGCCTTGCTGGATGAACGGTTGCGCGACCGAGAGCTGGTCGAAGTTGAACTGCACCTGTCCGCCCAGCAGGTCGGTGGTCGCCGGCGCGTTGCCCTTGTAGTGAACGGTCAGCCACTTGGCCCCGCTCTCTTTTTGCAGGTACTCGCTCACCAGGTGGTTGGTGGTGCCGGCACCGGGCGACGCCATGGTCAGGGCGTTGCCCGACTTCTTGGCGGCGGCGATGAATTCCCCCATCGTCTTGTACGGCGTGCCGGCGTTCACCTGCAGCACCAGCGGCGTGAACGACACCGAGCTGACCGGCGCGAAGTCCTTCTTCCAGTCGTAGGCGTTGCGCTTGAAGATGGTCGGCGAGAACAGGATCGGCCCGTTCGCACCCATGAAGAAGGTGTAGCCGTCCGGCGTGGACTTGGCGACGTATTCACCGGCGATCATGCCGCCGGCGCCGGGGCGGTTCTCGACCAGGAAGGGCTGCTTGAAGGTGGCCTGCAGTTGCTCGCTGATGATGCGGGCGGCGCCGTCGACGTTGCCGCCGGGTGGGTAGGGCAGCACGAGCTTCACGGGTTTGTCGGGCCAGCTGCCCTGCGCGGCGGCGGGCAGAACGGCGAGGGCGGCGCACGTGGCAACGGCGAAGGTGGCGATGGCATTTCTCAAAACATGTCTCCTGCTCTGGTACCGACATCGCAAGTGGCTGCGGTTCATCGGCGACTGGTCCACTCTAAGAACCCCGGGTCGGATGCTGCAATGCAATAAGTCCAGAGTGTTCCGTATGATGGACGTTTTGCGAAAGCGCACCGGCGCCGCCAGCGGAGCGCTCCCGACAATCGAGGCTCAGCCACCACGGAAGGCCCTGCCATGTTTCTCGATGCCGGCGACCTATCGCCCGAAGCCACCTACCGCCTGATGAGCGGCATCGTCGTGCCGCGCCCGATCGCCTGGATCACCACGGTGTCGGACGCCGGCGTGGTCAACCTCGCGCCCTTCTCCTGCTTCACCTTCGTGTCGAACAAGCCGCCGATGCTGGGCGTGAACATCGGGCGCAAGGCCGGCCAGCGCAAGGACACCGGCGCCAACATCCACGCGATGGGTGAGTTCGTCGTCAACATCGGCGACGCCTCGCAGATGGTCGCCATCCACGAGAGCAGCGCCGAGCACGCACCCGACGTGAGCGAGACCGAGCTGCTCGGCCTGGGCACCTTGCCCTGCCGGACGGTGCGCGTGCCGCGCCTGGCCGACGCGCCGGTCAGCATGGAGTGCCGGCTGGAGCGCGTGATCGCCTTCGGCGAGACCGGCGCCGAGTTCATCGTCGGCGAGGTCACGGCCTTCCATCTGCGCGACGGGCTGCTGCACGACGGCAAGGTCGACACCCTCGCCCTCGACCCGGTGTGCCGCATCGGCGGGCCGAACTACGCGACGCTGGGCCGCATCGTCACGCTGCGCGGCATGCAGCAGACGGCCAAGACGGTGATGGATGGCGGCAGCGGCGGATAAGGACACGGCCGCCACCGCGGGCGCCCAGAGCGTGCGCCGCGCGCTCGCGGTGCTGCGCGTGCTCGCCACCGGCCAGGAGCGCGGCGTGCGCCTGACCGACGTGGTGAGCCACACCGGCCTGAACCGCCCGACGGTGCACCGCATCCTGCGCGTGCTGGTGGAAGAAGGCGCCGTCGAGCAGGACCCGGCCACGCGCCGCTACCTGATCGGCGGCGAGGTCTCGCTGCTCGGGCTCGCGCGCTCGACGCGCTTCCCGATCCGCGCGATCGCCGAACCGCACCTGCGCCACCTCAGCGAGATCCTCGGCGACACCGCCTTCCTCACCATCCGCAACGGTGCCGACTCGGTCTGCATCGACCGCCGGCCCGGCAGCTTTCCGGTGAAGGTGCTGTCGATCGAGGTCGGCGCGCGGCGGCCGCTCGGCGTGGGCGTGAGCGGCCTGGTGCTGCTCGCCGCGTTGCCGGCCGAGGAAGCCGACGAGGTGGTGCGGCGCAATGCGCGCCGGCTGCAGACGTTGCACGTCGACCCGGCCGAACTGCTGGAGCGCGCGGCGCGGACTCGCGCCCAAGGCTATGCCTACGCACCGGTGGGGGTGGTGCCCGGCTCGCGGGCCGTGGCCGTGCCGGTGTGCGTGGCCGATGGCCGCACCGTCGCCGGCCTGGCCATCGCGACCATCACCGAGCGCCTGCCCGACGAACGCGTGCCCACCGTGGTCGCGCACATGAAGGAACGCGCCGCGCTGATCGGCGCGCAGGCCGCCGAACTCGCCCGGCGCAGAGGTGGCCGCAGCGGCGGTTGAGAGAGGGAAGACCCCGAGAACGTCCATGACATGGACGTTTCGGCAAAAGAACACCGCATTCAGGTCGGCCGACCGTCCGGCCGCGCGAGACGCCGCCGCTCAGGGCAGGACAGGCGCCGGCGGAGGAACGGGCGCGGCCGGCGCTGCGTTCGGGTCGTGCAGCAGCACGCTCTGCCCGACGCCCACGCCCACCGAAGCGCCGCCGCCCACGCCGGTGCTGGCCCCCACGCCCGCACCGCCATAGACCTGCCCGCTGGTGTTCACACCGACGCCTGCACCGACCGGGCCCCAGCCGGTGCCGAGACCGACGCTCGGCCCGCCCGAGCCGACGCCCACGCCGAGCGACAGCCCCGGGAACAGCGGGATGCCGAGGCCCACGCCGACGCCGGTGCCGCCGGAGGCGCAGCCCGCCAGGGCCAGCACGGCCAGGAAAACGCCGCCACGCGAGGCGGCGGCGAGAGAGGAGGAAAGGCGGTGGTTCTTTGTCATGGTGTCGGTCGCTCCCTGGTGATGTGCCATCGAAGCGGCCGACCGGCCGCTTCGCTCAGACCAGCAGCGCGTTGACGCGCCGCACGTAGGCGGCCGGATCTTCCGGCAGGCCGCCTTCGGCCAGCAAGGCCTGGTCGAACAGGATGTTCGCCAGGTCCTCGAAATGTGCCGAACCCTCCAGCTTTTTCACCAGCGGGTGCTCGGCATTGACCTCGAGCACCGGCTTGAGTTCCGGTGCCGGCTGGCCTGCCTGCTTGAGCATGCGCGCCAGCTGCGTGCTCATGCCGCCGTCCTGCACCACCAGGCAAGCGGGCGAATCGACCAGGCGCGTGGTCACGCGCACGTCCTCGGCCTTGTCCTTGAGCGCTTCCTTCAGCTTCTCGAGCACCGGCTTGAAGGTCTCGGCCGCTTCCTCCGCGGCCTTCTTCTCGGCCTCGTCCTGCAGCGTGCCCAGGTCGACCGCGCCCTTGGCCACGCTCTGCAGCGGCGTGCCGTCGAAATCCTGCAGGTAGTTCAGCGCCCATTCGTCGACGCGGTCGGTCATCAGCAGCACCTCGATGCCCTTCTTCTTGAAGAGCTCGAGCTGCGGGCTGTTCTTGGCGGCGGCCAGCGAATCGGCGGTGATGTAGTAGATGGCCTCCTGGCCGTCCTTCATGCGCGCCTTGTAGTCGGCGAAGCCCACGCTGACCGTGTCGGTGGTGGTCGAGGCGAAGCGCAGCAGCTTGGCGATGCGCTCGCGGTTGCCGAAGTCCTCGCCCAGGCCTTCCTTGAGCACGGCGCCGAACTCGGCATAGAACTTGGCGTACTTGCCCGCGTCCTCGTCACCCGCGAACTCGGCGGCCGCTTCGGCAGCCGGCACGGCGTCGTTCTTGTCCACCACGTCGGTGACCTCGGTCGGCTCGGGTGCCGGCACCGATTCGCCGGAGCCCACGTCGATCTTGCCGGCCGCGCTGTCGGCGGCGGCCTTCTGTTTTTTGGCCAGGTCTTCCAGCATCGACAGCACGCGCTTGGTGCTGCCCTCGCGGATCGCCTTCACGTCGCGGCTTTCCTGCAGCAGTTCGCGGCTCACGTTGAGCGGCAGGTCGGCCGAGTCGATCACGCCCTTGACGAAGCGCAGGTAGCCGGGCATCAGCGCCTCGGCGTCGTCCATGATGAAGACACGCTTGACGTAGAGCTTCACGCCCGCCGTCTTCTCGCGGTTCCACAGGTCCATCGGCGCCTTGGCCGGGATGTAGAGCAGCTGCGTGTACTCGGTGCTGCCCTCGACCCGGTTGTGGCTCCAGGCGAGCGGGTCTTCATAGTCGTGGCTGATGGTCTTGTAGAACTCGGCGTACTGCTCGGCGTTGATGTCCTTCTTGGGCCGCGTCCACAGGGCGCTGGCCTTGTTCACCGGCTCCCATTCGCCGGTCTTGACCATGTCGCCAGGCTGATCGTTCTCGCCTTCCTTCCACTCTTCCTTCTCCATCAGGATCGGGAGCGAGATGTGGTCGGAGTACTTGCCGATGACCTGCTTGAGCTTCCAGGCGTTGAGGTATTCCTCGGCATCGTCGCGCAGATGCAGCGTGACGCTGGTGCCGCGCTGCGCGCGTTCGATGTCGTCGACCTCGAAGTCGCCCGCGCCGCCGCTGGCCCAGCGCACGCCCTGGTCGGCCGGGAGGCCCGCGCGACGCGACTCGACCGTGATGCGGTCGGCCACGATGAAGCCCGAATAGAAGCCCACGCCGAACTGGCCGATGAGCTGGGCGTCGGCCTTCTGGTCGCCGCTCAGCTTGCTCATGAAGTCCTTGGTACCGCTCTTGGCGATGGTGCCCAGGTTGTCGATGGCTTCCTGCTTCGACAGGCCGATGCCGTTGTCGGCGATGGTGAGCGTGCGGGCCGTCTTGTCGAAGGACACGCGCACTTCCAGGTTGGGCGCGTCTTCGTAGAGCGAAGGGTTGTCGATGCCTTCGAAGCGCAGCTTGTCGCAGGCGTCCGAGGCATTGGAAATCAGTTCACGCAGGAAGATTTCCTTGTTCGAGTAGAGCGAGTGCGTGACGAGGTGCAGCAGCTGGGCCACTTCGGCCTGGAATGGGAGTTTGGTCGTTGCAGTCATGGTTCTCTGTGGTCGAAAAAAGAAACGGGGCGCGGCGCCCCATCGCGATGTGGCGTCGAGCCGGCTATTTTCAACCGTCGCACCGTGAAGAGATACCGGATGGGGCAATCCGGTGCGGAAAGAGGCGCCATCCCTTTTTAGAATCCGCCGCGCAGGGCCATGCCCGGCATTCATGACACACACAACACAGAGGATGGGAAAAATGGAACACAGCAACATCAAGAAATGGTCCGCCGAGTTCATCGGCACCTTCTGGCTCACGTTCGGCGGGTGCGGGAGCGCGGTGCTCGCCGCCGCCTTCCCGCAACTGGGCATCGGCTTCGCCGGCGTCGCCCTGGCCTTCGGGCTCACGGTGCTCACCGGCGCCTACGCGCTCGGCCCGATCTCGGGCGGGCACTTCAACCCGGCCGTGTCGGTCGGGCTCGTGGTCGGCGGGCGCTTCAAGGCATCGGCGCTCCCGGGCTACGTCATCGCCCAGGTGCTCGGTGCCATCGTGGCGGCAGGCGTGCTCTACCTGATCGCCACCGGCAAGCCCGGCGCCGAGATCGGCGGCTTCGCCACCAACGGCTATGGCGAGCACTCGCCCGGCAAGTTCAACATGGTGGCGGCGCTCATCACCGAGATCGTGCTCACCGCCGTCTTCCTGATCGTCATCCTCGGCGCGACCGCCAAGCGCGCGGCGGCCGGTTTCGGCGGCCTGGCGATCGGTCTGTGCCTCACGCTGATCCACCTGATCTCGATCCCGGTGACCAACACCTCGGTCAACCCGGCCCGCAGCACCGGCCCGGCCTTGTTCGGCCCGTCGTACGCGGTGTCGGAGCTGTGGCTGTTCTGGGTGGCACCGATCGCCGGCGCCGTGATCGGCGCGCTGATCTACAACGTGCTGCTCAAGGACGAGTGAACGCTGGCGGCGCCCGGCGCCGTCAGAACTTCTCGTGCGCGCCCAGGTAGCGCCACTGCCCGGCCGGCAGGTTGCCCAGCACCACGCGCCCGATGCGGATGCGCTTGAGGCCCACCACCTTGAGCCCGACCTGCTCGCACATGCGGCGGATCTGCCGCTTCTTGCCTTCGGTCAGCACGAAGCGCAACTGCTCGGGGTTCTGCCAGTCGACGCGCGCCGGCTTCAGCGGCTGGCCGTCGAGGCTCAGGCCGTGGCGCAGCCTGGCCAGCATGGCGGGCGGAAAGACCGCCTGCACATTGGTCGTGACGGGATCGTCGTCGTCGATGCGCACCAGCTGCCCCAGGGGCGCGGGCTTGCCGGGGCCGTGGTAGGCCACGCGCACCAGGTATTCCTTCTCGATGCCCGAGTCCTCGCCGATGAGCTGGCGTGCCACGCGGCCGTCTTGCGTCAGCACCAGCAGCCCGACCGAATCGATGTCCAGCCGCCCGGCCGGCGCCAGGCCGCGCAACTGCGGCGGCGAGAACCGGTTCGTGCTGGTGTCCTCGCGCCAGTGCGTGCGCGGGTTGATGAGCATCACCGCAGGCTCGTGGCCGTCCTCGGCCTGGCCGCTGACGTAGCCCATCGGCTTGTGCAGCAGGATGGTCACCTGCTGGGCTTGCTGGCCGTGGGCCTTCTTGTCGACCTCGACCTTGTCGGCGGGCGTCACCTTCACGCCCATCTCCGCCGGCTTGCCGTTGACCTTCACCCAGCCCTGCGCGATCCAGTCGTCGGCCTCGCGGCGCGAGCAGATGCCGAGTTCGGCCATGCGTTTGTTGAGGCGGACGGGTTCGGCGGGCGTGGGCATGGGGTCGGAGCGAGTCGGGCGAGCGTCTATTCTCGTCCACCCTGCGCGTCGGCCCCAGGCCGCCGAACGCGCACGCCGGCGCGCGTCAGATCTGCTCGGCCTCCTGCAGCGCGCTTGCCGGGCGGCTCACCACGCGCGGGATGCCGAGATGACGGCACACCGCCTGGGTCGAATCGCCGGCGGCACCCACGGCCGCGCGCAGGCGCGTCTCGGTCACGGCCAGCACGCGGGTCCAGTAGCGGACCTCCTGCGGCTCACCCAGGTTGATCCACCCCGTGTCCCGGGGGCTGCGGGTTTCAAAGTCGTTGGCCATCACCATGTCTCCATCGGTTTCTGATCGCCCCGGGACGGTGCCTCGGCCCCTCAGCGGATGCGACCGGACGGTGTAGATCGACGTTGCAGGAGGCGTCCGACATGGCCCCGCCGCCTTGCACGGTGGGCGCGCCAGTACACCGACGCGCCAGCGATGGCCAGCGGGATGAAGACGGTCGCGAGAGCGCACAGCACACGCAGCAGTTCACCCGCCATGAGCCACCCCGCAACGCTGAAGGTGGGCGCGCCAGCTCGTCAGCGGCCCGATCTCGCCGTCCGGCACGCAGGCCAGCACGCCGTGCAGCACCTCGGCGTAGCGCGACAGCGGCAGACGCACCATGAGCCGCACGCGCGGCACGGCATGCGCGCAGGCCGCGGAGGCGTGCAGCAGCGGTTCGCAGCGCAGCACGCCCACCCCCTGGCACGCCGCCAGCGCCCGGCGGACGCGACAGGCATCGACCGAGGCGACCGTGACATCGAGCACGTGGAAGGCCGTCTCGCGGACGACAGAGGTGGCACCAGGAGGCTCCCGGTAGGCGGCATAGGCCATGGCATTCCTGCTGGAAATGAACAGGAAGCCAGTGTCGGGAAGCACCCGTCAAAACGGTGCAAAGCCTCCGGCCGGCGGCGTAAAGAAGGCGTCAATGCGGCGCGCCGGTCAGCGCGCTCGCTCAGTAACCGACAGCCTGCCCGTCGCGCCGGTGGTCGGAGCCGGCCGCGTACACGATGCCGTCGTCATCGGGACCGGCTGGCAGGCGCTGCGCCAGCTGCGCGGAGCCGAAGAGCAGGTTGCCCGGCGCCATCTTCTCGGGCGCGTGGCCCAGGGCCTGCAGGCCTTCGACGACGGCGGCGGGGACGGTCGGCTCGACGGTCAGGGCCGCGGCGTCGTTGATGCGCCAGCGCGGCGCGTCGGCGCAGGCCTGCGGGTTGAGGTCTTCGACGACGTGCCGCAGCACCATCTGCACATGGCCCTGGGCCTGCATGTTGCCGCCCATCACGCCGAAGGCCATCGCGGGCTCATCGCCGCGGGTCAGGAAGGCCGGGATGATGCTGTGCTGAGGGCGCTTGTTGCCCGCCACCTCGTTCACATGGCCGGGCGTCGTGACGAAACCCGAGCCCCGGTTGTGCAGCGCGATGCCGGTGCCCGGCACCACCACGCCGGAGCCGAAGCCACGGTAGTTCGACTGGATGTACGACACCATCCGGCCCTCCGCGTCGGCCGTGCACAGGTAGACGGTGCCGCCCACCGGCGGTGCGCCGGCCGCGTACTGCCCGGCCCGCTTCGGGTCGATCAGGCGCGCGCGTTCGCGCAGGTAGGCGGGGTCGAGAAGTTGCGCCGACGTGAGCCGCATGTGCGCCGGGTCGCCCACGTGGGTCTGCAGGTCGGCGAAGGCCAGGCGCATCGCTTCGATCTCGAGGTGCATGCGCGCCGCGGAGCCGATGGCCGTGTCTTCGTAGGGCAGGTGTTCGAGGATGCCGAGCGCCATCAGCGCGGCGATGCCCTGGCCGTTCGGCGGGATCTCGTGCACCTGGTGGCCGCGGAAGCCGACGCGGATCGGCTCGACCCACTCGCTGCGGTGCGCCGCGAGGTCGGCCAGGCCCAGCGCCGCGCCATGCGACGCCGCGAAGCCGGCGATCTCGTTCGCCAGCCGGCCGGTGTAGAAGGAAGCGCCGCGGGTGCGCGCGATCTCCTCGAGCGTGTCGGCCTGCTGCGCGAAGCGCCAGACCTCGCCCACGGCGGGCGCGCGGCCACGCGGCATGAAGGCTTCGAAGCCGGGGTAGGTGTGCAAGTCGCGGACGGACTCGGCCCACTGCCCGGCGATGACCGGGCTCACGGGGAAGCCGTCGCGCGCGTGGCGGATCGCATCGACGAACAGGTCGTCGAAGGGCAGCGCGCCGAAGCGCTCCGACAGCGAGGCCCAGCCGGCCACCTGGCCCGGCACGGTGACCGTGTCCCAGCCGCGGGCCGGCATGGTGCGCATGCCCTTGAAGCGCGCTGCGTCCCAGCCGGCCGGCGAGCGGCCCGAGGCGTTGAGGCCGTGCAGCTGCGTGCCGTCCCACACCAGGGCGAAACCGTCGCCGCCGATGCCGTTCATGACCGGCTCGACCACGGTGAGCGTGATGGCCGCCGCCAGCGCGGCGTCGATGGCGTTGCCGCCGCGGGCGAAGGCGGCCGCACCGGCTTGCGCGGCCAGTGGCTGCGAGGTCGCGACGACATTGCGCGCCAGCACCGGCTGCCGGCCGGACGGATGGGGAAGGGACCAGTTCATGGATCGTGGGGTGAGGGACGGAGAAACAACGCACGGGCACCGGCGGCGTCCGTGCGAGCGGGAGGCTACTGCATGGTCATGCCGGATTGCTTGACCAGCCGTTCGGTCTTGACCAGTTCCTTGGCGATGACCGACTCGAATTCCTTGCGGCCGCCCACGGCGGGCTCCGCGCCGGCGGCAGCGAACTTCACCTTGAAGTCCGGGTCCTTCATCAGCTTGGTCAGCGATGCGTCGAGCTTGTCGAGGATGGGCTTGGGCGTGCCCTGCGGCGCGACGATGCCGTACCAGACCACCACGTCGAAGTCGGGGTAGCCCTGCTCGGCGATCGTGGGAATGTTCGGCGCGATCGACGAGCGCTGCGGGCTGGTCACGCCCAGCGCGCGCAGCTTGCCGTCGGCGACGAAGGGCATGCTGGTCACGATGGTGTCGAAGAACATCGACACCTCGCCGCTCACCACCGCCGGCAGCGCCTGCGCCGCGCCCTTGTACGGAACGTGCAGGATGTCGATGCCCGCCACCGCGCGCAGCATTTCACCGGCGAGGTGCGAGGTGGTGCCCGCGCCGAAGGACGCATAGGTCAGCTTGCCCGGGTTGGCCTTGGCGTAGGCGACCATCTCCTTGACTGTCTTGAACGGCATGGCCGGGTTCACCACCAGCACGTTGGGCGTGTAGCCCACCAGCGCCACCTTCTCGAAGGACTCGGGGTTGTAGTTGAGCTTCTTGAAGGTGAAGCGGTTCGTCACCATCGACGCCGGGCCGGACATCATCAGCGTGTAGCCGTCGGCCGGCGCGCGGGCGGCCAGTTCGCTGCCGATCAGCGTGGCGGCGCCGGGCTTGTTGTCGACGACGAAGCTTTGCTGCAGGTCGGCGCCGAGGCCGTTGGCGATCAGGCGGGTCAGCTGGTCGGTGCCGCCACCCGCGCCGAAGGGAACGATGATTTTCACGGGCTGGGTGGGCCAGGGGGTGGCGGCCGTCTGGGCCATGCCGTGGGACGCGAAAGCCGCCGCCAGGAGCGCGACGCAGCGGTGGAGCGAGCGCAATGTCATTGCATACCTCTTGCAGATTGTGGAAGGAAGGAACATCTGCAATTTCGCAATTAGCATGCCCGAATCAACGCCTCGAATTACCGAAATTTCGGAAATGCGCAATTCGCACGCAAATCCGGAGATCGCTTGCACTGAATTGCGCATGACGCATGAATCGGTGCATTTTTCACGACCCGATTGCGTGCATGAGGGTTGGCGCTACGCTTTTTTCGGCGACTCCGGCGCCATGAATTTCTCCAGGCTCGCGATGGTTCGCTCGGCATGCTGGCGCAGCACCTTCTCGACCTCTTCCGCCGGCCCGGCCCGCAAGGCATCGATGACGTAGCCGTGCGCGCTGCGCGAGCGGTGGGGACTGTCCGACTTCTCCAGCCACAGCCGCATGTGCGGCTCGACCACCGAATGCAGCGACGAGATCTGCCGCATCAGGCGCGGGTTGTGGCTCAGCGAGCACAGGTATTCATGGAATTGGCGGTGCAGCGACACCCATTCCTGGACATCATCCTCGGCCAATTCCATTTGCCCGATCAGATCGTCCAGCACCGCAATGTGCTTTTCCTGAATGGTGCTGAAAGCGACCCGCGCCGCCAGGCCCTCCAGCACGGCGCGCATTTGGAACACCTCGACCATTTCGGCGGTCGACAATTTGCGAACCACCGCCCCGCGGTGCGGCCGGATGTCGACCAGGCCCTCGGTCGCCAGCCGGCGAAAGGCCTCGCGCACCGGCATGCGGCTGGTGCCGATCTCCGTGGCGATTTCCTCAGGAATCAGGCGATCGCCCGCACGGTATTGCCCGCTGCGGATGCGCTGGATGATGTGGCTGTAGGCCTCTTCCTCGGCGGTGAACGACGCCGTCAGGCCGGTCAGGCGGTGGATGTCGATCATGCGCGACGCCCGGCCGACGACACACTCGAATAATTCTGAATGTAACTTTGTATCCACATATACGTGGATGAAGTCTAGGAGAGTTGACGCGGCAGCGCAAGCCTTCAGGGGGTGCTTACAGGGTGGCCGCGTCGCCGCGCGCGTTCGCCACGGCGCGCGCCAGGTGCTGCACGTCCGCCACCACCAGCGCCTTGCCGTCCTTCTGCAGCACGCCCTGGCGCACCAGCGCGTTCAGCTCGCGCGTGACCTGTTCGCGGTTGGTGCTGATCTGGCTGGCCAGCGCCGCGTGCTTGGGCGACGGCTCCAGCCGGGCGCGGTTGTCGGCCACGCCGGCGGCCTGCGCCAGGCGCAGCAGCTCGGCCTGCAGGCGCTGCGGCACCTCGAGCGTGCTGAGGTCGACGATGCGTTCGGACAGCTGGCGCACCAGCGAGGCCAGGCGAAGCATCACGCGCTCGGCCAGCGGCGGCTCCTCGCGCAGCAGCGCGCGGAAGTCGGCCGGTGGCAGGCTGGCCAGCACGCTGGGCTGCAGCGTGAGCACGTCGGCCGAGCGCGGGCCGCCGTCGATGGCCGCCAGTTCGCCGAACAGCTCGCCCTCCCCGCAGTCGCGGAAGGTGACCTGTCGTCCGCTGGCCGCGTAGGTGGTGATGCGCACGCGCCCCGACACGATGAAGTAGACGTCGCCCTCGTCCTGCGCCCGCAGCACCAGCGGCTGGCCGGCCTCGACGCTCTGCCAGCGGCAGGCCTGCGCCACGCGGTCGAGCCGGTCGTCGGGCAGCGCGTCGAACAGGGCGACCCGGCGCAGCGCAAGGGAAGAACGGACAGTGGTGTGGGGCATGCGTGAGGGGCGCCAGGGCGCGCGGATTATGCTCGGGCGCCCCTTCGAGCCGCCTGCATGCCCGTCCGTTCCCCGCCCCGACTCGCCCTGCCCACACGGCGGAACCTGCGGTGGACCAGCGGCCTGATTCTGCTGGGCTACGTCACCGGCCATCTGCTGAACCATGCGCTGGGCCTGGTGTCGCTGGCCTTCGCCGAAGCGGTGCTGCGGGCGGTGCACGGCTTCTGGCACAGCCTGCCGGGCACGCTGCTGCTGTACGGTGCGGCCGCCACGCACTTGGTGCTGGCGCTGCAGGGCGCGTGGGAGCGCCGCAGCCTGCGCATGCCGCCGATCGAGGCGGTGCGGCTGCTGCTGGGCTTCTCGCTGCCGCTGCTGCTGGCATCGCACCTGAGCGCCATGCGCTGGGCCTACGAGGCCTTCGCGCTCCAGCCGTCGTATGCGCGCGTGGTGCGTGGGCTGTGGAGCATCGGCGGGGCGGGGGGCCAGTTCGCCCTGATGGCCGCCGCCTGGGCGCATGGCTGTCTCGGCGTGCACCTGGCGCTGCGGGCACGGCCCGGCTACCGGCGGCATTCGCACCTGCTGCTCGTGGCAGCGGTGCTGCTGCCGGTGCTGGCCGCGGCCGGCTTCCTCGGCATGGGCCGCGAGCTGCAATGGTCGGGCGTGATGCCGCCGCAGGTGCCCACGCCGGCGCAGGGCGTGGCCATCGACCGGGCCGAGCGCCACATCGAACTGTTCTACGGCCTGCTGCTGCTCGCCGTGTTCGCGGCGCGCGGGCTGCGCCTGCGCCGCGAGCGCCGGCCCGGCGCATCGATCGTGCTGCGCTACCCCGAACGCAGCGTGCACGTGCCGCGCGGCTGGAGCGTGCTCGATGCCAGCCGCGCGCACGGCATCGCGCACCTGTCGGTGTGCGGCGGCCGGGCGCGCTGCTCGACCTGCCGCGTGCGCGTGAGCGGCCCGCCGGAACACCTCGACGCGCCGGGCCGCGACGAGCGCCGCACGCTGGCCCGCGTGCGCGCACCGGCCGACGTGCGCCTGGCCTGCCAGTTGCGGCCGCAGGGCGAACTCGCAGTCACGCCGCTGTTCGAGACCGGCGCCGCCACGCAGCCGGCCCGCTTCGGCCGCGAGCGCGACGTGGCGATCCTCTTCGTCGACCTGCGGCGCTGGTCGGGCCTGTCGGAGAACCAGTGGCCCTTCGACCTGGCCTACCTGCTGGAGCGCTACTTCGCCACCGTCGGTGCCGCGGTGCGCGACAGCGGCGGCGTGCCCAACCAGTTCATCGGCGACAGCGTGATGGCGATCTTCGGGCTGGATGTCGACCTGCCCACGGCCTGCCGCCAGGCCATGGACGCCGCCGCGCGGATCGGCGAGCGCATGGACGCCTGGGGCGCCGGCTTCGAGGCCCAGTTCGGCCACCGGCTCGACTTCGGCATGGGCCTGCACGCCGGGCGCACCGCCGTCGGCGAAGTGGGCTACCTTGAGACGACCACCTTCACCGCCGTGGGCGAGGTGGTCAACACCGCGAGCCGGCTGCAGGACCATTCGAAGGCGGCCGATGCGCGGCTGGTGGTCTCGGTGTTCGCGGCCCGACAGGCCGACATGGCCGACCGCTTCGGTGCCGCACACACGGTGCAGTTGCGTGGACGCGCCGAGCCGATCGAGGTGCTGCATGTGCCGCGTCCGGCACGGCCCGCTGCCGAAACGACCTGAGGAAAGAGGTGCGCCAGCGCACATCGCGCGGCGACGTCAGCGAAGAGACTTCGTTGCCCAGCCATCGCCTTTCATCGGCAACGGCACGAACAACCAAAGGACTCTTCACCATGCAAGCCAAGCACCTCCTCGCCCTCTCCGCCCTGGTCGTTGCCGCCGGCACGGCCGGCACCGCGGCCGCGCAGACCGTTCCCGCCGAAGCCTGGGTCGGCACGCCGATCGCCGCCACCGGTGCCGTCAGCCGCGCCGACGTCGCCGCCGACCTGCAGCGCAACGCCCGCGTCGCTGCGGCAGCGCCCGAAGCCTGGGTCGGCACGCAGGCCTCGGCCGGCAACGCCGCCGGCACGCTCAGCCGCGCCGAGGTGCAGGCCGACCTGAACCTGTGGCGCCGCGCCGGCCTGGAAACGGCCTCGCTGGCCGACACGGCCCAGAGCAACGCACCAGCCTACGCCAAGCAGCTCGCCGCCTACCAGCGCGCCCGCCACAACGGCGTCTACACGGCCGAGCTGCAGCGCGTGCAAGGCACCACTGGCAGCGCCGCCGCCGACCAGGCAACGCCCGCGGCGCAGTAAGCGATGGATACCGCACGCACCGACGCGCTCGGCAAACTGCTGCTTCGCCTCACCCTGGGCGGGCTGCTGATCATTCACGGCATCGGGAAGATGGAGAATGGCGCCGACTTCGTCTACCGCATGCTCGGCGCCGCCGGCCTGCCGACCGCCATCGGCCACTTGGTCTACGTGGGCGAAGTGCTGGCACCGGCGCTGATCCTGCTCGGTTTCTTCACCCGGCCGGCTGCGCTCGTCATCGCCTTCAACATGGTCGTGGCGCTGCTGCTGGTCCACACCGGCCAGTTCTTCACGATGGCCAAGAGCGGCGGCTGGGCGCTGGAGCTGCAGGGCTTCTTCCTGCTGACGGCCCTGGTGGTTGCACTGCTCGGCGCCGGCCCGTTGCGGGTGGGCAGACCCGGCACGCGCTGGTGGCAGTGAGCCCCGCGCCTCGACGCCGTCAGGCGACCAGCCGGTAACCCACGGCCGTCTCGGTCAGCAGGTGCTTCGGCTGGGCCGGGTCGGCCTCCAGCTTCTGCCGCAGGTGGCCCATGTAGATGCGCAGGTAGTGGCTCTGCTCCGAATGCGAGGGACCCCACACCTCGCGCAGCAGCTGCCGCTGCGTGAGCACGCGTCCCGCGTTCGCCACCAGCACGCCGAGCAGCCGGTATTCGGTGGGCGTGAGGTGCACCTCGGCGCCGGCGCGACGCACCAGGCGCGCGGCGCGGTCGACCTCGATCTCGCCGAAGCGGAACAGCGGCTCGGCCACCTCGGCGTTCGCCGCACCGCCCGCCGCGGCGCGCGGCCGGCGCAGGTTGGCGCGCACGCGCGCCAGCAGCTCGCCGGTGCCGAAGGGCTTGGTGAGGTAGTCGTCCGCACCGGCATCGAGCGCGGCGATCTTGTCGGCCTCGTCGATGCGCGCCGACAGCACGATGATCGGCACCGCCGACCAGCCGCGCACGTCACGGATCAGTCCCACGCCGTCGCCGTCGGGCAGGCCGAGGTCGAGCACCACCAGGTCGGGCTGGCGCGTGCCCGCCGCCGCCAGGCCATCACGCACGGTGCCGGCCTCGTGCACCGCCCAGCCTTCGGACTCCAGCGCGCCGCGCACGAAGCGGCGGATCTGCGGTTCGTCCTCGATGACGATGGCAACAGGTGTCACCATGAAACACCCCCGATGCGCCTGCGGCGCCTCCCCCTCAAGGGGGCGACACCAGCGGTCTGGCAAAGCCAGTTCCGCGGTGTCCCTGGAATGAGTTGCGCCGGTTTCATTCAGTTGGACTCCTCTTCAGACGCCGGGAGAGGCGGAAGATGCCTCGGTGACGTCCGGTGGCGTGCGGCGCGGCAGCGTGACCGTGAATTCTGCGCCGCCGCCCGATGCGTTGGCGGCCGCGATCTCGCCGCCGTGCGCACCGACGATGGCCTTGCAGATCGCCAGCCCCAGCCCGACGCCCGGCGTCGCCGACTCGGTCTGGCCGCGCGTGAACTTGTCGAACAGCAGCTGCTCGCGGCCGCGCAGCGCCGCCGGCAGGCCCGGGCCGTGGTCGCGCACCGACAGCACCAGCGCCTCGGCGGTTGCGTGCGCGTTCACGACGATGGGCGGCGCGCCGTACTTGGCGGCGTTCTCGAGCAGGTTGACCAGGACGCGTTCGATCAGCACCGCGTCGAACTCGACCAGCGGCAGGTCGGGCGCGAGCGCCGTCTGCACCGCCCGCCCGCCGAGCGCCGGGCCGGCCGAGCGGATGGCCGCGCCGACCACCTCCTCCACCGACTGCCAGTCGCGCCGCAGTTGCACCGAGCCCCCCGCACCACCGGCTTCGAGCCGCGCCATGTCCAGCAGGTTGTTCACCAGCGCATGCAGCGCGCGCGCCTGCGCGACGATGGCCTGCACCGTCTCGCCGCGCTCATCGGATGCACCGGGGCCGGCCGTCTGCAGTGATTCGGCCAGGCCGATGAGCGCGGTCAGCGGCGTGCGCACGTCGTGCGAGATGGCGCCCAGCAGCGTGTTGCGCAGGCGCTCCGACTCCATCTCGACCACGGCCTGTTGCGCCACCTCGACGTAGTGCACGCGCTCCAGCGCGATGGCGATCTGGCGCGCCAGCGTCTCGAGCTGCTGCACCTGCTCGGGGATCAGCAGCCAGCGCGGCTGCGCGGGCGCCAGCGCGAGCACGCCGCGCACACGCATCGGCGCCTTCAGCGGCACGTAATGCCAGGGCTGCGCGGCCAGTGTGGCGGTGGCCAGGCCGGCGGGCTGGCCCTGGCGGAAGGCCCAGTCGGCCACGCTCGCGTCGAAGCCGGGCGGCGGTGAGGGCGGCATGACGAGGCGGTCGTTCGCGTCGGTCACCAGCACCAGCGCATGCCCGCCGAAGTGCCCCTGCACCGCCGCCGCGCCGAGTTCGACGACCTGCGCGCTTTCGAGCGCGGCCGAGAGCTCGCGCGTGAGCTCGAACAAGGACTGCGCGCGCCGCTCGCGGCTGGTCGACACGCCCGCGGCGAAGCGCAGGCCGGCGGTGAGCTGCCCGACCAGCAGGCCGACGCCGAGCATCACCGCGAAGGTGACGAGGTACTGCACGTCGCCCACGGCGAACGAGAGCCGCGGCGAGACGAAGAAGAAGTCGAAGGCCGCCACGTTGAGCAGCGCCGCCAGCGCGGCCGGCCCGCGGCCGAAGCGCATCGCGATGCCGACCACGCCCAGCAGGAACAGCATGACGATGTTCACCTGCTCCAGCACGCCCGAGAGCGGCGTGGCGATCAGCGTGACGGCCACGCCCATCGCCGCGGCCCACACGTAGCCGGGCCAGCGCGCATGCGGCCGGTCGGCGTCGTCGGGAATGTCGTCGCCGGTCGCCACGTCGCGTGCCGCACCGAGCAGCGTGCGGCCAAGGCGGCGCGAGCTTTCTGAACGCGCCGTCTCGACGATGTCGAGCGCGGGCGCGAGCCGCGCCAGCTCGCGCGTGAGCGACGCCGACGGCCACCAGCGGCGCCAGCCCGCCACCGGCTCCGCACGCCCCACCACCAGCGTCGCGCAGTTCAGCCGTTGCGCCTGCGCGGTGAGCGCCTGCGGCACGTTGGCGCCGGTGAGCACCGCGGTCGCCGCGCCCAGCTCCTCGGCCAGCTTGAGCACGGCCAGGATGCGGTCGCGCTGCGCGGCCGGCAGGCGCTGCAGCGCCGGCGTCTCGACGTAGGCGGCATGCCAGCGCACGTTGAGCTGCCCGGCCAGGCGCGCAGCCGTGCGCACCGTCTGCGCCGCGCCCTCGTGCGGGCCGACGCAGGCGAGGATCGCGCCCGAGGTGTTCCAGGCCTGCGGGCCGCCTGCGCCATCCTTGCCGTTCAGCCCGGACTGCTCGACGCGCCAGCCGCGCACGTCGTCTTCCACGTGCTCGGCGGTGCGGCGCAAGGCGATCTCGCGCAGCGCGATCAGGTTGCCCTTGCGAAAGAAGTTCTGCGCCGCGCGCTCGGCCTGCTGGGGCAGGTAGACCTTGCCGGCCGCCAGCCGCGCGGTGAGTTCGTCGGGCGTGACGTCGACCAGCACCACCTCGTCGGCCTCGTCGAGTACGGTGTCGGGCACCGTCTCGTGCACCCGCACGCCGGTGATGGCACCGACCGTGCCGTTGAGGCTTTCGAGGTGCTGCACATTGAGCGCCGACCAGACCTCGATGCCGGCGGCCAGCAGCTCCTGCACGTCCTGCCAGCGCTTGGCATGGCGCGAGCCCGGCGCGTTGGAATGCGCGAGCTCGTCGACCAGCAGCACGGCGGGCTTGCGGGCCAGCGCCCCGTCGAGGTCGAACTCGGCCAGAGTGCGGCCGCGGTAGGCGATGTCGCGCAGCGGCAGGCGGGCCAGCCCGGTCAGCAGCGCGGCCGTCTCGCTGCGGCCATGCGTCTCGACCACGCCGATCAGCACGTCGCGACCCGCCGCGTGTTCGCGCTGCGCGGCCGCGAGCATCGCCCAGGTCTTGCCGACGCCCGCGCTGGCGCCGAAGTAGATGCGCAGACGCCCGCGGCGGGCGCGGGCTTCGTCGCCGCGCATCTGCGCGAGCAGCGCGTCGGGGTCGGGGCGGGGAGCGTCCATGCGGGGGTTTTACTGCATGGCGTCGAGCGCCAGGTTCAACGCCAGCACGTTCACGCGCGGCTCGCCGAGGAAACCGCCGAAGGGCGCTTCGGTGTGGCGCGCGATCAGCGCCTGGACCTGGTCGACCGGCACACCACGCACGCGTGCGACCCGTGCCGCCTGGTAGTTGGCGGCGGCCGGGCTGATGTCAGGGTCGAGCCCGCTGGCCGAGGTCGTCACGAGGTCGACCGGCACCGGCGCCGTGTTGCCGGGGTCGGCCGCACGCAGCGCCTCGACACGGCCCTTGACCGCATCGACCAGCGCCGGGTTCAGCGGCCCCTGGTTGGAGCCGCCCGACGCGGCGGCGTTGTAGGCCATCGGCGCGGTGGCCGACGGGCGGCCCCAGAAGTGCTTCGGGTCCGAGAAGTTCTGGCCGATCAGCCGCGAGCCGACGACCTTGCCGTCGCGCGTGATCAGGCTGCCGGCTGCCTGCTCGGGGAACACCGCTTTCGCGGCGCCGGTGACGATCAAGGGATAGACCAGCCCGGTGAGCGCGCTCAACAGCACGAAGAGCACGAGGGCGGGGCGAAGAATGGTTTTCATGGTGTCTCTTTCAGACGAGGTGCACGGCGACCAGCAGCCAGTCGATCAGCTTGATGCCGATGAAGGGCACGACCAGGCCGCCCAGGCCGTAGATGGCGAGGTTGCGGCGCAGCAGCGCGGCGGCACCGACGGGCCGGTAGCGCACGCCCTTGAGCGCGAGCGGGATCAGGAACACGATCACCAGCGCATTGAAGATCACCGCGCTCAGGATGGCCGACGACGGGCTCGCCAGCCGCATCACGTTGAGCGCGCCCAGCTGCGGGTAGGTCGACACGAAGATCGCGGGGATGATCGCGAAGTACTTCGCCACGTCGTTGGCGATCGAGAAGGTCGTGAGCGAGCCACGCGTCATCAGCAGCGCCTTGCCGGTCTCGACCACTTCGAGCAGCTTGGTCGGGTTGGAGTCGAGGTCGACCATGTTGCCCGCCTCCTTCGCGGCCTGCGTGCCGCTGCCCATCGCCACCGCCACGTCGGCCTGCGCCAGCGCGGGAGCGTCGTTGGTGCCGTCGCCGGTCATCGCGACCAGCCGGCCTTCGGCCTGGTACTGGCGAATCAGCGCGAGCTTGTCTTCGGGCGTGGCCTCGGCCAGGAAGTCGTCGACGCCCGCCTCGGCCGCGATGGCGGCGGCGGTGAGCTTGTTGTCGCCGGTGATCATCACCGTCTTGATGCCCATCGCACGCAGCTCGGCGAAGCGCGACTTGATGCCGGTCTTGACGATGTCCTTGAGCTCGACGACGCCGAGCACGCGGTTGCCCTCGGCCACGGCCAGCGGCGTGCTGCCGCGGCGCGCGACTTCGTCCGCGGCGCGCAGCACCTCGGGGGCCATGTGGCCGCCCAGCGCTTCGACATGCTTGCGCACGGCATCGACCGCGCCCTTGCGCAACGCGACGAGGTCGGCGTCGAGGCTGTTGCCAGCCGCGGGCAGGTCGACGCCGCTCATGCGGGTCTGCGCGGTGAAGGGCACGAAGCGTGCGTCGGCGATCGCGCTGTCGTCGGTGCCGCCGCGGCGGGCCAGCTCGACGATGCTGCGGCCTTCGGGCGTTTCGTCCGGCAGCGACGACAGCAGTGCGGCGCGCGCCAGGCGCTCGGCGCTCACGCCCGGCGCCGGCAGGAAGGCGCTGGCCTGGCGGTTGCCGTGCGTGATGGTGCCGGTCTTGTCGAGCAGCAGCACGTCGACGTCGCCGGCGGCTTCCACCGCGCGGCCCGAGGTCGCGATCACGTTGGCCTGCATCATGCGGCTCATGCCGGCCACGCCCACGGCCGACAGCAACCCGCCGATGGTGGTCGGAATCAGGCACACCAGCAGCGCGACCAGTGCCGTCAGCGACACCACCGTGCCCGTGCCCATCGCGCTCACGCTGAACACCGAGAAGGGCAGCAGCGTGACGGTGACCATCAGGAACACGATGGTCAGCGCGACCAGCAGGATGGTCAGCGCGATCTCGTTGGGCGTCTTGTGGCGCTTGGCCGCCTCGACCATGCCGATCATGCGGTCGAGGAAGGATTCACCCGGGTTCACGGCGATGCGCACCACCAGCCAGTCCGACAGCACGCGGGTGCCGCCGGTCACCGCCGAGAAGTCGCCGCCCGACTCGCGCACCACCGGTGCCGATTCACCGGTGATCGCGCTCTCGTCGACCGAGGCCACGCCTTCGATGACTTCGCCGTCGAGCGGAATGACGTCGCCGGTTTCGACCAGCACGACATCGCCCTTCCGGAGATTCGGCGCCTGTTCGGGAAGGAAGCTCGACCCGTGGAACGGCTCCTTCAGCTTCTTGGCCCAGGTGTCCTTGCGCAGCCCGCGCAGCGAGGCGGCCTGCGCCTTGCTGCGGCCTTCGGCCAGCGCCTCCGCGAAGTTGGCGAAGAGCACGGTGAACCAGAGCCAGATCGTGATGGCCAGCACGAAGGCCGGCGGCATGCCCGTGTCCCCCGGGAAGCTCAGCGCATGCACCCAGAGCAGCGTCGTGAGGATGCTGCCGATGTAGACGATGAACATCACCGGGTTGCGCCATTGCACGCGCGGGCTCAGTTTGGCGACGGCGCCCCACAGCGCGGGCCGGACCAGCGCCATGTCGAAGAGCGAAAGGGAACTTGCAGTTTTCGAGGTCATGGTGCGACCCTCACTTCCAGAGCATCAGATGTTCGACCACGGGACCCAGCGCGAGCGCAGGCACGTAGTTGAGCAGGCCGACCAGCAGCACGGTGCCCACCAGCAGCACGACGAACAGCGGGCCGTGCGTGGGCATGGTGCCGGCCGTGACGGGCAGGCGTTTCTTGGCGGCGAGCGCGCCGGCGATGGCGAGCACCGGCACGATCATTCCGAAGCGGCCGAGCCACACGGCCATGCCGAGCAGCGCGTTGTAGTACGGCGTGTTGGCCGACAGGCCGGCGAAGGCGCTGCCGTTGTTGTTGCCGGCCGAGGTGAAGGCGTAGAGGATCTCCGAGAAGCCGTGCGCGCCGGGGTTGGCGATGCCCGCCTTGCCCAGGCCCATGCTCACCGCCACCGCCGTGCCCGCCAGCACGACGATCGGCGTGATGAGGATGGCGATCGACGTGAGCTTCATCTCGTGCACCTCGATCTTCTTGCCGAGGTACTCGGGCGTGCGGCCGATCATCAGGCCGGCGATGAACACCGCCAGGATCGCGAAGATCAGCATGCCGTAGAGCCCGCTGCCGACGCCGCCGAAGACGACTTCGCCCAGCTGCATCAGCACGATCGGCACCATGCCGCCCAGCGGCGTGAAGGAGTCGTGCATGGCATTCACCGCACCGCACGAAGCGGCCGTGGTGATGGCGGCGAACAGCGCCGACGCCGTGATGCCGAAGCGCGTCTCCTTGCCTTCCATGTTGCCGCCGGCCTGCAGCGCGGACGCCATCTGGTCGACACCCAGCGGCTGCAGCAGCGGGTTGCCCGCCTGCTCGGCCGGGATGATGACGACCACGGCGGCGACGAACAGCACCGTCATCGCGGCCAGCACCGCCCAGCCCTGGCGCAGGTCGCCGACCACGCGGCCGAAAGCGAAGCACAGCGCCACCGGGATCAGCAGGATCGCCAGCATCTGCACGAAGTTCGCGAGCGCGGTCGGGTTCTCGTAGGGGTGCGCCGAGTTGGCGTTGAAGAAGCCGCCGCCGTTGGTGCCGAGCATCTTGATCGCCTCCTGCGACGCGACCGGGCCCATGGCGATCGTCTGCGTCGGCGTGCTGGCGTCTTCCATCACCGGCGCGCCGGCCGCGTCCTTCAACGCTTGGCCGTCGGCATCCAGCTTGGGCGTCTGGTAGGCCGTGGCCTCGACCGTGGTGACGGCCTGGTAGGCGTCGAAGTTCTGGATCACGCCCTGGCCGGCGAAGAACATCGCCAGCACGAAGGAGATCGGCAGCAGCAGCCAGGCGGTGATGCGCGTGATGTCGACCCAGAAGTTGCCGACCGAACCCCTGCCGTCGGTGCTGCGCGCAGCGAAGCCGCGCGCCAGCGCGAAGGCCACCGCGATGCCCGTGGCGGCCGACAGGAAGTTCTGCACCGTGAGGCCGAGCATCTGCGTGAGATAGCTCATGGTCGACTCGCCGGCGTAGCCCTGCCAGTTGGTGTTGGTGACGAAGCTCAGCGCCGTGTTGAACGACGAGTCGGGCGACACCGCGGCCATGCCGGCCGGGTTGAGCGGCAGCACGGCCTGCAGGCGCTGCAGGCCATAGACGGCGAAGGCGCCGATGGCATTGAAGGCCAGCAGCGCGAAGGCGTAGGTGCGCCAGTGCATCGATTCGTCGGGGGCGACCCCGGCGAGCTTGAAGAGCGGCGCCTCGACGCGCTGCATCCAGCGCGGCAGGCGGCCGTCGCACAAGGCGGCGATGAAGCGGCCCAGCGGCCAGCCGAGCACGACCAGCGCGACCAGCAGCAGGACCAGCAGGCCCCAGGCAGAAGTGGTCATCTCAGAACTCCTCGGCGCAGATCAGTGCGAAGACGAGGTACGCGAAGAGAATGACGGCGATCAGGCCGCCCGCGCCGTAGAGCACGTCGAGGCTGATCACGTCCGTGCTCCCGATGATGCCGAGGCGGCCTTCTCCCGGCCCTTCGGGGCGGCGAGCTTGTTCAGCCCCACCACCATCTCGGCAACGGCTATCCACAACACGGCGACCGCCGCAATCCATACGATGTCCATCTGTCACTCCTCTGGTCGAGACACGGCAGTGAGTTTGCGCCGAGGGCCGTAAAAACGGGGAACAGAGGCGGTGGCGGAGCGTAAAGAAAGCATAAAAATGACTGGACGACTGCGTAGCCGCACCCGCCCCCCCGACAGACAACCGGACCCTCCCATGCCTTCTCCCCTTCGCATCCGCCCCATCGCAGACACCGACTTCGCGGCCTGGAGCCCGCTCTGGGACGGCTACAACGCCTTCTACGGACGCAGCGGCGAGACGGCCTTGCCCGAAGCGATCACCCGCACCACCTGGTCACGCTTTCTCGACCCGCAGGAACCGATGCACGCGCGGGTCGCAGAGAGCGCCGATGGACTCATCGGGCTGGTGCACTTTCTTTTTCACCGCAGCACGATCCAGCTGAATCCGACCTGCTATCTGCAAGACCTCTTCACCGTGGAGGCCGCGCGCGGAAAGGGCGTGGCCCGCGCGCTCATCGAGGAGGTCTACCGAAGCGCGGCCCAGGCCGGCGCCGGGCGGGTGTACTGGCAGACGCACGAAACCAACCACACGGCGATGCGTCTCTACGACCAGGTGGCCGACAGGTCGGGCTTCGTGGTCTATCGCAAGCTGCTTTGACCTCGTTCACAGCTTCTCAGGGCAGCGAACAGACGCTGACCGCGAGCTTGCAGGGTTCGGTCGGCAGGTGCCCGTCGCACTGCGCGACCGCGGCCTGTCCCGCAGCCTTCCGGTCGGGCCCGATGGCCGTGCCCCACTCACCGAAATTGCCGGTGGCCAGCGCCGCGCAGCTGCGATCGAAATAGACACGCACCTCGCAGCGCGTCGAGCGGCCGGCCGCGCCCTCGCACTGCGCACGCGCCACGCGCTCGGCCGCGGCGCGGCTGGTCTGGTTGAACGAATAGCCGTAGCCGCCGGGCCGGGCGGCAATGGCGCCCCAGCTGGGCGCGACGGCCAGCGCGGGCGTCGCGCACAGGGGCAGCCAGGCCAGCGCCGCCAACGCGCATCTCAGGCGGAATCTCGATCGGAATGCGGTCATGCGCGGGCCTCTCCGGCCTCGATGAAAAGTCGTTGGATCATGGGATAACGCGCGCGCACCTGTCGCTGGATGACCGTGATGACCGCCGCAGCCTCTTCGGTGCGCGTGCCGGGGTCGAAATCGAGGTCGACGGTGACCAGCACCTCCTCGGGCCCCATGTACATCGACAGGATGCGGCCGACGTCGCGCACATGCGGCTGGGCCCGTGCGATCGACCGGATGTCCTGCGCCGTCTCCCGCCGGATGCCTTCGCCGATGAGCAGCCCGCGCGACTCTCGCACCAGCAGCACGGCCACGCCGGCCAGCAGGAGGCCGATGACGACCGAGGCGGCGCCATCGAGCTCGGGCATGCCGAAGCGGTGGCTCAGGAATATGCCCGTGGCGGCAACGACCAGCCCCAGCAGCGCCGCACCGTCTTCGGCCAGCACGGTGTAGGTGCCCGGGTCCTTGCTCGCGTGCAGCGCGTTCCAGAACGGCCGCCCGCGTGCCTGCCCGCGAAACTGGCGCAGCGCGATGACGAAGCTCGCGCCCTCGAACAGCGCCGCCGCGCCCAGCACGATGTAGTTCCACGTCGGGTCGCTGAGCGGCTCGGGGTCGCGGATGTGGTGGATGCCCTCGTAGAACGACACGCCGCCGCCCAGACCGAAGATCAGCACGGCCACCATGAGACTCCAGAAATAGAGCTCCTTGCCATGGCCGAAGGGGTGCTCGTCGGTCGCGGGGCGCTGGCTCAGCCTGAGGCCGACCAGCAGCAGCACGCCGTTGAACGTATCGACCGCCGAGTGGATGCCCTCGGACAGCATGGCCGAACTCCCGGTGAGGCCGGCGACGACGAACTTGGTGACGGCGATCGCCACGTTCGCGACGATGGCGCCATAGATGGCAATGCGGGATTCGGCCATGGAGGCCCGAGGTTAGCCGCTCGACGGCCGTCGCCTTGTAGGCCCTAGTCGCGCACCACGTCGACCGCAGCCTTGAACACGTAGCCCGCGCCCCGCTCGGTGACGATGAGCGTCGGCGCGCGCGGGTTCTCTTCCATCTTGCGGCGCAGCCGGCCGACCTGCACGTCGACCGAGCGGTCATACACCTCGGCGTTGTGCAGGCGGGAAAGGTCGAGCAGCTGCTCGCGCGCCAGCACGCGCTGCGGCGCCGACAGGAAGGCGATCAGCAGGTTGAACTCGCCGTTGCGCAGCGGCACGGCGCGGCCGTCGGGCGCGCTCAGCCGGCGCAGCCGCAGGTTCAGGTCCCAGCCGGCGAAGCGGTAGGCACGGATGTTGGCCACCGTGTCGGCCAGCGTCTCGTGCATGCGGGTGCGACGCAGCAGTGCACGGATGCGCGCGAGCAGCACGCGGGGCGAGAAGGGCTTGGTGAGGTAGTCGTCGGCACCGAGTTCGAGACCCATCACGCGGTCGGCGTCATCCTGCCGGCCGGTGAGGATGATGATGGGCAGCTTCGACTCGGCGCGCAGCCTGCGGGCGATGTCCATGCCGTCCTCGCCCTTGAGGCGCAGGTCCAGCAACACCAGGTCGACCGCCTCGCGGGCCAGCACCTTGGACATCCCCTGCTCGTCCGGCACCGCCGTGACGCGCATGTCGTAATCGCCCAGGTAGGTGGCGATGAGGTCGCGCACGGACGGGTCGTCGTCCACCGCGAGGACGTGCGTCAAACCGGTCTCGCCGCTCTCATGCATGGCTCATTTTCGCTCCGCCTTCGATCATCTCACGCCCCGTCTGTGTCCGATGACACATGGGGCCATCCTTCTGGCATCCAAAGTGGCCGCAGGCGGTTTTCAATGGCGGAACAACACGCGCATCGGCCACGGCCCTGCGCCCCACCGGAAAGAGACAGACGACACCGTGCCCCCTGCCTACCGTATCGCCGTCGTCGAGAGCGACGACCTCATGCGCCAGTTGATCGTGCAATGGTTGGCGGAGGCCGGCCACACGGTGACGGTCGCGCAGCCCGGCACGCTGGCCGGGCTGCAGGTCGACCTGGTCATCGCCAACGTGTCCAGCCCGCGTTCGGCGGCACCGCTGGTGCGCCGGCTCAAGGCGCTGCAGCACGTCCCGCTGATCGTTCTGTCGGCGCGCCTGGGCCGCGGCCAAGGCACGTCGGCGCCGCTGATCGGGCAGCTCGGCGCGGCCGCCGTGCTGCCCAAGCCCTTCACGCACGGCGAGCTGATGCAGGCGGTCGAGACGGCGATGGGCTGAGCCCCGCCAGGATCAGCTCACGGCTCCCAACAAGCGCGCCAGCGCGTTCGCCAGCTCGTGCCGGGCCACGGGCTTGCCGAGCACCGCGTCGGCCCCGGCCTCGCGCGCGCGCCGCACCACCGCCGCGCCAAGGTAGCCGCTCACCAGCACCACCGGCACGCTGGGCCGCACCTGGCGCAGGGCACGGATCAGCTCCGCACCCGACAGCCCCGGCATGCGCTCGTCGGTGAGCACGGCGTCGAAGCGGTCGGGGTGCGCGGTGAAGGCGGCCAGCGCCTCCTCGCTCGACGTGAAGCCGACCGGCACGTAGCCCAGGCTGGTGAGCGTGTCGGTGGCCAGGCGCACCAGCGCCTCCTCGTCGTCGACCACCAGCACCTGCTCGTGCGCGCCGCGCGGCAGCGCGTGCGGCGCACGCTCGACCGGCAGCGGCAGGTCGTCGATGCGCGGCAAGTACACGGTGAAGGTGCTGCCCTCGCCGAGCACCGTGCGCACGTCGAGCGCGCCGCCGAACTCCGAGACGATGCCGTGCACCAGCGACAGGCCCAGGCCGGTGCCCGAGCCGACTTCCTTGGTGGTGAAGAAGGGGTCGAAGATGCGCGCGATGTTCTCCGGGCCGATGCCCGCGCCGGTGTCGGCGATCGACAGCACCAGGTACTCGCCGGCCGGGAGCGTGCCGGTGGTCGCGACCTGCGGCTGCGCGAGCCGCTGCGGCGCCAGGCCGACGCGCAGCGTGCCGCCCTCGGGCATGGCCTGCAGCGCGTTGGTGGCGAGGTTCATGAACACCTGGTGCATCTGCGTGGCGTCGCCGCGGATGGCGGCCGCCCCCGCGTGCAGCTCGGTACGCACGCGCACGCCCTCGGGCAGCCCGGCCGACAGCAGGTTGAGCGCCTCCTCCACCACGCCCTCGACGTGCACCGGCACGCGCTCGGCCAGGCCGCTGCGGCTGAAGGCCAGGATGCGCTCGACCAGCGCCCGGCCGCGCTCGCCGGCCTTCAGGATGAACTCGATGTCGCGCCGCGTGCGGCTGCCCGCGCGCGTGCCGCGCAGCGCCATCTCGCCGAAGCCGAGGATGGCGCCCAGGATGTTGTTGAAGTCGTGCGCGATGCCGCCGGCCAGCGTGCCGACCGCCTCCAGCCGCTGGCTCTGCTGCAACGCCGCCTCGGCGCGCTTTTGCAGGTCGATGTCGCTGACCGAGCCGGCCAGGCGCGTCGCGCGCCCGCTGGCGTCGCGCACGCAGACGCCGCGCACGCGCAGCCAGCGGTAGACGCCGTCGGGGTGCAGCATGCGCCATTCGCCGTCGCAGGTCGGCAGGCGGCCTTCGAGGTAGCCGAAGATGCTCTCGCTGCGCACCGCGATGTCGTCGGGGTGGATCTTCACCAGCATCAGCCATTCCCAGCGCGTGCGCAGGGTCGGGCCGAGTTCCAGTCCGTAGAGGCGCTGGGCCTGTTCCGACATGAACATCTGGTCGCTCAGGATGTCCCAGTCGTAGATGCCGTCGTTGGCGCCCGCCACCGCCAGGGCGAAGCGTTCTTCGGATTCGCGCAATGCGGCCTCGGCCATGCGGCGCTCGGTGATGTCGGTCGAGATGCCGCTCACGCGCTGCACCTGGCCGTCGGAGATGAGCACGCCGCGCTCGTGGATCCAGCGCACCGCGCCGTCGGGCCGCAGCACGCGGAACTCCGCGTTCCACGGCGCGTGGGCGCCGCCGTCGAGCCACTGGCCGAAGGTCTCGCCGATGCGGCCGCGGTCCGCCGGGTGGATGCTGTCGATCCACAGGTGCGGCTCGCGGTACAGGTCTTCCACCTTGCGGCCCCAGATGCGCTCGAAGCTCGGGCTCGCGTACACCACGCGCTCGGGCACGAGCTCGGTGATCCAGATCACGTCGGGGGTCGCGTCGGCCATGCGGCGAAAGCGCAGTTCGCTGTCCTGCAGCGCCGCCTGCACGCGCGCGTTCTCGCGCTCGGCCACGCGGCGTTCATGGTTCTCGCGCGCCAGGTCGGCGTAGAGCCGCGCGTTCTCCAGGGAGATCGCCGCCTGCGAGGCCATCACCTCGAGCAGGCTCAGCCGCTCCGGCGTGAAGACGCGCGGCGCCAGGTTGTTCTCGAGGTACAGCAGGCCGAGCAGCTGGCCCTGCCGCACCAGCGGCAGCGCCAGCACCGAGCGGCGGCCGGCGCGCTCGTCCACGCGGCCGGCACCCTGCGGGCTCAGCACCTGCGCCACCGATGCGTCGTCGAGCAGCATGCGCTTGCGGGTGCGCACCACGTGCTGGAGCATGGTGGCAGGCATGTCGTGCTCGGTCAGCGCCGTGCGGCGGAAGTCGACCCCCACGCCCTCGCCGTCCCGGCGCGTGTGCGCCTCGGCCTCGACGCGCCAGGCATCGCCGTCGGACAGCACCAGCAGGCCGCGCTGCGCGCCGGCATGCCCGATGCCCGCGGTCAGCAGCGTGTCGATGAGGCGGTCGAGCACGATCTCGCCCGACAGCGCCTGCGACACGCGGATCATCGCCGCGAGGTCGATGCGCTCGGCCGAGAGCTCGAAGTCCGGCGCCACGTCGCCGCCCGTCACCGGCTCGTGCCGCAGGAAGGCGAAGGTCTGCTCCAGCTGGCGCACCTTGGCATCGGCGCCCCAACGCAGGTAGGCGTGCCGCGCGCTGCGCAGGTAGGTCTCGCTCACGGTCGCGAGGCCCTCGCCGGCGTGGAAGCGGGCCGCCAGTTCGCTGGCGATGGCTTCGTTCTGCAGCAGCCCGTGGGTGCGGGCCAGGTCGGTGGCGCGCTGGTAGAGGCGCCCGGCGTCGAGCGTGCGGCCTTCCAGCCGCGCGATCTCCGCGTCGAGCAGCGCCACCTTGTCGGCGAAGGTATGGGGCGCGTGGCTGCCCCAGCCGGCGAGTTGGTCGCGGTAGCCACGCAGGCGCTGCGGCCGGTCGGCCCCGCAGGCCGGGTGTTCGGCGGGCAGGCCGGACAGCGCCAGCGCCGCGATGTAGGGCTGGTTGGCGCACTGCACATGCACCGCCGACCACAGCCACGCCTGCGCGCGCTGCGCGGCGTCCCACGCCAGGTCGGGCCGGCCCCCGATGAAGAAGGACTGCGCCCGCAGCAGCCAGTGCCAGAAGACCATCGTGGGCATGCGGTCGGGCTCGAGCGTGGCTTCGAATGCGGCGGTGTCGAAGCCGTCGCCGTCCCAGTTCTTGATGCCGGCCGTGCGGCCGCGCAGCGCCTGCACGAAACGCTGCTGCGACAGCAGCTCGTCGACCACGTCGCGAAAGCCCGCCTTGCGCACGAAGGCCAGGCCGGCCTCGATGTCCTGCGCCACCGCGTCGAGCGGATGACCGCGCAGCAGCAGGTCGTTCACCACATGGTGGCTGGCGAAGCAGGCCACGGCCACGTCGCCCTGTTCGGCCGCCGCGGTGAAGGTGGCGCGCGCCAGCCGCACCGCCACGTCGAGCGGGCGGGTCCAGCCGCTGGCGATCTCGAGCGAGAACAGGCTCTTGGCTTCGTAGGCGCCGAAGCCGTGGCGCAGCACGAGCGCGCGCGACAGCTGGGCGAAGCGCAGCCCCTCGTCGTGCCGGCCGTAGAAGCGGCCGAGCAGGATGCCGAACCAGGCGAAGCCCTGCGCCGAGCCGGGCGTGATGCCGTGCGACAGGCTCAGCCGCACCATGTGGCACAGGTACACGAAGGCCAGGCGTTCGTCGGTGAAGCAGGCCGGCGCAAAGAGTTCCGAGAGCACCGCCATGGCCGCCTCGACGTCGCGGTCGACCGCGCGCGGGAGGTCGCTGAGCGACTCGATGGGGCGGTCGCCCAGGCGCATCAGCACGTCGGCGTAGGCCGCGTCACGCTGCGCGTCGCTCGGGTGCGGCACCAGGTCGATGCCGAAGTCGGACAGGCATTCGATGGCCTGCGCCACCGCACGGGCGTAGTCCGAACACAGCACATGCATCACCACGCGCAGGCGATACACCGCCGCGCGCTCGGCCCGGGTGCGGGCGCGCGGCAGCAGCGCGGCCAGGCGCGGGTCGGCCTGCGCGGTCAGGCCTGCCAGCAGTTCGCATTCGCTGCGCACCAGGTGCAGGTCGAAGCACATCGCATGGCGGCGCTGCCACGAGGCCTCGGTCAGCAGCGCCATGCCGGCGCCCAGGTAACCCAGCGCCGAACCGTAGGCGGTGGCCCGGCGCGCGCGGTGGGCCGCCATCAGGTTGAGTTCGGCCGCCGCCTCGCGTTCGGTCTGGCGCGTCATGGCGGCGGCACCGCGGTTGAGCTGGTCGACGATGTCGAAGACCGCGGCGATGCGCGCGTCCGGCGACGGCGTGCCGGCCAGCATGCGCCGCGCGATCTGCAGGTGATGCCGCGGCCGGGCGGCGGCCGGCACCTGCGCGTAGGCCGCCTCGCGCACCTTGTCGTGCGCGAAGACCCACAGGCTCTGGCGCTGCAGCAGCAGGCCGGCCGCGACCGCCGGATGCAGCAGCACGCCCAGCGTGTCGGCGTCGCAGGGCGCGGCGACGGCCAGTGCCGCTGCCTCGGCCTGCACGCCGAGGCAGGCCAGCTGCTGCAGCAGGCCGCGGGTAGCCGCCGGCAGCCGCTGCAGCTTCAGCGCCATCAGCGCGACCACGGCGTCGGCGCCCGGGTCGGCCTCGGCCAGTGCATCGATGCGCGCGATGTCCCAGGTCCAGCCGGCGGTCGGGGCGTCGTAGAGCAGCAGGTGCTCGTCGGCCAGCTCGGTGATGAACTGGCCCGCGAAGAAGGGGTTGCCGCCGGTGCGTTCGTGCACCCGCCGCGCCAGCGCGGCGACGCGATGCGTGTCGGTGCGCAGGGTGTCGGCCACCAGCCAGCCGATGTCCTCGAGGTCGAGCGGGCGCAGCGCGATCTCGCTGACCGGCGCACCCTCGCCGCCCAGGGCCCGCAGCCGCGCCACCAGATCGGAGGCGTCGGCCGATGCCGCATCGCCCCCCACGTCGCGGCAGGCACCGACCAGCAGGAGATGCGCGTCGTCGGGCGCCATGAGCCATTGCACCAGCAGGTCGCTGGTGGCCCGGTCGGCCCATTGCAGGTCGTCGAGGAACAGCACCAGCGGATGCTCACGCCGCGCGAAGACCTGGAGGAAGCGCCGGAACACCTGATGGAAGCGGGCCTGCGCGTCCTGCGACGAGGGCTCCGGCCCTTCGGGCTGCGGGCCGATCAACGTCTCCAGCTGCGGCAGCAGCCCCGCGACGAAATGGCCGTGCGGCTCCACCGCCTTGCGCAGCGCGGCCTGCCACGCGGCGCGCTCGGGCTCGGGCCGGCCGAGCACCATGCCCAGCAGGCCCTGCAGCGCCTGCGACAGCGTGGCCAGCGGCACGTCGCGCGTGTACTGGTCGAACTTGCCCGAGGCGAACAGCCCGCCGGCGCCGAGCAGTGCGCGCTGCAGCTCCCGCACCATCGACGACTTGCCGATGCCCGCGGGCCCATGCACCAGCACCAGCTCGATCCGCCCCTGGTCGGCCACGCGGTCGAAGGCGGCGCGCAGCGCGGCCACCTCGCGCTCGCGGCCGTAGAGCCGCTCCGGCACGAGCAGCTGGCGGGGCACGTCGGCGGTGCCGAGCACGAAGTCGTCGAGGCTGCCCTGGCGCTCCCAGTCCGACAGGCAGCGCCGTAGGTCGAGCTCGAGCCCGGCGGCGGTCTGGTAGCGGTCTTCCGCCGCCTTCGCCAGCAGCTTCATGACGATGCGCGACAGCGTGTTCGGCAGGCTGGGCACGCGCACGCCGGGGGCGACCGGCTGCTGCGCGAGGTGGGCGTGCATCAGCGCGGCCGGGTCGGTGACCTGGAAGGGGGCGACGCCGGTCAGCATCTCGTAGAAGGTGGCGCCCAGCGCGTACAGGTCGCTGCGCGCGTCGACCGAGCGGTTCATGCGGCCGGTCTGTTCCGGCGCCATGTAGCGCAGCGTGCCGGCGATGATGTCCGAGTGCGCCGCGCTGGCCTGTTCGCGCGGCACGGCCGAGGCGAGCCCGAAGCCAGTGAGCCAGGCCCGCGCCGCCGCCACGTCGACGAAGAAATGGCCGGGCTGGATGTCCTTGTGGACCAGCCCGCGCGCATGCAGCTGGCCGAGCGCGGCGGCCATGCCCACCGCCACCCGCAGCGCCGCGCGCACCGGCCAGGGTCCGCCCATGCGGCGCGACAGCAGCTCGCCGCCCGGGTCGGTGAGCGTGAGCGCGGGGTGCTCGGCCTCGAGGTCGAGGTGGATCGGCCGCGCGGCCCAGCCGTCGTCGAGCCGCTCGCGCAGCGCGTACTCGTGGCGCAGCCGCTCGCGCAGCGCAGCGCCGGGCCGGGTCGCGGCGGTGCGCAGGATCAGCACCGACGCGCCGCCGCCGGTCGCGGTGCGCCGCGCCAGCAGCAGTTGGGCGTCGCTGCGCAGCGTGCGGTCGACCAGCCGGCTCGGCGGCCGGTCCGCGCCGTCGGTCACGCGGCTGCCCTGCAAAGTTCCCATCGTCCATCCAGCATGTTGAGATCCCGTCGCGCCCCGGTCGTGGTGGGCGCACGCGCATTGGAAGGCGCCGCGCCGCGTGCCATTGTGACCAGGCGACGCGCATCGTCGACAGCGGACATACGGCGCGCACGCCCGTTCCGCGCCATCTCCCCCCATTGACCGATGCGCGCGCGCGCCATTCGGGTTCCCATCGATGCGCCATCGGACGGAAGCCTTTCGCCCCTTCGGGGAGACGCCCTTGCGATGGCCGGCCTGCAGACTTTCCGCAGGCACAACGCCCCATCAGGAGTCCCCGTGAACGAATCCCCGACCACCTTCCTCGCCGACCTGTCGCGCCGCCAGCTGCTGCTGGCGGGCGGCGCGGCGGCCGTGACCGCCGCCATGGCCCTGCCAGGCTGCGCCGCAGGTGGCAGCCCTTTCCCATCCCATCAACCGCTCTCCAAAGGAAACCAACCCATGCCCACCATCACCACCAAAGACGGCACCCAGATCTACTACAAGGACTGGGGCACCGGCCAGCCCATCGTGTTCTCGCACGGCTGGCCGCTCTCGGCCGACGACTGGGACATCCAGATGCTGTACTTCCTGCAGAAGGGCTACCGCGTAATCGCGCACGACCGCCGCGGCCATGGCCGCTCGACCCAGACCTGGACCGGCAACGACATGGACACCTATGCCGACGACCTGGCCGCGCTGACCGAAGCACTCGACCTGAAGAACGCGATCCACATCGGCCACTCCACCGGCGGCGGCGAAGTCGCCCGCTACATCGGACGCCACGGCACCAAGCGCGTCGCCAAGGCCGTGCTGATCAGCGCCGTGCCGCCCATCATGGTGAAGACCGCCGCCAACCCGGGCGGCCTGCCGATCGAGGTGTTCGACGGCATCCGTGCCGGCGTGGCCGCCAACCGCTCGCAGTTCTACATGGACCTCACGATCCCCTTCTACGGCTACAACCGGCCGAACGCCAAGGTGTCCGAAGCCATCCGCACCGAATGGTGGCGCCAGGGCATGGCCGGCGGCGTGAAGGCGCACTACGACTGCATCAAGGTCTTCTCCGAAACCGACTTCACGGAAGACCTGAAGAAGATCGACGTGCCCACCCTCGTGATGCACGGCGACGACGACCAGATCGTGCCCTACCAGGACGCCGCCGTGCTGTCGGCCAAGCTGGTGAAGGGCGCCACGCTCAAGATCTACCCGGGCTACCCGCACGGCATGTTCAAGACGCATGCGGACGTCATCAACGCCGACCTGCTGAGCTTCATCAAGGGCTGAGCCCGAGGCGGACCCCGATGAACAGCGTGACCATCACCACGCCGGACGGCGACTTCGCGGCCTACGCGGCACGCCCGGCGCCGGGCGCGAAGCCCGCGCCCGCCATCGTGGTCTGCCAGGAGATCTTCGGCATCAACGCCGACCTGCGCGCCACCTGCGACGCGCTGGCGGCGCAGGGCTTCATCGCCCTGTGCCCCGACCTGTTCTGGCGCCTCGAACCGGGGCTGGACCTGTCGCCGGACACCGACTGGCCGCGGGCCCTGGCGCTCTACCAGGCCTACGACCTGGACGCCGGCGTGCGCGACGTGGCCGCCACGCTCGAGGCCGCCCGGCATCTGCCGGTTGCCTCGGGCAAGGTCGGGCTCATGGGCTTCTGCCTCGGCGGGCTCATGACCTTCCTGACGGCCGTGCGTGCGGCCCCCGACGCGGCCGTGGCGTACTACGGCGGCCGCACGAACGAGTTTCTAAATGAAGCGCCGGGGCTGACCGCGCCGTTGCTCATGCACCTGGGCGAGGACGACGAGTTCATCGACCCGGCCGCGCAGCAGGCCATCGTCGACGCACTGGCCGGCAAGCCGAACGTCGAGGTCTACCGCTACCCCGGCTGCATGCATGCCTTCGCGCGGCACGGGGGCGCGCACTACGACGCGGCGGCCGCACGGCTGGCCAATGCCCGAACGCACGATTTTTTCAAGGCACGGCTGCAGGCATGACCCGACACGTGCGTCGAGGACGTGGTGCCGGCCTCAGGGGTTGATCGCGCGTCTCGCGGCGAAGTGACGCTGGATCAACGCGAGGATGGCGTCGAAATCAGCCGGCTTCGCCACGTGGCAATCGAAGCCCGACGCCAGCGTTCTGGCCCGGTCGGCGGGTGAGTCATACCCCGTGAGCGCGATCAGCAGCGGTTCGAGGCCGTCCTCCTTCTTCTCGAGGCGAATGCGTTTCCCGACCTCGTAGCCGCTCATGCCGGGAAGGCCGATGTCGCACAGCACGACCTCCGAGCGCTGCCGCGCGAAGGTGGCGAGCGCGGTGAGCCCGTCGCGGGCGACTTCCACCTCATGGCCGGACACCTGCAGCAGCATGGCGAGCATGTCGCCGGCATCCTGGTTGTCGTCGACGACCAGGACGCGCGCGGGGCCGAAGCCGAGTTCGCTCGCGTGCGCCGGGGCCGGCTCGGCCACATGGTCGATCCGCGGGAGAACGACCGTGAATTCGGTCCCTCGACCGACACCGTCGCTGTGCACCGAGATCGTCCCGCCGTGCAGTTCCACCATGCTGCGCACCACGGCAAGCCCCACACCCAGGCCGCCATGGCTGCGGCTCAGCGAGCGCTCCTCCTGCGTGAAGAGGTCGAAGATGCCCTCGATCGCCTCTTCGGCGATGCCGCCTCCGTTGTCCTTCAGACGCAGCACCACGGACGCCCCGTCCTGGCGAACGCTCAGGTCGATGGCGCCATCGTCGGGGGTGTATTTGCTGGCGTTGTGCAGCAGGTTGCCGACGACTTGCGCCAGGCGCGTGGGGTCGCCGTTCACATAGAGCGGGGATGGCGGCAGGGTCAGGGTGAGTGTCTGGTGCTGGGACTCGATGAGGGATCGGGTCGTCTCGACCGCTTCATCCACGAACTCGGCCACCGAGGTCGGCCTTCGGCGCAAGGTGACCTTGCCGCTGGTCACCCGCGACGCATCGAGCAGGTCGTCCAGCAGGCGCGCCATGTGCGCCACCTGACGGCCGACGATGTCGCTGATCGCCTTGACGCGCGGGTCGACCGGCTCGAGCCGCTCCAGGAGCGTCGCCGCACTCCGGATGGGCGCCAGGGGGTTGCGCAGTTCGTGCGCCAGCATGGCAATGAACTCGTCCTGCTGCCGCTTGACCCGCTTCGCGGCCTCGCCGAGCTGCTCGGCGGCAAGGGTCGCATGAACGAGGTGCGCATTGGCTTCCTGCATGTCCTGCAGGCGACGCTCGGCCAACGCCTGCGGGCCGGGCGGCCGACCATGGCCGGCACCGGGTTCACGCTGAGCGTCACGGGGCCGGCGGTTCATCTCAGGCTCCGGCGGCGCCGCCGATCAGCCGTGGGTGCCCCGTCAGCATCGCGTCCATGGCGGGGACCGGCCCACCGATCACCAGCCCCGCATCGGTGATCTCGTAGGGCCGAAGATCATGGCTGTGGACGCTGTTTCGCACCTTCACGACGCCCATTACCCGCTTGAGCTGGCCTTTGAATTCGACATAGCGCTGCACGATGATCGCGTCGGTCAGGAAAGCCGTGCCGTACGGGCTGAAGCGCAGGTCGGTGTATCGGTCTTCGAGTTCGGAAATCAGCAGCACCGCCACGCCCAGGCCCGTGAGCACCGCGATCATGCGATGCAGCGACTCCTTGAAGTCCTCCCGGAAGGTCGGTGCCAGGGCCAGCTCGAAGCCGGAGAGGGAATCGATCACCACCCGGGTGGCCCCGGTGCGTTCGATCATCTCCGTCAGCGCATACAGCGTTTCATCGATGGACAGGTCCAGCGCGCGCGTGTCGATCACGCCCACCTGCCCGTTGGCGATCAGTTCGTCCAGCTTGAGCTTGTGCGAGCGTGCCGGACTCTTCTCGAATGCGGCGAGGACACCCTTTTCGCCGACCCGCGCACCCTCGGCCAGGAACGCCGCCGCGAGTTGCGACTTGCCCGATCCCGAAGGGCCGGAGACCAGCAGCGAGTAGCCGGCCGGCAACCCCCCACCCATCAGCTCGTCGAGCAGCGGAACGCCCATCGACAGCCTCGCGGGCACCGTGCTCTGCCTGCTGCCGGTGTTGTCGGGGGGCATATGACCGCTGGTGATGGTGCGGGGAAAGATATGCACCCCGTCGCTGCTGATGCGAAAGGTGTGCAGCCCCGGGATCGTGGCGTGTCCGCGCATCTTCATGATCTGGATCTTGCGAACCATCGAATTGCGCTCGACGCTCTGCGCCATCCACAGGATGCCGTCGGCCACGGTGAAGATCGGATTGGCCTGCGCCTCCAGGGCGACGTATTCGCCGATGAGGAAGGTGGTGGCCTGCCAGGTGGTCAACAGCATCCCCAGCCGCTGAACGAAGCGCTGAAGATCGAGCTCGTCCTTGCCGACCACCCGTGCGGCCTGCACGACCGATCGAAAGGAATCGACCATCACCAGGGAGGGCTCGAACCGCTCCACCTCTTCGACGATCCGCGCGAGCACCCGGTCGTAATCCCCGGACACCAGTTCATCGGCCAGGTTGATGAAGCGGATCGAATCGTTGACCTTGGCCGCATCGAAGAAGCTGTACTGCTGCTGGTAGCGCAGCATCTTCAGCGGCGGCTCGCCCAGCACCGTGAAGAAGATGGCGCGGCGCTGGGGGTTGGCGAGCGCGAACATGATCTGATGCGCCAGGGTGGTCTTGCCCGAGCCGGGGGCCCCCGCAATCAGGTTGAAGGAGAATTCCGCAAGCCCTCCGGTCAGGAGCGCATCGAGGCCCGGGACGCCCGTGGGCAAGCGCTGGATGACAACCTTGTCGATCATTGAAGGCTCTCGTGAGAAGTGGGTGCGGCATCGGGCAGGTTCCACGCGGAATGCAGCATGCGCCGAGTCAGGGGCTGTCCGATCAGGGAGATGAGGTGATCGACCAGGGTTAAGAGCAGGAATTCACCCGCCGCGCGGCAGCCCGCTGGCGGACGCGCCGCCAGGTCGTCGCGCAACGCGTCGAGGGTCTTGTCGGTGATGACCGCCGAAGAAACCAGGGTCCATCCGACCGTGGTGCGCGTGCGGTGCACGGCATGGGCGATCAGCGAGGACGCCGCCTGCACGCCCACCACCATGGTGAGTTCCGCATGCAGGGACTTCAGGGCGCCGACGATGGCTCGCGCGACGTCGGCCGGGGGGGCGGCGTCGTCGGCACACTGCGAAATGACTCGCTTGACTATGTCGCTTGGCATGGCCCTCCGGCTCAGGGTGTGAAGTGCTCTATCGCCTGTCCCAGGCAACGGCCATCGGCACCGCATTGCCAATGCTTTTGAACGGGACCGGGGCTCGAACGGAACCGGTGTGGCTCGACCCTACCGCATTTCTGCCGGTCGGGCCGTAGGTATTCTGGCCGCATTCGATGCCGCCGGGATCGCCCGGGGCAGTGAACGGGTGCGACGCGGCTGTGGCGTCAGCCTGTCAGTCCTGCAGGCAGAGGTACTTGAGCTCGAGGTAGTCCTCGATGCCATGGCGCGAGCCCTCGCGGCCCAGGCCCGACTGCTTGACGCCGCCGAAGGGCGCGACCTCGTTCGAGATCAGGCCGGTGTTGATGCCGACCATGCCGGTCTCCAGCTGCTCGCTCACGCGCCAGATGCGGCGTCGGTCTTCGGTGAAGAGGTAGGCCGCCAGGCCGAACTCGGTGGCGTTGGCCATCGCGATGGCCTCGGCGTCGGTCTCGAAGCGGAAGATCGGCGCCAGCGGGCCGAAGGTTTCCTCGCGCGCCACGCGCATCGCCTGCGTCACGCCGGTCATCACGGTCGGCGTGAAGAAGGTGCCGCCCAGCGCATGCGGCTGGCCGCCGGTGCGCAACTGCGCACCCTGCGCGAGCGCGTCGTCGATGTGCTGGCGCACCTTGGCAACGGCGCGGTCGTCGATCAGCGGGCCCTGCGTCACGCCCGGTTCGAGGCCGTTGCCCACCGGCATGGCCTCGACCGCCTTGACCAGCCGCTCGACCAGCGCGTCGTGGATGCCGGCCTGCACGTAGATGCGGTTGGCGCACACGCAGGTCTGGCCGGCGTTGCGGAACTTCGACGCGACGATGCCCTGCACGGCGGTGTCGAGGTCGGCATCGTCGAACACGATCAACGGCGCGTTGCCGCCGAGTTCGAGCGACAGCTTCTTGAGGGTCGGCGCGCACTGCTGCATCAGGAGGCGGCCGACGCCGGTCGAGCCGGTGAAGCTCAGCTTGCGCACCACGTCGCTCTCGCACAGCGCGCTGCCGATGGCCGGCGCGTCGCCGGTCACGATCTGCAGCACGCCGGGCGGCAGGCCGGCTTCGAGCGCCAGCACGCCCAGCGCGAAGGCGCTCAGCGGCGTCAGCTCCGCCGGCTTCACGACGATGGTGCAGCCCGCGGCCAGCGCGGGGCCGACCTTGCGCGTGATCATCGCGGCCGGGAAGTTCCACGGTGTGATGGCGGCGCACACGCCGATGGCCTGCTTGAGCACCACCATGCGCTGGCCGTCGCGCTGCGGCTGCAGCACCTCGCCGTCGACGCGCTTGGCTTCTTCGGCGAACCATTCGAGGAAGGACGCGGCGTAGGCGATCTCGCCCTTGGCCTCGGCCAGCGGCTTGCCCTGCTCCAGCGTCATCAGGCGGCCCAGATCGTTCTGGTGCGCGAGCATCAGGTCGGCCCATCGGCGCAGCACCTGGGCGCGGTCGCGTGCGGTGCGGGCGCGCCAGGTCGGCAGCGCGGCGGCGGCGCCGGCGATGGCGCGCTCGGTCTCGGCGCGGCCCATGTGCGGGACGGTGGCGATGACCTGGCCGGTCGCCGGGTCGGTCACGTCGACCGTGCGGCCGCCGTCGGCCTGCACCCATTGGCCGTCGATGAGGCCGGCCTGCTTCACCAGGTCGGCACGGGCCAGGCCGAGGCCTTGTGTCGGGATATGCGCGTTCATGCCTTCAGCGCCTCATCGATGATGTCCAGCGCGCGGTCGAACTGCGCGTCGGGGATGGTCAGCGGGTACAGGAAGCGGATCACGTTGCCGTACATGCCGCAGTTCAGCAGCAGCAGGCCCTGTTCCATCGCCCTGGCCTGCACGCGCTTGACCGCGTCGGCGTCGTGCGCGCCGGTGGCCGGGTCGCGCAGTTCGATGGCGACCATCGAGCCCTGTGCCCGCACGTCGGCGATGGCCTGGTTCGATTCCTTCGCGGCCAGCAGGCGCGCGACCAGCTTCGCGCCCAGCGCGGTCGAGCGCTCGCACAGCTTCTCGTCGGCGATCACGTCCAGCACGGCGAGGGCCGAAGCGACGGCCAGCGGGTTGCCCGCGTAGGTGCCGCCCAGGCCGCCCGGTGCGGGCGCGTCCATGATGGCGGCGCGGCCGGCCACGGCCGACAGCGGCATGCCGCCGGCCAGGCTCTTGGCCATGGTGATCAGGTCGGGCTCGACGCCGTGGTGCTGCATCGAGAACAGCTTGCCGGTGCGCGCGAAGCCGCTCTGCACCTCGTCGGCGATGAAGACGATGCCGTGCGCATCGCACAGCGCGCGCAGGCCCTTCATCAGTTCGGTCGGCGCGACGTTGAAGCCGCCCTCGCCCTGCACCGGCTCGATGACGATCGCGGCCACGCGCTGCGGGTCGATGTCGGTCTTGAAGAGCCTGGCCAATGCGGCCAGCGCGTAGTCCACGCTAACGCCTTCGATCGCGCTCGGGAAGGGCACGTGGAACACGTCGGCCGGGAAGGGACCGAAGCCGATCTTGTACGGCGCGACCTTGCCGGTCATGGCCAGCGTCATCAGCGTGCGGCCGTGGAAGGCGCCGCCGAAGGTGACGATGCCGGCGCGGCCGGTGTGGGCGCGGGCGATCTTCACCGCGTTCTCCAGCGCTTCGGCGCCGGTGGTGAAGAAGGCCGTCTTCACCGGGCCGCTGATCGGCACCAGCTTGTTCAGGCGCTCGGCCAGCGTCACCACGCTTTCGTACGGAACGATCTGGTAGGCCGTGTGCGTGAACTGCTTCAACTGCGCGGCGATGGCCGCCTCGATGCGCGGATGGCGGTGGCCGGTGTTGACCACCGCGATGCCGGCGGCGAAGTCGATGTATTCGCGGCCTTCCACGTCCCACAGGGTCGCGTTCTCGGCGCGTTGGGCGTAGAAGTCGCACATCACGCCCACGCCGCGGGGCGTGGCGGCGAGGCGGCGGGTCTGGAGTTCGCGGTTGCGGGTCATGGTCGGGTCCGGTGGAAGGTGGGTCGGGCGGAAAGCGGAAAGCGGAAAGCGTGATTGAATGGCGGATTGGCTCCACCGAAAAGATCCGCTTCCAGCAATTGGATGGAGCCAATGGAGATCGACTTTTTCCGACCATGCAATCCATCTGCGCCGACCTCGTGCTGCAGCGCCTGGCGCCCGACACCGGGACCGCGCTCAACCGCCAGCTCTACGAGTGCCTCCGCGAAGCCATCCTCGACGGCAGTCTGCCGCCGTCGAGCGCCCTGCCCGCCTCGCGCGACCTGGCGCGCGAACTCACCATGTCGCGCAACACCGTGCTGCATGCCTATGCGCAGTTGCAGGCCGAGGGCTACGTGCATTCGCGCGTGGGCAGCGGCACCTTCGTGGCCGAGACCGCGCCCGACAGCTTTCTCAGCGCCGGTCGTGCGATGGCCGAGCCCGCCGCCACCAGTGCACCGGTGCGGCTGTCGAAACGCGCGCAGGCCCTGCTGGCCAACGCCTCGGCCGCGCCGGTGCAATGGGGCGCCTTCATGCCGGGCGTGCCCGACGTCACGCAATTCCCGCACCGCACCTTCAGCCGCATCCTCACGCGGCTGTGGCGCGCGCCGGCGCCCGAGCTGCTGACCTACGCGCATGGCGGGGGCCACCCCGCGCTGCGCGCCGCCATCGCCGAACACCTGCGCGTGGCGCGCTCGGTGCGTTGCGAACCCGACCAGATCCTGGTGACCGAGGGCGTGCACCAGGCCATCGACCTGTCGCTGCGCATGCTGGTCGACCCGCGCGACACGGTGTGGGTCGAGGAGCCGGGCTACTGGGGCTTCCACAAGGTGCTGCAGATGGACGCGGCCCGGGTGCGGCCGCTGCAGGTCGAGCCCGCCGACGACGGCCCCGCGTGCAACGCTACGGGCTGGCCGCGCGGCGGCAAGGCGCCACGGCTCATCTTCGTCACACCGTCGCACCAGTACCCGCTGGGGGCGGTGATGAGCCTGGCGCGGCGGCGCGAACTGCTCGACCATGCCCGCGCCTCGGGCGGCTGGATCGTCGAGGACGACTACGACAGCGAGTTCCGCTTCGCCGGCCGGCCGATCCCCGCCATGCAGGGGCTGGAGGCCGACAGCCCGGTGATCTACATCGGCACCTTCAGCAAGACGCTGTTCCCCGGCCTGCGCGTGGGCTACATGGTGCTGCCGCGCGCACTGGCGCCGGCCTTTCGCACGGCGCACGCCGACCTCTACCGCGAAGGCCACGCCATCACCCAGCTGGCGCTGGCCGAGCTGATCACAGAGGGCCACTACGCCGCGCACATCCGCCGCATGCGGGTGCTCTATGCGCGCCGGCGCGCGCTGCTGGTCGGGCTCATCACCGAGCACCTGGGCAGTGAGTTCCTGCACCCGCAAGCCAGCAATGCAGGGCTGCACCTGGTGCTGCGCCTGCCCGATGGCTGCGACGACGTGGCCATCGCCGCCGCGGCGCAGGCGCAGGGCGTGCTGACGCGGCCGCTGTCGGCCTACTACCGCCGCGCCGGTGCGCGGCGCGGCCTGCTGCTGGGCTATGCGTGCGTCCAGGAAGCGCACATCGCCCCCGCCTTCGAGCGGCTGCTGCACTGCCTGCGGGCGGCGGGGATCGGGTCGGTCGGCGCGCTTTCGACAGTGCGCGGCCCATTTCGAACAACGCCGGCCGCGGTCCGGTGAAAGAATGGGCCCCATGCAAGCAACCACCCCCGAAGTCGTGGCGGATGAAGCCGCCATCGCCGCCGCCGCCCATGCCCTGCGCGGCGAGGCCGTCGCCATGCTGAGCGAACTGGTCACGCACCCGTCCCTCCTCGGCCACGAGCAGAGCGCGCAGACCTTCATGGCGAAGGCCTTCGCCGGCCTCGGGCTGCAGGTGGACGAATTCCAGATCGACGAGGAGAAGCTGAAGGCCCACCCGGGCTATTCGCCCTCGATCGTCTCCTACGAAGGCCGCACCAACGTGGTCGGCATCCACCGCCCCAGTGGCCCGTTCAAGGGCAGCTCGCTGATCTTCAACGGCCACATCGACGTGGTGCCCACCGGCGCCGAGGTGCTGTGGACCGACCCGCCCTTCTCCGGCAAGGTCGACGGCGACCGGCTGTACGGCCGGGGCGCGTCGGACATGAAGGCGGGCATCGTGGCCTACACGATGGCCTTCAAGGCGCTGAAGTCGCTGGGGCTCGAGCCTGCGTCGCCGGTGTACTTCCAGTCGGTGATCGAAGAGGAATGCACCGGCAACGGCGCCCTCGCCTGCCTGGTGGAAGGCTACCGCGCCGACGCGGCCGTCATCCCCGAGCCGATTTCCGAGAACGGCGTCATGACCTGCCAGTTGGGCGTGCTGTGGCTGGCCATCGAGGTGTTGGGCAAGCCGGTGCACGCCTCGGTCGCGCAGACCGGCGTGGGCGCCATCGACTTCACGATGTACCTCTTCGGCGAACTGAAGAAGCTCGAAGAGAAATGGAACGCACCGAGCGCGCGCTACCGTAGCTACGCGCACCACAACCACCCGGTGAACTTCAACCTCGGGAAGATCAGCGGTGGCGAGTGGGCCTCGTCGGTGCCCTCGGCCTGCCGCGCCGACGTGCGCATCGGCTTCTTTCCCGACATGAAGGTCGCGCAGGCCAAGCAGCAGGTCGAGGCCGTGCTGGCCGCCGCCTACGAAGCCCACCCGGCCCATGCGGCGCTGAGCTACAAGCTCGTCTACGAAGGCTTCCAGGCCGACGGCTGCCACGTGCCGGACGACGCGCCGATCGTGCAGGCGATCTCGAAGTGCCACCAGGACGTCGTCGGCACGACGCTGCAACCCACCGCCTTCACGGGCACGACGGACGCGAAGTTCTTCAACCTCTACGGCGAGACGCCCGCCATCTGCTACGGCCCTTCGGGCGGCGCCAACATCCACGGCATCGACGAGTGGGCATCGATCGATAGCCTGATGCAGACGACCGCGGTGCTGGCGGTGTTCATGGCGCGCTGGTGCGGCGTCAACAAGCTCGCTTGATGCGAACGACTGGCCGGCGCGCCAGTCAGTCAGCGTCGATGTCGTTGCGCCCGAGGTAATGCTTGGGCGTCTTGCCCATCACGCGGCGGAACATGGCGGTGAAGGCGCTCGGGCTCTCGTAGCCCAGGTCCATCGCCACGGTGGTGACGGCGGTGCCCATCGAGAGGCGGCGCAGCGCCTCCATCAGGCGCAGTTGCTGGCGCCACAGCGTGAAAGTGATGCCGGTTTCGTCGCGGAACAGCCGCGTGAGCGTGCGGCGGCCGAGCGCGCCGAAACGCGCCCAGTCTTCGAGGTCGCCTTCGCGGCCCGGGTCGGCCAGCAGCGCCTTGCAGATGCGCAGCAGGCGCGGGTCGTTGGGCATCGGCACATGCAGCGGCACCTTGGGCGCGGCGCAGATCTCGTCGAGGATGAGCCGCATCACGCGGCCGTCGCGCCCCGCCTCGTCGTACAGCAGCGGAATGTCGATGGCCTCGATGATGAGCTGGCGCATCAGCGGCGACACCTCGATCACGCAGCACTCGTCGGGCAGGCCGGGCGAGGCGTCGGGCTGGATATAGAGCGAGCGGTTCGACACGGTCTGGCCGCGCGCGTGCATCTCGTGCTCGATGCCGCCGGGCACCCAGACGGCGCGGTTGGGCGGCACCAGCCAGGCGCCTTCCTGGGTGTGCAGCGTGAACATGCCCTTGACCGCATACGCCAGCTGCGCGCGCGGGTGCGAGTGGCGCGGCACGATCATCGAGGGCTCGGGGTCGTGCTCCACGATGATCATCGAGACCGGCCGCGGGATGTCCTGGTAGTCCTGGAAGACCTGGCTGCGGACGGGGTTCGGGGTGCGCATCATCGAGGTGCCAAAGTACATGGGAAATGACGCAAGAAATGCGCCGACGGCGGTCGACCGACGCAGACGGCACGAGCCCGCCCCCTGCCCGGGATCGCGCCAGAATGGCCTGCGCGAGACAGAACTCGGCTCGAACCACGCAATCGTCGCACGGCCGACTCCCTACACTGCCGCCGTCGACGACGCAAAGCGCGGCACACCGGCGGGCCGCTCGCGCCCCGCGAAGGTCCGGCGCGCGCATCCGCGTTCAGAATAGCCCGTCCGAACCGGTGGGTGGCGGGGCGTCACCCCACGGTCGACGCAGCACGCACTGCCCCCTCCACCTCTGATTTCCGCTTCATGACCATCGTCGCCCTGCTGAGCCAAACCGCCAACCTCGACTTCCTCCGCCCCATGCTGACGGAGGCCAACCCCGCGCTCGACGTCGTCACCTGGCCCGACCCGCGCTGCCTCGACGCCGAGGTCGCCGTCTGCTGGAATTCGCCGCCCGGCGTCTATGCGCAGATGCCCCATCTGCGCCTGGTCCACAGCATCGCCGCCGGTGTCGACAACGTCGTGGCCGAGCAGGACGTGAGCGCCTTGCCGGTCTGCCGCGTGGTCGACCCGATGCTGGCCGAAGGCATGCTGCAGTTCGTGCTGTGGGGGGTGCTGCACTTCCACCGCAAGCTGGACCAGGCGATGGCCAGCCAGCGCATCCACGAATGGAAGCGCCCCCGGCAGACGCCGGCCTCGGCATGCCGCGTCGGGCTGATGGGCATGGGCGAACTCGGCGGCCACATCGCCAGGCGCCTGCCCCTGCTCGGCTACCCGGTGAGCGGCTGGGCGCGCACGCCGCGCGAGATTGCGGGCGTCACGATGTTCAGCGGCGAGGAAGGCTACGACGCCTTCCTCGCGCAGACCGACGTGCTGGTGTGCCTGCTGCCGCTCACGGCGCAGACGCGCGGCATCCTCGGCGAGCGCACCTTCTCGGCCCTGCCCCAGGGCGCGGCGCTGATCCATTGTGGCCGCGGCGAGCACCTGGTCGAAAACGATCTGATCGCGGCGCTGGGCAGCGGCCAGTTGCGCGGCGCCATCGTCGACGTGTTCGAGCAGGAGCCGCTGCCGGCCGACCATCCGCTGTGGACCACCCCCGGCCTGGTCGTCACGCCCCACATGGCGACCATGGCCACCTACGACGTCGTGGTGCAACAGGTGGTGCGCAACATCGCGCAGATGCACGAGGGCGCGCCCTACTTCAACCAGGTCGACATGGCGCGCGGCTACTGACGCAAGCGCACCACGACAACCCGACGCCATCTCCCTCCCCGACCGGACAACCCGCATGACCGCCCCCCTCACCGACGCCGAAATCCAGACACGCCGCGACCTCGCTGCGCTGTACCGCCTGGTCGCCCACTTCCGGATGACCGACCTGATCGACACGCACATCAGCGCGCGCATCCCGGGCACGCCGGACCACTTCCTCATCAACCGCTACGGCGTGCTGTTCCACGAGATGCGGCCGGAAGACCTGGTGAAGATCGACCCGACCGGCGCGGCGGTCGAAGCCAAGGACACGACCGAACGCGTCAACGCCGCCGGCTTCACCATCCATTCGGCCGTGCACATGGCGCGGCACGACCTAGCCTGCGTGATCCACACCCATACGGCCGACGGCATCGCGGTGTCGTGCCAGGAAGAGGGCCTGCTGCCCATCTCGCAGCACGCGCTGAAGTTCTACGGCCACCTCGCGTACCACGACTACGAAGGCATCGCGCTCGACCTGGACGAACGCGACCGCCTGGTCGCGAGCCTGGGTGAACACCGCGTGATGATCCTGCGCAACCACGGCCTGCTGGCCGCCGGCCGCACCATCGCGGAGGCCTTCCTCAACATCTACTTCCTGGAGCGCGCCTGCCAGGCGCAGACGAAGGCACTGAGCGGCGGGCAGAAGATCATCTACCCGCCCGTGGCCGTGCGCGAACGCACCGCCGACCAGTTCAACCGCGAGGAAGGGCTGGCGCATGCGCAGCTGGCGTGGGAATCGGCGCTGCGGCTGATCGCCTGAGGGCCGACAGGGCCGGTTTGAATGAAGGCCGGCAGGGCCGGTTTGAATCGGCCATGAAAAAGGCCACCTCGTGAGGTGGCCTTTTCATCTGGATCTGGAGCGGGATAAGAGACTCGAACTCTCGACCTATACCTTGGCAAGGTATCGCTCTACCAACTGAGCTAATCCCGCATTGCAAGCCCACGATTATAGCCCATAAAAAGCGGCCCACCTTTTCCTCCGATCCGCGACCCGTTCAGCGGCCGCTGCATCGGGGCACGGCATCAGTCCGGCACGAACTTCGCCTTGAACTTCGCCTCGTCGGCCGCGTCCTCGAAGGTGGCGAGCTGGCCGGCCTTGTTGTCGACGATGCGGTGGGCCGCGAACAGGCTGTAGCGGCCCTTCAGGTAGTAGCTCTCCATCTCGATGAACATGTACGGATAGGGCACGAACACCTGGTGGGCGAACACCACCCGGTGCAGGTTGCGCGGGTTGGGGAAGAGCTTGTACTCCCCGGTGGTGATGGCTTGGGCGGTGGCCATGGCGCGCGCTCAGGCAGGGTCGCGCACGTCGGCGGTCGGCTTGGCGCCGAAGTCCGCGCGGGCGAGGTAGGCCAGCACCTTGGCGGCGGCGGTGGCGGGCGAGTCGAGCAGGCCGTCGGCCTTGAGCTTCTCGAAGCGGCCGCGGTCGGGGAACAGCGCCGCATCGGTGCCGCGCATGGCGATCTGCATGTCGGTGTCGATCACGCCGGGCGCGAGCGAGACGATCTTTGCGCCGTTGGGGCGCAGCGCCTCTTCCAGCGCAACGGCGCGCGAGAAGTGGTCCATGCCGGCCTTGGCCGCGCAGTACGGCGCCTGGCTGGCCATCGCGTTGCGGCCGAGGCCCGACGAGATGTTCAGCACCTTGCGCACGCCGCGCCATTGCGCCGTGGCGCGCAGGAAGGCGGCCGTGAGCAGCAGCGGCGCCTCGAGGCCGATGCGCAGCGACTGCACGAGGTCCGACGCATCCGCCTTTTCCAGCGGGCCGAGGCGGCCGACGGTGCCGGCGTTGTTGATCAGCGTGACGCTGTCGAAGGCCTGGGCGTCCTGCTCCGCCAGCCAGGCGCCGACGCGCTCGGCGGCGGCTTCGGGTGCGGCCAGGTCGAAGGACCATTGCAGCAGCGTGGCGCCGGCAGCCTTCGCCTTGGCGGCCAGTGCGTCGTCGGTCTTGCGCGAGATGCACACGAGCGTGTGGCCGGCGTCGAGCAGCTGTTCGGCCATGGCGCGGCCCATGCCGCGGGAGGCGCCGGTGAGGAGGGTGAGATGCGTGGTGCGTTGCAGGATGCTCATGGCGTTGATTTCCGGGGAAGAGAAGACAGGGTGATGGACGTCGAATTCGGTGCGATGGCGCTGCTGCGCAGGGCCGCGAGGTCGAGCACGCGCAGGCCACCGTACTCGACCTGGATCATGCCCTGTGCCTCGAGCGTGCGCAGCGCCTCGTTCACGCGCTGGCGCGACAGGCCGATGAGATAGGCCAGTTCCTGCTGGGTGATGCGCAGCAGCTCGCCCACGCCGGGAAACAGCACCGGGTTGAACAGTGCCGCCAGGTTGCGCGCCACGCGCACGTCGGGATTGTTCTGCCGGTCGGCCTCGCGCGCTGCGATGAACTGGCCGAGCCGCTCGTTGAGCTGGTTCATCACGAAGCGGTTGAAGCCGATCGAGTGGTCGAGCAGCCAATGGAAGTCGTCGATCGGCAGCCCGCCGATCACACTGCGGCGCAGGGCCTGGATGTTGTAGCGGTAGGGCTCGCGCTTCATCGCCGTGCCCTCGCCGAACCAGCCGCCGGGCGGCAGGCCGCTGTAGGTCATCGAGGTGCCGTCGGCGTTGTCGTTGCTCATCTTGAGCAGGCCTTCGACCACGCCGAACCAGTAGGTGGGCGAGCCGCCGATGCGGCAGACCAGGTCGCCCGGCTCGGCTTCGCCGACCACCAGCGCGGCCTCGGTGCGGCGGCGCTCGGCGGCGCTCAGGGCGTCGAGCCAGGGGATGTTGCGCAGCTCGTCCGGCCGCGCCGGGCGGGCGCGGTCACGGATGGCGTTGCGTCCGCGGTCGGCGTGAACCATCGGGAAAGTCCGGGGGAGTGGTGACCCTAGGATTGTCGTTGGAACGACAACTTGGCGTCAAAGCGCGGCCTACAGTCCGCCCATCGTGAACATTCGTACACCGGTCCCCCCTGCCGCCGACACCTTCCCTCGCCTGCTGCTCGCGTATGCCGCGCAGCAGCCCGACGCGCCGGCGGTGCGCGAAAAAGACCTCGGCATCTGGCAGACCTGGAGTTGGGCCGACACGGCACAGGCCGTGCGCGAGATGGCCTGCGGCCTGGCGAGCCTGGGCTTCAGGCCCTTCGACAACCTGGCCATCGTCGGCGCCAACCGGCCCCACCTCTACATGGCCGTCGTCGCGGCGCAGAGCCTGCGCGGCGTGCCGGTGCCGCTCTACCAGGATGCGGTCGCGGCCGAGATGGTCTTCATGCTGAACGATGCATCGATCGAATTCGTGATCGCCGAAGACCAGGAGCAGGTCGACAAGCTGCTCGAGTGCCGCGAACTGCAGCAGACGCAGGGCCAGACGCACGCCATCCGCCACATCATCTACGACGACCCGCGCGGCCTGCGCCACTACACGCAGCCGGGGCTGATGAGCTTCGAGCAACTGCGCGAACGCGGGCGCGCCTTCGAGGTCGAAAACCGCGGCTTCTACGACGCGGCCGTGGCCAGCGGCGTGAGCACCGATGTCGGCGTGATCCTCTACACCTCCGGCACCACCGGCCGGCCCAAGGGCGTGTGCCAGACGCATGCGAGCTTCATCGCCGCGGGCCATGGCGGCGTGGTCACCGACAAGCTCGGGCCGGGCGACAACATCATGAGCTACCTGCCGATGGCGTGGGTGGGCGACCACCTGTTCTCGGTGGCGCAGTGGCTGGTCGGCGGCTTCACGCTCAACTGCCCCGAGTCGGCCGCGACGGTGATGAACGACATGCGCGAGATCGGCCCGAGTTACTACTTCGGCCCACCGCGCACGTTCGAAGGCCTGCTGACGGCCGTGTCGATCCGCATGGAAGATGCGGCCGCGCCGAAGCGCTGGCTCTACGCCAAGTGCATGACCCTGGCCCAACGCGTGGGCGCGGACATCCTCAACGGCACGCCCGTGAGCGCCCTCGACCGCTTCAAGTACGCGCTGGGCGACCTGCTGGTGTACGGGCCGCTGCGCAACGTGCTGGGCATGAGCCGCATCCGGGTGGCCTACACGGCGGGCGCGGCCATCGGGCCGGACCTGTTCCGCTTCTACCGCTCGATCGGCGTCAACCTCAAGCAGTTCTACGGCCAGACCGAGACCTGTGCCTACGTCTGCCTGCAGCAGGACGGCAAGGTCAAGCTGCAGACCGTCGGCACCGCGGCGCCGGGCATGGAACTGCGCATCGCCGACAACGGCGAGGTGCTGGTCCGCGGCGTGTCGGTGCTCAAGGAGTACTACAAGCGCCCCGACGCCACGGCCGAGGTGCTCGATGCCGACGGCTACTTCCACACCGGCGACGCCGGCGTGCTCGACAGCGAAGGGCACCTCCGCATCATCGACCGCGCGAAGGACGTGGGCCGCCTGCACGGCGGCGCGATGTTCGCGCCCAACTACATCGAGAACAAGCTGAAGTTCTTCCCGCAGATCAAGGAAGCCGTGTGCTTCGGTGATGCACGCGACCAGGTCTGCGCCTTCATCAACATCGACTACGAAGCGGTCGGCAACTGGGCCGAGCGGCGTGGCCTGGCCTATGGCGGCTACGTCGACCTGGCCGGCAAGCCGGAGGTGCTGACACTGATCGCCGACTGCGTGCAGAAGGTGAACGCCGACCTGGCCGCCGAGACCGGCATGGCCGACACGCAGATCGCCCGCTTCCTGGTGCTGCACAAGGAGCTCGACCCCGACGACGACGAGATGACCCGCACGCGCAAGGTGCGGCGTGGTTTCGTCGCGCAGAAGTACGCGGTGCTGGTCGATGCGCTGTACGGCGGCAAGGCCGAGCAGTTCATCGAGACGCAGGTGAAGTTCGAGGACGGCCGCACCGGCTCGGTCAGCGCGACGCTGCCGATCGTCGATGCGAAGCGTTATCCCGAAGTGAAGGCCGCGGCATGAGCGACAGAAAAACCGGCGACGTCATTCTGGACGTGCAGAACATCAGCCTGAGCTTCGGCGGCGTGAAGGCGTTGACGGACATCAGCTTTGACGTGCGAGAGCACGAGGTGCGCGCGATCATCGGCCCCAACGGCGCGGGCAAGAGCTCGATGCTCAACTGCATCAACGGCGTGTACCAGCCGCAGCAAGGCTCCATCACCTTCCGCGGCGAGGTCTTCAAGCACATGAACTCGCGCCAGGTGGCGCAGATGGGCGTGGCGCGCACCTTCCAGAATCTGGCGCTCTTCAAGGGCATGAGCGCACTCGACAACATCATGACGGGCCGCAATCTGCAGATGAAGAGCGGCCTGCTCGCACAGGCCTTCCGCAACCCCTTCGGCTGGGGCTCGGCCGAGCGCGAGGAGCTGCAGCAGCGCGAGTTCGTCGAACGCATCATCGACTTCCTCGAGATCCAGGCCTTTCGCAAGACGCCGGTCGGCCAGCTGCCCTACGGCCTGCAGAAGCGCGTCGACCTCGGCCGCGCGCTGGCGATGGAGCCGCAGGTGCTGCTGCTCGACGAGCCGATGGCCGGCATGAACGTGGAAGAGAAGCAGGACATGAGCCGCTTCATCCTCGACGTGAACGACGAATTCGGCACGACCATCGTGCTGATCGAGCACGACATGGGCGTGGTGATGGACATCTCCGACCGCGTGGTGGTGCTCGACTACGGCAAGAAGATCGGCGACGGCACGCCCGATGAAGTGCGCAACAACGAAGACGTGATCCGGGCATACCTGGGCGTGGAACATTGACCATGGGCTTTTTCCTCGAAACCCTGTTCGGCGGCCTGATGGTCGGCATGCTGTACGCGCTGGTCGCGCTCGGCTTCGTGCTGATCTTCAAGGCCTCCGGCGTCTTCAACTTCGCGCAGGGCGCGATGGTGCTGTTCGCGGCGCTGGCGATGGCGCGCTTCTCGGAATGGTTCCCGCAGTGGTTCCATTTCGACAACAAGCTTCTGGCGAATGTGCTCGGCTTCGTCGCTGCCGCGCTGTGCATGGTCGGCGTCGCCTGGGCGGTCGAGCGCTTCGCGCTGCGGCGGCTGGTCAACCAGGAAGGCATCACGCTGCTGATGGCGACGCTGGGCATCGCCAACGTGCTCGACGGTGGCGGCCAGCTGATCTTCGGCAGCGCCACCTACAAGATCGACATCGGCATGCCGAAGGACCCGATGCTGGTGCTGGAGAACGTCTTTCCGGGCGGCCTGCTGCTCAACAAGGAAGACCTGTACGCGGCGGTCGCCGCGGCCGCCCTGGTCGCGCTGCTCACCCTCTTCTTCCAGAAGACGCGCACCGGCCGCGCGCTGCGTGCGGTGGCCGACGACCATCAGGCGGCGCAATCGATCGGCATTCCGCTCGGGCGCATCTGGGTCATCGTCTGGTCGGTGGGCGGGCTCGTCGCACTGGTCGCCGGGATCATCTGGGGCAGCAAGCTGGGCGTGCAGTACTCGATCTCGCTGGTGGCGCTGAAGGCCTTTCCAGTGGTGATCCTCGGCGGGCTCACGTCGGTGCCGGGCGCGATCCTGGGCGGCCTGATCATCGGCGTGGGCGAGAAGCTCTCGGAGATCTACCTCGGCCCGTACGTGGGCGGCGGCATCGAGAACTGGTTCGCCTATGTGCTCGCACTCGCCGTGCTGCTAATCCGGCCGCAGGGCCTGTTCGGCGACAAGATCATCGACCGCGTCTGAAGAAGCCACCCCATGTTCTACAGAGAAAACGGTCAATTCAAGAGCAGCTACCGCGCGGACCTGGCGCTGTTCCCGATCGCGCAGGATCGCTGGGCGATGCTCGCGCTCGCGGCGATCTGCTTCGTCGCTGTGCCGATGCTCGTGAGCGACTACGCCTTCCGCGCCGTGCTCATCCCCTTCCTCATCCTGTCGCTGGCGGCCATCGGCCTGAACATCCTGGTGGGTTACTGCGGCCAGATCTCGCTGGGCACCGGCGCTTTCATGGCGGTGGGCGCGTACGCGGCCTACAACCTGCAGGTGCGCATCGACGGCATGCCGCTGGTGCTGTCGATCCTCGGCGGCGGCGTGGCGGCGATGGCGCTGGGCGTGGTCTTCGGCATTCCGAGCCTGCGCATCCGCGGGCTGTACCTGGCGGTGGCGACGCTCGCCGCGCAGTTCTTCATCGACTGGTTCACCAACCGCGTGAAGTGGGTGACCAACGATTCGCCCTCGGGCTCGGTGGGCGTGCGCTCGCTGGAGATGCTCGGCTACGAATTCAGCACGCCGGTTCAGAAGTACCTGCTGTGCCTGTGCTTCGTGGTGGTGTTCGGCATGCTCGCGAAGAACCTGGTGCGCGGCGCCATCGGCCGCGAGTGGATGGCCATGCGCGACATGGACGTGGCCGCCGCCGTGATCGGCATCCGCCCCGTGTACGCCAAGCTCACGGCCTTCGCGGTCAGCAGCTTCATCGTCGGCGTGGCTGGTGCGCTGTGGGGCTTCGTGCACCTGGGTGCGTGGGAGCCGGCGGCCTTCGGCATCGAGAAGTCGTTCCAGCTGCTGTTCATGATCATCATCGGCGGGCTGGGGTCGATCGCCGGCTGTTTCTTCGGTGCGGCCTTCATCGTGCTGCTGCCGCTCTTGCTGAACTACGTGCCGCACTGGCTGGGCCTGCCGCTTTCGACGGCGACCGCGTCGCACCTGGAACACATGATCTTCGGCGCGCTGATCGTGTTCTTCCTGATCGTCGAGCCGCACGGCCTGGCGCGGCTGTGGTCGACCGCGCGGCAGAAGCTGCGGCTCTGGCCCTTCCCGCACTGATCCCCCATTGATTTCCGTTCCCGCACACACCGTGCTCATTACAAGGAGACAAGCCATGCAATTCAGGAATCTCGCACGCACCGCGGCACTCGCCGCTGCGGGGCTTTCGATGGTCGTCGCGGGCACGCTCGCGCAGGCCCAGCCGGCCGAGCAGTTCGTGCCGCTCTTGGTCTATCGCACCGGTCAGTTCGCGCCGCTGGGCATCCCATGGGCCGACGGCAAGCAGGACTACCTGAAGCTGGTGAACGCCCGCGACGGCGGCGTCAACGGCGTCAAGCTGACCTTCGAGGAATGCGAATTCGCCTACGACGCGGCCAAGGGCGTGGAGTGCTACGAGCGCCTGAAAGGCAAGGGCACCGGCGCCTCGGGCTTCGACACGCAATCGACCGGCGTGACCTTCGCCGTGAGCGACAAGGCCATCGTCGACAAGATCCCGGTGGAGACGCCCGGCTACGGCCTGTCGCAGTCGGCCGACGGCACGGTGTTCGAGTGGAACTTCCCGCTGCTGGGCACCTACTGGACCGCCGCCGACGTGATGATGCAGGACATCGCCAAGAAGGAGAAGGGCAACCTCAAGGGCAAGAAGATCGCGCTGGTCTACCACGACTCGCCCTACGGCAAGGAGCCGATCGCGCTGCTGCAGAAGCGTGCCGCGGCGCAGGGCTTCGAGCTGGCGCTCTTCCCCGTCACGCCACCCGGCGTGGAGCAGAAGTCGGTCTGGCTGCAGATCCGCCAGCAGAAGCCCGACTACGTGCTGTTCTGGTCGGCCGGCGTGATGACGCCCGCCGGCATCCGCGAGGCACAGGCCAGTGGCTACCCGCGCGAGAAGATCTACGCGATCTGGTGGGCCGGCTCGGACCATGACGTCAAGGACATCGGTGCCGGCGCCAAGGGCTACAACGCCATCACCATCCACAACAGCGCCGCCAAGGACAAGGTGCAGGACGACTTGAAGAAGTTCGTCTACGACAAGGGGCAGGGCACAGGTCCGGCCGACGAGATCGGCGCCCTGGCCCACACCCGCGGGATGATGATCTCGATGTTGCAGGTCGAGGCCATCCGCGCCGCGCAGGAGAAGTACGGCAAGGGCAAGTCGCTCACGCCCGAGCAGGTGCGCTGGGGCTTCGAGAACCTGAACCTCACGGCTGACCGGCTCAAGGCATTGGGCTTCGGCGAAATCATGCGGCCGGTGAAGACTTCGTGCGCCAACCACATGGGTGACGACTGGGCGCGCATCGTCCAGTGGGACGGCGGCAAGTGGGAGATCAAGTCCGACTGGTACCAGTCCGACAAGAGCTTCATCGACCCGCTGGTGAAGGAGTACGCGGCCAAGTACGCCAAGGACAAGAACATCAAGCCACGCGCCTGCTGATCGGCCTTCCGTGCCGGCTCGCGAGAGCCGGCATGCGAAAGGCACGCGACATCGGCGCCTTTCGCATGCTTCGGACACCACCATGAGCGAACCCAACATCCTCCTCAACGTCAACTGCATCGAGGTCATCTACAACCACGTGATCCTGGTGCTCAAGGGCGTCTCGCTCACGGTGCCCGAAGGCGGCATCGTGGCGCTGCTCGGCGGCAACGGCGCGGGCAAGACCACCACGCTGCGCGCCGTGAGCAACCTGCTCGCGGGCGAGCGCGGCGCGGTGACCAAGGGCACGATCGAGCTGCGCGGCGAACGCATCGAGGCGCTCACACCCTCGGCGCTGGTGCAGCGCGGCCTGGTGCAGGTGATGGAAGGCCGCCACTGCTTCGCACACCTCTCCATCGAGGACAACCTGCTGACCGGCGCCTACACGCGCACCGACGGCAAGGCCGCGGTGGCCCAGACGCTGGAGAAGGTCTACGCCTACTTCCCGCGGCTGAAGACGCGGCGCACCTCGCAGGCCGCCTACACCTCGGGCGGCGAGCAGCAGATGTGCGCCATCGGCCGCGCGCTGATGGCCAACCCGACGATGGTGCTGCTCGACGAGCCGTCGATGGGCCTGGCGCCGCAGATCGTCGAGGAGGTCTTCGCGATCGTGAAGGACCTGAACGAGAAGGAGCGCGTGACCTTCCTGCTGGCCGAGCAGAACACCAACATGGCGCTGCGCTTCGCCGACTACGGCTACATCCTGGAGAACGGCCGCGTCGTGATGGACGGCGAGGCGAAGGGCCTGCGCGAGAACGAGGACGTCAAGGAGTTCTACCTTGGCGTCGGCGGCGCCGACCGCAAGAGCTTCCGCGACGTGAAGAGCTACAAGCGCAGGAAGCGGTGGTTGGCATGAACGACTTCTACGACAAGTTCGAGGTGCGCGACCCGGCCGAGCGCGAGGCCGACCTGCTCGCCGCGCTGCCCAAGCAGTTGCTGCATGCGCAGACGGCAGCGCCGGCCTTCGCGGAGATCCTGGCGGGCATCGACTGCGCCGCCATCACCAGCCGCGAAGCGCTGGCGCGCCTGCCGGTCACGCGCAAGTCCGAACTGCTGGAGCGCCAGAAGCAGCATCGCGCGAGCGACCCCTTCGGCGGCTTCAGCGCCACGGTGCGCGGCCCGTCGATGCTGCGCGTGTTCGCCAGCCCCGGCACCATCTACGAACCTGAAGGCGCATCGCGCGACTACTGGCGCACCGCGCGTGCGCTGCATGCCGCGGGCTTCCGCGCCGGCGACCTGCTGCACAACAGCTTCAGCTACCACATGACCCCGGCCGGCGCGATCCTGGAAAGCGGCGCGCACGCCCTGGGCTGCACCGTGTTCCCGGGCGGCACCGGGCAGACGGAGCAGCAGCTCGACGCCATGGTCGAGCTGCGGCCCGACGGCTACCTCGGCACGCCGAGCTTCCTGCGCATCCTGCTGGAGAGAGCCGCGGCGACGAATGTCCAGTTGCCCAGCCTGACCCGCGCACTGCTGTCGGGCGAAGCCTTTCCGCCGAGCCTGCGCGACTGGCTGGCCGAACGCGGCATCGACGGCAAGCAGTGCTACGCCACCGCCGACCTGGGCCTGATCGCGTACGAGACCAGCGCGCGCGAAGGGCTGGTGCTCGACGAGGGCGTGCTGCTGGAGATCGTGCGCCCGGGCACCGGCGACCCGGTGCCCGAGGGCGAGGTGGGCGAAGTCGTCGTCACCACCTTCAACCGCGACTACCCGCTGGTGCGCTTCGGTACCGGCGACCTGTCCGCCGTGCTGCCCGGCCCCTGCCCCACCGGCCGCACCAACACGCGCATCAAGGGCTGGCTCGGCCGCGCCGACCAGACGACCAAGGTGCGCGGCATGTTCGTGCACCCGGGCCAGGTCGCTGCGGTGATCAAGCGCTTCCCGGCCGTGCTGCGCGCCCGCCTGGTGGTCGAGGGCGAGATGGCCGACGACCGCATGACGCTCCACGTCGAGACCCCGGCCGACGAGACCCTCGAACCGCGCATCGCCGAAGCGATGCGCGACGCCACCAAGCTGCGCTGCGACGTGGTGCGCGTGGCACCGGGCACGCTGCCGAATGACGGGAAGGTGATCGAGGACGCGCGCAGCTACAAGTAGGCGTCGCGTCGTCCAGAGCGACCATTCAGGAGAGAGACGCTCAACGTTTGCCTTGTAGTCCCCCGTCGCCGCAGTCCGACCGCTACGCACGCAGCAGGGCCATCGCGACGGCGTCGAAGTACTGGCCGTCCAGCCTGAAGGCACGGCGCAGCAGACCTTCGCTCGCGAAGCCGTGGCGTTCGTACAGCGCCCTGGCTTTTTCGTTGTCGCAGCGCACGAACAGCTCGATGCGGGTCAGGCCGGAGGCCCAGGCGGCTTCCACGGCAGCGCGAAGGAGCGCCGAGCCGATGCCTCGTCCCCTTGCCCCTGAGACGACGCCCATTCCCAGGCTGCCGACGTGCGCGCGCGCTTGCCCATGTGTCGGCAAGACGTCGCACCATCCGACGACCACGCCGTCCACGGTCGCGACCCGGAGGCACCACTGGTTGGAGAGCACGGAGGCGTAGAACGCCAGTGCCTGCTCCGGAGGCGGTGCCTCTGTGAAGGCAAGGAAGCGCTGCTCGCGTGCCACAGAATCCAGCGCTTCTCGAAGGCCGGAAAAATGCCGCTCTTCCAATGGTTCAATAGACAGCGTCATGGCGCTTGCTTCATTTGGTCATTTCCCAGCTTGAGCATCTGCAGCGCTTCGTCAGCCACACGTTGCGAAGGTGAAGATGCCGACATCTCTGCGAGCATCATCGTTTTGCGCAGTCGCTTCCCTTGCTGGGTCTCCTCGGCATTGAATGAAGGTCGGATTCTGCCGGAGGGGTGATGACCGACGGCCAGGCGCCATCAACCACATGAAACGTATACAATTCATATACGTTTCATTCAAAGGCTGTCGATGGGTATCGTCAAGATTTCAGACCTGATGCACGAGAACCTGCGCGTCGCAGGGAACGCGCTCAGCAGGTCCATCAATGCGCAGGCAGAGCACTGGATGCGGGTCGGCATGCTGACCGAGATGCATCCGGAACTGGACCACCGGGAGATCTGCCAGCTGTTGATACGGGCCGAACTCGCGGGCGGCCTGGACATCACCATGGCTGCCACGCCCCAGCCTGCCAAAACGCGGGCGACCGCGACGGGCAAGCACTGATGGCGCACGGCGTTCCCATCAAATCCGCCGAGGAGCTGGAGATGGCGCGGCGCGCCGGCCGGCTCGCCGCGGAAGTGCTCGACATGATCGCGCCCCACGTCGTGCCGGGCGTGAGCACGGAAGCGCTCGACCGCATCTGCCATGACCACATCGTGAATGTGCAGGGCGCCATCCCCGCCAACGTGGGGTACCAGGGCTATCCGAAGACCATCCTCACCTCCGTCAACCAGGTGGTGTGCCACGGCATCCCCTCCGCGGCCAAGATCCTGAAGAGGGGTGACATCGTCAACATCGATGTCGCCGTCATCAAGGAGGGCTGGTTCGGCGACACCAGCCGCATGTACTTCGTCGGCGAGCCCAGCACCCTGGCCCGGCGGCTCGTGGAGACGACCTACGAGGCCCTGCGGGCCGGCATCCGGCAGGTCAAGCCCGGCGCGACGCTGGGCGATGTGGGCCATGCCATCCAGTCGGTCGCCCAACGCGAGCACTTCAGCGTGGTGCGCGACTACTGCGGGCACGGCATCGGCCAGATCTACCATGACGAGCCGCAGGTGCTGCACCATGGGCGGCGCGGGGAGGGGCTCGCGCTCGAACCGGGGATGGTCTTCACCATCGAGCCGATGCTCAACGCGGGCCAACGCGAGACCCGGCAGTTGCCCGACGGATGGACGGTGGTGACGAAGGACCGGTCGCTGTCCGCACAGTGGGAACACATGGTGGCGGTCACGCCCGAGGGCTACGAGGTGCTGACGCCTTGGCCGGGCGGCACGGGTGCCTACGCGCCGCTTTGAGCGCGCAAGTCAACTCAGCTCAAGCGGCGCTCCTCGCTCAGCAGGCGCGTCGGCCTGCGACCTCGCGCAACAGCATCGCCGCGTGATCGGTGTCGGCATCGGCCCAGGAGAAGTCGGCGTCGGGGTAGTGGCCCATCCAGTCGCGGTAGCGCACCAGGCCGGCGCGCACGCCGTGGTAGTGCGCGAAGTCCGGGCCGTACTCGGTGTTGGCGGACCAATGCGTGGCAACCACCGGCGTGCCCATTTCGAGGAACTCGCGGATGTTCAGGCCGTAGGCCTCGGCGCGGTGCAGCGACAGGTAGGCGTCGGCCATCCGTTGGAACGCGACCTGCTCGGCATCCGAGAAGTCCTGCTGCACCAGGCGGATGTTGCCGGCCGCGCCGATCATCTCGCGCAGCTCGTGCTCGACCACCTGCGTCGCCGACGAACAGCGCAGCTTGATCAGCAGCACGCGGTCGGCCCGGTCGCCGAAGGCCTTCTGCCAGGCCTCGACGTGGGCCCACGGGTTCTTGCGTTCCGGGCACGCCTTGATGTCCATGATCACGATGCCGAGGAACGCGCTGGCGGACACGTCGAAGGCGGCGCGGTCGGCCGCCGGGATCGCGAGGTCGACGGTGACATGGTGCGGCACCACCACCACGGGCAGCGTCGAGGCATCGCGGATCGCGGCGCGCGAGAAGGCAGAAGGCGTCCAGACCTCGTCGACGATGCGCAAGGCGAAACGCCAGGCCCGCGGGAAGACCTCGTTCTCTCAGGCCCAGAGCCCCGTGCGGTGGGTCCAGCGCCGCAGCGCGCGCGGGAAGCGGCGGAACTGCTGCGGCGCGAGCGGCACGGAGAACAGCGGGTGAGGGTCGGGCGGGGACATGGTCGGCGTGGGAATTGCATGCAGGGAAGCGGCCCGCGATCCTACCTGCCGCCCTCCCCGGCGGCGGCAGGGCGGACCGCCTTCGGCCATACTTTTCCCATGACCCATTCCTTCTTCCAACCGCCCGCGCAAGACGTCTACGTGCTGCGCAACGTGCGCGCCCCGCGCTGCCTGTTGAAGGCCGACCTGCCGCCGGCCGAGCTGCGCAGCGATGGCGACCTGGTCGCCATCGACCTGCGCATCGCCCACGGCCGCATCGACGCCATCGCGCCGGCCGGCAGCTTCGATGCCGCGAGCGGGCCCGACCTCGACGCATCGATGGTGCTGCCCGGCATGGTCGACGTGCACACGCACCTCGACAAGGGCCACATCTGGCCGCGCCAGCCCAACCCGACCGGCGACGGGGCCGGTGCGAGCGCGGCGACCGGCCGCGACCGCGTGGCCAACTGGCACGCCGAAGACGTGCGGCGCCGCATGGACTTCGGGCTGCGCACCGCCTACGCCAAAGGCGTGGTCGCGATCCGCACACACCTCGACTCACTGGCGCCGCAGGCGGCGATCTCGTTCCCGGTGTTCCGCGAGATGCGCGAGCGCTGGGCGGGGCGCATCGAGCTGCAGGCCTCTTCCATCGCACCGCTCAACATCTTCCTGACCGACGAAGGCCGCCAGCTCGCCGACATCGTGGCCGAGAGCGGCGGGCAACTGGGCTGCGTCACCAAGTCGATGTCCTACCCCGCCGACACGATGCCGCCCGACCTGGACGAAGCGCTGGTGCGGGTGTTCCAGCTCGCGGCGCAGCGCGGGCTGAACGTCGACCTGCATGTCGACGAATCGACCGACCCGGCGGCGCGCGCACTGATCCGCGTGGCGCGCACGGCCATCGCACAGAAGTTCAAGGGCCGCATCCTGTGCGGCCACGTGACCTCGCTCGCGCTGCAGGCCGACGACTTCATCGAAGAGACGATCGCGGCCTGCCAGGAAGCCGGCATCGACATCGTCAGCCTGCCGACGGTCAACATGTACCTGCAGGACCGCAGCCCCGAGGCCCGCACCCCGCGCTGGCGCGGCGTGACGGTGCTGCACGAAATGAAGGCGCGCGGCCTGCGCGTGGCGGTGGCCGGCGACAACTGCCGCGATCCCTTCTATGCCTACGGCGACCACGACATGCTCGACACCTTCACCCAGGCGGTGAAGATCCTGCACCTCGACCATCCGCTGGGCGACTGGATCCGCGCGGCGACCGAGACGCCCGCCGCCATCATGGGCATCGACCGCGGCACGATCAAGGTCGATGCGCCGGCCGATCTGCTGGTGCTCAAGGCGCGCAACTACTCGGAGATGCTCGCGCGCGCGCAGTTCGACCGCACCGTGATCCGCGCCGGCCGCGCCATCGACACCACGCTGCCCGACTACCGTGAACTCGACGACCTGATGGCCGCCTGAGTCAGATCGCGGCCACGCTGCCCGTCACCGGCAACACGATGCCCGTGATGTAGCCGGCGCACACCGGGGACGCGAGGAAGACATAGGCCGGCGACAGCTCCTCCGGCTGCGCCACGCGCTTGAAGTCGGTTTCCTTGCCGAACTTGCGCACGTCGGCTGCGGTCTTGTCCGCCGGGTTGAGCGGCGTCCACACCGGTCCGGGCGCGACGGCATTGACGCGGATGCCGCGGTCGATCACGTTGAGCGCGAGCGCCTTGGTGAAGGCGTGGATCGCCCCCTTCGTGGCCGAGTAGTCGATGAGGTTGCGGCTGCCCTGCAGGCCCGTGCGCGAACCCGTGTTGATGATCGACGCGCCGTTCTTCAGGTGCGGCAGCGCCGCGCGCGCCATGCGCATGTAGCCGCCGATGTTGGTCTGCAGCGTGAGGTCCAGCCGTTCGTCGCTGATGTCCTCCAGCGCATCGGCATGCATCTGGAAGGCGGCGTTGTTCACCAGCACGTCGAGCCGGCCGAAAGCCTTGACGGTGCGCTCCACGGCGCGCTGGCAGAAGGCGCTGCGGCGCACGTCGCCCTGGATCAGCAGGCAACGACGGCCCTCGGCCTCGACCGCGGCCTGCGTCTCCTCGGCGTCGGCCTTCTCGCTGAGATAGACGATGGCGACATCGGCGCCCTCGCGCGCGAACAGCACGGCCACGGCCCGGCCGATGCCCGAATCGCCGCCGGTGACGATCGCGCTCATGCCGGCGAGCTTGCCGCTGCCTTCGTAGCCGGGCGCGGTGTAGCGCGGCCGCAGGGTCATGTCCTTCTCGCGGCCGGGCTTGGCCAGTTTCTGGCCGGTCAGCGTCTCGGGCTGCACACGGGCGCCGGCCTGCACGGCCTTCGACTTCTTGCGGGCGGCGGGTGCGGCGCGGTCCCGCGCGTCCTGGCTGCGCTGGATGGCGCGGTGGCGTTCGACGAGTGGGCGGGTGGTGGTTTTCGAAGCGGGCGTGCGGGCCATGAGCGGAGACTCCTTGGAGGCGAAAGCAGTGCATGCTCGCGCCGCCTCGTGGCCCCGGCTGTCGTCCAACGCCGCACGCGAGGCGCCGAATAGTGCACCGTTCCGTGGCACGAATAGTCCGAGTGAGATGCGCACAAATGCCTGCCGACTCAGGGCTTTTCGGGATTCTTCGCCTCGCATTCAGCCGATAAGATCGCGCCCTTTCGACCCTCCGGAGTGTTTGCACCATGAAGAAATTGCTCGCCCTGACCGCCCTCGCCGCGGCCGCCACAGGCGCCCTGGCCCAGGACTTCCCGGGCGGCAAGCCCATCACCATCGTGGTGCCCTTCGCCGCCGGCGGCCCGACCGACCGCGTCGCGCGCGACCTGGCCGAAGCGCTGCGCAAGCCACTCGACGGCGTCAGCGTGGTGATCGACAACACGGCCGGCGCCGGCAGCACCATCGGCAACGCCAAGGTGGCCCGCGCCAAGAACGACGGCTACACGCTGCTGCTGACGCACGTCGGCATGGCCACCACCCCGGTGCTCTACCGCAAGCTGCCCTACAACTACGAAACCGACTTCGAGTACCTGGGCATGATCAACGACGTGCCCATGACCATCATCGGCAAGCCGCAGCTCGAAGCGAAGAACTTCAAGGAAATGCGCGAGTGGATCAACAAGAACCCGGGCAAGGTGAACCTGGGCAACGCCGGCATCGGCTCGGCCTCGCACCTGTGCGGCCTGCTGCTCCAGACCGAACTCAAGACCGAGATGACCACCGTGCCGTACAAGGGCACCGCGCCGGCCATCGCCGACCTGCTGGGCGGCCAGATCGACCTGCTGTGCGACCAGACCACCAACACCACGAGCCAGATCGAGGCCAAGAAGGTCAAGCCCTACGCCGTGACCACGCTCAAGCGCCTGACCACGCCGGCGCTCAAGGACATCCCCACGGCCGACGAGTCGGGCCTCAAGGGCTTCCAGGTCACGATCTGGCACGGCCTGTACGCGCCCAAGGGCACGCCGGCGCCGGTGCTCAAGAAGCTGAACGACGCCCTGAAGGTCGCGCTGAAGGACCCGGAATTCATTAAGAAGGAAGAGGGCCTGGGCGCGGTCGTGGTGACCGACAACCGCGTGGAGCCGGCCGAGCACAAGAAGTTCGTGATGTCCGAAGTGGCGCGCTTCGGCCCGGTGATCAAGGCTGCGGGCGTATACGCAGACTGAGCCTGCGCCTCGCCTGAAACACGAAAGCCGCGGGTCCCCGGGACCGGCGGCTTTTTTCATGCGCCGGCGATGCACCGGCGATCCCTCGGCGCGCTACTTCGGCCGGATCGCATCCGCCGTGCCCTGGATGAAGGCCTTGAGGCTGTCGATGTCGTCGTCGGAGAGCTTGCCGGTGAAGTCCGGCATGCCACGGGCCATGGCGGGCCCCTTGCGCACGAACTTGTCGAGATTCTCGATGAACGTCGCGTCCATGTAGCCGAGGTTCGGGATGTTGCCGCCGCGGTCCACGCCCGGCACGCCGTGGCAGAACACGCAGTTGGCGACATAGAGCAACGTGCCCGCCTGCACCTTGGCCTGGTCGTAGCTCACGCCCTGCAGCAGCTTGGCCATGCGGTACGCCACGAACGCCGGCATCTTGGCCGTGCCACCGACCGCGAAGGTGTAGACGGTTCCCGGCCCCTGCCGCTCCGTCGCGCGCTGCGACAGCCCGTACACGCCGCCCCAACCCACGGCCACCGACACGTACTGCTTGCCGTCGACCATGTAGGTCGCCGGTGCCGCCACCACGCCGGTGCCGGTGGGGGTCTCCCAGAGCTTGGTGCCGTTCCTCGCGTCGTACGCCACCAGGCGGCCGTCGGCCGTGCCCTGGAAGACCAGGTTGCCGGCGGTCGTGAGCGTGCCGCCGTTCCAGGGCGACGCGTAGTCGACGCCCCAGGCCTCCTTCTGCGCCACCGGGTCCCAGGCGACCAGCCGGCCGAAGGGCTTGCTCTTGGGCGCCTCGGCGTTGGCGAATTTCGCGGTGTTCCAGCCCAGCGCGGCATGCGGCCGGCCGGGCTTGTCCTCGTCGAACTTCCAGTCCTTGTCGTCCATCAGGTTCAGCGGCACGTGCTGCGCGGGCAGGTAGGCCAGGCCGGTCTGCGGATTGAAGGACATCGGATGCCAGTTGTGCGCACCGAAGGGGCCGGGGATCGCGTCGTAGGGCTTGCTGCCGTCGCGTGCGGCCGCCAGTTCGATCGGCCGGCCGTTCTTGTCGAAGCCCGTGGCCCAATTGACTTCGGTGAAGTTCTTGGCCGACACGAACTTGCCGTTGGTCCGGTCGATCACGAAGAAGAAGCCGTTCTTCGGCGCATGCAGCAGCACCTTGCGCGACTTGCCGTCGATCTGGAGGTCCGCCAGGATCATCGTCTGCGTCGAGGTGTAGTCCCAGTTGTCGCCTGGCGTCTCCTGGTAGTGCCACTTGTACGCGCCGGTGTCGGGGTCGAGCGCCACCACCGAGCCGAGGTACAGGTTGTCGCCGCCCTTCGGGCTGCGCTGCTTGTGCGACCAGGGCGAGCCGTTGCCGGTGCCCACGTACATCAGATTGAGCTCGGGGTCGAAGGCGAAGCTGTCCCATGCGGTGCCGCCACCACCGGCCTCCCAGTACTTGCCACTCGGGTCCCAGGTCTTCGCGGCACGCGCCATCGAGGCGTCCTCGAAGGGCTTGGACGGGTCGCCCGGCACCACGAACCAGCGCCACTTCTGGTCGCCCGTCTTCGCGTCGTAGGCCGTGACGTAGCCACGCACGCCGTACTCGGCCCCGCCGTTGCCGATGATCACCTTGCCCTTGAAGACACGCGGCGCGCCGGTGATGGTGTAGCTGCCCTTCTGGCCTTCGATCGTGTTCTTCTCCCAGACTTTCTGGCCGGTGGCCGCGTCGAGGGCGATCAGCCTGCCGTCGTAGGCCGCCACGTAGACCCGGCCCTGGTAGAGCGCCACACCGCGGTTCACGACGTCGCAGCAGCCACGAAAGCCCTTCGATTTGTCGACCTGCGGATCGAAGGTCCAGAGCCGGCGTCCGGTGCGCACGTCGATGGCGTGCACCACGCTCCAGGAGGCGGTGACGTACATCACGCCGTCGACCACCAGCGGCGTGGCCTCCACCCCGCGCGTCGATTCGAGGTCGTACGACCAGACCAGGCCCAGGTCCTTCACGTTGGCCGCGTTGACCTGGTCGAGCCGGCTGAAGCGGGTCTCGGCGTAGTCGAGTCCGTAGCTGGGCCAGTCGGGCGTCCTGCCTGCGTTCTGCCGGATGAAGTTGCCGTCGACCTTGGCCGCGGCGACCTGGACGTGGGCGGCCGAGCCGGGGGCCGCGGGTTGCGCGTGGGCCGGCAGAAGGCCCGCGCACAGCCATGCGCCGAGCGCGATGGCGCCGGTGATGCTTCTCATCGTGTCGTCTCCTTGCTGTTGTTCTGGTGCCAAGGATGTTCCTGCCAGGCGCTTTGTTCATCCTCGGGATTTCCCGGACCCGCGACTGTTCCATTGCGGAACACAGTCGGCAGGTCGCATCACCGCAGGCAGCGCCCCATGGCTCACCGCACGCCCACGTCAGACGCCGTCCCTCGCCAGCTCTTCCCCAGCACCGCCGCCCAGCGGACCGCGCTCGCGCGGCGTCGCTTCTTCGAGGAGGGCATTCGCCCCTCGGGCCTGGTGGGCGAAGCGGTCATCCAGTCGTGGATGCGCTGCAGCCGCCTCCACCGCGATCAGACGCGCGCCGTCCCCTTCGACCCGGTGACGCCCAGTCGCCGGCAATCGGTGCTGCAGCGCAACCGGACGCTGATCGAAGCGGCCGGGCCCGACCTGTTCTCGATGGAAGGCACGCTCGCCGGCACCGACTGCCGCGTGATCCTGACCGATCGCGACGGCGTGGTGCTGCATGCCACGCACCACCCCACCGCCGCGCAGCAGCCCGTGCTGCGCGCGACGTCGCGCGTGGGCGTCAACATCGCCGAAGGGCTGGTCGGCACGACCGCGCCGGGCATCGTCGCCCAGACCGGGAAGGCCTGCACGGTCGATGGCGCCGAGCATTACTTCGACGCGCTGCAGGGCATGCAATGCGCGGCCGCGCCGATCCGCGACGTGCAGGGGCGACTGGCCGGCGTGCTCGATCTGACGGCGGAGCAGCGCCGCTTCGGCTTCGATGCCGCCGCGATGGTCGGCCTGTACGCGACGACCATCGAGAACCGGCTGATGCAGGCGCAGTCGCGCGAGCAGCTGGTGCTGCGCTTCCAGGCGCACCCGACGCTGCTCGGCACGCCGCTGGAAGCGCTGGCGGGCGTGTCGTCCGACGGGCGCGTAGCCTGGCTCAACGATGCCGCTGCACGCCTGCTCGGCGGCCTGCCCGGCGACGACGAGGCACGCGCCGTCGAACGGTTGCTCGGCCACGATCTGGCCGGTCTGCTGCGCATGGGCCGCAGCGACACGGCCCTGGCGCTGCGCCTGCCGAGCGGCCTGGGCGTGTGGCTGCAGGCCGCGCTGCCATCGGGCAACGGCACGGACTTCCGGCATGCGGTGATCGCCAGCCGTTCGCACACCGCGGTGGCGGACGACGTGCCCGCGCGGGCGCCGCCCGACGCCGCCGCGCCCGGCCCGTCCGCCGCGACATCGCAGGCGCCATCGCCATCGCCATCGCCATCGGCCACGGCGGAGACGCTGCGCGCGCACGACCGCAGGCTGATCGAAGACACGCTCGCCGCCCAGGGCGGGAACATCTCGCAGGCGGCGCGGCAGTTGGGCGTGTCGCGCGGCACGCTCTACCGGCAGCTTCGCCGCGGGTCAGAGGCACGGAACCCCACGCCTGGAGGTTAGCCCTCAGCGCAAGGGCCGCAGGCTTCGTTACGATCGCCGGGACGCGCTTCGACAGAAGGCGCACTGGAGACAAGACGAGATGGATCCGAACTTTCCGCCGGCGGAGCGCGCGCGCTCGCTCTATCGAACGATGGTGCGCATCCGCGCCTTCGAGAATGCCGCCGAGATCGCCAGCCAGGGCGGCGTCAGCGCCTACGGCCAGCAGGCCACCGGCACCGTTCGCGTGCGCGGGCCGCTGCACCTGTCGACCGGCCAGGAGGCGGTGCCCGCCGGCGTGTGCGTGCACCTGAAGCCGGCCGACTACCTCACCTCCACCCACCGGGGCCACGGCCACACGCTGGCCAAGGGCGCCGACCTGGGCCGGATGATGGCCGAGCTCTTCGGCAAGGCGACGGGCTTCAACGGCGGCAAGGGCGGCTCGATGCACATCGCCGATTTCTCGGTCGGCATGCTGGGCGCCAACGGCGTGGTGGCGGCGGGCCTGCCGATCGCCGTGGGTGCGGCACATGCACAAAAACTTCAGAAGAAGGACGCGATCACCGTCTGCTTCTTCGGCGACGGCGCGATCAACCGCGGGCCTTTTCTCGAATCGCTCAACTGGGCGCAGGTGTACGGCCTGCCGGTGCTCTTCGTCTGCGAGGACAACCGCTGGAGCGCCACCACCGCCAGCGGCCCGATGACGGCCGGCGACGGGGCCTCGGCGCGCGCCGAGGCGCTCGGCATCGCGGCGACACCGGTCGATGGCAACGACGTGTTCGCGGTGCATGCCGCCGCCGCGCGGCTGGTGGACACGGTGCGCAGCGGCAGCGGGCCACGCCTGCTGCACGCGCTGACCTACCGGGTGAAGGGCCATGTGTCGGTCGACCTCGCCGCCTACCGCGACCCGGCCGAGCTGGCCGCCGCGCTGGAGACCGACCCGATCGCCCGCGCGCGGGCCGCCTGCCTGCGTGCGGGCATCGCGGCCGCGGCGCTCGACACCGCCGACGCCGACGCGCAGGCGGAGGTCGAGGCCGCACTGGCCGCCGCGGCCGAGGCCCCCTGGCCCGATGCCGCAACGGCGTTCACCGATGTCCAGACCACCGGAGCCGGCCAATGGCGCTGACGACCCGTCCTGTCGAGATGCGCTACGCCGAAGCGGCGGTCCTCGCGGTGCAGCGCGAGATGGAAGCCGACCCGGCCGTGGTCGTGCTGGGCGAGGACGTCGGCCGCGGCGGCATCTTCGGCCAGTACCAGGGCCTGCAGCAGCGCTTCGGCGACCAGCGTGTGATCGACACGCCGATCAGCGAGGCGGCGATCATGGGCGCCGGCGTCGGCATGGCGCTGGCGGGCCTGCGCCCGGTGGTCGAGATGCGCGTGGTCGACTTCGCGCTGTGCGGCATGGACGAGCTGGTCAACCAGGCCGCCAAGAACCGCTTCATGTTCGGCGGCCAGGGCCGGGTGCCGCTGGTCGTGCGCATGCCGGGCGGCATCTGGGACGCCTCGGCGGCGCAGCATTCGCAATCGCTGGAGGCCTGGTTCGCGCACATGCCGGGGCTGGTGGTGGTGAGCCCGTCGACGCCGCAGGACAACCACAGCCTGCTGCGCGCGGCGATGCAGTGCGGCGATCCGGTGGTCTACATCGAGCACAAGGCGCTCTGGGGGCTGCGCGGGCCGGTCGACGAAACCGTCGCGATCCCGCTGGGCCAGGCGGCGCGGCTGCGCGAGGGCGACGCGCTCACGCTGGTGAGCTGGGGCAAGCAGGTGCACGCCTGCGCCGAGGCCTGCGACGCCCTGGCCGACCAGGGCATCGCGGTCGACCTGATCGACCTGCGCACGCTGTGGCCCTGGGACCGCGAGACGGTGCTCGAATCCTGCGGCCGGACGCGGCGCCTGCTGGTGGTGCACGAAGCGGTGCAGGCGGCCGGCTTCGGCGCGGAAATCGCCGCGACGGCGGCCGAGGCCACCGGCTGCCGCATCGCGCGCCTGGGTGCGCCGCGCATTCCGGTCGGCTACGCGGCGGTGCTGGAGGCGCAGTCGCGCATCGGCACGGAGGCGATCTCGGCCGCAGCGCGCCGGTTGATCGGCCGACCTTGATCGGCATCAAGAGGCGTTTCTGAACGGGGGTTTTACCTGCGACACCGCACCCGCGTTCGCCTGTACAACCCGCGGATGAACTTTTCTACCCGTCCCTCCCGCCGCGTCGTCCTTTCCGCTACCGCAGCCGGCGCCCTTCTCCTGCTGTCCGCGCCGACCTGGGCGCAAGGCAGCTGGCCCACCAAGCCGGTGCGCATCGTCGTGCCCTTCGCGGCCGGCGGCACCACCGACATCCTGGCGCGCGCGATGGCGCCCGAACTCTCGAAGGCCTTCGGCCAGCAGTTCATCGTCGACAACCGCGCAGGCGCCGGCGGCAACGTGGGCAGCGACATCGTCGCCAAGTCGCCGAACGACGGCTACACGCTGCTGATGGGCACCGTCGGCACGCATGGCATCAACCGCGCGCTGTATCCCAAGCTGCCCTTCGACCCGATCAAGGACTTCGTGCCGATCACGCTGGTGGCCGCCGTGCCGAACGTGATGGAGATGAACACCGAGAAGGCGAAGGAACTGAACATCCGCAACGTGCAGGACTTCATCAAGTACGCCAAGGCCAACCCGGGCAAGCTCAACATGGCGTCGAGCGGCAGCGGCACCTCGATCCACCTGGCGGGCGAGCTGTTCAAGAGCATGACGGGCAGCTTCATGACGCACATCCCGTACAAGGGCTCGGGCCCTGCCCTGATGGACATGGTCGGAGGCAACGCGGACGTGATGTTCGACAACCTGCCGTCGTCGATGCAGCAGATCAAGGGCGGCAAGCTGGTGGCGCTGGCCGTGACCAGTTCGAAGCGCTCGCCTGCGTTGCCCAACGTGCCGACGGTGGAAGAAGCCGGCGGCCCTCAGCTCAAGGGCTTCGAGGCCAGTTCGTGGTTCGGCCTGCTGGCGCCGGCCGGCACCCCGCCCGACATCGTCAACCGTATCCAGCAGGAAGTTGCCAAGTCGCTCGGCACGCCGGCGATGCAGGAAAAGCTGCTGGCGCAGGGCGCCATCCCCAGCGGGAATTCACCCGCCGAGTTCGCCAAGCACATCGAGCGCGAGCACGCGAAGTGGGCGAAGGTGGTGAAGGACTCCGGCGCGAAAGTGGACTGAGGCTAGACGCCCCAGACGACGTCCTTGCCCTCCGCGGCGGAGCGCTTGAGCATGTCGATCAGCGGGGCGGCCCGCTGGTGCAGTGCGACGTGCTCGCGCTCGGCGGGCTCTTCGTGGTCCTCGGCGGCGAACGGGTCGCCGTTGTGCCGGTGCCGGTCGTGCTCCAGGCGGACGGCCTCTTCGAGCGCCGCGATGGCGGCCGGGATCTGCTCGCTGGTGATGATGCCCTGCGGACCGGGGGCCTTGCCGACGATGTCCAGCAGGTGGCGGGCGCTGGGTTCGAGCATCACGACATCGGCGGTCGCCTGCGATTTGAAGCGGTAGAGCATGTTGTTTACTTGTAGATGAAGTCCCGGGCGAAAGGGTACACCGATTGGGCACCCCGCATCGGGCCCTTCGCCACATCGCCGTCCGGTCGCGTGGCCAGCATCTGGTGCAGCGAGATCCACCCCCGCTCGAAACTCATCGCCGAACCGGCCAGGTACAGCCGGTAGGCGCGCAGGATGCGCTCGGCGCGCGCGTCGTCGCTGCTGGTGCGGCGGAGCACGGCACGCGCCTCGTCGAGCTGCGCTTCCAGCGCGTCCGACCAGGCCCACAGCGTGCGCGCGTAGTGCGGCCGCAGGTTCTCGGTGTCGACCATCTCCAGCCCGGCCCCGGCCATGTCGCGCAGCACCTGGGTCACGTGCAGCAGCTCGCCGCCCGGGAAGATGTATTTCTCGATGAAGTCCCCCATGCCGGCGCCCAGTTGCTGGTAGTCGAGCCGCCCGGAAGTGATGCCGTGGTTCATGACGAGGCCGCCAGGGGCCAGCAGCCCGTGGATCTGCTGGAAGTAGGTCGGCATGTTGGTGCGGCCGACGTGCTCGAACATCCCGACCGACGAGATCTTGTCGAAAAGCTGGGCCGGGTCGAGCTCGCGGTAGTCGCGCAGCTCGACCCGCACCCGCCCCTGCAGGCCCTTCTCCTCGATGAGCCGCACGACGTGCGCGTGCTGGTTCTTCGACAGCGTGATGCCGGTGGCGTCCACGCCGTAATGCTCGGCCGCCCACAGCAGCAGGCCGCCCCAGCCGGAGCCGATGTCGAGGAAGCGCTCGCCGGGCTGGAGCATGAGCTTGCGGCAGATGTGGTCGAGCTTGGCTTCCTGGGCCTGGGCCAGCGACAGGTCGGGGGTGCGGTAGTAGGCGCAGGAATACACGCGCCGCGCATCGAGCCAGAGCGCGTAGAAATCGTCGGAGACGTCGTAGTGGAACTCGATCTGCGCGGCATCCTTGCCCAGCGTGTGCAAGCCGCGGGACTTGGCCCGACGCATCATGCGCGACCACCAGCTGGTGTCCGTCTCGACCGGGTTGCCGGGCAGGAGACCGGCGGCGGCATCGGTCAGGTCGCGCATGGCGCCTTCGATCTGCACCCGCCCCTCGACGTAGGCCTCGCCGATCGCGCCGACCTGTCGCGCGGCCAGCTTGGCGAGCGAGGTCCAGTCGGTAAAGGCCAGCGTCACCCGGGAGCCGGGCTGCGACACGGTCCTGCCGTCAGGCAGCTGGAGCGCGATGGGAACCGGCAGCGACGCCAGTTGCGATTTGATTTTGGGTATCAGGCTGGCCATGTCGATGATTTTTGCCACCACGGTCGCGCCCGTCAACCGGCCGTCCGGATGACCCTGTCCCCATTGACACCAGAATGTTTATGTCTAAACTATTTATTCATGAACATCCTCGCACCCGGACTCCAGCGCATCCTCTGTATCGGCGGCGGCCCCGCGGGGCTGTATTTCGCCCTGTTGATGAAGGCGCGGCACCCGCATCTCGACATCACCGTGGTCGAGCGCAACCGCCCGTTCGACACCTTCGGCTGGGGCGTGGTGCTGAGCGACCAGACGCTGGCCAACCTCCAAGTGGCCGAGGCCGGGACGGCCCGCATGATCGGTGAATCCTTCCACCATTGGGACGACATCCAGGTCTTCTTCAAGGGCGGGCAGGTGCGCTCCAGCGGCCACGGCTTCTGCGGCATCGGCCGCAAGCGCCTGCTGAACATCCTGCAAGAGCGCTGCCTCGAACTGGGCGTGAACCTCGTGTTCGAGACCGACGCCACCGACGACCAGGCGCTGGCCGCACAGTACGGCGCCGACCTGGTGATCGCCAGCGACGGCCTCAACAGCCGCATCCGCACGCGCTACGCCGAGGCGTACCAGCCCGACATCGACCTGCGCAAGTGCCGCTTCGTCTGGCTCGGCACGCACCAGACCTTCGACGCCTTCACCTTCGCGTTCGAGGAGACCGAACACGGCTGGTTCCAGGCGCACGCCTACCAGTTCGACGAGACCACCTCGACCTTCATCGTCGAGACGCCCGAGGAGGTCTGGAAGGCACACGGCCTCGACCAGATGGAGCAGCCCGAAGCCATTGCCTTCTGCGAGAAGCTGTTCGCCAGGTATCTGGGTGGGCATTCGCTCATCAGCAATGCGTCGCACCTGCGCGGCTCGGCCAACTGGATCCGCTTCCCGCGCGTGATCTGCAAGCATTGGACGCACCGCGTCGACATCGGTGGCAAGACCGTGCCGGTCGTGCTGATGGGCGACGCAGCCCACACAGCCCACTTCTCGATCGGCTCGGGCACCAAGCTGGCCATGGAAGACGCCATCGACCTGGCCGACGAATTCGGCCACGGCGGCAGCATCGACGAGGTGCTCGTCGGCTACGAGGCACGCCGCAGCGTCGAGGTGCTGAAGATCCAGAACGCCGCACGCAACTCGACCGAGTGGTTCGAGAACGTCTCGCGCTACACCGGCATGCAGATCGAGCAGTTCGCCTATTCGATGCTCACGCGCAGCCAGCGCATCAGCCACGAGAACCTGCGCCTGCGCGACGCGGCCTGGCTCGGCGGCTACGAGAAATGGCTGGCGGGCGGCCAGCCGATCCCGCCGATGCTCACGCCCTTCAAGGTGCGCGGCCTCGAACTGAAGAACCGCATCGTGGTCTCGCCGATGGCGACCTACAGCGCGGTCGACGGCGTGCCGCAGGATTTCCACCTGGTGCACCTGGGTGCACGCGCCATGGGCGGCGCGGCGCTGGTCTTCGTCGAGATGACCAGCCCGACGCCCGAAGGCCGCATCACGCCGGGCTGCCCCGGCCTCTACACCGACGAGCAAGGTGCGGCCTTCAAGCGCATCGTCGACTTCGTGCATACGCAGAGCAGCGCGAAGATCGGTATGCAGCTCGGCCACAGCGGCCCCAAGGGCTCGACGCAGGTCGGCTGGGAAGGCACCGACGAGCCGCTGCCCGACGGCAACTGGCCGCTGATGGCCGCGAGCGCCCTGGCCTACGGCGAGCAGAACCAGACGCCGGCCGCGATGACACGCACCGACATGGACCGGCTGCGCGACCAGTTCGTGGCGTCGACGAAGCGCGCGGCCGAGGCCGGCTTCGACTGGCTCGAGTTGCACTGCGCGCACGGCTACGTGCTCGCGTCCTTCCTGAGCCCACTCACCAACCAGCGCACCGACGAGTACGGCGGTGACATCGCGGGGCGCGCTCGCTACCCGCTCGAAGTGTTTGCCGCGATGCGCGCGGCCTGGCCCGAAGAGCGACCGATGAGCGTGCGCATCTCGGCGCACGACTGGGCGCCCGGCGGCAACACCGACGACGACGCGGTCGCGATCGCGCGCCTGTTCAAGGACGCCGGCTGCGACTTCATCGACGTGTCGTCCGGCCAGACCACGCGCAACGCCAAGCCGATCTACGGCCGCATGTACCAGACGCCCTTCGCCGACCGCATCCGCAACGAGGTCGGCATCGCGACCATCGCGGTCGGCGCCATCACCGACGCCGACCAGGCCAACAGCATCATCGCGGCCGGCCGCGCCGACCTGTGCGCCGTCGCGCGCCCGCACCTGGCCGACCCGGCGTGGACGCTGCACGAGGCCGCCAAGCTGCAGAGCCGCGACGTCGAGTGGCCGAAGCCCTACACGGCAGGCCGCGACCAGATGTACCGCGAGATCGCCAAGCAGCAGGCGATGGCGGCGGTGCCGGTGAAGGTCGCCAGCGAAGAGGAGCGCTGAATGGACCTCGAAGCCCGCGCGCACAGCGAACACCCCGACGAACTGCGGTTGTGGCTGCGCCTGCTCACCTGCACGCAGCTCATCGAGAAGGAAGTGCGCAACGGCCTGCGCGAGCAGTTCGCGACCACGCTGCCGCGCTTCGACCTGATGGCGCAGCTCGAGCGTTCGCCCGAAGGCCTGAAGATGAACGAGCTGTCGCGCCGCATGATGGTGACCGGCGGCAACGTGACCGGCATCACCGACCAGTTGGTGGCCGAAGCGTTGGTGGAGCGCGTGAATGTCGAGGGCGACCGGCGCGCCTGGCGCGTTCGCCTCACCGTGCGCGGCCGCAAGCTCTTCCATGAGATGGCGCAGCAGCACGAGGCCTGGATCGTCGAGGCCTTCGCCGGCCTCAACGCCAAGGAGATCTCGCAACTCCACAAGCTGCTCGGCAAGGTCAAGCAGCACACCACCCCCCTTACGACCACGGCGGAGACGGCATGAAGCATTACATCGGCGCGGGCAACCCCATGCACGCGCAATTCGAGGCGAAGGCCGGTTACACGGCCACGCACTTTCAGTGGTCCTACGAGGACGGCGTGGGCACCGTCACGCTCAACCGGCCCGAGCGCAAGAACCCGCTGACCTTCCAGTCGTACGCCGAACTGCGCGACCTGTTCCGCGCCCTGCACTTCGCCAACGACGTGAAGGCGGTGGTCGTCACCGGCGCCGGCGGCAACTTCTGCTCGGGCGGTGACGTGCACGAGATCATCGGGCCGCTCACGAAGATGCGCATGCCCGAGATGCTCGAGTTCACGCGCATGACGGGCGACCTGGTGAAGGCGATCCGCCAGTGCCCGCAGCCGGTCATCGGCGCCATCGACGGCATCTGCGCCGGGGCCGGCGCGATGATCGCGCTGGCCTGCGACCTCCGCTACGGCACGCCCTCGGCACGCACCGCCTTCCTGTTCACGCGCGTCGGCCTGGCCGGTGCGGACATGGGTGCCTGCGCCCTGCTGCCGCGCATGATCGGCCAGGGCCGCGCGTCGGAACTGCTGTTCAGCGGCCGCGCCATGACGGCCGACGAAGGCCTCGCATGGGGCTTCTTCAACGCGCTGCATCCGAGCGATGCCGTGCTCGCTGCGGCGACCCGGATGGCCCGCGACCTCGCCGCCGGCCCGACCTTCGCGCACGGCATGACGAAGACGATGCTGTCGCAGGAGTGGTCGATGACCATCGAGCAGGCGATCGAGGCCGAGGCGCAAGCACAAGCCATCTGCATGCAGACGGCCGACTTCACGCGCGCCTATGAAGCCTTCGCGGCCAAACAGAAGCCGGTCTTCGGCGGAGACTGAGCATGTCGGCCCCCAAGATCGATCCATCCATTGCGCACCTCGCGCTGCCCTTCTTCGACGATGCGCACCGCTCACTCGCGCGCGGGCTGCTGCCGTGGGCCGCATCGCAGGACGTCGACGAGCGCGACGACCGCGCCGCCTGCCGCGACTGGGTGAAGCGCCTGGGCAGCGGCGGCTGGCTGCGCTACTGCGTGCCCGCGGCTTTCGGCGGTGCACTCGAACGGCTCGACTCGCGCGCGCTCGTGCTGCTGCGCGAGACGCTCGCCTTCCATTCGCCGCTGGCCGACTTCGCCTTTGCGATGCAAGGCCTGGGCAGCGGCGCGATCACGCTCGCCGGCAGTGCGTCGCAACAGGCCGAGTACCTGGGTGCCGTCGCGCGCGGCGACAAGATCGCGGCCTTCGCACTGAGCGAACCCGAGGCCGGCTCCGATGTCGGCGCGATGGCGATGCAGGCCGTCGACACCGGCGCGGCCTGGCGGCTCGACGGCGCGAAGACGTGGATCAGCAACGGCGGCATCGCCGACTTCTACTGCGTGTTCGCGAAGACCGAACCCACCGGCGGCACGCGCGGCATCACCGCGTTCATCGTCGATGCCGATGCCCAGGGTCTGGACGCGAGCGAACACATCCAGGTGATGGCACCGCATCCGCTCGCGACGCTGCGCTTTGGTGCCTGCGAGGTGCCTCACGGTGCACAGCTCGGTGAGCTGAATGGCGGCTTCAAGCTGGCGATGCGCACGCTCGACATCTTTCGTGCGTCGGTGGCCGCCGCCGCACTCGGCATGGCTCGGCGCGCACTGAGCGAAGCCATCGCGCACGCGAAGTCGCGGCGCATGTTCGGGCAGACGCTGGCCGACTTCCAGCTCACGCAGGCCAAGCTCGGCGACATGGCCGCACTCATCGACAGTGCCGCCTTGCTGACGTACCGCGCCGCATGGATGCGCGACGAAGGCGAACGCACCGGCCAGCCCTTCGGCGACTACACCGCGGCCGCCGCGATGGCCAAGATGTGCGCCACCGAAAACGCACAGCGCGTGATCGACATGGCGCTGCAGATGCACGGCGGCCTCGGCGTGCAAGTGGGCACGAAAGTTGAGAGCCTCTACCGCGACATCCGCGCGCTTCGCATCTACGAAGGCGCGACGGAGGTCCAGCAACTCATCATCGGCAAATCCGTCTTGCGGGAGTAGACCTTGAGCGCACAAATCGACCGTTTCGTCCACGATGGGCTGCCACCGCCCGAGCTGCTGCCGGTCTTTCGATACGACCTGCCGGAACTGCAGTTGCCCGACCAGTTGAACCTGGTCGAGGAACTGCTCGACAAGGCCGCAGCCAAGGGCTTCGCCGACAAGCCGATGCTGCGTTCGCCCACGCGCACGCTCACCTATGCGCAGGCGGCGGTCGAAGTGAACCGCATGGCGCAGGTGCTGACGGAAGACCTCGGCCTGGTGCCTGGCAACCGCGTGCTCTTGCGCGGTGGCAACTCGATTCCGATGGCGCTGGCGTGGCTGGCTGTGGTGAAGGCCGGGCTCATCGCCGTGGCGACGATGCCGCTGCTGCGCGCGCGCGAACTCAACGACATCATCGAAAAGTCCAAGCCCGCCGTCGCACTGTGCGAGGCGAAGCTCATCGACGAGATGCTGATCTCGCAGCAGGCGAACCCGACCTTGCGGAAGGTGCTCGCCTTCAAGTCCGACGCACCGGATGCGCTCGAAGCGCTCGCCGCGACGAAGAGCGGCGTGTTCTCCGCGTGCCCGACCTCGGCTGACGACATCGCCCTGCTGGCCTTCACATCGGGCACCACCGGCAAGCCCAAGGCGCCCGCCACCACGCACCGCGACGTGCTCGCGATGTGCGAGACCTGGCCGCGCCATATTCTCAAGGCGACGAGCGACGACATCGTGATGGGCTCGCCGCCGTTGGCCTTCACCTTCGGTCTCGGCGGCCTGCTGGTCTATCCGATGTGGGCCGGCTCGTCGATCTACTACCCCGACATCCCGTACACGCCGGAAGGCATGGTCAAGCTGATCAACGAGACCGGCGCGACCATCGTCTACACCGCGCCGACCTTCTACCGGCAGATGGCGCCCTTTGCCAAGCAGCATGGCGTGCCGACGCTGCGCATCACGGTGAGCGCCGGCGAGGCGCTGCCGGATGCGACGCGACAGTTGTGGAAGGACGCGACCGGCATCGAGATGCTCGACGGCATCGGCGGCACCGAGGTGTTTCACATCTACATCTCGGCGGCTGGCCACGAGGTAAAGCGCGGCGCCATCGGCAAGGCGGTGCCGGGCTTCATCGCCAAGGTGGTCGACGACGACGGCAACGAGGTGCCACGCGGCACCGTCGGCAAGCTCGCGATCCAGGGCCCGGTGGGCTGCCGCTATTTCGACGATGCGCGCCAGACCGCCTATGTGAAGAACGGCTGGAACTACCCCGGCGATGCCTTCAGTCAGGACGATGACGGCTACTTCTTCTACCAGTCACGTGCCGACGACATGATCATCACCGCCGGCTACAACGTCGGCGGCCCGGAGGTCGAAGACGCCCTGCTGCAACACCCAGCGGTGGCCGAATGCGGCGTTATCGGCAAGCCCGACGACGACCGCGGCATGATCGTCAAGGCCTACTGCGTGCTCAGGCCCGGTCACACCGGCGATGCCGCACTGTGCAAGGCGCTGCAGGACCACGTCAAGGCCACCATCGCCCCCTACAAGTACCCGCGCGAGATCGAGTTCGTCGACGTGCTGCCCCGCACCGAAACCGGCAAGCTCCAGCGCTTCAAACTGAGACAGACATCATGATGAACAAGCTTCTTCAACCCGCCGGCTGGTTGCCGCCCAAGGGCTATGCCAACGGCATCGCCGCGCGTGGCACGCAGATCTTCGTCGGCGGCCAGATCGGCTGGAACGGACAGCAGCAATTCGAGAGCGACGACTTCATCGCCCAGTGCGGGCAGGCGTTGCGCAACATCGCCGAGGTGCTGCGCGAAGCCGGCGCCGGTCCGGAGCACATGGTGCGCATGACCTGGTACATCACCGACCGCGACGAGTACAACGCACGTCTGTCCGAACTCGGCCCGGTCTATCGGGATGCCATGGGCCGCAACTTTCCCGCGATGACCTGCGTGCAGGTGGCCGCGTTGGTCGAGGCGCGCGCCAAGGTCGAGATCGAAGTGACGGCCGTGCTGCCAGACTGACCGGATCCAACCGATCAAATAAAACCAGGAAGGGGCTGCGGCCCCTTTTTCCTTGATTTTTCGCCGCTGTGCTTGGCGCTGTGTTTCGCCGCTGTGTTTGCACTGCTCGTGCGGCGCGGCTCGTCGCCAAAAACAAAAAGGCCCTGTTCGAAAACAGGGCCTTTCAATTTGGTTGCGCGAGCAAGATTTGAACTTGCGACCTTTGGGTTATGAGCCCAACGAGCTACCAGGCTGCTCCATCGCGCGGCAAGATGGAATTATAGCTTATTCTGAAGCGGTCTGCTCATCGGCAGCCACTTCTTTCACGTCGGGACGGTCGACCAGTTCGACGAGCGCCATCGGGGCGTTGTCGCCCACGCGGAAGCCCATCTTCAGGATGCGCGTGTAGCCACCCGGACGCGTGTTGTAGCGCGGGCCCAGTTCGGCGAAGAGCTTCACGACGCTGTCGCGGCTGCGCAGGCGGTCGAAAGCCAGGCGCTTGTTGGCGAGCGTCGGCTTCTTGGCCAGCGTGATCATCGGTTCGATGACGCGGCGCAGTTCCTTGGCCTTGGGGACCGTGGTCTTGATGACTTCGTGCTCGATGAGCGAATTCATCATGTTCTGCAGCATCGCGAGGCGGTGCGAGCTGGTGCGGTTGAGTTTGCGGAGGCCGTGACCGTGACGCATGGTGATGTTCCTTTGAGGTTTCTAATAAAGGCAGCCGTGTCAGGTACTGCCCGGTTTTTGCGTTGTCGGATTAACGCTTGTCGAGGCCGGCCGGCGGCCAGCTTTCGAGCTTCATGCCCAAGGTGAGACCACGCGACGCGAGGACTTCCTTGATTTCGTTGAGCGACTTGCGACCCAGGTTGGGGGTCTTGAGCAGCTCGTTCTCGGTGCGCTGGATCAGGTCACCGATGTAGTAGATGTTCTCGGCCTTCAGGCAGTTCGCCGAACGCACCGTAAGTTCGAGCTCGTCGACCGGCCGCAGCAGGATCGGATCGAACTGTTGGGCGCTGCGCGGGGCGGGCGCATCGAACGCAGCGAGTTCGCCGCCTTCGAGCTGCGCGAACACCGCGAGCTGTTCCACCAGAATCTTGGCCGAGGCACGGACCGCGTCTTCAGCGGTGATGGCGCCGTTGGTCTCGATCTCGATGAGCAGCTTGTCCAGGTCGGTGCGCTGCTCGACGCGGGCGCTTTCAACGGTGTAGCTCACACGCTTGACGGGCGAGAACGACGCGTCGAGAACGATGCGGCCGATCGACTTCGTCGGTTCGTCCGCATAGCGGCGCATCGTGCCGGGCACGTAACCACGACCCTTTTCGACCTTGATCTGCATGTCGAGCTTGCCGCCTTGCGACAGGTGCGCGATCACGTGGTCGGGGTTGATGATCTCGACGTCGTGCGGCGTCTGGATGTCCGACGCCAGCACCGGACCTTCGCCGTCCTTGCGCAGGCTCAGCGTGACCTCGTCGCGGTTGTGGAGCTTGAACACCACGCCCTTGAGGTTCAGCAGGATGTTGACGACGTCTTCCTGGACGCCATCGATCGACGAGTACTCGTGGAGCACGCCGGCGATCGTCACTTCGGTGGCCGAATAACCGACCATCGACGACAGCAGTACGCGACGCAGCGCGTTGCCGAGCGTGTGGCCGTAGCCGCGCTCGAAAGGCTCGAGCGTGACCTTTGCCTTGTTGGCGGCCAGTTGCTCGACCTGGATGGTCTTGGGTTTCAGCAGGGTGGTTTGCATGCAGACTTCCTCTCAATACCCCCGGTTCGTTACACCGGTAAGGCTGGTGAAGCGCCCGGCGCGCGTGCAGGGCACGCCAGGAACGGGATCAACAAAAACAACTCGCGCCAACGGGCGCGAGCAGGGGATCAACGCGAATAGAGTTCGACGATCAACGATTCGTTGATGTCGGCGGCGAATTCGTCGCGATCCGGGACCTTCTTGAAGGTGCCTTCGGCCTTGTCGGCGTTCACTTCCACCCACGCCGGCATACCGACTTGTGCCGCCAGTTGCAGCGCTTCGGCAATGCGGGTCTGCTTCTTCGACTTGTCGCGCACGGCGATCACGTCACCGGTCTTGACCAGGTACGACGCGATGTTGACCGACTGGCCGTTCACCGTGATGGCACGGTGCGACACGAGCTGGCGTGCCTCGGCGCGGGTCGAGCCGAAGCCCATGCGGTAGACGACGTTGTCCAGGCGCGATTCGAGGATGAACAGCAGGTTGGCGCCGGTGTTGCCACGGCGACGATCGGCTTCCTCGAAGTAGCGGCGGAACTGCTTCTCGAGCACGCCGTACATGCGCTTGACCTTCTGCTTTTCACGCAGTTGCAGACCAAAGTCGGAGGTGCGCTGACCCGAGGTGCGGCCATGCTGGCCGGGCTTGGAGTCGAACTTGGACTTGTCCTGGATCGAGCGACGGGCGCTCTTCAGGAACAGGTCGGTGCCTTCGCGGCGGGAGAGTTTGGCCTTGGGGCCGAGGTAGCGTGCCACGTGATCTTCCTTTGTGTCATCTGCTGCAGCGGTGATCTGCAGGAGCCATCAGCGGCGTGCCGATGGCGGTGGGCTTGTGAAAAACAAAATGCGCAGCCGCTGTGAAGCGGACTGCGCGGTCGGTGTCGACGCTTGAATGCGGCGGCACCTGATCGCCAAGCGATCAGATTCGCCGACGTTTCTGCGGACGGCAGCCGTTATGCGGCACAGGCGTCACGTCGGCAATGGAATTGATCCGGATGCCGAGCGCAGCCAGGGCGCGCACCGACGATTCGCGACCGGGGCCGGGGCCCTTGATCTCGACGTCGAGGTTCTTGATGCCTTGTTCGACAGCAGCACGGCCGGCAACTTCCGAAGCCACCTGGGCGGCGAAGGGCGTCGACTTGCGCGAACCCTTGAAGCCCTGACCACCCGACGAGGCCCACGACAGCGCATTGCCCTGACGGTCCGTGATCGTGATGATCGTGTTGTTGAACGAGGCGTGCACGTGAGCGATGCCGTCCGCAACGTTCTTGCGAACCTTCTTGCGAACGCGCTGTGCGGCGTTATTGGCAGGAGCTTTAGCCATGCTGTTTCAATCCTTATTTCTTCAGGGACTGCGCGGCCTTGCGCGGACCCTTGCGGGTACGGGCATTGGTGCGCGTGCGCTGGCCGCGCATCGGCAGGCCACGGCGATGGCGGAAGCCGCGATAGCAGCCGATGTCCATCAATCGCTTGATGTTCATCGTCGTCTCGCGACGCAGGTCGCCTTCGATGGTGAAGAGAGCGATCTGGTCGCGGATCTTTTCGAGATCGGCGTCGGTCAGATCCTTGATCTTCTTCGAATAGTCGATGCCGCTCGCTTCGCAGATTTGACGGGCGCGGGTGCGACCGATGCCAAAGATGGCGGTCAGGCCGATCTCAGCGTGCTTGTGCGGCGGAATGTTGATGCCAGCAATACGTGCCATGTGCGTCCTCTAATACTCTTTGATCAACCCTGGCGCTGCTTGTGGCGCGGGTCGGTACAGATCACACGCACCACACCCTTGCGGCGGATGATCTTGCAATTGCGGCAGATGGTCTTGACCGAAGCCGAAACTCTCATATGACTCTCCTAAAACGTGTTCGATGTTGCAGCAGTGCTCAAGATGTCTTGAAGTTGGCCTTCTTGAGCAGCGATTCATATTGCTGCGACATCATGTAGTTCTGTACTTGGGCCATGAAGTCCATCGTGACAACCACGATGATCAACAGGGAGGTGCCGCCGAAATAGAACGGCACGTTGTATTTGAGGATCAGGAACTCCGGCAGCAGACAGACGAAGGTGATGTACACCGCGCCGGCCAACGTCAGGCGAACCAGGATCTTGTCGATGTAGCGCGCCGTCTGGTCACCCGGACGGATGCCCGGAATGAACGCCCCGCTCTTCTTCAGGTTGTCGGCCGTTTCCTTGCTGTTGAACACGAGGGCCGTGTAGAAGAAGCAGAAGAAGACGATCGCAGCAGCGTAGAGCATCACATAGATCGGCTGACCCGGCGTGAGTGCGCCGGCAATGTCCTTGATCCAGCGCATGCTGTCACCGGTGCTGAACCAGCCCACCACGGTGGCCGGCAGCAGGATGATCGACGACGCGAAGATCGGCGGAATCACACCGGCCATGTTCAGCTTCAGCGGAAGATGCGACGACTGACCGCCGTACACCTTGTTGCCCACCTGGCGCCGCGCATAGTTCACGAGGATCTTGCGCTGACCGCGTTCGACGAACACCACGAAGTAGGTCACCAGGACCACGACCGCGATGATGAACAAGGCGATGATCGGGTTCATGGCACCGGTGGTCACCAGCGAAGCCAGGCCACCGATGGCGTTGGGCAGACCGGCGGCGATGCCCGCGAAGATCAGGATCGAGATGCCGTTGCCCAGACCGCGTTCGGTGATCTGCTCGCCGAGCCACATCAGGAACATCGAACCCGCCGTCAGGCTGACCATGGCAGTGATCCGGAAGCCGAAGCCCGGGGTGATCACCAGGCCGGCCGACGATTCGAGTGCGACAGCGATGCTGAAGGACTGGAACAGCGCCAAGCCCAGCGCGCCATAACGCGTGTACTGCGTGATCTTGCGACGACCCGACTCGCCTTCCTTCTTCAACTGCTCGAAGCTCGGAAGCACGTAGGTCATCAACTGCATGATGATCGACGCCGAGATGTACGGCATGATGCCCAGCGCGAACACGGTGAAGCGCGACAGCGCACCGCCCGAGAACATGTTGAACAGGCTCAGGATGCCGCCCTGCTGGCCCTGGAAGAGCTGCGCCAGCTGGTCCGGGTTGATGCCCGGCACAGGGATGTGCGCGCCGATCCGGTAGACCACGAGCGCGAGCAGCAAGAAGACCAGCCGGCGACGGAGGTCACCGAACTTGCCTGTCTTTGCGAGCGTTGCCGCGTTAGTTGCCACGGAGAGCTTCTTTCAGTCCGGTCTTTTAGGCGACGCTGCCGCCGGCAGCTTCGATCGCAGCCTTGGCGCCGGCGGTCGCGCCGATGCCCGTCAGCTTGACAGCCTTGGTCAGTTCGCCGGTCTTGATGACCTTGACGACCTTGATCATGTGCGAGACCAGACCAGCCTGCTTGAGCGTCAGCATGTCGACTTCGGCAGCGCCGAGGACTTCGAGCGACGTCAGCGTGACTTCAGCGTTGTACTTGAGCGATTGCGACTTGAAGCCGCGCTTGGGCAGACGGCGCTGCAGAGGCATTTGACCGCCTTCGAAGCCCACCTTGTGGAAGCCGCCCGCGCGGGACTTCTGGCCCTTGTGACCGCGACCTGCGGTCTTGCCGATGCCGGAGCCGATACCGCGGCCAACGCGACGCTTGGCGTGCTTGGCGCCGGCAGCCGGCTTGATGCCATTGAGTTCCATATCAGTCTCTCTTACAGAACTTTGACCAGATAACTGATCTTGTTGATCATGCCGCGCACGGCGGGCGTGTCCTGCAGCTCGCTCACGCTGTTGAGCTTGCGCAGGCCGAGGCCACGCACGGTCGCGCGATGCGATTCCTTGGTGCCGATCGGGCTCTTCACGAGCTGCACCTTGACGGTGGTCTGTTGTTGCGTCGTCATGTCGATGCTCCTGTTCAGGCGAACAGCTCTTCGACCGTCAGACCGCGCTTGGCAGCAACGGCGGACGCAGTCGTCGAGTTCTTCAGGCCGTCCAGCGTGGCACGGACCATGTTGTAGGGGTTCGACGAACCATGGCTCTTGGCCACGATGTCGGTGATGCCCAGGACTTCGAACACGGCGCGCATCGGGCCGCCGGCGATGATGCCGGTACCCTTCGGGGCGGGGATCATGACGACCGAAGCGGCGCCATGGTGACCCGTCACGCGGTGATGCAGCGTGCCGTTCTTGATCGAGATCTGGAACAGGTTGCGGCGGGCTTCTTCCATGGCCTTCTGCACGGCTGCCGGCACTTCCTTCGACTTGCCCTTGCCCATGCCGACCTTGCCGTCGCCGTCGCCGACCACGGTGAGTGCCGCGAAACCGAGGATACGACCACCCTTCACCACCTTGGTGACACGGTTGATCGCGATCATCTTCTCGCGCAAACCGTCTTCAGGGCCTTCGTTCTGCGTTCTTGCTTGAATCTTTGCCATTTTGAATCTCGTGTCCGTTTAGAACTGCAGGCCGGCTTCGCGGGCGGCCTCGGCCAGCGCCTTGACGCGGCCGTGGTACGCGAAACCAGCGCGGTCGAAGGCGACCTTCTCGACACCGGCAGCCTTCGCCTTTTCAGCGATGCGCTTGCCGATGGCGGTGGCTGCAGCGGCGTTGCCGCCCTTGCCCGAACCACCCAGCGCCGTGCGCACTTCGGCTTCGGCCGTCGATGCAGTGGCGATCACCTTGGTGCCGTCGTCGGAGATGACGGTGGCATAGATGTGCAGGTTGGTGCGGTTCACCGTCAGGCGAGCAACGCCTTGCGTGGCGATCCGGATGCGGGTCTGACGCGAGCGGCGCAGACGTTGTGCTTTTTTGGTCAACATCATTTTGCTGCCCCTTACTTCTTCTTGGTCTCTTTGATCACGATCTTCTCGTCCGAATAACGGATGCCCTTGCCCTTGTAGGGCTCGGGCGGACGAACAGCGCGGATCTCAGCGGCGATTTGACCAACGCGCTGACGGTCAGCACCCTTGATCACGATTTCGGTCGGGGTCGCGGTGGCCACCGTGATGCCCTGGGGCATCTCGATGTTGACCGGGTGCGAGTAACCGACTTGCAGATTCAACTTGTTGTTCGAGGCCGCAGCCTTGAAACCGACGCCGACGAGGTTGAGCTTCTTCTCGAAGCCCTTCGTCACGCCGACGACCATGTTGTTGACGAGCTGGCGGAACGTGCCGCTCATCGCGTTGGCTTCACGCGATTCGTTGGCGGGCTCGAAGCTCAGCTTGCCGTCCTTGTTGACGACGTTGACCAGGGCATTGCGCGTCAGCGCGAGCGTGCCGCCCGTGCCCTTCACGTTGATCTGGTCGTCCTTGATCGACACATCCACACCTGCGGGGATGGCGACCGGCATTTTTCCGACTCGGGACATTTCAGTGACTCCTCAATGTCTCGGTTAGGCGACGTAGCACAGGACTTCGCCACCGACACCGGTAGCGCGCGCCTTGCGGTCGGTCATCACGCCCTGGGGGGTCGTGACGATGGCGACGCCGAGGCCGTTCTGGACTTGCGGGATGGCTGCGCTGGCCTTGTAGACGCGCAGGCCGGGGCGGCTCACGCGTTCGATGCGCTCGATGACCGGACGGCCAGCGTAGTACTTCAGCGTGATGACGAGCTCGGACTTGCCGGCTTCGGTCTTGACTTCGAAACCGTCGATGTAGCCTTCGTCCTTGAGGACTTGTGCGATCGCAGCCTTCACCTTGGAAGACGGGATCGACACGGTGGGCTTCGCCACCATCTGCGCGTTACGGATACGCGTCAGCAGGTCGGCAATGGGATCACTCATGCTCATGTTGTTTGCTCCTGCCTGGCTTACCAGCTGGCCTTGGTGACACCGGGGATGTCGCCAGCGAAAGCCAGTTCACGGATCTTGGCGCGGGCCAGACCGAATTGACGGAAAGTGCCGCGAGGGCGACCGGTGATGGCGCAACGGTTGCGCTGACGCGTGGGGTTCGCGTTGCGCGGGAGCTTCTGCAGGCCCAGACGGGCAGCAGCGCGCTCTTCGTCGCTCTTCTTCAGGTCGTTCGAGGCGGCCTTCAGTTCGGCGTGCTTTGCAGCGAACTTGGCGACCAGCTTGTCGCGCTTGAGTTCGCGTTGGATCAGGGATTGTTTAGCCACGGTTCGCCTCAGTTCTTGAACGGGAAACGGAAACCAGCGAGAAGCGCCTTGGCTTCTTCGTCGGTCTTGGCCGTCGTCGTGATGCTGATGTTGAGACCGCGCAGGGCATCGACCTTGTCGTATTCGATCTCGGGGAAAATGATCTGCTCTTTCACGCCGATGTTGTAGTTGCCACGGCCGTCGAAGGCGCGGCCAGAGATGCCGCGGAAGTCGCGAACACGCGGCAGGGCCACGGTGACGAAACGATCCAGGAACTCATACATCTGCACGCCGCGCAGCGTGACCATGCAGCCGATGGGTTGCATTTCGCGGATCTTGAAACCGGCGATGGCCTTCTTCGACTTGGTGACGACCGGCTTCTGGCCGGCGATCTTGGTCAGGTCGCCGACAGCGTTGTCGAGAACCTTCTTGTCGGCGACTGCTTCACCCACGCCCATGTTGAGCGTGATCTTGGTCAGACGCGGAACCTGCATCGGCGACTTGTAGCCGAACTTCTCGGTCAGGTCCTTCGCGATCTTGTCGCGGTAGATTTCTTGGAGACGTGCCATGTGAGTTCCCCTTAGGCGATCTTGATTTCGTCGCCGCTGGACTTGAAGACGCGAACGCGCTTGCCGTCCGCGACCTTGATGCCCACGCGATCGGCCTTGCCGGTCGCGGCATTGAAGATCGCCACGTTGGATTGATGGATCGGCATGGTCTTCTCGACGATGCCACCGGTCGTACCCTTGAGCGGGTTCGGCTTGGCGTGCTTCTTGACGATGTTGACGCCGTCGACGATCAGGTACGAATCGTCCTTGCGCAGCGACACCGTGCCGCGCTTGCCCTTGTCGCGGCCGGCCAACACGATGACCTGGTCGCCCTTGCGAATCTTGTTCATAGCCTGCTTGTCCTTACAGAACTTCGGGAGCCAGCGAGACGATCTTCATGAACTTCTCGGTACGCAGTTCGCGCGTCACGGGTCCGAAGATGCGGGTGCCGATCGGCTCCAGCTTGGCGTTGAGCAGTACGGCGGCATTGCCGTCGAACTTGACGAGCGAGCCGTCTGCGCGACGGATGCCCTTGGCGGTACGCACCACGACGGCGCTGTAGATCTCGCCCTTCTTGACACGCCCACGAGGAGCGCATTCCTTGATGCTGACCTTGATGACGTCGCCCACGCTGGCATAGCGCCGCTTGGAGCCACCGAGCACCTTGATACACAGGACGGATTTCGCGCCCGTGTTGTCGGCCACGTCGAGCCGGGATTCAGTTTGGATCATTGCTAGTAGTTCCCAACTTGTACCGTGCAGAGCCCCATGGCGCTGCACAGTCAGTCTTGGGCCCGTCGTCAGCACCCCAAACCACTTGGGATGCATCCGTCTGGGCGGAATGCTTCGCCTTTTTGAAGCGAAGCCCGCGATTTTGTCAGTCCTTTTCGGGCTTGTCAACCACCGCTGTGCGAAGGATCGCATTGTGCCGCCGGAGCGACAATTCCGCCTCGCCACGTCCCGACACCCCATTTCGCTACATCGCCATGCCCGATCTCACCGCCGCCGCCCTGCCCGTCATCGCCTTCATCGGGGGCGGCAACATGGCCAGCGCCATCCTGGGCGGCCTGCTCCGCCAGGGCCTTCCGACCGCATCGGTGGAGGTGGTCGAGCCCTTCGAAGAGGCGCGCATGCGGCTGGCGCGCGACTTCGGCGTCTCGGCGCAGCCCAGCGCCAGCGATGCGCTGGGCCGCTGCCAGGTCGTGGTCTGGGCCGTCAAGCCACAGACCTTTGCCGACGCCGCGCGCCCCGTGCGCGACCTCACCCCGGGCGCGCTGCACCTGAGCGTGGCGGCCGGCATTTCGTCGGACAGCATTGCGGCCTGGCTTGGCACCGACAACGTCGTGCGCGCCATGCCCAACACGCCCGCGCTCATCGGCCAGGGGATGAGCGGCCTGTTCGCCCGGCCCGCCGTAAGCGCCGACGGACGCCGCCTGGTCGAACAGGTGCTGGCGCCGACCGGGCAGCTGCTGTGGGTCGACACCGAAAGCGCGCTCGACGCCGTCACGGCCGTTTCCGGATCGGGCCCGGCCTATGTCTTCTATTTCATCGAAGCCATGACCGAGGCCGGCATCGAGATGGGCCTGCCGCCGGCGCAGGCCCAGCAACTGGCCATCGGCACCTTCACCGGCGCGTCCGCGCTGGCACAGGCCTCGACCGAGCCACCGTCGGTGCTGCGCGAGCGCGTGACGTCCAAGGGCGGCACCACCTATGCGGCCCTGAGCGCGATGGAAGCCGCGGGCGTCAAGGCGCAGTTCAAGACCGCGATCCGCACCGCCGAGCAGCGTGCACGCGAGCTGGCGGCGGAGTTCGGCAGCACCTGAGGCCCGGCGGCCACGATTCAGCGGAGCGCATGGTCCGCCACGATGCCGGCGAAGACCGCGAACCCGACCCAGTGGTTCAGCCGGAAGGCCCGGAAGCAGCCTTCGCGGGTGCGATGGCGGATCAGGCGCCAGTGCCAGGCGACCTGCACCGCCGCCGCGGCCAGACCCACCGCGAAGGCGACGCCCAGACCGGCGCGAAGGCCCACCGCGCCCCACAGCACGAGAAACAGGGCATAGCACAGCATCACGGCCGCCACATCGAAGCGCCCGAAGGTGATCGCCGAGGTCTTCATCCCGATCTTCAGGTCGTCGTCGCGGTCGACCATGGCGTACTCGGTGTCGTAGGCCAGCACCCACCCCAGGTTGCCCAGCAGCAGCAGCCAGCCGTCGAGAGGCACCCGTGCGAACGCCTCGGACGCCGACACCACCGCACCACCCGCGGCGCAGAAGGCCATCGGAATGCCGATCGAGAACGCGATGCCCAGCACCGCCTGCGGCAGCGAGACGAAGCGCTTGGCGAACGGGTAGACCAGCGTCACGGCCAGCCCGACGAAGGCCCAGACGATCACCGCTGTATTGGTGGTCAGCGCCAGCCCGAAGGCGACCAGCGCCAGCACGGCGCCCAACCCGAGCGCCTCTTTCACCGAGATGGCGCCGCTGGTCACCGGCCGCTGGGCGGTGCGTTTGACGTGCCGGTCGAAGTCGCGGTCAGCCACGTCGTTGACGCAGCAGCCGGCGCTGCGCATGAGCACCGTGCCCCCCACGAAGACCGCCAGCAGATGCCAGCCGGGCCACCCGCCCGCGGCGAACCACAGCGCCCCCAGCGTCGGCCACAGCAGCAGCAGCCACCCGGCGGGCCGGTTCCAACGGATGAGGTCCAAGTACAGCGCGAGGCGCCCGCCAGCCTTCACGGAAGCTCCAGAAGCGAAAAGAGCGGCATTGTGCCGCTCCGATTCACCACGGGGCCTGCGCCCCCGCACGAATTTACTCTTCGAGCAGCGAGCGCAGCATCCATGCCGTCTGGTCGTGCACCGTGCAGCGCGCAGTCAGCATGTCGGCGGTCGGGTCGTCGCCGGCCTCTTCGGCCACGGGGATGAACTCGCGCGCGATGCGGGACACGGTTTCATGGCCCTTCACCAGGATGCGCACCATCTCCATGGCCTTGGGCGGCACCGGCGGCACGTCGGGCACCGTCGCGATCTTGCTGAATTCGGCGTAAGAGCCGGGGGCGTAATGGCCCAGGGCGCGGATGCGCTCGGCGATGACGTCGGTCGAGGTCCACAGCTCGGTGTACTGGCCCATGAACATCGCGTGCAGCGAGTTGAAGTGCGGGCCCGTCACGTTCCAGTGGAAGTTGTGCGTCGTGAGGTACAGGGTGTAGGTGTCGGCCAGCACGCGGCTCAGGCCTTCGGCGATGGCGGCGCGGTCCTGCCGGTCGATGCCGATGTTGATGATCGGCGCGTTGCGGCTGCCCGACTCCTGCGCCACGCTGGCACCGCCCTTGGCGGGCACCTTGCCGGCGCCGGCAGCGGGGGCGGACGTGATCGGAGACTTGGCCTTCTTCTGGGACTTGCTGGGTGCTTTTGCCATGACGACGATTCCTTCGATGGATTGAATGGGACGTTCGCGACTTTAGGAGCCTGCTGGCGCCATCGCAACAGCGGGACTCTATCGCAGCCATTGCCGCTTGCCGCGCCGCTGCGCGTAGGCCGAGGCCGCGCACGGATCAGGACAGCCGCTTCACCCCAGGCAGCTCGCAGGCATAGACCGCATTGCGCAGCGCCGCGATCGCCTCGTAGCGCGTGAAGCTGCGGCGCCAGGCCAGCACGACGCGCCGCATCGGCGGTTCGCGCCCTTCGCCGTCGTGGATGGGCAGGTAGCGCACCATCGGCTCGGGCTCCTTGCGGCCGCGGCCCCTCGGCCGGAGCGCCTCCGCCGGGACCGACAGCCGCGGCACCAGCGTCACGCCCATGCCCGACGCCACCATGTGCTTGATGGTCTCCAGCGACGAGCCCTCGAAGCTCTTGCGGATGCCTTCGGCATTGCTCGAGAAGCGCGCGAACTCCGGGCAGACCTCCAGCACATGGTCGCGGAAGCAATGGCCTGTGCCCAGCAGCAGCATCGTCTCGTTCTTGAGTTCGTCGGAGCTGATCGACTCGCGCACCGCCAGCGGATGGCTCGTGGGCAGCACCGCGACGAAGGGCTCGTCGTAGAGCGGCGCCACCGCCAGGCCAGTGTCCGGAAAGGGCTCGGCCATGATGGCGCAGTCGATCTCGCCGGCGCGCAGCATCTCGAGCAGCTTGACGGTGAAGTTCTCCTGCAGCATCAACGGCATCTGCGGGGTGCGCGCGATGTTCTGGCGCACCAGGTCGGGCAGCAGGTAGGGCCCGATCGTGTAGATGATGCCCAGGTTCAGCGGGCCGGCCAGCGGGTCTTTGCCGCGCTTGGCGATCTCCTTGATGCTGGCGGCCTGGTCGAGCACGCTCTGCGCCTGCTGCACGATCTGCTCGCCCAGGGGCGTGACCGTCACTTCGCCGGCGCTGCGCTCGAAGAGCTTCACTTCGAGCTCGTCCTCGAGCTTCTTGATCGCCACCGACAAGGTCGGCTGCGACACGTAGCAGGCGTCCGCCGCCTTGCCGAAATGCCGCTCCCGGGCGACCGCGACGATGTATTTGAGTTCGGTGAGGGTCACCGCAGCGATTATGCGCAAGAGCCCGAACCCGCAGGCGGCTCAGGCCTTGAGGTACTCCGCCTTGCTGCCCAGCCAACGGTCCACGTGCCTCTGCGCGAGCGCGGGATGCTGGTCGAGCATCTTCGGCGCCAGCGCACGCGCCCAGTCGAGCAGCAGTGCGTCGTCGGTAAGGTCGGCGAAGCGAAGCAGTGGCGCGCCCGACTGCTTCGCGCCGAGGAATTCGCCAGGCCCGCGGATCTCCAGGTCGCGCCGGGCGATCTCGAAGCCGTCGCTCGTCTCGGCCATCGCCCGCAGCCGCGCGCGCGCCGTCTCGCCCACGCGCCCGCCTTCGTTCGGCGCGTACAGCAGCACGCAGGCCGACGCCGCGGCACCGCGCCCCACACGCCCGCGCAGCTGATGCAGCTGCGACAGGCCGAAGCGCTCCGCATGCTCGATCACCATCAGCGACGCATTGGGCACATCGACGCCGACCTCGATGACCGTCGTGCTCACCAGCACGTGCACCTCGTTGGCCGTGAAGCGCGCCATCACGTCCTGCTTCTCGGCCGTCGGCATGCGCGAATGCAGCAGGCCGACCTGCACCGCATCGCCCAGCATGCCGGCAAGTTCGTCGCGGGTCTCGGTGGCATTGCGCAGGTCGACCGCCTCGCTTTCCTCGATCAGCGGGCAGACCCAGTACACCTGCCGGCCCTGCGCGAGCTGGTGGCGGATGCGGTCGATGACCTCGTCGCGCCGGTGCTCGGCCACCAGCTTGGTGACGATGGGCGTGCGGCCGGGCGGCAGTTCGTCGAGGGTGGAAACGTCGAGGTCGGCGTAGTAGCTCATGGCGAGCGTGCGCGGGATAGGCGTGGCGCTCATCATCAGCAGGTGGGGCTCGAGGTCGCCGCCGGCCTTGCCCCGCAACGCCAGCCGCTGCGCCACGCCGAAGCGGTGCTGCTCGTCGATGACGGCCAGCGCCAGGCGCTTGAAGCGCACCTTCTCGGAGATCACGGCGTGCGTGCCGATCACCAGCGCCGCCTCGCCGCTCTCGACCGCCGCCGCCATCGCGTCGCGCTCCTTCTTCTTCTGGCTGCCCGTGAGCCAGGCCACGCGCAGGCCGCGCTCGGCCAGCAGCGGGTCGAGCCAGCCGATCAGCTTGCCGAAGTGCTGCGCGGCGAGGATTTCGGTGGGCGCCATCAGCGCGCACTGGAAGCCGGCGTCGATGCAGCGCGCCGCCGCGAGCGCGGCCACCACCGTCTTGCCCGAGCCGACATCGCCCTGCAACAGACGATGCATCGGTGCCGTGCGCGCCAGGTCGTGCGTGATCTCCTCGCCCACGCGCTGCTGCGCGCCGGTGAGCGCGAAGGGCAGCACGCCCAGCAGGCGCGCATGCAGCGACTCCGCGGCCGGCGACGGTGCCAGCACCGGCGCGCGCTGCGCCGCCCGCTCGCGCCGCGCCTGCAGTTGCGACAGTTGCTGCGCGAGCAGCTCTTCGGCCTTCAGGCGCTGCCAGGCGGGATGGCTGTGGTCTTCCAGCGCGGCGATCGACACGTCGGGCGTCGGGTAGTGCAGGAAGTTGAGCGCATCGCGCAGCGGCCAGGCGCCGCGCAGACCGATCTGCGCAGGCACCGTTTCGTCGAGCACGGCACGCGCCAGGCCCGCGCGCACCTCGCGCCGCAGCACCGGCTGCGCCAGGCCGGCGATGGTCGAGTAGACCGGCGTCAGCGCATCGGGCAGCACGGTGCCGGCCGCCTTCACCGTCGGGTGCATCATCTGCCGCCCGAGGAAGCCGCCGCGCACCTCGCCGCGCACACGCACGCGGGCGCCGACGGCCAGCTGCTTCTGTTGCGACGGATAGAAATTGAAGAAGCGCAGCTGGCAGGTGTCGCTGCCGTCGTCGACCGTCACGACGAGCTGGCGGCGCGGCCGGAAGCTCACCTCGCTCTCGGTCACGACCGCCTCGATCTGGCCCAGGTCGCCATCGCGCAGGTCGGCCAGGCGGACGATGCGCGTCTCGTCCTCGTAGCGCATCGGCAGGTAGAGCGCGAAGTCGATGTCGCGCAGCAGCCCGAGCTTGCGCAGCGCGCGCTGCACCAGGCTCGGGCCCGTACCCGGTGAGACGGGCGCGGACGGCGCCGCCGTCGGCTTCGACGGGTCGGGCGTGGGCGACGACGGCTTGCGCGGCACGTTCAGCAGAGGTCCTGCAGCGCGCCGCGCGCGTCGGGGAAACGGAAGCGGAAGCCGGTGTCGGTCAGGCGTTTCGGCGCGACGCGCTGACCTTCGAGCAGCACGTCGGCCTGCTCGCCGAGCGCGAGGCGCACCGGCGCGGCCGGCACGGGCAACCAGAACGGACGGTGCAGCACCTGGGCGGCGGTGCGCATGAAGTCTTCCTGCCGCAAGGCCTCGGGCGCCGTGAAGTTCCAGGCCAGCGGCTCGGTGAGCGCGCCGGGGGTCGCCGCCATGCGCCACAGGTGGGCCATGGCGCCCAGCAGGTCCTGCAGATGGATCCACGACACCCACTGCCGCCCGGTGCCGAGCCGGCCGCCGACGCCCATCTTCACCGGCATCAGCAGCCCCGGCAATGCGCCGCCGTGCCCCAGGACCAGGCCAAAGCGCAGGCAGGCGACCCGCACGCCGTGGGCGGCCGCGGCGTGTGCGGACGCTTCCCACGCCTGGCACAGGCGCGACATGAAGAGGGACTGCGGCGGGCTCGCCTCGGTCAGTTCCGCCGCATCGCCCTGCGGTTGCACGCCGTAGTAGCCGACGGCCGAGCCGGACAGCATCAGCCAGGGCTTGACCGGGCGGCGGGCGATCCAGGCGACCAGGTCATCGGTCAGCCCCGCACGGCTCGCGAGCAAGGCGGCCTGGCGCGCGGCGGTCCAGCGCGGGCCGACGATGCGTGCGCCCGCGAGGTTGACCACCACGTCGACCGCGGGCGACGCGGGGATCTCGTCGAGCTGCTGCACACAGTGCACAGACGCATCGAAACGCCGGGCAGCGGCCGTGGCATCGCGCGTCCACACGGTGATGGTGTGGCCGTCGGCCCGCAGCGCCGCGACCAGATGGCTGCCGACGAAGCCCGTGCCGCCCGTGACCAGCACATGCTGCGGCGCATCGCCAAAGCGTGGCGCCGACACGTCCGCGGCGTCGGGGTTCGGAACGGGTGGCGTGGTCATGCACCGATTCTGCCGCGCCGCCCTGCCGCGCATCCGGCCTTTTCCGCCGTGGGACAATCCCGCCGCTCTTCTTCCCCTGTCCGCCTCCTTGGCACGGGCCCGTCCGGCCCTCAAGCACCATGCGCGCCTTCACGCTTTCCGATTTCGATTTCGCCCTGCCGCCCGATCTGGTCGCGCAGCACCCCGCCGCCGAACGCACCGCGTCGCGCCTGCTCGACGGCACCGGCGACGCCCCGGTCGATCGCATCTTCCGCGACCTGCCCGGCCTGCTGCGCAGCGGCGATCTGCTGGTCTTCAACGACACCCGCGTGGTCAAGGCGCGACTCTTCGGCGAGAAGCCGACGGGCGGCAAGCTGGAGCTGCTGGTCGAACGCGTCCTCACCGGCAACGAGACCGTCTGCCACATGAAGGTCAGCAAGAAGCCGCCCGTCGGCACGACGCTGCAGATGGTCGGCGGCTTCACGGCCACGCTGCTCGGCCGCTGGCCGGAAGAGGACGGCGCCCTCTTCCGCTTCGCCTTCCAAAGCCCGGCCGACGAAGACCCCTACGCACTGATGGCGCGCTGCGGTCACGTGCCGCTGCCGCCCTACATCGAGCACACCGATTCCACGGAGGACGAAAGCCGCTACCAGACGGTGTTCGCACGCGTCCCCGGCGCCGTGGCCGCACCGACCGCCGCGCTGCACTTCGACGAAGGCCTGCTCGCGCAACTCGAAGCGCGCGGCGTGCAGCGCGCCAATGTCACGCTGCACGTCGGCGCCGGCACCTTCCAGCCGGTGAAGACCGAGAACATCGCCGAGCACACGATGCACGCCGAACGCTATGAAGTGCCCGCAGCCACGCAGCGCGCCATCGCCGACTGCAAGGCGCGCGGCGGCCGTGTGGTCGCCGTCGGCACGACGACCGTGCGCACGCTCGAATCGTGGGCGAAGAGCGGCGAGGCCGCCGGCGACACGCGCATCTTCATCACCCCCGGCTTCGCCTTCGCGCACGTCGATTTGCTGCTGACCAACTTCCACCTGCCCAAGAGCACGCTGATGATGCTGGTGAGCGCCCTGGCCGGCTACGAGCGCGTGATGGCGCTGTACGCCCACGCCATCGAGAACCGCTACCGCTTCTTCAGCTACGGCGACGCCATGCTGCTGGCACGACAGGACTGAATCCCATGCTGAACTTTGAACTGCTCACCACCGACCCGACGAGCCACGCCCGCCGCGGCACGCTCACGCTCAACCACGGCCCGGTGCAGACGCCGATCTTCATGCCCGTGGGCACCTACGGCACCGTCAAGGGCGTGATGCCGCGCAGCCTGGAGGAGATGGGCGCGCAGATCATCCTGGGCAACACCTTCCACCTGTGGATGCGCCCCGGCCTCGACGTGATGGCGAGCTTCGGCGGGCTGCACGCCTTCGAGAAGTGGAACAAGCCGATCCTCACCGACTCCGGCGGCTTCCAGGTGTGGTCGCTGGGCGCGATGCGCAAGATCAGTGAAGAGGGCGTGAAGTTCGCGTCGCCGGTCAACGGCGACAAGCTCTTCCTCACGCCGGAGGTCTCGATGCAGATCCAGACCATCCTCAACAGCGACATCGTCATGCAGTTCGACGAGTGCACGCCCTACGACACCAACGGCCACATCACGACCGAGGCCGAGGCGCGCACGTCGATGGAACTGAGCCTGCGCTGGGCGGCGCGCTGCAAGACCGAGTTCGCGCGGCTCGAGAACCCCAACGCGCTGTTCGGCATCGTGCAGGGGGGCATGTTCGAGAACCTGCGCGAGGAATCGCTGGCCGCGCTGGTCGAGATGGACTTTCCCGGCTACGCCATCGGCGGCGTGAGCGTGGGCGAACCGAAGGATCAGATGCTGCACATCATGGGCCACACGCCGCACCGGCTGCCGGCCCACAAGCCGCGCTACCTGATGGGCGTGGGCACGCCGGAAGACCTGGTGCAGGGCGTGGCCGACGGCGTCGACATGTTCGACTGCGTGATGCCCACGCGCAATGCGCGCAACGGCACGATGTTCACGCGCTTCGGCGACCTGAAGATGCGCAACGCGCGCCACAAGATGGACCCGCAGCCGGTCGACCCGAGCTGCACCTGCCATGCCTGCGCCGGTACCTCGGGCGTCAGCTGGAACGACGGCGGCCGCGAAGGCTTCAGCCGCGCCTACCTGCACCACCTCGACCGCTGCGGCGAGATGCTCGGGCCGATGCTGTGCACCATCCACAACCTGCACTACTACCTGAACCTGATGCGCGAGATCCGCGAGGCGCTCGACGCCGGGCGCTTCGCCGAGTTCCGGCAGCAGTTCAGGTCGGATCGCGCCCGCGGCGTGTAGCGCCCAAGAAAAAGCCCGTCGGCGACGGGCTTCGGTTGCAGGGTGGCCGCGACTCAGTCGCGCAGTTCTGCCGGCAAGGTACCGCCGTTCGCGGCGATGCGGGTCATCACCTGTTTGTGCAGACCGATGTTCCACTCGGCCGAACCCGGCTCGCCATTGCTGTAGAGGATTTCGCCGGCCAGTTCCTTGCGCGCGGCAAGGCTGCTGTCCAGGCCGAGCAACTTGAGCAGATCGACGATCGACGTGCGCCAGTTCAGACCCGCAGCCCCCGGCATCGCATCCAGGATGGCCGGGACGTCGCCCAGCGGGATCGAGGGTGGCGGTGCCGGCGCCGCGGGCGCGCTGGCCGTGGGTGCAGGCGCCGGGGCGGCCTGGACTTCAGCCGCGTTGGCCGACGGGAAAATCTTGGAAAAAATCTTGCCGAAAATGCTCATGAGGACTCCTTGAATATCGAACTGGTTCTGTGAAACGCGGCGCCATGCGCCGCACAAGCTTCTATCACGCAGGCAAGACGCCAGCCACCGTTGGCTGGCCCGAAAGTGTTTGCGTCTGTGCCGACGTGCCGCAGGCGTGGCAGAACTTCGAGAAGGCGCTCTTGCGCGCATCGCAGGCGCGGCAATGGTCGAACAGGCCGATGCCGCAGTGCGGGCAGAAATCGATCGCCGGGCTCTTCAGGTCGACCGGCCGCTCGCAGCCGGGGCACACGCTCTTGGCCAGGCGCGCCAGCGCGGTGTCGTAGCTCAGTTCCTCGCGCCGCACGATGTCGGGCTGCGCCTCGGCCAGCTTCTGGCGCGCGAGGTAGCGGTTGAGCGCGACGATGGCATAGCGCCCGACCAGCACCGTGAGCACGATGCCCACCACGTAGCGCACATAGCCGCCATAGCTCGGCAGGTAGGGCACCAGCTCGACGAAGAAGGCGAACAGCGCGAAGAAGATGAAGCCCCAGACGAAAGGCCAGTAGGTGCTCTTGCGCTTCTTCACGAAGAGCCACCCGGCGATGAGCAGCAGGGGCAGCGTGAGCGCCAGACGGTAGCCAAAGACGCGCAACTCGACGCGTCGGTACTCGGCACGCAGCTTCTCCTGCGCGTCGGCCTCGAGCACGGCCAGCTTCTGCTGTGCCGCTTCCTGCGCCTGGCGGGCATCGAGCGCGACCTGCTGCTGCGCGTCGACCTGCTGCTGCGCCTGGTCTTCCTTGGCCTTCAGCCCGTCGAGCGCACGGGTGCGCGCGATGAGTTCGGCGTCCTGGTCGGGCTGGGCTGTGGCGCGGCGCGTCGCGACCCAGTTGCCGAAGGTCTCGCGCGCCGTGCGGCTGGCTTGCTGCGCGACCGACAGCTTCAGCTCGGCCTGCTCCAGTTCACGGGCGGCCTGCTGCTCGGTGCGCTCGGCCTCCCGCACGCCGGCCCGCAAGGGCTCGGCGGCCGCGCGATCGATGAAGTCGTCCAGTTGCAGGGCCCGCTCGACCTGCGGCAGGTCGCCGACCAGCGTGCCGCCGAGCCCGATCAGGAAGCTGGCGAACACCAGCGCCACCAGCCACAGCCCGCGGCGAAACCATTTTTCCGAGAGACGAAGCGATTTGCTCATGAGTTCCTCCTTGTTTTTACAACCCGAGTGTGACCGGCGCGGTGCCCAGCTCGCTGCGCTGCAGCCAGGCGAACACCGAATCGGCCGTGACCGTCTCGATGCGGTCGGAAAAGCGCTTGTCGTTGGGGTGGTCGTCGAAGGCGACGTTGGCCTTGCTCATGCGGCCGCCGAGCCGCGTGAGCGGGCCGAGCTTGAGCGTGGTCGGCACATAGCCCTTCAAGCGCAGCCACGCCTGGGCCTGGCCGCGGTCGGCGATGGTCGACGGCTCCATGGCCAGCGCCAGCGTCTCGATCACCCACTGGTTCGACTGCTGGTACCTGTCGGCCCACGCATAGCTCACCAGGCTGTAGGCCGGCGTGTGCAGGCGCCCGATGCCATCGACCGGCGCCACGCCCAGCAGCGCGGACAGTTGCGCCTGCACGGCCGGTGTGGGCACCGACCACGCCGCCTCGTAGCGCCAGGGGTCGTCGAGGAAGAACTCGCCCAAACCCTGGCGATAGAGACCGGAGACTGCTGTGCCGCACTGGTTGAGCTTGTGCGCGACGTGCCACGGGCCGGCCTCGGTCTTGTAGGCGATGCCGATGTGCGACCAGCGCAGCCCGTACTTGCCGAGATCCTGCCCGGCGCGCGCCAGCAGCACCACGCGCGCGCCGCTGGCGTCCAGCGCCTGCGCCGTGCGTTCGGCCAGCGTCAGGCCCTGCTGCACCTGCCTCACCGTCGGGCGGGCCTGCTCGCACGAGCGGCCCGCGTGCGATTCGGTGGGGAAGAGGAACAACCCGGCCAGCACGACCGTCGCCGCGAGCAGCGCGATGCGCAGCGCGGCACGCACACGCCACGACCAGCGCGGCGCCTCCACCTCGCGCCCGAAATCGTCGTAGCGACCGAAATGGGTCGGGGTGCGCGGGTTCACATCAGCCTCTCGTTGTGAAGCAGCGCACGGCCGATGGCGTTCGGAATGAAGGCGATCATCTCGCCCGCGGCCGACAGCACGACGCCGCTGCCGATCACGTCCACCGTGACGACGGTGCCCACCGCGATCGCGCTGCCCTGCGCTGCATGGCCGGCCAAGCGGACGCTGGCGCGAGCGCCATCCGACGCGCGCTCCAGCAGGTAGACGGTGCCCTCGGCCGAGGCCTCGACCGCCACCACCGTGAGCGCGGCACCACCCACCGACAGGGCCACCGGCACGGCCACCACGGCGCTGGCGGAGGCGCCCGCCACCGAGGCGGTGCCGACCACCGAGGCCACCGGCACCAGCGACAGGGCCGCCGAGGCTTCGCTCTGCGCCTGCGCCGCGAGGGCTGTGCAGGCGGCCAGCAGGGAAACGACGAACATCTTTTTCATGAGAGTGCTCCTGAAAGGGTTGGGGCGCCGCGGGTCATTCCGCGGTGGCATCGACGGCGCGGGCTTCGCGGCGACCTTGCAGGCGGGCCTCGGCCAGATCCGCCTCGTGGCGGTCGCGCAGCGTCTTGGCCAGGGTGAAGGCCGCGCTGATGAGGAACAGCCAGCTCACGCCGAGGAAGGCCTTGTAGGTCTCATGGATCTCCATGCGCAGCAGGCCCCAGCCGGTCAGCCCCATGGCGGTGAGGAAGCCGCCCCACACCACCAGCTTCCACATCGGCGTATCGCCGGCCGAGCGGACCGTGCCGTGCTGGTTGTCGCGCACGAACTTCGCCAGCACGAACGCCGCCGACAGGCAGAACACGTAGCCCATCACCATGAAGGCGCGGTCGAGCGCCGCGCCGGGCAGCCAGCCCAGGCCGATGGCACAGAGCGACACGGCGACACCGAAGGAGGTCCAGACCTGGAGCTGCCAGGCCCGCGTGTCGCGCTGGAGAGAGACGAGGGAGGGAAGGTTCTGCATGAAAGCCTCGCGGCGTTGTGAAGGTGATCAGATGATCGACCTCAGCTTACCGAAAAGGCGCATATCAATGCACCAGGCCTCCATTACAGTGCCATCGGTACCGGATTTCGATACCGATTCAAGACCTCACGTCCGATGCAGATCGTCCCGGGTGTAAGGGCGCTCGATGCCGGCCAGCCGGACGGCGATGGCTTCGAGCAGATCCTGCGTCGGCGCCGGCGCGCCCGGCGACTGGAAGGCCAGCGGCAGCAGCAGCCCGAGCAGCATCACCGGCCACGGCACGCGCGGCGCCGGCTGCGCGCGCACCAGCCGCAGGAACGCCAGGCAGATCGCGATGCCCAGCAGCAGGCCGGCCGCGACCTCCGACACCGAGTGCGCGAAGATCGCCAGACGCGAGGCGCCGATGCCCGCGCCCAGGGCCCAGCCAGCCGCCACCGCCACGCGGCGCACGGCGGGCGACTGCCGCGCCGCGACCATCCAGAAGGCCACCGACCACACGCTGGTGCTGATCGCCGTGTGGCCGCTGAACCCCGTGAAGTTGAACCGGGCGCTGCCCACGCCCCACCCCAGGAAGGCCAGCTTCGACACCACGATCACCGCCCCGCCGACGCCGAAGGCCAGGCACCAGCTGAACGCGGTCCAGCGGCCGCCGCCCGGCGACAGCCACAGCAGCAACGCGATCAGCACCGACGCCGGCAGCAGCAGGCCGCTGTCGCCCAGCCAGGTGAAGGCGTGCCAGAACGCCGGCGGCACCGCACCGAGGGCGCCCCAGAAAGCGTCGCGCAGCCCGCCCATCAAGCAGCGAGCAGCCCGCTGACGCGCGACTGGAGCGATTCGGGCTGCACCTCCAAGCCGGGCACGGCCGGCCCGACGTTGAGCCCCACGCGGCTGAACAGCCCCCGGCGGAACGGCCGCACCATGGCGACGTTCTGTCCGTCGCGCTGTTCGATGCGGCTGAAGAAGGAGCCCCAGAGGTTGGTCAGCGCCATCGGGATGACCGGCGGATCCATGCCCTCGGCACGGGCGGCGCCGAGGATCTTCATCACGCCGCCCTTGAAGGGCTGCAGCGTGCCGTCGCGGGTGATGGCGCCCTCGGGGAAGATGGCGAGCAGGTCGCCTTCACGCAGCACGTCGACCGCCTGCGCGAAGGCGCGTTCGTAGGCGACCGGGTCGTCCTTCTGCGGCGCGATCGGGATCGCCTTGGCCAGCCTGAAGAGCCAGCCCAGCACCGGCACACGGAAGATGCGGTGGTCCATGATGAAGCGGATCGGCCGCGGGCTGGCCGCCATCAGCAGCACGGCGTCGATGAAGCTCACGTGGTTGCACACCAGCACCGCCGCGCCCTCGGTCGGGATGTGCTCGTCGCCGCGGATGCGGAAGCGGTAGATGAAGTGCGACAGCAGCCAGGACACGAAACGCAGCAGGTATTCGGGCACCAGCATGAAGATGTAGAAGGCCACCACCGCGTTGGCGATGCCGGTGAACAGGAAGATCTGCGGGATGGTGAAGCCGGCCTTGAGCAGCGCGCCGGCGATGACCGAGCTGGCGATCATGAAGAGCGCGTTGAGGATGTTGTTCGCCGCGATGATGCGCGCGCGGTGCGTCGGCTGGCTGCGCAGTTGAATGAGCGCGTACATCGGCACGCTGTAGAGCCCGGCGAAGAGCGACAGCAGGCCGAGGTCGGCCATCACGCGCCAATGCGCCGCCTGCGCCACGAACGCGCCCAGGCCCATCTCCGGCACCGCCGGCAGGCCGCGCGAAGCGAAGTACAGGTCGATCGCGAACACGCTCATGCCGATGGCGCCGAGCGGCACCAGGCCGATCTCGACCTGGCGGCGGCTGAGCGTCTCGCACAGCAGCGAGCCGATGCCGATGCCGATCGAGAACACCACCAGCAGCAGCGAGGCGACCTGCTCGTTGCCGTGCAGCACCTCCTTGGCGAAGCTCGGGAACTGGCTCAGGAACACCGCGCCGAAGAACCACATCCACGAGATGCCCAGCAGCGAACGGAAGACGACGATGTTGCCGTGCGCCAGCTTCAGGTTGCGCCAGGTTTCGCTGAACGGATTCCAGTTGATGACGAGGTTCGGATCGGTCGCCGGCGCGGCCGGGATCGCCTGTGCCACGCCGCGCCCCACCAGCGCCAGCCCCACGCACGCCACCGCCACCGTCGTGTGGCCGATGCCCGGCAGCGCCACCAGCAGGCCACCGGCCACCTGGCCGAGCAGAATGGCGACGAAGGTGCCCATCTCGACCATGCCGTTGCCCCCGGTGAGCTCGCGCGCGTCGAGCACCTGCGGCAGGTAGGCGAACTTGACCGGGCCGAACAGCGTGGAATGCAGGCCCATGAGGAACACGCAGCCCAGCAGCACGGCAGCGTCGGCCCGCACGAAACCCCAGGCGGCGATCGCCATAATGGCGATCTCGAGGTTCTTGACGACGCGGATCATCCTCGTCTTGTCGAACTTGTCGGTCAGCTGCCCGGCGGTCGCAGAGAACAGCAGGAAGGGCAGGATGAAGAGCGCGCCGATCGCCAGGCCCGCCATGGCCGGCGGCATCCAGCTCAGCTGGAGCTGGTAGGTCACCATCACGGTGAAGGCGAACTTGAAGAGGTTGTCGTTGGCCGCGCCGGCGAACTGCGTCCAGAAGAAGGGGGCGAAGCGCCGCTGGCCCAGCAGGGCGAACTGGTTCGCGTGGACCTCGGTCGAAGCAGCGGCGGCGGGTGTTGTCATTCGAATGTCCCTGTCGGGGCTCCTCGGGCCGTCATGGCGGCGGCGCGTGGATTGTGCCGCAGGGCCCGACACGTCAACCCGTCGACCGCCTGCAGCACCGGCCAGGCCGCGCAGGCCGCGACCAGGTGCTTGAGCGTGTGGCCCGAGACGATCTGGCCGGTCGCCTCGAAGACCCAGTGATCGCCCAGCTCGAGGAGCTTGGCCGCGGCATAGAAGAAGATGACCGCGCCGAGCTTGAGGCCCATCGCGCCCGGCACCGGCCGCAGCAGCGCGAGCCCCAGCACCAGCGCCATGCCGCCGAACTGCACCACCGCCCAGGGCAGCACGTCGCCGCGCTCGTGGTAGACCGTCACCGCCATCAGGCCGCCTGCGAAGGCCACGCAGGCCGCCGGCCAGCCGGCGCGCAGGCTCACCCGCTCGCACACCGCCAGGCCGAGCATGCCGGCGAAGGCGATCGCCATGCCGGCGCGGTCGGCCGCGAGCCGCAGCGCGTCGGGCTGCAGGTGATAGAAGACCGAGCCGGCCGCCGTGAAGACCAACCCGGCGAAGAACAGCCAGGCGCAGTCGAGCGCGCCGGCCGAGCGCAGGCGCTCGTGCAGCGTGTCGAAGCGCCGCAGCCGCAACAGGCCCCAGACCCCGAAGACCGCGAACGGCAGGTTGCTCGCCACGTCCATCGCGAAGGGCAGGCCGTGCCAGGCCCGCATGTCCGCGAAGCCGGCGCCGGTCGCCGACGTGGGGTCGGGCACCGCCGGCCCGAAGCAGGCGACCAGCACGAAGGCCGCGACGAGCCAGAGCAGCGCGCGCTCGCGCCCCTCCAGTGGCGCGAGCTGCGGCGCCAGGCGTTGGAACAGCGGCCAGGTCGGGAAGCGCTTGGATCGATGCATGGTGGACTCCGGTGGTGCGGTGGGAGCGGAATCTAGTTGCCACCGGAACAATTTGGCATCGAAAATCGATACGGTCTGCCAATCCAAGCCGATCGGTATCGAAAAACAGTACCAAGGACTCGTCTTCCATGAGCACCACCATCGACCTCGTCCAGGCCGTGAAGAACGAACTCAAGAGCGCCCGCATGACCTACGCCGATCTGGCGCGCGGTCTGGGCATGGCTGAATCCAGCGTCAAGCGGATGCTGGCCAAGGGCGACATGCCGCTGAGCCGGGTCGACGCCATCTGCCGGGCGCTCAAGATCGACTTCGCCGAGCTGGCCCGCCGCGTGGCCGACGCCCAGCCGCTGCTGCGCGAGCTGACGCAGGAGCAGGAGAAGGCGGTGGTGCGCGACAAGAAGCTGCTGCTGGTGGCCATCAACGTGCTGAGCCAATGGACGCTGGAGCAGATCGTGGCGGCCTACCGCATCACCGAAGCGGAATGCATCGCCTGCCTGGTGCAGCTCGACCGCATCGGCATCATCGAGCTGCGGCCGCTCAATCGCTACCGGCTCAAGCTGGCCAAGACCTTCCGCTGGCGGCCGCACGGGCCGGTCATGGACTTCTTCCGCGAGAACGTGGTGCTCGACTACTACCGCGGCGGCTTCGACGGCCCGGCCGAGGGCCTGCTGCTGGTGCACGGCTCGATCAGCCGGGCCCTGGCGCCCTCCTTCCTCGAGCGGCTGCAGCGGGTGGCGCAGGATTTCGCGCAGCAGCACCAGACCGACCAGAAGCTCTCACCCAACGACCGCGAGGGCTACACCCTGCTCCTGGGCATGCGCAACTGGGAGTTCGAGGCCTTCACGCGCCTGCGCCGCAGCGACGCCAAACCCGCCAGCGCCGTGCGAGCGCCCTGAAAACCACATCGTCACATAGGCCGAACGGCCAGCCGCACCAAATTGTCAACAAGGGTAAACTCCAGGTCTGCAGGAGAGCGGGTGTTCTCACCCCACCGTACGCGCAAACTCCCATGAACGCCGAGGTGAACCGCATGCCGGTTCGATGACTGCGTCTATTGATCTAGCCGTCTGGAGAGCCATCGCCCTGGCGCGATGCACCGAAGGAGCAACCCCGTCGCACGTCGCGTGCGGGCGAATCTCTCAGGTACCAAGGACAGAGGGAGCGGCAACCCGAACCCCGGATCCGACCAGCGACCACACAGCTTGTCGTGCATCCGCCGTTTGTGCCATCCCACAAGGATTTGGACCATGCGCGTGATTGTTCTGGGCGGCGGGCTGCTTGGCGTCGCTTCGGCCTACTACCTCCAGCAACTCGGCCACGAGGTGACCGTGATCGACCGCCACGGCACGCCCGCGGCCAAGGTGCGGGGTCTGGTCGAAACGCCCTCGCCCGCCGACACCCCGCCCGCCCAACGTCCCGGCGCCCTGTGGCGCTCCGCGTTCGAGCGCGTGCGCAACCGCGTGCACGGCTGGACCGGCTACCTGACCGGCGCCGCCCATCGGCCCACGGAACGCATGGAACATCTGGCGCGCCTGAGCGCCTACAGCCGTGAAAGCGTGCGTGCGCTGGGTCGCGAGGCGGGCGTGACGCAGCCGCCCCGGGGCGCAGGCTGGATGCGGATCTACACCGACACCGAGGCCTTCGAGCAATTCGCGCGCGGTGTGCCGCGCCTCCATGCGCTGGGCTGCGTGCTGCACCTGCTCTCGGCGGACGAAGCCCTGCGCATCGAGCCCTCGCTCGAACCCCTGCGCGGCCAGCTCGCCGGCGCCGCCTTCACGCGCGAAGGCACCTCGTCCGATGCCAGCGGCTTCGTCGGCAGCGCCATCTTCATGTGCCGTGCCGCCGGGGTGCACTTCCTCATGAACCACACGGTGACCCAGCTGCATGCACGCGAGGGCCGGGTCGACCATGTCGAACTGCGCAACGCCGACGGCGAACGCACCACGCTGCGTGCCGACGCCTACGTGATGGCCCTGGGCAGCGGCAGCGCGCCGGTGGCGCAGGGGCTGGGCGTGCCGCTGCGGCTGCGGCTGGTCCACGAGCATTCGGTGCTGCTGCCGCTGAAGAACCCGGAGCGGGCGCCGCAGGTCATGCTGCAGGACCTGGGCAGCCGGCTGCGCCTGCAGCGCGTCACGACGCCGGACGGCGACCGGCTGCGGGTATGGACGACGGTGCGGGCCGAGAGTGCCGCTGCCGCGCTGCGCGACGACGTGCGGCTGGCGCGCATGCTCGCGCGGGTCGAGACCCTGTTCCCCGGCCTGGTCGATGCGCGCGGCGCGGTGCTGACCACCACGCCCTACGCCCGCAGCGCCAGCGGCCTGCCGTTGATCGGCCGCACCCGCAGGCGCAACCTGTTCCTGAACGTCGCACCGGGCGCGCCGGGCTGGATCCACGCCTGCGGCGCCGGCAAGTCGATCGCCCGCATCGTCAGCGGGATGTCGCCCGAGGTCGAATTCGCCTTCGCGAAGGGCTGATCAGGCGACGAAGACCGTCAGCACGCCGGTGTAACCGTAGACGTGGTGGCGGGCGATCTCGCCGGCCGCGAAGAAGCCGGTCAGCGGCACGTCGCCCAGCGCATGCCGGACGATCTGCATCTCGGCGTTGGGCGCGCCGAAGTGCGGCCCGCCGCGGCCCGAGCAGCTGACGTACACCGCACCGGCCACGCGGCGCGCCGGATGCGGGGCGGCCTCGGCCTCGCCGGCGGCCACCGCGCGTGCGGTCGCGAGCGTCTGCTCCTCGGGCTCGAGTTCCTCGCGGATCTCGGCGCAGATGCGCATCAGGTCGGCGCGCGCGGCCTGCGCGTTGCGCCGGCAGAAGCTCATGCGCATGCCGGCTTCGGCCACATCGGCGATCGCGATGCCGCGGCGCGTCGGGTCGAGCCCGATGATGTGGCGCACCAGCACGTCGGACCCCAGGTCGCCGGTGCGGCGGATGCCGTCGCTGCCCGCGTCGACCAGGCCCACCAGCGTCGCACGCACCGCTTCGATCGCCGTCTGCGGCTCGTCGAGCGACACGTTCAGGTCAGACAGCAGCATGTCGAGCGCCGGCTCGCCGTCGAGCTTGAGCAGCAGGTTGCCGTCGGCCTCGGTGATCTCGCGTTCGCGCGACACCGGCTGGCAGCCCTGTGTGACGCGCGACACCAGCCGCACACCTTCGCCGAACAGCACGCCCGACATGCCGCCCGAAAAAACGCCACCGGCCGCGCCGTGGCCGCGGATGTTGCCGTTGCCGCCGATCGCGAACTGCAGCGATTCGTCGCGCCCCGAGGAGAGGCCGCCGAACAGGTAGCCGGTGTCGGTGCGCCCGGCCATCTCGCCGATCAGTTCGGCCAGCTCGTGCGTGCGCGGGTCGGCATGGACCAGTGCCGTGTGCGCCTCGAAGCCGGCCATCTCCGAACTGCCCAGCGGCGCCACCCCCGAAAACACGCGGTACTGGTCGCTCGGCAGCGCACACAGCATCAGGCTCAACGCCGGCTCATCGAAGTACTCGGCGTTGTTGGCGGCCACGCCGACGGCGACGGTGCCGGACCAGTCGGTCACCTCCGGCAGCTCGGCGCTCAGGTGGTCGAGGATCTCCTGCGCGTGGTCCGCGTAGTGGTCGGTGATGTAGAGCAGGCCCAGCGTCGGCGCGGAGGCGTATTCGGGCAGCGCCATCTGCGCGCGCACCTGGGCCAGGGCGAGACCGGCGGCCATGATCCATTGCGGATGGGTGGCGTGGCCGGTGGGAAAGAGTTTCATGCGCGGGGTCCGGAATGTTCGGGGTGGGCGCAAGACGGCTTCATCGGCTGCGTGAGCGCGATGCGGCCGGCGTCTTGCGCGCGGTGGTCTTCGTCGATTGCGAGGGCTTCGTGGCCTTCTTACCGGCTGCCGCCTTCTTGGCCGCGGCAGCCGGCCGCGCCACGGGCGCATCGGCACCACCGAGCATCTTCGAGTGGCCGGCGTCCTGCATGGCGGTCTGGGCGATCTGCTGGAACTGCTGCGTGAGCGCGTTCCACCATTGCAGCGGATCGACCACGCCGGGCGCGGCGGCGGCGGCGGCGCTCTTGGCGCTCTTGCCGCTCTTGTGCGGCGGTGTGGCCGACGACGGCTCAGCCTCGGCCTCTTCGGGGGCCGCCGCTGCAGCCGGCGCGCTGGGCGGTGCGGCCGGGGGCGCCGTCGGCTCCGCGGCGGCGGCCGCGCGGGTGAAGACCTTGGCCAGGTCTTCCATCTGCACGTTCATGCCGCGCAGGGTCGACAGCGTCATCTTCTGCACCTCGAGCGCCTGGATGGTTGCCTTGAGCGCGTGGCCGTTCTGCTCGAGCCAGTACTGGACCGTCTTGAGTTCCTGGATGCGCTTGTCGACCTCTTCGACCGACAGCGTCGGCGCCACCCAGCTCGACAGGCTCGGCATGCCGGGCACGGCGCCGCCGCCCGGGTTCGCGCCGCCGGCAAGGTTCTTCAGGAAGTCGAAACCCGGGACGAACTGGCTGAAGGCGAAAGGGGATGTCGCATCGCTCATGGGTGTCTCCGGCTGTGGGTCCGCCAGCTTACCCCAGCGTGCCCGCAGCAACGTCGGCGATCAGTGCTTGTACATGTGCGCCGGCGCCGCGCCGGCAGGCGCCGCCGAGCGCACCGGGGCATCCAGCGAGAGCGTGCTCTTGGCGCCCTGCGCGTCCTGGAACTGCAGCGTCAGCGGGATCGTCGTGCCCTTGGCGACCGGATGCTTCAGGTCCATCAGCATCAGGTGGTAGCCGCCGGGCTTGAGCTCGACGGTCTTGTGTTCCGGCAGGTCGAGGCCCGGGATGGCGCGCATGCGCATCGTGTCGCCCTCCATCTTCATCTCGTGCACCTCGGCCACGCCGGCGACCGGCGTGCTGACGCCGACCAGGCGCAGGCCGGCGCGCGCCGTGAGCTTCATGAAGGCACCGGTGCCGCTCTGGCCGGGCACGGCGGCGCGCACCCAGGCGTCCTGCACCTCGACCGGCGCGGCCGGCTGGGCGAGCGCGGATGCGCCGGCTGCGGCGAGCGCCATGCAAAGGGCAGCGCGACGCAGCGAAGGGATGAAGGGCATGCAGGTCTCCAGAAATTTCGGATGGCAGACGGTGGACCGGAAGGCGGTGTGCGAGTTCAACGGCACGGCGTCTCGGGGGGTGCTGCGAGCGATTATCGGAGCCAACATGTACACGTTTTGCAACAGATAATGGGCCCGTGACCTACACCTTCGCCTCCGCCACGGTGCTGCTGCTGCTCATCTGCGACCCGCTGGGCAACATCCCCATCTTCGCCAACGCGCTGCGCCATGTGGCGCCCGAGCGGCGCGCGGGCGTGATCCTGCGCGAGGTGCTGATCGCCTTCGTGCTGCTGCTGGCCTTCATGTTCGTCGGCGACAGCTTCCTGCGGGTGATGGGGCTGTCGGGGCTGTCGCTGCAGATCGCGGGGGCGGTGGTGCTGCTTCTCATCGCGCTGCGCATGATCTTCCCGAACCACACCGCCTACGAGAGCACCGACACGCGCGAGCCGCTGATCGTGCCGCTGGCCATTCCCGCCCTGGCCGGCCCGTCGGCGCTGGCCACCGTGATGCTGCTGGTGTCGCAGGCGCCGGAACGCCGGCTCGAATGGATCGCCGCGCTCAGCGTGACCATGGCCGTCTGCGCGCTGGTGCTGGTGCTGTCCGACCGCATCCAGCGCCTGATCGGCGACCGCGTGGTGCTCGCGCTCGAGCGGCTGATGGGCCTGATCCTGGTGGCCGTCGCGGTGGAGATGATGATCCGCGGGCTCAAGTCGCTGGTCCTGGAGATGGGCCGATGAGCACGCGCGTCGTCGTGGCCCTCGCGGCCGCGCTGCTGCTGGCACTGGCCGGCGGCACCGCGCACGCCGTGCAGGACTGCGACCTCAACGGCGAGCGCGTCAACCCGGCCAACGGCAACACGACCCAGGGCAAGACCGGCGTGATGCGCTGCAAGGACCGCGACAGCGGCGAACTGCAGCGCGAGCAGGAGCTGCGCAACGGTGTCTTCATGGGGGCCGTGCGCTACTACGACCGCGGCAAGCTGGCCAAGGAACACAGCGTGAACGCCCGGGGCAACCTGCACGGCCGCGCCCGCGAGTTCTACCCCGACGGCCAGCTGCTGCGCGAGGCGACCTACGACGACGGCCGCGAGCTGGGCCTGGTGCGCAGCTTCCACCCCAACGGCCAGCTGCGCCGGGTCGCGTTCTACACCGAGCCGGGCGGGGAGCGCGCGTCGGCGGAGTTCACGCCCACGGGCCAGCTGTCGGCGCTGCGCTGTGCCGACAAGGCGGTGCTTGCGCCGGCAGCGGACGATGCGCGGCTGTGCGGCTTCGGCGGCAGTGCGCCGTCGCAGGTCGAGCTGTTCGACGCCAACGGCGGCCTGCGCGCGCGCCTGGCCTTCGTGGCCGGCAAGCGGGTGCGCAGCGAACGCCTCTACGACAACGGCAAGCCCGAATCGATCGACGAGCTGGCGGGCAACCAGCGCATCGAACAGCGCTTCTCGTCCGAGGGCGTCAAGCGCTACGAACTGGCGGCGCTGGTGGGCGAGCGCGGCAGCGTGAAGCAGCGCGAGGCGGAGTATTCGGAGCGCGGTTCGCTGCTGCGCGAGCAGCGCTGGAACCCGGCCGGCGCGGCGCTGAGCGACGACAGCTTCTACCTCAACGGCCAACCGCGCAGCACGACGGTCTACAGCGGCGAAGGGCTGGAGCGCGTGGCCGACATCACCGAGTTCCACGACAACGGCCAACGCGCCGCGCAGGGCCGCTTCAGCGCCCCCGCACCGCGCGGCCGCCTGCTGCCGGTGGGCCTGCACCGCCGCTTCGACGAAGCGGGCCGCCTCCAGAGCGAGTCGGCCTACGACAACCAGGGCCGCGTCATGCGCGAGCGCACCTGGGACGCCAACGGCCAGCCGGATCGCGACGACGAGGTGTTCCCGGACGGGTCGCGGCGGGCGTTCGCGAAGTAGGAATCAGCCGGTCTTCACGGATGCACCAGCTCTTCGATGAGCTGGGCGCGCAGACACGGCAGTGCTTTCTTCAGCCCCTTAAACTTGACTTCGGGCACTCAGGCACGCCGATGGTCTTTATAAGTGCTTGATTTTTAAGAACTATTTCACCCACCAAAGCGGCGCTTTAAACCTTTTCCGGCCCGCCAGGGTTAAAGACGGGGGAATCCGCCAAATGCCACCGCGCCCATCGCCGCTGGCCCAGCACACGAATGGCGCCCTCGTTGCGCAACTCGTCCAGCAGGTGCTGCACCGCCTTGACCGGCAGCGCCGGCAGCACCTGACGAAACTCGCTCAGCGGCGCCCCGGCCTGCCCTTGGTCTCGGAGATGCTTCAGCAACAGCGCCTTGTTGGTTCCATGATCGAGCCCGCGCTTGCGCGTGTAGGTGCCCTTGGCGCCTAGCGCGGCATAGAGCGCTGCCGCCAAGATGTAGCGTGCGCTCTTCCCACGGCCAAGCACCTCCACGGCGCCCGCGGCCGCCAACGCCGGCAGGCGCTCCTGCAATACAGGCGTCAAGGGCCGCTCCTGCTGAAGGCATTCCAGCGCCAGGTAGTCCAGAGTCGAGAACGACCGCAGCGTCTCTTCACCCAGGCGCTCCATGAAGCGAACGAACGCTGGGTTGCGCACGCCGCCTTCCAACGTCAATCGCACCTCGTGCGCCGCTGTTCCGGCCAAGCTGGGCAAGGGCTTGCCCTGCCGAACCGCGCTTTCCACCGTCAGGTTCAGACCCTGACCCGATCGCTCGATCAGGCCGCACTTGGCCAAAGCCTCGGCCAGGCGGCGGTTGCGGGGATTCTGCTGATCGATGATGTTTTCGGGCGTGATGCCCGGCGGCAGACCGCCAGGGCTCACGACTTCCAGTCGCTTGGCGTACTGCCTCACGAACACCGAACCACCCAAGCGATAGTCGCGATGCGCCAGCGCATTCAGCACGGCTTCGCGCACCGGCACCTCGTCGAAAGTCGGCAGGTCCATGCGAAAGAAGTCGTCCTGGTAACTCTGCCGATCATTGCGCAGATTGATCTTTTTCCAGAGCTTGTCTTGCCAGGCCAGAAAGCCTTCGCGGTATTCCTCGCGGTCAGCCGCCGGACCGGCAGCCTCGGACGACCGGTACTCGAAGATCAGCTCAGCCTGAGGCAGACAGCGACCCAGAACAGCTCGTGTGCCCAGCAGGATCAGTGCCGCGTAGCTGACCCGGTCGCCCTCGACCAGCAGTTCCGCATTGCGCAGCGTTTCAGCATCGCTCCAATCGTGCTTGCGCGGATCGGCCGACTTCTGCGCCCAGCGATCGCGGAACACTGCGACGGATTCCGGCGCCAGGTCGACCAGTGTTGCCCCTGGACAAGGTTGCGCCGAAAAGTCCGGTCCCGTTTCCGCGAACATGGCTCGCAGTTCGTGATCGCTCAGCGGCGCGAGATCATCCCCCGCCCGCTTGTAATAGCGGCCATCGATCTGCCACGCCGTACCCGGCAGCCGCGAAGGCACATGCACGATCACGACGCGCCCCTCCGGCAACCGAAGCTCTTCCACGGGAATACGGTGGCCCAGCTTCTGGTGCAGACCGGCCTCGGTGCGGCCCGGCTCATCGAAGGCCAAGGAGCCGACGATCCTGCGCGGTCGCTTGTCCGTCACACCCAGCACGATGGTGCCGCCACCTTCGTTGGCCAGTGCCACGCAGTACTTCAAGAGCTTCTCGAAGTCGTACTTCAGCTTGGCTTCCTTGAACTCCAGCCGATGACTTTCAGGCTCGGCGAGTCACGCCAACAACTGCTCAGGCGAAGTGGGCACAGCGCATCAGCCCCCGGCAACGTCTGCTGCTGCCTGCGCCTTCAGCGCGCTCGCAGCAGCAGCCGCCGCACGCTCCCGCCCACCCGGCGCCACGATCTCCTGGTCGATCGCGCCGAACAGCGAGCGGCCATCCAGGCCCTTCATCTCGATGCGGATGGTGTCGCCGTAGCGCATGAACTCGGTGCTCGGCTGGCCGTCCTGGAGGGTCTCGATGCAGCGCTTCTCGGCGATGCAGGAGTAGCCCTTGGGCCATTCCATGCGACCGTTTTTCTCCACGCCCTTGTTGCTCACGGTGCCGCTGCCGACGATGCTGCCGGCGCGCACGTTGCGCGTCTTGGCGATGTGGGCGATGAGCTGGCCGAAGTGGAAGGTCATCTCGTCGCCGGCGTCGCACAGGCCGACCTTGCGGCCGTTCCAGCTGCTTTGCAGCGGCAGGTGGACGCGGCCTTCGCGCCAGGCCTCGCCCAGCTCGTCGAGCGTGACGGCCACGGGGCTGAAGGCGGTGGCGGGCTTGCTCTGGAAGAAGCCGAAGCCCTTGGCCAGTTCGGCGGGGATGAGGTCGCGCAGGCTCACGTCGTTGACCAGCATCACCAGGCGGATGCCGTCGAGCGCCTGCTCGGGCGTGACGCCCATGCGCACGTCGCCGGTGACCACCGCGATCTCGGCCTCGAAGTCGATGCCCATCGATTCGCTCGGCACCACCACGTCGTCCATCGGGCCCAGAAGATCGTCGCTGCCGCCCTGGTACATCAGCGGATCGGTGTAGAAGCTCTCGGGCACTTCGGCATTCCGGGCCTTGCGCACCAGCTCGACGTGGTTGAGGTAGGCCGAGCCGTCGGCCCACTGGTAGGCGCGCGGCAGCGGCGCCATGCATTGGGCGGGGTCGAAGGGGAAGGCGTGGCGCGCGCGGCCGCTGTTGAGCTCGTCGTACAGGTCCTGCAGCTGCGGGCTCATGAAGCCCCAGTCGTCGAGCACCTGCTGCAGCCGGCTGGCGATGCCGGTGGCGTAGTGGGCGAGCGTGAGGTCGCGCGAGACGACGACCAGCTGGCCGTCGCGCGAGCCGTCCTTGAGGGTGGCGAGTTTCATGGGAACGGCGGTGCCGGTGGCGGCATCGCAACTAAACTGGTTGAACGGGCGGCAGTGTACCGAGGTGAACCTCCAGCGCGCCGCCCGATCCACCTCTGACCATGACCGCCGCCCTCCTCCCGCCCCACGGTGCCGCACCGCCGGAGCGCCCGCCCTGGCGCACGCTGGCCGCGGTGGCGACGGTCGTCGTCGCGGCGCATCTGGCGCTGCTGGGCTGGGTGTCGGGCGCGATGCTGCGGCCGAGCGAGTCGCTGGCCCAGAGCTTCATCACCCGGACGATTGTGGTCGCGCCGCCGGCCCCGCCGGTGGTCGAGGCGCCGAAGCCGCCGCCGAAGCTGGCCGTTGCGCCAAAGCCCAAGCCACCGCCGAAACCCCGCCCGGCACCACCCGCGCCCGAGCCTGTTGCGGCACCCGCTGCCGACGCGCCGCCCGTCACGACGGCCGAGGCACCGACCGAGCCCGACAGCACCACGACGGCCGCCAGCTCCAGCGACGCCGGCCAGGCTCGGGCGCCGGCGCCCGAGCCGGCCGCGAGCGCGCCCGCCGTGGCATCGGCCCCGATCGCGCCGCCCCTCACGGCGAAGCTGCCCGGCTCGGTACGGCTCAAGTTCTCCGCCACCGGCCAGCTCGGATCGGCACCGATGAACCTCTTCGGCGAGCTCGAATGGAAGCAGGACGGGCAGGCCTACGACGCGCGCCTGTCGATGGGCGCGCTCTTCGTCACGCTGCGATCGCAGCACAGCCAGGGCACGATCGGCCCGGGCGGCATCGAGCCGACGCGCTTCTCCGACACCCGCAAGGCCGAGGTCGCCTCGCATTTCGTGCGCGACCAGGGTCAGGTCGTGTTCAGCAACAACGCGCCGCCGGTCGCCCTCATGCCCGGCGCGCAGGACCGCCTGAGCGTGATGCTGCAACTGGGCGCGCTGATGGCGGGCGACCCCGCGCGCTACACGACGGACGGGGCGATCGCCATCCAGACCGTGGGCACGCGCGACGCCGATTTGTGGATCTTCAAGATCGGCGAAGAAGAGCTGCTGCACCTGCCGGCCGGCGATTTCGTCGCCCGCAAGCTGACCCGCAACCCACGCAAGCCCTACGACGACACCGTCGAGCTGTGGCTGGCGCCGGCCCTGGGCTATCTGCCGGTACGGTTCAAATTGACACAGGCGAACGGCGACTTCGCCGACATGCGTTTGCGCGAACGGCTGCCCGCCGGCGGGCCGAATTGAGCCGTCAATGGCTTTCGCGCCGTGAAAGTTTCGACGCTTCTTGAAACTGGCGCGTTGATTGCTATCTAACACCCATGAACGCCATCGACATCCTCACCGGCCCCGCCATGAACATGCTGTACGACTCCGATTCGTTCGCGGTCGTGCATGTGCAGCCCACCGAGGGCGAAGCCCCCGTGCAGCCGCACCTGCCGGTGCTGGCCCGCCACGGCTTCGAGATCGTCGACAAGCGCTCCGGCAAGGAGGTCTACCTCGACGGCTCCTGGGCCGAGCTGTTCCAGCAGCAGATCACCGCCTGGCAGCTCAACACGCCCACGCAGGAAGAGGTCGAGGACACGCTCGAGGGCTACGCCGAACTGGCGCACACCCCGGTGCTGGTCCACTGAGAACGTGTGAATGAACCTGCTGCGCACCCCGATCTCGCATCTGCGGTCCTCACCGCACGCCAGTGCGGCTCCGGTCCTCGATGCAAGCTCGGGGCGCTCGCGACGGTTCCTTCACACGTTCTGAGCCGGCGAGCGGCCATGCCTCGTTCGCGTCTGGCCGCACCGCATTTCGCCCTTCTCGTCTGTCTGGCCCTGCTGGGAGGTTGCGTATCCGCGCCGCCCGCAGCCGACGCGCCGGTGGCCCGCCGCATCGCGGCGCTGCTGCCGGCCGACGCCGTGCTGATCGGCGAACAGCACGACGCGCCCGAGCACCACGTCATCGAGCGCGAAGCCGTCGAGACGCTGGTCGCGCGCGGGCGCCTGGCCGCGCTGACGCTGGAGATGGCCGAGGAAGGCAACGGCACCGGCCACCTGCCGGCCGACGCCACCGAAGAACAGATTCGCACCGCACTGAGCTGGAACGACAAGGCCTGGCCCTGGGCCGATTACGGCCCGGCCGTGATGGCCGCGGTGCGCGCCGGCGTGCCGGTCCTGGGCGCCAACCTGCCGCGGGCGCGCATGAAGGACGCGATGGCCGACGTCTCTCTCGACGCGCAGCTGGGCGACAGCGCCCGCCAAGCGCAGCAGCAGGCCGTCCGCGAGGGCCACTGCCACCTGCTGCCCGAATCGCAGATCGGGCCGATGACGCGCATCCAGATCGCCCGCGACCGCGCCATGGCGCAGGCAGTGGTGAAGGCGCGTCAGCCGGGCAAGACGGTGCTGCTGATCGCCGGCGCCGGCCATGTGCTGCGGTCGCTGGGCGTGCCGCAGCACCTGCCGAGCGACTTCAAGATCGCGACCGTGCAATTGCTGTCCACGGCGTCGGCCATACCCGAGGGCCCGACCAGCGACTACGACAGCCTCTGGCCGACAGCGCCGCTGCCCCCGCAGGACTACTGCGCCAGCCTCAGGCGCCCCACTTAAGCGGCCTTCTTGATCGAATCCGCCAGCGTGTTGACCAGCGTGTCGATGTGCGACTTCTCCACGATGTACGGCGGCGCGATCACGATCACGTCGCCGGCCGGGCGCACCAGCGCGCCCTTGTGGAAGCAGTCCACGAAGATGTCGTAGGCCCGCTTGCCGGGCGCGCCGGCCATCGGCGCCAGCTCCACCGCCGCGGCCAGGCCCAGGCTGCGGATGCCGATCACGTTGGGCAGGCCCTTGAACACGCTGTGGAAGGCATCGCCCAGCACCGGGCCCATCTCGCCGGCGCGCGAGAAGAGCTGCTCCTTCTGGAACAGCTCGAGCGTGGCGATGGCCGCGGCCGCCGCCACCGGGTGGCCCGAGTAGGTGTAGCCGTGGAAGAACTCGACGACATGCTCGGGTGCGTCGGTGGCCATCATCGCGTCGTACAGCTTGTCGCGGCAGATCACGCCGCCCATCGGGATCACGCCGTTGGTCACCGCCTTGGCGAAGTTCAGCATGTCCGGCACCACGCCGTAGTAGTCGGCGCCGAAGTTCGTGCCCAGGCGGCCGAAGCCGGTGATGACCTCGTCGAAGATCAGCAGGATGCCGTGCTTGTCGCAGATCTCGCGCAGCCGCTTCAGGTAGCCCTTCGGCGGCACGTACCAGCCGGCCGAACCCGCGATCGGCTCGACGATGATGGCCGCCACGTTGCTCGGGTCGTGCAGCGGCAGGATGCGCTGCTCCAGCTCCAGCAATGGGTCGTCGGCCCACACCGGCTCCTGGTTGTGGATGTAGGCATGGTTCACCGGGTCGTGGATGAAGCGCATGTGGTCCACGCGCGGCAGGAAGGCCGTGCCAAAGGTCTTGCGGTTGCCCGGAATACCACCCACCGACATGCCGCCGAAACCCACGCCGTGGTAGCCCTTCTCGCGGCCGATGAACACGTTGCGATGGCCCTCGCCGCGGGCGCGGTGGTAGGCCAGCGCCACTTTCAGCGAGGTGTCCGCCGCTTCAGAGCCGGAGTTGCAGAACAGCACCTTGTTCAGGTCGCCCGGCGCCATGGCCGCGATCATCTCGGCGGCCTTGAAGGCCTTGTCGTTGCTGACCTGGAAGGCGGTCGCGTAGTCGAGCGTGTCGAGCTGCGTCTTGATCGCCTCGTTGATGGGCTTTCGGTTGTGGCCCGCACCCACGCACCACAGCGACGAGATGCCATCGACGACCTTCCGGCCGTCGTGCGTGGTGAACACCATGCCGTCGGCGGCGGTGAACACCCGCGGGTCCTTGCGGAAGGCGCGGTTGGGGGTGAAGGGCAACCACTGGTTGTCCATGTTGAAGTCGGGGATGGCCATGGGTCGCTCCTCTGCTGAACGGACACGAAGAAAGGAAGGGCGATTCTGGCACTTCGACGGCACCACCACAGGGCTGCGACAATCTGCGCCCTTATGAGCGCGTACATCCTGACCCTTTCCTGCCCGGACCGCACCGGCATCGTCCACGCCGTCTCGGGCTTCCTGCTGGAGCGCGGCGGCAACATCGAAGAAGCGGCGCAGTACAACGACCACGGCACCGGCCTGTTCTTCATGCGGGTGCGCTTCGCCTGCACCGCCCACGACCGCGATGCCCTCGCCAGGGAACTGGGCGAACTGGCCCAGGGCTTCGGCATGGACTGGAAGCTGCACGACGCCAGTCAGCCGGTGAAGACCGTCATCCTGGTCAGCAAGGAAGGCCACTGCCTCAACGACCTGCTGTTCCGCTGGAAGAGCGGCCTGCTGGCCATCGACGTGCGCGCCATCGTCTCGAACCACCGCGACTTCTACCAGCTGGCCGCCAGTTACAACGTGCCCTTCCACCACATCCCGGTGACGGCGGCGACCAAGCCGCAGGCCGAAGCGAAGCAGCTGGAGATCATCGAGGCCGAGGGCTCCGAACTGGTGGTGCTGGCGCGCTACATGCAGGTGCTGAGCAACGACCTGTGCGCCAGGCTGGCCGGCCGCGCCATCAACATCCACCACTCGTTCCTGCCCAGCTTCAAGGGCGCCAAGCCCTACTACCAGGCGCACGACCGCGGCGTGAAGCTGATCGGCGCCACGGCGCACTACGTGACGGCCGACCTCGACGAAGGCCCGATCATCGAGCAGGACGTGGCCCGCGCCGACCACACCGACACGGTCGAAGACCTGACGGCCCGCGGCCGCGACACCGAGAGCCAGGTGCTGGCACGTGCCGTCAAGTGGCACAGCGAACGCCGCGTGCTCATGAACGGCCACAAGACCGTCATCTTCAAGTAGCGGCCGGCCGCCCTTCGGCCTGGATTCGGAATAGAGTGACGCCATGAATGCGCCCACCACGCCCAGCCAGCACGACCTGATGCAGCGCAGCGAGCGCCAGTCGCAGATCGTCCGCGCCCTGCAGGCCCACCTGCCGGCCCATGCGCTGATCTGGCACGCCGAAGACACCACGCCCTACGAATGCGACGGCCTCACGGCCTACCGGCAACGGCCGCTGGTGGTGGCCCTGCCCGAGACCGAGGCGCAGGTGGCGGCCGTGCTTAAGACCTGCCATGGGCTCGGCGTGCCGGTGGTGGCGCGCGGCGCGGGCACCGGCCTGTCGGGCGGCGCGATGCCGCATGCGATGGGCGTGACGCTGTCGCTGGCCAAGTTCAACCGCATCCTGAAGATCGACCCCTACGCCCGCACCGCGGTCGTGCAGTGCGGCGTGCGCAACCTCGCCATCAGCGAGGCGGCCGCCCCCTTCAACCTCTACTACGCGCCCGATCCGTCGAGCCAGATCGCCTGCACCATCGGCGGCAACGTGGCCGAGAACTCGGGCGGCGTGCATTGCCTGAAGTACGGCCTGACGCTGCACAACGTGCTGCGCGTGCGCGGCTTCACCGCCGAGGGCGAGCCGATCGAGTTCGGCAGCGAGGCGCTCGACGGCGCGGGACTCGACCTGCTCGCGCTGGTCATCGGGAGCGAAGGCATGCTGGCCGTGACCACCGAGGTCACCGTCAAGCTGGTGCCCAAGCCGCAGCTGGCGCGCTGCATCATGGCCAGCTTCGACGATGTGCGCAAAGCCGGCGATGCCGTAGCGGCGGTGATCGCGGCCGGCATCATCCCGGCCGGGCTCGAGATGATGGACAAGCCCATGACCGCCGCCGTCGAGGACTTCGTGAAAGCCGGCTACGACCTCGACGCCGCCGCCATCCTGCTGTGCGAATCCGACGGCACGATCGAGGAGGTCGAGGAAGAGATCGGCCGCATGACCGACGTGCTGCGCCGGTGCGGCGCCACGGCCATCGCCTGCAGCGAGAACGAGGACGAGCGTCTGAAGTTCTGGAGCGGCCGCAAGAACGCCTTCCCCGCCTCCGGCCGCATCAGCCCCGACTACATGTGCCTGGACTCCACCATCCCGCGCAAGCGCCTGGCCGACATCCTGCTCGCCATACAGGAGATGGAGAAGAAGTACAACCTGCGCTGCTGCAACGTGTTCCACGCAGGCGACGGCAACCTGCACCCGCTGGTGCTGTTCGATGCCAACGACCCCGACGAACTGCACCGCTGCGAGCTGTTCGGCGCCGACATCCTCGAGACCAGTGTCGCCATGGGCGGCACGGTGTCCGGCGAGCACGGCGTGGGCGTCGAGAAGCTCAACAGCATGTGCGTGCAGTTCACCGCGGCCGAGAACGAGCAGATGTTCGGCGTCAAGCGCGCCTTCGACCCCGAAGGCATGCTCAACCCCGGCAAGGTGATCCCGACCCTGCAGCGCTGCGCCGAGTACGGCAAGCAGGTGGTGCGCGGCGGCCGCCTGCCGCACCCGGACCTGCCGCGCTTCTAGCGCCCGCGCCGATGAAGGGCTTGCGCGGTCTGGCGTGGTTGCTGGTGTTCCAGTCGATCGGCGAAGTGCTCTCGCGCGGCTTCTCGCTGCCGTTGCCCGGGCCGGTGCTGGGCCTGATCCTGCTGGTGCCGGCGCTTCGCTTCGCCCTCGTGCGCGAGCCGGTGGCCGAATGCGCGAACTTCCTGCTGTCGCACCTCTCGCTGCTCTTCATCCCGGTGGGCGTCGGCGTGATGACGCACCTGGCGCTGCTGTCGCAGTACGGCGGCCGCATGCTGGTGGTGATCGCGCTGTCGACCTGGATCGGCCTGGCCGTCACGGCGCTGGTGCTCTACTGGCCGGACCGAAAGGCGCCCTGACGCGATGCCGCACTTCGTCCAGCTCTGGGTCTACCTTTCCGCCTCGCCCCTCTTCGGGCTGACGGCAACGCTGGTGGTGTACCTGCTCGCGCAGGCGGCGTATGTGCGCCTGGGCCATGCGCCCTGGGCCAACCCGGTGCTGTGGTCGATCGTGACGATCGCGGGTGGCCTCACGCTCACCAAGGTCGATTATCCGACCTACTTCGCTGGCGCGCAGTTCATCCACTTCCTGCTGGGACCGGCGGTCGTCGCGCTGGGCTGGCCGCTGTGGCAGCGACGGGTCGAACTGCGGGCACGCTTCGGCCGCGTGCTGCTGGCGGCCCTGCTCGGCGGTGCCGCGGCGGGCGGCTCCGCGGTGGCCTTGGGGTGGGCGGTCGGGCTGCCGCACGACGTGGTGATGTCGCTGGCACCCAAGTCGGTCACCGCGCCGGTGGCCATGGGCATCGCCGAGAAGATCGGCGGCATCCCGGCGCTGTCGGCGGTCTTCGCGGTGCTCACCGGCTTGATCGGCGCGCTGTCGGGCAAGTACCTGTTCGACGCGCTGCGCATTCGGACCACGCCGGCCGGCTGGCGGTCGCGCGGCTTCGCGCTGGGCACCGCCGCGCATGGCATCGGCGCAGCCCGCGCGCTGCAGGTGAACGCCGATGCCGGGGCCTATGCCGGCCTGGCGCTCGGCCTGCAGGTGGTGCTCGCGGCCCTGCTGCTGCCGCTGATCTTCCGACTGTTCTGACCCGCTGTCAGTTGCGGTGCGGGTTGTTCGGACGGCGGTCGGCCCGGTTCGGCACGCCGTCGCCGTCGCGGTCCCAGCCGCCCCGGTTGTATTCCCAGCGGCCACCGCGATCCTGCCATTGCGGCGCGCGGTAGGCGTAGCCCGGGCGCGCCCGAACGTACTCACCGCGCACCCACACATAGCGACCGCCACGCGCTTCGTAGTGACCTGGGGCCCAGACATAGCCACGGCGCGGCGGCGGCACGCGTTCGGCGCGTGGCGGCGGCGGCGCGGTCCGGATGACGATGGAGGCCTGCGCCTGGGCGGCGGTCGGCAGCGTCATGGCACCGAGCGGCAGCAGCACGGCAGCACAGGTCGCGAGGGAGAGCGTGAGTTTTTTCATGATGGAAGCTCCTGGAGTGAACGAGCTGCCATGCTGCCCCTGCCATGTGAAGCCGGTGTAAGCGACGCACGAAATCTTGTGTAGCGCTGTGTCGCCACGGCAGGCGCGTCGATCAGGGTTTGCGATAGCAGCCGTAGCGCTTTCGACGCTTGTCAGGACCGGGAGCGCCACCAACAATCCTACCCATGGGTAGAAGAACGAAGATAGAACAACATCCCCGCGACGCCGTGAGCACCGGCCGCCAGCGCGCCGCCACCGAAGCGACCGACCTCCAGCGCGAACGCATCCTGCAGGCCGCGACCACGCTCTTCGCCGAGCAAGGTTACGCCGCCACCACGATGGCACAGATCGTCCGCCAGCTCGGCGTGACCAAGCCCTTCGTCTACTACTACTTCCGCGACAAGCAGGAGATCTTCGAGCGGTTGTCGTGGCGCCCGGCGGTCGACTGCTTCACGGCCATGGACTTCCCGGCGGACGACACCCGCCCGGCGCGCACGAAAGTGACCGAGGGCATCGAGCGGCTGATCCGCGCCACCATCGCGCACCACCCCTGCGCCGTGTTCCCGTACCGCGAGCCGCAGGCCTACCGCCCGGCCTACCGCGCGGCGCAAAAGAAGCTGGCGCGCCACTTCTACGACAGGCTCTGCGCCCTGCTGGAAGAAGGCCGGCGCGACGGCGACTTCGACTTCGACGACCCGATGATCACCGCGCTGGCGGCCTGCAGCCTGCCGGGCTTTCTCTACACCTGGTACCGGCCCGGCGGACGGTTCACGGCGGAAGAAACGGTGGCGGCCCTGTCCAAGCTGGCGTGGCGCGTGCTCGGCCTGCGCTGAGATGAAACCCACCCCCGATGCGGCGCACTGCGTGTCGCCGCCTCCCCCTCAAGGGGGCGCACCCGGCGGCCTGGCGAAGCCAGTTCCGCGGGTGCCCTGGCCGTGCCGGGTTCATCGGCTGCGGGTGACGCGCAGCGCAATGGCATCACTGATAACTGGCGCTGACGCCCTTTTCCCACACACGGCGGCGCGCCTTCTGGGCATCATGGCGTCCATGATCCCCACCGTCGAACTCATCGGTGCGCCGACCGACATCGGTGCCAGCGTGCGCGGCGCCGGCATGGGGCCGGACGCGCTGCGCGTGGCCGACCTGCCCGGCACGCTGGCGCGCCTGGGCTTCCAGGTGGTCGACGCGGGCAACCTCGCCGGCCCGGCGACGCCGTGGAGCGCGCCCTCGGACGGCCTGCGCCACCTCGACGAAGCCGTCGCCTGGAACCGTGCGGTGTACGACGCGGTCGACGCCGCGCTCGGCGCCGGCCGGCTGCCGTTGATGATGGGCGGCGACCACAGCCTGGCGATCGGCTCGATCAGCGCGGTGGCTTGGCATGCGCGGCAGCGCGGGCAGAAGCTGCGCGTGCTGTGGCTCGATGCGCACACCGACGTCAACACGCACGGCACCAGCCCGAGCGGCAACATCCACGGCATGCCGGTCTCCTGCCTGCTCGGGCGCGGCCCGGCGGCACTCACCGGCTGGAGCGGCGAGCGCGCCGCCCTCGGCCCCGAGGCCATCCGCTTCATCGGCATCCGCAGCGTCGACGCCGAGGAGAAGCAGGCGATCCGCGCGCTCGGGCTCACCGTGTTCGACATGCGCCACCTCGACGAGCACGGCATGCGCAACACCATGACCGAGGCGCTGCAGGACGTGGACGACGACACGCACCTGCATGTGAGCTTCGACCTCGACTGCCTGGACCCGGCCGACGCGCCCGGCGTGGGCACCGCCGTGCGCGGCGGCCCGACCTACCGCGAGATGCAGCTGTGCATGGAGATGGTGGCCGACACCGGCCGGCTCGGCTCACTCGACGTGGTCGAGCTCAACCCGGCGCTCGATGTGCGCAACCGCACGGCCGAAGTCGCGGTCGAACTCATCGAAAGCCTGCTGGGAAAGTCGACGCTGGCACGCTGAGCGCGCGGGGCGCTTCAGCGGCCTTCCTACGTACGAAAACGACCTGACGGAAGCCGCAGGCGGCCGCCTGCGCGTAAAGTGGGCCTTTCCCAGCCCTCCGTGACATGCAAGCTCCTGCGCCCCCCACCTCCGCCCCGGCCGACACCGACGCCGTTTCCGGCCTGCGGATCCTGGTGGTCGAGGACGACCCGGCCACGCTGTCGGCGATGGTCGAGATGCTGGAGTTGCTGGGGCACTGGGTCGCCGGCGTGAAGAGCGCCGAGGTCGCACGCGACCGCTTCATCGATGGCGCCTTCGACGTGCTGCTCACGGACATCGGCCTGCCCGCGCTGTCGGGCCTGGATCTGGTGGACATCCTGCAGGCGCAGGACAAGCTGCGCGTCATCTTCGCCACCGGGCAGCCCCGCCCTGCGAACCCGATTCCCGGCACGGTCTGGCTGCAGAAGCCCTTCGGCGTGGACGAGCTGCAGGCGGCGCTGCAAGGCATCGAGCGTCTGGACGGCTGACGCCGCCGGCGTTCAGCCGCGGTCGGGCGCCGGCGCCACCGGCGTGCTCACCGGCTCGGGCGGGGTGGCCAGCGGTGTGCTGACGGGCGTGCGCTGCGGCACCACCGGCGTGCTGACCGCCTGTCCCGGCACAGGCGGCTCTTCCACCTTCTCGTCGACCGCACCGGGCACCAGGTAGCGGTCGATCAGCGCATAGAAGCGGTCGTAGAAGCGCTCATCGGTGAGCGTTTCGCTCGCCACCTTGACCATCGCGTCGTCGCTCGACGAGAAGGGCAGCGACAGCGAGCCGATGGCGCCCACGCCCACGCTGGCCGCGTTGTTGGTCTTCTTGATGCCGTAGCGGTCCTGCAAGGCCGTGACGAAGGCAATGCTCTTGCGCTGGCTGGCCTTGGCCGACTGGTCACGCGCGCAGACCACACGGAATTCGACCTCGACATGCACCTCGTTGGCCGGCTGGAAGCTCTTGCGCCCGGTCACCAGGTCGGCGTTGGACGCGGTGATGAGGTAGCCCTGGCTGAGCAGCGCGCGGCGCGCGGCCTCGCAGGTCTGCGCCTCGGTGGCGGCATAGCTGCGCGAATGGGTGGTGGTCGAGTCGAACTCCTCCGGGTCGTAGACGACGCGCTTAGGCGAGCCGGTGCCGCAACCGGCGATGACCAGGACGAGGAGCGCCGCAGCGAGGTGGCTCGGGAAGAAGCGGGAAGGTAGAGGCGACATCGGCGTGGAATGCTACCCGGTGGAAGCCGGCCCGCGGTCAGAGCCGTTGCGCCGCCCAATGTTCCCGCGACCGCGCGTTCACGGTCGTTCCGGGTCGTTCAGGGATACAGGCCGCGTTCCTGCCGTGCCATCAGGATGCGCTCGCAGGCGACCGCGTAGGTGGCGGTGCGCAGCGTGATCTTGTGCTTGTCGGCCGTGTCCCAGATCTGGTTGAGCGCGTTCATCATGATGCGGTCGAGCCGCACGTTGATCTCGTCCTCGTCCCAGAAGAAGGACGAGAAGTCCTGCACCCATTCGAAGTACGACACCGTCACGCCGCCGGCGTTGCAGATCACGTCGGGCACCACCAGCACGCCGCGCTCGGCCAGGATGTCGTCGGCCTCCGGCACGGTCGGGCCGTTGGCGCCTTCGAGCACCAGCTTGGCCTTGGTCTTCTTGGCGCGCTCGGCCGTGATCTGGCCTTCGAGCGCGGCGGGAATCAGGATGTCGCAGGCGACCTCCCAGAACTGCTCGTTGGGCACCTTGTCGCCGCCCTCGAAGCCGGCCGCGCCGGCGGGCGTGCGCGAGATCGGGATGAGCTTCTCGAGGTCGAGCCCGTTCTCATTGACGACCGTGCCGGTGTGGTCCTGCACCGCGACGATCTTCGCGCCCGCCTCGGCGAAGAGTTCGGCCGCGACCGAGCCCACGTTGCCGAAGCCCTGCACCGCGACGCGGGCGCCGCGCAGGTCCAGGCCCAGGCGGCGCGCCGCCTCGCGGCCGGTGACGAACACGCCCCGGCCGGTGGCCTTCACCCGGCCGAGCGAGCCGCCCAGGTGCAGCGGCTTGCCGGTGACCACGCCGGTGGCCGTGCCGCCGGTGTTCATCGAATAGGTGTCCATCATCCAGGCCATGATCTGGCCGTTGGTGTTCACGTCGGGCGCCGGGATGTCGGTGTGCGGGCCGATGATGATGCCGATCTCGCTGGTGTAGCGGCGCGTGACCTTCTCCAGCTCCTTCAGCGACAGCTTCTTCGGGTCGACGCGGATGCCGCCCTTGGCCCCGCCGTAGGGCAGGTTCACGGCGGCGGTCTTGACCGTCATCCAGGCCGACAGCGCCATCACTTCTTCCAGCGTCACGTCGGGGTGGAAGCGCACGCCGCCCTTGCCCGGGCCGCGGCTCATGTTGTGCTGCACGCGGTAGCCCTCGTAGTGCGCGATGCGGCCGTCGTCCATCTCGATGGGCACGTCGACGATCAGCGCGCGCTTGGGCCGCTTGAGCGTCTCGGCCCACTTGGCCAGGTCGCCCAGGTACGGCACCACGCGGTCGACCTGCTGCAGGTAGGTGCCCCACGGACTGTTGGGCGTGGGATGGACAAAGGACAGTTTCTCGCTCATGGAAGACCCTCGGTGGATGGACTGGGCGGACGATAGCCCCGCGCCGGCCCGCGCGCCACTCCCCATGCGGCGGATGCAGGACCTTATGCCATTGCGGCAAGCAGCGCCGCGTTGCCGCCGGCCGCCGCGGTGTTGATCGTGACGGTCTGCTCGGCGCAGAAACGATAGAGATAGTGCGGCCCGCCCGCCTTGGGTCCGGTGCCGCTCAGGCCTTCGCCGCCGAAGGGCTGCACGCCGACCACCGCACCGATGGTGTTGCGGTTGACGTAGACGTTGCCGATGTGGGCCTGGGCGGCCATCGCGGCGGCGCGCGAGTCGATGCGCGTCTGGATGCCGAAGGTGAGCCCGTAGCCCAACGCATTGATGCGCTCGACCACCGCGGCCGGATCGCCCGACCAGCGCACGATCTGCAGCACCGGGCCGAAGATCTCGCTGCGCACGTGCTCGATGGAGGGCACCTCGAAGGCTTGGGGCGCGATGAAATTTGCCATCGGCGCGGCGACCGGTGACGCGGCGATCGGACGGCCGTGCGCCGCCAGCGCGTCGACCGCGCGTGCCACGTTGCCGAAGGCCTCGGCGTCGATCAGCGGGCCGACGTCGGTGGCCAGCAGCGCCGGGTCGCCGCTGGCGAGTTCGGCCACGGCGCCGCCGAGCATCTCGATCACGCCCTCGGCAATGCCCTCGTGCACGCACAGCAGGCGCAGCGCCGAGCAGCGCTGGCCGGCCGATCGGAAGGCGCTCTGGACCACCGCGTCGATCACCTGCTCGGGCAGCGCGCTCGAGTCGACCACCATCGCGTTGATGCCGCCGGTCTCGGCGATGAGCGGGACGATCGGGCCGTCCTTCGCGGCCAGCGCGCGGTGGATGATCTTCGCCACCTGCGTCGAGCCGGTGAAGACGACGCCGGCCACGCCGGGCGCGCCCACCAGCGCGGCGCCCACCGTCTCGCCCGGGCCGTGCAGCAACTGCAGCGCATCGGCGGGCACGCCGGCCGCGTGCAGCAGCTTCACCGCTTCGAGCGCGACGCCGGGCGTCTGCTCCGCGGGCTTGGCCAGCACCGTGTTGCCGGTCGCGAGCGCGGCCGCCACCTGGCCCACGAAGATCGCCAGCGGGAAATTCCAGGGGCTGATGCAGACCCACGGGCCGCGCGCGACGAGGCGCAGCTCGTTCGATTCACCCGTCGGTCCCGGGAGCGCCACGGGTTGCATGATCCGCTCGGCCTCGTCGGCGTAGTAGCGCAGGAAGTCGACGGCCTCGCGCACCTCGGCGATGGCGTCGCCCCAGGTCTTGAAGGCCTCCTTCACCAGCAGCGCGCAGAAGCGCGGGAGGTCCGCCTGCAAGGCATCGGCCGCGTGGCGCAGCCGGGCCGCGCGCTGGGCAACCGGCGTACCGCGCCACGCCGGCAGCGCGCGCAGGGCCTCGGCCACGGCGGGCTCGGCGCGCGCCGCATCGGCCAGCGGCACCACGGGCACCGGCGTGCTCGCCAGCGCCGCCAGCAAGGGCGCGCGCATCGTGGCCACGGCGAGGTCGAGACCTTCGCTGTTGCGCCGTGCGGGTGCCGGCCCGTAGAGCAGCGGCGGCAGGGGCAGCGACGACATCGGCGACGCGTGCAGCGGCGACGCCAGCAACCGGTCGACCGGTACGCCGTCGTCGCCGAGCTGGTTCACGAAGGAGGAGTTGGCGCCGTTTTCCAGCAAGCGGCGCACGAGGTACGCGAGCAGGTCCTTGTGCTGGCCCACCGGCGCATAGACGCGCACATGCGCCGTCGTCGCCTTCATGACCTCGCGGTACACGCCCTCGCCCATGCCGTGCAGGCGCTGCAACTCGAAACCTTGCGCGCCCGCCATTTGCAGGATGGCCGCGATGGTGCCGGCGTTGTGCGTGGCGAACTGCGGGTAGATCGCGTCGGGCGCGGCGAGCATGGCGCGCGCGCAGGCGAGGTAGCTCACGTCGCTGTGGTGCTTGTGGGTGAACACGGGGTAGTGCGGCAGGCCGAGCTCCTGCGCGCGCTTGATCTCGGCGTCCCAATAGGCGCCCTTGACCAGGCGGCACATCAGGCGCAGCCCGTGCCGGCGAGCGATGGCGACGACCTCGCCGATGAGTTCGAGCGCACGCGTCTGGTAAGCCTGCATCGCCAGGCCGAAGCCGCGCCATTGCGGCTTCTCGGCCGCGATCCGTGCCGCCAGCGCTTCGAACACGTCCAGCGAGAGTTCGAGCCGGTCGACCTCCTCCGCATCGATCGTGAGGTTCAGGTTGGCGTCGGCCGCCAGCGCGCAGAGCTGCCACACGCGCGGCACCAGCTCGTCCATCACGCGCTCGCGCTGCGCGTCTTCGTAGCGCGGATGCAGGGCGCTGAGCTTGATCGAGATGCCGTCGTTGTGCTCGGGCGCGCGTGCGGCGTCCGACTGGGTGCCGATGGCGCGGATCGCGTCGGCGTAGCTCTGCTGGTAGCGCTGCGCGTCGGCCTCGGTGCGGGCGCCCTCGCCCAGCATGTCGTAGCTGAAGCACAGCGCCGGCTGCTTCTTCTGCGCGCTGCGCGCCTCGCCCATGGCTTCGCGGATGGTCTGGCCGAGCACGAACTGGCGGCCCAGCAGTTGCACCGCGCGCAGCGTGGCGGCGACGACGGTGCGCGAGCCCAGGCGCGCCAGCAGGCCGGGCGGATGGTCGCTCTCGGGCAGGAAGCGCTTGGACAGCGCGATGGCCGAGGACGACAGCCGCGCCAGCGTGGAGTCGGCCGCGCCGTCGAAGTCGGCCCGGCCGAGCTGGTCGGCGGTCAGCGCGATCGCCGTCTCGGCGTCGGGCACGCGCAGCAGGGCCTCGGCCAGCCGCATCAGCGCCAGGCCTTCGGCACTGGAGATCGGGTACTCGCGCAGCAGGCTTTCCATGGCCCAGAACGGCGGCGGGTTGTTCCGCACGGCCTGGACCCAGGGTGCCGCATGCAGCGCGGCCTGGTGCCATTCGAGTGCGCCTTCAAGGGCGGCGAGACGGTGGGCGACGACGTCGGGTTCGGGGCGGTACGGGATCGGCAGGCGCATGAAAAACTCCAGGAGGGATGGCTGTGATCGTGCCGCTGGCGTCATCGAGTTATTCACCAAAATTCACCACGTCAGCCGGATAATCTGAAGCCAATGAGCAATGAATTACCCGGAGTCGACCGCATCGACATGAAAATCCTGAGGATTCTTCAGGAGGATGGCCGCCTCTCGAACCTCAAGCTGGCCGAGACGGTGGCGCTGTCGCCCACCGCCGTGCTGGCGCGCGTGCAGCGCCTCACGCGCGAGGGCTACATCCAGGGCTACGAGGCGCGGCTCGACCCGCACAAGCTGGGACGAGGCTTCACCGTCTTCGTCGAGGTGCTGCTCGACCGCACGACGCCGAATGTGTTCGACGCCTTCAAGGCGGCGGTGCAGGTGCGCGACGAGATCATGGAATGCCACATGGTGGCCGGCGGCTTCGACTACCTGCTCAAGACCCGCATGGCCGACATGGCGGCGTATCGCGAATTCGCCGGCACGGTGCTGTGGCAGCTGCCCGGCGTGCGCGAGACGCGGACCTATGCGGTGATGGAGGAGGTGAAAAGCAGCGCGCGATTGCCGCTGGGGAACTGAAAGACCGGCGTCACAGGGCCGGCTTTGGCCGCCCGCCGAAGATCGCGGTGCCCACCCGCACCATCGTGCTGCCGGCCGCGATGGCCGCTTCGAGATCGGCGCTCATGCCGAGCGAGAGCGTGTCGAGCGCGATGCCGCTGTCGCGGATGCGGTCGTACACGGCACGCGCGCGCAGGAACAGCGCCCGCTGGGCGTCGAAATCGGCGGCAGGTTCCGGGATCGCCATCAGCCCGCGCAGCCGCAACCGTGGCAACAACGCCACGGCCTGCGCCAGCGCCAGCGCCTCGTCGGCCGACACGCCCGACTTGTTGGCGCCGCCGTCGACGTTGACCTGCAGGCAGACCTGCAGCGCCGGCAACCCCGCCGGCCGCTGTTCCGACAGGCGCTCGGCGATCTTCAGCCGGTCGATGCTGTGCACCCAGTCGAAATGCTCGGCCACCACCCGGGTCTTGTTGCTCTGCAGAGGGCCGATGCAGTGCCACACGAGTTGCGCGCGCACGTCGGCCAGGGCCTCGATCTTGGCCACGCCTTCCTGCACGTAGTTCTCGCCGAAGGCAGTCTGGCCCGCGGCCAGCGCCTCGCGCACCGCCTCGGCCGGGAAGGTTTTGGAGACGGCGAGCAGGTGCACGCTCGCCGGGTCGCGGTCGGCCGCCGCGCAGGCGGTCACGATCCGCGATCGAACTTGGTGGAGGTTGGCGGCAATCATCGTCATAATCATCCAAAGCGTATCAAAACGTCACCGAGGGTCTTCGTGGACATCACCCAACTGCTGGCATTCAGCGTCAAGAACAAAGCCTCCGACCTGCACCTCTCGTCGGGGCTGCCGCCCATGATCCGGGTGCACGGCGACGTGCGGCGCATCAACGTCGACGCGCTCGACCACAAGGCGGTGCACGCCATGGTGTACGACATCATGAGCGACACGCACCGCAAGCACTACGAAGAATTCCTGGAGGTCGACTTCTCCTTCGAGATCGACGGCCTGGCGCGCTTCCGCGTGAACGCCTTCAACCAGGCGCGCGGCGCGGCGGCGGTGTTCCGGACGATTCCGTCGAAGATCCTCACGCTCGAGCAGCTCAACGCGCCCAAGATCTTCGGCGACCTGGCGCTCAAGCCGCGCGGCCTGGTGCTGGTGACCGGCCCCACGGGCTCGGGCAAGTCGACCACGCTGGCGGCGATGGTGAACTACCTCAACGAGACCGAGTACGGCCACATCCTCACGGTGGAAGACCCGATCGAGTTCGTGCACGAGTCCAAGAAGTGCCTGATCAACCAGCGCGAGGTCGGCCCGATGACGCTGAGCTTCGCCAACGCGCTGCGCTCGGCCCTGCGCGAAGACCCGGACGCGATCCTGGTGGGCGAAATGCGCGACCTGGAAACCATCCGGCTGGCGATGACCGCCGCCGAGACCGGCCACCTGGTGTTCGGCACGCTGCACACCTCGTCGGCCGCCAAGACCATCGACCGGATCATCGACGTGTTCCCCGGCGAGGAAAAGGAGATGATCCGCGCGATGTTGTCGGAGTCGCTGCAGGCCGTGATTTCGCAGACACTGTGCAAGACCAAGGACGGCCAGGGCCGCGTGGCGGCGCACGAGATCATGCTGGGCACCTCGGCCATCCGCAACCTGATCCGCGAGGGCAAGGTGGCGCAGATGTATTCGTCGATCCAGACCGGCAGCGGCCAGGGCATGCAGACGCTGGACCAGAACCTGACCGACCTGGTGCGCCGCGGCGTGATCAGTGCCGCAGAAGCGCGCGGCAAGGCCAAGATCCCCGAAAACTTCCCAGGCTAGCTATGCTCGCCCCCAGGCTGCGCGCACTGCGTGTCGCTTCGCCCTCCCCCTACCGGGGGCAACGCCAGCGGCCGGGCGAAGCCCGTTCCGCGGCGTTCCTGGCATAAAACCTTCCGCGTCCTTGGCAGGCGCCAACCCTTTCAGCTCAGACAGGCAGGTACTTCATGGAACGCGATCAGGCCAGTCAGTTCATCAACGATCTGCTCAAGCTCATGGTGAGCCGCAACGGCAGTGACCTGTTCATCACTGCCGACTTCCCGCCGGCGATCAAGGTCGACGGCAAGATCACCAAGGTGTCGGGGCAGTCGCTGGGCATGCAGCACACGGTGGCGCTGACGCGGTCGATCATGAACGACCGGCAGGTGGCGGAATTCGAGCGCACGAAGGAATGCAACTTCGCGATCTCGCCCACCGGCATCGGCCGCTTCCGCGTCAACGCCTTCGTGCAGCAGGGCAAGATCGGCATGGTGCTGCGGACCATCCCCGCCGTGCTGCCGACCATCGACGGGCTGGGCATGCCGCAGGTGCTCAAGGACGTGTCGATGACCAAGCGCGGCCTGACGATCCTGGTGGGCGCCACCGGCTCGGGCAAGTCGACCACGCTGGCGGCGATGGTCGACTGGCGCAACGAGAACTCCTTCGGCCACATCGTGACGGTCGAAGACCCGATCGAGTTCGTGCATCCGCACAAGAACTGCGTGGTGACGCAGCGCGAAGTGGGCATCGACACCGACAGCTGGGAGGCCGCGCTGAAGAACACGCTGCGCCAGGCGCCCGACGTGATCCTGATGGGCGAGATCCGCGACCGCGAGACGATGGAGCACGCGGTGGCCTTCGCCGAGACCGGCCACCTGTGCATGGCCACGCTGCATGCCAACAGCGCCAACCAGGCGCTCGACCGCATCATCAACTTCTTCCCGGAAGAGCGTCGCACGCAGCTGCTGATGGACCTGTCGCTCAACCTGCGCGCGCTGGTCTCGCAACGGCTGATTCCCACGCAGGACGGGCTGGGCCGCATTGCCGCGGTCGAGGTGCTGCTGAACACGCCGCTGATCTCCGACATGATCTTCAAGGGCGAGGTCGGCGAGATCAAGGAGATCATGAAGAAGAGCCGCAACCTCGGCATGCAGACCTTCGACCAGGCGCTGTTCGACCTGTTCGAGAGCAACGCGATCAGCTTCGAGGATGCGATCCGCAACGCCGACTCGGCCAACGACCTGCGCCTGCAGATCAAGCTGAACAGCCAGCGCGCCCGCTCGACCGACCTGTCGGCCGGCACCGAGCACTTCGCCATCGTCTGAGCGCCGCGTGGGTATCGGCCGATGAGCGACCTGCGCCCCCCCGCCGCCAGCCTGCGCGACCAGGCAGTGCTGATGCTGATGCGCGCCTCGCCGGTCGCCGAACTCGACTTCCATGACGCGGGCCTGGTGATCGACGCCATGCAGCCCGCCTTCGTCGCGGCCGGCACCGTCTTCATCGAGGAAGGCCAGACCGACGGCAACGAATTCATGGCGCTGCTGATCGAAGGCCAGGTACGCGCCGAGAATGCCACCGGCGCAGCCGGCGAGAACATGGTGATCTCGCTCATCGGCGCGGGCAGCCTGATCGGCGAGATGGGGCTGATCGACGGGGCGCCGCGTTCGGCCACCTGCACGGCGCTCTCCGACCTGAAGCTGGCCATCCTCTCGCGCGAGGCGCTGCGCGGGCTGGTCGAGACGCAGCCGGCCATCGCGGCGCGCCTGCTGCTGGCCGTCGCCAGTCTGCTGGGCGGACGGGTGCGCGAGAACAACCGCCGGCTGCGCACGCTGTCGCAGGTGGCCAAGGCCATGCAGCGAGAGCTCGATGCCACGCATGCCGTCAACCGCCGGCTCCTGAGCGAGCACGACAGCGCGCCGACCAGCGTCAACGCCGCGCTGATGCCGTCCGGCATGCCCGCGCTGGACTCGGGCTTCGACACCGACCTGGCGCCCTCGAACTTCGGGCCGCTCGGCGGCCGCTAGATCACGACGGGCGCGTCCGGCAGTTCGTTGACGTCGGGCTCGCCCTCGGCGCGCGGGAAATGCGCCATCTGCAGGGCCGACACCTCTTCCAGGGCCTGCGTCAGCCCGTCCTCGAAGCGGCCCTCGCGGAAGGCCCCGCCCATGCGCTGCGCCATCGCACGCCAGGCCTGGGTGTCGACGTGGCGGTCGATGCCGCGGTCGGCCACGATCTCGATCGCGTGCTCGGCCAGCAGCAGGTAGATCAGCACGCCGTTGTTCTGCTCGGTGTCCCAGACGCGCAGCTTGCCGAACAGCATGATCGCCCGTTCGCGCGCCGGCGCACCGCGCCACAGGTAACTCACGGGCAGGCCGGCCTCGATGCACAGGCGGATCTCGCCGGTGTGGCGACGTTCGCTGGCGGCCACGCGGGCCTGCAGTCGGGCGAGCACCTCCGGTGGCAGCACGCGCCGCACGGCGGCCTCGTCGGCCGAGCGGTGGCGCCAGAGCCGCCCCAGTTTGGCAAGAAGTGACGCCATGGCTACCAGTCCCCCGAGGCGCCACCGCCTCCAAAATCGCCGCCGCCGCCGGAGCTGAAGCCGCCGCCCGAGGACGAACCGCCGCTCCATCCGCCCCCGCCGCCGCCCGTGCTCCAGCCGCCGCCCCGGCGGCCCCCGCTGATCAACGGACCGACGCCCGACATCAGCGTGACGACCAGCGCAGCGATGCCGGCAGCGACGGCCACCAGCGCCGTCGCGGTGATCGCCATGGCGACCCCGCCGACGCCCAGCCCCATCACGAAGGGCGCCAGCCTGGCGCCGAAGATGCGGCGTGCGATCGGCGCACCGACAACGACCGCGAAGAACAGGAAGATCGCGAGGCTTTCCCAGTCGAAGCCGAAGCCGCCGGAACGCGCGTCGCCGCGGCGCTCGACCTCGGGCAGCGCCTCGCCCGAGATTCGGGCGATGAGTTGGTCGGCCGCGGCATCCAGCCCGCCGGCGAAGTCGTTGTCGCGAAAGCGCGGCTTCATCGCGTCGTCGATGATCTGCGCCGCAGCGATGTCGGGCAGCGCGCCCTCGAGCGTCTTGGCGACCTCGATGCGCATCTTGCGGTCGTCCTTGGCGACGATCAGCAGCACGCCGTCGCCGACCTCGCGGCGGCCGATCTTCCACTCGTTCGCCACGCGGTTGGCGTAGCTCGCGATGTCCTCGGGCTGCGTGGTGGGCACCATCAGCACCACGATCTGGCTGCCCTTGCGCTGCTCGAAGGCGGCCAGCTTGGCCTCGAGCGCCTGGCGCTGCGACGCATCGAGCGTGCCGGTCTGGTCGATCACCCGCGCGCTGAGCGCCGGCACGGGCAGCAGCGCCTGGGCGTGCGCGCCGCCGAACAGGCCCAGCGCCAGCGCGAACAGGCCAGCAAGATGCCGCAGCAGCCGTGCCGCGTTCATGGGGCGCAGCTCACTTCTTCGGCGCGCCGAAATCGACCGTCGGCGGCGTGGAGATCTGCGCCTCGTTCTGCACGCTGAAGTTCGGCTTGGGGTCGTAGCTGAAGATCTTCGCCGTGATGTTGGTCGGGAAGCTGCGCGCGAGCACGTTGTATTCCTGCACCGTCTGGATGTAGCGGTTGCGCGCCACGGTGATGCGGTTCTCGGTGCCCTCGAGCGTCACGCGCAGGTCGCGGAAGGCCTGGTTGGCCTTGAGGTTCGGGTACTGCTCCGACACCACCAGCAGGCGGGACAGCGCCGACGACAGTTCGCCCTGCGCCTGCTGGAACTTGGCGAAGGCGGCAGGGTCGTTGAGCGTCTCGGGCGTCACCTGCACCGACGTGGCCTTGGCGCGCGCCTCGATCACGCGGGTCAGCGTCTCCTGCTCGAAGTTGGCTTCGCCCTTGACGGTGGCGACGATGTTCGGCACCAGGTCGGCGCGGCGCTGGTACTGGTTGAGCACCTCGCTCCAGGCCGATTTGCTGGCCTCGTCGAGCGACTGGAACTGGTTGTAGCCGCAGCCGGAGAGCAGGCCGAGCGACAGCGCGGCGAAGAGGGTCAGAAGCCAGCGTTTCATGGTGTGTGTTCCCTTGATCGTTCGATGTCCACCTGCACGACGATGCGTCAGGCAGCGGGTGGGCGGCAAGCATAGCCCAGCGGACATGCAGTGCAGGCAAAATCCCAGCTCCTCCTACATCTCCACCCATGTCCACCAAGACCAAGCTCCGCGCCGCGGCTGTCGGCGGCACCGCCGACGATGTCGAGACGGCGTTCTACGAGGCGCTGCAACGCGGCGACATCGAAGCCCTCATGGCCTGTTGGGCCGACGACGACGAGGTGTTCTGCGTGCACCCCGGCGGCCCGCGCCTGGTGGGCACGGGCGCCATCCGCGCGGCCTTCGAGCAGATGTTCGCCAACGGCGTCATCCACGCCCGGCCGGCCCGGGTGCGCAAGGTCGAGTCGCTGGCCAGCGCCGTCCACAACGTGCTCGAGCGCGTCGAGGTGCTGACCGCCGAGGGCCCGCACCACGCCTTCGTGCTGGCGACCAACGTCTATCACAAGACCGCCCAGGGCTGGCGCCTGGTGGCGCACCATGCCAGCCCCGGCAGCGCGCACGAGCCCGACGACGACAACGACGCGCGTCAAACCCTGCACTGACGCTGCACCGATGCGCTACGTCGCCCCGCGCTGGCTGCCCGGCGGCAACCTGCAGACGATCTGGCCGGCGCTCTATGCGCGCCGCACCGACGGGCCACCGCCCGCCTACCGGCGCGAGCGCTGGGCCACGCCCGACGGCGACTTCGTCGACGTCGATTTCATGGATGCCGCCACGCCGTCTGCCCCGCTGCTGGTGCTCTTCCACGGCCTCGAAGGCTCCTCGCGCAGCCACTACGCCGAGGCCTTCGCCGCCTTCGCCGCCACGCGCGGCTGGGGCTTCGCGGTGCCGCATTTCCGCGGCTGCAGCGGCGAGATCAACCGGGCCCCGCGGGCCTACCACTCGGGCGACTTCGAAGAGGTCGACTGGATGCTCGCGCGCTTCGCCGCGCAGCACACCGGCCCGATGCTGGCGGCGGGTGTCTCGCTGGGCGGCAATGCGCTGCTGCGCTGGGCCGAGGAGGCCGGCGCCGAGGCCGCGCGCCGGGTGCGCGCGGTGGCGTCGATCTCCGCGCCGCTCGACCTCGCAGCCGGCGGCGCGGCCATCGGGCGCGGCTTCAACCGGCTGGTCTACACCCGCATGTTCCTGGCGACCATGAAGCCGAAGGCGCTGGCCAAGCTGGCGCAGCACCCTGGCCTGTTCGACCGCGACGCGCTGCTGGCGGCACGCGACCTGTACGCCTTCGACAACGTGTTCACCGCACCGCTGCACGGCTTCAGGGATGTGGACGACTACTGGTCACGCGGATCGTCCAAGCCGCACCTGGCCGACATCCGCGTGCCGACGCTGGTGGTGAACGCGCTGAACGATCCCTTCGTGCCCGCCGCCAGCCTGCCGCGCCAGGCCGAGGTCGGCGCGCACGTCACCCTGTGGCAGCCGGCGCACGGCGGGCACGTCGGCTTTCCGCTGGGCCTGCCGCCCGGCCATGTGCGCGGCCTGCCGGCGCACGTGGGCGATTGGCTGACGCAACACGTGTAGCCCCGCGCGCAGAATCGCCCCATGGACGACATCGTCAAACAAGCGCTGGCCAAGTGGCCGAACGTGCCGCACTGCCACGGCTGGCTCGGCCTCGACGCGCGCGGCAACTGGTACATGCGGGACGACCGCACGCAGGCGGCGGGCCCCTTCCCCGCGTCGAAAGGCTCGCTGCTGCGCCACGACAAGCTGATCGACTTCATCCAGCGCAACTACGAACACGACGAAGCCGGGCAGTGGTTCTTCCAGAACGGCCCGCAACGCGTGTATGTCGAACTCGAAGCCGCGCCCTGGGTCTGGCGCGTGGCGGAGGACTTCTCGGTGGCCTCGCACGCCGGCACGCCAACGAGCATCGACGCCTGTCTGCTAGACGAGGCCGGCCGCCTGTACCTGGCGACGCCGCGGGGGCTCGGCCTGGTGCACACGCAGGACGTGGGCCTGGCCGCCGACGCTATCGAGCAGGGCCGCTGGCCCCAACCGGAAGCGGTGCAGGCCCTCGACCTGCCACTTCGCTTCGGCCATGTGCTGAGCCCGGCCGCGCGCACGACCACAGCCTGATCGCACGGCGCCGGACATGAAAAAGCCGGCATGCAGCCGGCTTCGGAACGGGGCGACAGGCCGCCGCTTACTTGCTGGCGGCCGGGGCGGCTGCCGATGCTGCGCCGTCGGCCGGCGCGGCATCGGCGGCGGGGCGGTCGGGCACCGGGAAGGTGGCACCGCCGGCGTTGGCCATATAGACCACGGCACGGCCGATTTCGATGTCGTCGAAGTCGCCGCCCCCTTGCGGCGGCATCGCGTTCCTGCCCTTGAGGGCATGGTCGAGCAGCGTGGCGTAGCCCTGCCCGATGCGGGGGCCCCAGGCGGCCGCGTCGTTGAAGTGCGGTGCGCCCGGGATGCCCGGGGCGCCGTGGCAGGCCACGCACTGCACCTTGAAGACCGCCTCGCCCGTCGCCAGCGGGCGGTTGGCGTCGCGGATCTCGATCGAACCGATCTTCTTCAGGCGCTCGGCCAGTTCGCGGTCGCGCGCGTCCTGCGACACGCCGTAGAGCGCCATGCTGTCGCCCTCGGCCGTGCCCGAGGGCCGGGCGCCCGACACCACGAAGGACACGAGGCCCACGATGATGGCGATGGGTGCGATGAACGAGAAAAAGACCGCCAGCAGGAGCTGCTTGGGGTTCTTGATCGGGCCGGTGTGGGCTTCTTCTGTGGCCTGGTAGTGCGGGTCTGCGCTCATGGCGTCCTCAATATCGGGGGCTTCTCGGGGCTTCGAACCAACCCGCGATTATAGGGAGCAGCCCCGGCGCCAAGGCCGGGGCTTTCCGCCATGCAGTCCCGGCGGCGTCAGCGGCTGGTCCAGCCGCCGCCCAGCGCCTTGTAGAACAGCACCTGGTTCTGCAGCTGCAGCAGGCGCGTCTGCACCGCGGCCTGTTGCGCGGCGAACAGCGAACGCTGTGAATCGAGCAGGTCGAGCGCGCTGGCAATGCCATTGCGGTAGCGCAGGTCCGACAGCTTGAAGCGCACGCCCTCGGCGTCGGCCTGCGCGCGCAGCGCCCGCACCTGCTCGCCCAGCGTGGCGCGCCCGGCGAGCGCGTCGGCGACTTCGCTGAACGCGGTCTGGATCGACTTCTCGTACTGCGCGACGGCGATCTGCTGGCCGGCGCGCGCCGAATCGAGCGTGGCCTGGTTCGCCCCCGCATTGAAGATCGGCAAGGTGATCGACGGCGCAAAGGACCAGGCCTTGGTGCCCTTGTCGAACAGGTTGGAGAACTCGCTGCTGGCCGTGCCGACGCTGGTGGTGAGCGACACCCGCGGGAAGAAATTGGCGCGGGCCGCGCCGATGCTGGCGTTGGCGGCGATCAGCTGCTGCTCGGCCGCGCGGACGTCCGGGCGTTCGGCCAGCAGGTCCGACGGCAGGCCGGCGGGCAGGTCGCGCATCGGCGCCGCGGTGTCCAGGCGCAGCGCGCCGCCCGACAGCGCAGCGGCGGGCACGGGCGCGCCGAGCAGCAGCGCCAGCGCGTTCTCGTCCTGCGCGCGCAGCCGCTGCTGCTGTGCGTAGGTGGCGCGCGCCGTCTCGGCCTGCGAGTTGGCGAGCTGGTAGTCGATCTCCGACACCACGCCGTTGTCGAAGCGCAGCTTGGTCAGCCGCACCGACTCTTCGCGCGTGTCGAGCGTCTGGCGGGTGAGTTCGAGCAGTTCGTCGTCGGCGATGAGCGTGAGCCAGCCATTGGCGACCGCGGCGATCAGGCTGATCTGCGCCGCCTTGCGCGACTCCTCGGTGGCCAGGTACTGGGCCAGCGCCTGTTCCTTCAGGCTCGCGATGCGGCCGAAGAAGTCGAGTTCCCAGGCCGTGATGCCCAGGTTGACCGCGTAGTTCGAGCTCACGCTGCCGCCCACGCCGAAGGCCTGCAGCGCGTTCGGGCTGGAGCGCGAACCGCTGGCCGACACGCCGACCGCCGGAAACAGCGCCGAACGCTGGATCTGGAACTGCGCGCGCGCCTGCTCGATGTTGAGCACGGACACACGCAGGTCGCGGTTGTTGGCGAGCGCCGTGGTGATGAGGCCCTGCAGGCGCGGGTCGGTGAAGTAGTCCTGCCACGGCACCGTCGCCGCGGCCGGACCGGCCGGCTGCGCGGGGTCGTTCGGGAAGGTCGTCGGCACCGGAGCGGCGGGCCGCTCGTAGGTCGGGATGAGCGAACAGCCGGCCAGCAAGGCAGCGGCAGCCACCACGCTCAGGGTGCCGCGAAAGTTGGATCGCTTAGTCATGGGTAGGCTCGATTCCTGCGGCCGCGGCATGCCGCCGGTCCGCCTCTAGCTGACGCTTGCTGCCCTTGAACAAGGTGCGCACGACAACGAAAAACACGGGCACGAAGAACACGGCGAGAACCGTGCCGGTCACCATGCCGCCCAGCACGCCGGTGCCGATGGCACGCTGGCTCGCCGAGCCGGCACCGGACGCGGTCACGAGCGGCACCACGCCCAGGCCGAAGGCCAGCGAGGTCATGACGATCGGCCGGAAGCGCAGGTGTGCCGCTTCGAGCGCGGCCTGCACCAGGCCCTTGCCCTGGGCCTGCAGGTCCTTCGCGAACTCGATGATCAGGATCGCGTTCTTCGCCGACAGGCCGATGATGGTGATCAGGCCCACCTGGAAATACACGTCGTTCGAGTACGAACGCAGCATCGTCGCCAGCAGCACCCCGAGCACGCCCAGCGGCACGACCAGGATCACCGACAGCGGGATCGACCAGCTTTCGTACAGCGCCGCCAGGCACAGGAACACCGCCAGGATGGCGAAGCCGTAGAGGATCATGGCCTGGGAACCCGCGAGCTTTTCCTCCCGCGACTGGCCGGTCCACTCGAAGCCGAAGCCCGCCGGCAGTTGCGCCGCCAGCTTCTCCATTTCGGCCATGGCGTCGCCCGAGCTCGAGCCCGGTGCCGCGGAGCCGCTGATGCGTACCGCCGGATAGCCGTTGTAGCGCACCGTCTGCTGCGCACCGGTGACCCAGCGCGTCGAGGCGAAGGTCGACAGCGGCACCGGCTGTCCCTTCGTGTTGCTCGCGTTGAGCTTGAGCAGGTCGTCGGGCTGCATCCGCGCTGGCGCATCGGCCTGCACCACCACGCGTTGCAGACGACCCTGGTTCGGGAAGTCGTTGATGTAGCGCGAGCCGAGGGCCGTCGACAAGGTCGTGTTGATGGCGTCGAAGGTCACGCCCAGCGCGTTCGCCTTGTCGCGGTCGATGTCGATCTGCAGCTGCGGCGCGTCTTCCAGGCCATCCGGCCGGACCTGCGTGAGCAGCTTGCTCTTGCTCGCCATGCCCAGCAGCTGGTTGCGCGCGTTGATGAGCGCCTCGTGCCCGGCGCCGCTGCGGTCCTGCAGCCGGAAGGTGAAGCCGCTGGCGTTGCCCAGTTCAGGGATCGGCGGCGGGCTCAGCGGATAGATGAACGCGTCGCGAATGCCCGACAGCGCACCGAAGGCGCGGCCCGCCAGGCCGTCGGCCGACTGGCCGGCGCCCTTGCGTTCGTCCCAGTCCTTGAGCGTCACGAAAGCCAGGCCGGCATTCTGGCCCTGGCCGGAGAAGCTGAAGCCCAACACGCCCACCATGCTCTGCACCTCGGGCTGCTTGAGCATGAAGCCTTCGACCTGCTGCATCACCGACAGCGTGCGTTCCTGCGTGGCACCTGGCGGCAGCTGCACGTTCACGATGATGTTGCCCTGGTCTTCCTGCGGCAGGAAGGAGGTCGGCAGGCCGCGGAACAGCACCACCACCGCACCGATGATCGCGACGTAGATGAGCAGGTAACGCGCCGCGCGCTTGAGCAGCCGGGCGACCACGCTCTCGTAGCCCTTGGCCGTGCGCGAGAAGCTGCGGTTGAACCAGCCGAAGAAGCCCTTCTTCTCGTGATGGCTGCCCTGATCGATCGGCTTGAGCAGCGTGGCGCACAGCGCGGGCGTGAGCGACAGGGCCATGAAGGCCGAGAAGGCGATGGACGCCACCATCACCGCCGAGAACTGGCGGTAGATATTGCCGGTCGAGCCGGCGAAGAAGGCCAGCGGCACGAACACCGAGATCAGCACCACGGTCACGCCGATGATGGCGCCCGAGATCTGCTGCATCGCTTTGCGCGTGGCCTCGAGCGGGCCGAGGCCCTCCTCCGTCATGATGCGCTCGACGTTCTCGACCACCACGATGGCGTCGTCCACCACGATGCCGATCACCAGCACCATGCCGAACATGGTGAGCACGTTGATCGAGAAGCCCAGTGCCGCCAGCACGGCGAAGGTACCCAGCAGGGCGATCGGCACCACGATGGTCGGGATGACGGTGTAGCGCCAGTTCTGCAGGAACAGGAACATCACGACGAACACCAGCGCGACGGCTTCGAACAGCGTCTTGACCACCTCGCTGATGGAGATGCTCACGAAACGCGAGCTGTCGTAGGGAATGCTCCACTTCACGCCCTTGGGGAAGAACTTGGACAGCTCTTCCATCTTGGTGCGGATCGCCTTGGCGGACTGCAGTGCGTTGCCGCTGGGCGCGAGCTGGACGCCGATACCGACGGCCGGCTGGCCGTTCAGGCGTGCCGAGGTCGAATAGGCCTGGCCGCCGAGCTCGATGCGCGCGACGTCCTTCAGGCGCACCGACGAACCGTCGGTGTTGGCGCGCAGCACGATGTTGCCGAACTGCTCGACCGTGCTGAGCTGGCCCCGCACCACCACGGTGGCGGCGATCGCCTGGCCGGTGATGTTCGGCAGGTCGCCGATCGTGCCCGACGACACCTGTGCGTTCTGCGCCGTGATGGCTGAATTGACGTCGGCGCTCGACAGGTTGAAGCCCTGCAGCTTGGCCGGGTCGATCCACACGCGCATGGCGCGCTCGGTGCCGAAGAGCTGTGCCTGGCCGATGCCGGCCACGCGCTGCAGTTCGGGCAGCACGTTGCGCGAGGCGTAGTCGCCCAGCGCAATCGGGTCGATCGAGGGATCGTCCGACGAGAGGATCGTGAACAGCAGGAAGTTGTTGCGCGACTTGTCGACGCGCACACCCTGCTGCGTGACGCTGGACGGCAGGCGCGGCGTCGCGCGCGACAGCCGGTTCTGCACGTCGACCTGCGCGAGGTCGGCATTGGTGCCGGTCTCGAAGGTCACGGTGATCGTGCCGGTGCCGTCGGCCTGCGCGACCGATTCCATGTAGATGAGGCCGGGCGAGCCGTTCATCTCGCGCTCGATCACGGACAGCACGCTGTCCTCGAGCGTCTGGGCCGACGCACCGGGGTAGGTGACGTTGATGACGATGGCCGGTGGTGCGACCGGCGGGTACTGCGAGATCGGCAGCTGCGTGATCGCCACGGCGCCCATCACGATGACGAACAGCGCGATCACCCACGCGAAGATGGGGCGATCGATGAAGAATTTAGCCATGCGGGCGGGCTCCTCTTACTGCTTGGCGGCCGAGGCCGGTGCGGCCGCCGCCGAAGCGCCGGATGCAGCCGGCGCAGCCGCGGCCGCGGCGGGCTTGGGCGGGGTCCACGGCACAGCCTTGACGGGGGTGCCGGGCGGCATCATCTGCAGCTTCTGGAAGCCGTCGACCATCACCTGCTCGCCGGCCTTGAGGCCCTCCATCACCACCCACTGGTTGTTCTTGGCCGCGCCGACCTTCACGGTGCGCTTGCTCAGCTTGCCGTCGGCGCCGACCACGGTGACCGTGTCGCCCTGCTGCGTGCGCGTCACGGCCTGCTGCGGCAGCGTGATGGCGTTGCTCACCTGGGCCTGCTCGATGCGCACGCGCACGTACAGGCCGGGCAGCAGTTCGCCCTTGGGGTTGGGCAGCTCGGCACGCAGCGTGACCTGCCCGGTGGTCGCATCGACCGTGAGGTCGGAGAACAGCAACTTGCCCGGCGTCGGGTACTCGCCGCCGCCCTCGAGCACCACGCGCACGCTGGCGGCATCGGCACCGTCGGCGCGCTTGAACTGGCCATCGGCCATCGCGCGGCGCAGCTTCAGCACGTCGTTGGCCGACTGGGTGAAGTTCACGTACAGCGGATTGATCTGCTGGATCACGGCGAGCGCGGTGGCGTCGCCCTGCCCCACCAGCGCGCCTTCGGTGACCAGCGCGCGGCCGATGCGGCCCGAGATGGGCGCGGTCACCGCGGCGTAGCCCAGGTTGATGTTGGCGGTGGTCACCGCCGCACGGGCCACGCCCACGTCGGCTTCCGCGGCCTTCTGCGACGCCACCGCGTTCGCATACTCCTGCTTGCTCACGGCGTTGGCCTCGACCAGCGGCTTGTAGCGGTCGGCCAGGGCCTTGGCCTGCACGGCATTCGCTTCGGCGCGCGCCAGGCTGGCCTGCGCGCTGCGGGCGGCCGCGGCGTAGGGTGCCGAGTCGATGCGGAACAACGGCTGGCCCGCCTTCACGTCGCTGCCTTCGCGGAACAGCCGCTCCTGCAGGATGCCCGCGGCTCGGGCGCGGACTTCTGCCACGCGCGAGGCTTCGAGCCGGCCCGGCAGTTCGGTGACCAGGCCGACGTCCGTCGGCGTGGCGACCACCACCCCCACCTCGGGCGGCGGCGGTGCCGCACCGCCCGGTGCGCCACCCGCGGCCGCAGGCTCCTTGCCCTTGCCGCACGCCGTCAGCGCGAGCACGGCCATGACCACCGTACCGGCGGCCACCAGGCGCCACGAAGACAACGAACGACGTGAAGAGACATGCGATTGCGGCATGTGATTCCTTTTGATTCAAAAAAGGGGGCAACGCCCGAAGGCTTGATCGCCGTCAAGGCCAGGCGGCCGGATGGGTCATCGGAAGCCGGCTAGTTTACATACATTCGTGCATGTATAGTTCATCGACTCGCTATCCGAGCATTCTTTCAGGAGACACATTGGCCCGCCATACGAAGGAAGAGGCTCTCGCCACACGCCACCGGCTGCTCGACGCGGCCGAGTTGCTGTTCCAGGCGCAGGGCGTTTCCCAGACCTCGCTGCAGCAGATCGCCCAGCAGGCGGGTGCGACGCGGGGCGCCATCTATTGGCACTTCAAGGACAAGGCCGACCTCTTCAACGCGATGATGGAACGCGTCACCCTGCCCCTCGAGGCCGCCGCGCAGGCCACCGGCCAGAGCGAGGCCGACCCGCTGCGCGAGGTCGAACGGGTGCTGGTGGCGGCCCTCAAGCTGATGACGACCGACCTGCAGGTGCGCCGCGTCTTCGAAGTGGCGACGCACAAGGTCGAGTACACGCGGGAGATGCAGTCGGTGCAGCAGCGCCACCTCGACGCGCGCAAGGCCTGCGTGGCCGACTTCGAGCGCGCCCTGCGCCTGGCCGCGCGCCGCCAGCACGTCCGCCTCGCGGTGCCCGCGGCCGTGGCCGCCCAAGGCCTGCACGCCCTGGTGAGCGGCCTGATCCAGAACTGGCTGCTCGACCCCGACGCCTTCGAGCTCGTACAGACCGGCCGGCGTGCCTTCAGCGTGTACGTGGCCGGCCTCGGCTTCGGCCGACTGCCCTCCGCAGCCGACGTTCAGACCGCGCCCTGCCCACTGGCCGCCTGATGGGCGATAATCAGCGGCTCGCGGTATGTGCCGCGAGCCTTTCTCGCTGTATTTCAACGGATAGAATTCGGCCCTCCGAAGGCTGAGATCCAGGTTCGATTCCTGGCGGCGGGACCACACACAAAAAGGCCGGAAGCTTGCAAGAGCTTCCGGCCTTTTTCATGGGTCGCGCGACACCGCCGAAGCGCTCAGCCGCCGTCGCGCAGGCGCAGCGCCGTGTCGTACAGCGCGTTCTTCGGCGCGCCGGTGATGTCGGCGGCCAACTTGACCGCGCTCTTGAGCGGCAGTTCGGCCAGCAGCAGGCGCAGCACGCGCTCGGCCTCGGCGCCATCGTCGGCGACCACCGCCACCGGGTGCAGCACCAGCGCGAATTCGCCGCGCGTGCGGTCGCGCCCGGCGGAGAACCAGTCGGGCAAGGCGCTGGCCGCGACGGTGGCGATCTCCTCGAACTGCTTGGTGAGTTCGCGGCCGATGGTGACGCGCCGCTCGCCCAGCACGGACAGCGCGCGGGCCAGCGCCTCGATGCGATGCGGCGCCTCCAGCAGCACGACGCTGCGCGGCTCGCGCGCGAGCGCCTGCACCGCCGCATCGCGCTCGCCGGCCTTGCTGGGCAGGAAGCCAGCGAAGACGAAGGCGCTGCGCTCGTCGCCACCCTCGGCCACCAGGCCGGCCGCGGCGATCAGCGTGATGACGCTGCTGGCGCCGGGCAGCGGCAGCACCCGGTGGCCGGCGGCACGTACCGCGGCGGCCAGCCGCGCGCCGGGGTCGCTCACGCCCGGCGTGCCAGCGTCGCTGACATAGGCGATGCGCTCGCCCTGCGCGAGGCGCGCGACCACGGCCTGCGCGGCTTCGGCTTCGTTGTGCTGGTGCACGGCGAGCAGCTGCGCGCCGGGCCGGTCGATGCCGTAGGCGCGCAGCATGCCCTGCGTGTGGCGCGTGTCCTCGCAGGCGACGACGTCGACGATCTCGAGCACGTGCAGCGCGCGCAGCGTGATGTCGGCCAGGTTGCCGATCGGCGTGGCGACGACGTAGAGCGTGCCCTGCGGATAATGCTGGGCACCCGCGGCATCGCGCGCGGCCGACAGGGCGGCGCCGAAAGAGGCGGGGGCGAGAGCATTCAATGGGACTTCTCCAGAACAACGACAAGACGACAGGGAGCACGACGACCAAGCAGCGCGGCGACGCGGCGGAAGACGCCGCGCTGGCGCATCTGCAGAAGGCCGGACTGCGCCTGGTCGCGCGCAATTATCGAACCCCCGGCCGCGGCGGCGGCGAGATCGACCTGATCGTGTGCGACCCGCGCGACGGCACGGTGGTCTTCGTGGAGGTGCGCCAGCGCACCAGCCGCAGCCACGGCGGGGCCGGCGGCAGCATCACCGGGGTGAAGCAGCGCCGCATCGTGTTCGCGGCGCGCCACTACCTGATGGCGCTGCGCACTCCGCCACCCTGCCGCTTCGACGTGGTGCTGGTCGAGCCCGAGGGCATTCAATGGCTGGTCGCCGCCTTCGATGCGGGAACTGGTTGAGTGCCCCTACGCTCCACGCATCACACCTTTTGTTTCACGACCCCCAGTTATCATCGCCGCCCATGCTCGAGCAACGGATCCAGCAGCACTTCATCGACAGCGCCGACCTCAAATACCAAGCAGGCCCGGTGCTCAGCAAACCCATCGGACAGGCCATGCAGGCGCTGCTGGCCTGCGTGACCAGCGGCGGCAAGATCCTGGCCTGCGGTGCCGGCGTGTCCGGCCTGCTGGCGGCCCAGTTCGCGGCGCAGTTCGTCGGCCGCTTCGAGCGTGACCGGCCCGAGCTGGCCGCCATCGCCCTGCCCGGCGATGCGACCGACCCGGCCGCCGACACCGCCGAGGCCAGCGATGGCGACCGCTTCGCGCGCCAGGTGCGCGCACTCGGCCAGACCGGCGACGTGCTGCTCGCGCTGAGCGCCAGCGGCCAGTCGGCCGCGGTGCTCGCGGCCGTCGAAGCCGCCCATGCGCGCGACATGACGGTGGTGGCCCTGCTGGGCGCCCACGGCGGTGCGATCGGACGCGCGTTGCGCGAGACCGATGTCCAGGTTTCCGTGCCGCACGAACGTGCGTTGCGCATCCACGAAGTCCACCTGCTCGCGCTGCACTGCCTGTGCGACGGTGTGGACGCCCAGTTACTCGGAGAACAGGAAGCATCCACATGACGACCTCATCGATCCCACGCCTCGTGCTGACCCTTACCGCCGCGGCCGCGCTGGCCACGGCACTCTCGGCCTGCGTGCCGCTGGTGGTGGGCGGTGCCGCGGTCGGCGCCGGCCTGATGGCCACCGACCGCCGCAGCTCGGGTGCACAGGTCGACGACCAGGCGATCGAACTGCGCGGCGCTTCGCGCATCCGCGAGATCGCCAACGACCAGATGTACGTGAGCGTCACCAGCTTCAACCGCCAGATGCTGCTGACCGGCACCGTGGGCAACGAGGCCGACCGCCGCCGGGTCGAGGCGGCCGTGCAGGGCATCGACAACGTGCGCTCGATCGTCAACGAGGTGCAGGTGGGCGAGGCGCGGTCGTTCCAGGTGCGCTCCAACGACACCTTCATCACCGGCAAGGTCAAGGCCTCGCTGCTCGATGCCAAAGATGTCTTCGCGACCTCGTTCAAGGTGATCACCGAGAACGGCGTGGTCTACCTGATGGGCCTGGCGACGAAGCGCGAGGTCGACCGCGCCACCGACATCACCCGCGGCGTCTCGGGCGTTCAGAAGGTGGTGCGCGTGGTCGAGGTGGTGAGCGAAGCCGAACTCGCCGGCCAGACGCGCCAGGGCGGTACCGCGGCACCCGCCGCCACGCCGGCATCGAGCGGCTCGCGTGTGCCGCTGCCGCCGATGGAACCGCTGCCGGCCTCCGGTGGCGCGACCGCCACGCCGATCCGATGAACGACAAAAGCGCCCCGCGGGGCGCTTTTTACTTGAGTCGTGTGATGAGGCTCGACGTGTCCCAGCGGGCACCGCCCGCCTGCTGCACGTCGGCATAGAACTGGTCGACCAGCGCCGTCACGGGCAGCCGCGCGCCGTTGCGCTTGGCTTCGTCCAGCACCAGGCCCAGGTCCTTGCGCATCCAGTCGACCGCAAAGCCGTAGTCGAACTTGCCGTCGATCATGGTCTTGCCGCGGTTCTCCATCTGCCAGCTCTGGGCCGCGCCCTTGCTGATGACGCCGAGCACGGCTTCCATGTCGAGGCCGGCGCGCATGCCGAAGGCGATGGCTTCCGACAGGCCCTGCACCAGGCCGGCGATGCAGATCTGGTTGACCATCTTGGCCAGCTGGCCGGCGCCGCTCTCGCCCAGCAGCGTGACGGCGCGCGAGAAGGCCATGGCAACCGGCTTGACCGCGTCGAAAGTGGCGCTGTCGCCGCCGCACATCACGGTCAGCAGACCGTTCTGCGCACCGGCCTGGCCACCGGACACGGGGGCATCGATGAACTGCAGGCCCTTGCCCTGCGCGATCTTCGACAGTTCACGCGCCACGTCGGCCGAGGCCGTCGTGTGGTCGACGAACACCGCGTGCTTCGACATGCCGGCGAAGGCGCCGTCGTCGCCCAGCACCACCGAGCGCAGGTCGTCGTCGTTGCCGACGCAGCAGAACACCATCTCCGCGCCGGCCGCCGCTTCGCGCGGCGTGGGCGCGCTCTGGCCGCCGAACTCGGCGGCCCAGGCGGCCGACTTAGCGGCGGAGCGGTTGTAGACCGTCACGCGGTGGCCCGCCTTGGCCAGGTGGCCGGCCATGGGGAAACCCATCACGCCCAGGCCGAGGAAGGCCACCTTGCGCGAGGGAACGGAGTCGTAGGTCTTGGGGTTGAGGCTGCTCATGGACGGGAGCTTAAAGCGATTCGACCGTGCCGGGAAATTCGGCATCGACGCGCAACACGGATGCAGCAGCCAGTTCCAGCGGGTGATCCCGCAGCCAGACCGCGGTGACGGTGGCACAGGCCAGGCTCGCGACCAGTGCGGCCGCCACGCGCAGCGCATAGGCCCGGCCGCCGGCAACCCAGGCCACGATGCAGCGCGTGAGCGTGTTGGCGCCGACCGCCACGAGCACGCCTCGGACGAACTGCGCCGTCGACAGCGTGTCGGCCGCGTGCAGCGAAGCGAGCGACGCCACCGGCGCGTGTGCGTCGACCAACGCCGCCAACGCGATGCCGACTTGCAGCCCCGTGTTGCCGAAGTGCCGCTGTGCCGTTCCCACCAGCAACGCCACCGAGGCCAGCACCAGGGCCACGACGAGCGCCTCGCGCGGGCGCAGCGCGCTGCGGGTGACGGGCGGCGCTTCGAGCGCAGCGGATGGCTGATGCGACAAAAGCGGCAACAGCGCCACGGCGGTCGCGCCTGCCGCTCCGGCCAGCGCGACCGGCAGCAGCGCGATTCCGGCTGGAGGGGACAGTGCCGCGGTCATCGTCAGGGCCAGCACCCAGGTGGCCACCGCCGACAAGGCGGCGGCGCTGGCCAGCAGGCTGGTGTGGAGCGGCTGTCGACGCGCCCGGCTTCCGAATGAGGCCACGGTGGCGGTGCTCGACACGAACCCGGACGCAAAACCTGCCCCGAGCAGGCCGCCGCGCACGCCGAGCCAACGCACCGCCGCCTGGCCCGCCGCCTGCATCGCCATGATCAGCAGCACCATCGCGGCCAGCGGCCGGGGCGAGATGCCGGCGAGCATCTCGATGGGCTGGGCGGGAATGAGTGGCAACGCGATCAAGGCCAGCGCGCCCAACAGCACACCGTCGTTGAGCTCCTGCTCGCTGAGCAGTTCGGTGGCGAACCGGTGCAGCCTGTTGCGCGCCGCCAGCAGCAGCGCCAGGCCCGTTCCGCAGGCGGCGCCCAACGACGGCTCGATGACGCACAGCACGCCGATCAGGTAGGTCGCGAACAAGGCGATCTCCGTGGTCATGCCCGGGTCCGGCGAGCGGCTCTTCCAGTGCGACACCACCGCCAGTGTGGCGACGAGGGCGCCCCCGATGGGAACGAGCGCCGGGACGGGCAGGCGCTGCGCGATCGCGCCCGCGACCGCGGCGATGGCGAAGGTGCGCAATCCCGCCGCGGCTCGGCGGTCGCCATCCCCCTTGCGGCGTTCTCGCTCGATGCCGACGATGAGCCCGATGCCCAGCGCCACGGCCAGCCCCACGAGCGAGGCCGACGATGTGAAGATGTCCATTCCGCAGTGTCGCCCCGGGCGGCGGCGCGTCAAGACGCCGACATGTGCCGGCCCGCCGCCCGAGCCTGCGGACTTGATCCTTCGCAAACCGGGAAGGCCCAGGCGACCTGACTTGATATCGATCAAGGGCGACGCCTTCCGCGTGCGGAGAATGGGGCCGGGGCCAGCTGCCATGCCCGGGCAGCCGCGCCCCTCCCGCAAGCAAGGATGGCCATGACCTACGCCAGCGTTCGCATCATCCGTCTGGAGCACGCCGCACTCTCGGCCGTCCTTCGCTCCATCGTCATGCTGCTCGAGCAGTACCGCAAGCAAGGCGCCCTGCCCGACTTCGCGACCCTGCGGGCGATGCTTTTCTACGTGGACGAGTTCCCGGAGAAGCGGCACCACCCCAAGGAGACGGAGCTGCTGTTTCCCAAGCTGCGTGCGAAGACGCCGCTCTCGCGCGATCTGCTGGACAAGCTCGACAGCGACCACGCCAGCGGCGAGCGCCGGATCCGCCATGTCGAGCATGCGCTGCTTGCCTTCGAGATTCTCGGCGAGCCGCGCCGCGCGGCGTTCGAGCAGGCGGTGGGGCAATACGTGGACTTCTACTTGGCGCACATGACGCTGGAGGAGCGCGAGATTCTGCCGCTGGCCGAGCGCGTGCTCACCGACACCGACTGGCGCGAACTCGACGATGCATTCGCACACAACGGCGACCCCTTGGCCGGGCACGTACCGGATCGTGCCTACAACGCCCTGTTCACCCGCATCGTCAATCAGGTGCCGGCACCGATCGGACTCGGACCGGCGCTTTAGGGGCGCGACCGACGCCAGCAGCGCGACCTACCCCGGCAGCAATGCCGCCAGCGTCTCCAAGGTATCCGCCGCATCCACCGGCTTGTCCTCCCGCCAGCGCAGCATGCGCGGAAAGCGCACGGCGATGCCGCTCTTGTGGCGCGTGCTCTTCGCGATGCCTTCGAAGCCGAGCTCGAACACCAGCGTCGGCTTCACGCTGCGCACCGGGCCGAAGCTCTCGATGGTGGTCTTGCGGATGACCGCGTCGACGCGACCCATCTCGGCGTCGGTGAGGCCCGAGTAGGCCTTGGCGAAGGGGACGAGCTTGCGGTCCGGCTGCTCGGGCGGGCCGTCCCACACGGCGAAGGTGTAGTCGCTGTAGAGGCTGGCGCGGCGGCCGTGGCCGCGCTGCGCGTAGATGAGCACGGCGTCGATGCTGAGCGGGTCGATCTTCCACTTCCACCAGGTGCCGACGTCCTTGGTGCGGCCGACGCCGTAGTGCGCGTGGCGCTGCTTGAGCATCATCCCTTCGACGCCCATCGCGCGCGCGGCCTCGCGCTGGCGTGACAGGTCGCTCCAACTGTCGCCGGTGAGCATCGGGCTGGCGATGAGCTGCGGGTGCTGCACCTGCGTGACGAGTTCGTCCATCCATGCCCGGCGTTCCTGCTGCGGGACCGCGCGCAGGTCGCGGCCCTGCCATTCGAGGAGGTCGTAGCCGAGCAGTACCACCGGGATCTCGCGCAGCAGCTTGGCGCCCACCGTCTTGCGGCCGATGCGGCGCTGCAGCTCGGCGAAGGGTTGCACACGGTCGTCTCTCCAGACCACGATCTCGCCGTCGAGCACCGTGCCGTCGGGCAGCGCCTCGCCCATGGTCGCGAGTTCGGGGAAGCGGTCGGTCACCAGCTCCTCGCCGCGCGACCACAGCGACACCGCCCCGGCGCGCTTGACGAGCTGGGCGCGGATGCCGTCCCACTTCCATTCGACGATCCAGTCGGCCGGTGGGCCGAGCAGCGCATCGAACTGTTCGACCGGCTGGTTGAAGGGATGCGCGAGGAAGAACGGGTACGGCTGGCCGCTGGTCTTCTGATCGAGCTCGCTGTCGTTCTCCGCGCCGATGAGCGCCGCGTAGTCGGCCGCACTGGGCTGCCCGCTGGTGTGCGTGTAGCCCATGAGCCGCTGCGCCACGCGCTTGGGGTCGAGTCCGCCGACGGCCGCCAGCGCCTGCGTCACCTGCAGCCGCGACACGCCGACGCGGAAGCTGCCGGTCATGAGCTTGAAGTAGACCAGCCGCTCGTCGACGGCGAGCTGGCGCCATTGCGAACGCAGCGTGCCGGCGAGTGCCTCAGGCGCTGTCTTTCGCAACGGCAACAGATGCCGCTCGATCCACACGGCCAGGCCGAGATCGTGCGCCTCGGTCGGCGGCGGCAACAACAAGGAGATCGTTTCGGCCAGGTCGCCGACGGCCTCGTAGCTCTCGTCGAACAGCCACTCGGGCAGGCCGGCGGCCTCTTGCGCCAGCAGGCGCAGCAGCCTGGTGGGCACCAGTTGGCGTGGCTTGCCACCGGCGAGGAAGTACACCGCCCACGCCGCGTCTTCGGGCACGGCGGCCTGCAGGTAGCGCTGCAGGGCCGCCTGCTTGGCGAGGCTCGACGTGGTGGCGTCGAGTTCGCGGTAGAGGGCGGCGAAGGCTTTCATGGCGCGGCGTCGGGCGCCGCAGGCTTGGCGTCGCCCTGGTCGGCCACGTCCTCGTCGCCGTATTCGGTCTTGAACCCCTGCGCCTCCAGCCCGTTCTCGGTGAGCCAGCGCACCAGTACCGCGACGCTGCCGTGCGTGACGAACACGCGCTCGGCCCCCGTGCCGGCGATAGCCTTCTGCAGGCCGGGCCAGTCGGCGTGGTCGCTCATGACGAAGCCGCGGTCGACACCGCGCCGGCGACGCGTGCCGCGCAGCTGCATCCAGCCGCTGGCGAAGGCGTCGGCGTAGTGGCCGAAGCGCCGCATCCACGGCGTGCCCTGCGCCGTGGGCGGCGCCAGCACCAGCGCACGCCTGAGCATCTGCGGGCTCACTTCCGGATCGGTCGCGCGCAGGGTCGACGGCAGCGCGACGCCGGCGGCGCGGTACACGGCGTTCAGCGGCTCGACCGCCCCGTGCACCACGATCGGCCCGATGCCCGCATCGACGCCGTGCAGGATGCGCTGCGCCTTGCCGAAGGCATAGCAGAACAGCACCGACGCGCGGCCCTCCTCCGCATTGCGGCGCCACCAGTCGTCGATCTCGGCGAACAGCACGGCCTGCGTCGGCCAGCGGTAGATCGGCAGGCCGAAGGTCGACTCGGTGATGAAGGTGTCGCAGGGCACCGGCTCGAAAGGCGGGCAAGTGCCGTCGGGCTCGGTCTTGTAGTCGCCCGAGGCCACCCACACGCGCCCGCCGTGTTCGAGCCGCACCTGCGCGGAGCCGAGCACATGGCCGGCCGGGTGCAGCGAGATGCGCACGCCGTGGTGCGTGATCGCCTCGCCGTAGGGCAGCGTCTGCAGCGCGATGTCGTCGCCGAGCCGCGTGCGCAGGATGCCTGCGCTGTCGGTGTGGGCCAGGTAGTGCCCGTGTCCGACCCGTGCATGGTCGGAATGGGCATGGGTGATGACCGCGCGCGCCACCGGCCGCCAGGGGTCGATATAGAAGTCGCCGGGCGGGCAGTAGAGGCCTTCGGGGCGGGCGACGACGAGGTCCATGGCGTCGATGCTAGCCCGCAGCCCGCCGGAAAGCGGACGCTCACCGGCGCGTTGTGCCGTGTGGATTGGCCTACAAGGGCACCATATGTATTTCGCCAAGGGCCTTCGGAGACACGCCACAATGATGTTTCGCGTCGACCCGCCCCACCCCTGAATCCCGTTTGGAACGCCCGGCCCACGCCGCGCGCCTATAGCCTCATCGATTGCCCATGACCGGTCGCGACTTCCACTGGCCCGCCGCCCTCGGCTCCCTCAAGCTGCGCATCATCGCGGGCGGCGTCGCCGCGTTGTTGCTGGGCATCGGCCTCATCACCCTCCTGCTGGTGACACGCGCCGAGAAGGACACGCTCGCCACCGAACAACGCCGCGAAGCCAACGAAGTCGCGCGCACGGCGGCGCTGCTGTCGCGGCGGTTGATCGAACTGCAGCTCGCACTGGGGGCGGTCACACCGGAACTCGGGATGGTGGCCCTGGGCGACGAGGCCGCCATGCGGCAATTCGCCGAATCGCAGCCCGTCCTGCGCCGTCTGTTCACCGGCCTGTTCGTGGCTACCGAGGACGGCGAGATGAGGGTTCGCGCGAACAGCACGGAGGTCAGCGTGCTCCCGCGCCTCAGCCTGGCCGACCGCGACTACTTCCAGCGGACGCTGCGCGAGGGCCGGCCGATCATTTCCGAACCGGTGTCGGACCGCCTTCGCGGCGAGCCGGCCATCGTCTTCACGCAACCGATCCACGATGCCACAGGCGCGGCGGGAATACTGGGCGGCACCCTTCGCCTGAGCAGCCGCGACCTGCTCGACGGGCTGGTGGACGATGATGGTCTCGAGTCGGCCGCGATGCTGGTGGTGACGACCCAGCACGGCCAAGTGCTCGCGCACCCCGATCGCGGACGACTCATGACGCATCTGTCCGACGAGCCGCGCTTGGCGCAGGCCTTTGCCGGGTGGCGCGCGGCGGGCTCGCCGATCGAGCCGCTGGGCATCCAGTTGAAGCAGCCCGGCGAACTGGTCAGCGCCGCCGGCGTGCCGGGGCCGGACTGGATGATCTGGCGCGCCCGCGCCGAGGCCGACCTGCTGGCGCCCTTGCGCGCCGCGCGGACCGACGCGCTGATCGTCGCGGTCGCGCTGATCGCCCTCATGTTGGTCGCCTTCCTGGCGCTGCTGTGGCGTCTGCTGCGGCCGCTGACGCTGTTGGAGCATCGCGCACAGCACCTGTTCGACGGCACGCTGGCGCCGCACGCCGGCTGGCCGGCCGCGGCCGGCGAGATCGGCAGCCTGAGCCGCGTGCTGCGCCGTGTGGGCATCGAGCGCGTGCAGCTGGAGGCGACGAACGCTGAGACGATGCGCAAGCTCGGCTCGGTCATGAGTGCGGCGCCCGTGGGCATCGCCTTCGTGCGCGGCGAGCGTTTCGAGCTCGTCAGCGCCGAGTTCTGCCGTCTCTTCGCCAGCACCCAGCACGACCTGATCGACCAGCCGGTGCGCATGCTCTTCGCGTCGGACGAGGACCATGCCGCCTTCCTCGCCCAGGAACGCGGCGAGTTCCGTGCCCTGCAGCCCTACCGGGGCGAGTGGCAGCTGCTGCGGCACGACGGCACGCGCTTCTGGGCCGGCCTGAGGACCAAGCCGGTGGACCCGGCCGACCGCACGCGCGGCACCATCTGGACGCTCAGCGATGTCGAGGACCAGCGGGCCGCCCGCCAGCAGCTCGAATGGTCGGCCGCGCACGATGCGCTCACCGGGCTGGCCAACCGCGCGACCTTCGAGCGGCAGGCACAGCGGCTGGTCGAGGCACTGCCCGCCTCGCTGCCGGCCGTGCTGGTCTTCCTCGACCTCGACCGCTTCAAGCCGGTGAACGACACCGCCGGCCACCTCACGGGCGACCTGATGCTGCTGACGGTGGCCACGGCGATCACCGCCCGTGTGCGCGCCGGCGACCTCGTGGCCCGCGTCGGCGGCGACGAGTTCGCGCTGCTGCTCGAGCACTGCACGCCCGAGATGGCGATGCGCATTGCCCACGACGTGCGCCGCGCCATCACCGAGGTCGTGGTGCCGTCGCCGCACGGCCCGCTGAGCGTCGGCGCCAGCGTCGGCGTGGCGGCGCTGCAGGTGGACATGGGGACGGTGAACGACTGGCTGCGGGCCGCCGACGCGGCCTGCTACGCCGCCAAGGCCGCGGGCCGCGACACGGTGCGGGGCGCGCTGCTGCCGAACCCCGCCCACAGCGGCCTCTGAGCACGGCGACGCCGGCACCATGCTCCACCCGCCCCGCCATTTCGTCTACCTCGACGCCGTCGCACGGGCCGGTTCGATCCGCAAGGCGGCGGAGAAGCTGCACGTGGCCTCGACCGCGCTCAACCGCAAGATCCTCGAGATCGAGTCCGACGTGGGCACGCCGCTGTTCGAGCGGCTGCCGCGCGGCGTGCGGCTCACGTCCGCCGGCGAAGTGCTGATCGCGGCGGTGCGCCGCAGCATGGCCGACATGCGCTCGGCCGAATCGCAGATCGAGCAGTTGCGCGGCCTGGTGCGCGGCACGGTGCGCATCGGCTGCGCCGAATCGGTCGCCGTCGACCTGATCCCCGACACCATCGCGCAGTACCAGCAGACGCACCCGGGCGTGCAGTTCCAGCTCGTCGCAGGCGTGACCGGCGTGCTGGTGGCGGCGCTCCTGGCCGACGACGTGGAGCTGATCCTGGTGCACGACCCGGTGCCCTCGGACGCGCTGCGCGTCATCGCCGCCATTCCGCAGCCGCTGTGCGCCATGCTGCGGCCCGACCACCCGCTGGCCGACCGCGACACGCTGCGCCTGGCCGACTGCCAGGAGTACCCCGTGGCGCTGGGCGACCGCTCCTTCGGCAGCCGGCGCCTGCTCGACGCGCTCATGGCGCGCTCCCACATGACGCTGCAGGTGGCGCTGGAGGCCAGCACGGTGCAGACGCTGAAGGAATTCACCCTGCGCACCGGCGCCATCAGCTTCCAGTTCCAGATCGGCACGCAGAACGAGGTGCGGCGCGGCGCGCTGGTGGCGGTCCCGCTGACCGACCGGACGCTCACGAACAGCCAGCTGGTGCTGGTGTCGCGCGCCGGGCGCACGTTGCCGATCGCCACGCTGTCTTTCATGGAAGCGCTGGTCAACCGGTTGGCCGCGCTGCCGGGCTGAACGCCCTGACAGCACGCAAGTGCACACAAAATGTGTGCGGTGCGAGAGAAACTATGCGCTGGAAGTTTGCAGGGGCGCTGCCCATACTCGGTGCATCTGTTGCATTGCAGCACCCATGGACGCCCTGCTCAATCCCTCTCCCGCCGCCTCCGACCGTGCCGAACCCGCGGCCGACACACGCCCCACGCTGCGGGTGCACCGCCTGGGCATGGCCCACCCCGGCGACCTGTCGGAGCTGGCCGCGCTGCTCGACGCCGGCACGCTGCGGGCCGCCGACATCGTGGCCGTGATCGGCAAGACCGAGGGCAACGGCGGCGTCAACGACTTCACCCGCGGCTACTTCACCCAGACCCTCATGGCGCTGCTCGCCGAACGCACCGGCCGCCCGGCCGCGACGCTGCTGCGCGAACTGCCCTGCATCCTCTCCGGCGGCACCGAGGGCGTGCTGAGCCCGCACTACGTGGTGTTCTCGCGCAGCGGCCGGCCGGACGCTTCGGGGGCCGACGCCGCCGGCCCCGGCGCGCTCGCCATCGGCACCGCCGTGAGCGCGCCGCTGGCCGCGCAGCACGTGGGCCGCTGGGCGCATGTGCGCTCGGTGGCCGACGCGGTGCGTGCGGCCATGCGCGACGCCGGCATCGCGCGCACCGAAGACATTGCCTTCGTGCAGGTCAAGTGCCCCTGCGTGACCGCCGCACGCGCCCAGGCCGCCGCCGCGACGGGCCACACGGTGCTCACGGCCGACGCCAACCGCTCGATGGCCACGGCCCGTGCGGCCGGCGCCTTCGGCGTCGCGATCGCGCTCGGTGAACTGCCCGACGACCCGGCGCTCGAAGCCGCGATGCTCAGCGACTTCACGCGCTTCTCGGCGCGCGCCAGCGTGTCGTCCGGCGTCGAGGTGGAGGCCAACGAGGTGATCGTGCTGGGCCACAGCCCGCGGTGGCAAGGCGACCTGCGCATGGGCTGCGCACCGATGCGCGACGCCCTCGACCTGGGCGCCGTGGCGCAGGCGCTGCGCCCGCTGGGGCTGGCGGCCGAGCCGCAGCTGAACGAGGCCGACGCGGCCCGCGTGGCCGCCGTCTTCGTCAAGTGCGAACCCGACCGCCGCGGCCGCGTGCGCGGTGCGCGCCACACCATGCTCGACGACACCGACATCAACGCCCAGCGCCACATCCGCGGCGCGGTGGGCGGGCTGGTGGCCGGCGTGCTGGGCGACGGGCGCATCTTCGTGTCCGGCGGCGCGGAGCACCAGGGGCCCGACGGCGGCGGGCTGGTCGCCGTGATCGCGCGAGGCATGACATGACCGCCCCCTGGCAGCTCGACATCGGCGCGCTGGCGCAGGCCTATGCCGCCCGCACGCTCTCGCCGGTCGAGGCGCTGGGCAGCGTGCTGACGCGGCTCGACGCGGTCAACCCGCAGATCAACGCCGTGATCGCACGCGACGACAGCGCCGCCTATGCCGCGGCGCGCGAGAGCGAACGCCGCTGGCTACGCGGCGCCCCGCTGTCGGCGCTCGACGGCGTGCCGATCAGCGTGAAGGACAACATCCCCGTGGCCGGCATGCCCTGCCGCTGGGGCAGCGCGCTGTACCCGGCGCACGCACAGTTGCGCGACGAGTCGCCGGTGCAGCGGCTGCGCGATGCCGGTGCGCTGCTGTTCGCCAAGACCAACGTGCCCGAGTTCACGCTGCAGGGCTACACCGACAACCTCGTCTTCGGCACGACGCGCAACCCGTGGGCCACCGCGCTCACGCCCGGCGGCTCGAGCGGCGGCGCGGCCGCGGCCGTGGCGGCGGGCATCGGCCCGGCGGCACTGGCCACCGACGGCGGCGGGTCGATCCGCCGGCCCGCCGCCTACACCGGCCTGGTCGGGCTCAAGCCCTCGTGGGGCACGGTGCCGCGGGCGCACGGCCTGCCCGAGATGCTGCCGGGCCTGGAGGTGGTCGGCCCCATCGCCCGCAGCACGGCCGACGTGATGCGCGTGCTGCAGGTGATCGCGCCGACGCTCCTGTGGCCCCTCGACCCGCTCGCCACGCCGACGCCGCAGCTGCTGCGCATCGCGCACTGGTCGCGCATCGCCGGCAGCCCGGTCGACCCGGTCATCGACCAGCGCATGGCCGCTGTCGCGGCCCAGCTGCGCGGCATGGGCCACCTCGTGCGGGAGGCCGACGCCCCGGCCGCGGTGCATGTGTTCAACCGGCTCGCCTGGCCGGTGCTGAGCGCCACCGGCCTGGCCGCCGTGCTGCACGACAGCACGCCGAAGGACGATGCGCGCATGACGCCTGCCCTGGCCGCGATGCTGGTCACCGGACGCGCCCTGCGCGCGGTCGACCTGTTCAACGCGCAGGCCCACCAGCGCGCGCTGAACGACGCGATGGAGCGCGTCTTCGAGGAGGTCGACCTGGTGCTCACGCCCGCCTGCGCGGCCATGCCGTGGCCGGCCGAGCAGAGCCATCCGACCCACATCGACGGGCGGCAGGTCGACCCGCGCGGCCACGCCGTGTTCACCGCCTTCGTCAACGGCGCCGGCCTGCCGGCACTGGCCCTGCCGGCCGAACCGTCGCCCGACGGCCTGCCCATCGGCTTCCAGCTGATCGGCCCGCACGGCAGCGACGCGCTGCTGTGCGCGCTCGGCCTGGCCTTCGAGCGGCTGCAGCCGCAGGCCCGCCGCTGGCCGCTCCCACCTCCTTCCGAAAGTCAACCCGCATGAAGATCGTGATCATCGGTGCCGGCGTGGCCGGCGCCATCCTGGCGCGGCGCCTGGCCCTGCTGCCCGGCGTGGCGCTGCACTGCCTCGAACGCGTGAGCCCCGAGGACCATTCCGAGGCCGGCACCGGCCTGAACGTCGGCCCCAACGCGATCAAGGCGCTGCGCCTGTGCGACCCGGCGCTGGCCGCCGAGGTGGAGGCCGCCAGCCTGCCGTGGCAGCGCTGGCAGGTGTCGCTGACCGATGGCACGCCGCTGTTCGACCTGCCGCTCGCGCAGGTGGCCGACAACCCGGGCATCCGCATCCGCTGGTCGGAGCTGTACCGCGTGCTGCGCGCCGGCGCCGGCCCGGCCATCCGCTACGGCTGCGAGATCGACGCCATCGGCCCGAGCGCCGGCGACCCGGCGCGCACCACCGTGCGCTACACGCAGGGCGGCGTGCAGCACACGATCGACGACATCGACCTGCTGGTGGGCACCGACGGCCGCTACTCGGCCACGCGCGCCGCCTTCTCGGGCCTGCCCGAGCCGCGCCACGTGGGCGTGGCGATCGTGCGCACGCTGGTGCCCGACACCAGCGGCGGCCTGGTCGACGACTACGGCCAGTGGTTCAACGGCGCGCACCGACTGCTGGCCTTCCGCGTGCCGCCGGACCACGTGTACATCGCCGCCACCTTCCCGATCGAACCCGGCGCCCCCATCGACGACGCCTGGAACACCGAGGCCGCGCTGCGCGCCGCCTACCGGCCCGCGGGCGGTGCGCTCGGCGCGCAGGCGCAGTGGCTGATGGACGCGCTGTGCGCCAACCTCGCGCAGACCCACTGGGCGCGCATGCAGGAATCGGACGTGCGCTTCGCCGAGCCGGTGCGCCAGGTGATGTACCTCGGCGACAGCGCGCACGGCATGGCGCCGACGCTGGGCCAGGGCGCCACGCAGGCGATGGAAGACGCCTGTGCCGCCGCGATGATCCTCGCGCGCGAGATCGGCGCCGGCCGCCTGGCGCCGCGCGACTGGCTGGCGCAGGTCGAGGCTGCGCGGAGCGAACGCATCCGCTTCGCGATGGCGCTGTCGATCGCCGCGACCGACACGATGCTCGCGGGCGCCGACCCGGTCGAGGGCGCGCGCTGGAAGACCGAGCCAGGCTTCCTCGCGGACCTCTCGGCGCTGTTCCGGGACGTATCGATCGGCGCACCGGCCGGCGGCGTCGAGGCCGCGGCATGAACACCGCCATCACCCACGGCCTGTTCCACCTCGCGATCAAGACCGCGAACCTCGACGCCACGCGCGCCTTCTGGGTCGGCGTGATCGGCCTGCGCGAGATCGCCCGCCCCGACTTCGGCTACCCGGGTGCCTGGCTGGCCTGCGGCCAGCCGGGCGGCCAGGCCATCATCCACGTGTACGCGGGCGGCCCGGCGCTGGGCGATGCGGGCCAGGTGCCGAGCGGCACCGGCGCCATCGACCATGTGTCGCTGGCCTGCTCGGGCTACCACGCGTACGTCGCGCGCTTCCGCGCGGCGCAGCTCGACTGGCGCGAGTTCCTGGTGCCCGGCACCACGCTGTGGCAGCTCTTCGTCCACGACCCGAGCGGCGTACAGCTCGAGCTCACCTTCGAAGGCGCGGTCGAGCCCGGTGCGCCGCCCGACATGTCGGCCCCCCGCGTGTACCGCGCGGGGCAGAGCTTCTTCGATCCGAAGTCCTACCCCACCCTTTCATCGCCTCTCAATCTTCCGGAGTAACCCACGATGTCGCGTCCCGCCTTTCTTTCCGCTCCCCTGCGTGTCGGCCGCCTGATCGCCGGCGTCCTCGCGCTCGCCACCGCCACGCTCTGCACACCGGCCGCCGCGGCCGACAAGATCAAGGTCGGCGTGTTCCCCTCGAGCGCGGCGCTGCCCTTCTACGTCGCCATGAACCGCGGCTACTTCAAGGACGCCGACCTCGAGATCGAGGAAGTGCCCATGACCAGCCACCCGCTGACCGTGCAGGCGCTGGTGTCCAACGGCATCGACGCGGCCGTGAACCTGGTGACGCTCGAAGGCGCCAACATGGAAGCGCGCCGGCCCAACACGCTCAAGTACATCTCGCTCAACGGCCAGAATTCGCAGCATGTGATCGAGCAGTTCGTCGTCAAGGCCGACAGCCCGGCCAAGTCGCTGAAGGACTTCAGGAACGGCTTCAAGCTGTTCTCGGCGCCCGGCCCCGCCAACATCGGCGCGGCGCGCGCGGTGCTCAAGAAGGTGGGCCTGGTCGAAGGCAAGGACTTCACCATCCAGGAGCAGCAGATCGGCGTGCACATCGGCGCGCTGCAGTCGGGCAACTTCGACGGCGGCTACACGCTGGAGCCGTCGGCCACCATCATGGTCGCGCAGAAGGTCGGCAAGCGCGTCGAGACCGGCGTGATCGCCACCTACCTGCTGGGCAACAAGAGCGCCTCGGCCTTCGCTGCCGGCGCCGTGATGTCGGGCAAGTTCATGGCCGACAAGCCCGACGTGGCCAAGCGCTTCGCCGCGGCCTGGGCGCGCGGCGTGAAGGAAGCGCAGGCCGACAGCAGCGCGCGCGGCTACCTGGTGCAGGGCATGAAGGTGCCGCCGGAGCTGGCCGCCACCGTGCCGCTGCCGCGCATCGTGATGGTCAAGGACATGAGCGCCGCCGACGTGGGCGACTTCCAGAAGTTCCTCGACATCGGCACCGAACTGGGCGTGGTCAAGGAGAAGATCGACGGCAAGACGCTGGTTCGAGCCTTCTGATGCGCGTGATGGATTCGAACCTGCCGATCGGGGCCGCCTTGCCCGATGCTGCCGTCAGCGACAGGTCGCACCGCTGGTACCCGGAGGGCACGCACATCACCATCCGCGGCTTGACCAAGCGCTTCCAGGACGCGACCATCTACGACGGCTTCGACCTCGACATCCCGAAGGGCAAGATCGTCTCGGTGTTCGGCCCCAACGGCTGCGGCAAGAGCACGCTGATCAACATGATCTCGGGCATCCTGCCCTACGACGCCGGGCAGATCCTGTTCGAGGGCAAGGAGGCGCGCGACACGCGCATCGGCTACGTCTTCCAGAACTACCGCGAGGCGGTGTTCCCGTGGATGCGCGCCATCGACAACATCCGCTACCCGCTGCAGTACCTGGCCATCGCCAAGGGCGAGCGGCAGGCGCGGCTCGATCGGCTGGTGGAGAGCTTCGAGGTGAAGTTCGACCTGAACCGCTACCCCTACCAGATGTCCGGCGGCCAGCAGCAGCTGGTGTCGATCATGCGGGCGCTGGTGGTCGACCCCGAGGTGCTGTTCCTCGACGAACCCTTCTCCGCGCTCGACTACGAGATGGTGATGTTCCTGCGCGAGCGGCTGCAGAAGGTGCTGACCGAACGCCGGACCACCACCATGCTGGTGTCGCACGACCTCGACGAAGCCGTACTGCTGGCCGACGAGGTGCTGCTGCTGACCAAGCGGCCCACGCGCGTGGCCGAGAACCTGCCCTTCGACGTGCCGCGCCCGCGCACCGCCGACACCACGCTCAGCCCGGCGTTCATCGCCACCAAGACCCGCGCGCTGGAGATCTTCCAGCGGGAGGTGCGCAAGCCATGATCGCGATCTCCGAACGCACCGCCGCCCGGCTGCGCCCGCTGGTCGGCATGGCGGTACTGATCGCCCTGTGGGCCTTCGTGCACGCCACGCGCGCCATCGACCCGGTGCTGCTGCCGTCGCCGATGGAGGCGCTCGCCGCCTTCTGGAACGGCATCGCGCACGGCACGCTGTGGGGCGACTTCTACAAGACCATCGTGCGCACGCTCAGTTCCTTCGGGCTGGCGCTGGTGATCTCGGTGCCGCTGGGCATCGTGCTGGGCTCGAACGAGAAGATCTACCAGTCGATCGAGTTCGCCATCGACTTCTTCCGCTCGACGCCGGCCTCGGCGATGTTCCCGCTCTTCCTGGTGCTGTTCGGCGTGGGCGAGGCGACCAAGATCGCGGTGGCCGCCTTCGGCGCGGCGCTGGCGATTCTCTTCAACGTGGCCTACGGCGTGATGAGCGCGCGCAAGCAGCGCCAGCTCGCGGCCAAGGTGATGGGCGCGCCGCGCTGGCGCGTGCTGACCGACGTGATCCTGCTGGAGTCGATGCCGCAGGTGTTCGTGGGCATGCGCTCGGGCGTGTCGATCGCCTTGGTGATCGTGATCGTCGCCGAGATGTTCATCGGCTCGACCGACGGGCTGGGCCAGCGCATCATGAACGCGCAGACCCTCTTCGACATGCCCGACATGTACGCTTCGATCTTTGCGGCCGGCCTGCTCGGCTATGTGATGAACCTCGTGTTCCTGATGGCGGAGCGCCGCTTCGTGCATTGGGGTGGAAAGTAAGACCGTGACCGTTGCCCTCTCCGATATCAACCTGCCCGCCGTGCTCGAAGAAGTGACGGCCGCCTTCGCCGAGTACCAGCAGGCGCTGGTGGCCAACGACGTGGCCGTGCTCGACCGGCTCTTCTTCGATTCGCCGCACACGCTGCGCTACGGCGCGGGCGAGAACCTGTACGGCTACGACGCGATCCGCGCCTTCCGCCAGGCCCGCCCCGCGGTGAACCTGGAACGCGAAGTGACCGTCACGGCGATCACCAGCTACGGCCAGGACCTGGCCGTGACCAACATCGAGTTCAAGCGTGCCGGCAGCGAGCGCATCGGCCGCCAGAGCCAGACCTGGGTGCGCCTGCCCGAAGGCTGGCGCGTGGTGGCGGCGCACGTCAGCCTGATGTCTTGAGCAGGCATCGCGCGCCGCATGACGCTTGACGCCCGTCAACGACGGCGCCAAGCCGTGGCTCGCACAATGCCACGGTCAACATTTCAAGGCGCGCGATGCAACAGCCCCTGGACAGCGATGTCCTCGTCATCGGTGCCGGCCCCGCCGGGCTGGCACTGGCCATTTCACTGGGGCAGGCCGGCCTCTCGGTCATCGTGCTCGACACGCAGGGGCGCGCCGCCCTGTCCGCACCGAAGGACGATGGCCGCGAGATCGCGCTCACGCACGACAGCGTCGCGCTGCTGAAAAAGCTCGGCATCTGGCCACGGCTCGCGGCGCACGAGATCGGCGTCATCCGCGAAGCGCAGGTGCACGACGGCGGCCACGCCCGCGCCTTGCTGGACTTCAACGCACAACGAGCGGGGAGTGGCGGCGGCACCGGCGTGCTGGGCTGGATCGTCCCCAACCATGCGCTGCGGCGCGCCAGCTTCGAGGTGGCCGACGCCCTGCCGGCGTTGCGCATCGTCTGCAACGCGCAGACCTCGCAGGTTCGCACGCTGCCGAGCCACGCGGAGGTGTTCTTCGAGGCCGAGCCCGCTCCCACCGGCGGGGACCTGCGCGCCCGGCTGCTGGTGGCCGCCGACAGCCGCTTCTCGACCACACGCCGCCAGCTCGGCATCGGCGCCGACCTGCACGACTTCGGCCGCACGATGGTGGTCTGCCGCATGCAGCATGCACAGCCGCATGGCGAGGTGGCGCACGAGTGCTTCGGCTACGAACGCACGCTGGCCGTGCTGCCGTTGACAGGCGATGCGTCGTCGGTCGTGCTGACGGCCGATGCGAGCGCGGCCGCAGCGCTGATGGCGCTGCCCGCCGCGGATTTCACCGCGCTGGTCCAGCGCCAGTTCCACGATCGGCTCGGCCGCATGGCGATGGCCGGCGAGCGCCATGCCTACCCGCTGGTCGCCACCTATGCGCACCGCTTCCGGAGCATGCGCAGTGCGCTCGTCGGCGATGCCGCGGTGGGCATGCACCCGGTGACGGCGCACGGCTACAACCTCGGCCTGCAGGGCGTGGGCACGCTGGCCGGCCGGGTGGTGCAGGCGCATCGCGCGGGCCAGGACATCGGCGCCGCCTCGCTGCTGGCCGCCTACGAAGCCACGCACCGCCGGCACACCCGGTTGATCTATCACGGCACCAATGCGGTCGCGAAGCTCTACGCCGACAAGCGCGCGCCGCTTCGGCTGCTGCGGCAACTGGTGCTCGAAGGCGCGCAACGCTTTCCGCCGCTCAAGGCCGCGATCACGCGGCAACTGACGGGCCACGGGCCCTTCGGCGATACGGCCTTGGCGGCGCCTACCAGTCCGTCCACTTAGCGGCGCTGGCCGCCGACGCGACCGTGCGCTCGATGAAGCGCACGCCGCGCGCGCCGTCTTCCACGCGGGGATAGTCGGCCGCGAGCGGGTCGGGCGGCACGCCGCCGAGCCGCGCGCGGATGTCCGCCACCACGCCCGCATAGACATTGGCGAAGGCCTCGATGAAGCCTTCGGGGTGGCCGCTGGGCAACCGGCTGGCACGCCGTGCCGACTCGTGCAGCCAGGGCGCGCCGCGCGTGAGGACGCGCTTGGGCCCATCGGCGGGAAAGTGCAGCAGCTCGCTCGGATGCTCCTGCCGCCAGTCGAGCGTGCCCTGCGTCCCGGTCACGCGCAGGCGCAGGTCGTTCTCGAGGCCCGTGTTGATCTGCGATGCCACCAGCACGCCGCGCGCACCGCTCGAAAAGCGCAGCAGCACGTTGGCGTCGTCGTCGAGCGCGCGGCCCGGCACCAGCGCGCCGAGGTCGGCGCACAGGCGCTCGATCTGGAGGCCGGTGACGGTCGCGATGAGGTTCTCCGCATGCGTGCCGATGTCGCCGATGGCGCCCGCCGCGCCGCTCTTGGCCGGGTCGGTGCGCCAGCCGGCCTGCTTGTTGCCGCTGGCCTCCAGCGGCGCGGCGAGCCAGCCCTGGCTGTACTCGACGATGACCTTGCGCACCTCGCCGATCTCGCCGGCCCGCACCATCGCGCGCGCCTGCCGGACCATCGGATAGCCGCTGTAGTTGTAGGTCACGCCGAAGACCGTGCCTTGTGCAGCCACCGCGGCGACCAGCGCGTCGGCCTCGGCGCGCGTGTGCACCAGCGGCTTGTCGCACACGACGTGGAAGCCCGCCTCCACGAAAGCTTGCGCCACCGGGAAGTGCACATGGTTCGGCGTGACGATGGCGACGAAGTCGACGCGCTCGTGCGCCGGCCGCTTCAGCTCGTCGGCCAGCAGCGCCTGCCAGTCGCCATGGTTGCGGTCGTCGGCCAGGAACAGGTCGCGGCCCGAGGCACGCGCCTTGTCCGCGCTCGACGACAGCGCGCCGGCCACCAGCTCGCACTGGCCGTCGAGCGCGATGGCGTGGCGGTGCACCGCGCCGATGAAGGCGTCGCGGCCGCCGCCGACCATGGCATAGCGCAGCTTGCGCGAAGCGTTGTCCGCAGTCACATCAGAATGGCGAGTTGGGGACGTAGAAGTCCTTGGCGTTGTCCTTGGTGATCAGCACCGACGGGATGATCGTCGTGGCCGGCAGCTTCTCGCCCTTCAGGCGTGCTTCGGCGGTGAGCTTGATCGCGTCGTAGATGAACTTGGGCGAGTAGCTCACGTCGGCGTCGATCATCTTGTTCTTGCCGTCCATGATGGTCTTGACCATGCCCTTGGCGCCGGCACCGCCGAAGACGATCTTGATGTCGTCGCGCTTGGCCTGCTCGATGGCCTTGAGCACACCCACCGCCATGTCGTCGTCGGCCGCCCAGATCGCGTCGATGGCCTTGAAGCGCGTGAGGTAGTCCTGCGTCACCTTGAAGGCGTCGTCGCGGTTCCAGTTGGCATACTTCGCGTCGAGCAGCTTCACGTCGGGGTGGTTCTTGAGCACCGCGTTGAAGGCGTCCATGCGCTCGTTGTCGAGCGTGGTCGCGATGCCGCGCAGCGCCACGACGTTGCCCTTGCCGCCGAGCTTCTTCACGATGTACTCGGCCGGGATCTTGCCGAAGGCCGTGTTGTCGCCGGCGACATAGGCGTCCTGCGCGCTGGTGTCGGTCAGGCCGCGGTCGACCACGGTCACGTAGGCGCCCTTGGCCTTCACCTGGGCGACCGGCTTGGTCAGTGCGGCCGATTCGAAGGGGAAGATGACGAGCGCATTGATCTTGGTGACGGTCGTGAAGTCCTGCAGCTGGTTGGCCTGCTCGGGCGCGCCGCTGGCGGTCTTGATCGTGATCTTCAGGTCCTTGTGTTCCTTCTCGAGATCCTTCTTCGCCTGGTTGGCCCAGTAGTTGATGCCGCCCATGAAGCTGTGGGTGGCGGCCGGGATCGACACGCCGAGGTTGACCTTCTCGGCGGCGAAGGCCGGCAGGCTGGCGAGGGAGGCGGCTGCGATGGCCGTGAGTGCGATGCGACGGGTGAAACGTGTCATGAGGGATGTCTCCTTTTGGTGGATGGAACGGGAACGGGAAAACTAGCGCCGACCTCTTTGGAGGAACGCCACGACGATGATCACGAAGCCCTGCACGGCAGCGTTCAGGTATACGCTGATGATGCTGGTGAGGTTCAGGATGTTGCTGATGACCGAGAGCAGGATCGCGCCGATCACCGTGCCGGCGATGCTGCCCGCACCACCCTTGAGCGCGGTGCCGCCGACGATCACCGCCGCGATGGCTTCCAGTTCCCACAGCAGGCCGGTGGTGGGCGACGCCGAGCCCAGGCGCGGCACGTACAGCAGCGTGGCGATGCCGACGCACCCGCCGAGCAGCACGTAGGTGAGGATCTTCACCCGGTCGACGTCGACGGCGGCGTAGCGCGCCACCTGTTCGTTCGAGCCGATGGCCTGCACGTAGCGCCCGTAGGCGGTGCGGTTGAGGATCACGCCGCCGATCACCGCGACGATGAAGAAGACCCACACCGGCACCGGGATGCCCAGGAGGCTCGCGTAGTAGACCGGCGCGTAGAGGTCCGACAGGTCGTTGTCGAGCGTGAGCGCGCCGCCGTCAGCGAAGTAGGTGAGGTAGGCGCGGAAGATGCCGAGCGTGCCCAGCGTCACGATGAAGGGCTCGATGCGGCCCTTGGTGATGAGCAGCCCGTGCGCCAGCCCGAACATCGCACCCAGCAGCACCGCGAGCGTGGCGCCGAGCACCACCGCCATCAGCGGCGAGCCGGTGGCGGGCCCGGCCCAGTTGATGAACATGATCACGCTGCCGGCGATGAGCGCGGCCATCGAGCCGACCGACAGATCGATGCCGCCCGAGATGATCACGAAGCACATGCCCACCGCGATGATGCCGATGAAGGCCGTGCGCGTGAGCACGTTCATCGCGTTGTCGGCGGTGGCGAAGTCGCTGTTGAGCAGCGTGCCGGCGATGCACAACAGCACCAGCCCGGCGATCGGGCCGATGCCGTGCAGGCGCGCGGCCCAGCCGGGCTTGTGCGCGGCACGGTGCGGGGCGGCCTCAGGCGTTGGCGTGGTCATGGGCGGTTCCTGTGGCATGGGCGATGAGTTCTTCTTCGGTGAGATGGTCGGCGGCTAGCGTGGTCACGAGCCGGCCGGCGCGCATCACGGCGACGCGGTGGCACAGGCCGATGAGTTCCATCAACTCGGACGAGACGACGATCACGGCGAGCCCTTCGCGGGCGAGTCGCTGGATCAGGAAATAGATGTCGCGCTTGGCGCCGATGTCGACACCGCGCGTGGGCTCGTCGAGCACCACGACCTTCGGTTGCGGTTGCAGCACCTTGGCGAGTGCGAGCTTCTGCTGGTTGCCGCCCGACAGCGACGAGGCGCGTGCGTCGAGGTTGCCGGTGCGGATGCCGTAGTCCTTCACCGCCTCGGCCAGCGCGGCGCGCTCGGCGTCCGGCTTCAGCCACGGCGTGGCGTAGCGCTCCAGCGCCATCAGCGTGAGGTTCTGGCGCAGGCCGAAGTCCACATGCAGGCCCTTGCCCTTGCGGTCTTCGCTCAGGTAGGAGAAGCCGTGCTTGGCGGCATCGCGCGGGTTGTGCCAACCCCTGCCGCCGGGCACCGGGCGGCCGAGCATCTCGACCTGGCCGCTCGCGGGACGCAGGCCCATCAGGCCCTCGAACAGTTCGGTGCGGCCCGCGCCGACCAGGCCCGCGAAGCCCAGGATCTCGCCCGGCCGCACCTCGAAGCTCACCCCCTGCGCCCAGCCGGGCACACTGAAGTCGTGCACCTTCATCGCGGGCGCGGCGTTGTGCGCAACGGTGTCGCGCGGCGGGTAGAGGTCGGTCAGCGCGCGGCCGACCATCCGGTTCGCCATCTCGTGGCGGGTGATGTCCGCCGTGGGCGAGCGCATGACGAAGCGGCCGTCGCGCATCACGATCACGTCGTCGGTCACGCGCTCGACCTCGTCGAGCTTGTGGGAGATGTAGACGATGGTCACGCCCTCGGCGCGCAGTTGGGCGATCAGCTTGAAGAGGCGCTCGGTCTCGCCGGGCGTGAGCGTGGCCGTGGGCTCGTCCATGATGAGCAGGCGAGCGTTGCGCGCGATGGCTTTCGCGATCTCGACCAGCTGTTTCTCCGCGACGATGAGCCGGCGGACCTTCGTTCGCGGATCGATCCGCAGGCCGACCTGCGCGAGGGCGGCGGCGGCCTCGCGCTCCATGGCTGCGTCGTCGAGCAGGAAGCCGGCCTTCTTCTTCTCGTGCCCGAGGAAGATGTTCTGCGCCACGCTCAGGTCTTCGGCGAGGTTGAATTCCTGGTGGATCAGCACGATGCCCAGCGCCTCGGCGTCGCGCGAACTGGCGAACTGCTGCGGCGTGCCGTCGATGCGAAGCCCGCCGCCGCTCGGCCGCTCGTAGCCCGCGAGGATCTTCATCAGCGTGGACTTGCCCGCACCGTTCTCGCCCAGCAGGCCGTAGACCCGCCCCGGCGCGAGCGAGAAGCTCACGCCATGCAGCACCTGCACCGGCCCGAAGGCCTTCTCGATGGCGTCGAAGTCGACGGCCAGTCCGGTCATGGCGCGACCCCTTTCACCTTCAGCGTTTCCTGCATCGCCAGCACGCCCGCGCCGATGAGGCCGGCCTGCGCGCCCAGCGGCGTGTACTGGATCTCGAGGTGCCGCGTCGACAGCGCGAGCGAGCGCTGGTAGACGCTCTGGCGCACCGCCGCGAGGAACAGCGGCCCGATGTGCGTGATGCCGCCGCCGATGAACACATGCGACGGGTTGAAGAAGTTCACCACCGACGCCAGCATCTGGCCGAGCAGGCTCCCCGCGCGCTGGATGATGGCGTTGGCCGCGGCGTCGCCCGCCCGGCCGGCATGGGCCACGTCGAGCGCATCGAGCCGCCCCTGCGCGCGCAGGCGCTCGGCGAGCATCGCGCTCTCGCCCGCCTCTGCCGCGTGGACGGCCATGCGGGCGATGGCCGGGCCGGCCGCCATCATCTCGACGCACCCCACGTTGCCGCAGTGGCAGCGCGGGCCTTCCTGGTCGACGCAGATGTGGCCCACGTCGCCGGCCGAACCGGCCGCGCCGCGGTACACCTCGCCATGGCAGACGATGCCGCAGCCGATGCCGGTGCCGACCTTGATGACCAGGAAGTTGCTCAAGGTGCGTTTGAGGCGCCAGAGCTCGCCCAGCGCCATCAGGTTCACGTCGTTGTCGACGAAGACCGGCGCCGCGTAATCCTCGCGCAGCGCCTCGCGGATCGAGAAGCCGTCCCAGGCCGGCATGAGCGGCGGGTTGACGAGCTGGCCGATCTGGAAGTTCACCGGCCCGGGAACGCCCATGCCGATGCCCATCACCTTCGATGCGTCGAGCCCACATTGCGCCAGCAGCTCGCGCATGAGCACGCGCACCCGCGCCAGCACGACGCCGGGGCCGTGGCCCACGTCGGCCGGCTCCGCGTGTTGCGCCAGCGGCTGGAGATCGGGGCCGAGCACCGCCAGATCGAGGCTGGTGGCGCCGATGTCGACGCCCACCAGCACGCCGAGCGAGCCGCTGATCTGCAGGTTCTCGGCGCGACGGCCACCCGAGGAACGCTGCAAGCCGGCCTCGGCCAGCAGCCCCTGGTCGACCAGTCCGGCGATCAGCGCATTCGCCTTGCTCCTGGAGAAGCCGAGCCGTTCGGCCATGCCATGGCGCGAGCCGCCCGCCGACCAGAAGGTCGTCTCGAGCAGCTGCATCTCGTCGGCCGTCAGGCCGCGCCAACGTTCCATGCGTTTGTCTCCGTCTCTCGCGCTCGGCATCGGATGGCCAAGGCGGAAGCCGGATACTAGAGAGACAGCTTCGGCCGGACAAGGCTGAACTTCGACCATTTTCAGGCCGAACGGCGGGCCGACGTCTGGCTTCGAGCGCCCAATGAAAAAGCCGCCCGGAGGGCGGCTTCGTGCAAGGCGGCGAACCGTCTTACTTCTTCTGGCGGTACTTGCGCAGTGCGGCGATCTGCGCGGCCATCACGGCCAGCTCGGACTGCGCCATCGCGATGTCGATGTCGCTCTTGGCATTCTTGAGCGCTTCCTCGGCGGCGGCCTTGGCGGCGTTGGCCTTCTCGTCGTCCAGGTCCTTGCCGCGGATCGCGGTGTCGGACAGCACGGTGACGGTGTGGGGCTGCACTTCGAGGATGCCACCAGCCACGAAGACGAACTCCTCGCCGCCGTCGGCCGTCTCGATGCGCACGGCACCCGGGCGGATGCGCGTGATCAGCGGGGTGTGGCGCGGGTAGATGCCGAGCTCGCCGGCTTCACCGGGCAGCGCGACGAACCTGGCCTCGCCCGAGAAGATCGACTCTTCCGCGCTGACCACGTCGACGTGAATGGTGTTTGCCATGTTTTTTCCTTTGCCGTTCTAGGGAGAACTTCGGAAAGCAAGCAGTCGGCCGTCTGGTGAGGCGCCGCGCATAGCCGTACAGGAAGTACGGCGAGCACGGCAACGAAGCCAGGCGGTCGAATGCGCCGCTTTACGCGACCTTCTTGGCTTTTTCGAAAGCTTCGTCGATGGTACCAACCATGTAGAACGACTGTTCCGGCAGGTGGTCGCACTCGCCGGCCACGATCATCTTGAAACCACGGATGGTTTCCGACAGCGGCACGTACTTGCCGGGGGAGCCGGTGAACACTTCGGCCACGTGGAAGGGCTGCGACAGGAAACGCTGGATCTTCCGGGCGCGGGCCACGGCCAGCTTGTCGTCCGGGGCCAGTTCGTCCATGCCCAGAATCGCGATGATGTCGCGCAGTTCCTTGTAGCGCTGCAGCGTGCCTTGCACGGCGCGGGCCACGTTGTAGTGCTCTTCGCCGACCACGTTCGGATCGAGCTGACGCGAGGTCGAGTCCAGCGGGTCCACGGCGGGGTAGATACCGAGCGAAGCGATGTCGCGCGACAGCACCACGGTGGAATCCAAGTGGGCGAAGGTGGTGGCGGGCGACGGGTCGGTCAAGTCATCCGCAGGGACGTACACGGCCTGGATCGAGGTGATCGAGCCGACCTTGGTCGAGGTGATCCGCTCTTGCAGGCGGCCCATTTCCTCGGCCAGCGTCGGCTGGTAGCCCACGGCGGAGGGCATGCGGCCCAGCAGGGCGGACACTTCGGTACCGGCCAGCGTGTAGCGGTAGATGTTGTCCACGAAGAACAGCACGTCGCGGCCTTCGTCGCGGAACGACTCGGCGATGGTCAGGCCGGTCAGCGCCACGCGCAGACGGTTGCCCGGGGGCTCGTTCATCTGGCCGTACACCATGGCCACCTTCGAGTCCTCGAGCTTCTCGAGGTTCACGACGCCGGAGTCGGCCATCTCGTGATAGAAGTCGTTGCCTTCGCGGGTGCGTTCACCCACACCGGCGAACACCGACAGACCCGAGTGGGCCTTGGCGATGTTGTTGATGAGTTCCATCATGTTCACGGTCTTGCCGACGCCGGCGCCACCGAACAGGCCCACCTTGCCGCCCTTGGCGAACGGACACACCAGGTCGATCACCTTGATGCCGGTTTCCAGCAGGTCGGTCGACGGCGAGAGTTCGTCGTAGGCCGGTGCCTTGCGGTGGATGGAGGCGGTGACTTCCTGGCCGACCGGGCCGCGCTCGTCGATGGGCGCGCCCAGCACGTCCATGATGCGGCCGAGCGTGGCCTTGCCCACGGGCACGGTGATCGGCTCGCCGGTGTTGGTCACGATCAGGCCGCGACGCAGGCCGTCGGACGAACCGAGGGCGATGGTGCGAACCACGCCGTCGCCGATCTGCTGCTGCACTTCGAGCGTGAGCGCGCTGCCGTCGAACTTCAGGGCGTCATAGATCTTGGGCATCTGGTTGCGCGGGAATTCCACGTCGACCACGGCACCGATACATTGAACGATCTTGCCTTGCACTGCATTGGCTTGAGCCATCATCTGCTCCAATTAATTTTTGAATCTGGTTGACATCGAGACCGGCTCAGACGCCGGCGGCCGCCGCAGCGCCCGACACGATTTCCGACAGTTCTTTGGTGATGCCGGCCTGGCGGGTCTTGTTGTAGACCAGCTTGAGTTCGGCGATCACGTTGCCAGCGTTGTCGGTGGCGGACTTCATGGCCACCATGCGCGCGGACTGCTCCGACGCCATGTTCTCGGCGACGGCCTGGTACACCAGCGACTCGGCATAGCGCACCAGCAGTTCGTCGATCACGCTCGCCGCATCGGGCTCGTAGATGTAGTCCCAGGCGTGCTGGCCTGTTCCGGTTTTTTCGGCCTGCAGCGTCTCGGCCGCCAGCGGCAGCAGTTGCTCGACCACCGACTCCTGGCGCATCGTGTTGATGAACTTGGTGTAGCAGAGATAGACCGCGTTGACCCGGCCCTCGGCATACGCGTCGAGCAGCACCTTGACGGGGCCGATCAGCTTGTCGAGGTGCGGCGTGTCGCCCAGCTGGGTGACATGCGATACCACGCGGGCGCCGATGCGGTTGAGGAAACCGAGGCCCTTGTTGCCGATGGCCACCGCCTCGACCGCCACACCGGCCGCCTGCTGCTCACGCAGCCTGGCGGTCAGCGCGCGCAGCACGTTGGTGTTCATGCCGCCGCACAGGCCCTTGTCGGTCGTCACCAGGATGTAACCCGCAGCCTTCGCCTCGTTCGTCTTCATGAACGCGTGCGTGTACTCGGGGTTGGCCTGGCCGAGGTTCGCCGCGATGGCGCGGATCTTCTCGCTGTACGGACGGGCAGCGCGCATGCGCTCCTGCGCCTTGCGCATCTTCGACGCGGCCACCATTTCCATGGCCTTGGTGATCTTCTTGGTGTTCTCCACCGATTTGATCTTGCCGCGAATCTCTTTTCCTGCAGCCATGCTTAGCTCCTGAGTTTCTTCGCCAGGCCGACGTGGAACCGGCTTTGCCGGGCCACTGGCAGCGCCCCCTGGAGGGGGAGGCGGCCGAAGGCCGCTTCGGGGGTGGGCATCATGTTCAGGCGAAGGACTTCTTGAACGTCGTGATCGCGGCGGTGAGTTCGGCTTCGGCGTCCTTGTCGAGCGCCTTGGCCTTCTCGACCTTGTCGAGCAACGCCGCGTGGCTGGTCTTCAGGAACTGGTGCAGGCCGTGCTCGAAGGCCAGAACCTTCTTGACGTCCAGGTCGTCCATGAAACCCTTGTTCACCGCGAACAGCGTGGCGCCCATCAGCGAGATGGGCAGCGGGCTGTACTGGGCCTGCTTGAGCAGTTCGGTCACGCGGGCACCGCGGTCGAGCTGCTTGCGGGTGGCTTCGTCCAGGTCGGAAGCGAACTGCGCGAACGCAGCCAGTTCACGATACTGGGCCAGGTCGGTACGGATACCGCCCGACAGGCTCTTGATGATCTTCGTCTGAGCGGCCGAACCCACGCGCGACACCGAGATACCGGCGTTGATGGCGGGACGGATGCCGGCGTTGAACAGCGAGGTTTCCAGGAAGATCTGGCCGTCGGTGATCGAGATCACGTTGGTCGGCACGAAGGCGGACACGTCGCCGGCTTGCGTTTCGATGATCGGCAATGCCGTCAGCGAACCGGTCTTGCCCTTGACTTCACCCTTGGTGAAATCTTCCACGTACTTTTCGTTCACGCGCGCGGCGCGTTCGAGCAGACGGCTGTGGAGATAGAACACGTCGCCGGGGTAGGCTTCGCGGCCTGGCGGGCGGCGCAGCAGCAGCGAGACCTGGCGGTAGGCGACAGCCTGCTTGGACAGGTCGTCGTACACGATCAGGGCGTCTTCGCCGCGGTCGCGGAAGTACTCGCCCATCGTGCAGCCCGAATAGGCCGACACGTACTGCATCGCGGCCGACTCCGAAGCGGAAGCGGCGACCACGATCGTGTAGTCCATGGCACCGGCCTGTTCCAGTGCGCGCACCACGTTCTTGATCGACGAGGCCTTCTGGCCGATCGCGACGTAGACGCAGGTCACGCCCTGGCCCTTCTGGTTGATGATCGCGTCGATCGCCACCGCCGTCTTGCCGGTCTGGCGGTCGCCGATGATCAGCTCGCGCTGGCCACGGCCGATCGGCACCATGGAGTCGATCGACTTCAGGCCGGTCTGCAGCGGCTGGTCGACGGACTTGCGTGCGATCACGCCCGGTGCGACCTTCTCGATCACGTCGGTCATCTTGGCGTTGATCGGGCCCTTGCCGTCGATCGGCTGACCCAGTGCATTCACCACGCGGCCGATGAGCTCGGGGCCGACCGGCACTTCCAGGATGCGGCCCGTGCACTTCACGGTGTCGCCTTCGGAGATGTGTTCGTACTCGCCCAGGATCACGGCGCCGACCGAGTCACGCTCGAGGTTCAGGGCCAGGCCATACGTCGGCGTGCCGTCGGCGGTGGGCGTGAACTCGAGCATTTCGCCCTGCATCGCGTCCGACAGGCCGTGCACGCGCACGATGCCGTCGGCCACCGACACCACGGTGCCCTGGTTGCGAATGTCAGCGCTGACGCCAAGGCCCTCGATGCGGCTCTTGATCAGTTCGGAAATTTCTGCGGGATTGAGTTGCATGACTCTTTCCTTCTTTCAATAAATGGGGCCAACCGCCTCGCCGCATCAAGCGGTGAGCGCTGCTTTCATTTGCTCGAGACGCGCCTTGACGGACGTGTCGAGGACTTCGTCGCCCACCACGGCACGGATGCCGCCGATCAGCGACGCATCCAGTTCGACCCGGGTGTTCAGCTTGCGGCCGAAGCGGCGTTCCAGCGATTCGGAGACGGTCTTCAGACCGGCCGCGTCGATCGGGAAGGCGCTGTAGACCACGGCATCCGAGGCGCCGCTTTGCGCGTTCTTGAGCAGTCGGAACTGCGCAGCCACCTCGGGCAGCGCCGCGAGACGACCGTTGTCGATCACGGTGCGCAGGAAGTTCTTGCCGGCATCGGGCAGACCTGACGGCACGAAACCGGACACCAGGTCGAACACCTGCTCGGGCGCGACCTTGGGGTCCGCCGCGAACTGCAGCAGTTGCGGGTTGCCGGCAACGGCGGCGAGCTGGTCGATCCAGCCGGCCGTGCCGTCGAGGTCACGCGTCGACGCCTTGAACAGCGCTTCGGCATAAGGGCGGGCGATGGTGGCGATTTCGGCCATGTCGTCCTCAGAGCTCGGTCTTCAGGCGGTCGAGCAGGTCGGCGTGGACGCCGGCGTTGACTTCCTTGCGGAGAATCTGCTCGGCACCCTTGACGGCCAGCGCGGCAACCTGCTCGCGCAGCACCTCGCGGGCGCGCACCGATTGCTGCTCGGCTTCGGCCTGCGCAGCGGCCACGATCTTGTTGGCCTCCAGCGTGGCACGGCCCTTGGCCTCTTCGACGATCTGCTGGGCGCGGCGCTCGGCGTCGGCCAGCAGATTGGTCGTCTCGTTGCGGGACTTCACCAGTTCCTGTTCGACGCGCTGATTGGCAGAAGCGAGTTCCGCCTTGGCCTTCTCGGCGGCCGCCAGGCCCGCGGCGATCTTTTGTGCGCGTTCATCCAGCGCCTTCGCGATGGGCGGCCACACGAATTTCATCGTGAACAGCACCAGCAGCAGGAAGACGATGGCCTGAACGAACAGGGTCGCGTTGATACTCACGGCAACACCTTTCTTGAGTGGCGTTGAACGGGATTACTTCGGCAGGTTGGCCAAGAAGGTCGCGGCGAACGGGTTGGCGAAGGCGAACAGCAGGGCGATGGCCACACCGATCAGGAACGCCGCGTCGATCAGACCGGCCAAGATGAACATCTTGGTTTGGAGGTCGTTCATGAGCTCGGGTTGGCGTGCCGACGATTCGAGGAACTTGCCGCCCATCAGGGCGATGCCGATGGACGCACCGATCGCGCCGAGACCGACGATCAAACCACATGCCAGAGCGACGAGACCGAGAATGTTTGCCATGATGACTCCTTAGATTACAGATGAAAGCGAAAAGAAAAAACGAAAGCGAGAAGGGTAACCAGGCCTAGTGGCCCTCATGCGCCTGACCCAGGTAGATGAGTGTCAGCATCATGAAAATGAATGCCTGCAGCGTGATCACCAGGATGTGGAAGATCGCCCAGACGGTTCCGGCAATGATGTGCCCGATGGGCAGCAGCACTCCCGAGAACGAAGCGGCCATCGCACCCCCCATGAGCGCGATCAGCATGAAGACGAGTTCGCCGGCATACATGTTGCCGAACAGCCGCATGCCGTGCGAGACGGTCTTGGCAAGGTATTCGATGATCTGCATCAGCAGGTTGATCGGCCACAGCACCGGATGCGCACCGAAGGGCGCGGTGATGAGTTCATGGCCCCAGCCGCCCAGGCCCTTGACCTTGATACCGTAGAACAGGCACAGCAGCAGCACGGAGGTCGACAGACCCAGCGTGGTGGAGAGGTCGGCAGTCGGCACGACGCGCATGTAGGCGTGGTGCGGGTCGTGGCCCGCCGCCTCGAACGCTTGCGCCCAGAGCGCCGGCAGCAGGTCGACCGGCAGCATGTCCATCGCGTTCAGCAGGAAGATCCAGACGAACACGGTCAGGGCCAGCGGTGCGATGAACTTGCGGCTCTGCGCGTTGTGCACGTTGGCCTTGGCCTGACTGTCGACCATTTCCACGAGGATTTCGACCGCGGCCTGGAAACGGCCGGGCACGCCCGAGGTGGCCTTGCGCGCGGCGAGCCACAGCACGAAGCAGCCGATCACGCCGACCACCAGCGCCCACAGCACCGAGTCGAGGTTGATGACGTTGAAGTCGACGATGGCCTTTTGAGTCACCGGCTCGAGGCCCCAGTTCACCTGCCAATGCTGCAAATGGTGAACGATGTATTCACTCGCGGTCGGTGCGTGTCCTTCTGCGGCCATCTTTCAGCGTCTCTTTAAAGAATCAAATCCGGTTCAACAATCTGGGCCGCACCACGAGGGCGACCCAGTACATCTTCATCGCTGCCACGATGCCAGCCAGCATCGCCAGCCAACTCAGGTCGCCGATCACCCAGGGCGCCGCCGCCAGAAAGGCCACGGTCAGCGCCAGCTTGATCAGCTCCCAGACAAAAAACCTCAGCATGGCGGCCGACGGATTCGCCGCCTCCGTGCCCCTCATCGCACCCCGGACAAACAACGCCGCCGGGATCGCCACTGCCAATGCCCCATAAAGTGCCGACACGCCGGCCACCGGCCGACCCGTCCAAGCCCAAGCGATGCCTGCCACGATCACTCCTGCGACCACTTGGGCCACGATCACCCACCAGGGCGACGGTTCGGGATTGGCATCGCGCAGCTGCTGCGCCTGTTCGGCGGTGAGCGGCTTGAAATCGGCGTCTTCGACATCCATCTCGGACTCTGGCGTGCTTGTTGTCATGGTTGTGTGCACTGCCGGTGGCCGAAGGCTGCCTAAAATTTACAAAGCCATTGATTATAAGTAAAAACCCCTTGCATTCCGCCATGACCAAGCACATCAACGGGGAACTTCCACTGCTTGACACCATCACCGACGCACATGACGACTCCAGCTCCGACGCCTGACACCCCGACCGACATCCGCAAGGAGTCGCTGATCGCGTACCCCTCCCAGTTCCCGATCAAGGTGATGGGCGCCAAGGTCGACGGCTTCGTTCATGCGGTGACGCTGGTTGCCGAGCGGTTCGACCCGCAGTTCGACGCCAGCACGATCGAACTGCGCACCAGCAAGGAAGGCAACTACCTGGGCGTGACCATCACCGTGACCGCCACCAGCCGTGAGCAGCTCGACGACATCTACCGCACCCTGTCGTCGCATCCGATGGTGAAGGTGGTGCTTTGACCCTGGCCGCGCGGCCCACGCTGGCGGCGACGCTGCTCGGCCACGTCGAGTACCAGGAGACCTACGACGCGATGCGCCGCTTCGCCGCCGAGCGCGGCGAACACACACCCGACGTGCTGTGGGTCTGCGAGCACGCGCCGGTCTTCACGCAGGGCCTGGCCGGCAAGGCGGACCACCTGCTGAGCCCCGGCACCATCCCGGTCGTCCAGACCGACCGCGGGGGCCAGGTGACGTACCACGGCCCGGGGCAGGTCGTGGCCTACCCGCTGCTCGACCTGCGCCGCACCGGCTACTTCGTGAAGGAGTACGTCTACCGCATCGAGGAATCGGTGATCCGCACGCTGGCGCACTTCGGCGTCACGGGGCACCGCGTGGCCGGGTCGCCCGGCATCTACGTGCGGCTGGACGACCCGTTCTCCCATGCCGCGCTGACCGGCCCCTTCTCCCCCGACGACCCGTTCCGCGGCCTCGGCAAGATCGCTGCCCTGGGCATCAAGGTGGCGCGCCACGGCACGTACCACGGCGTGTCCTTCAATGTGGCGATGGACCTGGAACCCTTCTCCCGCATCAACCCTTGCGGCTACGCAGGGCTGCGAACGGTCGACCTTTCTACAATCGGGGTCCACACCACCTGGGAAGAAGCCGCGCACGTGCTGAGCCAGAAGCTCATCACCTACCTGGCGCCTTGAGAGCCCCTATGAGCAACACCGAAGTCGTCCCCTCGCCCGTCGTGCGGGAGGCGCAGAGCGCCGAAACCTACAACCCCCTCGCCAAGCAGAAGGCCGCGGCGAAGCTGTCGCGCATCCCGGTGAAGGTGGTGCAGGGCGAGATGCTCAAGAAGCCCGAGTGGATCCGCGTGAAGGCCGGCTCGCCGAGCACGCGCTTCTACGAGATCAAGCAGATCCTGCGCGAGAACAAGCTGCACACGGTGTGCGAGGAAGCCTCCTGCCCGAACATCGGCGAATGCTTCGGCAAGGGCACGGCGACGTTCATGATCATGGGCGACAAGTGCACCCGCCGCTGCCCGTTCTGCGACGTCGGCCACGGCCGGCCCGACCCGCTCGACCAGGACGAGCCGCTGAACCTGGCGCGCACCATCGCCAGGCTGCGCCTGAAGTACGTGGTGATCACCAGCGTCGACCGCGACGACCTGCGCGACGGCGGCAGCGGCCACTTCGTCGAGTGCATCAAGAACATCCGCGAGCTCTCGCCGACGACGCAGATCGAGATCCTGGTGCCCGACTTCCGCGGCCGCGACGACCGCGCGCTCGAGATCCTGAAGGCCGCGCCGCCGGACGTGATGAACCACAACCTGGAAACCGCGCCGCGCCTCTACAAGGAAGCGCGCCCGGGCAGCGACTACCAGTTCAGCCTGAACCTGCTCAAGAAGTTCAAGGCGCTGCACCCGAACGTGCCGACCAAGAGCGGCATCATGGTGGGCCTGGGCGAAACCGACGAAGAGATCCTGCAGGTGATGCGCGACATGCGGGCGCACGACATCGACATGCTGACCATCGGCCAGTACCTGTCGCCGTCGAACTCGCACTTGCCGGTGCGCCGCTACGTGCATCCCGATACGTTCAAGATGTTCGAGGAAGAGGCCTACAAGATGGGCTTCAGCCACGCCGCGGTGGGCGCGATGGTGCGCTCGAGCTACCACGCCGACGAGCAGGCGCACGCAGCCGGCGTCTGAGGCGCGCACCGTGGTCGCTGGCACCCTGACGCTGCGCCACTATGGCGCATCGCACGGCAGCCATGCGCACGACCACTTCCAGGTGCTGATCGGCCTCGACGGCGTGCTCGAACTCGAGGTCGAAGGCCGCGGCCGGCGCATCGCCGCCGGTGACGGCTGCGTGATCCCGCCAGGCGAGCGCCACGACTTCGGCGCCGACGGCAGCAGCCGGTGCCTGGTGCTCGACAGCACCCTGAGCGCCTGGCAGCGGCATGCCGGGCACACCACGCCGTCACCCCAGGCGCGCGCCCTGGCGCAATGCCTCGCCCACAGCGTGGCGCAGGACCACGCCGCGCTGGCCACGCTCTACGGCCCCTTGTTGCTGCTCGAGGCCTGGCACGGCACGCCGACACCGCACAGCGCACGCAGGCCGATCGACTGGGCCGCGCTCGCCGCCTGGACCGCCGGCAGGCACGCCGCACCGCTCGACGTCGCCATGCTGGCGGCGCGCTGCTGCCTCAGTGCCAGCCAGTTCAACACGCGCTGCCGCGACGAGATGGGCACGAGTGCGATGCACTGGCTGCGCGACCTCCGCCTGGCGCAGGCGCGCACGCTGCGCGCCGCCGGCACCAGCGTCGCCGAGACGGCCCGCCGCACCGGCTACCGCTCGCCCTCGGCGCTCACCGCCGCTCTGCGTCGCCAGGCACGGCCCTTCGACGGCTGAGCCGGGGCGCGTTGCGCGACGATGCGCCGTCGCCGCGCGACGACCAGCCCCTCTAAGCTCGGCGCATGTCCCCCGCCACCCTGCTCGCGCTCGGCGCCATCGCCTTCTGGGCCACGCTCGCCTCGCTGGGCACCGCGCTCTCGCATGTGCCGCCTTTCCTCCTGACCGGGCTGGCCCTGGCCATCGGCAGCGTGCTGAGCCTGCCGCAGCTGCTGCGCGACCGCCGCGCCTGGGCCGTGCCGCCGCGCACGCTGGCGCTGGGCCTCTACGGCCTGTTCGGCTTCCACTTCCTGCTCTTCATCGCGCTGCGCCACGCCCCGCCGGTGGAGGCGAACCTGGTGAACTACCTGTGGCCGCTCTTCATGGTGGTGCTCGCCCCGCTGCTGCTCAAGGGCATGACGCTGCGGCCGCTGCACGTGGTCGCTGCGCTGCTGGGCTTCGCCGGCGCGGCCATCGCCATCCTCGGCGCGCGCAGCGGCGCCTCGGCCGCGGGCCCGACAACGGTGGCCTGGGGCTTCCTGCCGGCCCTCGGTTCGGCCTTCATCTGGGCCAGCTATTCGCTGTGGACGCAGCGGGTCCCCGCCTTTCCGACAGCGGCGATCGGCCTGTTCGGGCTGGTGTCCGGCCTGCTGGCGCTGGGCTGCCACGCCGTGCTGGAACCGTCGGCGACCCTGAGCACGCGCGACATCGTGCTGATCGCGCTGTGCGGCCTGGGCCCGCTCGGCGCGGCCTTCTACCTGTGGGACATGGCCCTCAAGCGCGGCGACGCGCGACAGATCGGCATCCTGAGCTACCTCACGCCGCTGGCGTCGACCGGCCTGCTGCTGGTGCTGACCGGCCGACCGCTGTCATGGACGATCGCGCTGGCCGCACTGATGATCATCTCGGCCGCCGCGATCGGCACGCGGGTCCGTTGAGCTTCTGCCGCCCGCGGAAGGCGGGCGTCAGCGCGGCGCGCTGAGCAGGGCCGCCGGCTCCTCGGCCTCGAGCACGCTCTGCGCCCAGGGCGCGAGCTTGCCGGTGTCGGCCCGCAGCACCTCCTGCTTGACCGCGAGGATCTGCGACGGATGCATCGAGAAACTGCGCAGCCCCAGGCCGAGCAGCAGGCGCGTGAAGGTCACGTCGCCGGCCATCTCGCCGCACACGCTCACCCCCTTGCCCTGCCGGCGGCACTCGGCGATGGTGTCGGCCACCAGGCGCAGGACCGCCGGATGGGCCGGGTCGTACAGATGCGCCACCGCTTCGTCGGCGCGGTCGATGGCCAGCGTGTACTGGATCAGGTCGTTGGTGCCGATCGACAGGAAGTCGAAGTGCTTGAGGAAGGTCCGCAGCGTGAGCGCCGCGGCCGGAATCTCGATCATGGCGCCGAGCTTCACCACGCCATAGACCGCACCGCGTTGGTCGAGCTGCGCGCGCGCCTCGTCGACGAGCGCGAGCGTCTGGCGGATCTCGCTGGCGTGCGCCAGCATCGGGATGAGCAGGTGGATCTCGCCATGGGCCGCCGCCCGCAGGATGGCCCGCAGCTGGGTCAGGAACATGGCAGGGTCGGCCAGGCTCCAGCGGATGGCGCGCAGCCCCAGCGCCGGGTTCAGGTGCTCCTGCCGGGCGGCCTTGCCGTCGAGCGGCTTGTCGGCGCCGACGTCGATGGTGCGGATGGTCACGGGCATGCCCTGCATGCCTTCGACCGCGCGGCGGTAGGCCAGGTACTGCTCCTCCTCGTCGGGCAGGCGTGCGAGCTGCTGCGCCTCGCGGCCCATGAAGAGGAACTCGCTGCGGAAGAGGCCGACGCCCACCGCGCCGGCCTTGACCGCACCGAGGGTGTCTTCGGGCATCTCGATGTTGGCGAGCAGTTCGACGCGCTCACCATCGAGCGTGACGGCCGGCTTGTGGCGCAGGCGCGTGAGACGGCTGCGCTCGAGTTCGCCCTGGCGTTGCTTGAAGCCGTACTCGGCCAGGATGATGGGCGACGGGTCGACGATCACCACGCCGGCATCGCCATCGATGATCACCCAGTCGTCCTGCCGCACCAGTTGGCTCGCGGTGCGCGCCCCGACCACCGCGGGGATGTCCATGCTGCGCGCGACGATGGCGGTGTGCGAGGTGCGTCCGCCGACATCGGTCACGAAGCCGGCGAACACGCTCTTCTTGAACTGCAGCATGTCGGCGGGCGAGAGGTCGTGCGCGATCAGAACCAGCGGCGCGTCGACGCTGTCGTCGGTGGTCGGGTCGTGATGCTCATCGTCGTCGGCGTGCGCCCGCTTGCGCTTGGGTGGCGTCGGCGCCAGCACGGCCGCGGTGCCCTTCATGCGATGCAACATGCGCTCGACGACCTGTTCCAGGTCGGCCTTGCGCTCGCGCAGGTACTCGTCCTCCATCTCGTCGAACTGGCGCGCGATGACCTCGAGCTGGGTGGTGAGCGCCCATTCGGCGTTGTAGAGGCGGTCGGTGATCCAGTGCTTGACGCCGTCGCTGAGCGCTTCGTCCTGCAGCAGCATCTGGTGCACCTCGAGCAGCGCTGCCAGCTCGTGCGGCGCCTCGCTCGGGCCCATCAGCGCGACACTGGCCTGCAGTTTGGTCAGCTCGTCGGCGACCGCGTTGCGCGCGCCGCGCACACGCTGGATCTCGGTCTCGACCTGCTCGGGCTTGATGAAGTAGTGCGCGACGTCGATGCGGCTCGACACCACCAGCACGGCACGCCCGATGGCGATGCCTCGGGCGACCGGGAGGCCGTGGACCGCGAACGTCATGGGACGACGCGCGGGGGCGACAACCGGCCGGCGCCGGGCCGCCCCAAGCCGGCCGCGCCCCCTCGGGGGGCAGCGACGACACGCAGTGCGGAGCGTGGGGGCGACATCACTCGCCTTCGCCGAACTTGTCGTTCATGAGCGCGACCAGCGCATCCATCGCCTGTTGTTCCTGGTCGCCATTCGTCTCGAGGTCGATGGTGACGCCGATGCCGGCGGCCAGCATCATCACACCCATGATGCTCTTGGCGTTGACGCGGCGGTCGCCACGGGCCAGCCAGACTTCGCATGGGAAGCTGCCGGCGAGCTTGGTGAGCTTGGCCGACGCGCGTGCGTGCAGGCCCAGCTTATTGCTGATGGTCACGGATGTCTTGATCACTGTGCTTTCTTCTCGCCTGATTCTGAGGAGCGGAAACCGCGACTTGCATGACGCCGGCGGTGCCCCCGGCCATGGCCCGCTGCACCAGCGCATCGAGCGGCTCGTTGCGGTAGCTCACGGCCCGCAGCAGCATGGGCAGGTTGACGCCGGCCACCAGGCGCGAGCGCGCACCGTCGACCAGCTTCTGCGCCACGTTGCAGGGCGTGGCGCCGAACACGTCGGCCAGCACGAGCACCTGCGAGCGCGGGGTGCGCAAGGCCATGTCGAGCGTGATGCGCGCGGCCGCCAGCGTCTCTTCGGGCGACACGTTCGGCAGCACGTCGAGCGCGGCGATGTGGCGTTCGCAGTCGGGGAACACATGCAGCGCACACTGACGCAGCGCCTGGGCGAGCGGAGCGTGGGCAATGATGAAGATGCTGTTCATGCGGCGCGGAGAGTCGGGCGTCGATTATGCGGGTCGGCCGAGGAAGTGGAGGAGTGATCGGTGGCGCTGCTCATTGGATAACCTCCGCCCTGCGGGCTGCGGTGCTGAGCGCCTTCGGGCGGCCGGGCGGCGCTCACGGCAGCCGCAGGCCTTCGTCGAAAGTGGAGACGGCCTCCGCGGACGACGGCCGGCCGAGCACGGTCGCCTGGTAGAGCGAGACGCCGCCGGCGCGCGTCTGCGCGAACCACAGCAGGTGCGCCGCAGCGGGGCCGCCGCCATCGAAGCGGACCGGCGCCGGCCGCGGTGCGGCGCGCGGCACCGCGGCGGGGGTTTCGGCGGCCTGCGCGTCGGCCAGTTGCGCCCGCGTGGCCATGCGCCAGGCGGTCAGCCACGTTTCGGCCTGTGCTGCATCGGCGGCCCGCGCGTGCGCCACGGCGAAGGTCGCGCCACCGGCCTCGCAGCCCACCACCTCGACCTCGACCGACGCCGCACCGAGCGGCATGGCACGGGTGGCGCGGTCGGGCTTGCAGGGCAGCATCGCGACCAGGCCGGCGTCCCCGACCGGCACTTCGCGCCAGTTGAAGGTCGGGCTGCAGGCCGACAAGGCGATCGCTACGACGAAGGCGACGGCCAGACCGGCACGGGAAGGGAGAAGCATCGGGCGTCGATTATCGAGCCGCGAGCCCGGCCCGGCCGTCGCACGCGGCTCAGCGGATGGCGCCGAAAACCTTCTGCAGGATGGCGCTGCCGCTGCCCACCGGATCCTGGCGGATCTTGCGCTCTTCCTCGCCGATCACGAGGTACAGGCCGTCGAGCGACTTGCCCGTGACATAGCCCTGGAGGTTGGCGTCCTCCTTCTTCACCAGACCGAGGCCGGCGGCCTTGCCGGCGAACTTGTTGTACTTCTCGGCCAGCTTGACCTTGACGGTGGCCGCGGTTACCACCGGCAGGAAGCGCTCGGTCAACGGCGCGCGCGTCTTCTCGGCGAAGAACTGCGTCACCGAGTTGTCGCCGCCGGTCAGGATGCCCTTCGCGTCGGTCACGCTCATGGTCCGCACAGCGTTGATCAGCAGGTCCTTGGCGGCAGGCACCGCCTGCTCGGCCGCGCGGTTCATGGCCGTCACCAGCTCGTCGATGCGGCTGCCCTGCCCCATCATGCGCAGGATCTTCGACCCGTCCTCCAGATAGCCCGGCAGCGGGATGCGCACCTTGGGGTTGCCGAGAAAACCGTCGGGCCGGCCCAGCAGGCTCACGGCCACCGTGGCGCCCTTCTCGAGCGCAGCCTTGACGCCGGCCGACGCGTCGACCGCGCTGAGGTCGCCGATCGACAGGGCGTGTGCCTGCCGTGTGGCGAGCAATACCAGAGAGGCAGGCACGGACAGGCAGGCGGAACTAAAATTACGGCGCTTCATCGATTCATCTCCCATGAAAAAAATCATCCCTGTCGCCGCCCTTGCGATCGCCCTGGCCGCCGGCGCAGGCGTCTACCTGAACACGGGCGTCTCGGCAGCGCCTGCGTCGACCTTCGTCCTGCTCGATGGCAGCAAGAAGACCACCGATGATCTCAAAGGCAAGGTGACGTTGGTGAATTTCTGGGCCACCAGCTGCGTGACCTGCGTGGGCGAGATGCCCAAGGTGATCGCCACCTACGACAAGTACAAGGCGCAAGGCTACGACACCCTGGCCGTCGCCATGAGCTACGACCCGCCGAGCTACGTGGTGAACTTCGCCGAGACCCGCAAGCTGCCCTTCAAGGTGGCGATCGACAACACAGGCGCCGTCGCCAAGGCCTGGGGCGACGTGGCGCTCACCCCGACGACCTACATCGTGAACAAGCGCGGCGAGATCGTGAAGCGCTACGTGGGAGAACCGGACTTCGCCGAGCTGCACAAGCTGATCGAGAAGCTGCTGGCCGAGGCTTGAGCAGCCAGGGCACTGGACGCAAAGGCACCGCAAGGTGCCTTTTTTGCGTCGGCTTGCCGGGGATCAGCGTGCCCTGAAGCTGTCGTGACACGCCTTGCACGAGGCGCCGGCCGGGCCCATCGCCGCCTTGATGGCGTCCAGGCTGCCGGTCCTGGCCGCCGCAGCCAGTTTGAGCATTTCACCTTGCGCCTTGCCCGCCAGGTCCTGGAACTTCGCCTGCTCGGTCCAGACTTCCGGACGGGCCTTGCCGCCCTCGGTGCCGGGGCCGAATGCGGGCCACGGCTGCTTGATGAGTTCGGCCACGCGGGTGGCGCTTTCGTCAGCCCCCTTGGCATCGAAGTCGTCGCGGCCGGACGCCATGTCGGCGACCCGCTTGAAGTTCTTCTGCAGTTCCTTCAACGTGGCCTGACGGAACTTGACCGCGTCCTCGGGCTTGTCGAACTTCTGCGGCTGCGCCAGAGCAGGCAGCGCTGCGACGGCCAGCGTCAGGGCGCATGCGAGGGTGGCAAGACGAATCATGGGTGTCCTTTGCATCGAGGGGAAGACACCGCGGCGCGGCGCCGAAGGCAGTTTAGGGGCGCACCGCACGATGGATGCGAGGCGAAGGAATTTCCGGCCGCCAGACGCGGATTTGCTAATCTGCGCCTTCCGCAGCCCTTCATGCCCCGATGACGCCCCCCGCCCCCTCCCCCGCGACGCCGGATACCGGCCTGGCGCGCACGCGCATCTGGGACTTGCCGACGCGGCTGTTCCACGGGCTGCTGGCGGTGACGGTCACCGGCGTCCTGGTCACCGGCTGGACCGGCGTGATGGACTGGCATTTCCGCCTGGGCTACGCGGTGCTGGCCCTGCTGCTGTTCCGGCTCGTGTGGGGCTTCATGGGGGGGCGCTGGTCGCGCTTCGCAGCCTTCGCCCATGGCCCGCGATCGGTCGCGGCCTACCTGCGGGGCCAGGCGCATCCGGACCACCTCATCGGCCACAACCCGCTGGGGTCGCTCTCGGTCTTCGCGATGCTCGCTGTCCTGGCGCTCCAGGTCGCGACCGGCCTCGTGGCCGATGACGCGATCACCTACGCGGGGCCATTGGCGCACACTGTGTCGGGGGCGATGAGCAGCCTGGCGACAGGGTGGCATGCCGGGCAGGGCAAATGGGTCGTGATCGCGCTCATCGCCCTCCATCTGGCGGCGCTGCTCTACCACGGCCTGGTGCGCCGCCAGCGGCTCGTGGCGTCGATGATCACCGGCGACAAGGTACTTTCGCGCACCACGGCGGTGACGCCCAGCCGCGACGATGCCGCGATGCGCTTGCTGGCCCTCGCGGTCTTCGCAGGCTGCGTCGCCGTGGCCGTCTGGATCGGTACGATGCGGCCATGAGCATCTCGCCGTCCCGTCCGCTGCCGCTCACCGGCGCACCCGACATCGTGCTGCTCACGCCGGACGATGCGGCCGCGTTCGACGCCACCCGCGTGATCTTCACGGAGTACGCGGCGGGCCTGGGCATCGATTTGAGTTTTCAGAATTTCGACGAGGAACTCGGGCGACTGCCCGGTGACTACGCCGAGCCCCGGGGAGCGCTCCTGCTGGCGCTGGTCGACGCGCCCCCCGACGTCGCTCCCTCCGACCCGCCGCTGCGACTTGCGGATGGTCGCGCGCTCCATGTGGCCGGCTGCTGCGCATTGCGCCCGCTCGATGCCGTCGACTATCCCAATGCGGCCGAAATGAAACGGCTTTACGTGCGGCGCTGTTTTCGCGGCCTCGGCCTGGGGCGTCGCCTGGCGGAATCGATCCTCGACGCGGCACGCGGCGCGGGCTATGCGTGCGTCCTGCTGGACACGCTGGACGACATGGAATCCGCGCGGGCGCTGTACGAAGACCTGGGCTTCACCGAGGTGCCGCCCTACTACCACAACCCGATCGCGGGCTCGCACTACCTCAAGGTCGAGCTGTAGCCCGAGCTCGAGCGCCGGGGCTCAGGCCTTGGCCTGTGCCAGCAAGGTCTCGGCGTCGCTGACCTCGAACTTGCCGGGCGCCTCGACGTTGAGCGAGGCCACCTTGCCGTCCTTCACGAGCATCGAGTAGCGGTTGCTGCGCAGGCCCATGCCGCGGCCGGTGAGGTCGAGCGTCAGGCCGGTCGCCTTGGCGAAATCGGCGCTGCCGTCGGCCAGCATGCGCACCTTGGTGCCGGTCTTCTGGTCGCGCGCCCAGGCGCCCATCACGAAGGCGTCGTTGACGCTCAGGCACCAGATCTCGTCGACGCCGGTGGCCTTGAAATCATCGAAATGCTGCACGTAACCCGGCACATGCTTGGCCGAGCAGGTGGGCGTGAAGGCGCCGGGCAACGCGAACACGGCGATCGTCTTGCCGGCCGCTGCCTTCGTGACGTCCACGGCGTTCGGCCCGATGCTGCAGCCCTCGCCTTCGACCTCCGAATACTCCATGAGGGTGACCGAGGGGAGGGAATCGCCGACTTTGATCATGATGAGAATGCTCCAGACAAAAAAGAAACGGCCCACATTGTGGGCCGTTTCCGGGGTGGCTGTGTGCCGAGGGTCAGACCAGGGCGGCCTTCTCGACCAAGCGGGTCACGACCCAGTTCTTGGTCTTCGAGATCGGCCGGCTTTCGGTGATCTCGATGGTGTCGCCCAGGTGGTACTCGCCCTTTTCGTCATGGGCGTGGTACTTGCTGGTCTTGGCCACGATCTTGCCGTAGAGCTCGTGCTTCACACGACGCTCGACCAGCACGGTCACGGTCTTCTCACGCTTGTCGCTGACCACCTTGCCGATCAAGGTGCGCTTGAGGGATTTTTTAGCTTCCGTCATGTCTGCTCCTTACTTGGCGGCGGTCTCTTGCGACTTCTGCGCAAGAATGGTCTTGGCGCGAGCGATGTCGCGACGTGTCACGCGCAGCGTCGAGGTGTTCGACAGCTGTTGCGTGGCCTTCTGCATGCGCAGGCCGAAATGGGCCTTCTGCAGATCCTTGATTTCGGTTTGCAGGCCGGCGACGTCTTTTTCGCGCAGCGTTGCAGCCTTCGACACCTTGACCGGCTTGGCCGCGGCGTCCTTCTTCTTACGTGTTGCCATGAGTGTTCTCTCCTCGATCAGGTGCCGAGCTGGCGCGCGACGAAGGTGGTACGCAGCGGCAGCTTGGCAGCAGCCAGGCGGAACGCTTCGCGGGCGAGTTCTTCGGGCACGCCGACGATCTCGAACACGATCTTGCCGGGCTGAATCTCGGCCACGTAGTACTCGGGGTTGCCCTTGCCGTTACCCATCCGCACTTCGGCGGGCTTGGTCGAAATCGGCTTGTCGGGAAACACGCGGATCCAGATGCGGCCACCGCGCTTCACATGACGCGAAATCGCGCGACGTGCCGCTTCGAGTTGGCGCGCCGTCAGACGGCCGCGATCGGTGCATTTCAGGCCGAAGTCGCCGAAGGCGACCGAATTGCCCGTGGTCGCAACACCGGTGTTGCGGCCCTTTTGTTCCTTGCGGAACTTTCTACGTGCAGGTTGCAGCATGTTTTCTTACTCCGTGATGACCCCAGGCGCTTGCGCGCCCAGGGGCGACCGATTACTCGGTCTTGGCACCGTCAGCTGCTGCAGCTGGCGCGGCTTTGCGGACGCGCTTAACGGCGGGTTTCGGGGCGTCTGCACCCGGTGCGGCTGCACCGGTGGCTTCTGCGGGCTTGTCGCTGCCGTCGGCCGGCGCGGTGTTGCCACCGATCGGGCCGCGGGCACCGGCGCGCGGGCCAGGACCACGACGGTCCGAACCCGGACGGTCGCCACCCGGGCGGCCATCGCGACGCGGACCGCGGGGGCGGCGCTCGTCGTCAGGACGCGGCGTTTCGACGGCCGGCAGGTCATTACGACCCAGCGTGTCGCCCTTGTAGACCCAGACCTTGACGCCGATGACGCCGTACGTGGTCTTGGCTTCCGAGGTGCCGTAGTCGATGTCGGCGCGCAGGGTGTGAAGCGGCACGCGACCTTCGCGGTACCACTCGCAACGTGCGATTTCGATGCCGTTCAGGCGGCCCGACGACATGATCTTGATGCCCTGGGCACCCAGACGCATGGCGTTCTGCATGGCACGCTTCATGGCGCGGCGGAACATGATCCGCTTCTCGAGCTGCTGCGTGATGCTGTCGGCGATCAGCTTGGCATCGATTTCGGGCTTGCGCACTTCTTCGATGTTCACTGCGACCGGCACGCCCAGCTGCCTGCCGAGTTCGCGCTTGAGGTTCTCGATGTCTTCGCCCTTCTTGCCGATCACGACGCCCGGACGTGCCGAGTAGATCGTGATGCGCGCATTCTTGGCGGGACGCTCGATCATCACGCGGGAAACCGACGCGTTCTTGAGCTTCTTCTTCAGGTACTCGCGCACCTTGATGTCCTCCGCCAGCATGCCGGCGAAGTCCTTGTTGCTGGCATACCAGCGGCTGGACCAGTTACGGCTGACCGCAAGGCGGAAGCCAGTGGGGTGGATTTTCTGTCCCATAGTCTTCCGGCCTTTAGTTGCCAACCGTCACGTACACATGGCACGTGGGCTTGCTGATGCGGTTGCCGCGGCCCTTGGCGCGGGCGGTGAAGCGCTTGAGCGTGGCGCCTTGCTCGACGTAGATGGTCTTGACCTTCAATTCGTCGATGTCGGCACCGTCGTTGTGCTCGGCGTTGGCGATGGCCGACTCGAGCACCTTCTTGATGATCACAGCGGCCTTTTTCTGCGTGAATTGCAGAACGTTGAGCGCTTGATCGACCTTCTTGCCGCGGATGAGGTCCGCGACCAGACGGCCCTTGTCGACCGACAGGCGGACACCGCGGAGGACTGCACGTGTTTCAGACATGGTCGTTCCTTACTTCTTCTGGACTTTCTTGTCCGCGGGGTGCCCCTTGAACGTGCGCGTGAGCGCAAATTCGCCGAGCTTGTGGCCGACCATCTGGTCGGTGATGTACACGGGCACGTGCTGCTTGCCGTTGTGCACGGCAATGGTCAGGCCGATGAACTCGGGCAGGACCATCGAGCGACGCGACCAAGTCTTGATCGGCTTCTTGTCCTTGGTCGTCACGGCCTTGTCGGCCTTGGCCACCAGATGGTGGTCGACGAAAGGACCCTTCTTGAGAGAGCGAGTCATGTGCTATCCCCTTATTTCTTGCGACGCGACACGATGAAGACCTGCGTGCGCTTGTTGTTACGGGTGCGATAGCCCTTGGTGAGGTTGCCCCACGGGTCGACCGGATGACGGCCTTCGCCGGTCTTGCCCTCGCCACCACCGTGCGGGTGGTCGACCGGGTTCATCACCACACCGCGAACGGTCGGGCGAATACCCATGTGACGCTTCACACCGGCCTTGCCGAGCTGGCGCAGGCTGTGTTCTTCGTTGGCCACTTCGCCGATCGTGGCGCGGCATTCGACGTGAATGCGGCGCACTTCACCGGAGCGCATGCGGACCTGGGCGTAGACGCCTTCGCGTGCCAGCAGGGTCGCCGAGGTGCCGGCCGAGCGAGCGATCTGCGCGCCCTTGCCGGGCTGCAGTTCGATGCAATGGATGGTCGAACCCACGGGGATGTTGCGGATCGGCAGTGTGTTGCCAGCGCGGATCGGGGCTTCCGAACCGCTCAGCAGCGTGGCACCGGCTTCCAGACCGCGCGGGGCGATGATGTAGCGGCGCTCGCCGTCGGCGTAGCACACCAGCGCGATGTGGGCGGTGCGGTTCGGGTCGTACTCGATGCGTTCGACCTTGGCCGGGATGCCGTCCTTGTTGCGCACGAAGTCCACCACGCGGTAGTGGTGCTTGTGGCCACCACCCTTGTGACGGGTCGTGATGTGACCGTTGTTGTTACGGCCGGCCTTCTGGAATTGCGGCTCCAGCAGCGCAGCATGAGGAGCACCCTTGAACAGGTGGTCCCGCGAGATCTTCACCGCGCCACGTTGGCCCGGCGAAGTCGGCTTCATCTTGATGACGGCCATGATTTAAGCACCTTCCCCGACGAGGTTGAGCTCTTGACCGGCCTTCAGGGTCACATAGGCCTTGCGAACGTTGTCGCGGCGACCGATGGACTTGCCGAAGCGCTTGGTCTTGCCCTTGGTGTTGAGCACGGACACGCCCTGGACTTCGACCTTGAACATCAGTTCAACAGCGGCCTTGATCTCGGGCTTGGTGGCGTCCTGCAGCACCTTGAAAGTGACGGCATTCGACTTCTCGCCGACCATCGTGGCCTTTTCGGACACGATCGGTGCGACCAGCACGGCCATCAGGCGACCTTCTTCGAACTGCGTCCGGAAGGCCGGCGTAGGATTCATGCGGCTCATGCGAACATCTCCTTGAGCTTGTCGACGGCACCCTTGGTGACGAGCACCTTCTTGTAGTGCACCAGCGACACCGGGTCGGCGTAACGCGGCTCGACGACGAGCACGTTCACCAGGTTGCGCGAGGCGAGGTACAGGTTCTCGTCGACTTCTTCGGCGATCACCAGCACCGATTCAAGGTTCATCGCCTTGAACTTGGCAGCCAGCGGCTTGGTCTTGGGCGAGTCGACCTTGATCGAATCGACCACGGCCAGACGGCCTTCGCGAGCGAGCTGCGAGAGGATCGAAGCCATACCGGCGCGGTACATCTTCTTGTTGATCTTCTGCGTGAAGTTCTCGTCAGGCATGTTCGGGAAGATCCGGCCACCCCCGCGCCACAGCGGCGAGGACGTCATACCGGCACGGGCGCGGCCCGTTCCCTTTTGCTTGAAAGGCTTCTTGGTCGAGTGATGGACCTGTTCGCGGTCCTTCTGGGCGCGCGTGCCTTGGCGGGCGTTGGCCTGGAAGGCGACGACGATCTGGTGGACCAGGTCTTCGTTGTAGTCACGGCCGAACACGGTTTCGGGGGCGTCGTACTTCGACGCGGCTTGGCCTTGTTCGTTCAGGAGTTCGAGTTGCATTACTTCGCTCCTTCAGCCGCTTGCGGCTTGGCCTTGATGGCCGGACGCACGGTGACGAAGCCACCCTTCGAGCCGGGGATCGCGCCCTTGATGAGCAGCAGTTGACGGGCTTCGTCGATGCGGATCACGTCGAGGTTCTGCGTGGTAACGGTGACGTCGCCGAGGTGGCCCGTCATGCGCTTGCCCGGGAACACACGGCCCGGATCCTGCGCCATACCGATGGAACCCGGCACGTTGTGCGAACGGCTGTTGCCGTGCGACGCGCGCTGCGAGCTCATGTTGTGGCGCTTGATGGTGCCAGCGAAGCCCTTGCCGATGGAAGTGCCCTGCACGTCCACCTTCTGGCCGACCGCGAACACGCTGCCTGCAGCGATCACGCCACCGGGCTTGTGCTGACCGGCCGTATCGGCGGTCACGCGGAATTCCTGGATGATCTCGCCAGCTTCCACACCCGCCTTGGCGAGGTGGCCTGCCTGCGGCTTGGTCACGCGCGATGCCTTGCGCGAGCCGAACGTCACTTGAAGCGCGACGTAGCCGTCGGTCTCTTGCGACTTGATCTGGGTCACACGGTTGTTGGACACATCCACCACCGTGACAGGAACTGCGTCCCCGTCATCGGTGAAGAGACGCATCATCCCCACCTTGCGGCCCAGCAACCCGAGGGAGTTGCTCAGACTCATATGTTTTCTCCAAAAATGGAAGTCTTCCTTCGCCGCTGCCACTTCAATTGGCGACAGCGTTGACTGCGCTCCTGTTGAGGGGAACCAGTCACGAAGAAAGGTTGATAAATTCTCGCCGTCGCGCGCCCCTGGAGGCGCAAAACGGGCAGAGCCGGCGATTATAGCCCGCGAGTGCTCAGGCGCGCAAGGCCGAGCGGATCAAGGGACCGGGACGATCAGGATCCTGTCGCCGCTCGGCGTCGACTTGAGTTCGCCGCCCGGCTTCGACGCTGTCGCCTTGCCGACCTGCACCGGCACCGAGTTGGCGCTGGTCTTCCCGCCCTGGGTGGTGAAGACATTGAGGTAGGCCAGGCCTTCCGCCATGGGCGTGACCGGCACCGTCAGCGTCGGCGCCGTCTGCCCCACAGAGAGCGGAAGCTTCGACAGGTAGGCGGCCGGCAACGAGAGTCCGGCATCGGCCGTGAAGCGGACGGTCGCCCCGGCCGGGTCGGTGATGCCGACGAAGCTCAGGGTGATCGGCAAGGCCTCGCCCAAGCGCGGGGTGCCGTCGATGCGGAACTGCACCTCGATGCCGGAGCCGTTCGTCTTGCGCGGCGCAACAGGCTTCATGGCGGCACGGGGCGCGCCCGCATCGCGGGCGGTCTCTTCGGTTCCGGAGCGGTCGGCATGGGCGGGCAGTGCAGCCACTGCCGCCATCAGGGCCAACGCAGCGAAACGCGTGCGCACAAAGGACGGTTGGGCGCTCATGTCCGCTCTCCTCAGTTGATTGAAACGGTGAAGCATGCAGCACCGGCGTTGCTATCGCGAAGAACCAGGACACTCTCCCCTGCAGGAAGGTTCAGAGTACCGCTTTCGCTCGCACCCGATTGCACGTTCTGACTCGTGAGCAGGCCACCTTGATACACCTCGAACGCCGGATTCGACGTGGAGGGCAGTCCAGTGACGTCAATCTGATGCGAGCCGGCCGCAGCCAGAGTGAATCGGACATACGCGAACCGGCCAATGGTATTTCGCCGCTCGTTGTCTTTCTCAACGCACAGGTTGGAACTCGCCGCGCTCTTGTAGAGCGGCAATACCCCGGAGAGACCCTGGTCGTTGGTCTCCAACGTACCGAAAGGATCGCTCGTAGAGGGGCTGATCGCCTGCGCCGCCAACAGACTCGCCAGCGTACCCGCCTGCGAAGGCGCCGCCACGGCGAATGCCGCCGCAAAGGGATGGATGGAGGTCACTGGCACGCCGCTCCTGAACGGCCCGGTCATGGCCGCATGAATGGCGCCGAAGCCAGCCGCACGCTCCAGGTTCCAGAAGATGGACTGGATCGACTGCTCGTTGAACCAACCCCGGTTCGTGGCGGGGGCGCTGCTCAGATCGAGCGAAAAGCCTCCGCTCTGAGCAACGTCATTTGAATCGCTGTACGTGGAGCGCTCCAAGGCAATGCCGGACCACGCGTTACCCCAGCCTTCCGAGAAAGCCAGTCGGCGGTCGAGCAAATCCCCCGGGCCGTGTTCTCCGCCCGGTGAATCATCGCGGCTGAACGCGGATTGGTAGTAGTGACCCCACTCGTGGGCCACCACCGAAACGTCGTACTCGTCGGTGTCCACGTCGGCCTGTCCGAGTACATAGATGGCGCGCTCACCGTCGCTGCTCGACCGGAAGAAGGTGGTGCCGATCTCGCCGACTGCCGGATCCCCAGAGGAGGGCCTGTTCTTGCTGCTCCAGTACACGCGCAAGACAGGGAAGTTCAAGGCGGGCGCCACCGAGAGCACCTTGTTGATGGCCACATAGACGGTGTCGAGCAGCGCGAAAGGGCCGGCCGCGCGCGTGCTCCCGTAGGCGCTGCCATTCCAGCCAGACGGTGCGTGGATGTCGCGCTGGAGGGACGCCGCACTGCCGCTGCCGAAGACGGCCGACTGAATGCTGTAGATCGCGCCGGACGCTGTGTTGTCGCGCACCGTCACATCCCAACTCGGCGCGCTGCTGCGCTGGAGTTGGGCGCGCACGCGGATCTGCACTTGCGTGTTCACGGGCACCGACAGGGCATAGGCCCCCGTTTCGCCGGTCATGGCGCTTGCCAGCACCCGGCTGCCATCCTCGGCCACCGCCTCGACGACCGCACCCCGGATCGGCTTGGCGCTCGTGGCGCTGTAATCGAGGCGGCCGCTGCTCGCATTCGGGACCGAATCGAAGGTTGCCACACCCTGGATGACGACCGTGCCGCCCGCCGGCGTGGCGCCACCGCCCCCACCGCCCCCACCGCCGCCGCAGCCGGCGAGCACCGCGGCACAAAGCAGCAGGCATGCCCGGGACCACCACATTCCGCCCATAAAGACTCCTTGCGCCGATGATGCCAGTCGTCACCTGCGCTCCGGAGAATGCCACACCTCCATGGCACGCAAGAACAAAAAAAGCCCGTCGGTATTTCTACCGACGGGCTTTGAAGCATGCAGGAATGCGAAAGGCTTACTGCAGCTTGATTTCGACGTCCACGCCGGCCGGGAGGTCGAGCTTCATCAGCGCGTCCACCGTCTTGTCGGTCGGGTCGACGATGTCCATCAGACGCTGGTGCGTGCGGATTTCGAACTGGTCGCGCGACGTCTTGTTGACGTGCGGCGAACGCAGGATGTCGAAACGCTTCATGCGCGTCGGCAGGGGCACGGGGCCCTTGACGATGGCGCCGGTGCGCTTGGCGGTGTCGACGATCTCGGCCGCCGACTGGTCAATCAGCTTGTAGTCGAATGCCTTCAGGCGGATGCGGATTTTTTGCTTCGTGGCCATGGTGATGATTCCTTTGTTCGCTCGACTCAGATGTCGAGGATCTTGGCCACGACGCCCGAACCCACGGTACGGCCGCCTTCGCGAATGGCGAAGCGCAGACCTTCT
>NZ_JAOOPY010000019.1 GCF_025486315.1 Variovorax sp. N23 | reverse complement strand
ATCGGGCGTCCTTGGCCGGGTAGCTCCGGCAGTGTTCCTATCGTCCTGAGGTGTCAACGCTATTCAGGACGGGTCACGCTCAGGGCCGGGGCAAGAAGACGCTCAAACGCCCAGCACCGGCCGATCGAGTCGGTAGTTCTGCGGACCGCGCTGTGCGATCTTGAGTGCACCCACGCGGTTGCCCAGCGTGGCGCAGTCTGCCAGCGACCAGCCCTTCTCCAGACCGAAGAGCAGCGCACCGCGCCAGGCGTCGCCGCAGCCGGTCGGGTCGACCACCGCCTCGGGCGTCACGGCCGGCACATGCGTGCACTGGCCGTCGACCCAGACATCACAGCCATCGGCGCCGAGCGTGACCACCAGCCCGCGCACACGGCGCGAGATCTCGGCGTTGCCCCAGCCGGTGCGGTCGCTGAGCATCTTGCCTTCGTAGTCGTTGACCGTGACCCAGTCCGCCTGCTCGATGAAGCGCGCGAGTTCGTCGCCGTTGAACATCGGCAGGCCCTGGCCCGGGTCGAACACGAAGGGAATGCCGGCGACCTTGAACTGCTCGGCATGCTGCAGCATCGCATCGCGTCCGTCGGGCGAGATGATCCCGAGCCGGATGTCGTCGCGCGCCTCGATCCGCGTGACGTGCGCCTGCTGCATCGCGCCCGGGTGAAAGGCCGTGATCTGGTTGTTGGCGAGGTCGGTCGTGATGAAGCACTGCGCGGTGTAGGTGTCGCCGAGTTCGCGGACGAATTCAGTGCCGATGCCCAGGCCCTGCAGGCGTGCGATGTAGTCGGCGCCGTCGCTGCCGACGGTCGCCATCGGCAGCGCCGTGCCGCCCAGCGCATTCAGGCTGTAGGCGATGTTGCCGGCGCACCCGCCGAAGTCACGGCGCAGGCCGGGCACGAGGAAGGACACGTTCAGAATGTGCACCTGGTCCGGGAGGATCTGGTCGGCAAACCTTCCCTCGAAATTCATGATGGTGTCGAACGCGAGAGAACCGCAAATCAGGGCTGCCATGGGATGGACCGTTGGTAGGGAAGGAAGGGAAGAAGGGATGAAGACGCGCCGGAACGCGACTAGGGGTAGAAGGCATCGAGATGGAATCCGGCCACGCGCGGCAATGCCGCGGCGTCGCCGCTGGCGAGCGTCATCGGCAGCAGTGCCGTGCGCTCCCCGTGCGCGGCGATCACGGCCGGCGCGCCATAGTCGGCGGGCCTGAGCACGCGGCGCACGACGGTCCGCTCCTGCAGATCGATCAGCGACAGCTCGACCGCGGGCATGGCCAGCGGGAGGTCGGCCCGGTTGCGCAGCGTGAAGCTCAGCTGGTAGCCCTCGCCGCCTTTTTCTCGCGCGAAGGAAGCGCCGTCGATGGTGATGTCCGCGATGCGCTGCAGCGCCGACAGCTGACAACCCAGCACCTCGCACGCACTGGCAAAGGCGGGCCGCCATGACGGCTGGCGAGCCACGATGGCACTGCGCTCCTGGTAGGCCATCTGCGCCACCAGCAGCAGCAATGCGGCCGCCGAGAGGGTACGCCAGGGCCAGCGCAGACGAAAGCCCTGCTGGCGCTCCTCGTGCACGCGCGAGGAGCGCCGGCGGGCGGGCGCCGGCGAAATCTCCGGCGTCGGCGAAGGCTCCACGGGCTCGCTCGCCGTCATCACGACGGCGGCCGGCTCGCTGTCCTTGGCCTTGGCACGCGCCTTCGCGATCTTGGCGGACTTGATGCGCGCGCGGCGCAACGCCTTCTGAAACTGGGCGTCGTCGGCGTCGGACACCGCCGCTGGCACCGATGCCTCGGCGCGCTGCGGCACATCGCCCAGGTGCAGCGACGGCAGCCGCGACCAAGCGTCGACGGCCTCGGCCGCGACGGGCCCCGGTACAGGCGGCTCATCGACGGGGAACTCGATGACGGGCACCGTGGAGGTCGATGCATGGCCGCCGAACGCAGGCCAGCCGAGCGTGGGGGCCTCGAGCGCCACGGGTTGGGTGCGCGGTGGCTGCGGAATGTGGTCGGTGATGGCGGCCGTCGGCGCGCGGCCGGGCGCCTCGCCGTCCGATGAGCCGCCCTGGAGGCGCATCAAGGCCTCGCCGAAGAAGTCGATGTCGGCCAGCGTCGACGCCTCGGGTGTCGGCGAGTCCGAGGGCGGAGCGCTCTGCGCCGACGACGCCTGGTCGGCCGGCTCGGGTGCGGGCGTGGGCGCTGCCACGTCCGGCGTCGCAGCTTCGGTGTCGTGCAGGTGTTCCGTGCCGTCGAACACATGGCTGCAACGACCGCAGCGCACCCATCCGTCGGAAATGCGAAGCTGGTCTCGCACCACCTTGAACGTGGTGCCGCAGGCAGGGCAGCGGGTGGCGAGACTCATGAGGCGTCGATTGTAGGATCGGCCCTTGCCCGGATCGGCGGGCCGGCGGTGGCTACAGGCGCGCCGTCATGAGGATCCAGCCGTCCTCGGTATCGCTCACCTCGAGCGCCGCATAGGGCGCATAGGCGCTCTTGAGTTCGTCGGCCTGTCGCTCGAGGATGCCGGCCAGCACCAGCGAGCCGCCCGGCGCGACGTGCGCACACAGCAACGGCGCGAGCACCTTGAGCGGCGTGGCCAGGATGTTGGCCAGAACCACGTCGTAGCGGCCCTGGGCCGCATCGGGCAGGCCGGCGTTCAACTGCACGGCATTGGCGTCGGCGTTCAGCCGGGTGGCCTCGACCGCCGCAGGGTCGATGTCCACCGCGTCGATGGCCATGGCGCCGAATTTCGCCGCCCCGATCGCCAGGATGCCCGAGCCGCAACCGTAGTCGAGCACCCGTGCCGGCGCGGCGGGCTGCCGCGTCGCGATCCAGCGCAGGCACATGCGCGTGGTGGGGTGGGTGCCGGTGCCGAAAGCGAGCCCCGGGTCGAGGCGGATGGTCTGCCGCGCCTGGGCCGGCGGCTCGTGCCAGGTCGGCACGATCCAGAACTCGGGCGTGATCTCGACCGGCGCGAACTGCGACTGCGTCAGCCGCACCCAGTCCTGCTCCGGCACGTCGGCCACGCCGACCACTTCGCAGCCGGCGAAGAAATCCTGCGCCGACAGCAAGGTGGCCGCCTCGCGTGCCGCACGCTCGTCGGGGAACAGCGCGATCACGCGCGAGCGCTGCCAGCCGTCTTTCGGCGGCGGCATGCCGGGCTCGCCGAAGAGCGCCTGCTCGGCATCGGTCTGCGCGTCGGCGTCTTCGACGGACACGCTCAAGGCCTCGAGCGCCTCGAGCGCCTCGCTCAGGTCTTCGATGCGCGCTTCAGGGGCCAGCAGGCGGAGTTCAAACACGGTGCTTCACCGGGCCCGCGCCGCGAGCCACTCTTCGAGGTAGTGGATGTTGGTGCCGCCGGCCATGAACTTGGCGTCGACCATCAGCTCGCGGTGCAGCGGGATGTTGGTCTGGATGCCTTCGATCACGGTCTCGTTGAGCGCCGTGCGCATGCGCGCCATCGCCTGCTCGCGCGTGTCGCCGTGCACGATGATCTTGCCGATCATCGAGTCGTAGTTCGGCGGCACGAAGTAGTTCGTGTACACGTGCGAATCGACGCGCACCCCCGGCCCGCCCGGCGGGTGCCACATCGTGATGCGGCCCGGCGACGGCGTGAACTTGTAGGCGTCCTCGGCGTTGATGCGGCATTCGATCGAATGGCCACGCATCTCGATCTGGCGCTGCGTGAACGGGAGCTTCTCGCCCGCAGCCACCATGATCTGCGTCTTCACGATGTCGATGCCGGTGGTGAATTCCGTCACCGGGTGCTCGACCTGCACGCGCGTGTTCATCTCGATGAAATAGAACTCGCCGTTCTCGTAGAGGAACTCGAAGGTGCCGGCGCCACGGTAGCCGATCTTCTTGCAGGCTGCGACGCAACGTTCGCCGATCTTCTCGATCAGCTTGCGCGCGATGCCCGGCGCCGGGGATTCCTCGATCACCTTCTGGTGGCGCCGCTGCATGGAGCAGTCGCGCTCGCCCAGGTACACCGCATTCTTGTGCTTGTCGGCGAGGATCTGGATCTCGATGTGGCGCGGGTTCTGGAGGAACTTCTCCATGTACACGGCCGGGTTGTTGAAGGCCGCGCCGGCTTCCGCCTTGGTCATCTGGATCGCATTGACCAGCGCCGCCTCGGTGTGCACCACGCGCATGCCGCGGCCACCGCCGCCGCCCGCGGCCTTGATGATCACCGGGTAGCCGATGGCGCGCGCGATGCGCTTGTTGGTCGCGGCGTCGTCGGACAGTTCGCCTTCGGAACCGGGCACGCAGGGCACGCCCGCCTTGATCATCGACTGCTTGGCCGACACCTTGTCGCCCATGATGCGGATCGACTCCGGCGTGGGCCCGATGAACTGGAACCCGCTCTGCTCCACGCGTTCGGCGAAGTTCGCGTTCTCGCTGAGGAAACCGTAGCCCGGGTGAATGGCCTCGGCGTCGGTCACTTCGGCGGCCGAGATGATCGCCGGCATGTTGAGATAGCTCTGCGCCGAGGGCGCCGGGCCGATGCACACCGCCTCCTGCGCCAGCTTGACGTACTTGGCGTCACGGTCGGCTTCCGAATAGACCATCACGGCCTTGATGCCGAGTTCGCTGCAGGCCCGTTGGATTCGAAGTGCGATCTCGCCGCGATTGGCAACCAGGATCTTCTTGAACATGGTCACTCAATGATGAACAGCGGTTGGCCGTATTCGACCGCCTGGCCGTTCTCGCCGAGGATCTGGGTGACGGTGCCCGACTTGTCGGCCTCGATCTCGTTGAGGATCTTCATCGCCTCGATGATGCAGAGCGTCTCGCCCTCCTTCACCTGGGCGCCGATTTCCACGAAGGCCGGTGCACCGGGGCTCGAGGAGCGATAGAAGGTGCCGACCATCGGCGACTTCACCGTGTGGCCGGTCGCCACCGGGGCGGCCGCAGGGGCCGGCGCGGCAGCAGGGGCCGCCGCGGGAGCGGCGACTGCGGGGGCGGCCACGGATTGAACGTATTGCACCGGCGCCGCTTCGCCGGCCTTGACGATGCGGACCTTGCCTTCGGCTTCGGTGATTTCCAGTTCGGAAATATTCGACTCAGACACCAGATCGATCAGTGTCTTCAACTTGCGCAGATCCATGGGACTCCATTGCCGGCTATGCCGGTCGTTCCGGATTGAACTCACCTGAAAATCGGCTTATTTCGGCGTTCGTTCGCCAAGTGCCGGGTTGTATCGGCGAGATTCTAACTGTGAAGTTCTGCGCGCTGCCAAGCATCCAGATCGGCAGGCAGCAACTGACCCATCTTGCGGGCCGCCACGCTGCCATTGGCTGCTAAAACCAACGTAAAAGGCAGGCCGCCGCCGGCATTTCCCAGTTCACGGACCAGTTCGGTGCCGTCGAGCCCGGTGATGCCGATGGGAAAAGTCACAGGCGTGCGCGCCAGGAACTTCTTCACTGCCTCGGGCCGATCGATGGCCAAGCCTACCACTTGCCAACCATTCGCCTGCTGATCGCGATAGAAGCGATCGACCATCGGCAATTCTTCGACGCAGGGAGGACACCAGGTCGCCCAGAAGTTCAACAGCAACGGCTTGCCCTTGAGCGAGGCCATCTGCAGCGATTGGCCGTCGGGCTGCTCGAAGCGAGAGGCCCAGAACTTGGCGGGGAGTTGCTCGCCAGCGGCTTGCGTCGGCGCTCCATGGCGCCACCAGGCCACGCCCGTGCCGGCAACGCCCGCCGCGGCGGCAACGCCGCCTAGCACCCACGCCCTGCGCGTCGATGACGCGGTCATGCCGCGTCCTTTTCCATCAGACGGCGGAGGGCTGCCAGGTCGCCCCGCGGCGTGCGGCCCTGCGAATCGGGCTTGAGCGCGCCGCGCAGATCGTCGAGGTCGTACACCAGCAGGTGCACACCGATTTCCTCGCCCAGCTCGCGGCTCGTCGCATGGACGCTCAGCGCCTCGACCTGCTCGCCGTGGAAGCCGGTCACCATGCGCGGCTCGTAATCGACGTGGTGGTCGATGAGTGCGATCTCGGCCGATTTGCAGTCGTCGCAGAAAAGCTGGATGTAGATATCCGACAGCCGCGTCGCCGTACCGTGCCAGACCGCCCCCCCGACATGCGGCCGGAAGGCGGCCATGCGCTCCATCCATTCCAGCGCGAGCTGGCGCAGTGCGTGCAGTTCCTTGGGCTGGGTGTCGGCGCAGAACAGGGCGATGTAGTCGCGCACCTCGGCCTCGACCTCGTCGTTGTGCGGCAGCGCCGTCCGCGCCGGCAGGCCCAGATCCCGCAGGGCGCGACGCTTGGCCGGGCCGTACTCCAGCCCCTCCTCGACCACGAGGCGGGCGGCTGCGGCAGCGATTTCGCGCTTCGACGTGTCCATCCGGGCATTCTGCCCGCACTGCAGCATTCCATGGAAGCGCGGCGGGGAGCATCCCTAGAATCGACCGATGCACATTCATATCCTCGGCATCTGCGGCACCTTCATGGGCGGCGTCGCCGCACTGGCGCGCGAAGCCGGCCACCGGGTGACGGGCTGCGACGCCGGCGTCTACCCGCCCATGAGCGACCAGTTGCGCGCGCTGGGCATCGACCTCATCGAAGGCTTCGACGCGGACCAGATGGCGCTGGCGCCCGACATGTTCGTCGTCGGCAACGTGGTCTCGCGCGCACGCCTGCCCGACGGCACCCCCAAATTCCCGTTGATGGAAGCCATCCTCGACGCGGGTGCGCCCTACACCAGCGGCCCGCAATGGCTGGCCGAGCATGTGTTGCAGGGCCGGCATGTGCTGGCGGTGGCAGGCACGCACGGCAAGACGACGACCACGTCGATGCTGGCGTGGGTGCTGGAACGTGCGGGCCGCGCGCCCGGCTTTTTGGTGGGCGGCGTGCCGCTCGACTTCGGCGTTTCGGCCCGGCTGGGCCAGGGCCCCGCCTTCGTCATCGAGGCGGACGAGTACGACACGGCCTTCTTCGACAAGCGCAGCAAGTTCGTCCACTACCGACCGCGCACCGCGATCCTGAACAACCTCGAGTTCGACCACGCGGACATCTTCGACGACCTCGCCGCCATCGAGCGCCAGTTCCATCACCTGGTGCGCACGGTGCCCGGCACCGGCCGCGTGGTCGTGAATGCGCGGGAAGACAGCCTGCGGCGCGTGCTGGCCCAGGGCTGCTGGAGCGAAGTCAGCCGCTTCGGCACGGACGGCCCGGACACGGAATGGTCGGCCCGTGGCACGCATGATGCCTTCGACGTGCTGCACCGCGGCGCGCCGGTCGGCCGTGTCGAGTGGGCCCTGTCGGGCGAGCACAACCAGATGAACGCGCTGGCCGCGATCGCCGCCGCCGACCATGTGGGCGTGCCGCCGGCCGAAGCGGCCGCCGCACTGGGCAGCTTCCGCAACGTGCGCCGGCGCATGGAGCTGCGCGGTACGGTGGCGCGCGACGGCGGTGCGGTCACCGTGTACGACGACTTCGCGCACCACCCCACCGCCATCCGCACCACGCTCGACGGCCTGCGCCGCAAGCTGGACGGCGAGGGGCATCGCAGCGACCGCATCATGGCCGTCTTCGAGCCGCGCAGCAACACCATGAAGCTGGGCACCATGGCCGCGCAACTGCCCTGGAGCCTGGAGGCAGCCGACCTGTCGTTCTGCCACAGCGGCGGCCTGGGCTGGGATGCCGCATCGGCACTCGCGCCGATGGGCGACCGGGCCCGCGTGGTCGACGCCATCGAAGCGCTGGTGGCCCAGGTCGCGGCGGCGGCGCGTGCGGGCGATCACATCGTCTGCATGAGCAACGGTGGCTTCGGTGGCGTGCACGACAAGCTGCTGGCCGCGCTGCGCGCCCGGGACTGAACATGACGCGGGTCCAGCAGCTCATCCAGACGCTCGAATTGCAGCCGCACCCGGAAGGCGGCTGGTACGCGGAGGTGTTCCGCTCCGCAGCCAGCGTGACGCCCTTCGACGGGCGGCCGCCGCGGTCGGCCTTGACGAGTATCTATTTCCTGCTCGAGGCCGGCCACCATTCCCGCTGGCACCGCGTGCGCTCCGACGAAGTGTGGGTGCATCTGGAAGGCGCGCCGCTCGCGCTGTGGACGGCCGATGCAGCCCTGCGCACGGCGCCGGCGCACACGCGGCTCGGGCCGGTCGATGCGCATGGCACACGCCCGCAGCATGTGGTGCCGGCCGGCCAGTGGCAGGCGGCCGAGCCGATCGCCACGCACACCGCCGGCGACTACGTGCTGGCGGCCTGCATGGTCGGGCCGGGCCTCGACTTCGCCGACTTCTCGCTGATGCCCGAGGGCAGCGAGGAAGCCGCGCTCATGCGGCACCACTGGCCCGAACTCGCCCGCCTGATCTGAGCAATCTGAGCAATCTGAGCATCGGGCCGGGCGTCGCGCCCGGAGCGATCAGCCCCGGCGGCGTTTCACCGCCTGCGACAGCGTGTCGAGCACGGCGGTGGAATCGTCCCAGCCCAGGCAGGCGTCGGTGATGCTCTGGCCGTAGGCCAGGCCGCCGATCGCGTCCTGCCCCGGCGTGAACTTCTGGGCGCCGGCGTTCAGATGGCTCTCGACCATCACGCCGAACACGTTGCGGCTGCCGCTGGCAATCTGACCCGCGATGTCCTGCGCGACGTCGATCTGCTTCTGGTGTTGTTTGGAACTGTTGGCGTGGCTGCAGTCGACCATCAAGGTCGGCGGCAGCTTGGCGGCCTCCAGATCGCGGCAGGCGGCCGCCACGCTTTCGGCGTCGTAGTTGGGCGCCTTGCCGCCGCGCAGGATCACATGGCAGTCCTTGTTGCCGTTGGTCTGCACGATCGCGACCTGGCCGTTCTTGTGGACCGACAGGAAGTGGTGGCCGCGCGCCGCCGCCTGGATGGCATCGGTCGCGATGCGGATGTTGCCGTCGGTGCCGTTCTTGAAGCCGATCGGTGCCGAGATGCCCGAGGCCAGCTCGCGATGCACCTGGCTTTCGGTGGTGCGCGCACCGATCGCGCCCCAGCTGATCAGGTCGCCGATGTACTGCGGCGAGATCACGTCGAGGAACTCGCTGCCGGCCGGCAGGCCGATGCGGTTGATGTCGATCAGCAACTGGCGCGCGATGCGCAGGCCTTCGTCGATGCGGAAGCTCTGGTCCAGGTACGGGTCGTTGATCAGTCCCTTCCAGCCGACGGTGGTACGCGGCTTCTCGAAGTACACGCGCATCACGATCTCCAGCGAATCGGCGTACTTGTCGCGCTGCACCTTGAGACGGCGGGCATATTCCAGCGCGGCGGCGGGGTCGTGGATCGAGCAGGGCCCCATCACCACGAGCAGCCGGTCGTCATGGCCCGCCATGATGTTGTGGATGTTGCGGCGGGTGCCGGTGATCAGCGTCTCCACGGCTGTGCCGCGGATGGGGAAGAAGCGGATCAGATGTTCAGGAGGGGGGAGCACGTTGATGTCCTTGATGCGTTCGTCGTCGGTCTGGCTGGTTTTTTCGACGCGCGCATACCAGCTGTCGCTGGTGGGTGCGGAGGGATGGGTCATCGTGCGGCTCCTGGGTCTAAGGTTCGGGGATCAAAAGGGCATAAAAAAACCGCCGGGGCGTGAGCGCCGGCGGTCTTTGGAGGGTGTACGTTTGTCTTACGCGCTCGCCTCTAGGCCGCCGGAGGTCCGGAACCAAAAGTACGAAAAGTAGAAAGCGGCGTGTTGCGACATGACGGCCGAATGTAGCACGGGTTTCGGAAGAAAAGCGTTGTGCGGCGGCTTCAGGCGGTGCCGCCGACCGTCAGGCCGTCGATGCGCAGCGTCGGCTGGCCGACGCCGACCGGCACGCTCTGGCCTTCCTTGCCGCAGGTGCCGACGCCGGAATCGAGCGCCATGTCGTTACCGATCATGGTCACGCGCGTGAGCGCATCGGGGCCGTTGCCCACGATGGTCGCGCCCTTGACCGGGTACTGGATCTTGCCGTTCTCGACCCAGTAGGCCTCGCTCGCCGAGAAGACGAACTTGCCGCTGGTGATGTCGACCTGGCCGCCGCCGAAGTTGGTGGCGTACAGGCCCTTCTTGATGCTCGCGACGATCTCCTGCGGGTCCTTGTCGCCGCCCAGCATGTAGGTGTTGGTCATGCGCGGCATCGGCACGTGGGCGTAGCTTTCGCGGCGGCCGTTGCCGGTGGGCTTCACGCCCATCAGGCGCGCGTTCATCGAATCCTGGATGTAGCCCTTGAGGATACCGTCCTCGATCAGCACGTTGCGCTGGCTGGCGTTGCCCTCGTCGTCGACGTTGAGCGAGCCGCGGCGGTCGGCGATGGTGCCGTCGTCGAGCACCGTCACGCCCTTGGCCGCCACGCGCTGGCCAATGCGTCCGGCGAAGGCGCTCGAGCCCTTGCGGTTGAAGTCGCCCTCGAGCCCGTGGCCGATGGCTTCGTGCAGCAGGATGCCGGGCCAGCCGGAGCCGAGCACGACGGTCATCTCACCGGCCGGCGCGGGCCGTGCCTCGAGGTTGGTCAGCGCGGCCTTGACCGCGTGGTCGACGTATTCCGCGATGTGCGCATCGTCGAAGTAGGCCAGGCCGAAGCGACCGCCACCACCGCCGGAGCCGATCTCGCGGCGACCGTTCTGCTCGGCGATCACCGTCACCGACAGCCGCACCAGCGGGCGCACATCGGCCGCCAGCGTGCCGTCGGCACGCGCCACCAGCACCACGTCGTACTCGCTGGCCAGGCCGGCCATGACCTGCGCCACGCGCGGGTCGCGGCTGCGGGCCAGCTGCTCGACCTTCTCCAGCAGCTTCACCTTGGCGGTGCTGTCGAGCGTGGAGATCGGGTCGACCCCGTTGTAGAGCGAGCGGCTCGAGGCGATCTTGCGCGTCGGCACCTTGGCCCGGCCACCGCGCGCCGCCGACGAGATCGCGCGCACCGTGCGCGCCGCGTCGAGCAGCGAGGCTTCGGAGATGTCGTCGGAATAGGCGAAGGCCGTCTTCTCGCCGCTCACCGCCCGCACGCCGACGCCCTGGTCGATGCTGAAGCTGCCGGTCTTGACGATGCCCTCCTCCAGGCTCCAGCCTTCGCTGCGGGTGTACTGGAAGTAGAGGTCGGCGTCGTCGACCTGGTGGGCCTTGATCTCGGCGAGCGCCTTGCCGAGGTGGGACTCGTCGAGTCCGAAGGGCGTGAGCAGCAACTGCTGCGCAATGGCGAGGCGTTCGATGGTGGGTTCGCGGGAGATCATGAAACCATTATTGCTCGCCCCCAGGCTGCGCGGCACTTCGTGTCCGCTTCGCCCACTCCCTACCGGGGGCAATGCGTGCGGACCGGCAGAGCCGGATCCGCGGCATTCCGCGAAGGGGGCTGTCGGCTCAACTCTGCGCCAGTTTCTTGGCGCGCGAGATCGACATCAGGATGCCCAGCGCCAGCCCCAGCGTGACCATCGCCGTGCCGCCATAGCTGATGAAGGGCAGCGGCACCCCCACCACGGGCAGGATGCCGCTGACCATGCCCATGTTCACGAAGGCGTAGGTGAAGAAGATCATGGTCACCGCCCCGGCCAGCAGGCGCGAGAACAGCGTGGGCGCATCCATGGCGATCGCCAGGCCGCGGAAGATCAGGAAGATGAAGGCGCTGATCAGGAACAGATTGCCCGCCAGGCCGAACTCCTCGGAGTAGGCGGCGAAGATGAAGTCGGTGGTGCGCTCGGGGATGAACTCCAGGTGCGTCTGCGTGCCCTGCATGAAGCCCTTGCCGCCCACGCCGCCCGAGCCGATGGCAATCATCCCCTGGATGATGTGGAAGCCCTTGCCCAGCGGGTCCTTGGTGGGGTCGAGCAGCGTACACACGCGCTGCTTCTGGTAGTCGTGCAGCACCCGCCAGTCGACGCCGTCGGCGCACAGCCGCGACTCGAAGCCGACGATCAGGGTGACCGCCACCACGCCGATCAGCACCGGCGGCACGATCAGCTTCCAGCTCAGGCCGGCGAAGAAGATCACCGACATCCCGGCGGCCAGCACCAGCAGCGCGGTGCCGAGGTCGGGCTGCTTCATGATCAGGCCGATCGGCACCGCCAGCAGCACCGTCGCCACCACGAAATCAAGCGGCCGCAACTGCCCCTCGCGCCGCTGGAACCACCAGGCCAGCATCAGCGGCATGGCGATCTTCAGGATCTCGCTGGGCTGGATCACCATGCCCACGTTGATCCAGCGCCTGGCGCCCTTCTTGGTGATGCCGAAGATGGCCACCGCGATCAGCAGCGCCACGCCCACCGTGTACAGCGGCACCGCGAAATGCATCAGCCGCTGCGGCGGCACCTGCGCCACCACGAACATGATGAAGCCCGCCAGCAGCATGTTGCGACCGTGGTCCAGGAAGCGCGAGCCATGGTCGTAACCCGACGAGTACATCGTCAGCAGGCCGGCGCAGGCCAGCAGAAACACCGCGAACGCGAGGAAGCCGTCGAAGCCCTGGAAGATGGGCGCGATGCGGCGCGCGAACGAGGGTTGGTTGAAGACGGCCGACATGGGCGCGGATTATCGACGCGCGCGCCGCGTCATCCGCCGAAATCGACCTGGACGACCGTGCGGCCGGGTCGGCTTTGGACGTCGATCGCGGCGCCGATCGCTTCCGCCCGCAACGCGAGGGCGCGCGGCACCCGCGCCGTGTCGAAGCCGACGCCGTCGTCGATCACCCGGATGCGCAGCCCGGCGCTCGCCATCGACGCCTCGATCCGCAGGAGGCGCGCCTGCGCGTGCTGCAGCACGTTCGACACGGCTTCGAAGAGGAGGAACTGCAGCTGCCGCATCAAGGGTGCGTCCAGCCGGGGCAGGGCCGGCAGTTCGTCCACCGCCCATTCCAGGCCCAGCCCGGCGCCGGCAAAACGGGGCTCGAGCCGATAGCGCAGGCCGGCCAGCAAACCCTGCACGTCACCCGGCGGCAGCTGGATCGCGTCGATCGACAGCTTCAGCTGGTCCAGCGAATCGCGCAGCGTGCGCAGTACCTCCGGCTGGCTGGCCTGGCCGGACTGCAGCTGACGGATTGCCGAGTTGATGTGCGAGCCGACGCCGTCGTGCATGTCGCGCAGGATGCGCTCGCGCTCCCGCGTGCGCTCCTGTTCGCGCGCGGCCTGCTCGAGGTGGCCATAGACCGACGCCAGTTCGCGCTCGCGGTCGGCCACGCGCGCGGCGAGCGTGCGCAGCAGGTCGCGCGACTGGGCACTGGCCTCGCGGAAACGCATCAGCACGATGCCCAGCAGCGCCATGCCGAAGAACAGCGAGGTGTAGCGAACCCACGTGGTGTCGCCGTAGGCGTCGCTGACGCGGATGACGAACCAGTCGCGCGCCGCCACCACCAGGGTAAGAACCAATGCCGACGCCACCAGCATCCGCGGAGCGGTCGGCCGCCGGAGCGTCGCGCCGACGAAGAAGAGCACGTACGCCGTTACCACCGCGATCTCCAGTGCCAGCCAGGCGGTCAGCCAGAGGGGCTCGGCCCGCGTCAGAGCGACGTAGCATGCAAGCACCGGCATCGTGAAGATCACGGCTGCCGCACGCCGCAGCCACTGCGTGCCCGGCCGGTCGTGCCAGCCGGCGAGGTGCTGGCAGAACATGATGCAGGAACGGGCCCATCCGGAATAGCAGGCCGCCATGAGTACGCCCCAGGCGACCCAGGGCAGGGGCGGCTCGCGGATGGCGCCGTCGGCCACCCGCAGCGCCCAGCAGAATTCCGCCAGCGCCGCCCACAGGTACAGGTGCTCGCGGCGGGGCGGGCCTGCGCCGGTCGTGTCGGCCTGCGTGAACCACAGCGCCAGGGAGATGGCGCCAACCACGATGCTGAAGGCCGACAGGAGCACGGAACCCGTGAAGCGCCAGGCATACGCGGACGCGAACAGGCTGCCGCGAACCGGCTCCGCCGGCCCGATCGTCGGGACCGCCAGCCCCGCGCGACGGCCCGAGTCGGCGCGGATACGGATCTGCAGCAGGTTCTCCCCCGGACGCAGCAGGTGCGCCGGTATCGGCAGGTAGACCGGCGCCTTGGCGTAGTCGGCGCCGTTGGGGCGTGCGAGGTCGCCGTAGGTCTGCAGCACATGGCCGTTCAACGCGACATCGAAGGCGCTGCCGACGCGCGGGATGAACAGGCCCCACGGCTCGCCCGGCGTCTCCGCCAGGCTGAAGGGCAGCGTGAAGCGCGCTTCGCCCGGCCGGCCCTTGTGCATGCGGTCCCAGTGGTAAGGCAGCATGGCAGCTTCTTCGCGGGTGTGGCCATCGACGGTGCTGACCACCGTGCCCTCGCGCAGGGCCAGCAAGGCCGCATCCGGCGCGGCGGCCGCGGCAAGGCCACCCCACAGCGCCACGAACGCCAGGAAGACCCATCGCAGCATCGCCCTCATCGGTAGCGCCCCCTCAGCCGGGGTGGCGCAGCAGGCCGAGCCGCGTCGCCTCGAAGACGGCCTCGTTCTTCGAATGCACCGCCAGCTTGCCGTAGAGGTTCTTGATGTGCGTCTGCACCGTGTGCACGCTCAGCGACTTGAGCCGGGCGATCTCCGCGTACGAGAAGCCGCGGGCGATGAGGGCCAGCACCTCCTGCTCGCGCGCCGACAGCAACGTCGGCGCATCGGCCTTCGGTGCGGCCGGCGGAGCGAGGTCCGCCGGCCAATCGGCACGTGCACCGGCGCTGGCCGCAGACTGCAGGAGGCGGTACTTGGCCAGCACGCGGCGCGCGATCATGGGCGAGATGGGCGATGCGCCCGCCTTCATCTCGAGGATGGTCTGCGCGATGTCCTCCGGCGGTGCGTCCTTGTGCAGGTAGCCGACGGCGCCGGCCTCGATGCTCGCCAGCACGTTGTCCTCGTCGCCGAACACCGAGATCACCAGCGGCTCGCACTGCGGGAAGCGGGCCACCGCCGCGCGGATCACGTCGAGTCCGCTGCCGTCGGGCAGGCCGAGATCGGCCAGCAGGACGTCCGGCGCTTCGGTTGACGTGGCCAGCCATTCCAGCGCCTCACGCACCGTCCCGAGGCCGGCCATCCACCGAAGACGGTCGCTCGCGCGCACGCTCTGCTCGAAAAAGCCGCGCGCCCGCACGTCGTCCTCCACGACCAGCACCCTGAACGGCCTCCCCGGCCCGGTTGATACCTCGGTATGCATGGGCGCGAAGCATACGCCGCGAAACACCTGGAAATCTTTGATGACTCACTGATTCATGGGATGTGCCACGCGGCCACGACGCAGACACTGGCGCCCGTCGCATGTAACGACCTCGTAACGAATCAATCAAAGGACCGAGAGATGACGATGAACAAGAAGACCCGTGCGGGCCTGGCGGCTGCTATTTTGCTGTCGCTTGCCGCATGCGGTGGGGGAGGAAACAGCGGATCGGCTTCGGGAACAGGCACGGGAACGACGCCCCCGGTCACCGAGCCGGTCGCGACCCAGGCCACCCTGAGCGGCGTGGCCGCCACCGGCGCGGCCTTTGCCGGCGCCACCGTCACCGTCACCGACCAGACCGGTGTCACGGTGTGCACGACCCAGACTGACGACAAGGGCGCCTACAACTGCACGCTGCCCCTCGGCACCAAGGCCCCGCTGGTCATCAAGGCGAGCCGCGACGAGTTGAGCTTCTACAGCACCACGGCCAGCGCGGGCAGCGGCACGGCCAACGTCACGCCGCTGACGACCATCGTCGTCTCGCAACTGTCGCCGGACGGCAACCCGGCCAGCCTGGCCGGCGCCATCACCACCCGCCCCGAGAGCGTGACGGCCACGACCATCCAGGCGCAGGTGAGCGAACTCCTCACCGCGCTGCAGCCGCTGCTGAGCGCACTGAACGTGACGATCGACCCGATGTCCGGTGTCTTCGTCGCCGACGGCACCGGCCAGGACAAGGTGCTCGACGCCATCTCGGTGAGCGTGCGGCCCGACGGCACGGCTGCCAATATCGAGATCACCGTCAAGGCCCAGCCCGCGACGGCCGATGCCGCCCCGATGTCCATCAGCTTCCGCAGCGACGCGACGGCCGTGCCGACGTTGCCCGCGGTGACCGCGGCGCAACTCGATGCGATTCCATCCCCCGCGATGGTGGCCGGCCTGTTCGAACGCATGACCGCCTGCTACGCCCTGCCCGCCTCCCAGCGCGTCACGAACGGCAACGACAACGGCGCGGTCATCGGCACTGCCGCCAACGTCGTGGCGCCGGTCTGCCGAGGCATGTTCCTCAACGACGACCCGGCCACCTTCCAGAACAATGGCAACAACGTCGGCCGCGACGCCAACAACCGCGGCGCCTACGCCAGCCTGTTCCGCAGCGGTGCCACAGGTCTGAAGTGGGAGCGCGGCAACTTCGAGTTCCTCCGCACCAATGGCGACGTCGTGATGAGCTACCGCTGGGTGGACAGCACCGGCAACGCCGAAAACGACACGCTCATCGCACGCAACGTGAACGGCACGCTCAAGCTGGTGGGCAACGGCAACACCTACAGCGCGAGCGTGCGTCCGTTCTCGGAAGACCGCGACCTGATCAACACGCCGGCGTTCAGCTCGTTCACCACGGGCTACAACATCAGCATCGACAACCGGCTCGTGGGCGGCGCCTCGGTGTTCTCCAAGGTGGTCGTCACGACCCCGTTCGGCAGCCAGCTCACCTATGTGCCGACCGGCGGCCTGTCCTACCTGGTCGCGCAGAACAACGGCACGGCTACCGGCAGCAGCGTCTATCGGCTGGCCGCCGCCTACAAGAGCAGTTCGACGACGGGCAATCCGGCCGACAAGGAAAGCTTCTTCACAGCCAGCCCGCAGTACGACGAAGCCGGCCTGCGCGCCCTGCAGGACCAGAGCGTCTGGAAACTGGAGTTCTTCCACGTCGACACCCAAGTGCCCAATGTCGTGCAGAGCTACCGCACCCTGTCGCGCGCCCAATCGATCGCCGAGATCCAGCAGCTCGTGTTCGTCGACATGACGCCGACGCTGCGCGCCGAGCTCATCGCCGAGACAGGCGCGTCGAACTCGGGGAACCTGGTATTCGGTGCGCTCGACCCAGCCGAGCCGAACATCATCGACTTCAGCGCCGCCGGCAACACGGCCGGCTGGGTGGTCCCTGGGGGAGCGCTGGCACCGACATCGCTGTCCGCCTACGGCCGCGCGCCGGCGGTTGGCAATGCGCAGGGCACGCGTTACAACGACAGCACCGGCGTGTCGATCACGGCGCGCAAGGCGAAGCTGTATTGCTCGACGCAAGGCGCGTCGGACACGCATTGCGACGCGACATCGCCGACCCAGTATGCGCAAGGCACCACGATGAACATGTTCGAGCTGTGGGCCCGCAACACCCGGCAGGTCGAAGTGAGCAAGAAGTTCGCCACTTACAAGCTGCAGTGATCGCACGCTGACCTCGCCACGGCCCCGCCTCGGCGGGGCTTTTTCGTTCCGCGCAACGCCGCGGTTAGCATGCCGACGATGCCCACCACCCACCTCCTCTACCTGCACGGCTTCCGCTCGTCGCCCCAGTCGATGAAGGCGCGCCTGATGGCCGAGCGGGTGGCGCAACGCCACCCCGGCGTGCACTGGTGGTGCCCGCAACTGCCGCCCTCGCCGCGCGAAGCGATGGACCTGGTGATGCGGGGCATCGCGCCCTGGCCGCGCGACACGATGGCGGTCATCGGCTCCTCGCTGGGCGGCTTCTACGCGACCTACGTGGCCGCCATGACGGGCTGCCCGGCGGTGCTGCTGAACCCGGCCGTCGACCCGGCACGCGACCTGGCGCGCCACATCGGCGACCAGACGGCGTGGCACGACCCGGCGCAGCATTTCTATTTCCAGCCGGCGTTCATCGAGGAGCTGCGCACGCTGGAAATCGGGCCGGTCGACCGGCCCGAACGCGTCTTCGCCATCGTCGCCAAGGGCGACGAGGTGCTGGACTGGCGCGAGATGTCGGCCCGCTACCCGGGCAGCCGCGTGCGCCTGCTCGAAGGCGGCGACCACGCCCTGTCGGACTTCGAGACGAAGCACCTCGTCGACGTCCTGCGCTTCCTCGATCCGGTCTGACGCCGGGCCCGCCGGCGCCGGGGCCGGGTGGCCCATGGGACAATCGCACCCATGTTTGTATTGTTCGAAGAAGCCGGAAAGTACCTCGGCGGCCGCGTGTTGTCGGAGGCCGAAGCGTCGGCGCAGGTCGAGCTCGATAGCGGGAAGCGGGTCAAGGTCAAGGGCGCGAACATCGTGTTGCGCTTCGAGAAGCCGTCCCCGGCCGAGCTGATCGCCGAGGCCCGCGCGCTCGCCGCCGGCATGGACCTCGACCTGGCGTGGGAATTCGCGCCCGAAGGCGAATTCGCCTTCGCCGACCTGGCGACCGAGTATTTCCAGGCCAACCCCTCGCTGGCACAGCAAGCCGCGGCGCTGTTCGCGCTGTTCGAGGCACCGCACTACTTCCGCCGCGCCGGCAAGGGCCGCTTCAAAAAGGCACCGGCCGAGATCATCCAGCAGGCGCTGGCCGCGATCGAGAAGAAGAAGCAGGTGCTGGCGCAGATCGCCGACTGGGCGGCCCAGCTGGTGGCGGGCGAATGCCCGGCGCCCGTGCGCGAACAGCTCTACAAGATCCTCTTCAAGCCTGACAAGAACGCGCCCGAGTACAAGGCAGTGGTCGAGGCCTCGCGCACCGCGCAGCGCGCGCCGCTCGAGTTGCTCGAGCGCGCCGGCGCCATCGACTCGGCCTACCAGTTCCACTGGAAGCGTTTCCTGTTCGAAAATTTTCCCAAGGGCACGGCCTTCCCGCCGGCGCTCAGCGCACCGGCGATCGCCGACGACCTGCCGCGCGCCGACGGCGTCGAGGCCTTCTCGATCGACGATTCGCAGACCACCGAGATCGACGACGCGCTGTCGGTGCAGGGCCTGGGCAGCGGCACCGTGACGGTGGGCGTGCACATCGCTGCGCCCGGCCTGGCCTTCGCGCCCGGCAGCCCGCTCGACCAGGTTGCGCGCGCGCGCATGTCCACCGTCTACATGCCAGGCTACAAGATCACCATGCTGCCCGATGCGGTGGTGCAAACCTACACGCTGCTCGAAGGCGCCGACCGTCCGGCCGTGTCGCTCTATGCGCGCTTCGACGAGGCCACGCTGGAACTGCAGGGCACCGAGACGAAGATCGAACGGGTGCCGATCGTCGCCAACCTGCGGCACGACCAGCTCGACGGCGTCATCACGCAGCCCTGGCTGGAAGACGCTGCGGTGACCAGCACCGACACGCCCGACGTCGTCAACACGCTGCGTGCGCCGCTGAGCTTCCTGTTCCGCCTGGCCAGGCAACTCAAGGCGCAGCGCGAGGTGGTGCGCGGCAAGCCGGAGAACTTCAACCGGCCCGACTACAACTTCCGCCTGGTCGGCAACGAGGGCGAGCCGGAGGGCAGCGAGCAGGTGCAGATCAGCACGCGCCAGCGCGGCACGCCGCTCGACCTGATCGTTTCCGAAGCGATGATCCTGGCCAACAGCGGCTGGGGCGGCTGGCTGGGCGAGCTCGGCGTGCCGGGCCTCTACCGCAGCCAGGCCAGCCTGGCGCCCGGCATCAAGGTGCGCATGGGCACCCGGGCGCTGCCGCACGCGGGCCTGGGCGTGAAGAGCTACGCCTGGAGCACCTCGCCGCTGCGCCGCTACACCGACCTGGTGAACCAGTGGCAGATCATCGCGGCCGCCCGCCACGGCAAGACCGCCGCGCTGGCCGCGCCCTTCAAGCCGAAGGACGCCGACCTGTTCTCCATCCTCTCGGGCTTCGACGCCGCCTATGCGACCTACAACGCGTATCAAGGCGGCATGGAGCGCTTCTGGACGCTGAAGTACCTGCAGCAGCAGGGCATCGGCGAACTGACCGCGACGGTGATCAAGGACATCCCGAACGGTGCGCTGGTGCGCGCCGACACGCTGCCGCTGGTGTTCCCGGTGGCCGGCCAGCAGGAACGCGGCGCGCATCTGCGCGTGAAGCTCGGCGAGATCGACGAGATCGCGCTCGACGTGCACGGTACGGTGCTCGAACGCCTCGATGCGCCGGTCGATGCGGCCGCGCTCGACGAGGGCAGTGGCGACGACGAGGAAGAAGTGGCCGGCCCGATCGCCATCGCCGTGGACCTGAACGACAGCGAGGCTGCCGCAGAGAACACGCCGGCCTGAGAGGCCGAGCGCCACCCCGCCAAGCGCGCCATGAACCTCAAAGACCTGAGCACCCTGCAGATCGCCCTCGGCCTGTCGGTGGTGGCGCATGCCGCGCTGCTGGCGGTGCGCTTCGTCGACCCCGAGGCGTTCAACCGGGTGTTTCAGGACACGCCGCTCGAGATCATCCTGGTCAACGCGTCGACCAACGAGACGCCCGACAAGGCCATGGCGATCGCGCAGAAGTCGATGGCCGGCGGCGGCGATCTCGACCGCGGCCGCGCCACCAGCCCGCTGCCGCCCTCCACCTTCACCACCATCGGCGACTCGATGGAAGAGGCCGAGCGCAAGGTCGAGGCGATGCAGGCGCAGCAGCAGTTGTTGCTGGCGCAGATCAAGCAGCAGCTCGCCGCGATGCCGCTGCCCGATCCGCGCCAGCACGGCAACCCGAGCGACGCCAGGGCGCAGGAAGAGAAGCGCCGCCAGCTCATCAACCTGCTGGCCGAGATCGAACGCCGGGTCAACGAAGAGAACGCGCGTCCGAAGAAGCGCTACATCAGCCCCTCGACCCGCGAGGCGGCCTACGCGGTGTACGTCGACGCACTGCGCCGGCGCATCGAGTCGCGCGGCACCGAGAACTTCCCCGAGGTCGCGGGCAAGAAGCTGTATGGCGAGCTCACCATGCTGGTCACCGTCAACTTCGACGGCAGCCTGCTGACCACCGAAGTCGTCGAGACCTCCGGCAACCTCGCGCTGGACCGCCGGGCGCAGGCCATCGTGCGCAGCATCGGCAACTTCGGCCGCTTCAGCGATGCGATGCGGCGCCAGGCCGACCAGATCGTGCTGCCCTCGCGCTTCCGCTTCACACGCGACGAGACGCTCGAGACGCAGCTGTCCTCGCGCCAGAACTGAGAGGCTGAGCACCATGGACCTGTACTGCGTCATGGGCAACCCAGTCGAGCACAGCCGCTCGCCCTGGATCCACGCCCGCTTCGCCGAACTGACCGGCGAAACCCTGGCCTACGGCCGCCGCCGCATCGAGCTCGGTGGCTTTGCCGGCGGCCTGGCGGCCTTTCGCGCCGACCCCGACGGCACCGCGCGCGGCTGCAACGTCACCGTGCCCTTCAAGTTCGACGCACGCGATGCCGCCCAGCACCTGAGCGAACGCGCCACGCTGGCCGAGGCGGTGAACACACTGAGCTTTCGCGACGACGGCGTGCACGGCGACAACACCGACGGCGTGGGCCTGGTCCACGACATCGAGCGCAATGCCGGGGTGCCGATCGCCGGGCGCGACGTGCTGCTGATCGGCGCCGGCGGCGGCGCATCCGGGGTGCTCGGGCCGCTGCTGGCGGCGGGTGCGCGGCGCGTGGTCGTCGCCAACCGGACGCTGGCGAAGGCCATCACGCTGGTGCAGCGCCACGCCGCGCTGGCCCTGGAACACCACGCCAGCATCGAGGCACAGGAGCTGCACACCGTGGCGGGCGACTTCGACATCGTGGTCAATGCGAGCGCCTCGAGCCTGTCGGGCGGCGACGTGCCGGTCGCAGCCTCGGTGCTCAGACCCGGCACGCTGGCCATCGACATGATGTACGGGCCGGCGGCTGCGGGCTTCCTCGATTGGGCACGCGCGCACCGCGCGGTGCCGCGCGACGGCCTCGGCATGCTGGTCGAGCAGGCGGCGGAAGCGTTCGAGATCTGGCGCGGCGTTCGCCCGCCGGCGGCGCAGGTGCTGGCCGAGCTGCGCGCCTTGGTCGACGGTTAGGCGCATGCGGCAGGTCTCGCGCTGGCTGCTCTGCCTGGTGGTGGCAGGCATCGCCCTTCAGTTTTTCTTCCTCGGGCGCATCGCGCTCATGGTCGTGGTCGCACCGGAATCGACCGCCTTCCAGCGATCGGAAGCCTGGCAGATCGCGACGAACGGGCGCGCCAACGCCAAGCGCGGCGAGTCGCCCGACTGGCAGCAGGAGTGGGTGCCCTACGACCGCATCGCCGACACGCTCAAGCGGGCGGTGATCGCCAGCGAGGACGCCGAGTTCATCTACCACGGCGGCATCGAGTGGGAGGCCATCGAGCGCGCCCGCCAGCGCAATGCCAAGGCCGAGGCGATCGCGGCCCGCCGTGCCGCGCAGGCCCGCGCCCGCGGCAAGGAGCCGGCGCCCGCGAAGATCCGCGGCGGCTCGACCATCACGCAGCAACTGGCGAAGAACCTGCTGCTGTCGGGCGAACGCACGCTGCTGCGCAAGGGCCAGGAACTGGTGCTGGCGACCGCGCTCGAGCTGCTGCTGAGCAAGCGCCGCATCCTCGAGATCTACCTGAACAACGTCGAATGGGGTGAAGGTGTGTTCGGCGCCGAGGCGGCGGCGCAACACTACTTCAACAAGCCGGCGGCGCGGCTGAGCGCGAACGAGGCGGCGCGCCTCGCCGTGATGCTGCCCAGCCCGAAGTTCTTCGAGAAGCGGCCCGGCTCGCCCTATGTGAGCGGACGGGCGTCGACCATCATGGCGCGGATGCCGGCCGCCGATCTGCCATAGGTGCCGCTTCGTCGCCGAAGACGACGCGGCAGACGGTCGTGCGTCCCGACCCGTGGGGCCGCCGCGCGGGCTCGGCGAAGGTGTCGATCACGGCGAACCCGGCCTTGCGCATCATCCCGGCCGAGGCGGCGTTCTCTTCATGGCGGTCGATGTAGACCTCCTGCAGGCCCTGCGCCTTCAGCGCATCGAGCGCGGCCTTCAGCAGGCGGGCACCCAGCCCCTGCCCGACGGCATCGCGGTGCACGACCGCTTCGCACACATAGCCCTGCGGCTGTGCGGCGCGCCCGGCCGGCTGGTAGCGCGCGAAGTGCCGCGTCCGGCAGAAGGTGACGACCCCCTGCAAGGTCATGCCGTCCCAAGCGACGACCGCACCGACCTCGCCCGTCGCGATCTGCGCGACATGCCGCGCCACGTCGTCGGGCGGCAGCCAGTTCCACGGATTGGGCCCATGGGTGAGGATCAGATCGAGGAGCGCCGGGATGTCCTCGGCGCGGGCAGGCAGCAGTCGTTGTGTCGTCATGGCCCCGTATCATCGCCTCTCATGTTTGCCGCGAAGTTGCTGGGATGGGTGCTGCTGGGCCTGGTGCGTCTGCTCACCGGCGCGCAGGCGCGATGGTGGGGCTGCCCGCCCAAGGCCGAGCAGCGCATCTACTTCGCCAACCACCAGAGCCACCTCGACCTGGTGATGATCTGGGCCGCGCTGCCCGAAGAACTGCGCAGCATCACCCGGCCGATCGCGGCGCGCGACTACTGGGCCAACACGCCGATGAAGCGCTGGATCACCACCGAGGTGTTCAACGCCATCTATGTGGAGCGCGGCGGCACGCCGGCACCGGCCGAAGCAGGTGCACCGCCGCCCGACCCGATGGCGCCGCTGCAGCCGCTCGTCGAGGCGCTCGAGAGCGGCGACTCGATCATCATCTTCCCCGAGGGCACGCGCGGCCACACCGGCGAGCCGCAGAAGTTCAAGTCGGGGCTCTTCACGCTGGCGCAGATGTTCCCCGACGTGGTGCTGGTGCCGGCCTGGATCGACAACGTGCAGCGCGTCATGCCCAAGGGCGAGATCGTGCCGGTGCCCATCCTCTGTTCGGTGACCTTCGGCGCGCCGATCACCCTGGCGCCGGGTGAAGAGCGCCGCGCCTTTCTCGACCGCGCACGCGAAGCTGTGATCGCGCTGCGCCACGTATGAACGCCTTCCTCCGCAACCTCTCGCCGACCCACCAGGTCGCTGCCCTGTTCCTCATCGTCTTCGGCGTGCTCACGGTGGTGAGCATCGCCACGCTGGGGGTCGGCCTGCGCGAGCGGCGCAATGCCGCGCATGGCGAAGCCTGGCTGCGCGAGTTCGCGGACTTCCGCGCACTGCTGCGCACCACCTGGTTCATGGTGGTGGTGTTCTGGATCGGCTGGGCGCTCGGGCCGGGCGTGGCCACGCTGCTGTTCGCCTTCATCGCCTTCTTCGCGCTGCGCGAGTTCATCACGCTGTCGCCGACACGGCGCGGCGACCACCGCAGCCTGATCCTGGCCTTCTTCGTGGTGCTGCCTGCCCAGTTCCTCCTGGTGGGCAGCGCGCGCTTCGACCTCTTCACCGTCTTCATCCCGGTCTACGTCTTCATCGCGATTCCCGTGGTGAGCGCGCTGGCCAACGACCCCAGCCACTTCCTGGAGCGCAACGCCAAGCTGCAGTGGGGCATCATGGTCTGCGTCTACGGCATGAGTCACGTGCCGGCGCTGCTGCTGCTGTCCTTCCCCGGCTACGAAGGCAAGAGCGCGTTCCTCGTCTTCTTCCTGGTCTTCGTGGTCCAGACCTGCATGGTGGTGCAGCACCTGATCGCACGCCGCTTCGCCTACCTGCCGCCGGACGAGGCCGATGCTGCGCGGCACGGCCTGCGCGGCACCCTGCGGCGCTGGCTGGCACGCGAACCCTTCGCCCCCAACGTGAGCCGCAGCTTCAACTGGGTCAGCTGGGGCCTGGGCATGGCGATCGCCAGCGTCGTCGGCGCGGCGATGTCCTTCATCACGCCCTTCAAGTTCGGCCAGGCGCTGGCCATGGCGCTCATCGCCTGCGTCGCGGGATCGATGGGCCACCTGGTCATGAAGGCACTCAAGCGCGACCGCGGCATTCCGAACTGGGGCAAGAAGGGCGTCGGCGTGACCGGCGCCAACGGCCTGCTCGACCGCGTCGACGCCCTCTGCTTCGCCGCACCGGTCTTCTTTCATTCTGTGCGCTGGTATTTCGGTGTCTGAAGCCTTCTTCGCTCATTTCTACCGCGCGGTAGCGAATTCCGCTGGATTGCCCCATAGGGGAAACCGAGCAGGAAACACTTGGTCGCAACTACGTGCTCCTCCCCTAGAGTTGCGGTCACCACAACGAGGAGACGAAGAATGCTGAAGAAAGCTTCGATGGCCGGCGCCCTGCTCGCAGCCGCCCCCCTGGCCTGGTCCCAGTCGAGCGTGCAGATCTACGGCATCGTGGACGCCGCCATCCGGCACACCACGAACGAGGGCGCGGCCGGCGACGGAAGCCTCACGCAGATGATCGGCGGCGGCATGTCGCAGAGCCGTTGGGGCATCAACGTGACGGAAGACCTGGGCGGTGGGCTGCGTGCCTTGGCCAACCTGGAGAACCGCTTCGGCACCGACACCGGCGCCCAGGCGACCACCAACTACTTCCAGCAATCGTGGGTCGGCATCCAGAGCAGCAGCTTCGGCCGCATCACCCTCGGCCGTCAGTACAACGTCCTGTTCGACGTGGTGACCAGCACCTATGCGTCGTTCCCCTATTCGCCGTACTTCGATGCCTTCAAGCCGGAGATCGGCTTCTCGCTGGGCGCGCGTGCCAGCAACATGATCAAGTACATGGCCGAATACGGCGGCTTTCGGGGCGGCCTGCAGTACTCGTTCGACGAAGACGCGCCCACCGGGGGCCGGACGGTCGGCGCCTACCTGCGCTATGCCACCGGCGGCCTGGCCCTGGGCGGGGCCTTCCAGAACTACGAGTTCGGGTCCGGCCGCAAGCTCGATGCCTGGACGCTGGGCGGCTCCTACCGCATCGACAAGTGGTACTTCAACCTGGGCTACGGCCGCAACAAGCTCGACGGCGGCCCGCTGACCGCACCGATCGACCTGGCGGTGCTGTCGAGCCTGTGGAGCGGCAGTTCCGTGGCCAACGGCAACTTCGGCGGACCGGCCTTCCTGGCCGCCAACCGGCGCGACCTGGCGACCATCGGCGTGGGCTACCAGATCACGCCGCTGCTCAACCTCGGCGCGCACTACTACCGCACCAAGCAGTCGGGCCCCACGGTGGCCGGCGACGCGCGAGCCAACTTCTTCGTCTTCGCGGCCGACTATGCGCTGTCGCGCCGCACCGACATCTACGCCGAACTCGACACCACGCGCCTGAAGGGCGAGGCCAACCTCAACGGCACGACGACCTCCGGCGGCCCCAAGAGCCGCAACGGCTACACCGTCGGCGTCCGCCACCGGTTCTGATCGCGCTCGACGGCGGGGGTCGGTCGGCTACAGTCGAAGGCCCATCACCCTTGCTGCCGACGGCCCGTGCCGTCGGCGCTGTTCTGCCTTCGACATGCGCATCCTCGGTATCGACCCCGGCCTGCAAACCACCGGTTTCGGCGTGGTCGACCGGGACGGCCATGCGCTGCGCTACGTGGCCAGCGGCACGATCAGCACCAGGCACCTCGACCGCGGCAACCTGCCAGAGCGTCTCAAGGTGCTGTTCGACGGCATCGGCGAGATCGTGGCCCGCTACCAGCCCGATGCGGCAGCCGTCGAGATCATCTTCGTCAACGTCAATCCGCAGTCCACGCTGCTGCTCGGCCAGGCACGCGGCGCCTGTCTCACGGCACTGGTGTCGCGCGACCTCCCGGTCGCCGAGTACACCGCGCTGCAGATGAAGCGGGCCGTCGCCGGCCACGGGCAGGCGGCCAAGGCACAGGTGCAGGAAATGGTGAAGCGCCTGCTCGACCTCCCGGGCCTGCCGGGCAGCGACGCCGCCGACGCGCTGGGCATCGCGATCACGCATGCGCACGTCGGCAGTTCGATGGCGCGGCTGGGCGAGGCGGCCGACTTGTCACGCAGCACGAGCGGCATGTACCGCAAGGGCCGGACGCGCTGAAACCTTCAGGCCACGCGCTCGGCGATCAGCACGGCGAAGAAGCCGAAGGCCGCCAGGAGCGTCCACTTGAGCACGATCCAGCCGAAGCGCCGGTATTTGATCTGCCCGGTGCCCGCATAGAACGCGAAGGACACGCCGGCCACGAGCAGCAGCAGCAGGATGGCCCAGCGGAACAGCAGCATCGGTCGGTTCGCCGGCGTTGCCGTTACCAGGCGCGCGCCACTTCGGCGAAGCCGGCAGGGGCGAGCTTCTCGTCGTCGAAGGTGACGATCTCGTAGGCGTCCTCGTGCCGCAGCAGTTCGCGCAACAGCTGGTTGTTCATGGCGTGGCCCGAGCGGAACGCGCTGTAGGCCGCCAGCAGCGGGCGGCCGATCACGTACAGGTCGCCCATCGCGTCGAGGATCTTGTGCTTCACGAATTCGTCGTCGTAGCGCAGGCCGCCGACGTTCAGCACCTTGGTGTCGTCCATGACGATCGCGTTGTCGAGCCCGCCGCCGAGCGCCAGGCCCTTGCTGCGCATGTACTCGACTTCCTTGGTGAAGCCGAAGGTGCGTGCGCGCGCGATGTCGCGGCTGTACGAGCCGCTCCCCAGGTCGAACTCCACGCGCTGGCCGGTCGAGTCGACCACACGGTGATCGAAGTCGATCTCGAAGCTCAGCTTGAAGCCATGGTACGGCTCGAGCCGCGCCCACTTGGCGTTGGCACCGTCGCCCTCGCGCACCTCGACCGGCTTCACCACGCGGATGAAGCGGCGCGGCGCCTGCTGCAGCACGATGCCCGCGCTCTGAAGAAGAAAGACGAACGACGATGCCGACCCGTCGAGGATCGGCACTTCGTCGGCCGTGATGTCGATGACCAGATTGTCGATGCCCAGGCCGGCACAGGCCGACATCAGGTGCTCGACGGTCTGCACCTTGGCGCCGCCGTTTGAGACGGTCGATGCGAGGCGCGTGTCGGTGACGGCCTCGGCCGTCATCGGGATGTCCACCGGCTCGGGCAGATCGACGCGTCGGAACACGATGCCCGTGTCCGGCGCCGACGGGCGCAGTGTCAGCTCCACCCGTTGCCCGCTGTGCAGCCCCACGCCGACGGCGCGGGTGATGGACTTGAGCGTTCGTTGTTGCAGCACGGCCGTGATTTTAGGAGCGCGAGGCGCGCGCCGAAACGCGCGGCTCGCTATGGCCTCCATAGTCACACGGTCGGCCTCAGTCGGCTTGCCGACGCAGAAACGCAGGGATCTCGAAGTCGTCCATGCCGCCCGAGGACAGCGCGTCGACCTTGGCCGCCGCCATCGTGCGGTTGGTGCGCCACACGCTGGGCACCGCCATGCCTTCGTAGTTGGGCTGGCCGTGCGCGCCGGTCTGGCCCATGCCGCCCAGGGTCGGGACGGTGAACGGGATGTTGTCGGTGCCGGTGCGGATCACTTCCAGCGTCGGCGCCTGACGGCGTGCATCGGCACGCGACAGGCCGGTGGCCACCACCGTCACGCGCATCTCGTCGCCCAGGTTCTCGTCGTAGGCGGCGCCGTAGATGACGTGCGCGTCCGGCGAGGCGTAGGCGCGGATGGTGTTCATCGCCAGCTTCGATTCGGCCAGCTTCAGCGAGCCCTTCGAGGCCGTCACCAGCACCAGCACGCCCTTGGCGCCCGACAGATCGATGCCCTCGAGCAGCGGGCAGGCCACGGCCTGCTCGGCGGCGATGCGGGCGCGGTCCGGGCCGCTGGCCGCAGCCGTGCCCATCATGGCCTTGCCGGGCTCGCCCATCACCGTGCGCACGTCCTCGAAGTCGACGTTCACGCCGCCGTACTCGTTGATGATCTCCGAGATGCCGCCGACGGCGTTCTTCAGCACGTCGTTGGCATGCGCGAAGGCCTCGGCCTGCGTCACGTCGTCGCCCAGCACCTCGAGCAGCTTCTCGTTGAGGATCACGATCAGCGAGTCGACGTTGGCCTCGAGTTCGGCCAGGCCACTGTCGGCGTTGTTCATGCGCTTGCCGCCTTCCCAGTCGAAGGGCTTGGTCACCACGCCGACGGTGAGGATGCCCATCTCCTTGGCGATGCGGGCGATGACCGGCGCCGCGCCGGTGCCGGTGCCGCCGCCCATGCCGGCGGTGATGAACAGCATGTGCGCGCCGTCGATCGCCGCGCGGATCTCGTCGACCGCGAGTTCGGCCGCGTCACGGCCCTTCTCGGGCTTGCCGCCGGCGCCCAGGCCGTTGTTGCCCAGCTGGATCAGCTTGGGCGCGTTGCTGCGCGACAGCGCCTGGGCATCGGTGTTGGCGCAGGCGAACTGAACGCCCTGCACGCCACGCTCGATCATGTGCGCGACCGCGTTGCCGCCACCGCCGCCCACGCCGATCACCTTGATCTGCGTGCCTTGGTTGAACTCTTCCATTTCGATCATTTCGATGGCCATTTGGGACTCCTAGATTTCTTGCAGTTGCCGTGTGTTTCTGAACTATTTTTCTGTGCGCGGACCGGTTGCTCGTGGGGATGGCGGACCGGTCCGCCGCCATCGCTCGTTGAAGTGCCGGGGCGGACTGCCGCGGGCCAGCCAGAGGGGGTGGTACTTCATCTCAGAAGTTCCCCACGATGAAGTCTTTGAACCGTCCGAATGCGGTTTTGACCGATCCGTTCTTCTGCGCGACCTTGTAGCCGCGCATGCGTGCAAAACGTGCTTCCTCGAGCAGACCCATGACGGTAGCCGCACGGGGCTGGGCCACCATGTCGGACAACGCGCTCGAATACTTCGGGATGCCGCGGCGCACCGGCTTGAGGAAGATGTCCTCGCCGAGTTCGACCATGCCCGGCATCACCGCACTGCCGCCGGTCAGCACGATGCCGGACGACAGCACCTCCTCGTAGCCCGACTCGCGCACCACCTGCTGCACCAGCGAGAAGATCTCCTCGACGCGCGGCTCGATCACCCCGGCCAGCGCCTGCTTGCTCAGCATGCGCGGGCCGCGGTCGCCCAGGCCCGGCACCTCGACCTGCGTGTCGGGGTCGGCCAGCAGCTGCTTGGCGTAGCCGTTCTCGACCTTGATGTCCTCGGCGTCCTTGGTCGGCGTGCGCAGCGCCATCGCGATGTCGCTGGTGATCAGGTCGCCGGCGATCGGGATCACCGCCGTGTGGCGGATCGCGCCGTTGGTGAAGATCGCCACGTCGGTCGTGCCCGCGCCGATGTCGACCAGGCACACGCCCAGTTCGCGCTCGTCCTCGGTCAGCACCGCCTGGCTCGAGGCCAGCGGGTTCAGCATCAGCTGGTCGACCTCGAGACCGCAGCGGCGCACGCACTTGATGATGTTCTCGGCCGCGCTCTGCGCGCCCGTCACGATGTGCACCTTGGCCTCCAGGCGCATGCCGCTCATGCCGATCGGCTCCTTCACGTCCTGGCCGTCGATCACGAATTCCTGCGGCTCGACCAGCAGCAGCCGCTGGTCGCTCGAGATGTTGATGGCGCGCGCCGTCTCGACCACGCGGGCCACGTCGGCCGGCGTCACTTCCTTGTCCTTCACCGCCACCATGCCGCTGGAGTTGATGCCGCGGATGTGGCTGCCGGTGATGCCGGTGTAGACGCGGCCGATCTTGCAATCGGCCATCAGCTCGGCTTCTTTCAGCGCCTGCTGGATGCTCTGCACCGTGGCGTCGATGTTGACCACCACGCCGCGCTTGAGGCCGTTGCTCGGCGCCACGCCGAGGCCGGCGAGCTTGAGTTCGCCGTTGGGCAGCACCTCGGCCACCACCACCATCACCTTGGCGGTGCCGATGTCGAGGCCGACGACCAGGTCTTTGTATTCTTTGGGCATGGAATGTCCTCGGTGTTCGCTTATTTCTTCTTGGGGTCGTTGACGACCGTGGTGACGCCGCGCATTCGCAGCGCATAGCCTTCGTTGTGCCGCAGGTCCGCGCCTTCCACCGAGGCGACGGTGCGGCCGTACTGCGCAGCCACCTGCGACACGGTGCGCAGAAAGCGCTCGGTGCGGGCCACGACTTCCTCGCTGCGGCCGCGGCCCAGTTCGACGAGCGCGCCGCTGTCGAGCAGCACGTGCCAGCTGCCGCGGCTCGACAGGCCGAGCTCGACCACGCTCAGCTCGTAGGGCTGGAACAGCGGCGCCAGCAGGCGGTACATGCCGAGCACCTGGCCGGCCTGTTCGATCGGGCCGTCGAGCCGCGGCAGCTGGTCGTCGACCTCGGCCACGTTGGCCTCGAAGACCTCGCCGAAGCCGTTGACCAGCTTCGAGCCCGCCTCGTCGCCCCAGTGCGCGACCGCCACCTGCTCGGTCAGCGTGGCGCGCAGCTTGTTCGGGAACTCGCGCCGCACCACCGCCTTGCGCACCCAGGGCACCGACTCGAAGGCCGTGCGCGCACGCGCCAGGTCGACGGTGAAGAAGTTGCCCGCCAGCTGCGGCGCCACGTTGGCGCGCAGCGTGACCGCGTTGTTGTGCGTCACCTCGCCGTCGACCTTGATGCCGACGATCGGGAAAAAGGGCTGGCGCAGCACCCACCAGGCCCCCGCCGCCAGCAGCACGACACCGAACACGGCGAAGACCAGCGTCGCCGTGAGGTTCATGAGCTTGACGTCGAAGGGGACGGGTGCGGTCGTGGCCATGTCGTCAGACCTTGCCTTCCGAGTCCAGTGCTGCGGAGGCCAGCACGCGCACGCACAGGTCTTCGTAGGCGATGCCCACCGCACGCGCCGACATCGGCACCAGCGAATGGGTCGTCATGCCGGGCGAGGTGTTCATCTCCAGCAGGAAGGGCTTGCGGTCGCTGGCGCGGATCATCACGTCGGAGCGGCCCCAGCCGCGGCAGCCGAGCGTGCGGTAGGCCGCCAGCGTGAGGCGCTGGATCTCCTTCTCCTCTGCCTCGGGCAGCCCGCTCGGGCAGTGGTACTTCACGTCGTCGGTGAAGTACTTGTTCTGGTAGTCGTAGGCGCCCTCGGGCGCGGCGATGCGCACCACCGGCAGCGCCTGCGCGTCGAGCCCGTGGCCGAGCACGGCGCAGGTGACTTCCTCGCCCTCGATGAACTCCTCGCACAGCACGTCGGCGTCGTACTTGGCCGACAGCGCCACCGCGTCCTGCATCTGCGAGTAGCCCTCGACCTTGGTCACGCCGATCGACGAGCCTTCGCGCGGCGGCTTCACGATCACGGGCAGGCCGAGCACGTCGGGCACCGCCATGATCTGCTCGCGGCTTTGCTGGTCGGCGGCCAGGCGCACGTACTTGGGCGTCGGCAGGCCATCGGCCTGCCAGATGCGCTTGGTCATGACCTTGTCCATCGCCACGCTCGAGGCCATCACGCCCGAACCGGTGTAGGGGATGCCCAGCAGTTCGAGCGCGCCCTGCACCGTGCCGTCTTCGCCATGGCGGCCGTGCAGCGCGATGAAGCAGCGCGCGAAGCCTTCGCGCTTGAGCTCGACCAGGTCGCGCTCGGCCGGGTCGAAGGCATGCGCGTCGACGCCGCGTGCGCGCAGCGCCTCCAGCACGCCGGTGCCCGACAGGATCGAGATCTCGCGCTCGGCCGAGGTGCCGCCGAAGAGCACTGCGACCTTGCCGAAGGATTGAATGGATTCGCTGCTCACAGTGCACGTCCCTCGCGTGTGAAAGATCCGGGCTTCGGCAAGGCGGCCGTGCCGCCGAGTTCGACCACGCGGGCCGGCACCGCACCGATCGAGCCCGCCCCCATGCAGATGACGACGTCGCCGTCGCGCGCGTTGTCGAGGATGGCCTGCGCCATCGTGCCGATCTCGTCGACGAACACCGGCTCGACCTTGCCGGCCACGCGCAGCGCACGCGCCAGCGAGCGGCCGTCGGCCGCCACGATCGGCGCCTCGCCGGCCGCGTAGACCTCGCCCAGCAGCACGGCGTCGGCCGTGCCCAGCACCTTGACGAAGTCCTCGAAGCAGTCGCGCGTGCGGGTGTAGCGGTGCGGCTGGAAGGCCAGCATCAGGCGGCGGCCCGGGAAGGCGCCGCGCGCCGCGGCGATGGTGGCCGCCATCTCGACCGGGTGGTGGCCGTAGTCCTCGATCAGCGTGAAGGCCTCGGCCGCCTGCGCGTCCTTCACCGGCACGTCGCCATAGCTCTGGAAGCGCCGGCCCACACCCTTGAAGTCGGCCAGGCCACGCTGCACGGCCTCGTCGGGCACACCGAGCTCGACGGCCACCGCGATCACCGACAGCGCATTCAGCACGTTGTGTTCGCCGGCCAGGTTCAGCACGATGTCCAGGTCCGGCAGCGTGATGCCATTGCGGCGCTGCGCGGTGAAATGCATCTGCGCGCCGACCGCGCGCACGTTGACGGCGCGCACCTGGGCGTCTTCGTTGAAGCCGTAACTGGTCACCGGGCAGGTCACCTCGGGCACGATGTCACGCACCGCAGCATCGTCGGTGCACAGGATCGCCACGCCGTAGAAGGGCATGCGGTGCAGGAAGTCGACGAAGGCCTTCTTCAGGTTGCCGAAGTCGTGCCCGTAGGTCTCCATGTGATCGGCGTCGATGTTCGTGACCACCGCCATCACCGGCAGCAGGTTCAGGAAGGACGCGTCGGATTCGTCGGCCTCGACCACGATGTAGTCGCCGCTGCCCAGCTGCGCGTTGGCGCCGGCGCTGTTCAGGCGCCCGCCGATCACGAAGGTCGGGTCGAGCCCGGCCGCGGCCAGCACGCTGGCCACCAGGCTGGTCGTCGTCGTCTTGCCGTGCGTGCCGGCAATGGCAATGCCCTGCTTCAGGCGCATCAGCTCGGCCAGCATCAGGGCGCGCGGCACCACGGGGATCTTCCGCTCGCGCGCGGCGATCACCTCGGGGTTGTCGGCCTGCACCGCGGTCGACGTCACGACGGCGTCGGCGCCCGCGATGTTCGCCGCGGCGTGGCCCACGTGGGTCGCGATGCCCAGGCCGGCGAGGCGGCGCAGCGTGACGCTGTCCGACAGGTCGGAACCGGAGATGCGGTAGCCCAGGTTGAGCAGCACCTCGGCGATGCCGCTCATGCCGGCGCCGCCGATACCGACGAAGTGGATGTGGCGAATCGCGTGCTTCATGCGCCGCCTCCGCGCTTTTTCGCTGCAAGTTCTTCGCAGGCCAGCACTACGGCGCTGACCGCCTCGGTCTTCTGCATTGTCTTGGCCTTCACGGCCTTGTCCACCAGCGTGGTTCGTTCGAGTTTCTGGAGCAAGTCGGCCAACAATTCAGGCGTGAGTTCGGTCTGCTGGACCAGCCAGCCGCCGCCCGCATCCACGAGGAAGCGCGCGTTGGTGGTCTGGTGGTCGTCGACCGCGGAAGGGAAAGGCACGAACAGCGCCGCGGCGCCGACGGCTGCGATTTCGGTGACGGTGCTGGCACCGGCGCGCGCGACGATCAGGTCGGCGGTGGCGTAGGCGGTGGCGGTGTCGTCGATGAAGGGCGTGAGTTCGGCCTCGACGCCGGCGGCCACGTAGTTGGCGCGCAGGTCGTCGATCTGCCGGGCGCCGCTCTGGTGCATCACGATCGGCCGCTGCGCCGGCGCGATGCGCGCCAGAGCCTTGGGCACGATGCTGTTGAGCGCCTTCGCGCCCAGGCTCCCGCCCACCACCAGCAACTTGAGCGGGCCGGTGCGGCCGGTGAAGCGCGTGACCGGATCGGGCTGCGACACGAAGGCTTCGCGCAAGGGGTTGCCCACCCACTGCGCGTTCTTCAGCACGTTGGGGAAGGCCGTGAACACCCGGGTGGCGACGCTCGCCAGCACCTTGTTGGCGAGGCCGGCCACCGAGTTCTGCTCGTGCAGCACCAACGGCTTGCCCAGCAGCACGCTCATCAGGCCACCCGGAAAGGTGATGTAGCCGCCCAGGCCGATGACCACGTCGGGCCGCACGCGGCGCAGCACGCCGATGCTCTGGACGAAGGCACGCAGCAGGCGCGCCGGCAGCATCAGCAGCGTGAGCGGCCCCTTGCCGCGCAGGCCGCCGAACTGCACCGGCTCGAAGGCGAAGCCGCGCGGCGGCACGAGCTGCTGCTCCATGCCGCCGGGCGCGCCCAGCCAGTGCACCGCCCAGCCACGGTCGCGCAGCGCCTCGGCCACGGCCAGGCCCGGGAAGATGTGTCCGCCCGTGCCGCCTGCCATGACGAGTGCAGTTCGTGTCATACGCGACCACCCCGCATCAGCACGCGGTTCTCGTAGTCCACGCGCAGCACGATCGACAGCGCGATCAGTTGCATCAGCATAGCCGAGCCGCCGAAGCTCATCAGCGGCAGGCCGAGGCCCTTGGTCGGCAGCGCGCCCAGGTTCACGCCCATGTTGATGAAGGACTGGAAGCCGATCCAGATGCCGATGCCCTGCGCCACCAGGCCGGAGAACACGCGGTCGAGCGCGATCGCCTGGCGGCCGATGTGCATGATGCGGCGCGTCAGCCACAGGAACAGGCCGATGACCAGCAGCAGCCCGACCAGGCCGAACTCCTCGCCCAGCACGGCCAGCAGGAAGTCGGTGTGCGCCTCGGGCAACCAATGCAGCTTCTCGACGCTGCCGCCCAGGCCCACGCCGAAGATCTCGCCGCGGCCGATGGCGATGAGTGCATGCGACAGCTGGTAGCCCTTGCCGAGCGCATGCGCTTCGCTGAAGGGATCGAGGTACGCGAAGATCCGCTCGCGTCGCCATTCGCTGGTCATCACGATCAGCGCGAAGGCCGCCACCACCAGCGTGGCGATAACGAAGAACATCCGCGCGTTCACGCCGCCCAGAAACAGGATGCCCATCGCGATGATCGCGATCACCATGAAGGCACCCATGTCGGGCTCGGCCAGCAGCAGCATGCCGACCACGACCACCGCGATGCCCATCGGCAGCACAGCGCGGAAGAAGCGTTCCTTGATCTCCATCTTGCGCACCATGTAGCTGGCGGCGTAGAGCACCATCGCCAGCTTGGCGAGCTCGGAGGGCTGGAAGTTCATGATGCCCAGCGGCAGCCAGCGACGTGCACCGTTGACGACGCGACCCACGTGCGGGATGAGCACCAGCACCAGCAGCAGCAGCGACACGACGAAGATCCACGGCGCGACGCGCTCCCAGGTCTGCATCGGGATCTGGAAGGCCAGCAGCGCGGCGACGAAGGCGATCGAGATGAACAGCACATGGCGCAGCAGGAAGAACATCGGCCCATAGCCGGCGCGCGCGAAACGCGGGTTGTCCGGCAGCGCGATGGAGGCCGAATAGACCATCACCAGACCCCAGGCCAGCAGCGCCAGCGTGACCCACAGCAGCGACTGGTCGAAGCCCAGCACGCGCATCGGCGCGGCCTTGGTCTGCGACACGCTGCCGCCGCCCAGGCGCACCGGCAGGTGCATCGGCAATGCGTCGATGCCGCTCTTGGCGGCACGGCGGAACCAGCCGCCGAAGCGGCTCGGTGCGGTGTTCGGGGTGGCGGCGACCGTGTCGCTCATGCGCCCTCTCCCGCATCCGTCGACGACGGCGCGTCGGCCAGGGCCTGCACGGCGTTGCAGAACACCTGCGCGCGGTGTGCGTAGTCCTTGAACATGTCGAAGCTGGCGCAGGCCGGCGACAGCAGCACCGCATCGCCCGGGTGCGCGCGCTTGGCGGCGAGCTGCACCGCCTCGTCCATCGACGCGGCATGCACGAGCGTGACGCCGGTCGAGGCCAGCGCGGCCTCGATCAGCGGCGCGTCGCGCCCGATCAGCACCACCGCGCGGGCCACCTGACGCACCGGCGCGGCCAGCGGCTCGAAGTCCTGGCCCTTGCCGTCGCCGCCGAGGATGGCGACGATGCGGCGCTCGGCGCCCAGGCCATTGAGCGCGGCGACGGTCGCGCCGACGTTGGTGCCCTTGCTGTCGTCGAAATACTCGACCTGGTCGACGATCGCGACCGATTCGACGCGGTGCGGTTCGCCGTGGTACTCACGCAGGCCGTAGAGCATCGGCCCGAGCGGGCAGCCGGCCGCGCTGGCCAGCGCCAGGGCCGCCAGCGCGTTCAGTGCGTTGTGCTGGCCGCGGATGCGCAATGCGTCGGCCGGCATCAGGCGTTGCAGGAAAATCTCTTGCTCTTCGGCGGCGGCACCACGCTTGCGCTTGATCGTCTCGTCGGCCTCCAGCGCACGCACCAGCCAGGCCATGCCGTTGACACGCTCGATGCCGAAGTCGCTCGGGCGCAGCGGCAGGCCGGCGCCGAAGGTGATGTGCGTGCGGACCTGCGGACGCTGCAGCTTCACGCGGATGGGTGGCGGCAGCATCTGCATCACACCCGCGTCGTCGCGGTTCAGGATCATCAGGCCCTGCTTGCCGAAGATGCGCGCCTTGGCGGCGGCATACGCCGCCATGTCGCCATGCCAGTCGAGGTGGTCCTGTGTGAGGTTCAGCACGGCCGCGGCGGTGGGCTCGAAGTCCTGCACGCCGTCGAGCTGAAAGCTGGAGAGTTCCAGCACCCACACGTCGGGCAGCGTCTCGGCATCGAGGTGCGCGGCCAGCGTGTCGAGCAGCGTCGGGCCGATGTTGCCGGCCACTGCCACGGTCTTGCCGGCGCGTTCGACCAGCAGACCGGTCAGCGTGGTGACGGTGGTCTTGCCGTTGGTGCCGGTGATGGCGAGCACGGCCGGTTCGTAGCCCTTCGGCACCGGCGCTTCGGGCACGGCGACGGGCAGCGGGGCCTCGTCTTCGGGCGTCGCCGCAGGCGCGGCCACGGAAAGCTCGGCGATACGCGCGACGAATTCGGCGGCCTCGCGGGCGGCGGTGTGGACGGAAGGCTTGGCCACGACCGGGGGCGGCGCATCGGCGTCCGGGGTCGACTCGACCGTCGGCGGCGTCTCGGCTTCCGGTGCTTCCGGCACTTCGGCGTCCGGTGCGGTGGGCGCCTCGGCGACCTCCACGGGCGGCTGCTCGGCCATCGCGATCTCGGCCTGCGTCGGCGCTTCGGGTGCAGGCGCGACCTCGGGAGCGATGTCCTCGACAACCGGCGCCGCTTCGGCTTCTTCGATCGGATCGACCAACGCTTCGGCCGGCACGTCCACCGTGCGCAGGTCGCGCAAGGCCTGCGCGAACAGGTCGAGCTCGCCGCCCACCGGCAGGCCGATGACGCGTGCCGCGTCGACCACCGGCGCGATCGTCGCCGGCGTCAGGCCGGGCGAGCGGTACACGGCGCGGATCGGCGTGCCCTCGACGAGGGCAGCGGTCAGCGGCCCACCGACGAAGCGCACGCTAGGCCACTCGGCCTGCAGCGTCGCCAGGGCGGGCGGCGTGTCGCGCGTATCGGCCACCGTCACCTCTGCACCGTGCCGCGCGCACCAACGCGCCATCGCCAGGCCGGACGCACCGAGGCCGAGGACGAGAACGGGGAGGTCGTGCAGATGCTTCATCGGCTCAACGCAACTTGAGGGTCGACAGGCCCACGAGGCACAGCAGCATCGTGATGATCCAGAAGCGCACGACGACCTGCGTCTCGCGCCAGCCGCTCTTCTCGAAGTGGTGGTGCAGCGGCGCCATCTTGAGGATGCGCCGCCCTTCGCCGAAACGCTTCTTGGTGTACTTGAAGTACATCACCTGCGCCATCACCGAAATCGCCTCGACCACGAAGATGCCGCCCATCACGAAGAACACGATCTCCTGGCGCACGATGACCGCGATGGTGCCGAGCGCGCCGCCCAGCGCCAGCGCACCGACGTCGCCCATGAAGACCTGCGCCGGGTGCGTGTTGAACCACAGGAAGGCCAGACCGGCGCCGGCCATGGCCGAGCAGAACACCAGCAGTTCGCCCGAGCCGGGGATGTGCGGGAACAGCAGGTACTTCGAGTACACCGAGCTGCCGGTGACGTAGGCGAACACGCCCAGCGCCGAGCCGACCATCACCACCGGCATGATCGCCAGGCCGTCGAGTCCGTCGGTGAGGTTCACCGCATTGCTCGACCCCACGATCACCAGGTAGGTCAGGATGACGAAGCCGATGCCGCCGAGCGGGTAGCTGATCTCCTTGAAGAAGGGCACCAGCAGGTTGATCTTGGGCGGGAAGTCGAGCGCGAAGCCCGAACGCACCCAGGCGTAGAACAGTTCGAGCACGCGCCAGTTGGAGCTCTCGGAAATGCTGAACAGCAGGTAGAAGCCCGCCAGCAGGCCGACCACCGACTGCCAGAAGTACTTCTCGCGCGAGCGCATGCCTTCCGGGTCCTTGCGCACCACCTTGCGCCAGTCGTCGACCCAGCCGATGGCGCCGAAGCCCAGCGTCACCCACAGCACGATCCACACGAAGCGGTTGCTCAGGTCGAACCACAGCACGGTGGCGAAAGCGATGGAGAACAGCACGAGCACACCACCCATGGTGGGCGTGCCGCTCTTGGTCAGGTGCGACTCCATGCCGTAGCCGCGCACCGGCTGGCCGATCTTGAGCGCGGTCAGCCGGCGGATGGCGTACGGGCCGACCGCCAGGCCGATCAGCAGCGCCGTGGTCGCGGCCATCAGCGCGCGGAAGGTGAGGTACTGGAAGACGCGCAGGAACCCGAACTCGGGCGAGAGCGTCTGCAGCCATTGCGCCAGGCTCATCAGCATGCGGCTGTACGCGGTTCATGCAGCATGACCGGCCTCCTTGTCGTTATGGTTGTTCGTTGTCGTGGTGGCCGCGGCGATGGCCTGCACCACCCGTTCCATCCGCATGAAGCGCGAGCCCTTGACCAGCACACTGGCGAGCGAGGGCAACTGCGCCAGCACGGCCGCGTTGAGGGCATCGACATCGGTGAAGTGGCGCCCCTGGCGCCGCACCCGCTGGTCGGCGAAGGCGGCCACGCTGTGCACCGTCTCGTCGCCGAGCGCAAACAGCATCTCGACGCCGCGGTCGCGCGCCCACTCGCCCACCTCGGCGTGAAAGCCCTCGGCCTGGTTGCCGACTTCGCCCATGTCGCCCAGCACCAGTAGGCGCGGACCGGGCAAGGCGGCGAGCACGTCGATGGCGGCGCGCACCGAATCGGGATTCGCGTTGTAGGTGTCGTCGACCAGCGTCAGCGTGCGACCCGCGGACAGCGCGATGGCGCTCGCCTTGGAGCGGCCCTTGACCGGCTCGAACGCCGCCAGGCCCTCGGCGATCTTCTCCAGCGACACGCCGCTGGACAGGGCGCAGGCCGTCGCCGCCAGCGCATTGATCACGTTGTGATGGCCGGCGATGGCCAGCGTGGTCTGGAAGGGGCCGAGCGGCGTGCGCACCTCGATCGCCCAGACGCCCCGGCGCCATTCGGCGCGCCCGAGGGCGATGTCCGCGTCGGGATGGTCGCCGAAGCTGAGGCAACGGCGCGTCGCACCTTCGTGCGCGATCTCGTTCCACAGCGGCGTGAAGGCATCGCCGAAGGGGAACACGGCGGTGCCGGTTTCGGGCAGCGCCGTGAAGACGCTGCCGTTCTCACGGGCCACGGCCTCGACCGTCGCCATGAACTCCTGGTGCTCGCGCTGGGCGTTGTTGACCAGCGCGATGGTCGGCCGCGCGATGGTCGCGAGCCGCGCGATCTCGCCCGGATGGTTCATGCCGAGTTCGACCACGGCCAGCTGGTGGTGCGCACGCAGCCGCAGCAGCGTCAGCGGCAGGCCGATCTCGTTGTTGAAGTTGCCGACGGTCGCCAGCGACCGGTCGCCCCACGCGGCGTGGAGGATGGCCGCGACCATCTGCGTGACCGTCGTCTTGCCGTTGCTGCCGGTGACGGCCACCAGCGGCAGGTCGAACTGCGAACGCCAGCCCGCGGCCAGCGCACCGAGCGCCGCCAGCGTGTCGGGCACTTCGAGGCCCGGCAAGCCGGCCGCCTCGAGCCCGCCGTGCGCGATGGCCGCGACGGCGCCCTTCGCGCGTGCGTCCGCCAGGAAGTCGTTGGCATCGAAACGCTCGCCGCGCAGCGCGACGAAGAGATCGCCCGGTTGCAGGCTGCGGGTGTCGGTGTGCACGCGCAGGAGCGGTGTTTCGGCATCGCCGACCAGACGCGCACCCGGCACCCAGGCGAGCGCCTGGCCGAGAGTCATCATGGGGACGGACACGCTCATTGAATCACCTCCGCCCTGTGGGCTGCGGTGCCGAGCGCCTTCGGGCGGCCGGGCGGCGCTCATGCGGGGCTCCTGCGTTGCAGCGCGTCACGCGCGTGGATGCGGTCGGAAAATTCGGTGCGCACGCCGTCGGCTTCCTGCCAGGCCTCGTGGCCCTTGCCGGCGATCAGCACCACGTCGGCGGGTGCCGCCTGGGCCAGGGTCTCGGCGATGGCGCGTGCGCGGTCGGGCTCGACCTGCGCGGCATCGGGGTCCGACAGGCCCAGCAGGATCTGGCCGATGATCGCGGCTGGCTTCTCGCTGCGCGGGTTGTCGCTGGTGATCACCACATGGTCGGCCTGCGTCTCGGCGACGGCGGCCATGAGCGGGCGCTTGGTGGCATCGCGGTCGCCGCCGCAGCCGAACACGCACCACAGCGCGCCGCCGCGCTGCGCGGCGAGCGGGCGCAGGCCGGCGAGCGCCTTGTCGAGCGCGTCCGGCGTGTGGGCGTAGTCGACCACCGCCAGCGGCCGGCCTGGCAACGCCACACGCTCCATGCGGCCCGGCACGCTCTGCAGGTCGCGGCAGGCATCGACCGCATCGGCCAACGTCATCCCGAGGGCGCGCAGCGCACCGATCACGCCGAGCAGGTTGGCCACGTTGTACTGGCCGATGAGCCGGGTCGACAGCGTCTGCGCGCCGGCCCCCTGCTCGACCACGTCGAAGCGCAGGCCCTCGGCGTCGTGGCGGATGTCCTGCGCCATCAGGCGCGCGGCGCCGCCGCCGGCCGAGACGGTCCAGAGGTCGAGTGCGCCGGTGCCGCGGTCGATCAGGTTCGCGACCAGCGTCGCGCCGTGCAGGTCGTCGATGTTGACCACCGCCGCGGCGAGGCCGGGCCAGCGGAACAGCTCGACCTTCGCCTCCCAGTAGGCGTCCATGCTGCCGTGGTAGTCGAGGTGGTCCTGCGTGAAATTGGTGAAGACCGCGACACGGATCTCGCAGCCGTCGAGCCGCCGCTCGGCGATGCCGATCGACGACGCCTCGATGGCGCAGGCGCCAAAGCCCTGCCGGACGAAGCCGCGCAATTCGCGCTGCAGCATCACCGGGTCGGGCGTGGTGAGGCCGGTATAGCGCAGCTCGGGCGGCACGCCGATGCCGAGCGTGCCGATCAGCGCGCACGGGCCGTGCCCCGGACGCTTCGACAGCGCCTCGGCCAGCCACCAGGCGGTCGAGGTCTTGCCGTTGGTGCCGGTCACCGCGATCAGCGGGATCTGGCTCGACGGCTGGCCGTAGAACGATGCGGCGATCGGCCCGGTGGCGGCTTTCAGGCCGACGTAGCTGGCGATCGGCTGACGCGCATCGAAGCCGAAGGCCTCGACACCTTCGCGCTCGACCAGACAGACCGAAGCGCCCTGCGCCAGCGCGGACGCCACATGCGCGCGCCCGTCGGTCGCGGCGCCCGGCCAGGCGATGAAACCGTCGCCGTCGCCGATGCGCCGGCTGTCGGCATGCAGGTCGCCGCCCACGCAGGAGCGCAGCCAGTGCGCGGCTTCGTTGGGGGTGCGGAGGTTCAGGTCGTCCATCAGAAGCTCTCGTCCACGCCTTGCGTGATGACCAGCGGCTTGACCGCGAGATCGGGCGCCACGTTCATCATGCGCAGCGTCTGCTGCACGACTTCGCTGAACACCGGCGCAGCGGCCAGGCCGCCGAAGTACTGGCCGTCGCTCGGCTCGTCGATCATCACGCCGACGATGATGCGCGGCTTCTCGATCGGCGCCATGCCGGTGAACCAGGCGCGGTACTTGTTGCTGGCGTAGCCCTTGCCGACCTGCTTGTGCGCCGTGCCGGACTTGCCGCCCACCGAATAGCCCACGGTCTGCGCGAGCTGGCCGGTGCCGCCGGGGCCGGCGGCCATCTGCAGCATCTTGCGCACCGCATGCGCGTTCTCGGCCGAGAACACGCGCACGCCGACCGCCGTGTCGGAACTCTTGAGCATCGTCACCGGGATGATGCTGCCGTCGTGCGCGAAGGCTGTGTACGAATGCGCCATTTGAAACAGCGACGCCGACAGGCCGTAGCCGTAGGCCATGGTGGCCTGCTCGACCGGCTTCCAGTTCTTCCACGGGCGCAGCCGGCCGGTCACGGCGCCGGGGAACTGCACCTGCGGCTTCTGGCCGTAGCCGAGCGCGGTGTAGGTGTCCCACATCTCGTGCGGCGTCATCTTCTGGGCGATCTTGAGCGCACCGACGTTGCTCGACTTCTGGATCACGCCCTCGACGGTGAGCGTGCCGTAGTTGTGGGTGTCGCTGATGGTGAATCCACCAATCTGATAACGGCCCGGGCTGGTATCGATCAGCGTCGACGGCTTCACGCGGCCAGCCTCGAGCGCCATGCCGATGGTGATCGGCTTCATGGTCGAGCCGGGCTCGAAGGTATCGGTGAGCGCGCGGTTGCGCAACTGCTCGCCGGTGAGGTTCTGGCGCCTGTCGGGCACGTAGCTGGGGTAGTTCGCAAGCGCGAGCACTTCGCCGGTGGTGCTGTCGAGCACCACCACGCTGCCGGCCTTGGCACGGCGCGCGATCACCGCGTCGCGCAGCTTCTGGTAGGCGAAGAACTGCACCTTGCTGTCGACCGACAGCTGGATGTCCTTGCCGTCGACCGGCGGCACCGTCTCGCCGACGCCTTCGACCACGCGGCCCAGGCGGTCCTTGATGACGCGGCGCGAGCCGGCCTTGCCGGCCAGGTCCTTGTCGAAGGCCAGCTCGATGCCTTCCTGCCCGTGGTCTTCCACGTTGGTGAAGCCCACCACGTGCGCCGCCGCTTCGCCTTCGGGGTACTGCCGCTTGTATTCCTTGCGCTGGTAGATGCCCTTGATGTTGAGGTCGGCGATCTGCTTGGCGATGGGCGCATCGACCTGGCGCTGGATCCAGACGAAGGTCTTGTCCTCGTCCTCGAGCTTCTTGTCGAAGTCCTTCTGCGCCATGCCCAGCAGCTTGGCGACCTGCCTGAGCCTGGCCTTCACGTCCGGGTCGTTGCGCTCGATGTCCTCCGGGATGGCCCAGATGCTGGGCGCCACCACGCTGGAGGCGAGCAGCAGCCCGTTGCGGTCGAGGATGCGGCCGCGGTTGGCCGGCAGCTCCAGCGTGCGTGCGAAGCGCACCTCGCCCTGGCGCTGGAAGAACTCGTTGTCGATCACCTGCACGTAGGCCGCACGCGCGGCCAGCACGACGAAGCCCAGCGCGATCGCGGCGACGATGAACTTGCTGCGCCAGACCGGCGTCTTGCTCGCGAGCAAGGGGCTGGTCGTGTACTGCACGCTGCGGCTGCGGCGGACCATCAACCGGTCCTCCGCGCTGTGCCCGATGTGCCTGGTTTCGCCGGTGCAGACGCCGCCGGCGCCGGAATCGGCGGGATCACCGTGCCGTCGGGCCGCACGTACTGCGTGATGGCCGGCGTGGTGGTGCGCATCTTGAGCTGCTCCTTGGCCAGCTTCTCGACGCGCAGCGGCGTGGCCTGCGCGCGCTTCTCGACCTGCAGGCGGTCGCCGTCGACTTCGAGGCGGCGCGCCTCGGTGTTGGCGCGATCGAGTTCGGTGTAGAGCAGGCGCGAGCGGTACTGCGTGTGCACCAGGAACATCGCCGTGGCCATCACGGCGATCAGCAGCAGGACGTTCAGGCGCGTCATGCGTCGGTCCTCTCGGCCACACGCAGGATGGCGCTGCGGGCGCGCGGGTTGGCGGCCACCTCGGCGTCCGACGGGCGGATGCGGCCCAGGGCGCGCAGCTTCATCACCTTCGGCGCGGCGAAGGGCGCACGGCGGTCGTAGACCTCCTTCGAGTGCGTCGCGATGAACTGCTTGACGATCCGGTCTTCCAGCGAATGGAAGGCGATCACCGCCAGCCGGCCGCCCGGCTGCAGCACCGCCAGGCTCGCGTCTAGCGCCTGTTGCAGCTCTTCAAGCTCGGCGTTGATGAAAATCCGAAGAGCCTGAAATGTGCGCGTTGCAGGGTTCTGGCCCTGCTCGCGGGTTTTGACCGCGCCAGCCACGAGCTCGGCCAGCTCGGTGGTGGTTGAAATTGGGCCCCGTTCTTGTCGGCGAGCATCAATCGCCTTTGCAATCTGAACAGCAAACCGTTCTTCGCCATAGTCACGGATCACCTCTGCAATCTGCTGGGTTTCGGCCGTTGCCAGCCAGTCGGCCACGCTCTCGCCGCGCGTGGTGTCCATGCGCATGTCGAGCGGGCCGTCGAAACGAAAAGAAAAACCCCGTGCGGGGTTGTCGATCTGCGGGGAGCTGATGCCCAGGTCCATCAGGAGCCCCGTCACGCTGCCCGGCGGCAACTCCCCCAGATCCTTGAAGCCCTGGTGCCGGATGGAAAAACGCGCATCGGTGATGCGCGCTGCTTCGGCCACCGCTTCCGCGTCCTTGTCGAACGCGATGAGCCGGGCCTCCGGCGCCAGCCTTTCCAGCAACAGCCGGCTGTGGCCACCGCGCCCGAAGGTCGCATCGACGTAGGTGCCGGCGAGCGGCTGCGGCCGGCCGGCGAGCAGCGCATCGACCGCCTCCTCGCGAAGGACGGTGGTGTGGGTGAAGGACGTGTCCAAGGCGGCGCTCGTCAAAAGGCGAGGTCCTGGAATGCTTCGGACTGCAGGCCGGCCTGGATCGCTTCGGCTTCCTTGGCGTCGTGCGTGGCCTTGTCCCAGAGCTCGAAGTGGCTGCCCATGCCGAGCAGCAGCGTGTCGCGCGCGATATTCGCGGCGGCGCGCAGTTCCGGCGACACCAGAATGCGGCCGGTGCCGTCCATGTCGACATCCATCGCATTGCCGAGGAACAGGCGCTTGAGCCACTGGTCCTTGAGCGGCATGGATGCGATGCGCTCGCGGAACTGCTCCCACGCAGGACGCGGGAAAATCATCAGGCAGCCGTGAGGGTGGCGCGTGATCGTGAGCTGACCGCCGGCCGTGGCAGCCAGCACGTCACGATGCCGGGTCGGCACTGAAAGCCGACCCTTCGCATCCAGACTCAGCGATGAAGCGCCTTGAAACACGGCCACGAACCCCTGTGGTGGGAACGGTCAGGCACCTCGACGAGACGCTATCCGACACTTTTTCCCACTTAACTGCACTTTTTTGCACTGTAGCAGGAAACCAAGGTACGACAGCAAGAGCCGTTGTCTATTTTTTGTAATGGAATCAACGACTTAGCGCGGTTTCCGAACGCTCGGAAACCGCGAATTCCGTTGCAAATTAAGCACTTAGCTCACGCAGTGAATGTGTTGCGTGAAGCGCCGACGCCGGGACGGTGGCCCGTCAAAGGATGAAGCGCGAAAGATCTTCGTCGTGACTTAGTGCCGCGAGCCGTTGCTCGACATAGGCCGCATCGATGCGCACCGACTGCCCGCCCAGCCGTGCGGCGTCGAAGCTCACCTCGTCGAGCAGGCGCTCCATCACGGTCGACAGACGACGCGCGCCGATGTTCTCCGTGCGCTCGTTCACCTCGAAGGCGATGCCGGCCAGGCGGGTGATGCCGTCGGGGGTGAAATCGAGCGTGACGCCTTCGGTGGCGAGCAGCGCCTGGTACTGCTTGACCAGCGAGGCGCGGGTCTGCGTGAGGATCGCCTCGAAATCGGCCACGGAGAGCGATTGCAGCTCCACGCGGATGGGAAAGCGCCCCTGCAGTTCGGGAATCAGGTCGCTCGGCCGGCTCAGGTGGAAGGCGCCGCTCGCAATGAACAGGATGTGGTCGGTGCGCACCACGCCGTACTTGGTGCTGACGGCCGTGCCCTCGACCAGCGGCAGCAGGTCGCGCTGCACGCCCTGGCGCGACACGTCGGCGCCCTGCGTGTCGGTGCGCGTGGCCACCTTGTCGATCTCGTCGATGAAGACGATGCCGTTCTGCTCGGCGTTGTGGATGGCCTGGGTGCGGATTTCTTCCTCGTTGACCAGCTTGCCGGCTTCCTCGTCGATCAACAGCCGCATGGCCTCGGCGATCTTGAGCTTGCGGGTCTTGCGCTTGGCCTGGCCGAGCTGGCCGAACATGCCCTTGAGCTGCTCGGTCATCTCTTCCATGCCGGCCGGCCCCATGATCTCGAGCGGCGCGCGCGTTTCCGCGAGGTCGAGCTCGATCTCCTTGTCGTCGAGCGCGCCTTCACGCAGCTTCTTGCGAAAGGCCTGGCGCGTGGCGTTGCCGCTGTCGACGACCGCGGCGCCCTCGGCACCGGTGCGCGCTGGCGGGAGCAGCACGTCGAGGATGCGGTCCTCCGCGGCGTCCTCGGCGCGCATGCGCACCTTGGCGCTCTCCTTCTCGCGGGTCTGCTTGACGGCGATCTCGGCCAGGTCGCGGATGATCGCATCGACGTCCTTGCCCACGTAGCCCACCTCGGTGAACTTGGTGGCCTCGACCTTGATGAAGGGTGCGTCGGCCAGGCGCGCCAGACGGCGGGCGATCTCGGTCTTGCCGACACCCGTGGGGCCGATCATCAGGATGTTCTTCGGCGTGATCTCCTGGCGCAACGCCGCGTCCACCTGCTGGCGCCGCCAGCGGTTGCGCAAGGCAATGGCCACGGCGCGCTTGGCGTCGGGCTGGCCGACGATGTGGTTGTCGAGCTCCGAGACGATCTCTTGGGGCGTCATCGACATGCCAGTTCTCCCGCAAGCTTGCCCTGCCCACATTCGAGAAACCGAGCACAGCCAGAGTCCAGGGATACCGCGGAACCGGCTTTGCCGGGCCGGTGGTATCGCCCCCTCGAGGGGGAGGCGCCGCAGGCGCTTCGGGGGTGGTATTTCATTTTCAGAGCGTCTCCACGGTGTGGTTCATGTTCGTGTAGATGCAGATTTCGCCGGCGATCTCCAGCGATCGCTTCACGATCTGCTCGGCCGTGAGGTCGCTGTGGTCGAGCAGGGCCTTGGCGGCGGCCTGCGCGTAGGCGCCGCCGGAACCGATGGCGACGACGCCGTCTTCGGGCTCGAGCACGTCGCCGTTGCCGGTGATGATCAGCGAGGTGGTGGCATCGGCCACCGCGAGCATCGCCTCCAGGCGGCGCAGCACGCGGTCGGTGCGCCAGTCCTTGGTGAGCTCGACCGCCGCGCGGGTCAGATGCCCCTGGTGCTTCTCGAGCTTGGCCTCGAAGCGCTCGAAGAGGGTGAAGGCATCGGCCGTGGCGCCGGCGAAGCCGGCGAGCACCTTGCCGTGGTGCAGACGGCGCACCTTGCGCGCCGAGCCCTTGATGACGATGTTGCCGAGTGTGACCTGCCCGTCCCCGCCGATGGCGACCTGGTCGCCTCCGGGAGTCTTGCGGCGCACGCTGATGATCGTGGTTCCGTGAAACTGTTCCATCGAAGCCATCTGGGGATGGCCCGGACCAATGCAAGGGACCGCCAGGCCCCGCACGGCGTCACGGCTAGTTTTCGCGCACCCGCACCAGCGCGTGGTCCGCGATGCCCACCACCTTGAAGAAGGCGGCGATCAGGCGGTGCGCATCGACGAACTGCACGCGCTGGCCATTGGCGTCGCGCTCGGTCACCCAGTGCAGCAGCGTGCCGGCCGCGGCGAGGTCCAGGCGCACGAGCGCCGTGCAGTGAATGGTCGCCGGCGCCGTCGGGTCGGCGATCTCGGCGTCGGCGATCTCGGCATCGAGACGGCGCCAGGTCGACGCCGACTCACCGCTCAGATCACCGGCCAGCGTCGCGCCCAGGATCTCCGGTGAACCGGTCGACGACGCCTGTGCCTGGCTGTCGATGCTCATGGCCATGGACAAGCCAGCCGGCCGGCTCGTCCCCGTCGACTCCACGGCGACATAGCGGCCCACCGGCTCTTCCCAGGGCGGCGGCGAGACTTCGTAGGTGATGCAGTAGTTGAGCGCGACCAGCTCGAAGAGGTCGACCTCGTTCATGAGCCGCAGCGCAGCCATGCGCAACTGCCACCAGGCCTCGTCGGTGTTGCGCTCGTTGGCAGGCGTGGCCTTCTCGAGCACGGCCAGCAGGCGCCCGGCGCCGACGAAGCGCACGTCGACCGGCGATGCCGACCAGTGCGCGAACAGCGACTTCAGCGGCCCGGCCGCGGCAAGATCGATGCCGCCGAGCAGGCGCCAATCGAGCGTCCACACCGAACCCGCGCCGCCCAGCGCACGCGTGAGCTCGACCAGGCCCTCCCGGTTGAGCTGCGCCGGGCTGCGCCAGTCGGCCGAATGCTGGCCCGTGGCCGCGACGCTGGTCTGCACCCCGCGCGCCAGGGCGCGCAACGACACCCACTCGGGGCCATTGCGCCTCATGCGCTGCGCATAGCGGGTACTGGCCGCCGCGAATTTCTCGGCGTCACCGACGGCGCGGTACAGATCGAGCAGCGCCAGCCAGATGTCGTTGTGGTCGTTCTGGGTCGCGTCGGACAGCAGGCTCTGCAGCAGGATCGACTCGGCGCCGGCATCGTCGCCATGCGCGAAGCGGATCGCGGCTTCGTCGAGCGCACTGTCGTACACCAGCAGCGGCACGGCTGCACTGGTCGCCCCGGCGGCGCCGGCCGGCGCTTCGGCGATCGCCGGCACGGTGCTGTCGGCGGCCTGCGGCGCCGTGTCGGCGTAAGCCCGGGCGCGCTGGGCCGCCAGGAGTTCGGGGTTGATCGACGGTTCGTCGTCGGTGGTGGTGGTCGTGGTGGTGGCGGGTGCGCCCTTCCACCACTGCTTGGACATCTGCGCCTCGATCTCGTCGATCTTCTTGAGCGTGAGGGCGCGCCCCTCGGTCTTGCCCGAGGTGCTGCTGAGGTTCAACGAGGACGGTTGCCCCGGGTCGCGCGCGCCGGCCGCCTCGCGCTGGCGCAGCTTGCGCAGCATGTCGAACTCCCGGCGGCGCACGAAATCGTTGCGCTGGCGCCGCTCGATCATCTCCTTGAGCATCTCGCGGCTGTAGCCGTTCTCGGTCGCGGCCGAATCCTGCGCATCCAGTTCGGCCCAATCCTTCAGCGGATTGCGCACGAACTTTGCCACTTTCGAGAGCAGGCGACCGGACTGTTCTTCCTTGGACATGCGGAGGTACGGAACTCAGGGCATCGATGGAGAGGTCATGTCGAGGAAGAAAAGGCGCCTAGTCTCCGAACATCTTCTGCTTGAGTTCCCGGCGTTGCTGCGCCTCGAGCGACAGCGTGGCGGTCGGGCGGGCCAGCAGGCGGCCGACGCCGATGGGCTCGCCGGTCTCGTCGCAGTAGCCGTAGTCGCCGGCGTCGATGCGCTGGATCGACTGCTCGATCTTCTTGAGCAGTTTGCGTTCGCGGTCGCGCGTGCGCAGTTCCAGCGCGTGCTCTTCCTCGATGGTGGCGCGGTCGGCCGGGTCAGGCACCACCACGGTGTCTTCGCGCAGATGCTCGGTGGTCTCGCCGGCGTTCTCGAGGATGCCGCGCTTGAGCTCGATCAGCTTCAAGCGGAAGAAGGCCATCTGCTTCTCGTTCATGTACTCGCTGTCGGGCATGGCGATGACTTCGGCGTCGCTCAGCTCCTCGACGGACTTGGTCTTCCAGTTGTTGGCGAGCTTCGGGTCTTTCTTGACCGCCATCGGAGGCGGCGGCACCAGTGCGGGCGAGGCGCTCTGCGTGAAGCTGGACTTGGCCGCCGTCGAGGCGACCGACTGCGCCATCGAGGGCACGGTCAATTGCGACAGGCGCGACACCCGGCCACCGCGCGTGGCCGGAGCGGGCGCGGCGGGGATCGAGGTGACGGGAGTTGTCGCCGGGGCGGAAGTGGAGGCGGCAGCCGTTTTTTTCATGGGGAGCGAAGGAGCAGGTGGTTCGGCACTGCGGCCGGTGGGTTTGGACGACGCGGCAGCCACGGAGGCTGCCTTCGATGTGCTTTTCGCCACAGCCTTGCGGGCCGGGGCGGGCGGAGCGGCTTTCACGGCGCGGACGGTCTTTGCCGGGGCCGCGCTGACTTTCTTGGCGGGAGCCGACGGGGCGGAAGCCTTTTTCGCCGACGACGCTGCCGACTTGGCCGCCGGCGTCTTCGGGACGACCGGCTTCAAGACAGGTTGGGCCTTCGCGGCAGGTTTCTTCACGGTGGCTGGCTCCTTCGACGAACTCGAATGCGCTTTCACTGGCTATCCCCCTGAAAGCCGTGCGGTTCTTCGACCTCACGACCCACACTGTCAGGTGCCCACCGGTGGCGAGCCCTCGGGGTTATACCCTTGAAAGCACGCCAGGAACGCACGCCCTCCTATGCCGGAAGTCACACCCTGGTCTTCTGAAGACCCGGGGCGGCTGCGGAACAGGCGCGCGATTGTATATAGATATGAAGCCGGCGGTCAGACCAGGCACTGCTCGAGGCCTTGCTCGAGAATCTCGCGCGGCAGCTCGATGCCGATGAACACCATCCGGCTCTGGCGGACTTCGTCGGCGCCCCATTCCGGACCCAGGTCGCTGCCCATCAGCTGGTGCACGCCCTGGAAGATCACCTTGCGGTCGGTGCCCTTCATGTTCAGCACGCCCTTGTAGCGCAGCATCTTCGGGCCGTAGATGTTGACGATGGCGCCCAGGAAGTCTTCCAGCCTGGCCGGGTCGAAGGCGCGGTCGGCCTTGTAGACGAAGCTCTTGACATCGTCGTCCGTGTGGTGATGGTGGCCATGGCCTTCGTGCGCATGCGACGGGTGGTCGCAATGCTCGCCATGCGCGTGGTCGTGGTCGTGCGGTTCGGTCTCTTCCTTCAGGAAGTCCGGGTCGATGTCGAGCTTGGCGTTCAGGTTGAAGCCGCGCAGATCGAAGATGTCCTTGAGCGGCACGTCGCCGAAATGCGCCTTCTGCTGGGGCGCGCGCGGGTTCATGTGCTTCAGGCGATGGATCAGCGCCTCGGTTTCCGCCTCGGAGACGAGTTCGCTCTTGCTGATGAATATCTGGTCGGCGAAGCCGACCTGGCGGCGCGCCTCCTGGCGGTCGTTGAGCTGCTGCGGCGCGTGCTTGGCGTCGACCAGCGTCAGGATCGAGTCGAGCAGGTAGCTCTCGGCGATCTCGTCGTCCATAAAGAAGGTCTGCGCCACCGGACCCGGGTCGGCCAGGCCGGTGGTTTCGATCACCACGCGGTCGAAGTCGAGCAGGCCCTGGCGCTTCTTGGCGGCCAGCAGCTGCAGCGCCTCGCGCAGGTCTTCGCGGATGGTGCAGCAGACGCAGCCGTTGCTCATCTGCACGATCTGCTCCTTCGACTCGGTCACCAGGATGTCGCTGTCGATGTTCTCTTCGCCGAACTCGTTCTCGATCACGGCGATCTTCTGGCCGTGCGCCTCGGAGAGGATGCGCTTGAGCAACGTGGTCTTGCCCGAGCCGAGGAAGCCGGTGAGGATGGTGGCGGGAATGAGGGCCATAGCGGGACTCCGAGAACGGGAAAGGCGGAAAGTTTAGCGACGCGGCCCGGCGGGCGCTGCGGCAGGGTCAAAGGCTACTTGCGCACCACCACGAGGCCTTTCAAGTACTCCCCTTCGGGAAACTCGATGGTCATCGGGTGGTCGGGCGCGGCACCCAGGCGTTCGCTGATGTACCCGTCCACCCCCGCGTCCAGGCCGGCCGAGGCCACGATCTTGTGGAACAGGTCGGCGCTGATGCCGCCCGAGCACGAGAAGGTCAGCAGCACGCCGCCGGGCTCGAGCAGCTTGAGCGCCAGCCGGTTGATGTCCTTGTAGGCCCGCGCGGCGCGGTCGGCATGGGCCACCGTGGGCGCGAACTTGGGCGGGTCGAGCACGATGGCGTCGAAGCGGCGGCCCTCCTCGATGAAGCGGCGCAGCGAAGCATTCACGTCGGCATCGAGGAACTGCGCGTTCGCGCCCTCGAAGCCGTTGAGCGCCAGGTTGGCGCGGGCGCGCTCGAGCGCCGGCAGCGACGAGTCGATCGAGGTCAGCTCGGCGCCCTCGACCGCGCCCGCCGCCTTCAGCCCGGCCAGCGCCGCGACGGTGAAGCCGCCCGTGTAGCAGAAGCAGTTGAGCACGCGGCGAAAGCGCCGGTGCTTCGCGATCTCGGCGAAACGCTGCCGGCTGTCGCGCTGGTCGAGGTAGAAGCCGGTCTTGTGGCCGGTCGCGATGTCGAGCGACAGCCGCCAGTCGTGCTCGCGGATCACCTGCTCGGTGGCGCCCTCCCCGCGCAGCCAGCCGGTGACGGGCTTCAGCCCTTCGCGCTCGCGGCCGCTCGCATCGGAGCGCTCATAGAGTTTGGCGAGCCCCGTCGCCGCCAGCAGCGCATCGGCCAGCACGTCCTTCCAGCGTTCGACGCCGGCCGAGCCGAACTGCGCGACCAAGGTGTCGCCGTAGCGATCGACGATCAGGCCCGGCAGCCCGTCGGCCTCGCCGTGCACGAGACGGATGCCGTCGCTTTGCAGATCGAAATAACTGCGGGCGCCGACGGCGCGGACGCACAGCGATGCCAGGAACGCCGCGTCGATGCGCTGTGTCTCGACGAAGCTCCAGGCGCGTGCGCGGATCTGCGAACTCGGGCTGAACGCCGCCCACGCGAGGAATTGGCCGTCGTGCGACTCCACGCGCACCGTTTCGCCGGGATCGGCGCCACCGCGTGCAATGGCGGATTCGAAAATCCATGGGTGGCGGCGCAGCAGCGACTTTTCCTTGCCGGACTTGAGGCGGAGTGTTTTCATTTGTTGTCGTCTTTGGCCTTCGCCCGTGGATGCGCGGCATCGTAGGCCTTGGCCAGGTGCTGGAAATCCAGCCGTGTGTAGACCTGCGTGGTCGTGATGTTGGCGTGGCCGAGCAGCTCCTGCACCGCGCGCAGGTCGCTGCTCGACTGCAGCACATGGCTGGCGAAGGAATGGCGCAGCATGTGCGGGTGCACCGCCGCCGGCAGCCCGGCCTTCAGGCTGCGCGCCTTGACCCGCTGCCAGACCGACTGCGCCGAGAAGCGCGTGCCGTTGCGGCCGATGAAGAGCGCCGCCGCGGCGGCCGGGTCGCGCAGCAGGGCGGCCGGCAACGCCGCGCACCGGTCGCGCACCGCCAGCCAGGCGTGCAGGGCTTGCGCCGCCTTGCCGCCGACCGGCACGCTGCGCCGCTTGCTGCCCTTGCCCAGCACCTGCGCCTCGCCGGCGTCGAGGTCGACCCAGCCGCGCGCGTCCTGGCTGGCATGCACGTCGAGCCCGACCAGCTCGCTCACGCGCAGGCCGCAGCCGTACAGCAGCTCGACGATGGCGCGGTCGCGTGCCTCGGTCCACGGATCTGCGTCGGGGTCGTGCAGCTCGGCCAGCTGCACCGCGTCGTCGACCGCCAACGCCTTGGGCAGCGGACGCGCCGCCTTCGGCGCGCGCACGTCCTGCACCGGGTTGAAGGGCACCAGCCGCTGCTGCCCGAGCCAGCGGAAGAAGCTGCGCCAGCACGACAGCACCAGCGCGATGCCGCGCGGCTCGCGCCCGGCGCTGTGCATCTGCGCCATCCAGCGGCGCACGTGCGCGGCGGCGACGCGGTCGACCGGCAACTGCGCTTCGGCCATCTTCACGGCCAGTGCCCGCAAGTGCTCGGCGTAGATGTCGAGGGTGCGCTCGGCCAGTCGGCGCTCGACGCGCGCGTGCTCGAGGTAGCGCTCGATCAGCGCCTCGGCGGCAGGGGCGCGCAGGTCCGCCCCGGTGTCCTCAGAAGTAGCCATGGAGGGCATTGTTCACGATGGCCAGCGGTTCGCGCAGCGCGCCGCGAAAACGCATGCCCCAGCGCTGCCAGCAGGAGGTGGGCGCGGCGGCGTACTGCACGTCGAAGTCGCGCGCGAAACCGCTGGCACGCGCCAGCCGCTCGACCCGCCACAGGTGGTAGGGCTCCGACACCACGATCACCCGCCGCACGCCCGCCTCGCGCAGCACGGCGGCGGACATCGCGAGGTTCTCGCGCGTCGAGTTCGACCGGCTTTCGCGCAGCACCGGCCCGGTGTAGCCGATGGCGCGCGCATGCACGTCCATCACCTGCGATTCGATGCGGCCGTCCTCATGGTCGATGCCGCCCGACATCACGAGCCGCGGCACCAGCCCGGCCCGGGCCAGGGCGACCGCCGTGTCGACACGGCCGGTGAGACAGGGGTTGGGCGCGCCGTCGCGGTAGGCGCGGTTGCCCAGCACCAGCACGGCATCGGCCGGCCGGGGCGTGGCGGCGAGCACGGTCTCGGCCCGCTGCCAGATGGTGACGGCGATCCACGCATAGACCGCCATCCCCGCCAACGCGCCCAGGGCGAGCACGCGCAGCGCAGTCCGCACCGTGCGCCAAGGCCGGCGCGCCGGCCTCAAGGCCGCAGGCGCGACAGCGCGGCCGACGCGAATTCGGCGATGCGCTCGAGAAAGTCGGTGCCCATGTCCGGGTTGAAGCGCTGCGCATCGGGCGACGCCAGCACCAGCAGGCCGAAGGCCGGCGCCTCGGGCTCGGCGCGCAGCGGGATCAGCGCGATCGACACCGCCGCGCGTGCGTCGTCCAGCCAGGCCGTGGCCTCCAGCCCGGCGTTCAGGCCGCAGTAGGGCGCGGTCAGCGAGGTGGCGAAGGCCTTGACGTCGTCGCTGACCCACTGGGCATAGGGCTCGTTGCCGTAGGCCGCATCGCAGTCCCACACCTTGATGGCGATCTGCGGCACCATGAAGAGCGCCTGCAGTTCGCTGGCCATCTGCAGCGGCAGGCCGCGCGGGTCGCGTGCGGTGAGCAGGCCGCGCGTCCAGCGCTGCAGCCGGTCGGCCGTGACCACGTTCTCGGTGCCATGGCGCACCATGTCCATCACGCGGTGTTCCAGCGCCTTGATCTTCTCGCGCAGCATCTCGGCCTGGCGCTCCTGCAGGCTCACCGCGCGGTTGCCGTGCGGGCTGGTCAGCTGGACCTGAGCCAGCAGCTGCGCATGGCGCTCGAAGAAGTCGGGCGTGTTCGCCAGGTAGTCGGCGATGTCGTCTTCGGTGATCGGGTTCATGGCGGCGTTGTTGTTGTGGGGCATGGTCATAGTTCGTCGGGGACGTCGATCTCGCCTTCGAAGACGGTGATGGCGGGGCCGGTCATGCGCACCGACTGGCCCACGCCGTGCCACTCGATGGTGAGGATGCCGCCGCGCGTCTCGACGTCGACACGGTGGTCGAGCCGCCCGAGGCGGATGCCCGCCACCACGGCCGCGCAGGCGCCGGTGCCGCAGGCCAGCGTCTCGCCGGCGCCGCGCTCGTACACGCGCAGCCGCACATGGGTGCGGTCGACGATCTGCAGGAAGCCCGCGTTGACCCGCTGCGGAAAGCGCGGGTGGTGTTCGATCAGCGGGCCCTGCTCGGCCACCGCTGCGGTCTCGATGTCGTCGACGATCTGCACGGCGTGCGGATTGCCCATCGACAGGATCGCGAAGGGCACGATCGCGCCTTCGGCGTGGGTCGAGAGCGTCAGGTGCCAGGTCTCCCAGTCGCCATCGGGCTGCGGGTCGATCCCGGCGTCGTCGAAGGGGACGCGTGCCGGCTCGAAGACGGGCGGGCCCATGTCGACGGTGACGCGGCCGTCGTCGCCCATGCGCGGCTCGATCACGCCCGAGAGCGTCTGCACACGCACCGCGTCCTTGGTCGTCAGGCCGTGTTCGCGCACGAAGCGAAGGAAGCAGCGTGCGCCGTTGCCGCACTGTTCCACCTCCCCGCCGTCGGCGTTGTGGATCACATACTGGAAGTCGATGCCCTCGGCTGGCGAGGGCCGTACCGTGAGGATCTGGTCGGCGCCGACGCCGAAATGGCGGTCGGCCAGGAACTGGTACTGCGCGGCCGACAGGCCGAGCGGCGCGCCGGTCTCGTCGAGCACGACGAAGTCGTTGCCGGCACCCTGCATCTTGGTAAAGCGGATTCGCATCGGCGGATTATCCGCCGCGCGTCGGACAACACCGATCCCCTTTCTTCTCGAAAACCCACTCGCGGGGGCGCGGCGCCGACCCTAGACTGGGCTCGACGCCCGGCGCCTGGGCGCCGAGCGCAAGGAGGACAACGATTTGGCTGATTGGTTCGCGTGGTTTCCGGCCTGGGCTTGGGTGGCTGCGGCCCTCGGCGTTCTGGCCGTCGCCGTCTGGGTGGTACGCGTGCGCCGGCCGCGCGAATCGTCGGTGGTCACGCTGGTGCGGCGTCGGCGCGAGTTGATGGCGCAGCTGCAGCAACTCGCGGGCGAAGAGACCGCCGAGCTGATGCGCCATGAATCGCGTCGGCTGCGTGCCGGCCCCAACACCATCGCGGTGCTCGAAGCCGCGCTGGACCGCGCCGAACGCCTGACGGCGAGCGGCGAACTCGGCCCCAACAAGACACGCAAGGCCTGACTCGGTCAGTGGCCGAGCCGTGCGGCCAGGAAGTCCAGGAAGCACGCGATGCGCGACGCCAGCTGCGTGTTGCGGTAATACACCGCGTTGAGCGGCTGCCGCACGTCCACCGTGTCCTTCGCCAGCAGCTGCACCAGATCGCCGCGCGCGCGGTCGCCCGCGGTCATGAAGTCCGACAGGCACACGATGCCCGCGCCCTGCAGCGCCAGCTGACGCAACGTCTCGCCGCTGGACGCCGTGATGTCCGGGGCGATCGGCCATTCGTCGCCGTGCGCGCCGCGCAGCGGCCAGCGGTTGAGCGACTCCGGCTGCGTGAAACCGAGCAACGTGTGCTGGCCGAGCGACGCCACGCTTTTGGGCCGACCGTATTCCGCCAGATAGGCCGGGCTCGCCAGCACGCGGATGCGGCTGGTGCCCAGCGAGCGCGCGTGCAGCGTGGAGTCGCGCAGCGCGCCGATGCGGATCGCGATGTCGGTGCGCCGCTCCAGCAGGTCGATGTTGAGCTCGTCGGTATCGAGTTCCAGCGTGATCTGCGGGTAGGCCCGGCGGAAGTCCGGCACCAGCGGCACGACGGCATGCAGCATGAAGGGCGTCGCCGCATTCACCCGCAGCCGGCCGGCGGGCTTCTGCCGGCGCGCAGCCATCTGCTCCTCGGCCTCGTCGATCGCGCCCAGGATCGCGCGGCAGTGCGCCAGGAAGGCGGCGCCCTCTTCCGTGAGCGCGATGCGGCGCGTCGTGCGGCGCAGCAGCGTGGTGTCGAGCTTCTTCTCGAGCCGGCCGAGCGCACGGCTCATGCCCGACACCGTCTGGCCCAGCCGGTCGGCGGCGGCCGTGATCGAGCCGGTGTCGACCACGGCCACGAAGGCCTGCAGTTCGTCGAGGGTGGTTTTCATGGGGTACTCCGCGGTCCGATGCGGCCGATTATTGATCTCCAGGCAAGTATCTTTGGCCAGTCACCCTCTTTTTCTGCAAAGGCGTCGGCTTCAGACTCCCGCCATTCCAAGGAGTTTTCCCATGCCCATTGCATTGCTCGCGCTGACCCTCAGCGCATTCGCCATCGGCACGACCGAGTTCGTGATCGTCGGCCTGCTGCCCACCGTGGCGGCCGACCTCGGCATCGGCCTGCCCTCGGCCGGCCTGCTGGTCAGCCTGTACGCACTCGGCGTGGCGGTCGGCGCGCCGGTGCTCACCGCCCTGACCGGCAAGGTGCCGCGCAAGGCACTGCTGCTCGGCCTGATGGCGCTCTTCACCGCCGGCAACCTGCTGGCCTGGCAGGCGCCCAGCTACGAGACGCTGGTGGCGGCGCGCATCCTCACCGGCCTGGCGCACGGCGTGTTCTTCTCGATCGGCTCGACCATCGCCACCGGCCTGGTGCCCAAGGAGAAGGCCGCGAGCGCCATCGCGATCATGTTCACCGGGCTCACCGTCGCGCTGGTCACCGGCGTGCCGCTGGGCACCTTCATCGGCCAGCATTTCGGCTGGCGCGAGACCTTCCTGGCCGTCTCGGCGCTGGGGGTGATCGCCTTCATCGGCAGTTGGCTCTTCGTGCCCAACAACATCCGCCACAGCGCGCCGGCCTCGCTGGTGCAGCAGGCCAGGGTGCTGGCCGAACCGCGGCTGCTGCTGGTGTACGCCAAGACGGCCATCGGCTACGGCGGCTCCTTCATTCCCTTCACCTTTCTCGCGCCTATCCTCACCGACGTGTCGGGCTTCAGCGCCGGCGCGGTCGGCTGGGTGATGCTGGTGTACGGTGTGTCGGTCGCGGCGGGCAACATCGGGGGCGGCAAGCTGGCGGACAGGATGGGGCCGATCCCGGCGCTGAAGATCATCTTCGCGCTGCTGGCCGCCGTGCTGCTCGTCTTCCAGTTCACCGCGCCGCACAAGTGGCTGGCGCTGGCCACCGTGCTGGCCTGGGGCGCGGTCGCCTTCGGCAACGTGCCGGGCCTGCAGGTCTACGTGGTGAAGCAGGCAGAACGCTTCACGCCGCAGGCGGTCGATGTGGCCTCGGGCCTGAACATCGCGGCCTTCAACCTCGGCATCGCCGGCGCGGCCTGGGCCGGCGGCCTGATCGTCACGCACCTGGGGCTGATGCACACGCCGTGGATTGGCGCCCTGGTGGTGCTGGTTTCGCTGGCGCTGACCCAATGGAGCGGAAAGCTCGACCAACGCAGCGGCATCCCCTTACGCACCGACGGCCCGATGCCGGTCGGCCACTGATCACTTTTCAAAGGACAACGACACCATGAACACCAACACCATCCCCGCCTTCGGCCTCGGCACCTTCCGCCTGAAAGACCAGGTCGTCATCGACTCGGTCAAGACCGGCCTCGAACTCGGCTACCGCCTGGTCGACACGGCGCAGATCTACGGCAACGAAGCCGAGGTCGGCCAGGCGATCGCCGAGAGCGGCGTGCCGCGCGACGACATCTTCATCACCACCAAGATCTGGACTGCGAACTACGCGAAGGACAAGCTGGTGCCGAGCCTGAAGGAAAGCCTGCAGAAGCTGCGCACAACCCACGTCGACCTGACGCTGATCCACTGGCCCTCGCCGAAAAACGAAGTGCCCGTCGCCGAGTTCATGGGCGCGCTGATGGACGCCAAGGCACAGGGCCTGACGACGCGCATCGGCATCTCCAATTTCACCATCGCGCTGATGAAGGAAGCCATCGCCGCGGTCGGCGCGGAGAACATCGCGACGAACCAGATCGAGCTGTCGCCCTTCCTGCAGAACCGCAAGGTGGCCGACTTCGCGAAGAGCCAGGGCATCCACATCACCTCCTACATGACGCTGGCCTACGGCAAGGCACTGAAGGACCCGGTGATCGAAGCCATCGCGAAGAAGCACACAGCGACGCCAGCCCAGGTGGTGCTGGCCTGGGCGATGCGGCTGGGCTATGCCGTGATCCCGTCGTCGACGAAGCGCGAGAACCTGGCGAGCAACCTGCTGGCACAGCAGTTGAAGCTCGGCGAGGCCGACATGGCACAGATCGCCGCGCTCGACCGCAACGAGCGCCTCACCAGTCCAGAAGGCCTGGCGCCAGCCTGGGACTGAGTGGGCGGCGATGCCGACGGCGCAAGGCCACGGCACGCCCGTGTCCGTTGGTCGTCGGCATGTTTCAGTTGAAGCACGGGCTTGCGCGCGCGCAATGCCCCTGCAACAGCGGCTGGCGACAGTAGAGGCTCTGCACCGGCGCACTTCTGCACCGATGCGGTCCCCGACGCCAACACGCCGCCTTCAACCCCAGGAGTCTCCATGACCGATCTCGCCGCCGCCAAGAAGCACCGCCTCGCACCGCTGACCACGCCCACGCCCCTGGGCGCGGACGCCACCCGCGACATCTCCGCGGAACTCAACGCCCTGCTGGCCGACACCTTCGCGCTGTACTTCAAGACCAAGAACTTCCACTGGCACATGTCGGGCCCGTCGTTCCGGGACTACCACCTGCTGCTCGACGAGCAGTCGGACCAGATCTTCGCGACCGTCGACCCGATCGCCGAGCGTGTGCGCAAACTCGGCGGCACCACGCTGCGTTCCAGCGGCCACGCCGTGCGCCTGCAGCGCCTGAGCGACAACGACGCCGACTTCGTGACGCCGGCCGACATGCTGGCCGAGCTGAGCCAGGACAACCAGCGCGTCGCCGCCTTCATGCGCGAGACGCACGCCCTGTGCGACCGCTACGGCGACGTGGCCACCGCCAGCCTGCTGGAAGTGTGGATCGACGAGGCCGAGCGCCGCACCTGGTTCCTTTTCGAGGCGGGTCGTCAGAGCTGAACGTTCTGAATCAGGCGATGCGGCCGAACCAGAGCATCGACAGCGCGGCGGCCGCCATCGCCAGCAGGGCCGAGGCCAACGCGAACACCGCGCTGATCTCGGTCTCGCGCGTGAGCACCTGCACGCGCGAGCCCAGGTTCTCGTAGACGCTGCGCAGCGCCTCGGCGGTGCCGGCGTGGTGGTAGTCGCCGCCGGTCATCCGCGCGACCTCTCGCAGCGTGGGCTCGTCGAGCTTCATGTAGATCGCCATGCCGTCGGGCGCGGACACATCGCCCTCGACCGTGCCCAGCCCCACCACATGCACCCGCACGCCGCGGTCGGCGGCCATCTTCGCGGCGGCCAGCGTGTCGACGCCGGTGGTGCGGCGGCCGTCGCTCAAGAGGATGATCGCCGCCGAGTTGTACGAGCCCGGCGCCACCGGCGTGAACGGCGGGCGCGGCGGCCTGGCCTTGTCGTCCAGGCTGCGCGCCCGCGGGTTGCCGTTGCTGCCGGCGTTCATGTCGGCAAGCTCGATGCCCTGGTCGGGAAACAACTCCGCCAGACACAGCACGATGGCGTTGCCCACGGCCGTGCCCATCTGCATCTGGAAGCCGTCGATCGCCGTCACCAGCGCGTCGCGGTCGAGCGTCGCGCGCTGCGCGACCTGGCTGCTGCCGGCGAAGGTGACGAGCCCGACCTCGATGGTCTTGGGGACCTCCTGCAGGAAGCGCTTGGCCGCGTCCTGCGCGGCCACCAGGCGGGTCGGCTTGACGTCGCTCACGCGCATGCTGAGCGACACGTCGATGGCCAGCATGACCGTGGTGCGCGCCCAGGGCAGCGGGACACGCGCCACCGGCCGCGCCGCTGCCAGCAGCAGGCCCGCGAAAGCCAGCAGCAGCAACGCGGGTGGCAGGTGCCGCCGCCATTGGCGCCCGGCCACCGCCGCCTGCACCACGCCCAGGCTGCTGTAGCGCAAGGCGGCCTTGTTCCGCCGGCGCAGCAGCCACAGGTAGGCAGCCGGCATCAGCGCCAGCAGCAGCAAGAACCAGAGATACCCAGGCCAGAGGAAGAACATGGCGACGCTTGGCGGTGAACTCGTCGGCAACCGCGACCTGGCGCCGACGACCGGCGCCAGACTTTCTCGCAGTGCAACACCATCCTGCCCGCGAAGGATTCATCGCGCAACCGCCACATGGCGGGTGGGCCGCACGTCGAGGCGGCCCCTCGCGTGCACCCGGCGCTGCGACACCGCTCAGCGCTGGAGCGTCTGCGCCTCTTTGGCGAGCGCGACGGCCCGCTCCAGCTCGACCAGCGACAAGGTGCCCTGCAGATCGACTTCGCCGACGCGCACGCTCGCCAGGGCGGCCTGCGCAGCGGGGCCGCTCAGCCATGCGAAGGCCGACGTGATGGTGCCGCCGCCGAACCTGGCGCGCAGCGCGGACGCGGCGGCACGGCTCACCTCGGCAAAGGCCGCCTGGTCCGGTGCCTCGGAGGCCGCGCGAACCAGCAGGCAGAAGGCCTCGAGCTTGTCGGCCTCTACACGCAGCCGGCGGTCGCGTCCGGCGCTCATGGGTGCATCGCCCGGCAAAGGCATGCCGGGGCGAGAAAGAAGGGGGCGTCCAAGGTCATCGGTGTGCTTAGAAACAAGCCTGCGATTGTCCGCTCGATCCGCCCGCCCCGTTCCTCATCAGCCCTGGATGAAAGCCAGCAGGTCCGCGTTGAACTTGTCCGCATGGGTGGTCGCGATGCCGTGCGGCGCGCCGGCGTAGACCTTCAGCGTCGCGCCCTTCACCAGCTTGGCCGACAGCAGGCCGGACGCGCCGATCGGCACGATCTGGTCGGCGTCGCCGTGCACCACCAGCGTGGGCACGTCGATCTTCTTGAGGTCGGCGGTGAAGTCGGTTTCGGAGAACTGCTTGATGCAGTCCAGCAAGCCCTTGTGCGAACCGGCCATGCCCTGCAGCCAGAACGAATCGCGCATGCCCTGCGTGACCTTGGAGCCCTCGCGGTTGGCGCCGTAGAAGGGCGTGGTGAGGTCCTGGAAGAACTGCGAGCGATCGGCGGCGACGCCGGCACGGATGCCGTCGAACACCTCCATCGGCAGGCCGCCCGGGTTGCTCGCGGTCTTGAGCATCTGCGGCGGCACGGCGCTCAGCAGCACGGCCTTGGCCACGCGCTGCGTGCCGTGGCGGCCGATGTAGCGCGCCACTTCGCCACCACCGGTCGAATGGCCGACCATCACGGCGTTGCGCAGGTCGAGCTTCTCGAACAGCGCGGCGAGGTCATCGGCGTAGGTGTCCATGTCGTTGCCGTTCCAGGGCTGGCCGGAGCGGCCATGGCCGCGGCGGTCGTGGGCGATCACGCGGAAGCCGCGCTCGGCCAGGAAGACCATCTGCGCGTCCCAGGCGTCGGCCGACAGCGGCCAGCCATGCGAGAAGACGACGGGTTGGCCGCTGCCCCAGTCCTTGTAGTAGATCTGGGTGCCGTCTTGGGTGGTGAGGGTGCTCATGTGATTGCTCCGGGGATGAACGGCCGAGGCCGCGAAGACCCGATGCTCCGGCGGCGCGGTTGCCGCCCGGTTTCGCGCGGCGGCGCGCAGATTTCAGCTGTAGCGGCCGCCGCCATCGTCACTGCGGCCGCGCAGTGCCTCGGCCAGCCGCGTGGCCAGCTCGCGCAGCGCGAGCGGCTTGTGCAGCACCGCGTGCACACCCGCGGCCTGGGCGCGCTCGACCATCGCCGGGTCCACCTTGCCGCTCATGAGCAGCACCGGCAGGGCGGGCCGCTGCGCCCGCAGCAGGCGCGCGAGTTCGGTGCCGGGCATGCCGGGCAGCATCTCGTCGCTGAGCAGCGCGTCGAAGCGCCCGGGGTCGGCCTCGAAAGCCTGCAGGGCGCGTTCGGCCGAATCGAAGCCGACCGGCTCGTAGCCCAGGCCGGCCAGCGTTTCCTCCGCCAGCTCGACCAGGGCCTGCTCGTCGTCCACCACCATCACCACCTCGCCCTGCCCGGCCGGCCACTCGCCGCTGTCGGGCACGGTGGCCGGTGCGCACTCGCCGCACACCGGCAGCCAGACCGACACCTGCGTGCCTTCGCCGGGCACCGAGGCGACATCGATGGCGCCGCCGAGGTCGGCCACGATGCCGTGCACCACCGCCAGCCCGAGCCCGGTGCCCTCGCCCTGCTTCTTGGTGGTGAAGAAGGGCTCGAAGATGCGCTGCAGCGCCTCGGGCGGAATGCCCACGCCGGTGTCGCGCACCTCCAGGCAGACGTGCGGGCCGACGGCCAGCTCGCTGTGCAGCAGGACGCGCGGCGCGCTCACGTCGACGCGGCGCAGCCGGATAGACACCGTGCCCGCGCCCTCGATCGCCTGGACCGCGTTGGTGCAGATGTTCATCGCCACCTGGTAGAGCTGCGTGGCGTCGCCGAGCACGGCGGCGTCGCCGGCGTCCAGCTGCGCCTGCAGGTCGACGCCCGCCGGCAGGGTGGACGCGAGCATCGCGACGATCTCTTCCATCAGCGTCTGCACATGCACCGGCGCGCGGTCGGTCACGCCGCTGCGGCTGAAGTCGAGGATGCGCCGCACCAGCAGCCGCGCCCGCGCACCGCCCTGCAGCACGCGGTCGATGTGGCGCCGCAGCGCGCTGCCGGGCTCGGCCTGCTGCTGGGCCAGTTCGCCGAAGCCGAGGATCGCGCCGAGGATGTTGTTGAAGTCGTGCGCGATGCCGCCGGCCAGCGTGCCCAGCGCTTCGAGCCGCTGCGTCTGCTGCAGCCTCGCCTCGAGGCGGCGGCGCTCGCGCTCGGCCTCGGCCTCGCGCCGCAGCTGGCGCAGCAGCGCCACGACGGCCAGGCCGACCAGCAGGCACATCACCCCCGTGCGGATGCCGGCGCTCCACATCTCGTCGTACCAGGGGCGCAGCGCCTCGTCCTCGTCACGCGTGATCGCCAGCACCAGCGGCAGGCTGCCCACGCCGACGGCGGCGATCAGCTTGGCCCGCCCGTCGACCGGGCTGGCCGCACGGTCGATCAGCGCGCCGCCCTTGAGGGCCGACAGCTCGGGGAAGCGGGTGCGCGGCGCATCGGCGGGCTGCTGCACCACCACGCTGCCGTCGTCCTGCGCCAGCACCAGCGAACTCCGGTCGCCGAAGTGGATGGCCGAATAGGCGCTCTGCAGGGCCTGCAGCGTGACGATGGCGGTGACCACGCCGTCGAAGCTGCCGTCGGGCCGGCTCAGCCGGCGCGAGATCACGACCGCCGGGCGCCGCTCGGTGCGCGTGACGATCGGCTCGTTGATGACCAGGCCGGCCGTGTCGGTGTCGCGCTGCTTGAGGAAGTACGCGCGGTCGGACACGTCCGCCAGCGGCTCACCGGTCGGGCGCGAACGGAAGCGCTGCATGCCGCTCGCATCGACGATGGTCAGCACGCTCACCTGCGGCACGCCGACCGCGCGCGAATTGAGCGCGGCCACGACCGCCTCGGGCTCGGCGCGCCAGGGGAAGTTCTCGTACCAGCTGGCGGTGTCGCGCAGCAGCACGTCGACCGACTGCAGGTTGCGGTCGGCCTCGCCGGCCAGCGCGGTCGCGAGGTTGCCCAGTTCCCGCTCGTTGACCGCCATCACCTGCTGGTGCAGCCGCCAGCCGTCGTAGGCCGCCGAGCCGATGAAGGCGACGATCAGCAGCAGGCCGCCGGCGATGATGCGTTGGCGCAGGCGCGCGGAGGAACGCATGTCAGTGCGTGGTGCTTGTGGCGTCCACCACGGCCGCGAGCAGTTCGCCGGCGGTGCAGGGCTTGGACAGCAACGCGGCCACGCCCAGGGCCTGCGCCCGGTCCGAGCTGCCCGGCAGGCTGCGCGCGAGCTGCGCCGACAGGCCGATGACGGGCGCACCGGGGTAGCTCGCCCGCAGCGCGTGCACCTGCAGCGCGTCGCCTTCGCGCAGCCTGGGCACGTCGGCAATGACCAGGTCCACGCCCGCGACCGGCGTGGCCGCGCCGCTGCGCAACGCCTCCACCCGGTAGCCCGCCTGCGTCAGCCACTCGGCAATCAGGGCCTGCATGGCGACGTCTTCTTCGATCAGCACAACTTTCAACATGGAACACACCCGCGGCATGCGGTCGGCAAGGAGCCGCCGCTTCTTCAGGTGCCATTGGCGCATGGCCGGATGCCGGGGTGATTTCGGCCCGCACGGCCATGTTTCATATGAAATATGGCGCGGTTGCTGCATGCAGGGAATCTACATTACGCTCGCGGCCCATATGGCCAACCGCCCCCACATCCTGGTCGTCGACGACGACGCCGCGATCCGCGACCTCGTCAGCACCTACCTCGCCGACAACGAGTTCCGCGTGAGCGGCGCCGCCACCGGCGCGGAAATGAACCAGCTGCTGCAGGAGCATGTGATCGACCTGGTCCTGCTCGACCTGCGCCTGAACGGCGAAGACGGCATGCAGCTCGCCCGCGGCCTGCGCGACAGCGGCGAGATCCCGGTGATCATCCTCACCGGCCGCCTCGAGGAAGCCGACCGGGTGATGGGCCTGGAAATGGCCGCCGACGACTACGTGACCAAGCCCTTCAGCAACCGCGAGATGCTCGCGCGCATCCGCGCCGTGCTGCGGCGCTACCAGAAGCGCGGCGACGCGGTGGCCGGCGCGCACGACACGCAGCGGCGGGCCTACCGCTTCGACGGCTGGGAGCTGAACCTGCTGGCCCGCCGGCTGACCGCCCCCGATGGCCGCCGCGTGGACCTGAGCAACGGCGAATTCAACCTGCTGCAGGCCCTGTGCGAAGCCCCGCAGCGCGTGCTGTCGCGCGACCGCCTGCTCGAGCTGTCACGCCTGCACGGCGCCGAGGTGTACGACCGCTCCATCGACGTGCAGATCCTGCGCCTGCGCCGCAAGATCGAGGGCGACCCGTCGTCGCCGCGCTTCATCCAGACCGAGCGCGGCGCGGGCTACGTCTTCAACACGCCGGTCGACGTGCTGAACTGAGCGGGCGCCCCTTTTCACCCTTGTCCCGCCCGGCAGGAGGGTCGAGGCCGGCTGCCTAAGATGCCGTTCCGCCACCGACCTGCCCCATGACCGCCGTCGCCGCCTCGCCCAACCGCTTTGCCCGCCAGCTCGCACGGCAGTACGGGCTCGACGAGGTGGAGGCGTCCCGCGCGGGCACGCGTGCGCTGGACATGGCGCGCATGCAGTACGCCCAGCCCCATCTCTTCGTGCTGCCGCCGCTGCCGGCGGACGAGGCCTTCGTCGTCAGCGTCGAGCTGTCGCGCGCCGGCAGCCGGCGCTTCTTCCAGCAAGGCGGTGAGACGCACCTGGGGCTGCTGGAGGCCGGCACGGTGCACATCGCCGACCTCGCGACCCGCCCGTCGGCCTATGTCTGCAGCCCCTTCCATTCGGTGCTGTTCCGCATCACGCGGGCGGCACTGGACGAGTTCGCCCAGGAATCGGGCGTGGCCGCAGTCGGCGCACTGCGCTGCGCGCCCGGCACCGCCGACCCGGTGCTCACGCACCTCGCGGCCGCCCTGCTGCCTTCGCTGCAGCGGCCGACAGAAGCCAGCGCCCTCTTCCTCGACCAGATGGCGCTCGCCCTGTATGCCCACGTCGCGCATGCCTACGGCGGCTCGGCGCCCCGCGCGGGCGGCACAGCGGGCCTGGCGCCGTGGCAGGAGCGCCGCGCCCGGGAATTGCTCGGCGCCGACCTGGCACACGACATGTCGCTCGCCGAGATCGCCACCGCGTGCGGCCTGTCGCGCAGCCACTTCGGCAAGGCCTTCAAGACCACGACCGGCCAGACCCCGCACGCCTGGCGCACGGCGCAGCGCATCGAGGCCGCGCAGAAACTGCTGCGCGACGACACGGCCTCGCTCCCGGAGATCGCCATCGCCTGCGGCTTCGCGGACCAGAGCCACCTGACGCGCGTCTTCGGCGCGCGGATGGGCAGTTCGCCGGCGGCATGGCGGCGGCTCCATCGACATTGAGCCCGCGCTTCTTGAAGGCTGGTGTTGAGGGGGCCCCCGTGGGAAGGGGCCGCCGTCCAATTGCACCATAAGATACATTCAAATACACTTGGAAACACTTCCATCCGGGCTGACGGAGGTGTTTGCCGATCAGCCCGTGCCTTCCCACAACTCCAGAGCGTTCGCGCGATCGCGCGCGTGATGGTCTCCTGCTCTGGGCTCGTCCATGAACCGCATCTACCGCATCGTTTTCAATCGCCGCACGAACATGTGGCAAGTGGTCAGCGAGATCGCGCGCGGACCTTGCCAGTCCACTTGCTCCGACGTGCCAGGGGCCAATGAAAAGAACCCGGCGTCGACGGAGCGGAACGGCGCACGGCTCCCGCTGCGCACGCTGATTGCGACATGGGGGTTCGCCCTGGCACAGGCGGCGATGGCGCAGGTCACTTCCTCCCAACTGCCGACCGGCGGAAGCATCAGCGGGGGCACCGGGACGATCAACAGTCCCGTCGGCGCGACATTGACGATCGATCAGGGCTCGTCGAGCATGTCGCACTCCTGGTCGACCTTCGACATCGGCTCGGGCGCGAGCGTGACGTTCAATCAGCCGGCCACGAGCAGCGCAGGCCTCAGCGTGATCAACGGCGGCAATCCCACGCAGATCCAAGGCACCCTCAATGCAAACGGTCAGGTTCTGCTGAGCAACCGCGCAGCCATCCTGTTCGGCAGCACCGCATCGGTGAATGTCGGCGGCCTGCTGGCCACGTCGCTGGGCATGCAGGCATCCGACTTCATGGCGGGAACCTACGAACTGGATGCCGGAGGAAACACTGTCTCCCTGGTCGCCAACAGCGGAACCATGAACGCCGCCTCGGGCTCTGTCATCCTGCTGGGCGGCGCGGTCGTCAACCAAGGACCGATCACTGCCGCGGCCGGCAACATCCAACTGGTCGCCGCCGACAGGGCCACGCTCACCTACGAATCCGGCGGCTTCAACGCCAGCGTCACCGGCGCGCTGCAGCTGGCCCTCAACCCGGCAGCCATCACGAACACCGGCACGCTGTCGGCGCCCGGCGGCCGGATCACCCTGCAGGCCTATGCGGCACCCGGCCTCTTCAACCAGTTGATCGACAACAGCGGAACCATCACCGCCGCAGGCTCGGGTTCCGACAACGACGGCTCGGTGGCCTTCATTGCCACTGGCGCCAGCGGCCAGATCGCCATCACGGACAGCGGTCAGGTCAACGTGCGAGACGGAACGATCTCTTTCAGTACCGATGGCGGCGTGCAGCAGACGGGCAGCTATGTCGCCGGGGTGCTGGAGGGCAGCATCGGCGGCAATGCGAGTTTTGTCGGCACTAACCAGATCGCGGCGATCGGCACGATGGACGTGTCGGGCAACTTGATCGTGCGCAACGACAGGAACCTGGCGCAGAGCGGCAGCCTGAACGTCGCAGGCGCTACATCGATCGACACGGGGGCGAACGCGATCACGCTCGACAACGCAAACAACGTCTTCGGGAACACGGTGTCACTGATCGGCGGGAACACGCGGATCGTCGCCAGCAACGCCCTCACGCTGGGCACGTTGGCCACCGGCAATCTCATTGCCACCAGCAGCGGTGCACTGACCCTGGGCAGCGGCACGGTGACCGGCACGCTCTCCGCGACCAGCAACGGCGGCGCGATCACCCAGTCCGCGAGCAACCCGCTCACGGTCACCGGCACCAGCAACCTCAATGCCGGTGCCGGCGCGATCACCCTGACCACGACCGGCAACGACTTCGGCCAAGCGGTCAGCCTGACCGGCGGCAGCACCGCGATCGCCGACGCCAACGCGCTGACCTTGGGCACGCTGGCCACCGGCAACCTCACCGCGACCAGTACCGGTACCTTGAACCTGGGCAGCGGCACGGTGACCGGCACGTTGGCCGCGACCAGCAACAACGGCGCGATCACGCAGTCGGCGAGCACCCCGCTCACAGTCACCGGCACCAGCGCACTCAATGCCGGCACCGGCGCGATCACGCTGACCACCGCCGGCAACGACTTCGGTCAGGCGGTCAGCCTGACCGGCGGCAGCACCGCGATCACCGACGCCAACGCGCTGACGTTGGACGCGCTGACCACCGGCACTCTCACCGCCATCAGCAGCGGCGCACTGAACCTGGGCCGCGGCACGGTGACCGGCGCCCTGTCCGCGACCAGCAACGGTGGCGCGATCAGCCAGTCCACGACCAATCCGCTCACGGTCAGCGGCACCAGCAACCTCAATGCCGGCGCCGGCTCGATCACGCTGGAACAGGCCGGCAACCATTTCGGCGGCGCCGTATCGCTGACCGGCAGCGGCATTCGCCTGGTCGACGGCAACGACCTGAACGTCGCCGCGTTGACCCTGGGCAGCAACAGCGCGCTGTCCTTGATCGCCGCCGGCACGCTGAGCTTGCCGGCGAACGCGATCGATACCGGCAGTGCCGACCTGACCCTACGCAGCGGCAACGTGCTGGCCACGGCTGCAGCCTTGTCCGGCAACAACGTGAGCATGCGCGGCGACGACGGCATCACCCTGGCGCACGACGTCACCGCCGGCACGCTGGCGCTGACGACCAGCAACAGCGCGATCGCCCAAAGCGCCGGCGTGCTCGCCGTCAACAACACCAGCAGCATCGACGCCGGCAGCGGCGCCATCGCCTTGACCAGTGCCGGCAACGATTTCGGCCAGGCGGTCAGCCTGACCGGCGGCAGCACCGCGATCACCGACGCCAACGCACTGACCTTGGGCACCCTGGCCACCGGCAACCTCACCGCGATCAGCAGCGGCGCCTTGAATCTGGGCAGCGGCACGGTGAACGGCACGCTGTCGGCGACCAGCAACGGCGGCGCGATCACCCAGACCGGCGCGCTGACCCTGACCGGCAATGCATCGCTGGCCGCTGGCACGGGCATCGCCCTCACGAACGCGGGCAACGACTTCCAGGGGACCCTGTCGCTCACCGGAACGGCGGTGCAAGTGACCGACAGCAACAACCTCTCGCTCGGCGCCATCAACGCGAGCGGCGCGCTCAGGTTGGCCGTGGGCGGCACCGCCACCACCACGGCGGCGCTGACGGCCGCAACGGTGACCATGGATGCGGGCATGCTGCGCGTGGACCATGCCCTGACGACGAGCAGCGTCCAGGTGGGTCAAGGCGCCGCGATCGGTGGCACCGGCACCATCACCGGCGCGGTCGAGGTGGCCTCGGGCGGCGTGCTCAAAGGAACGAGCGGCCAAACCTTGACCACGGGTTCGCTCACGCTCGCCAGCGGCGCGACCGTCGAAGCCACGCTGGGCACCGCCGGTGCGGCGCAGCTTTTCCAGGTCCATGGCGCCTTGACGCTCGACGGTTCGCTGAACGTGAACGACATGGGCGGCTTCAGCGCTGGCGTGTACCGGCTCTTCAACTACACCGGCGCGCTGATCGACAACGGGCTGGACATCGGTACCTCGCCCTCGGGAAGCACACTCACGGTGCAGACCGCGGCGGCGGGCGAGGTCAACCTGGTCAACACCGGCGGACAGACGTTGAACTTCTGGGACGGCAACGCGACAGGCGCTGCCGACAACGGTGCGGTCGATGGCGGCAACGGAACCTGGACTGCCACGTCGACCAACTGGACCACGGTCAACGGACTCGTCAACGCCAGCATGGCGCCGACGCCCGGCTTCGCGATCTTCCAGGGCACGCCCGGCACGGTGACGGTGAGCGGCACGCAAGGGCAGGTCGCGGTCACCGGCATGCAGTTCGCGAGCAACGGCTACCGGCTGCAAGGCGATGCGATCGCGCTGAGCGGCAGCCGCGCCGCCATCCGCGTGGGCGACGGGAGTTCGGCAGGAGCGGCCTATACCGCCACCATCGCCAACGCACTCACGGGCACGGCCCAACTGGAAAAGACGGATGCCGGGACCCTGGTGCTGACCGGCACCAACACGTATTCGGGCGGCACGCTGGTGAGCGGTGGCACGCTCGTCGGCGGCATCCGCAGCTTCGGCACCGGCGCGATCGAGAACCACGGCACACTGGTGATCAACGAGGCCAAGGACGGCGTGCTCTCCAACACGCTATCGGGCGATGGCAGCCTGAGCAAGACCGGCGTGGGCCTGGTGCGCTACGACGGTGACGGCTCGGCCTTCACGGGCCGCCTCACGGTCGATGGCGGTGCCTTCTCGGTCAACGGGACGCTGGGCGGCCACATGCTCATCGGCAGCGGCGGCATCCTGAAAGGAACTGGCACGGTGGGCAGCACCACGCTGGCGGCCGGTGCCACGGCGGCGCCGGGCAATTCGATCGGCACGCTGCGCGTCGCCGGCAACCTGGTATTCCAGAGCGGCTCGGCCTACGAAGTCGAAGTCGATGCCGCCGGCAACAGCGACCGTATCGACGTCACCGGCACCGCCACGCTGGGCGGCGCCACGGTCAACGTACTGGCGGCCAACGGCAGCTGGACCCCGGCCACCCGCTACACGATCCTGACTGCCGGAGGCGGCGTGCTGGGCACCTTCGGCACGCTCACGTCGAACCTCGCCTTCCTCACGCCATCGCTGGCCTACGACGCGCAGGAGGTCACGCTCACCCTCGCACGCAACGACGTGCCGTTCCAACAGGTGGGCACCTCCGCCAACCAGCGCAGCACCGGGGAAGCCGTCGAGCAACTGGGCGCAGGCAGCGTTTACGCCGCCGTGCGGCAGGCCGACGCCGCGACGGCGCGCACCGCGTTCGATCGACTGTCCGGCGAAGTCCATGCCACTGTGCGATCGGGCCTGGTCGAAGACAGCCGCTTCGTGCGCGACGCGAGCCTGGCGCGGCTGCGGCAAGACGGCGACGCCACCATGGCCGCGACCGATCTGCGCGCCAGCCAGGACACGTCGGGCGATGGTGCCTGGGCACGCGCCTACGACGGGCACGGCCGCGCCGCCGGCGATGGCAATGGCGCACGCGCCGACCGCAGCGCAAGCGGCGTGCTCGTGGGTGCCGACCGCCGGGTGGGCGACTGGCGCGTGGGCGTGATGGGCGGCGCCGGCCACGACAAGACCGACATCTCGGACCGCGACTCGCACGCCTCGATCGACAGCTACCACCTCGGCGTCTATGGCGGCCGGCGATGGGGCGACCTCGCCCTGCGCTCGGGTGTCAGCTACACGCGCCACGACATCGACACGCGGCGCCACATCGCGTTCGGCAGCTTCGCCGATGCCACGCGGGCCGACTACCATGCCGACACCGCGCAGGCCTACGGCGAACTGGGCTGGCGACTGCAGGCCGGCAGCGTTGACCTGGAGCCTTTCGCCAGCCTCGCCCACGTGCGCCTGCACACCGACAGCGTCGACGAGCGCGGCGGTTCCGCGGCACTGCAGGGCCGCGGCGAGACCACGGGCACCACCTTCTCGACCCTCGGGCTGCGTGCTGGTCAGCGCTTCGACCTCGGCCGCTTCCAGCTGACTGCGCGCGGCATGCTGGGCTGGCAGCGCGCCTACGGCGATGTCACGCCGCAGGCTTCGCTGGCCTTCGACGGCGGCAGCGCCTTCACGGTGTCCGGCGTCCCGGTGGCACGCAACACGCTGGTGGCCGAGGCCGGCGTCGATGTGCAACTGCAGCGATCCCTCACGCTGGGCGTGGCCTATGCGGGACAGCGTGGCGACGGCGTGCGCAGCCATGGCCTGAAGGCCGATCTGCGCTGGCGCTTCTGAAGCCTGGCGCCCGGCCTCAGCCCGGCAGGATCGCCGGCACCAGCTCCCGCTGCAGCCGGGCCCGCCACCACTTGAGCGCCTCGCCCGTGGCGGCGGGCTTCCAGGCCAGCCAGAAGGTTTCTTCCGGCCGCGACTCCTCGCAGGCCAGCTCGACCAGCGTGCCGTGCGCCAGCGCCTCGCGCACGCAGTCGCGCGGCACGAAGCCGTGGCCCAGGCCGTCGATCTGGCAGGCGATCTTGGCGGCCATCGACGGCACCGTGAGCCGACGCTGGCCTGGCAGCAGGCCGATGGTGCGGTCGGACAGGGCACGTGCGCCGTCGCCCACCACCACCGCCGTGTGCTGCAGCAGGTCGGCCCGCGTGAGCGGGCGGCGCAGCATCGCCAGCGGGTGCGTGGGCGCCACGCAGAAGGCGAAGGACAGGCTGCCGACGGCCACCGCCTTGTAGCCACCGCCGGCCGGCCCGTCGCTGGCGGCGACGATGAGGTCGGCGCGGCCGTCGCGCAGCGCCTCCCAGGTGCCGGTCATGGTGTCGCAGCCGATGCGCAGCCGCGTGCCGCAGTTCAGGTCCTCGAAGGCGCGGATGTCGTGGTTGAAGGCGCTGGTGGGGATGAGCGAATCGTGCACCAGCCGCAGCTCCGACTCGAAGCCGGTCGCGATCTGCCGCATGCGCGATTCGAGCTCGGCCGCCGCGGCAATGAGCCAGCGGCCTTCCTTGAGCATCTCCTTCCCGGCCGGCGTGAGCGTGACGCGCGGCCCTTGCCGGGTGAAGAGCGCGATGCCCAACTGTTCCTCGAGCTTGCCGATGGCGTACGAGATGGTCGAGGGCACCTTGTGCAGCCGCTCCGACGCGGCCGCGAAGGAGCCGTGGCGCGCGATGGCGTCGACCAGCTCGATCGCCTCCAGGGTGAGCTTCAGCATCGGAGTGCCTCCAAATTAATCATCGAAATCATCGATCAATCGGCCGTAAACGTTTCAGCATCCGACGAGGCATCGCGTTCGATACTTTCCTCGCACCACGATTTCTTCTAACCGATCTTCTGCATTCACTCGCAGCGCAGATGCAAGAACGAATCGTGAATTTCATCGACAGATAAAAGACAAGGAACGCATCATGCTCGAACTTCGCAAGGCCGACCAGCGCGGCGTCGCCAACCACGGCTGGCTCCGCTCCCGCCACACCTTCTCCTTCGGCCACTACCACGACCCCAAGCAGCAGGGCTTCTCGGACCTGCTGGTGATCAACGACGACCGCGTCGACCCGGCGCAGGGTTTCGGCACCCACCCGCACCGCGACATGGAGATCTTTTCCTATGTGCTCGAAGGCGCGCTGGCGCACCAGGATTCGATGGGCACCGGCTCGGTCATCCGGCCGGGCGACGTGCAGATGATGAGCGCCGGCACCGGGGTGCGCCACAGCGAGTTCAACCACTCGAAGACCGAGGGCGTGCACTTCCTGCAGATCTGGATCGTGCCGTCGGTGAAGGGCGCCGCGCCGCGCTACCAGCAGGTGCATTTCAGCGACGCCAAGAAGCGCGGCCAGCTGCGCCTCATCGCCTCGCCCGAAGGCACCGACGGATCGCTCGGCGTGCACCAGGACATGCGGATGTACGCCGGACTCTTCGACGGCGCCGAGAGCACGGCACTCGATATCAGCCCCGACCGTTACGCTTACGTGCACGTGGCGCGCGGCAGCGTCGAAGTCAACGGCGAGAAGCTGAGCGAAGGCGACGGCGTCCGCATCCGCGACGAGCGCCAGCTGCGCTTCGCCAAGGGCGACCACGCCGAGGTGCTGGTGTTCGACCTGCGGCCGCTCGAGCGGCCGACGATGTAAGGCAAGGAGAACGACCATGCAAGAGCCCACTGCCCGCGTGACGGACAACCCCGCGCAGAACCGCTTCGAGGTCACGGTCGACGGCCACCGCGCCGTCGCCATCTACGACCTGGCGCCGGGGGTGATCACCTTCCTCCACACGCTGGTGCCGGAAGAACTGCAGGGCCGCGGCCTTGCCAGGGAACTGGTGCTGGCGGGGCTGGCCTCGGCGCGGGAACGCGGGCTGGCCGTCGTCCCGAAATGTCCGGTGTTCACGGCGTACATGCGCAAGCACGTCGAGACGCAGGATCTGCTGTCGCCTGAAGGGCGGACGCTGCTGGGCCTGTGAGGACTCAGTCCTCGTGGAACGCCGCGCCGCTCGCCATGTGCAGGGCCGTGCGCACGACGATCCACACGACCACGCCCGTGGCGACCGTCAGCGCGCACAACGCGATGGCTGCCGTGTAGCGACTCGGCCGCGCCTGGTAGTAGGCCAGCGTGGCGCCAGCCCAGCCATCGGCCGGGAAGGTCATGGCCCACCAGCTCATGAAGAACGCACCGTGCGCCGCATGATGAACCAGCGTCGCCAGCAGGATGGCGATGAAGAGCGCCAGACAATAGAAGATGTCGCCCATCGCACCCGCGTGCCCGCTGGTGAAGGCCAGGTACGACGACAGGCCGATGGACGGCGGCGCCAGCAGGATGAACAGCGTGGGCATGCTGCGCTGGCTCATGGCCGGAACGAAGAGCACGCGGTGCAGCACGATGGTGAAGAAGGCGAGCCACAGGATGAGGCCGACCGAGAAGAAGAACCAGCTGATCTCGACATAGCCGAGCGGCACGCCACCGATGGGGATCAGGATGTTGCCCACCACCGGGATGAACCAGGCCGGGGTCAGCACGCCTTCGTCCTGCGCATGCAGGATCCAGCGCCGGATGAGCGTGACGGCCAGCACGAAGTGCAGCACCGCGCCGGACCACCACAGCCCTTCGGCCCAGCCGTGCGCATACGGGCGCAGGCCGATCGACAGCACCACGGCGGCCACCGAGATGGTGGGGAAGAAGCTGGAGCGCACCGGGTGCGCGAACTCTTCCCGCACCGCCGACAGATGAAAGCCCAGCTTCAGCAGGTGCGTGACGGCCAACACGCCGAAGAGCAGCACGGCCACGCCCAGCAGCAGTTCGCTCACCACCACCGGCGCACCGAAGGCGCGGTGCGCCAGCGCCCAGGCGTTGGCCAGACCGCCGATGCCCATCACCATGCCGAACATCGCGACCGACAGGCGCGCCAGCAAGGGTTGCTCGGGCGCGGCTGACACCTCGCTCATTGGATACCTCCGCCCTGCGGGCTGCGGAGCTGAGCGCCTTCGGGCGGCCGGGCGTCGCTCATGACGGCTCCTGCGCCGCCTGCGCGCCATGGGCCGCGGCGCGCGCATGCTTCATGTCCAGCGCGAGGAAGTGGTGTACCACCGGCTTGCCCGGCCCGATGTGAAAGCGGATGGCCTCGTTCTGCAGGTCGGCATCGGCGTTCGACACGCGCTGGTGCTGGCGCAGGTGCTCGGCCCACGATTCGACCAGGAACCACTCCATCAGGCACTCGCGGTCATTGGTGTGCTCGGTGATGCCCCAGGCATAGGCGCCGTCGCGGCGGCGTTCCGCCGACAGCTTCTCGAGCGCCTGCAGGAAGGCCGGTTGGTCTTCGGGGCGGATGCGGTATTCGATCTGCACCATGACCGGACCGCGATCGTGCGCCACGGGCGCGCTGAGCAGGGGTTCGGGCCAGTGGTTCGACGCCTGCAGGTCGGCCTCGCCGGTCGGCAGCCGGACGCGGTGGAAGACGAAGGCCACCGCCGCCAGCCCCGCGGCGCCGACGAGCAGCGTTGCGGGCACGCCGATCTCCTGCGCGATCAGGCCCCAGCCGAGACTGCCGCCCGCCATCGCGCCGTTGAAGACGGTCAGGTAAATCGCCAACCCGCGACCGCGCACCCAGTTCGGCAGCACCGCCTGCGCCACGCCGTTGAGCGTGGTGAGCGCGATGATCCAGCCCACGCCCAGCAGCAGCATGAGCAGCACCGCGACCCACTGGGGCGGGGCGAAGGACAGCGCGCACATCACGACCGCCGAGATGAGCGAGGCCGCCAGCACCAGGCCGTCGGCATCGAGCTTCTCGCGGATTCGGGGCAGCAGCACCGCGCCGAGGATGGCGCCCGCGCCCACCGCGCCGAGCATCACGCCGTAGAAGCCGGCCGTGCCCCCGAGCATCTGGCGCGTCACCAGCGGCAGCAGCGCCCACACCGAGCTGGCGAACAGGAAGAACACCGCGGCGCGCAGCAGCACCACGTGCAGTTCGCGGCTCGCCTTGGCATAGCGCAGGCCGGCGCGGAAGGCGCCGAAGAACTGCTCCGACAGGCCCGTGTCGACCGCGGCCGGGCGCTTCCACCACAGGAGCGCGGCGATGACGAACACGTAGCTCAGCACGTCGGCACCGTAGGCGAAGGACGCGCCAAAGCTCGCCAGCAGCAGGCCGCCCGCGGCCGGGCCGATCGCGCGGGCGATGTTGATGCCCAGCGAGTTCAGCGCGACCGCGCTCTTGAGGTCCGACCGCGGCACAAGCTCAGGCACGATCGACTGCCAGGTCGGCCCCATCAGCGCGGCGCCGATGCCGCCGACGAAGGTCAGCGCGACCAGGTACTCGACCGTCAGCGTGTTCGTGCGCGCCAGCACCAGCAGCGTGCCGCTCACGCAGGCCAGCATGACCTGGATGAAGATCAGGAAGCGGCGGCGGTCGAGGATGTCCGACAGCACGCCGGCAGGGATGGCCAGCAGGAAGATCGGCAGCGTGGCGGCGGTCTGGATCAGCGCCACCGCGGTCGGGCTGGCCGACAGCTCGGTCACCATCCAGGAACTGGCCACGTCGCGCATGAAGCTGCCGACGTTGCCCAGCACCGTGGCGGCCCACAGCACGGCGAAGACCGGTCGGCGCAGCGGGGCGAAGCTGCCCGCCGTCGAGACACGCTCAGTGCTCATCACGCCCCTTCAGGTCATGCCAGGCCACCAGCAGGAAGCCGCCGACCAGGCCCCAGTGCTCGAAGAAGGCATTGGCGACCATGAAGCGCTCGGGCATCGCCATCTCCCAGAAGCGGTTGGCCACGAAGGTCGCCATCAGCGTGAAGCCCGCGAGGCCCAGTGCGCCCAGCCAGCGGTAGAAGCCCGTGAGGATCATCAGCGCGGCGCCGAACTCGAACACGATGACCGCCACGGCCATCGGCCCGGCGGGCGCGATGCCGAAGTGGTTCATCTCGGCGATGGCCGACGGGAAGTCGGTCGCCTTGTTGAAGCCGCCCTGCAGGTAGGCGGCGCAGAGGAAGAGCAGCGCGAGCCAGTGCACGGCGCGCGTGGTGAAGAGGCGGCGGATCGCGGCCATCCTTACACAGCCCAGCAGGCGCAGCCGAGCGCGCCCCAGAAGCTCTTGAGGTCGGCAATGGGCAACTGGCTGCTCCACGCCGTCGCATGCCGGTGCCCGTGCACATTGCAGTCGTTGGCGCAGGCGCAGTCGGCCGCCAGGCGGCGCATCGCGGCCTGCATCGGCTTGCCTTCCTTGTCGCCCCAACCGGCGTAGCCGCCGAAGCTGCGCACCGGCGACCAGTCCGGCATGGCCGGCGGCGGTGCGCCGTCGTCGTGCGCCTGGAACGGGCCGGCGGCATAGACGACCTTGCCGCCGACCATGGTCAGCAGCGCGGTCGTATCGGCGATCTCGGACTCGGGGCAGGCGAAGAAGTCGCGGTCGGGCACCACCAGGTCGGCCAGCTGGCCGGCCTCGATGCGGCCCTTCTTGCCGACCTCGTTGGAGAACCAGGTGACGTTCTCGGTCCACATGCGCAGGGCCGCTTCGCGGTCGAGGCAGTTGCGCTGCGGGTAGAGCTGCATGCCGCCGACCGTCCGGCCGGTGACCAGCCACGACAGCGACACCCACGGGTTGTACGACGCGACGCGCGTGGCGTCGGTGCCGGCCGAGACCTTCACGCCCTTCTCCAGCATGCGCTTGACCGGCGGCGTGGCCTCGGCCGCCGCGGCGCCGTAGCGCTCCACGAAGTACTCGCCCTGGTAGGCCATGCGGTGCTGCACCGCGATGCCGCCACCCAGCGCCGCGATGCGGTCGATGGACTTCTCGGAGATCGTCTCGCAGTGGTCGAAGAACCAGTTCAGGCCCGCCAGCGGCGTGTCGCGATTCACCTTCTCGAAGACATCGAGCGCGCGATCGATGGTCTCGTCGTAGGTGGCGTGCATGCGCCATGGCCACTTGTTCTGCACCAGCACGCGCACGACCTCTTCCAGGTCGTCTTCCATCTCGGGCGCCATGTCGGGCCGGGGCTGGCGGAAGTCCTCGAAGTCGGCGGCGGAGAACACCAGCATCTCGCCGGCGCCGTTGTGGCGGAAGTAGTCGTCGCCCTGCTTGTACTTGGACGTGGCGGTCCAGTTCAGGAAGTCCTGCTTCTCCTGTTTGGGCTTCTGCGTGAACAGGTTGTAGGCCAGGCGGATGGTGAGCTGGCCGGCATCGGCCAGCTGCTGGATCACCTGGTAGTCCTCGGGGAAGTTCTGGAAGCCGCCGCCCGCGTCGATGGCGCCGGTCACGCCCAGGCGGTTGAGCTCGCGCATGAAGTGGCGCGTGGAATTGATCTGGTACTCGAAGGGGAGCTTGGGGCCCTTGGCCAGCGTGGCGTACAGGATGCTCGCATTGGGCTTGGCCAGCAGCAGGCCGCTGGGGTTGCCAGCGGCGTCGCGCACGATCTCGCCACCGGGCGGTGCGGGCGTGTCTCGGGTGTAGCCGACGGCGCGCAGCGCGGCGCCGTTGAGCAGCGCGCGGTCGTACAGGTGCAGCAGGAAGACCGGCGTGTCGGGCGCCACGGCATTGAGCTCGGCGATGGTCGGCAGGCGCTTCTCGGCGAACTGGTGCTCGGTGAAGCCGCCCACCACGCGCACCCATTGCGGTGCCGGCGTGATCGCGACCTGCCGCTGGAGCATGGCCATGGCGTCGGCCAGGCTGCGCACGCCGTCCCAGCGCAGCTCGAGGTTGAAGTTGAGCCCGCCGCGGATGATGTGCAGATGGTTGTCGATCAGGCCGGGCAGCACGGCGCGGCCCTGCAGGTCGATCACGCGCGTGCTGTCGCGCGCCAGCGGCAGGATGTCTTCGTCACGCCCCACATGCGTGAAGCGCCCACCGCGGATCGCGACGGCGGTCGCCGTGGGGTTGGCACGGTCCAGCGTGGTGAAGCGGCCGTGGTGCAGGATGAGTTCGGGGGGTTGGGCGTCGACCATGTCGGGTTCCTTGAAATCAGGACGAGCGGCCGCGGGTCGCGGTGCCGTCGGTGCTTTCGGTGGCGGCCACGTCGGACGGCCTGGCGCACTGCGGCAGCTCGCCGAACATGTGCGGCTTGACCTGGTGGTCCAGCCACGAGCTGGCGCTCGGGCTGCTGTCGAACAGTCGCTTGACCAGCGGCGGCAACTGTTCGCCGGCCAGGATGCCCAGCAGCCCGACCAGCGCGATGATGGGCGGCGCCGGCGAGCGCACGCTGAAGAGCGCGTAGATGACGCCGACCAGCACGCCCAGCGCGAGGGAAACGATGTACGGCTTCATCTCGCGCTCCGCTCAACCTTCGTGCGCGTTGAACATCGTTTTCGCGTAGGTGATGCCCAGGCCGTAGGCGCCGCCGAGCTTGCGCGCGATGCCGGTGGTCATGTCGTAGGTGTCGGTGCGGGCCCAGTCGCGCTGCAGCTCGAGCAGGTACTGCAGCGAGGTCATGGGCTGCGCGCCGGCCTGCACCATGCGCTGCATGGCGCGCTCGTGCGCTTCGGCCGACACATCGCCGCAGGCGTCGGCGATCACGTACACCTCGAAGCCCTGGTCGATGGCCGAGAGGGCCGGGCCGACGATGCACACGCCGGTCCACAGGCCCGACAGCACGATGCGCGGCTTGCCGATCTCGTTGATCTTCTTGATGACGGCCGCGTCTTCCCAGGTGTTCATCGACGTGCGGTCGAGCATGGCCTGGCCGGGGAAGGCGGCCTTGATCTCGTCGAACATCGGGCCGGAGAAGCTCTTCTCGGCCACGGTCGTGAGGATGGTCGACACGCCGAAGCCGGCGGCCGCGCTGGCCACCAGTCCAGCGTTGTTGCGCAGCGTGACGGCGTCGATCGAGTGCGTGGCGAAGGCCATCTGCGACTGGAAGTCGATCATGACCAGCGTGTGATCCTTCGGGGTGAGCAGCTTGGCGCCGGGCGTGGGAGTGGCGGTGATGGACATGGTGGGTTTCTTCCAAAGGGGTGATGACAGGCGGATCGGGTCGTGCCATAAGTCGGCACACCCCGCGGGGCCGTGGAGCGCACGGCAGGCGGGGCATCGGGAAAGCAGTGCGAAGGCTACGGGGGCCGGGCGCTGCTGGCTTGAACAAAGGCGCGGCGTTTTTTCCGTTTGCGCGATCGGTCACCCGGCGGTGTTTCAATCGCCCTACCCCTGCAAGGACATCACGGATGAACGCCATGAATTCAGCCTCCGGGCCGCATGCCCTCGCGACGGCCCACGACACGCTCGGCTGCCAGTCGGCCCAGCTGAGCGACAGCCTGGAATTCGCCGGCTCGGGCATCCGCTTCTATCGGAAGCGATCCGACGACGCGCGGCTCGGCCACGTCGCCACACCAGCCAGCGAACGGGGCTTCCTGGTCGGCGTCTCGCAGTCGGCCGGGCACCGGCGGCGCATCCTCCACGGCCGCCGCGCCGAGGCCTGCGGCTTCGGCCAGAACGCCGTGTACGTGCGCAACTTCGGCGACGACTACCGCGCCGACATGCAGAGCCCCTTCGACTTCCTGCTGCTGGAGATGTCGCACGCCGCGCTGGCGCAGGCCAGCGGCCGATCACGGATCGACGGGCTGACGGCCACGGCCGGTGCCGACGACGGGGTGCTCGCGCACCTGGTGGGCGCGCTCACGCCGGTGCTCACGCGGCCGGCCGAGGTCAGCCCGCTCTTCGTCGACCAGCTCTGCCTGGCCATCGGCATTCATCTGAACGACCGCTACGGCGGCGCGACGCCAGCCGCCGAGCGGCCCGCCCAGGCCCTGGCGCCGATGCACGAAGCCCGCGCCAAGGAGATGCTGCGCAGCCACCTCGACGGCCGCATCGCCATCGCCGATGTCGCCGACGCCTGCCAGCTGTCGCGCAGCCACTTCACGCGCGCCTTCCGCCTCGCCACCGGCCACACGCCGCACGACTGGCTGCAGGCGCAGCGCCTAGCACGCGCCCGCGAGCTGCTGCGCGCGTCGGACCTGCCCCTGGCCGAGGTGGCCACCGCCTGCGGCTTCGCCGACCAGAGCCATTTCACCCGCGTGTTCTCGCGGGCCGAAGGCGCGCCGCCCGGCCAGTGGCGACGTGCGTTGCAAACCTGAGGGAAGATCGCGCCATGAGCCAACACTGCACGCACACCGACACCATCCGCCACGTCACGCCCAGCGCGCGCGGCTGCGAGGAATGCCTGAAGTCCGGCAGCACCTGGGTCCACCTGCGCCTGTGCCGCAGCTGCGGCCACGTCGGCTGCTGCGACGATTCGCCCCACCGCCATGCACGGGCGCACTACAAGGACACCGGCCACCCGATCATCGAAGGCTACGACCCGCCCGAAGGCTGGGGCTGGTGCTATGCCGACAAGGTGATGGTCGAGCTGCCCGACACCACGCCGCAGCTGGGGCCGATCCCCCGTTACTACTGATCACGCGCCCTGCCAGCATGTCGACCCCTTCCCTCACCGAAGCGCCATTCGGCCAGCTGCCCGACGGCCGGACGGTCACGCAGTACACGCTGGACAACGGCCGCGGCCTGCGCCTGAGCGCCATCAACTTCGGCGGCATCGTGACCGCGCTGGAGGTGCCGGACCGCGCCGGCCAGTGCAGCAGCATCGTGCTCGGCCTGCCCACGCTCGCCGACTACGTCGCGCGCAATCCGCACTTCGGCACCATCGTCGGCCGCTATGCCAACCGCATCGCCGCGGGCCGCTTCACGCTCGACGGCGAAACCTTCCAGTTGCCGGTGAACGACGGTCCGAACGCACTGCACGGCGGCCTGCGCGGCTTCGGCGCGCGCTGGTGGGACATCGCGCCGGTCGACACCGGCGTGCCGAGTGAAGTCGCCATCGCGCTGCGCCGCGTCAGCCCCGACGGCGAAGAGGGCTACCCCGGCCGCCTCGCGGTGGAACTGCGCTACACGCTCGATGCCGAGCAGGGCTGGCGCATCGACTACAGCGCCGAGACCGACCGGCCCACGGTGCTGAACCTGAGCCATCACGACTACTTCAACCTCGCGGGCAGCGGCTCGGTGCTCGACCATGTGCTGACGCTGCCGGCCAGCCGCTACACGCCGGTCGACGCCACGCTCATTCCCACCGGCCTGGCGGAGGTGGCCGGCACGCCCTTCGACTTCCGCACGCCGACGCGCATCGGCGAGCGCATCCGCAGCCCGCACGAGCAACTGGTGCTTGCGCGCGGCTACGACCACAACTGGGTGCTCGACCGGCCCACCGACGGCATGGCGCTGGCGGCACGGCTCGAACATGCCGAATCGGGGCGCGTGATGGAGGTGTTCACCACCGAGCCCGGCGTGCAGTTCTATTCGGGCAACTTCCTCGACGGCACGCTGGTCGGCCGCGCCGGCGCGGTGGTGCGCCAGGGCGACGGACTGTGCCTCGAGACGCAGCACTTTCCGGATTCGCCCAATCAGCCCGGATTCCCATCGACGGTGCTGCGCCCCGGCGAGCGCTTCGCGAGCCGCACGCTGCACCGCTTCGGCCTGCTGCGCTGACGCGCTGCGGCCGCTTCAGCCGCCGAACCGTGGCGCCGGCAGACCGGGGCTGTCAATGCGCACCGAGAACAAGCCGCCGGCCAGCGGCTCGGCCACGCGCTGCGCATCGCCGAGCCCGCTGCAGGCGCTGGTGATGAACAGGGTGCAGAAATCGTCGCCACCGAAGGCGCAGTTGGTGATGTGCGAGGTCGGCAGCACGATGCGGCACAGCTCTGCCGCGCTCGCCGCGTCGTGGCAGCTCACGCAGGCACCGCCCCAGTGCGCGATCCAGAGCCGGCCGGCCGCATCGGTCGTCATGCCGTCGGGCACGCCGTCGCCGGGCGCGAAGCGAAGCCACTCGCGCTCGTGGGCCAGCGTGCCGGCCTCCGGGTCGAAGTCGTAGGCCAGCACGCGGCCCTGCACAGTGTCGTTGAAGTACAGCGTGCGGCCGTCGCCCGACCAGGTCGGCCCGTTGGTGACCGCGAAGCCCTGCGCATGGCGGGTGCACCGGCCGTCGGGGTCGAAGCGATAGAGGGCGCCGGTCGGCGCCTCGCAGTCGAAGTCCATGGTGCCGCCCCAGAAGCGGCCCCGGGCGTCGCACTTGCCGTCGTTGAAGCGGTTGCCGGTCAGCGACGGCTCGGGCTGGTGCAGGTACGCCGGCACGCGTTCCGGCCGGACCGGGTCGAAGAAGGCGAAGCCGCGACGCAGCGTGACCAGCAGGCCCGGCGCGTTCGCGCGTTCCGCCACGGCGGAGATCTCCTCGTCGAAATGCCAGCTGCGGCGTGCGCCATCGTCGGCCTGCCAGCGGTGCAGTGTGCGTTCGAGGATGTCGACCCAGTAGAGCGCGCGCTCGCGGGGCGACCACAGCGTGCCCTCGCCCAGGGTGGCCTGGGCGGGCCAGAGGCAGCGGGGCTCGCCGAGGGGGCGCGGCGTCGAGGGCACGGGGGCAGGCACGGTCATGGATGTCTCCGGTTCGGCAATCGGACCGCTCCGGGTCCTTGACGCGGCGGATCGTATCAGGGCATATTGATATAGGAAAACACAAAAACGCATATCTATCGATATGCAAATTGCAATACATCAGATTCGGAGACAGCCATGAGCGCACCCGCCTTTCAGAAGAACGCCGTCTTCCCCAGCCTGCGCGACCGCGCGGTCTTCATCACCGGCGGCGGCAGCGGCATCGGTGCCGCGATGGTGTCGGCCTTCGCGGCGCAGGGCGCGCGCGTGGCCTTCGTCGACATCGCCGAGGAAGCCAGCCGCACGCTGGCCGCGCAGATCACCGCAGCGGGCCACCCGGCGCCATGGTGGCGCCGCTGCGACGTGCGCGACATCGCGTCGCTGCAGGGCGCCATCGCGGAGGCGGCCGCCGCCCTGGGCGACTTCGCGGTGCTGGTCAACAACGTGGCGAGCGACGACCGCCATTCGCTGGCCTCGGTCACGCCCGACTATTACGACGACCGCATGGCCATCAACGAGCGGCCGGCGCTCTTCGCCATCCAGTCGGTGGTGCCGGGCATGCAGCGCCTGGGCTTCGGCTCGGTCGTCAACCTCGGCTCGACCGGCTGGCGCGGCAAGGGCTCGGGCTACCCCTGCTACGCGATCGCCAAGTCGTCGGTCAACGGCCTGACCCGCGGGCTGGCGGTCGACCTCGGGCGCGACCGCATTCGCATCAACACCGTGTCGCCCGGGTGGGTGATGACCGAGCGGCAGGTCCAGCTGTGGCTGGACGACGAAGGCGAGCAGGCGCTCAAGCGCAACCAGTGCCTGCCCGACAAGCTGATGCCCGAGGACATCGCCCGCATGGTGCTGTTCCTGGCCTCGGACGACGCAGCGATGTGCACCGCGCAGGAATTCACCGTCGACGCCGGCTGGGTGTGATGGCCCACCCCCGATGCGGCGCACTGCGTGTCGCCGCCTCCCCCTCGAGGGGGCGCACCCGGCGGCCTGGCAAAGCCAGTTCCGCGGGTGCCCTGGCAGGCTTCATCGACGGCGGGTGGAAAGCTCAGTCAGCCAAGACGAGCTTGCGGTTGTAGACCGGCAGGCTGGCCGCCTGCAGCGCGCGCAGCATGACCTTCGCGGCCGGCGAGAGCAGCCGGTCGGTGCGGGTGATGAGGCCGAAGTTGTCCATGTGGCAGGGCATCTCCAGCGGCAGCAGCGCCACGATGCCGTGCGCCGCGTAGTAGCGCGCCACGTCGGCCGCCAGCACCGCCAGCATGTCGCTCTGCTGCAGCATGCGCGTGATGAACAGCAGCGCGGCGGTCTCCACCGTGTTGATCGGCGGCGCCAGACCGTCCTCCTGGAACATGCGCTCGAAACGGTGCCGCAGCACGCTGCCCGCCGGCGGCACGATCCAGCTGGCGTTGACCACGTCGCGCAGCGCCAGCCCCGCGGTGCCGAGCAGCGGATGGCCCGGCCGCACCACCGCGCAGACCAGCTCCTCGGTCAGCGCCTGGTAGCGCAGCTGCGATTTGTCGTGCTCCTCCGACAGGCGCGCCACCAGGATGTCGAGCTTGCCCTGCTCCAGCCGCTCCAGCAGCACCGGGCTGGTCTCGATCTCGAGCGAGACGCGCAGGTTCGGCTGCTCGCGCTTGACCGCCGCCACCGCCGGCGGCAGCAGCGCGAGCGCCGGCGAGGTGATGGCGCCGACGTTCACCTGGCCGTAGCTGCCGGCCTTGAGCGCCTGCAACTCGTCGTGCGCCTGGTTGAGGCTGCCCAGCGCGACCCGCGCGTGGCGGATCATCGTCTCGCCGTACCAGGTCGGCCGCATGCCGCGCGGCAGGCGCTCGAAGAGCGGCACCTCCAGCACGTCTTCCAGGTCCTTGAGCAGCTTGGAGGCGGCCGGCTGCGTCATGTTGAGCACCTGCGCCGCGCGGTGGATGTTGCCCTCCTCGGCCAGCGCCACCAGCAACAGAAGCTGGCGCGTCTTGAGGCGCGCGCGGATGAACCAGTGGGTGGTGGTCGTCATGGGGTTTTCCAGAATCCGTCGATCGATATCTATTCTGACTAAAAAATGATTGGATCGATATCCAAATCGTTTTTAGACTGGCCGCCGCTTCCAAGAACAACGAAGCGCAACGAGACAAAGCGCACGAGAGGTGGCCCGGTGAGACACGGCGAGATTCAGCAGAACGTTCGGCAATACATCAACGGCCGCTGGGAAACCAGCGCGACGACCGGCGTCAGCGTGAATCCGTCCGACACCCGCGAGGTCGTGGCCGAGTACGCCCGCGCCGACCGTCACCAGGCCGAGCTCGCGGTGCGAGCCGCCGCGGACGCCTTTCCGCACTGGGCCCGCAGCACGCCGCAGCGGCGCGCCGACGTGCTCGACCGCATCGGCAGCGAGATCCTCGAACGCCGCGACGTGCTGGGCCTGCTGATCGCCCGCGAACAGGGCAAGCCCCTGGCCGACGCGGTCGCCGAGGCGGTGCAGGCCGGGCGCAGCGTGAAGTTCCTGGCCGGCGAGGCGCTGCGGCAGGGCGCGGGCGACAGCGGGGGCACGCGGGCCGTGATGCGGGCCGGGCTGCAGGTCGACGTCTCGCATGCGCCGGTCGGCGTCGTCGGGGTCATCACCCCCTGGAGCAGCCCGCTCGCGATCCCCGCCACGCAGGTGGCCGAAGCGCTCGCCGCGGGCAACACCGTGGTCTTCAAGCCGTCCGAACGGGTGCCGGCCTGCGGTTGGGCGCTGGCCGACGTCATCAGCCGCGCGGGGCTTCCCGCCGGTACCTTCAACCTGCTGATGGGCAGCGGCCGCGAGCTGGGCCAGGCCCTGGTCGACAGCCCGCAGGTCCAGGCGCTGAGCTTCGTCGGCTCCGCCGCCAAGGCCGAGCGCGTGCGGCTGGCGGCCACGGCACGGCGCGCCCGGGTACGGCTCGACACCGGCGGCCTCAACACGCTGGTGGTGCTGGCCGACGCCGACCTCGCGCAGGCGGTCGATTGCGCGGTGCAGGGCGCGTATGGCGTCAACGGCCACCGCGGCAACGCGTCGAGCCGCATCGTGGTCGAGGCGCCGTTGCACGATGCCTTCGTCGCCCGGCTGCGCGAGCGGCTGGCGACGCTGACGGTGGGCCATGCGCTCGAGCGCGACACCGCGCTCGGCCCGCTGCCCCACGCGGCCGAACTGGCGCGCCACCTCGAACGGGTGCAGCTGGCGCAGGGCGAAGGCGCGGAACGCGTCTGGGGCGGCGAAACGCTCACGCGCGCAACGCCCGGCCACTACCTGAGCCCGGCGCTCTTCCTCGCGCGGCCGGCGCACCGCATCGCCCGAGAGCCGCTGTTCGGCCCGATCGCCTGCGTGCTGCGCGCGGTCGACTACGAAGACGCGCTCGCGATCGCCAACGACACGCCCGACACCCTGAGCGCCGCGCTGTGCACCCAGTCGCTGCGCCATGCGCTGCACTTCCGCCGCCATGCCGCCGCCGCGACGACGCTGCTGAATCTGCCGACCACCGCGGCGGACGACGCCATCGACCGGCGTGCAGCGCCCTTCTTCAGCACCCCGCGCACCGGCTACCTGCCGGCCTGATGCCAACACCTCTTTCATCCGCGCTTCCCTTCGACAACAACAGGAGACTGACCATGTCCATGAACCGACGCACCGTCACCGCCAGCCTGGCGGCCGCCACCCTCGCCGGGCTGCTGCCCGCCACCGTGCTGGCGCAGAAGAAGCTCGTGCTGGGCTTCGCCCAGGTCGGCGCCGAAAGCGAATGGCGCACCGCCAACACCGAGTCGATCAAGTCCGCGGCCAAGGACGCGGGCATCGAGCTCAAGTTCTCCGACGCGCAGCAGAAGCAGGAGAACCAGATCAAGGCGATCCGCTCGTACATCGCGCAGAAGGTCGACGTGATCGCCTTCTCACCGGTGGTCGAGTCGGGCTGGGAGACGGTGCTGCGCGAGGCCAAGGCCGCGAAGATTCCGGTGGTGCTGACCGACCGCGCCGTCAACACCAAGGACGACACGCTCTACGTCACCTTCATGGGCTCCGACTTCGTCGAAGAAGGCCGCAAGGCCGGCCGCTGGCTGGTCGACAAGATGAAGGACACGAAGACCGACGTGAACATCGTCGAACTGCAGGGCACGGTGGGTTCGGCCCCGGCCATCGACCGCAAGAAGGGCTTCGAGGAAATCATCAAGGCCGACCCGAAGTTCAAGATCATCCGCTCGCAGACCGGCGACTTCACCCGCGCCAAGGGCAAGGAGGTGATGGAAGCCTTCCTCAAGGCCGAGGGCAAGAAGATCAACGTGCTGTTCGCGCACAACGACGACATGGCGATCGGCGCCATCCAGGCGATCGAGGAAGCGGGCCTCAAGCCCGCGAAGGACATCACCATCATCTCGATCGACGGCGTCAAGGGCGCCTTCGAAGCCATGATCGCCGGCAAGCTCAACGTGTCGGTCGAATGCAGCCCGCTGCTCGGCCCGCAGCTGATGAGCGCCGTGAAGGACATCAAGGCCGGCAAGTCGCTGCCCAAGCGCATCGTCACCGTGGAGGGCATCTTCCCGATGGAAGTCGCCGCCAAGGAACTCCCGAACCGCAAGTACTGAGGAACCGACCCATGAAACGCAACTTCCTCAAGACACTGCTGGCCATCGCCGTCACCGGCGCCCTCGGCGCCACCTCGCTGGTGCAGGTGGTGCACGCCCAGGACAAGGGCCCGATCGCCATCTCGATGCCGACCAAGTCGTCGGCCCGCTGGATCGCCGACGGCGCCAACATGGTCAAGTACTTCCAGGAGAAGGGCTACAAGACCGACCTGCAGTACGCCGACGACGACATCCCCAACCAGCTCGCGCAGATCGAGAACATGGTGACCAAGGGCGCCAAGGTGCTGGTGATCGCCGCCATCGACGGCACCACGCTGTCCGATGTGCTGCAGAAAGCGGCCGACAAGGGCGTGAAGGTGATCGCGTACGACCGGCTCATCAAGGGCTCGAAGAACGTCGACTACTACGCCACCTTCGACAACTTCCAGGTCGGCGTGCTGCAGGCGGCCTACATCGAGAAGGCGCTCGACCTGAAGGCCGGCAAGGGCCCGTTCAACATCGAACTGTTCGGCGGCTCGCCGGACGACAACAACGCCTTCTTCTTCTACAACGGCGCGATGTCGGTGTTGAAGCCCTACATCGACAGCGGCAAGCTGGTGGTGCGCAGCAAGCAGACGGGCATGGACAAGGTCTCGACCCTGCGCTGGGACGGCGCGGTGGCGCAGGCCCGCATGGACAACCTGCTGTCGGCCTACTACACCAAGGACAAGGTCGATGCGGTGCTCTCGCCCTACGACGGCATCTCGATCGGCATCATCTCCTCGCTCAAGGGCGTGGGCTACGGCACGCCGAAGCTGCCGATGCCGGTGGTGACGGGGCAAGACGCCGAAGTGCAGTCGGTCAAGTCGATCCTGAAGAAGGAACAGACATCGACCGTGTTCAAGGACACGCGCGAACTCGCCAAGGTCACGGTCGCGATGGTCGACGCAATGATGGCCGGAAAGCAGCCCGAAGTGAACGACACCAAGACCTACAACAACGGCGTGAAGGTGGTACCCGCGTACCTGCTCAAGCCGGTGAGCGTGGACATCACGAACTGGAAGCAGGCGCTGGTGGACAGCGGCTACTACAAGGAAAGCCAGATCAAGTGAGCGCCACCGGCGACACCCTGCTGGAGATGCGGGGCATCACCAAGACCTTCCCCGGCGTGAAGGCGCTGAGCCAGGTCGAACTGGCGGTGCGCGCCGGCGAGATCCATGCGGTGGTGGGTGAGAACGGTGCCGGCAAGTCGACGCTGATGAAGGTGCTCAGCGGCGTCTACCCCTGCGACAGCTACGAGGGCGAGATCCGCTTCGAGGGTGCGCCGCGGCGTTTCCGCGGCATCGCCGACAGCGAGAAGCTCGGCATCATCATCATCCACCAGGAGCTCGCGCTGGTGCCCCTGCTCTCGATCACCGAGAACATCTTCATGGGCAACGAGATCGCCCGTGGCGGCGTGATCGACTGGTTCGCCGCGCATGCGAAGACGCGCGCGCTGCTGGCCAAGGTCGGCCTGGCCGAGTCGCCCACCACGCTGGTCACCGACCTGGGCGTGGGCAAGCAGCAGCTGGTGGAGATCGCCAAGGCGCTATCGAAGGATGTGAAGCTGCTGATCCTCGACGAGCCGACCGCGAGTCTCAACGAGCGAGACAGCGACGCGCTGCTGGCACTGCTGCTGGAACTCAAGCGCCAGGGCATCGCGTCGATCCTGATCTCGCACAAGCTGGGCGAGATCGCCAAGGTGGCCGACGCGATCACCGTGCTGCGTGACGGCACCACGGTCGAGACCATGGACTGCCGCGCCGCGCCGATCAGCGAGGACCGGATCATCCGCGGTATGGTCGGGCGCGACATGGCGCACCGCTACCCGCAGCGCACACCGCGCATCGGGGAGACGGTGTTCGAGGTCAGCGACTGGCATGTGCACCATGCGGTGCACGCCGAGCGCGAGATGATCAAGGGCGTCGCGCTGAACGTGCGTCGCGGCGAGATCGTCGGCATCGCCGGCCTGATGGGCGCCGGCCGCACCGAGTTCGCGATGAGCGTGTTCGGCCGCTCCTGGGGCCAGCGCATCCGCGGCACGGTGCGCATGAACGGTCAGCCGGTGGACGTGAGCACGGTGCGCAAGGCGATCGACCACGGCATCGCCTACGTCACCGAGGACCGCAAGGGCTACGGCCTGGTGCTCGAGGAAGACATCCGCAAGAACATCACGCTGGCGAACCTGGAAGCGGTCTCGACCGGCGCCGTCATCGACGAGGGCCGCGAATGGAAGGTGGCGGGCGACTACCGCCGCGCCCTGCGCATCCGCTGTTCCGGCACCGACCAGCTGGTGGTGAACCTGTCGGGCGGCAACCAGCAGAAGGTGGTGCTGAGCAAGTGGCTGTTCGCCAAGCCGGAGTTGCTGATCCTCGACGAGCCGACGCGCGGCATCGACGTCGGCGCCAAGTACGAGATCTACACCATCATCGACCAGCTCGCCCAGGAGGGCAAAGGCATCCTGATGATCTCGTCGGAACTGCCCGAGCTGCTCGGCATGTGCGACCGGATCTATGTGATGAACGAAGGCCGCTTCGTCGCCGAATACCCGGTGGCAGAGGCCTCGCAGGAGCGCATCATGCGCGCGATCGTGAATTCAGGGAGTTCCGTCCATGTCCCCCAGTGACACCGAAGCGGCACAGCCCGCCGTCCCGTTGACGCCCGCCCCCAGCGGCAAGCTGCATGCGGGTTTTCTCAAGAACAACCTGCGCGAATACGGCATGCTGATCTCGCTGGTCGCGATCATGGTGCTGTTCCAGGTACTGACCGACGGCACGCTGATGCGGCCGCTCAACCTGACCAACCTCGTGCTGCAGAACAGCTACGTGGTGATCATGGCGCTGGGCATGCTGCTGGTGATCGTGGCCGGCCACATCGACCTGTCGGTCGGCTCGGTCTGCGGCTTCATCGGCGCGCTGGCGGCGGTGCTGATGGTGCAGTACGACTGGGGCTACCTGCCGACCGCCATCGTCAGCATCGCCGCGGGCGCGCTCATCGGCGCGGCGCAGGGCTGGTTCGTGGCCTTCGGCAAGATCCCCTCGTTCATCGTCACGCTCGCGGGCATGCTGGTCTTCAAGGGCCTGACGCTCGCGCTGCTGCAGGGCCAGTCGCTCGGGCCGTTCCCCGAGACCTTCCAGAAGCTCAGCTCCGGCTTCATCCCCGACCCGCTCGGCGGTGACACGATGCGCACCACGTCGCTGATCGTCGGCGCCTTGGCGGCTGCGGCCCTGGTCTTCTTCAAGCTGCGCGGCCGCGCCAAGCTGGCGGCGCACGGCATGGAGCAGGAGCCCTACACCTTCTTCCTGGTGAAGAACGTGTTCTTCGCGCTGGTCATCCTGTTCTTCAGCTGGCTGCTCGCGTCGTACAAGGGCCTGCCGAACGTGCTGGTCGTGATGGCGGTGCTGATCGTGGTCTACGACTTCGTCACCAACCGCACCACCATCGGCCGGCGCATCTATGCGCTCGGCGGCAACGAGAAGGCGGCGCGGCTGTCGGGCATCAAGACCCAGCGCCTGGCCTTCCTGACCTTCGTGAACATGGGCGCACTGGCGGCGCTTGCCGGGCTGGTGTTCGCCGCACGGCTCAACACCGCCACGCCCAAGGCCGGCCTGGGCTTCGAGCTCGACGTGATCGCGGCCTGCTTCATCGGCGGCGCCTCGGCCTCCGGCGGCGTGGGCAAGGTGATGGGCGCGGTCATCGGCGCCTTCATCATGGGCGTGATGAACAACGGCATGTCGATCCTCGGCATCGGCATCGACTACCAGCAGGTCATCAAGGGCCTGGTGCTGCTGGCCGCGGTGTTCATCGACGTCTACAACAAGAACAAGTGATGGCCGACGCCACCACCAGCGCCACCGCGCCCGTGCTGGAACTCGCCGGCATCGGCAAGTCCTTTTCCGGCATCCCGGTGCTGGAGGACGTGCAGCTGCGCCTCTACCCGGGCGAGATCCATGCGCTGATGGGCCAGAACGGCGCCGGCAAGTCGACGCTGATCAAGGTGCTGACGGGCGTGCTGGCGTCGAACGGCGGCGAGATGCGACTGGCCGGCGAGGCGATCCGGCCCGGCTCGCCGCTGGAGGCGCAGAGACTGGGCATCAGCACCGTCTACCAGGAAGTGAACCTCTGCCCCAACCTGTCGGTGGCCGAGAACATCTTCGCCGGGCGCTACCCGCGCTGCGGCATCGCACAGGGCTTCCGCATCGACTGGGGAACGGTGAACGAGCACGCCCGCGCGCTGCTGGCGCGCATCGGGCTCGACATCGACGTGACCCGGCTGCTCGCGAGCTACCCGGTGGCGGTGCAGCAGATGGTGGCCATCGCGCGGGCGCTCGGCGTCTCGTCGAAGGTGCTGATCCTCGACGAGCCCACGTCGAGCCTGGACGACGAGGAGGTGAACAAGCTCTTCGAGGTGCTGCGCCGGCTGCGCGACGAGGGCCTGGCGATCGTCTTCGTCACGCACTTCATGAACCAGGTGTATGCGGTGTCGGACCGCATCACGGTGCTGCGCAACGGCCGCTGGGTCGGCGAATGGCGCGCGGCCGAGCTGGGCCCGCAGGCCTTGATCGCTGCCATGCTCGGGCGCGAGCTGGCCGCCCAGTCGGCGCGCCCCGAGGTGCTGCCATCGTTCGATGACACGGCGACCGCGCTGCTGCAGACCGAAGGCCTGGCGCAGGCCACGCAGCTGCAGCCGCTCGACCTGCGCGTGCGCGCTGGCGAGATCGTCGGCCTGGCCGGGCTGCTGGGCGCGGGCCGCACCGAACTCGCGCGCCTGCTGTTCGGCATGGAGACGCCCGACCGCGGCGTGATCCGCATCGACGGCCAGGTGGTGAGCTTCGCCAATCCGGCCGACGCGATCCGCCACGGCCTGGCGCTGTGCCCGGAAGAGCGCAAGACCGATGGCATCGTGGCGGAGCTGTCGGTGCGCGAGAACATCGCGCTGGCGCTGCAGGCGCGCATGGGCACCACGAGGTTCCTGTCGCATGCCGAACAGACGGCGCTGGCGGAGCGCTTCGTCGCCGCGCTGGGCATCAAGACCGCGAGCATCGAAACACCGATCGGCTTGCTCTCCGGCGGCAACCAGCAGAAAGCCATGATCGCGCGCTGGCTCGCCACCGAACCGCGCCTGTTGATCCTGGACGAGCCCACGCGCGGCATCGACGTGGCGGCCAAGCAGGAAATCATGGAACAGATCCTGAAGCTGGCTGCGGCGGGCATGGCGGTGATCTTCATCTCGTCGGAGATGAGCGAGGTGGTGCGCGTGGCGCATCGCATCGTGGTGCTGCGGGATCGGAAGAAGGTGGGCGAACTACCGGGTGGGTCGACCGAGGACGAGGTGTACGAAATGATTGCGGCGGCATGAACGTCTTCCTTTCGATCCAACGCGAAAAGCCGTGGTCGGGGCGCGATCACGCCGACGGGGTACCTTGCTCCGCGAATGTCCCCCGGCCTGCGGCCTCCTCCTTTATTTCGCTG
>NZ_JAOOPY010000018.1 GCF_025486315.1 Variovorax sp. N23 | reverse complement strand
CGCAGCGAGTTCTGCGACGCAGCCGATGGCGCGAGCACCGCAGGGCAGCCGCGAAGCGGCCGGCGCACCGGGGTCGTCCGGCCCGCACCGCCTGCCGGGCGCGCGCCGCTACGGACGCAGCCCATTCAACCCTTGCGAACCAAAGGTGCCCCCACCCCCGTGCGCTCCAGAATCAACCCATAGTGCTCTGGCCGCCGGTGCTTCGCGAAGTTGAAGACATGGTTGCGGAAGTTGTCGCCCAGCGTCAGGTCGATCGCTGCGAAGATCACTTCGTCTTCCTCGCTCTGCGACTGCGCCACGATCTCGCCGGTCGGCGCCACGATGGCCGAACCGCCGATCATGTGGAAGCCGTCTTCCGACCCGCACTTGGCTGCGGCGCCGATCCACAGCGCGTTCTGGTACGCGTTGGCCTGCAGTGACAGCAGGTGATGGAACATGCGCAGGTGCGGCGGCTCGGTCCAGTGGATGTTCCACGACGGCGTGTTGTAGCCCAGCACCACCAGCCGCGCGTCCTGCAGGCTCATCACGCGGAAGGTCTCGGGCCAGCGGCGGTCGTTGCAGAGGCACTGGCCGACGTTCGTGCCCAGCATCGGCCACACGCCGAAGCCGTCGTTGCCGACCTCGAAGAACTTCTTCTCCAGATGCTGGAAGGGCGCGTCGGGCTTGTGGTTCGAATGGCCGGGCAGGTGGATCTTGCGGTAGCGCCCGACGATGTTGGCCTGCTCGTCGACCAGGATCGAGGTGTTGAAGCGCTGCCCGCCAGGCGTGCGCTCCGCATAGCCGAGGTAGAAGCCGATGCCCAGCGACTTCGCCAGGTCGAACAGCGGTTGTGTCGCGGGGCCGGGCATCGAGGGCTCGAAGAAGCGTGCCTCGGCTTCTTCCTCGCTCATCCAGTAGCGCGGAAAGAAGGTCGTCAGCGCGAGCTCGGGGAACACCACCAGCTTCGCGCCGCGGCCCGCGGCCTCGCGCATCATTTCCATGAGCCGCGCGACCGCCGATTCGCGGCTGTCGTTCAAGTGAATGGGGCCGAGCTGGGCAACGGCCAGACCGAAACGTTCCTTGGTCATGCAGTCATCCCTTTCGTCCATGCGGAGAGTGCGCCCTTGCTGGTGCCGACCGCCTTGCGCTGCATCGGTTCGGGCTTGCCGCGTGGCACGTAGCGGCCCGAACCGCGTTCGGCGTTTAGCGCGTCGTCCTTGACGACCACGCGGCCGCGGCTCAGCACCACCTCGGGCCAGCCGCGCAGCGTGCGGCCTTCGTAGGGCGTGTAGCCGACGTTGTCGTGCAGCATCGACCAGGTGATCGTCGTCTCGCGCTCGGGGTTCCACAGCGCGAGGTCGGCATCGGCGCCGATCGCGATGCTGCCCTTCTTCGGCGCCAGCCCGTACATGCGCGCATGGTTGGTCGAGGTCAACGCGACGAACTGCTCGATGCTGATCCGTCCCGTCATCACGCCTTCGGAGAACAAGAGTGGCATGCGCAGCTCGATGCCCGGCACGCCGTTGGCCATGTCCTTGAAGCCGGTCTGCTCGCCCTTGGGCAGCTTGCCGGTTTCATCGAAGCGGTAGGGCGCATGGTCGGACGAGAACACGCCCAGTGTGCCGTCCTTCAGGCCTTCCCACACGGCCTCCTGCGAGGCACCGTCGCGCGGCGGCGGGCTGCAGCAGAACTTGGCGCCTTCCAGGCCCGGCTGGTCGAGGTCGTCGGCGGTGAGGAAGAGGTACTGCGGGCAGCTCTCGGCGTGCACTTGCGCACCGAGCGCGCGCGCGTCGCGGATGACCTTCACCGTCTCCTGCCCCGCCACATGCACGATCAGCACCGGCACGTCGAGCAGGCGCGACAGCGACACGGCGCGGAAGGTCGCCTCGGTCTCGGCCAGCGGGTCGTGCGCCACGCCGTGGAACTTGGGCGCCTTCAGCCCGCGCTCGATCAGCCGTTGCGCGAGCCAGCGGATCATGTCGTGGTTCTCGGCGTGCAGCATCACCAGCGCGCCTTCGCGGTCGGCCAGTTCCAGCACGTCGAGCAGCTGGTAGTCGTCGAGCTTGAGTTTGTCGTAGGTCATGTAGACCTTGAGCGACGTGATGCCGTTGCGGATCGCCTCGGGCAGGTCGACCGTCAGCGCGGTCTGGTCCGGGTTCGCCAGGATCAGGTGGAAGCCGTAGTCGATCACGGCCTTTTCGCGCGCGAGCATTGCGTAATCGGCGATCACCTCGGGGATCTTCATGCCGCGGTGCTGCGCCGCGAACGGGATGATCGTGGTGGTACCGCCGAACACGGCCGACACCGTCGCCGAATGGAAGTCGTCGGCGCACATCACGCCCATGCCCGAGAGCTGCTCGACGTGCACATGGCTGTCGATGCCGCCCGGCAGCACCCAGCGGCCGGCGGCGTCGATGTCCTCGCGGCCCGGCGGCAGGTTCTTCTCGATGGCAACGATGACGCCGTCCTTGATGCCGATGTCGGCCTCGAAGGTTTCGGTGTCGGTGGAGATGCGCCCGTTGCGCACCGTCAGGTCGAATGGCATGTCGCTCGTCATCAGAAGGTCCCCGGGTAGTGGCCGCCATCCATCAGCAGGTTCTGGCCGGTGATGAAGCCGGCCTGTGTGCTGCACAGGTAGGCGCAGGCGTCGCCGAACTCGGCTGGCGTGCCGAAGCGGCCGGAAGGGTTGGCCGCGCGGCGCTCGGCCAGCACCGTCTCTTCGCTCTTGCCGGTCTGCTTCGACCATTGCCGCGCCGTCTCGCGCAGGCGGTCGGTCTCGAAGGGGCCGGGCAAGAGGTTGTTGATCGTCACGTTGTGCGCCACCGTCTTGCGCGCCAGCCCGGCGACGAAGCCGGTGAGCCCGGAGCGCGCACCGTTCGAGAGGCCCAGGATGTCGATGGGCGCCTTCACCGCGCCGGAGGTGATGTTGACGATGCGGCCGAAGCGGCGCGCGATCATGCCGTCGACCGTGGCGCGGATCAGTTCGATGGGCGTGAGCATGTTGGCGTCGAGCGCCGCGATCCACACGTCGCGGTCCCAGTCGCGAAAGTCACCGGGCTTCGGGCCGCCGGCGTTGGTCACCAGGATGTCCGGCGCCGGGCAGGCGGCCAGCGCGGCGGCACGGCCGGCGGGCGTGGTGATGTCGGCGGCCACGGCTGTCACCGTGGCACCGGTTGCCGCGCGGATGGCCGCAGCGGCGGCTTCGAGTGCTTCGGCGCCGCGCGCGACGATCGTCACCGCCACGCCTTCGCGTGCGAGCGACTGCGCGCAACCGAGGCCGAGCCCTTTGCTGGCGCCGCAGACCAGCGCCGTGCGTGTCGAGAGTCCGAGATCCATGGTGTCTATCCTGGTTGGCGTGGCGTGATGATGGCCTGCGGCACGTCGTAGGCGCGCAGCGAGGCCCAGTGCTGTTCGACATCGTCGCGGAAGAGACCGCGGGTGATGCCAGACACCAGCTTGGGGATGGCCGTCGTCAGCGCGTTGATCGACGAGCCCGATGCGCCGAAGCTCATCGTCGAGCCGATCGCGAAGAGATGCACGTTGCGCAGCCACGGCGTCGTGCCGGTTGTGCGTTCGCTGAAGGCGTAGTCGTCCGCGAGGTACGGGAAGGCGGCCAGCCGCGCGTCCTGCTCGTCGGCGGGCGGCAGGTAGCGGTCGGCCCAGGTGGCGATGTTGTGCGCGAATTCTCCCAGCTCGGGGCGGGCCGCGAAGTCGACGTCGATGCCGGTCGCGCTGATGACGAAGTCGGCGTGCATCGCGCCTTGCGTCGTGTCGAGTTCGATGCGCTGCTCGGCGTCGTCGAAGCGGCTGCCCGTCACGCTGCGGCCGGTGTGCAGATAAAAGTTGGCGTGCATCGCGCAGCGGTCGTAGGTCGGCTGCGGAAAGCCTTCGCGCAGGCTCAGGATGTGCCGCATGAAGCGCCAGCGCCAGGCGTCGTCGAGGTCCGACAGGTGCCGGAGGAACCCGCGGAAGGTGAGCCAGCGGTAGGGCTGCACCACCTGCGGTTCGAGCCGGCGGCACAGCAGGTGCACAGCGGCCGCGCCGGCTTCCAGCGCGGTTGCCGCGTTGTCGAAGGCCGAGGCGCCGGCACCGATCACCACCACCGTCTTGCCGCGCGCGCGGTCGAAGTCGAAGGGCTGCGACGAATTCACGCAGCGGTCGGCGGGCAGGCCCGCGAGCGTCGACGGCATGGCCCAGCGGCCCACGCCTTCCTGGCCGGTGGCCAGCACGATCTTGCGGGCGTACAGCGTGCGGCCCTGGCCACCCGACGCCACTTCGGCCGCGAGCAGGTCGCTGCCCTCGACCGGCGCGATGCGCAGCAGCCGCGTGTCGTTCTGCACCGGCACCTGGGTCACGCGGCGCACCCACAGCAGGTACTCGGCCCACAAGCCTTTGGGCAGCATGTCGAGCGCGTCCCACGCGGCCTCGCCGAAGCGCGCCTCGTACCAGGCGCGGCAGGTCAGGCTCGGGATGTCGAGGTCGGGCCCGGTGTAGTCCTTCGGGTTGCGCAGCGTGTGCATGCGCGCGTAGGTGTTCCACGGGCCTTCGCCGGCGAGCGGCGCCGCATCGATGGCGAGGATGTTGTCGACCTTGGAGCGCAGCAGGCCGAAGGCCGTCGCGCTGCCCGACTGGCCGGCACCGACGATCAGCACGTCGAGGGCCGGTTGCCCGTCGGGCCCGGTGCGCGGCGTGAGCCAGGGCTGGTGCGGGTGGGCGATGCTGGCCAGATCGCGCGCGACCCGGGCTTCCAGCGCCTCCAGCGTGCTCATGCGGCCAGCCATCCGCCGTCGACCACCATCGTGGTGCCGGTCGTGAACGCCGACGCGTCGCTGGCCAGGTGCAGCGCCGAATGGGCGATGTCTTCCGCGCGGCCGAAGCGGCCCAGCGCATGGCGCTGGCGCGAGGCCTCGCGCGCGGCGTCGGGGTCGGCCTGCCGGCCGAAGCCGCGTGCCAGCATCGGCGTGTCGATGGCGCCGGGCGCGATCGCGTTGACGCGGATGCCGTCGGCCGCGAAGTCCAGCGCCATGGTGCGCGTGAGGCTCATGATCGCGCCCTTGGCGGCGATGTAGGCGCTGTTGCCGCGGCCACCGGCCAGGGCCAGTTGCGACGCGAAGGTGATGATCGATCCGCGCCCCTGGCGCTGCATGGCCGGGACCACGGCGCGCGCCCACAGCCAGGTGCCGCCGACGTTGGTGCGGAACACGGCGTCCCAGTCGTCCGGTGCCGTCGTGAGCACGGTGCCGCCGCAGGAGAAGCCCGCGGCGCATATCAGCACGTCGATGCGGCCCCAACGTGCGAGCACCGCGGCGGCGTTGGCGTCCGCCGTGCCGGGCGCGCCCACGTCGGCGCCGAAGGCCAGCGCCTCGCCGCCCTCGGCCTGGATGCGGGCGGCGGTGTCTTCCGCGGCCGCCAGCTCGCGGTCGACGATCGCCACGCGGGCGCCTTCGCGCGCGAAGAGCAGGGCCGATGCCTGGCCGATGCCCGATCCGCCACCGGTGACGATGGCGACTTGTTCTTTCAATCTCACGGAACTTCCTTGGATGACGATGCGTGGTGCCGGCACCAGGCCTCGAGGTGATCGGCCGACGCGTCCATGCCGAAGCCGGCCTGCCAGCCGAACTCGGCCTGCAGCCGCGCGACGGACAGCGGCGCGCGGTCGGCCGGTGCATGCAGGTCGATGGTCGGTGCCTCGCCCTCGCGGGCCAGGCGGCATTCGAAGCCGGGCCGCAGCGCGGCGAGCCGCTCGCCCCAGGCGAGTGCCGTCCAGCTCTGCGGCGCCGACACGTTGTAGAGGCGGTGGTTCAAGGTCGCGGCATGCGCAACGGCATGCACGGCGCGCGCCACGTCGGGCGCGTAGACCCAGTCGCGCAGGCCGTGCCGTGCCAGCAGGGCGGGCGTGCCGCGACGCGCCGCCTCGGTGATCTGGAACTGCGGGCTGGTCGTATCGCGCACGCCGGTTGCGCGCTCCCACGGGCCGAACACGCCGCTCAGGCGCAGGCTCACGAAGTCCAGCGACCAGAGATCGGCCAGGCGCCCGCCGATCATTTCCGAGGTGAACTTGGTGATGCCGTACAGGCCGGTGGGCTGGGGCGGCGTGTCTTCGTCGACGGCGGCCACGCCCATGGCGGCACGGCCGTAGGCGGCGGCCGAACTGAGGTTGATGATGCGGCGCACCTTCGCATCGCGTGCGGCCCGCAGGATGGGCGTGAGCGCCATCAGGTTGACCTGCAGGATCGTCTCCGGGTCGCGCGTCTCGCGCGCGGCGTCGGCCGTGACCGCGGAGCCGAGGACCACGGTATCGATCTCGTCCGTCATCGCACGCGTGATGGCGTCGACGTCCGTCACGTCGCCTTGCAGCACTTCCAGCGAGCCAGGCAACGCCGCGAATGCGGCATTGGCCGCCGCCGGCAGCGGCAGCCGGTCGAACAGCACCACGGCCTCGCCCTCGGCGAGCAGCCGTTCGGCGATGTTGAGGCCGACGAAGCCGACGCCGCCGAAGACCAGCGTCTTCCTCATGCCGGCACCGCCTCGAAGGCCACCGGGGCCGCATTCGGCTCGAAGTGCGGAATTGCGGCCAGCAGCGCCTTGGTGTAGTCGGACTTTGGCGCACGGAACAGGTCGGCGCTCAGGCCTTCTTCTACCACCTCGCCGTTGCGCAGCACGATGGTCCGCTCGCACATCATGCGCACCACGTTCAGGTCGTGGCTCACGAACAGGAAGGCCAGGTCTTCCTCGCGGCGCAGCTTGTCGAGCAACTGCAGGATCACCGCCTGCACCGACACGTCGAGTGCGGCCGTGGGCTCGTCGAGCACCAGGAGGCGCGGCTTGCAGGCGATGGCGCGCGCGATGCCCACGCGTGCCTTCTGGCCGCCGGAAAGCTGGTGCGGAAAGCGGTCGAGCAGTTCGAGCGGCAGGCCGACGCGCACCGCGCAGTCGTTCACGGCCTTGGTCAGTGCGGCGCCCGAGGACATGCCCGCAAGCCGCCGCAGCGGGTGCGCGATGCAGTCGAAGGCGCTGAAGCGCGGGTTGAGGCTGTCGTGCGGGTCCTGGAAGACGATCTGGATGTCCTTGCGCAGGGCGGACTTGTGGAAGTCGTTGGCCTTGATCTGGCCGATGCTGCCGCCGTCGAACAGGATGTCGCCCTCGCTCCCGTCGATCAGCCGGCACAGCATGCGCGAGATGGTGCTTTTGCCCGAGCCCGATTCGCCCACAAGCCCGAGGCTCTCGCCGCGCGCGAGGCGGAACGACACGCGGTTCACCGCCGTGATGCCGCCGGGATAGTGCTTCGACAGCCCCTGCACTTCGAGCAGCAGTGGCGTGCCTGGCGGCAGCGGCGCCTTGGGTGCTTCGACGATCGGCGGCAGTGCCTCGCCACCGTCGACCACGAGGTCCGCGATGGTCGAGGTCAGCGTCGGCGACGCCGCCACCAGCCGCTTCGTGTACGGGTGCGTTGGCGCGCTGAAGAGTTGCAGCGGCGGCGCGTCTTCCACCACCTGGCCGCGTTCCATCACGACCACGCGGCTGCAGTACTTGGCCGCGAGCCCAAGGTCGTGCGTGATGAGGATGGTCGCCATGCCGCGCTTGGCGGTGATGGCGGCCAGCAGGTCCATCACGGTCTTCTGCGTGGTCACGTCGAGGCCAGTGGTGGGCTCGTCGGCGATCAGCAGCGCCGGCTCGCTGGCGATCGCCATCGCGATCATGATGCGCTGGCACATGCCGCCCGACAGCTCGTGCGGGTAGGCGTCCAGCCGCTTCTCGGGCTCGCGGATCAGCACGTCCTTCAGCAGATCCAAAGCTCGCGAACGCGCTTCGGCGGGCGTGAGGTTCGTGTGGACCTTCAGCGCATCGGCGATCTGCAGGCCGACCGTGCGGATCGGGTTGAGCGCCGCGCGCGGATTCTGGAAGATCATCGAGATCGCTGCGCCGTGCGTCGAGCGCAGCGTCTTCCAGGTCGCGTGCGTGATGTCCTGGCCGCGGTAGCGGATCTTCCCGCCGAGGATGCGGCCGGCCGCTTCGAGCAGGTGCGTCACGGCAAAGGCGGTGACCGACTTGCCCGAGCCGCTTTCGCCCACGATGCCCAGGGTCTGGCCCACGTCGAGCGACAGGCTCACGCCGCGCACCGCCTCGACCATGCCCCGCCGCGTGGAGAAGCTGACGCGCAGGTCTTCGATATCGAGCAGACGTTCGGCGCTCTTTGGTGCTGCGCTCATGTCCGCATCCTCGGGTCCAGGATGTCGCGCAGGCCGTCACCCAACAGGTTGAAGAAGAGCACGGCGATCATCAGCGCGAAGCCGGGGCAAGCCACCAGCCACCAGTTGCCGGTGGAGATGAAGCGCGCGCCCTCGGCGACCATGATTCCCCACTCCGGCGTCGGCTGCTGCACGCCCAGGCCGATGAAGGACAGGCCGGCCGCATTCAGCACCGCCCAGCCCAGGTTCAGCGAGATCTGAACCGCCATCGCCGGCAGGATGTTCGGCAGCAGGAAGCGCAGGATCACCGACAGGTGCGAGTCGCCGCAGGCGCGGGCCGATTCCACCCAGCCGGCGTTGCGCCGGACGTTGACCTCGGCCCGCGCGAAGCGGATGTAGAAGGGCAGGTTGATGAAGGCCGTGGCGATCACGATGTTCTCGACGCGGTTGCCCAGCGCCGCCACCATCGCCATCGCCAGCACGAAGAGCGGGAAGGCCATCAGCACGTCGACGAAGCGCCCGACCATGCGGTCGAGCCGACCGCCGACGTAGCCGCAGATGCTGCCGATGACGGCCCCGACGACGAAGGACAGGCTCACGGCCGAGGCGGCGATCATCAGGTCGAGCCGCGCCGCGACGATGGTGCGGCTGAACACGTCGCGCCCCAGCTGGTCGGTGCCGGCCCAATGCAGCGCGCTCGGCGCCTGCAGCGCGATCGCGACGTTCGACGCGATCGGGTCGTACGGCACGATCCACGGCCCGATGGCGGCCAGCACGCAGAGGATGGCGACGCCGACGGCGGCCACGGCCGTCAGCGGGTTGCCGCGCAGCACCCACGCGACGTGGTTCAAGGTTGCGGTGCTCATTCGATGGAGATGCGGGGGTCGGAGATGCTGTAAAGGATGTCGACCGTCAGGTTGACCATCACGAAGATCGAGGCCATCAGCAGCACGAAGCCCTGCACCGGCGCGTAGTCCGATGCGAGCAGCGCGTCGAGCGCATACGACGCCACGCCCGGCCACGAGAAGACCTTCTCGACCAGCACGTTGGCGCCCAGCATGGTGGAGAACACGATGCCCAGGATGGTGAGCACCGGCAGCACCGCGTTGCGCAGCGCGTAGGTGACGACGATGCGCCAGGCCGGCAGGCCGATGGAGCGCGCGGTGCGCACGAAGTCGCTGCCCAGCGCGGCCAGCATCGAGGCGCGCGTGATGCGGGCGATGGGCGCCAGCACGAAGAGCGCCATCGTGAGCGCGGGCAGCACGAGCTGCTTGGCGGCGGCCCACCAGCCGGCCATGTCGCCGGCGAGGAGGAAGTCGATCAGCAGGAAGCCGGTGACGCGCGGCGCCGCGCTGGTGAAGACATCGAGCCGCCCGGTCGGGTCGGGTGCGATGCCGAACATGTAATAGAAGACGTACACCAGCAGCAGGCCCGACACGAAGGTGGGCACGCACACGCCGATCACGCAGAACATGCGCACCGCGTGGTCGATGAAGGAGCCGGCGCGCAGCGCGGCCAGGATGCCCAGCGGCACCGCGCTCACCAGCGCGATGAGCAGGGCGGTGAAGGTGAGCTCGAGCGACGCGGGCAGTCGCTGCCGGATGTCCGCCACCACCGGCTGGCCGGTGGTGAGCGAGCGGCCGAGCTTGCCCGTGCCCACGTCCTTCAGGTACAGAAAGAGTTGCTCGGGCACCGGCTTGTCCAGCCCCATCTGCTTGCGCACCATCTCGATTTCTTCCTGGCCCGAGTTGGCCCCGGAGGCGAAGAACACCGCCGGGTCGCCGGGCAGCACGCGCATCAGCAGGAAAGTGAAGACGAGCACGCCGAACAGCGCCGGTAGCGAGGAGACGAAGCGCCGGCCGGTGCGGCGCAGGGTGGTGGCGAGCAGGCTCACGTTACTTGCGGCGCACGTCGCGGAAGTCGACCTGGCGGTGGAACTGGTAGACGTAGCCGTCGAGCGACGGGACCATCACCGCGTCCTGGCTGGCCTGCCAGATCGGGATCTGCGGCATCAGGTCGAAGGCCATCGCGTTGAGCTGCTTGGCGTAGGCCGCGTACTTGGCCGGGTCGGTCTCGAAGCGCGCCTTCTCGGCGATTTCCACCAGCTTGGGGTCGTTCAGCGAGCTGTAGTTCCAGCGCTGGTTGCCGGTGTAGAAGTTGCGATAGAAGTAGTCGTTCGACGGCAACCAGGCCACGATGTTCTCGGTGAAGAAGGGTGCCTTCTTCTCGTTGATGAGCGTGGACATTTGCGCATCGGGCAGCTTCTGGATGTCGACCTTGATGCCGATCTTGGCGAGCGACTCCTTGATCAGCGCGGCCATCGGCTCGGCGATGTTGGCCTGGCCCAGGTTGAAGGCGAAGGAGGTCTCGAACCCGTTCGGGAAGCCGGCCTCGGTCAGCAACTGCTTGGCCTTGGCCAGGTCGAGCTTCACCGGTTGCGGGATCGGGAACTCGGCGCTTGGCGGGCCGTCCTTCCAGGTCGCGTTGAACAGCGGCTTGCCGCGGCCGAAGAGCGCCGCCTTGAACATGTCGTCGTAGGGCAGCGCATAGGCGATGGCCTGGCGCACCTTGACGTTGTTGAAGGGGGCCATCTGCGTGTTGAACGAGATGAAGCTGACCGCGTTGTACTGCGGCGTCGAGATGACCTTGACCTTGCCCTTGGTGGCGAGCGAGGCGGCGTCGTTGGCCTGCAGGTCGATGGCCAGGTCGGCATCGCCGCGCTCGACCAGGTTGGCGCGCGTCGCGGCTTCGGGAATCGTCTGCGCGATCACGCGCTTGAAGGGCGCCGGCTTGCCGTCGGCGCTGCGGGTCCAGGCGTCGTTGCGCTTGAGGATGATTTGCTCGCCCGGCTTGAAGGTCTCGACGCTGTAGGCGCCGCTGCCGGCGGTGTTTTCCTTGAGCCAGGTCTGCGCCCACGGGTCTTCGGCCGTGGCGTGCGACTTGGCGACCTTGGAGTTGATGATGATCGGGTAGACCGTGGCCAGGTTCGACAGTGCCAGGCGGTCGGGCTTGGGCAGCGTGACCTCGAAGGTGCTGGCATCGATCACCTTGAACTGCTCGGGCTTGGTCATCGAGCCGGTCAGCAGCTGCGCGGCGGCCAGCGACTTGGCGCTGACGGCCCGGTCGAGCGACCACTTCACGTCGTCGGCCGTCACCGGCGTGCCGTCCTGGAACTTCGCGTCCTTGCGCAGGTAGAAGGTGATCTTCAGGCCGTCGGGCGCGATGACGTAGCGCTCGGCCAGTTCGCCGCGGATGTTCTCCAGGTCGAACACCCAGTTGTCGCCCTGCTTCTTCTTGCCGAAGGAGACGAGGCGGTCGTAGGTGCTCATGCCCACGGTGAAGGCCTCGCGCGTGGTGCCGAGCATGGTCGGGTCGAGCGTGTTGACGGTGCCGCCGGTGACGAAGCGCATCGTCTCGGCGCGGGACTGGGCCGACGCGGGCGCGCTCAGCAGGGCCACGGACAGGGCGATCGCGGAGGCAACAAACAAGGGGAGTCGCTGAGTCATCATGATTTCGCTCTCGATCTAGGAAGGGTGGAGGTGGCAGGAGGTCAAAACTTGAGCGGTGGCGCATCGACCGCGAGGCCGACGCGCTGGACCACGGCTTCGAGTTCGCGCGTGGTGATGTCGTCGATGCGCATACCCGGCGAGCGGATCGCGTTGCAGGCGATGGCGCCACGGCGCATGTAGATGTACTTGCGCAGGGCCAGGCCGATCTTGGGCTGGAACTCGTAGCGGATCAGCGGGCAGTACTTGTCGTACACCGCGGCCGCACCGGCTTCGTCGCCGGCCGCGAAGCGCGCGTAGATGGCCGCGAGGATCTCGGGGAACGCGAAGCCGGTCATGGTGCCGACGGCGCCGCGCTGCAGCTCTTCGAGCAGGTACACGCCGCCCAGGCCGCCGAAGATGCGCATGCTGTCGCCGGCGAGTTCGCGGATGCGCGTGATCTTCTGGCCGACCGGCGGCTCTTCCATCTTGATCATGCCCACGCCGCCTTCGCGCCCCAGCCTGGCGACGACCTCGGCCTTGATCTCGGTGCCGAAGGAATCGGGGAAGTCGTGAATGATCACGGGGATGCCGACCGACTTGGCCAGCGTCGCGTAGTACTCGAACTGCATCGCATCCGATGCGCCGTCGAGCGGGGCCGCGAAGACGGCCGTGGCGCCCAGTTCCTGCGCTTCGAGCGCCTGCTCGATGGCGCCGGCCAGGCCGAGCGCGCGCACGCCTACCCACACCGGCAGGCGGCCTTCCGCGCAGCGCACGAAGGTGTCGACGACCGTGCGACGCTCCTGGCTCGACAGCTTGTGCGCCTCGCCCAGGAAGCCGAGGATGGCCAGGCCGGCGACGCCCGCGCGCACCTGGAATTCGACCAGCGTGCCGATGCTGGCGAGGTCGAGCGCGCCGTCGGCCTGGAAGGGCGTGGGGCAGATCACGTAGACGCCCGAGGGCGCGGCGAGAGAAGCGTTGGCGGGGGCATTGACAGTCATGAAGGCTCCGTGGCGTCGGTCATCGCACGGGATGACCGGGGTCGTGCGCATTCTTGATGTCGGCTCCGCGCATGTCGCGTGCCTTTGTGTGCGGCATCCTTAACCTGCGGTTAAGTGCATCGGTCTTGGGGCCGAAGCGGTGCGCGGCGCGCACCAACACGGTGGCGCCGTTGGCGAAGCTGGTGCGCGGCGGACCTCAGTGCGCCGCCTCCGCGAGCGCGGTGCCCAGTGCGGGGCCGGTGTCGTGCGGGCTCTCGAAGCCCTGGCGCTGCATCAGCTCCCGCAGCACGCGCACGAAGCGTTGCGCCAGCGTCGACAGCGGGTCGAAGCGCGGGTGCACGAGGTTGGCCTGCAGCACCGGCGCGTTGACCACGGGCCGCACGATGAGCTGGTGGGTCGGCCAGTTGCGCACCGAAAACTCGTCGACCAGGGCGATGCCCGCGCCCGCCTGCACCAGCGAACAGGCGTTCTGCGGCGAGCCCACTTCGATGGCGGACTTGAGCACCTCGTCGGCGACCTCGTACATGCGCTCGACGATCACGCCGAAGGGTGTGGCGCGGTCGTACGAGATGAGCGGGTAAGGCCGCATGTCGGCCAGCGTGAGCGTGGAGAGGCGCGACAGCGGATGGTTGTACGGGCAGATGCACACCAGCTGGCCTTGCGCCAGCGGCGTCACGTCGAGGTTCGGGTGGTCGACCGGAAGGATGGTCACGCCCAGGTCGGCCTGGTGGTGGAGGAGCCTCTCCTTCAACGGCGCGTAGCCGAGGTACTGGAAGGTGAGCTTGACCTGCGGGTGCGCCTCGCGGAAGGCGGCGATGGCTTGCGGGATCATCATCTGCCCGATGCTCGGGCTCGACACGATGTTGAGGATGCCTTCGCGGTTCTCGGCCAGCTCCTGCGCCAGTTCGTTCACGCGCTGCACGCCCTGGTACATGCGCTCGATCTCATGGAACAGCTTCTTGGCCTCGGGCGTGGCGTAGAGCCGGCCCTTGATGCGCTCGAACAGCGCGAAGCCGACGCGGCTTTCGGTGTGCGACAGCAACCGGCTCACGGCGGGTTGCGAGACGAAGAGAAGCTCCGACGCGCCGCGGATCGAGCCGGTGGTCATGACGGCACGGAAGACTTCGATTTGACGCAGATTGAGGGACATGGCGGCGGCTGCTGCGCGCGGGGATCAAGGCGCGCAGTGCATAACCAAACGTTAAGGGTGGCCCATGAAAAAGCAAGGAGCGTGCCCCTGGGCCGCACCTAGACTGGAATGCACCCTCAGGAGCGCGCCCGCATGAAACCGCCCATCTACGTCATCAACCCCAACAGCAGCGAAGTGGTCACGGCCGGCATCGACGCGGCCATGGCCCCGCTGCGCATGGCGGGCGGCCCGGAGATCCGCTGTCTGACATTGGCCGAAGGGCCCCCGGGCATCGTGACGCACCTCGACGTGCAGTCGGTGGCGCAGCCGCTGGCGCGGCGCGCCGACGCGCTGGCCGCGGAGGCGTCGGCCTTCGTCATCGCCTGCTACAGCGACCCGGGCCTGTACGTGCTGCGCGAGCGCGTGAAGCAGCCGGTGCTCGGCATCGGCGAGTGCGGCGTGCTGACTGCGCTGACGCTGGGCGAGCGCTTTGGCGTGATCGCCATCCTCGACCCGTCGATCCCACGCCACCTGCGCAGCTATGGCGCGATGGGCGTCATGGGCCGCTTCGCTGGCGAGTTGGCCATCGGCCTCAACGTGCAGGAGCTCGCGCAATACGACCGCACCCTGGCGCGCATGACGGAAGTCGGTCGCCGCCTGCGCGACGAGCGCGGCGCCGACGTGATCGTCATGGGCTGCGCCGGCATGGCCGCCTACCGTGCGCCGCTGCAGCAGGCGCTGGGCATCGCGGTGGTGGAGCCGACACAGGCGGCGGTCGGCATGGCGATCGCGCGGGTGCAGCTCGGCTGGGAAGGCTGCTGACATGTCGGAAGTCGCCATCCAGCGCCTGATCAACAAGCTGCACGCGCTCGTCGGCCCGGCCGGACTGCTGACCGATGCCGAGGCGCAAGCCCCGTACCTCACCGACTGGCTCGGCAAATGGACGGGCGCCACGCCTGTCGTCGTGCGCCCCGCCAACACGGCCGAAACCGCGGCCGTGGTCAAGCTGTGTAGCGAAACCCATACGCCCATCGTCACGCAGGGTGGCAACACCGGCATGAGCGGTGGGGCGACACCGGACGCCAGCGGCGCGCAGGTGGTGCTGAGCACCACGCGCATGAACCGGGTCCGCGCCATCGACCCCATCAACAACACGTTGACCGTGGACGCCGGCGTGATCCTCGCGCATGCCCACGACGCGGCGCGCAGCGTCGACCGCTTCTTCCCGCTCAGCCTCGGCGCGCAGGGCAGCTGCACGGTCGGTGGCAACGTCGCGACCAACGCCGGCGGCATCGCGGTGCTGCGCTATGGCAACACGCGCGACCTGGTGCTGGGGCTCGAAGTGGTGCTGCCGGACGGCCGCATCTGGCACGGGCTGCGCGGGCTGCGCAAGGACAACACCGGCTACGACCTCAAGGGGCTCTTCATCGGCTCCGAAGGCACGCTGGGTGTCATCACCGGCGTCGTGCTCAAGCTGTTTCCGCAGCCCAGGGCGCATGCCACGGCCTGGGTCGGCGCCGAGTCGCTCGGGAAGCTGGTCGACCTGCTGAGCCTGATGCGCACGCGCTGCGGCGAACGCCTCAGCGCCTTCGAGATGATGACCGCCGCGTCGTTGCAGCTGGTGCTCGACCAGGTGACCGACACGCGCGCGCCGCTCGCGCAGCCGTCGCCCTTCAACGCGCTGATCGAACTGAGCGACACCGACGACGAGGCGGGGTTGCGCGAACTGCTCGAGGAATCGCTCGGCGAATCGATGGAGGCCGGCCTGACCAACGACGTGATGCTGTCGACCAGCGAGGCGCAGACGATGGCCCTGTGGAAGCTGCGCGAAGGCATCTCGCAGGCGCAGGTGCGTGCGGGCAAGGCGATCAAGCACGACATCGCCTTGCCGATCTCGTCGCTCGCGTCCTTCGTCGCACAGGCCGAGCAGGACGTGCTGGCTTGCATGCCCGATGCCCGCATCATCAACTTCGGCCACCTCGGCGACGGCAACCTGCACTACAACGTGCTGATGCCGCCCGACGCCGACTACGACGCGCTCAAGCAGCGCACGCACGAACTCAATGCCGTGGTGCACCAGCTGGTGACCGATTACGGCGGCAGCATCAGTGCGGAGCATGGCGTGGGCCAGCTGCGCCGCGACGAGCTGCGTATCTACAAGTCGCCGGTCGAGATGGAGCTGATGCTGCGCATCAAGCAGGCGATGGACCCGAACCACCTGATGAACCCGGGCAAGCTGCTGTGAGCGCGCAGCACCCGATCGACACCCGGCTGCCGGCGATGCTGCGCAGCGGGCGCCTGCTGCGCGGCGTGTTCAACGGCATCCCGTCGCCGGCCATCGTCGAGATGTGCGCCTTCGCGGGCTTCGACTTCGTGCTGCTCGACAACGAGCACGGAAGCGCGGGTCTGGAGACCACCGAACACATGCTGCGCGCCGCGCGCGCCAGCGGCATCCCGACGGTGGTGCGCTGCCTCGAACACGACATGGCACGCACGCTCGACCTGGGCGCGAGCGCGGTGCAGATTCCGATGGTCGACACCGCGGCGCATGCCGCTTCGCTGGTGCAGCGCGTGAAGTACCCGACGCGCGGGCAGCCGGGCCTGCGCGGCGCGGCTTTCTCCACGCGGGCGGCCGGCTACGGCGCCTTCGGCGGCACGGCGCACACGGCGCTGAGCAACGACGGCGTTGCGCTGATCGTCATGATCGAGACCCCCGAAGGCGTGGCCAACGCTGCGGCGATCGCGGCGGTGCCGGGTGTCGACGCCGTGTTCCTCGGGCCGAACGATCTGGCGCACAGCATGGGCTTCGACAACCGCTGGAATGAGGCGCCGGTGCAGGCAGCCATCGAAAGCGCCCTGAAGGCGGTCTCGGCCGCGGGCAAGTGCCCCGGCATCCTGGCGCTCACGCCGGAAGAAGAGGCGCGCTACGCCAGCTGGGGCGCGCGCTATGTCGCGAGCAACACGGCGGGGATCATTCTCAAGGCGTTGCGCGACGTGGCGCTGCAGGGCCGCTGAGCGCGTCGACGAAGCGCGCGAGCTGGGTGGCCAGGTCGTCCTGCGCGAGCAGGCGGGACCGGGCCTGCTGCGTCGCAGCGGTCCATGCATCCTGCGTCGCCGCGTTTGGCCAGCTGAGCGCGGCATCGTCGGCATCGTTCCAGGCACGGTGAAATGTGCGCCATGCCGTCGGCGCATCCAGCGTGTCCAGGAACGCGTCGAGCTTGACGTGGTGCACGTCGTCGTCCTGCGGGTAGATCTGCCAGGCGAAGGCGCGGCCGGCCCAGAGTGCGCGGATCACCGAGTCTTCGCCACGCACGAAGTTGAAGTCGCAGGCCCACAGCAGCTCGTCGTAGTCGCGCTGCGACAGCATCGGCAGGAAGGACACCGACAGGGCGCCGTGCTGGCTGTCCGGCGATGGCCACACGGCACGCACCGCGGCGGTCGCGCGCCCGGCGGTGACCAGCAGGCGCTGCGGCACCGGTGCTGCGGCCAGCTGGTCGAGCAGGCGCCCGAGCGCCTTGGGTTCGTAGCAGAACAGCGAGACGAGGCCCTCCCCTTGCCACGCAATGCCATGGTCTCTCAGCCAGGCGCCGCGGTCGAACGCCGCGCGGCGCATGGCCAGATCGTCCTCGCGCAGCAGGCCGCCGGTGGCGGGGGTGAAGCCGGGATAGAAAAAATGCTTGTTCAGCCCTTCACCGGGGCCGCGGAAGACGGGGGAGGGCAGCCGGTGCAGGCGCTCCACGTAGGGTTCGGCGGACAGGTATTCGAGGTTGATCCAGGTCCGGCGGCCGCAGGCGGCGAAGCGAGCGAGCAGTTCCGGTGCCGGGTCGCAGCCGAAGGCTTCGATCAGAACGTCGGGCACCGCTTCGGCGGCGGCCAGCGCCACGGCGACCGGGTCGGACCAGGGGATGACGACGACACCGTCGCACCCCTGTGGCGCCAGCCAATCCAGCGCCGACGGATCGTCGACCCATAACCGCACCGGCGCACCGCGCTGCGCCAGCTGGCAGGCCAGCCGCCAGCTGATCGCGATGTCGCCGAAGTTGTCGATGACCTTGCAGAAGATGTCCCAGCGCATGCGCATCCCATCATGAAAAAGCCCCCGCGGCCTCGCGACCTCGGGGGCTTCACGGCGCCGGAACGGCGTGTGGTCGTCAGGGCGTGAAAGTATCGCCGAGCACGATGCCTTCACGGCGTGGGTCGGCGCCACCGGTGAGCACCAGGCCGCCGCTGGCCGGCTTGCGGATGATGGTGCTGATGCCGCTCGACTGCGAGCCGGTCGACACCGTGTGGCCGAGCGCACGCAGGCCGAGGATCAGCGGGTCGTTGTTGCCGCCGTTCGTGATGTCGATGTTCGGATGCTCGCCGCCCACGTTGGTGGTCGGGCTGTTGGTCGCACCGAAGTCGACCAGCGAGGTCGCCTGTTGTGCATCGAGGCTCCAGTCGAGTGCGCCCACCACGGTCTTCACCACGTACTGGATGATGGTGCCGCCGCCCGGCGAGCCGGTGGCCATCAGGAAGTCGCCGGGTTGGTTGCCGTTGAACACCAGCGTGGGCGCCATCGTGCTGCGCGGGCGCTTGCCCGGCGCGACGCGGTTGGCGACCGGGGCATTGGTCACGGCGTCGATCGGGTTGGCGCTGAAGTCGGTCAGCTGGTTGTTCAGCATGATCCCGTGGCTCATGTGGTACGAGCCGAGGGTCGATTCCACCGTGGTGGTCATCGAGGCCACGTTGCCGTCCTTGTCGACGATCGAGTAGTGCGTGGTGCCATTCTCGACCGTCTTGTCGATGCCGACCGGCGGCACGCCGAAGTCGCCGGCCACGGCCGTGCCCATGCTCTTGCTGAAGTCGATCAGGTTGGCGCGCGAGCGCATGTACGTCTTGTTGAGCAGCGTGTCGGCGCTGCCGCCGGGCAGCGGCACGAAGTCGGTGTCGGCCACGTACTTGTCGCGGTCGGCGTAGGCCAGGCGCTCGGCCTCGGCCACCAGGTGCACGCCCATCACCGACGGCTTGCCGCCTTCGAGGTCGACCTGCGACGGTGCATGCAGGCCCATGTTGAAGTTCTCCAGGATGCCCAGCGTCGACAGCACGCCGATGCCGCCCGAGGACGGCGGCGACATGCTGCACACGTAGTAGGCCCGGTAGGTGGTGCACACCGGCTCGCGGCGCACCGGCTTGTAGTTCTTCAGGTCGTCCAGCGTGGTCTTGCCGGGCGTGATGACCGAGCCGTCGGCGCCGGTGGTGACCTGGATCTTGGCCACGATGTCCTGGGCGATCGTGCCGGTGTACATCGCATCGGCGCCCTGGCTGGCCATCGCTTTCAGCACCTCGGCATAGGCCGGGTTGGTGAGCGTGGTGCCCAGCGGCTTCGGGTTGCCGGCCGCATCGAGGAAGTACGCGGCCGCCTCCGCGTCGCGCTTGAGGTTCGATGCCGACGAGGCGATCGCCGCGGCCATGCGGCCGCCGACCTTGAAGCCGTCGCTGGCCAGGCGGGTGCCTTCGCCGAACAGGTCTTTCCATGGCAGCTTGCCGTGGTCGCCGTGCGCCATCTCGAGCATGCGCATCACGCCCGGCGTGCCGATCGAGCGGCCGCTGCCGCGCGCGCTGGGCTTGGGCAGCGTCTGGTCGGTCGTGTCATCGACGTAGCGCAGGTAGTTGGCGGTGGCCGCGGCCGGTGCGGTTTCGCGCCCGTCGTAGGCCTGCACCTTCTTCGTCTTGGCGTCGTAATAGAGCATGAAGGCGCCACCTGCCAGGCTGCTCGACTGCGGCTCGACCAGGCCGAGCACGGCCTGCACCGCGATGGCGGCGTCGGCAGCGCTGCCGCCGGCCTTGAGCACGTCGCAACCGGCTTTGGTGGCGAGCGGATGGTTCGCCACCACCATGTACGTCTTGGCTGTGACGACCTTGTGGCCGATGACGTAGCCGGACGCAGGCTCCGGCGCTGCCGGGTCGCCGGCGTCGCCCGAGCCGACCACCACCGGCGTGCCAGTGGTGCTGGTGAGGCAGCTGTTGTCGACGGCGACGGGCGGCGTCGTCTCGACCGGCGTCGGTGTCGGCGTGCTGCCGTTGTCCGAACCACCGCCGCAGGCGAGCAGCGTCAACGCAAGGGCGGTCGGGGTCAGGGCCCACCAGGAGATATTTCGCTTCATAAATGTTATCGAATCGTTATTAGTTGGGTTTGTCGTGAATAATTTCACGAACGGGCCTGCTGTGAGCATAGGTTGTGCCAGTCGAAGCCGCCCGATGTCGTGCAAGTGGGTGAATCGCGACGCGCGAGACAATAGCCCCATGTCCGACGTGCATTCCGATCAACTGCTCAGCGAAGTCGCCGCCCTGCCCAACCTGCCTGGCGTCTACCGCTATTTCGACGCGGCCGGCGCCGTGCTGTATGTGGGCAAGGCGCGCAACCTGAAGAAGCGGGTCGCCAATTACTTCCAGAAGAGCCACGGCGGCACCCGCATCGGCCACATGATCAGCAAGATCGTGCGCATGGAGACGACGGTGGTGCGCTCCGAGGCCGAGGCGCTGCTGCTCGAGAACAACCTCATCAAGAGCTTGAAGCCGCGCTACAACATCCTGTTTCGCGACGACAAGAGCTACCCCTACCTGAAGATCGCCGCGCATACCTTTCCGCGCCTGGCCTACTACCGCGGCGCGACCGACCGCAAGCACCGCTACTTCGGGCCGTACCCGAGCGCCTGGGCGGTCAAGGAGTCGATCCAGCTGCTGCAGAAGGTGTTCAAGCTGCGCACTTGCGAAGACACGGTGTACACCAACCGCACGCGTCCATGCCTGCTCTACCAGATCAAGCGCTGCACCGGGCCGTGCGTGGGCTACATCACGCCCGAGGCCTATGCGCATGACGTTGCCAATGCCGAGGCCTTTTTGATGGGCGACACGCAGGTGGTGCTGAGCCAGCTCGAATCGCGCATGACGATGCATGCCGAGAAGCTGCAGTTCGAGCAGGCGGCCGAGCTGCGCAACCAGATGTCGGCCCTGTCGCGCGTGCTGCACCAGCAGTCGATCGAGATCGCTTCCGACAAGGACGTCGACATCCTGGCCGTGCAGGTGCAGGGCGGGCGCGCCTGCGTCAACCTGGCCATGGTGCGCGGCGGGCGCCACCTGGGGGACCGGGCGTACTTCCCGGTGCACGTCGACGATGCTGCGCAGATGTACGACAGCGAACGCGAATCCGAAGGCAGCCCCGATGCCGTGTCGGTCGCGTCGCAGGTGCTCGAGGCCTTCATCGCGCAGCACTACCTCGATGTCCCCGTCCCTGCCACGCTGGTGCTGAGCGAACAGGTCGGCCGCGAGCTGATCGAGGCGGTCTCCCAGCAGGCCGGCATCCGCATCACCGCGGTGTTCCAGCCGCGCGAGCAGCGCCGCCACTGGCTGGAGATGGCGCAGACGAACGCGCAGTTGCAACTGGCGCGGCTGCTGGCCGAAGAGGGCTCGCAACAGGCGCGCACGCGTGCCCTCGTCGACGCGCTCGAGCTGGCGCCCGACGACCTCGACAGCTTCCGCGTGGAGTGCTTCGACATCTCGCACACGGCCGGCGAGGCGACGCAGGCGTCGTGCGTGGTGTTCGAGCACCACGCGATGCAGAACCGCGAGTACCGCCGCTACAACATCGATGGCATCACGCCGGGCGACGACTACGCGGCGATGCGCCAGGTGCTGCACCGCCGCTACGGCAAGCTCGCGGAGGTGATCGCCGCCGAGACCGATGCACCGCCCCCAGGCGATGCCGACGGCGCCGGCAGCGACGCGCCGCCCGCCACCAAGGCCGCGCGCATGCCCGACCTGGTGCTGGTCGATGGCGGCAAGGGCCAGGTGTCGATGGCGCGCGAGGTGTTCGGCGAGCTGGGCCTGCCGCTGTCGCTGATCGTCGGCGTCGAGAAGGGCGAGGGCCGCAAGGTCGGCCTGGAAGAACTGGTGTTCGCCGACGGCCGCGAGAAGGTTTATCTGGGCAAGGACTCGGCCGCGCTGATGCTGGTCGCGCAAATCCGCGACGAGGCGCACCGCTTCGCCATCACCGGCATGCGCGCCAAGCGCGCGAAGGTGCGCGTGGGCGGCAGCCAGCTGGAAGACATTCCGGGCATCGGGCCCAAGCGCCGGGCTCGCCTGCTTCAGCGCTTCGGCGGTATTCGAGGCGTGGCGGCGGCCAGCGTCGAGGACATCGCGTCGGTCGAAGGAATCGCCGCGGACCTGGCCGAAGAGATCTACCGCGCGCTGCACTGACGCGCGCTGCCGTCGGGCCGGGCCGTCATGGGGCCATGCCACAATCAGCCGCATGTTCTGGACGCTCCCCACCATCATGACCTGGACGCGCATCGTCGCGATTCCGCTGATCGTGGGGGTCTTCTACCTGCCCATCGCCGAGCCGATGCGCAACCTCATCGCCACGGTGATGTTCATCGTGTTCGCGGCCACCGACTGGCTCGACGGCTTTCTGGCGCGCAAGCTCAACCAGACCTCGGCCTTCGGCGCCTTTCTCGACCCGGTGGCCGACAAGTTCCTGGTTTGCGCGTCCCTGCTGGTGCTGGTGCACCTGAACCGCGCCGACGTGTTCGTCGCACTCATCATCATCGGCCGCGAGATCGCCATCTCGGCGCTGCGCGAATGGATGGCGCAGATCGGTGCCGGTAAGAGCGTGGCGGTTCACATGATCGGCAAGGTCAAGACCGTGGTGCAGATGGTGGCCATTCCCTTCCTGCTGTTCGATGGCGTGCTGTTCGGCGTCATCGAGACCGGGGTGTGGGGCCAGTGGCTGATCTGGATTTCTGCCGTGCTCACCGTCTGGTCGATGGTGTATTACCTGCAAAAGGCGATTCCCGAGATCCGGGCCCGCGCGAAATGACGTCGGCGGCGCGCGCCGCCGGCTGGCTGCGCGTGATGCCGGGCGTGTTCGTCCTCATCTGGGCGACCGGCTTCATCGTGGCGCGCTACGGCATGCCGTATGCGCCGCCGCTCAAATTCCTCGCCGTGCGCTATGCGCTGACCTTCGTCGCCTTCGGGCTGTGGGCGGTACTCGCGCGCGTCGCCTGGCCGGCCACCCGTGCGCAATGGGGCCACCTGATGGTGACCGGCGTGCTGGTGCAGGCCGGCTACCTCGCGGGTGTCTGGGCCGCGGTGCGTATCGGCATGGGTTCCGGCCTGGTCGCGCTGCTGGTGGGGCTGCAGCCGGTGCTCACCGGCGTGTGGCTGTCGATGCGCGGCGGCAGCATCACGCGGCGTCAGTGGGCCGGGCTGCTGCTGGGCCTGACTGGGCTCGTGCTGGTGGTGTCGCGCAAGTTTGGCGACGGCGGCGAGGTGAGTCTCCAGACGATGTCGCTGGCCGTGGCAGCGCTGCTGTCCATCACAGTCGGCACGCTCTACCAGAAGCGCTTCGTGGCGCCTTGTGATGTGCGCAGTGCGAGCGTGGTGCAGTTCGCTGCGGCCCTGGTGGCGACGCTGCCACTGGCGCTGCTGGAGACAGCGCCAATCGTCTGGAATGCGCAGTCGATCGGCGCCATGGCCTGGTCGGTGCTGGTGCTGTCGCTGGGTGGCAGCTCGCTCTTCTACATCCTGATCCAGCGCGGTTCTGCCGCCGCCGTTACCAGCCTGCTGTACCTGGTGCCACCCACCACCGCGATCATGGCGTGGCTGCTGTTCTCGGAGCCGATCACGGCGCTGACGCTGCTCGGCACGGCGATCACGGCGATCGGCGTCAGCCTGGTCGTGCGCGCGCCCAAAGGCTAAGGCTTCCAGGGCTCGCCGCGGAACTGCTCGGCCAGGAACTCCACCAGCAGGCGCACGCGACGCGGCGTCTTGGGCCGCCAGGGCGCGACCCAGTGGATGTCCGCATCGGGCATCGCGTACTGCGGCAGAACGCGGCGCAGTTCGCCCGACGCGATCTGCGGTGCGATGTCCCACAGGCTGCGCAGCATCACGCCGCGGCCGGCCAGGCACCAGTCGCGCACCAGTTCGCCCGAATTGCTCGACAGCGGGCCTTGCACGCGCACCCGCACCAGCGCGCTGTCCTTGTCGTGCCTGAGCGTCCAGTGCGCGGGGGCGGTGCTGTGGGCTTCTGCGTTCTCGTGCACGACCAGGCAGGCATGGCTCGCCAGGTCGACCGGTTCGCGCGGCGTGCCGTGGCGCGCCAGGTAGTCCGGCGAGGCGGCGACGATGCGCTGGTTGCGCGCGAGGCGGCGCGAGGTCCACTGCGAACTGCGCGCGCCTTGCACCGACCACAACCACAGGGCGCCGTCGTAGCCGTCGGCCCCGAGGTCGGGCAGACGCTCGCTCAGCGCCAGATCGATCTGCAGCGCGGGATGGCGCTGCTGGAATTCGGCCAGCGCCGGCCCGAGCCAGCGGCGGCCGAAACCCAGCGTGGCCGCGATGCGCAAGGGGCCGCGCAGGGCGGTCTGGCGGTCGCTCAGTTCGGCTTCCAGGGCCGCGAAGCCTTCGAGCAGTTTCTCCGCGTGCAGGCACACCGCCTCGCCCTCGGGCGTGAGGTGCAGGCGACGCGTGGTGCGCTCGAACAGGCGCTGCCCGAGCCGGGCTTCCAGCGCCGCCAGCCGCTTGGTCACGACCGAGGGCGCGACGCCCAGCGTCACGGCGGCGGCAGAGAGGCTGCCGCGCGCGTGCACGGTGGTGACGAGTTCGAGATCGCTGCGCTCCATTCCTGCCTCGGTGGAAATAATCAATTCGATGATTGTTGCTTGAAGCCTGGGAAGCAGCAACGCACAATCACGCGGTGCTGAATGAATTCACTCCTTTCGACGTGGTGCGCGGCGGCGTCATGCTTCATGGTCGTATCGGTGGCCGAGGCCCCGCGTTGCTGCTGCTGCATGGGCATCCGCAGACCCATGTGATCTGGCACCGCGTTGCGCCTTTGCTGGCCGAGCGATTCACGGTCGTCCTGATGGACCTGCGCGGCTACGGCGATTCTGGCCGGCCGACGCCCGATGCCGAGCACCGCGTCTACAGCAAGCGCGAGATGGCGGCCGATGCGATGGCGGTGATGCAACACCACGGCTTCGATCGTTTCCAGGTGCTGGCGCACGACCGCGGCGCGCGCGTGGCGCATCGCCTGGCGGCCGATCATCCGCAGGCCGTCGAGCGGATGCTGCTGCTCGACATCGCGCCCACGCTCGCGATGTACGAGAACACCTCCGAAGCCTTCGCGCGTGCCTACTGGCACTGGTTTTTCCTGATCCAGCCGCCGCCCTTGCCGGAGGCGCTGCTTGCGTCCGACCCGTCGCGCTACGTGCGCAGCGTGATGGGCGGGCGGCATGCGGGTCTGGCGCCTTTCGCGCCGGAGGCGCTGGGCGAGTACGAACGCTGCGCGGCGATTCCGGGCACTGCCGAGGCGGTCTGCGAGGACTACCGCGCCTCCGCCGGCATCGACCTCGTGCACGACCGCGAAGACATCGCGGCGGCGCGTCGTCTCACGCAGCCGATTCGCGTGCTGTGGGGCGCGCACGGCGTGGTGGGGAAGTGCTTCGACGTCCTCGCGCTGTGGCGCGAGCGCGCCGACGACGTGTCGGGCGGCACGGTGCCGTGCGGCCATTACATTCCCGAAGAGGCGCCGGACGACGTCGTGCGCGAAGCCCTTTCTTTCTTCCGATCCTGAGACAAAAACCTTCCAAGGACTTTCACATGAGCACCCATCGCATCGCAGTCATCGCCGGCGACGGCATCGGCAAGGAGACCATGCCCGAGGGCATCCGCGTGCTCGATGCCGCGGCACGCAAGTTCGGCATCGATCTCCAGTTCGACCACTTCGACTTCTCGAGCTGGGACTACTGCGAGAAGCACGGGAAGATGCTGCCCGACGACTGGAAGGACCAGATCGGCGGCCACGATGCCATCTACTTCGGCGCGGTCGGCTGGCCCGAGAAGATCCCCGACCACATCTCGCTGTGGGGTTCGCTGCTGCTGTTCCGCCGCGAGTTCGACCAGTACATCAACCTGCGTCCGGCGCGCCTCATGCCCGGCATCGTGGCACCGGTGGTGCGTCGTGACGGCACGCCGCGCGAGCCGGGCGAGATCGACATGTACATCGTGCGCGAGAACACCGAGGGCGAGTACTCGAGCATCGGCGGCCGCATGTACGAAGGCACGTCGCGGGAGATCGTCGTGCAGGAAACGGTCATGTCGCGCATCGGCGTGGACCGCGTGCTGAGGTTCGCCTTCGAACTGGCACAGTCGCGGCCGAAGAAGCACCTGACCAGCGCGACGAAGTCGAACGGCATCTCGATCACCATGCCGTACTGGGACGAACGGGTGGCGGCCATGGCGAAGAACTATCCCGGCATCACGCTCGACAAGTTCCACATCGACATCCTCACCGCACACTTCGTGCAGCGGCCCGACTTCTTCGACGTGGTGGTGGCCAGCAACCTGTTCGGCGACATCCTGTCGGACCTCGGCCCGGCCTGCACCGGCACGATCGGCATCGCGCCGAGCGCGAACCTCAACCCCGAGCGCACGACTCCGTCGCTGTTCGAGCCGGTTCACGGGTCGGCGCCCGACATCGCAGGGCAGGGCATTGCGAACCCCATCGGCCAGATCTGGTGCGGCGCGATGATGCTGGAGTTTCTCGGCCACAAGGACGCACACGACGCGATCCTCGCGGCCATCGAGAAGGTGCTTGCGCCCCAAAGCGGCGCACCGCGCACGCGCGACATCGGTGGAACCGCGGGCACGGCCGATCTGGGACACGCGATCGCGCAGGCCCTCTGAAAAACGAGTTCACAAAAGGCCCCTAAAATCGCGCTCCCCGCCGGGCGCGCGGCCTTGTGACTTATTGACACTCCGTAGCCCTGTGGTTGTAATCGTCGTCGGCAGTCTGCTGCCGACACGTCAGCTCTGCCATCCATTCGCGTGCCATGGGTTCCGTCGCGGGGCCTGCCACCGCATCTGACGCCCGATCCACTTTTCCTCTGAGGGGCCCTTCTTGTGAACAAGACCGAACTGATTGAGCACATCGCAAAAAACGCCGACATCTCCAAAGCCGCCGCCACGCGCGCACTCGAGTCCACCATCGGCGCCATTCGTACCACGCTCAAGAAGGGCAACTCCGTGTCGCTCGTCGGTTTCGGGACTTTCGCAGTGGGCAAGCGCGCTGCGCGCACCGGTCGCAATCCGCGCACCGGCGACGCGATTAAAATCAAGGCCGCCAAGATCCCGAAGTTCCGTCCCGGCAAGGCGCTGAAAGACGCGCTGAACTGAGATACTTCTTCCTCGGGGGTGCTTAGCTCAGCTGGTAGAGCGGCGCCCTTACAAGGCGTAGGTCGGGGGTTCGAGCCCCTCAGCACCCACCACCCGGCAATAAGGCGAACACGAGTTCGCCTTTTTTGTTTTGCCTTCGGCAACCGTCACAGAGAGAGCGTTCAAGCATGTTCGAGTTCTTCCGCAAGTACAACAAGATCGTCATGGGCGTCTTGTTCGTGCTGATCATTCCGTCCTTCGTCCTGTTCGGTGTGGACCGTTACCAGGGCGACCAGAAGGGCGAGAAGGTCGCTCGCGTCGACGGCCACGACATCACGCGCCCGGAATGGGACGTGCAGCATCGCAATGAGGTCGATCGCATCCGCCGCCAGTCGCCCAACGTCGATCCGGCCCTGCTCGATTCGGACGCCGCGCGTTACGCGACGCTCGAGCGCATGGTGCGTGACCGCGTGCTGGCCGCTGCGGCCGCGAAGACGAACATGACGGTGTCGGAGGAACGGCTGACACGCCTGTTCGCCGAAGACACCGGCCTGGCGTCCTTCCGCACCGCGGACGGCCGCTTCGATCGCGAGCGTTTCCAGATGGCCACCGGCCAGACCCCCGAGCAGTACGAAGCGGCCGTGCGCGGCAGCATGGCGACGCAGCAGGTGCTGCTGGGCGTGACGGGCACCGCCTTCGCGACACCGGCCCAGGCGCAGCTCACGCTCGACGCCTTCTTCGACCGACGCGAGGTGCAGATCGCTCGCTTCAACCCGGCCGATTACACAGCGAAGGTGACGGTGAGCGACGCGGACATCGAGGCCTACTACAAGGATCACACCGCGCAGTTCCAGGCGCCCGAACAGGCGAGCGTCGAGTACCTGGTGCTCGATCTGGACGCAGCGAAGAAGAACATCTCGGTGAGCGACGCCGACCTCAAGAGTTACTACGAGCAGAACAGCGCGCGCTTCGGCACGCCCGAAGAGCGACGCGCCAGCCACATCCTGATCACGGCGCCGGCCAGCGCACCGAAGGCCGAGCGCGATGCCGCGCGCGCCAAGGCCGAGCAGTTGCTCGCCGAGGTGAAGAAGGCCCCCGACACCTTCGCCGCGGTGGCCCGCAAGAACTCGCAGGACCCGGGGTCCGCGGAGAAGGGCGGCGACCTCGACTTCGTGTCGCGTGGTGCGATGGTCAAGCCCTTCGAGGACGCGATGTTCGCGCTGAAGAAGGGCGAGATCAGCAATATCGTCGAAACCGAATTCGGCTATCACATCATCAAGCTCGACGATATCAAGCCCGGTGTGGTGCAGCCCTTCGAACAGGCGCGCGCCACGATCGAGAACGAGGTGCGCGCTCAGCAGGCCACGCAGGAGTTCGCGAAGGCCGCCGAGGCCTTCACCGACGCCGTGTACCAGCAGCCGGACAGCCTGCAGCCGGCGGCCGACAAGCTCAAGCTCACCATTCGCAAGGCCAGCGACGTCACGCGCACGCCGGCGCCCGGTGCCACGGGTGCATTGGCCAGCGCCAACTTCCTGAAGGCGCTGTTCGCCGCCGACACCCTGGAGCGCAAGCACAACACGGAGGCCATCGAGATCGGCCCGAACCAGCTCGCGTCCGGCCGCATCGTGCAATACGCACCGGCGCGCACCGTGCCCCTGGCGGAGCTCAAGGACAAGGTGCGAACGCAGCTGGTGGCCGAGAAGGCGGCAGCGCTCGCCAAGGCCGATGGCGAAGCCAAGCTGGCAGCCTGGCGCAGCAACCCGGCCGGCGCCACGCTGGGGGCGCCGGTGACACTGTCGCGCATCGACCCGCAAGCGCAGCCGCAACCGATCGTCGAGGCCGCGCTGCGTGCAGATGCGACCCAATTGCCGGCGCTGGCAGGCGTCGATCTGGGGGCAGACGGCTATGCCGTGCTGCGCGTCGTCAAGCGCCTGGGCCGCACGGCACCCGCCGCGGATGCGGCCAAGCAGGAGAGCGAGCAGTTCGCCCAGGCCGTGGCCGCCGCCGAGAACCTCGCCTACTACAACGTGCTGAAGGCACGTTACAAGGCGGAGATCCTGGTGCCCCGGCCGGATCTGAATCAGCTGGCGGCCCGCTGACTTCTGACGCTATAATCGACGGCTCTGCGGTGGCTGTAGCTCAGCTGGTAGAGTCCCAGATTGTGATTCTGGTCGTCGTGGGTTCGAGTCCCATCAGCCACCCCAACTGCTTCGTATAAGAAAAGCGCCCGTTGTAAGACGGGCGCTTTTTTTGTTTTGGGTACTTGTGGCTATTGCGTTCTGAATTAAAATTCCACTTTTCTCAAACCGACTCTGGGACGCTCAAATGGCATCTACTCTCGCCGACATCAATTCGCAGATCAAAAAGAACGAAGAGCACATTGCGCAATTGCGCAAGCAAGCCGAGGAGCTGCGCAATCACGAACGCGCCGGGGTGATCGAGGAGATTCGCCTGAAGATTGCGGAATTCGGTTTGACGGCTGCGGACCTCAAGCTGTCGACGCGGGCTGCAGGCAAGCGCAGCGTGAGCGCGGCACCTGCGAAAGCTGCCAAGTACCGCGGTCCGTCGGGCGAGACGTGGTCGGGTGGCCGTGGCCGCAAGCCGCGCTGGGTCACCGAGGTGCTCGCAGCGGGCAAGTCGCTCTCCGATTACGAGATCTAAGTAACGCGTTTTGCGCCGACGGCGCCGTGCAAAAGGCCCGCAGATGCGGGCCTTTTTCGTTGGCGTTGTCTCGTGGTCAGTTCACCATCACCAGCTTGCCTTTGACGCTCCGCGAACCCATGTGGGCATAGGCCGCTTTCAATTCGGCCATGGGCATGGTGCTGTCGATCACCGGCTTGATCTTTCCCTGCGCATACCACGTCGCCAATTCCGACATCATTCGTGCATTCGCCTTCGGTTCGCGCCGGGCGAAGTCGCCCCAGAACACGCCGACAATCGATGCACCCTTGAGCAGCGTCAGATTGAGCGGAAGCGCGGGAATGGCGCCTCCAGCGAATCCGACCACGAGATAGCGACCGCGCCATGCAATGGAGCGGAATGCCGGTTCGGCGAAGTCGCCGCCGACCGGGTCGTAGATCACGTCGGGCCCCTGGCCGCCGGTGGCTTCCTTGATCGCATCGCGAAAGCCGGTCGGCAGGGCGTGCGTCGTGTAATTGATGCTGCGGTCGGCGCCGAGCGATTCGCAGAGCGCGCATTTCTCGTCGGTCGATGCGGCGGCTATTACCGTCGCGCCGGCGGCCTTGGCGATCTGGATTGCGGCCGTGCCAACGCCGCCCGCCGCACCGAGGACCAGCACCGTTTCTCCGGCCTTCAGTTGTGCCCGGTCCATGAGCGCGTGCCACGACGTGCCGTAGGTCATGATGAAGGCGGCCGCGTCGATCAGGTCGAAGCCCGCGGGCAAGGGCATGCACAGCGCGGCTGGCGCGATCACGTGCGTGGCGAAGCCGCCGGTGCCGGAGAGGCAGGCCACGTGTTGGCCGGGCTCGAGGTGGGTGACGCCGTCGCCGACGGACTGCACGACGCCTGCGTACTCCGAACCCGGCACGAAGGGCAGCGGCGGCTTCATCTGGTATTTGTTCTGGACGATCAAGAGGTCGGGGAAGTTCAGGCTCGCGGCCTTGATCTCGATCAGCACCTGCCCCGGGCCGGGGGTGGGCGTGGGCAGTTCCTTCCAGTTCAGCGCGTCGACGCCGGTCGGGTTGTCGCAAAGCCAGGCATGCATGCAGATGTCTCCTTCGATGGGTCGCTCGGACCGGGGTGCGGCCCATGATAGGGGGCACGGGATGCGCTTCTTGTCCCTGCGGCGACCGGCCCGCGGCCTACAATCGCGCGCACTCCCAGATGCCATGAAGATACTCATTTCCAACGACGACGGCTTCCAGGCTCCCGGCATCGTCGCCCTGAACGATGCGCTCAAGGACCTCGCCGATGTCGAGGTGATCGCCCCGGAGCACAACAACAGCGCCAAGTCGAATGCGCTGACGCTGGCCGCACCGCTGTACGTTCACCAGGCCCACAACGGATTTCGCTACGTCACGGGCACGCCCGCCGATTGCGTGCACATCGCGCTCAAGGGGGTGCTCGGCTACAGGCCCGACCTGGTCGTGTCGGGGATCAACAACGGCGCCAACATGGGCGACGACACCATCTATTCCGGGACCGTCGGCGCGGCGATGGAGGCCTACCTCTTCGGCGTTCCGGCCATCGCCTTCTCGCAGATCGAAAAGGGCTGGGCGCATATCGATGCGGCTGCGCAGGTCGCACGCCGCCTAGTCGAACGCATCGAGCGCGAGCGCATGCTCGAAGGGCCGGCGTGGCTGTTGAACGTCAACATTCCGAACCGGCCTTTCGACGCGTTGAAGCCCATCAAGGTCTGTCGTCTCGGTCGCCGGCATGCGGCGGAAAAGGTGATCACCCAGGAGAGTCCGCGCGGCGAAACCATGTACTGGATCGCCGGTGCCGGGGGCGCCAAGGATAGCGGCGAAGGCACCGATTTCCATGCCACGTCCGAAGGCCATGTGGCGCTCACGCCCTTGCAGATCGATTTGACGGACCACGCCAATCTCGGCCAATGGCGCGACACCGTGACGCGTCTGCTGCGGTGACCGTGCGCCCCCTGTCGCGCAGCGGGAGCTGCCGCTGATGTCATCCAAGCCGCCTTCGAGGCCGGGGTTCCCGGTGCGTCTGACGCCCACGGCATCCGCCGTCACCCGAGGCCGTCAACCCGCCGTCCCGGTTCGCCCTCTGGTGCCGACCGCGCCATCGATGGCTTCCGACGCCATCCGTGCACGGATGGTGCAGCGTCTGGCCGCGCAAGGCGTGGCCGATGCGCGCGTGCTGCGGGCCATGGGCGCGGTCGAGCGGCATCGTTTCGTCGACAGCGCGCTCGTCAACCAGGCCTACGAGGACACCAGCCTGCCGATCGGCCTGGGCCAGACGATCTCCAAGCCCAACGTGGTGGCGCGCATGATCGAACTGCTGCTCGGGGCACCGGCGCTGGCCGGCAAGCCGAACGAAAGGCTGGGCCGGGTGCTGGAGATCGGCACCGGATGCGGCTATCAGGCCACCGTGCTGAGCCACGTGGCGAGCGAGGTCTACAGCATCGAACGGCTGCGCGGGTTGCACGAGCGCGCCCGGGCGAACCTGCGGCCGTTCCGGCTGGCGACGGTGCACCTCCTGCTCGGCGACGGCATGGTGGGCTATGCCAAGGGCGGACCCTACGCCGGCATCATTGCGGCGGCGGGCGGCGAGGCCGTGCCCGACGCCTGGGTCGAGCAGTTGGCGGTCGGCGGGCGCATCGTGGCGCCGACCCATTCGCCCGGCGGCGGACAGGCATTGGTCGTGATCGATAAAACCGTCACGGGACTGCAACGCCGCGTTCTTGAGGCGGTTCATTTTGTCCCCCTAAAATCGGGGATTGCTTGAAGGACGAACACATGCAGGGTTTTGGCAATCGGCGCTGGGCGGCTGGTTTGATGTTGGCGTCGGTGCTCGTGGTTGCAGGGTGTGCTTCGCCGAGCGGTCCCGTGCCGGTCGAAGACCGCGGCATCATGGCCCGCGGCAACGGCAGTACCACCCCGCTTGCGCCGGGTCTTCCACCCATCACCACCGACGCGTCCGGCAAACCGCTGCCGGGCATCGAGAACTACGGCAAGCCGGGCTACTACGCCGTGCGTCCCGGTGACACCATCCGCCGCATTGCCAGCGAGACCGGCCAGACCTGGCAGAACATCGCGCGCTGGAACAACCTCGACAATCCGGACCTGATCGAAGTCGGGCAGGTCCTGCGGGTGATCGCGCCGGGCGCCAGCGTCGCGGCGGCGGCCACGGTAGAGCCCAACGGCGTCGTGACGCGGCCGGTCGCGCCGCAAGCCACCGTGACGCCGTCGGCACCCGGGGCGGCGGCCAGTGCCCCGGCCAAGCCGGCGACGCCGCCTGCTGCGGCGTCGGGTGACGACGACCTCGGCTGGATCTGGCCTGCGCACGGCACGCTTATCGCCGGTTTCGACGAAGCCAAGAACAAGGGCCTGGACATCAGCGGCAAGGCGGGCGATTCGGTGCTCGCCGCGGCCGATGGGCGTGTGGTGTACGCCGGCGCCGGATTGCGCGGCTACGGCAACCTCATCATCCTGAAGCACAACAACACCTACCTCACCGCCTATGCGCACAACCAGGCGCTGCTGGTGAAGGAAGACCAGTCGGTGCAGAAGGGGCAGAAGATCGCGGAAATGGGCAACAGCGATGCCGACCGTGTGAAGCTCCACTTCGAGATCCGCCGCCAGGGCAAGCCGGTCGACCCGGCGCGTTATCTGCCCTCGCGCCAGTAGCCCGCCGCATCCCCACGACGACGGCGCGCCCCAGCGCGCGCCGTGCGGCATCGGGCCGCCTGAGACAATCCAGCATGACCGAAAAGACAGAAAAAGGCGGCACGGCCCCGGCTGCCCCCGATGCCCGCGATGAATGGCTGACCGTCGAGTCGCTCGACCTCGAGGCCCAGGGCGTGGCCCACAAGGCAGACGGGATGGTGGTGTTCATCGAAGGCGCCTTGCCCTTCGAGGAAGTGCAGTTCAACCAGCATCGCAAGAAGAACAACTGGGCCCAGGGTACGGTCAGCGCGATCCGCCGCGAGTCGTCTCAGCGCGTGCGCCCCGGCTGTCCGCACTTCGGGCTGCACACCGGCGCCTGCGGCGGCTGCAAGATGCAGCACCTCGACGCGGTGGCCCAGGTGGCGGTCAAGCAGCGGGCGCTGGAAGACAACCTGTGGCACCTCGGCAAGGTGAAGCCCGAGAACGTGTTGCGTCCGCTGGAAGGGCCGGCCTGGCACTACCGCTATCGGGCGCGGCTGTCGGTGCGTCACGTGGTGAAGAAGGGCACGGTGCTGATCGGCTTTCACGAGCGCAAGAGCCGCTACCTCGCCGACATGCAAGTGTGTCCGGTGCTGCCCGCGCCGGTGAGCGACATGCTGATGCCGCTGCGCGCGCTCATCGGTTCGCTCGACGCCCACGACACGTGTCCGCAGATCGAACTGGCCTGCGGCGATGCGCCGGACGGCATCGGGCTGGGCGTGATCGCTTTGGTGCTGCGCCATCTGGAGCCGCTGTCCGCCGCTGACCTGCAGCGCCTGCGCGACTTCGCGTCGTTGAACCCTGGCGTGCAGTGGTGGCTGCAGCCCAAGGGGCCGGACACGGTCAAGTTGCTCGACGAGGGCGGCCCGGTGCTGTCCTATGCCCTGCCTGCTTTCGGCGTCACGATGCCATTCAAACCGACGGACTTCACGCAGGTCAACCCGCACATCAACCGCGTGCTGGTCGGGCGCGCCCTCCGGCTGCTCGACGTGCAGGCCGACGAGCGCGTGATCGACTGGTTCTGCGGCCTGGGAAATTTCACGCTGCCACTGGCCACGCGTGCGCGCGAGGTGCTGGGTATCGAGGGCAGCGACACGCTGGTCGGCCGGGCCACCGACAACTTCGAGCGCAACCGCCCGGCCGTGCCGCCGCGCGGCGCGCTGGCGCCCACGCGCTTCGTGGCGCGCAACCTGTTCGAGATGACGCCGGAGATGCTGGTGGCCGATGGCGCCGCCGACAAATGGCTGGTCGACCCGCCGCGCGAAGGCGCCTTCGCGCTGGCCAAGGCCTTGGCCGACCTGCATCAGCAGGAAGGTGGACTGCCCTCAGGCTGGACGGCGCCGAAGCGCATCGTCTACGTGAGCTGCAACCCGTCGACGCTGGCGCGCGACGCCGGCCTGCTGGTGCATCAGGCCGGGTACCGCTGCACGGCGGCCGGCGTGGTCAACATGTTTCCGCACACGGCGCACGTCGAATCGATCGCCGTCTTCGACCGGCCATGAAGAAAGGCCCCGACGGGGCCTTTCTTGTATGGAGCGGGCGAACCGGTCAGTCGCGCTCGCCGCCGAAGATGCCGAGCAGCGCCAGCAGGCTCTGGAACACGTTGAAGAGATCCAAGTAAAGCGCCAGTGTCGCGCTGATGTAGTTGGTCTCGCCGCCGTCGATGATCTGCTTCAGGTCGTACAGCATGTAGGCCGAGAAGATCGCGATGGCAGCCACCGAGATCGCCATCATGCCCGCGCTCGATCCGACGAAGATGTTGATGACCGCACCCACCATCAGCACCATGGCGCCGACGAAGAGCCACTTGCCCATGCTCGACAGGTCGCGCTTGATGACGGTGGCGAGCGACGCCATCGCGAAGAACACGCCGGCTGTGCCGCCGAACGCGATCATGATGAGGTCGGAGCCGTTCTTGAAACCCAGCACCATGGCGATCAGCCGCGACAGCATCAGGCCCATGAAGAAGGTGAAGGCCAGCAGCACCGGCACGCCGGCGGCCGAGTTCTTGGTTTTCTCGATGGCGAACATGAAGCCGAAGGCGCCGCCCATGAACACGATGAGGCCGAGGCCGCCCGTGAGCGAACGGGTGATGCCGGTGGCCACGCCCATCCAGGCGCCCAGAACGGTGGGCAGCAGGCTCAGGGCCAGCAGCCAGTAGGTGTTGCGCAGGACGCGCTGGCGCTCCGCCTGAGGCAGGGTCTGGCCATAGCCGACGGCGGTGTCGAGGGTGTTGACGCGGTCGTTCATTGCTGAAACTCCTGGGGTTGGCTGCGGACTGCAGGTCAGCGCTCATTTTAGGACGCGGGCCAGCCGGTTCGTGACAAAAAGCGCATGCCCCTGTTCCGGCATCCGGAAAACGGCCAAGCGGATGCGCGCGCTATGCTTGCAGGCTTTTCCAACCACCCGTTCCAGCCATGAAGACCAAGTCCTTTCTCGAACTCGCCGACGTCAAGGCCATCGCGGCAGCTGCCGAAGCCGAAGCGCTCAAGAACAACTGGGCCGTGACGATCGCGATCTCGGACGACGCAGGCAACCTGCTGTGGCTGCAGCGTCTGGATGGCGCCGCAGCGCTGTCGTCGCACATCGCGCCGGCCAAGGCCCACACGGCGGCGATGGGCCGTCGCGACAGCAAGGTCTACGAAGACATCATCAATGGCGGACGCACCGCGTTCCTGACGGCACCGGTGGTGCAGGGGCTGCTCGAGGGCGGTGTGCCGATCATGAAGGACGGCCACGTGATCGGGGCGGTGGGTGTGAGCGGCGTGAAGTCGAACGAAGACGCACAGATCGCCAAGGCCGGCATCGCAGCGCTCGGTCTCTGAGATTCGCAACCGGCCGTTGCAAAGCAAAACGCCGACCTGAGGGTCGGCGTTTTCGTTGAAGCGGTGTCAAGGTGGAAAAAAAGCTTGGCTAGTCGGCGAACCGTTGGCTAGCAAAAAACGACCCTTCGGAGAGTGATCTCCTCGAGTCGCCCCACGATGAAACTTGCGCGAGGGGCGGGCTGATCGCGATCACTTGGTGAGGATCAGCTTGCCGAGTTTGGTGGCTTGCAGGCGGTAGAGCGAGCCGTTGTGCATGATGCCCACGGTCTTGCTGCCACGCAGCAATTCGGTGCTTTCGACCAGGGGCGCTGGCCGGGCGACAGGTAACGACCCCGTGCCACTGCCCGACTGGTCGAGCGAGGGATGGCTCAGAACGGAGAAGGCGTTGGGTGTTGCGGGCATCTGGGTTCCTTTGGCGAACGATTATTGAATGATATTTATTCTCAATAAAAAAGTCAATCGGCGCGATCGATTTATTTGTTTCAGCCGCCGGTCGAGGGCCCGTTACTTCGCCGCGTCGGGCTCGGTGATGAACCCGATCTTGCGCACGCCGGCTTCGCGCGCAGCGGACATCGCCTGCGCGACGCGCTCGTAGCGCACCGCCTTGTCGCCGCGGATGTGCAGTTCGGGCTGCGGATCCTTGGCCGCCTCGGCGGCCAGCCGTGTCTTGAGCGCGCTGTCCTCGATCTTGTTCTCGTTCCAGTAATAGGTGCCGTCGGCCGCCACGGTGAACAGGATGTTCTGCGGCTTGGTCTGTTCCGGCTCGCTGGTGGCCTGGGGCAGGTCGATGTTCACGGCGTGCTTCATCACCGGCACGGTGATGATGAAGATGATCAGCAGCACCAGCATGACGTCGACCAGCGGCGTCATGTTGATCTCGTTCATCACCTCATCGGGTTCGTCTTGGGTTCCGAAGGCCATGGCGGTTACCCCTTCTTGAGCGGCACGATGGTCGCGTCGGTCGACTGCACGCGCGCGCCGGTCACGAAGTAGGCATGCAGGTCGTGCGCGAAGCTGTTGAGCTTGGTCAGCACGAACTTGTTGCCGCGCACCAGCGCGTTGTAGCCCAGCACGGCGGGGATGGCGACCGCGAGGCCGAGCGCCGTCATGATGAGCGCCTCGCCGATCGGGCCGGCGACCTTGTCGATGGTGGCCTGGCCGGCCGAGCTGATGCTCATCAGTGCGTGGTAGATGCCCCACACCGTGCCGAAGAGGCCGATGAACGGCGCGGTCGAGCCGACCGAGGCCAGCACGGCCAGGCCGGATTGCAGGCGCGCGGTGAATTCGTCGATGCCGTTGCGCAGCGAACGCGTGATCCAGTCGCTCACGTCGAGCGCGTCGTGCAGATGCACCTTGGTGTTGCGATGGTGCGCCGCGGCTTCGCGGCCTTCGAGGGCCAGCGCGCGGAAAGGGTTGCTTTCGTCCTTGCCGAGCTTGTTCAGCGCGGTGGCGAAGTCCTCGCTGTGCCAGAAATCCTGCGAGTGCTTCGCCAGGCGCTTGTACTTGATGACGTCCAGCGCCTTGATGAAGATCACGATCCAGGACGCGAGCGACATGCCGATCAGCAGCACGGCGACGGCCTTGGTGACGATGTCGCCCTGACTCCATAGGTTCATCAGGCCAAAGTGGGAATCCATTGCTGCAGCTCCAAGAGGTTATTGAGAAAGTACGAATCTGATCGGCGCCTTGAACACGAAGACAGTGGACTCGTCAATCCCCGGCTGCCTGATGGGCGTGATCTGTGAAGACATCACGGCTTCGCGCGCCGCTTGGTCGAGTCGGTCATAACCGCTCGACTTGAAAATCTCTGCGCGCTTAGGAATGCCCTGCGCGTTGTAGTAGACCGAGACGATAACGGTACCGGTTTCGCCCAAGCGCTTGCTCATGACCGGGAATACGGCTCTTGGCTCGTGGATGTATCGCGTCTGTCCCTCGGTTAACTCGACCTGCTTCAAGACAGGCGGTGCTGGGGGTGCAGGTGGAGGTGCCGGCGGTGCTGGCGGTGCTGGCGGTGCCGGAGGCACTTGTGGTGCGGGTGACGGAGGAGGCGGTTCAATGACGCCGATGGGCGCATCCGGCGCAGGTGCCGGCGTGCGGATGGCCATCTGACGCGGCGGTGGCGGCGTCCGGACTTCTTTGGGCTTGGGGGCCGGAGGAGGCGGAGGCGGTGGTGGCGGCGGGTCCTTGGGCTTGGGCGGCTCGATGAGCTCGCTCAGGATTTCCACGGGAATCACCACTTCGGCGGCCTTGCGGATCAGTCCGCTCTGCAGCGCCCAGAGCGCAGCCACGTGGAACAGCACCACGCTGCCGGCGATGACCGCGTTGCGCGACAGGCCCAGCACGGTGGGGGGAGACGAAGAAAAGCGGTCGGACACGATTTACCCATCGATCGGAGCATGCCAGGGCACACCCTACTTGCAGCTCAAACCGCTGTCTACTTGCGAAAGATCCACCAGACCGAGCCGGCGACGAAAATCAGGCTGCCAGCGAGTGCCGTGAGGAATTCCATGCGTTGCTCTCCTGAATGGAAGTGGCAAGCTGGATGGCCCGGGTCCCGTCGCCGCGGTGAAGCGCTGCGACAGGATGCGAGGCGCTGCACTGCGCGACCACGTCGCGGGCGCATCCCTCGCATTGGCCGCACTGCGTGGCCACCCCCAGTTCAAACTGCACTTCGTCGAAGGTCATGCCGGCGCGCGCATGGCGGGCGATTTCCCGGTCGGACACTCGGCGGCACACGCAGACGATCATGGCAGTGAGGGCGCTTTGGCTGGCTGGTTGAAGGAGTCCGATTATAAATACGAATTCGTCGCATTTGCAATTGTTATGGCGTTGCCCTTGACGGCCGGTCGGCCTTGCGGCTCACAACTCCGACCACATCCGGAGGAGGTTGTGGTAGTGGCCTGTGAGTGCCACCGTTTCTTCGGTGTCACCCAGGCGGCCCCTTAACTTCTGGATCGACTGGTCGAGCTCGAAGAGCATCCCGCGCCGCTGGTCGTCACGGACCATGCTCTGGAGCCAGAAGAAAGAACAGATTCGCGCGCCGCGGGTGACGGGGTGCACCCGATGCAGGCTGCTCGACGGGTACAGGATCAGGTCGCCGGCCGGCAGCTTCACCTCGTGCGTGCCGTAGGTGTCCACCACTTCGATATCACCCCCTTCGTAGTCGTCCGGATCGCAGAGAAAGAGCGTGCACGACAGGTCGGTGCGCAACTGCACGCCGGTGCCCGGCACCGTGCGTACCGAACCATCGATGTGCAGCCCGTAGTTTTCGCCACCCTCGTAGCGATTGAAGAGAGGCGGCACGAAGCGCAGAGGCAGTGCGGCGGAGAAGAAGAGCGGGTGCCGTGCCAGGGCGGCCAGTACGCTTCGGCCGAGTTCCTGGCTGACGGGGGAGTGCTCAGGCAACTGCCGGTTGTGCTTGACCTGTGCGCCCTGCGCGCCCACTGTTTCGCGGCCGTCCACCCACTCGGCGGCCTCCAGCGCGTCGCGCAACCCGCGCACTTCGGCGGAACTCAATACGTCGGGGACATGCAGCATCATGAGGTGAGGCTTTCCAAAGGAAAAAGCCCCGGCCGAAGGGCCGGGGCTCGAGTGTCGCACCGCATGCAGTGCGACGTTTTGATCAGGCTCAGAAAGTGAAATTGGCGGTGATGCGGGCCGTGCGCGGGGCGCCCGGCGTGTAGCGGTAGCCGCTCTTGTTGATGGCTGCGACGTATTCCTTGTCGAACACGTTGTACACATTGAACTGCAGGTCGACGTTCTTGCTGATTCGATAGGAAGCCATGGCGTCGACCACCCAGTACGAATCGACCGAAGCGGGCGTACCCACGGCACCGTCGCTGCCGCGCAGCAGCTTGCCGTTGAAGCGCGCACCGGCGCCGATGGTCAGGCCGAAGGGCAGTCGGTAGGTGGTCCAGGACGTAAAGGCGTTCTTGGGTGTGTAGGCCAGTGCCGTACCGCCGTCCGCCAGCACCGTCGGCCCGCTCGCCACCCTGGTGTTCATGGTGGTGAAGCCCGCGCTGGCGCCCCAGTTCGGCGTGATCGCACCCGACAGGCCCAACTCGATGCCCTGCACGCGCTTCTTGCCGGTCTGGTAGTACACGGCGGTGTTGGTCGGGTCCTGCACCACTTCATTGGTGACCTCGGTGCGATAGAGCGCGGCCGTCACGGCCAGCTTCTTGTCGATCAGGTCCCACTTGGTGCCCACCTCGGCGGTCTTGGCCTTCTGCGGCTCGTAGTTGACATTGGCCGCGCTGTTGGCCGACGTGCTCAGCGAGAAGTTGGCGCCGCCCGGTGGCTGTGCGGCCGTGCCGTAGGCGGCATAGATGCTGCCGTTCTCGGCCGGTTTGTAGACCACGCCGAGCTTGCCGGTCACCAGGTTGTCGCCCGTGTGCAGCGACGACGACACCAGCGTGCCGACCGGCAGGGTCGGGTTGCTCGCCGCGGTCGACCGGGTGGCGGCCTGGTAGTCGGTGCTGTAGTGATCGAAGCGCAGCCCGCCGGTCAACTGCCATTTCTCATTGAGCTTGATGGTGTCGAACACGTAGAGCGCCGCCGTGTCGGTGCTGCCCTTGCTGTCGGCGCCGTTGCGGATGCGGCGGTAGCCGCTCACATTCGGGTTGGGGTTGTAGAGGTTGGCCGCGGGCCAGGAGCCATTGCCCACCGCGGTGCCGTTGGCCGTTGCATTGGCCCCGAAGTAGCCATTGCTGTCCTGCTCCTCGTGGGTCAGTTCGATGCCGGCGTTGAGCGAGTGGCTCAGACTGCCGGTGTCGAACTTGGCGCTGACATTGGTCTGGTTGGTGAAGATCTTGTTGACCTGGTCTTTGTTGGTCGGCAGGCTGCGCGCGATCGTCCAACTGGCGGGATTGCCGGGCGTGGCCCCGCCGGTCGTGGTGTTCAGGTTGGCGGTGTTGCCCATGAAGGCGCTCAGCATGTAGTCCTGCGAGGTCTTGCCGTAGCGGGTGGTGTTGCGCAGGGTCACGTCGGGGGTGAGGTCATGCTCGACGCGTGCGGTGAACATGTCGGACTTGACCTTGTCGAAGTCCGAGGTGGTGCCGTAGAAGTTCGACGAGTTCACCCGTGCGGCGCTGCTGAGGTAGCTGCGTCCGTCCGGCGCGCGGTAGCCCGGCAGGCCGATGGTGGGCACGCCGCCGTCGGGCACGTTGTCCTGGTCCACGTGCACATAGTCGAAGTACAGGCGTGTGGGGCTGTTGAGGCCGAGGGCGATCGACGGCGCGAAGGCGCTGCGCTTGTTCTTGACGTCGTCGCGCCCCGCCACGTCCGAGTCTTCGACCACGGCGTTCAGGCGGAAGGCGGCGCCGATGCCGTTCTCGCCGCTCAGCGACTTGTTCCAGTCGATGCTGCCGCGCTTGAAGTCGGCGCTGCCGAAGCCGACCGAGCCCGAGAAGCTGTCTTCGAGCGTAGGCTTCTTGGTGATCATGTTGATGTAGCCGGTCGGCGACGTGCGTCCGACATCGGTGCCGGCCGGGCCTTTCACGATCTCGACCTGCTCGATGTTGAAGGTGTCGCGCGAGACGGAGCCCAGGTCGCGGATGCCGTCGACGAAGATGCTGCTGGAACTGTCGAAGCCGCGCATGTAGATCGCGTCGCCGGTGCTGGTGTTGCCGTTCTCGCCGAGGAAGAAGGTGCTGGCGCCGGGCGTGTTGCGCAGCGCTTCGGTCAGCGTCGTTGCGCCTTGTTCGCGCAGGACCTGTTCCTTGATCACCGAGATGGTCTGCGGGGTGTCGACCAACGGCGCCGTGAATTTCGTATTGGCGGAGTTGTCGGCTTTGTAGTCGGGCGCTGCACTGTCCTGCACGCGCACTTCCTGAAGTGTGTTGGCGGTGGTGGTCTGTGCTGCCGCAGGCAGTGCAAATGCGACGAGGGCTGCGGCGGCGGCGCTGCTCAAGGGCGGGGCCGTGCGCGCGACGGCATGCTTGCGGCTTCTGATGTGTGCCATGGAATTCTCCGAGTTGGGCGGCAATTGAGAACTCGACTGGCGGGTCCGGCTTCAGACGCGCGGGCGCGTCGGGCGGATTGGCTGGGTGGAGACGCCCGGGGCGAAAACGCGACGCGGGAGCGCCAGGAATGATAATGACTATCAATACCTTTTGTTGCACGCCCTCTCACGGGATGACAAATTTCCTCTGGATGTTGCTGCGAGACAACTTGCCGGCCGCGCCTTGCGGCGATGGCTTCGCCAACTTCAAGCGGCTGACCGCGCGCTCAGTAGACGTCCCGGCGATAGCGCCCGCTGCCGATCAGTTCGCGCATCTGTCGCTCGCCGGCGATCTGGCGCAGCGCGGCATCGACGCCGCCGGCCATGCCTTGCAGGCTGCCGCACACATAGACCGCCGCGCCGCGCGCCAGCCATGCCTGAACCTCGTCGGCCGCCTGCAGCAATCGGTGCTGCACATAAACGGATTCCGCCTGATCGCGCGAGAAGGCCATGTCGAGCCGACGCAGCACGCCGCTGGCCTGCCATGCGTCGAGTTCGCCCCGGCACAGAGCGTCGTGGGTCGCGCGGCGTTCACCGAAGACGAGCCAGTTCTCGTGCTGGCCGGCCGCTGCCCGGGCGCGAAGGTGACCGCGCAGGCCCGCCAGGCCCGTGCCGTTGCCGATCAGAATCAACGGCCGCTCGGCGTTGTCGCCGAGGCGGAAGTTCGGGTGCGGCCGCAGGCGCATGGCGACGGTGTCGCCGAGTGCGAGTGTGGAAGTCAGCAGGCCGGAGGCCGCACCCAGCGTGCCGTCGGGATGGCGTTCCTGTCGCACCAGCAGTTGCAGTTCGCCATCCGACGGAATCGAGGCGACGGAGTAGTCGCGCGGTCGCGACGGGTCGCTGGTCAGCGCGACCTGCACCAGGTCGCCGGACTGCCAGTCGGGCGCCGCGCCGTGTGGCGCCTGGAAGCCGAGGTGGTAGACCGGGCCGCCTTCGCTGCCCGGATTGAGCAGCTCGCGGGTGACCAGCCGCCAAGGCGCGAAGTCGTCATCGGTCTCGGATGCGCCGCCGCCCCATTGCGCATGCCAGTCCGCCAGCGCGACGGGGTCGCCGTTGTCGACCTCGATGCGAGGGGCCACGGGCACGGCACCGGTGGATTGCAGCCAGGCATCGAGCGCGCGGCCGAAGCCGCAGAAATGGGCGTATTGGCGGTCGCCCAGTGCGAGCAGGGCGTAGCGCAGCGCCGGCAGCGCTTCGACCGTGCCCATACAGCGTTCGGTGAACAGGCTCGCGCCGTCCGGCGCGTCGCCTTCGCCGTAGGTGCTGACCACGAAGAGGGCACGCTGTGCGGCGCGCAAGGTCGTGACGTCGAGGTCGTTCAGCGAGAGCACGCGCACCGGTGTGCCCTGGGCATGCAGCGCACGGCCGGTCTGCCAGGCGATTGCCTCGGCCTGCCCGGTCTGCGTGGCGAAGACGACCAGCACCGTCGATGGCGCGCCGTCGCAGGCCAGCACCGCGGCGGCACTGGCGGCCGCGGCACGGCGACGGCGCTGGCGCCACCAGATCGCCAGGCACATGGCCGCGTACGCGAGCACGAGAAGGCCCGCAGCCCCGATGCGATGGAGAGGCGCTGTCATCGATCAGCTGCGAAAAGGGCGTCGCGTCGGCGGGAGGTCGGTCATGAAACACGCGCCGTCCAGGCGGGGGTGGCGATGGCGCGGTGACCCGCGTTGGCTGTGCGGCAGACGAAGAGCGCCGCGACGTCGTGGCGCGCCGCGAAGTCGGCGCCGTCGCTCGGTCCGAGCACGGTGAGGGCGGTCGCGAGGGCGTCCGCGTGCATGCAGTGCGCATGCAGCACCGTGACCGAGGTCAGTGCCTGCGAGGCCGGCTTGCCGCTGCGCGGGTCGATGGTGTGCGACCAGCGACGGCCGGCGTGTTCATGCGCGTGCCAGCGGTCGCCGGAGGTGGCGATGGATAGGTCGGTCAGTGTCACGGGAGGCAGGGTGTCGATCGGCGTATCGAGCCGCACGCGCCAAGGTTGGCCGTCGGGGCGTCGGCCCGCGGCCCGCAATTCGCCGCCGACCTCCACCAGGAAGTCCTGCAGACCGATCGCGGCGAGAGCGTCGGCCACCTGGTCCACGGCGAAGCCCTTGGCGACGCCGGACAGATCCAGTTGCAGGCCGCCGGGTTGGGTGATGTGCCTGTCGGCCGCATCGAAGGCCAGTCGTTGCCAGCCCGTGCGTGCGCGGGCGCCGGCCAGGGCGGCCCGGGCAGGGGGACGGTGATCATTCGCGGCCTGCGCGCCGAAGCCCCACAACGCGACCAACGGGCCAACCGTCGGGTCGATGGCGCCGCCGCTTGCCTCGGCCCAGTACAGCGCACAGGCCAGCACATCGGCGAACGCAGCGGGCAGCGCCTGGCGGGTGCCGGCTGCGGCCGCGTTGTAGCGGCTGATGTCGGACGCCGGCTCCCAGGTACTCATCTGCGCGACCACCCGGTCGAGCGCGTCGGTCACGGCGGCGCGGACCGCGTCGTGCGACCGCATCGACGGGTTGTCGAACCGGAGCGACCAGATGGTGCCCATGGTACGGCCGGCCAGCGACTGGAGGCGGGAAGGGTCGGCCACGCGCGGCATGGCCGCGTTCGCATAGCCGCCGGCGCGCCAGGTGGCGAAGGAGAGAGGTACCTGCGAACGCACTGCCGGCAGGCTCAGGGCATCACTTCCACGGTCGCCGCATAGCTCAGGCGGCGCTCCTTGGCCTGCGGCATCGTCGTCTTGTTGTCCATGGTGCTGGCGTCGATCCAGTACATGCCGGCGGTGGGCCAGGTCACGCTGAACTGGCCCTTGTCGTCGGTCTTGACCTTCGTTTCTGCGAGCTGGTCGCGGTATTGCGTGTTGCCGGCCGTCACGGTCACTTCGAGGTCCTTGGCGGGCTGACCGTCGATGTGCAGCGCGAAGGTGGCCTTCTCGCCCTTGGCGAGATCGGTGAACGCGCCGCCGGTCGACACCATCTCGAGGCCCTGGCCGATCGGCTTCGGTGCCGAGGGCTTGCCCACCGTCACGAAGGTCTCGATGCGGCCCACCGATTGCGTGACCGTCACGTCCTGCGCATCGGCCGGGATCTCCTTGGCGAGCGACTCGGGTGTGCCGCGGGCGCGTTTCTGCTGACCGGTGGCCTTGTCCTTCCAGCTCGCGAAGCCACCGGCATTGACGACCGCGATGCGGTAGGTGCCCGGTGCGCCGACGTTCACGTCGAACACGCTGCGGTGCTTGAGCTTGGCCTCCGACTCGGGCTTGACCGTGCTGCCGTCGGGTGCGGTGATCAGCAGGTTGTCCAGACGCATCGCGGCGTGGTTGGCGACGAAGAGGTCGTTCGAGACGGCGGCGTCGACCGAGATGGTGTCGGGCTTGGACAGTACCGTTGTCGAAGGCAGCAGCCAGGCGTTGTGCGCGTGGGCCATGCCGACGGCCGTCAAGGCGGTGGCGAAAGCGAGGGTGCGGAGAGACAAGGTCATGATGGACTTTCCGGTGAGGGGGATCGGGTGGACGCTCAGGGCTTGAGGTCGAGCTTGATGTCACCCAGCTCGGTGCTGCCGCTGGCGCGCTGCTGGTCGGCCTTGGTGGGCGGCCATTGGAAGGGGACGGACACGACCTCGCGACCGCCGACTTCTCGTGCGGCCTCGACCACGAACTTGTAGGCCCCCGGTGCGAGCTTCGCGGCGGCGGCGTCGGGGAGACTGACCGCATGGGTGCCGGCGGGTTTGGTCGCACTGGTCACGCCGTCGATCGGTACCTGCAGTTCGCGGCCCGTGCGGCGCCACCATTGGCGCAGGTCCTTGAGCCACTTGGTGCCTTCACCTTCGGGGTTGTTCGTCCGCGTGCGAACGTCGTACCAGACAGCCACGGTGGCGGCGACGCTGTTGTCCGCCCGTTCGATCCATGCGGCCACGTAGGGGCGGTGGTATTCGGAGGCGTTCAGGCGCGGCACCTCGATGCTCGCGCCGAGGCCGGCGGCGACGGCGGGAACGCCGAACAGGGCCGCGAGCGCGGGAATGGCCAGGGAGTAGCGGACTTGCACGGGAAACCTTTCTTGGGACGAACTAGTGAATGAACAGCAGCGCGAGCAGCACCGGGATGACCAGACCCATGCCGACCATTGGCCAGGTGAAGGGGCGGTTGCCGGCGTGCATCTTCAGAATGAAGAGGCCGGTGATAGAGAACACCAGCGCCGCAGCTGCAAAGATGTCGATGAACCAGCTCCAGGCCGCGCCCGTGTGGCGGCCCTTGTGCAGGTCGTTCAGATAGGAAATCCAGCCGCGGTCGGTGCGTTCGTATTCGATGTCCCCATCGCCGAGGCTTACCCGCAGCCAGGCATCGCCACCAGGGCGGGGAGCGAGAGATAGACCTCGTCTTCCGACCATTCGGCTTCGCCGTCGCCGGTGTCGATCTGCCAGGTCTTGTCGACCCAGGCCCGAAGCTCGGACGGCAGCGCCGCCTTGCCCTTGCGGCTCGTTCGGACTTCGACGGCCTGTTGTTCGAGGTGTGCGCGCAGCCTGTCGTCGACCTCGCCGCGCAGGGTGGTGACCTCAGGCCTGGCTTCGATCTGCGAGGCGTGGTTCAGCGTGAGGCCCGTGACGCTGAAAAGGACCATGCCGATCAGGCAAAGCGCCGAACTCACCCAATGCCATTCGTGCAGGGTCTTGAGCCAATAGGCGCGGCGGCGGTTGTCGGGGGAGGCGGTGGAGGTCATTTGAAGGCGAGAATTCTAGCCTTACAAATGAGAATCACTGCTATTTGCGTTGGTGCCCTTCACCGCATGAAATGTCCGAAAGGACCGTTGCGTGGCATTCTCATGCTATATATTCGATAGCATGTGAAGTTGCGTAAAGTGCAAAAAAAGCGGGACCGAAGTCCCGCTCTTGGATTCGCCGCGTGCTGATTTACTCGAACTCGCCCATCTGCGACTGCAAGTAGTTCTGCAGACCCACCTTGCCGACCAGATCGATCTGCGTCTCCAGGAAGTCGATGTGTTCCTCGGTGTCGTCGAGGATCTTCTGCAGCAGGTCGCGCGACACGTAATCACGCACCGTCTCGCAGTGGGCCATGCCGGCCTTGATGGTGGCCTGCGCGCCATATTCCGCCTTGAGGTCGCAGGCCAGGAGTTCGGGGACGTCCTCGCCCACGTTCAGTTTGGCGAGGTCTTGCAGGTTGGGCAGACCGTCCAGCATGAAGATGCGGTCCATCAGCCAGTCGGCGTGCTTCATTTCGCCGATCGACTCCGCGTATTCCTTCTTGGCCAGCTTGTCCAAGCCCCAATGCTTCAGCATGCGGTAATGCAGGAAGTACTGGTTGATCGCGGTGAGCTCGTTCTTGAGCTGCGCCTGGAGGTGTTCGATGACCTGTGGGTCGCCCTTCATGTGTTCTTCCTTGTTCTTGAAACAACGATTGTCTGTGTGGCTCGCAGGGGCACGCAAGCAATCCCATGCGCAGCCGGTCTGTATGCGGGTGAGGGTGATAGGCGTTCGTGTTCGATGGGGGCTGTACCGCTCGTGGATTCATAGGTGGACCCGATGCAATTGATAGTTCTTTGCTATCGATTAGCAAAATTTGGTAGCTATAATCATGGCTCACCCTTTTCTTCATCTGCACCGCCAAGGAAGCACCATGACCCTGATCAACACCCAAGTCCAACCGTTCAAGACCCAGGCCTACCTCAATGGCAAGTTCATCGAGGTTTCCGACGAAACACTCAAGGGCAAGTGGTCTGTCCTGATCTTCATGCCGGCGGCCTTCACCTTCAACTGCCCGACCGAAGTCGAAGACGCGGCCGACAACTACCCCGAGTTCCAGAAGCTGGGTGCCGAGGTCTACATCGTGACCACCGACACGCACTTCTCCCACAAGGTGTGGCACGACACGTCGCCTGCCGTCGGCAAGGCCAAGTTCCCGCTGGTGGGCGACCCGACCCACACGCTGACCAACGCCTTCGGCGTGCACATCCCCGAAGAAGGTCTGGCGCTGCGCGGCACGTTCGTGATCAACCCCGACGGCATCATTAAGACGATGGAAGTGCACTCCAACGAGATCGCGCGTGACGTCAAGGAAACCTTGCGCAAGCTCAAGGCCGCTGTGTACACCGCCGCGCACCCTAACGAGGTCTGCCCGGCCAAGTGGAACGATGGCGACAAGACCATTGCCCCGTCGTTCGACCTCGTCGGCAAGATCTAAGCGCCCTGCGCCAGAAGGCCCCGGGCGCTCACGAGGCCCCGGGTCTTTTTATCCCTGTTTGATAGTTTTTGAATATCGAAAGTGAGTCCGCCATGCTCGACGCAGCCACTAAAGCCCAACTGAAGAGTTACCTCGAACGCGCCACGCAGCCGATCGAGATCGTCGCGTCGCTCGACGACAGCCAGGCCTCCGGCGAGCTGCTGTCGCTGCTGAAGGACGTCGCCGAGTCATCGCCACTGGTCAAGCTGACCGAAAGCCGCGACGACAACCATCGCAAGCCTTCGTTCTCGGTCAATCGCCCGGGTGAAAACCATGGCCCGCGCTTCGCCGGCCTGCCGATGGGCCATGAATTCACGTCGCTGATCCTCGCCCTGCTGCAGATCGGCGGCTATCCCCCGAAGGTCGAGCAAGAAGTGCTCGACCAGATCCGCGCACTCGACGGCGACTTCGAGTTCGAGATCTATGTCTCGCTGACCTGCCACAACTGCCCGGACGTCGTGCAGGCGCTGAACCTGATGGCGGTACAGAACCCGCGCATCCGCACCACGATGATCGAGGGCGGTACCTTCCAGGACGAGGTCAAGGAACGCCAGATCATGGCGGTGCCCACCGTGTTCCTCAACGGTACCGAGTTCGGCCAGGGCCGCATGAGCCTCGAAGAGATCCTCGCGAAGATCGACACCAGCGGTGTGGAGCGCGAAGCCAGGAAGATCGCCGCCAAGGCCCCGTTCGACGTGTTGATCATCGGTGGCGGCCCCGCCGGTGCGGCGGCGGCCGTGTACGCCGCACGCAAGGGCATCCGGACCGGCGTCGCCTCGGAGCGCTTCGGCGGTCAGGTGCTCGACACCATGGGCATCGAGAACTTCATCTCGGTCAAGGAAACCGAGGGGCCGAAGTTCGCGATGGCGCTCGAAGAGCACGTACGCGCCTACGACGTGGACATCATGAACCTTCAGCGCGCCGCCGCGCTGGTGCCCGGCAAGGACTATGTCGAGGTCAAGCTGGAGAGCGGCGCGTCGCTGAAGAGCCGCACCGTGATCATCTCGACCGGTGCGCGCTGGCGAAACATCAACGTGCCCGGCGAACAGGAGTACAAGAACAAGGGCGTCGCCTACTGCCCGCACTGCGATGGCCCGCTCTTCAAGGGCAAGCGCGTCGCTGTCATCGGCGGCGGCAACTCCGGCGTGGAGGCGGCGATCGACCTGGCCGGCATCGTTGGCCATGTGACGCTCATCGAGTTCGACACGCAGTTGCGTGCCGACGCGGTGCTCCAGCGCAAGCTTCAGAGCCTGCCGAACGTGACCATCCACACCAACGCGCAGACGACCGAGATCACCGGCGATCAGCAGAAGGTCAATGGTCTCGTCTACAAGGACCGCGCGACCGGCGAGAGCCGCACCGTGCCGCTCGAAGGCGTGTTCATCCAGATCGGCCTGGTGCCCAACACCGACTGGCTCAAGGGCACGGTCGAATTGTCGAAGCACGGTGAGATCGTGATCGATGCGCGGGGGCAGACCTCGGTGCCGGGCGTGTTCGCGGCCGGTGACGCGACGACCGTGCCGTACAAGCAGATCATCATCGCCGCGGGCGACGGCGCCAAGGCTGCGCTGAGCGCCTTCGACCACCTGATCCGCACGCCAGCGCCTGCCGTCGACACTGCGAAGATCGACGCGGAAGCTGTGGCCGCCTGAGGGCACGCGACACGCATCCGACGAAAAGGCCACCGCTTGCGGTGGCTCTTTTTTTGTCAGTAGGTCAGCCGCTGCGGCTGCAGCTCCTGCAGGATGGTCGTGGCGATTTCTTCGATCGATTTGGTCGTGGTGCTGAGCCAGCGAATGCCGGCGCGGCGCATCATCGCCTCGGCCTGGCTCACCTCGTGGCGGCAGTTCTCGAGACTGGCATAGCGCGAATTGGGGCGACGTTCGTTGCGGATTTCGCTCAGACGCTCCGGCAGGATGGTCAGGCCGAAGATCTTCTTGCGATGGGGCAGCAACGCGGGCGGCAGCTGGAGGCGCTCGAAGTCTTCCGGAATCAGCGGGTAATTCGCCGCCTTCAGTCCATGCTGCATCGCCAGATACAGCGACGTCGGCGTCTTGCCGCTGCGGCTGACGCCCACCAGGATCACATCGGCGCCCTGCAGGTCGCGGTTGCTCTGGCCGTCGTCATGCTGCAGGCTGAAGTCGATTGCCGCGATCCGGTCGTTGTATTGCTTGCTCTTGCTGACATCGCTGAAACGGCCGATGCGGTGGTTCGACTTCATCGCCAGCTCGATCTCGAGCGGCCGCACGAAGGTGCCGAACATATCGAGCAGCATGCCTTTGCAGCCGGTCTCGATCACCTCCAGCACGTCCATGTTGGCCAGGGTGGTGAAGACGATGGGACGCCGCCCCTCGATCTCGGCCGTGTGGTTGATCTGCCGGACCGCCTGGTGGGCCTTGTCCACCGTGTCGGTGAAGGGCAGCCGGATGTGGCGCGGCTTGATCTCGAACTGCGCCAGCACGGCGTTGCCGAAGGTTTCGGCGGTGATTCCGGTGCCGTCGGAGACGAAGAAAACGGAGCGTGTGGTCATGGTTTGGCGGTTTTGTCCTTCGGCACGCCCGGCGGGTGCGCGCCTACAATCCGGGCCATTATCGAGATTCCGGCCCCCACCAACCGCATTTCTCGCACCCCGAATTTCCCCATGCCCACCGCGCCCGCACCCACAGCAACGAGAACGATCGTGCAGCGCCGTCCGCATGGGCCGCAAGTTTTAACTTCTGGAGCTTTCCCATGTCTGCACTTTTCGACGCGACCGCCCTGGTCGTACCGTTTGAAAACCTGAGGATGACCGACGTCGAGTCGGTCGGCGGCAAGAACGCCAGCCTCGGCGAGATGATTTCCCAGTTGCCGCAGGGTGTGCGGGTGCCCACGGGCTTCGCCACCACGGCGCATGCCTTCCGCCAGTTCCTGGCGCACGACGGCCTGGCCGACAAGATCAGCAAGCGCCTGGCCGCGCTCGACACCGACGACGTGCGCGCCCTGGCCGCCGCCGGTGCCGAAATCCGTGCCATGGTCGAAGCCCAGCCGTTTCCGGCCGATCTGCAGAAAGCCATCGGCGACGCCTTCGCCACCCTGAGCGCGGGCAACCCGCAGGCGAGTTTCGCCGTGCGTTCCTCGGCCACGGCCGAAGACCTGCCCGACGCCTCTTTCGCCGGGCAGCAGGAGACCTTCCTGAATGTGGTCGGCATCGACGAGGTGCTGCACAAGATGAAGGAGGTGTTCGCCTCCCTCTACAACGACCGCGCCATCAGCTACCGCGTGCACAAGGGCTTCGCACATGACGTTGTCGCGCTGTCGGCTGGCGTGCAGCGCATGGTGCGCTCCGACCTGGGCGCGGCCGGCGTGATGTTCACCATCGACACCGAGTCCGGCTTCGAAGACGTCGTGTTCATCACGTCCAGCTACGGCCTGGGCGAAACGGTGGTGCAGGGCGCCGTCAACCCCGACGAGTTCTACGTGCACAAGCCGATGCTCAAGGCCGGCAAGCGCGCGCTGATCCGCCGCAACCTGGGCTCCAAGCTGATCCAGATGGAGTTCTCCTCGCCCGAGGAAAAAGCCGCCACCGGCAAGCTGGTGAAGACCACCGACGTCAAGACCGAACTGCGCAACCGCTATTCGCTGAGCGATGCCGATGTCGAGCAATTGGCCAAATACGCCCTGGTCATCGAGGAACACTATGGCCGCCCGATGGACATCGAATGGGGCAAGGACGGCACCGACGGCCACCTCTACATCCTGCAGGCGCGTCCCGAAACGGTGAAGAGCCAGCAGCAGGGCAAGGCCGAGCAGCGCTACAAGCTGCTCGGGCGCGGTGCGGTGCTGGCCGAAGGCCGCGCCATCGGTCAGAAGATCGGCACCGGTCCGGTCCGCCTGGTCTACAACATCAGCGAAATGGACACCGTCCAGGCCGGCGACGTGCTGGTGACCGACATGACCGACCCGAACTGGGAGCCCGTGATGAAGCGCGCCAGCGCCATCGTCACCAACCGCGGCGGCCGGACCTGCCACGCGGCGATCATCGCGCGCGAACTGGGCATTCCGGCCGTGGTCGGCTGCGGCGATGCCACCGATCGGCTGAAGGACGGCACGCTGGTGACCGTGAGCTGCGCCGAGGGCGACACCGGCTTCATCTACGACGGGCTGCTCGAAACCGAGGTGACCGAGGTCAAGCGCGGCGCCATGCCCGAGATCGACCTGAAGGTCATGATGAACGTCGGCAATCCGCAGCTCGCCTTCGACTTCGCGCAGTTGCCCAACCACGGCGTGGGCCTGGCGCGGCTCGAGTTCATCATCAACAACAACATCGGGGTGCATCCCAAGGCGATCCTCGACTACCCGAACGTCGATGCGGATCTGAAGAAGGCGGTCGAATCGGTGGCGCGCGGCCATGCGTCGCCGCGGGCGTTCTATGTCGACAAGGTGGCCGAAGGCATTGCGACCATCGCCGCCGCCTTCTGGCCCAAGCCGGTGATCGTGCGCCTGTCGGACTTCAAGTCGAACGAGTACCGCAAGCTGATCGGCGGCAGCCGCTACGAGCCGGAAGAAGAGAACCCGATGCTCGGTTTCCGCGGCGCGGCGCGCTACGTGAGCGAGGAATTTCGCGAGGCGTTCCTGATGGAGTGCGAGGCGCTCAAGCGGGTGCGCAACGACATGGGGCTGACCAACGTGCAGATCATGGTGCCCTTCGTGCGCACCTTGAAGCAGGCAGAGCGCGTGACCGATCTTCTGGCTGCGGAAGGCCTCAAGCGCGGTGACAACGAACTCAAGATCATCATGATGTGCGAGGTGCCGAGCAACGCCATCCTGGCCGACGAATTCCTGCAGTTCTTCGACGGCTTCTCGATCGGATCGAACGACCTGACCCAACTCACGCTGGGCCTGGACCGCGACTCGGGTCTCGAACTGCTGGCGGCCGACTTCGACGAGCGCGACCCGGCGGTGAAGGCCATGCTCAGCCGCGCCATCAAGGCCTGCAAGGCGCAAGGCAAGTACGTCGGCATCTGCGGCCAGGGGCCCAGCGATCATCCGGACTTTGCGCTGTGGTTGGCCAACGAGGGCATCGAGTCGATCTCTCTGAATCCCGACAGCGTGATCGACACCTGGCAGCAGCTGGCCAATCGCTGAGCGGCCGGGCTGGGCAGGGCGTTGCGCAGATGTCGAATCTGCGCAACGCGCGCACGGGCTTGATGTTCGGCGTAATTCCTGCGTCAGCCGGTTATATTTGCAACAAATTGCGTTTTTGCTGTCAAACTGGCCGATCGAGACACTCCTGTCGAGGGCGCCATGATTCTTGTCAAGACAGAGACCGGCCAACAGGTCTTCAAAGACCGTTCGATCCGGCTGACACCGCGGCAACGCTCCGCCTTCATCCTCTTCGACGGCCGCCGCTCGGTCGGCGACATCCTGACAGCCTGCGAGGGCGTGACAGCGCAGGACGTCGATCAGATGATCGAACTGGGGTTGCTGGGCCAAACGGGCCAAACAACCGGGCAGGCCGTGCCATCGGCGCCGCAGTCGGTCGCCGTGGCTGCGCCTGCGCTTGAGGTCGGCGCCTCGGATGCCGGCCGATCCTTGCAGCAGCGTTACAAGGATGCGTACCCGGTCGCCACGCAGTTGACCGGCAGCTTGGGGTTGCGAGGATTCCGGCTCAACCTTGCAGTCGAGGGGACGAGTTCCTACGAGGATCTCCTCGCCCTCGCACCCAAGATTCGCGCTTCAGTCGGCCCCGAGAAGGCCGCCGTGCTGGATCGCGCGTTGGGCATCTGAGCTTTTGGTCTGCGCACTTGTGGGTCGAGCCAGCGGCACTGCTATAATCGCCGGCTTTGCCTTGCCACACTGCGCCGACGCTGCGGGTGGCTTTATCCCTTCTACGGAAGATCCACAAGGAGTGCCATGCGTCATTACGAAATCATTTTGCTGATCCATCCGGATCAGAGCGAGCAGGTTCCGGCCATGCTGGAACGCTACAAGGGCCTGATCACGGCCGGCGGCGGCAAGGTCCACCGCGTTGAAGACTGGGGCCGTCGTCAGCTGGCCTACCAGATCAACAAGCTCAACAAGGCGCACTACCTGTGCGTGAACATCGAGGCTGAACAAGCCGTGATGGCCGAGCTGGAACACGCGTTCAAGTTCAACGACGCTGTGCTGCGCCACCTGACCGTTCAGAAGAAGAAGGCCGACACCGGTCCTTCGTCGATGATGAAGACGGTCGAGCGCGAAGAAGCCCGCAAGGCTCAGCAGGCCGAATACGCCGCCAACAACAACTGATGGTGTGAGCCCGGCTGCCGCGGCCAATCAGCTGTTGCTGACGGCCTGCGTTGCCGAACTCGGCGCCTTGCGCTTCACGCCTGCCGGTCTGCCTGCCCTCGATCTGCGACTCGAACACGAGTCGACGGTCGACGAAGCCGGCAAGCCCCGTCAGGTGAAGGCGGCCCTCAAGGCCGTGGCCTTCGGCGCAGTGGCCGAGCGGCTCGCGAAGCAGGCGTTGGGCAGTCTCTGGTTGTTCAGGGGCTTCCTGGCGACGCCGGGGACGGCGAAGCATCCGGTGCTGCACATCCAGGATTTTCAGCAAGATTAATTTTCGAAGAGAGGTCCCGAAATGGCCACGTTCAAGAAATTCAACAAAGACAAGCGCCCGAAGCGCAACACCCAGTCGCTGCTGTTCAAGCGCAAGCGCTTCTGCCGCTTCACCGTCGCTGGCGTCGAAGAGATCGACTACAAGGACATCGACACGCTGCGTGACTTCATCAGCGAAAACGGCAAGATCATTCCCGCACGCCTGACCGGCACGCGCGCGATCTATCAGCGCCAACTCAACACCGCCATCAAGCGCGCGCGCTTCCTGGCCATGGTCCCGTACAGCGACCAGCACCGCGTCTAAGGAGCAGACACCATGCAAGTCATTCTTCTGGACAAGGTCGTCAACCTCGGCACCCTCGGCGAAATCGTCAAGGTCAAGGACGGTTACGCACGCAACTTCCTGATTCCCTCGGGCCGCGCCCGCCGCGCCACCGAAGCCAACAAGGCCGAATTCGAAGCCAAGCGCGTCGAACTCGAAAAGGCTGCGGCCGCCAAGCTGGCCGAATCGCAAGCCCAGGGCGAGAAGCTCGCTGGCACGGCGGTCAAGATCACGCAGAAGGCCGGCGTCGACGGCCGCCTGTTCGGTTCGGTCACCAACAGCGACATCGCTGAAGAGCTCAACAAGCAAGGCTACAAGATCGTGAAGTCGCAAGTGCGCATGCCCAACGGCCAGATCAAGGTCGTCGGCGACAGCACGGTGAGCGTTGCACTGCACACCGATGTGGTGGTCGACATCACCGTGACGGTCTACGGCGAAAGCGCCTAAGTCTGCCCGCGCGCCTCGGCGCGTCGCGAAAGCCGCCTTCGGGCGGCTTTTTCTTTTTGGTGTTGTCCCTGTTGCTGCACCGGCAAGCCACTGCTTATCCACAGCCTTATCCCATGACGGCGCAGCGTCTGCGCCGTAGCATGGGCGCTCCTTCAGGAAATCCATGTCCGCTGTCTTCTCCTACGCCGAAAACGACCCGTCGCCCGACCGCCAGATCGCCCAGTTGCGCATTCCGCCCCATTCGATCGAGGCGGAATCGAGCGTGCTCGGCGGCCTGCTGCTCGACAACGGCGCCTGGGACCGCATGGGCGACCTGCTGGTCGACGCCGACTTCTACCGGTATGAGCACAAGCTCATCTATGCGGCGATCGGCACGCTGATCAATGCCTCGAAGCCCGCGGACGTGATCACCGTCTACGAGCAGTTGCAGAACCTGGGCAAGGCCGACGAGATGGGTGGCCTGGTCTACCTGAACTCGCTGGCGCAGTACGTGCCGAGTGCGAGCAACATCCGCCGCTACGCGGAGATCGTGCGTGAGCGCTCCATTCTGCGCAAGCTGGTGAGCGCGGCCGACGAAATTGCGACGAACGCCTTCAATCCGCAGGGCAAGGCCGTCGACAAGATCCTCGACGAGGCCGAGCAGAAGATCTTCAACATCGGCGAGGAAGGCTCGCGGATGAAGCAGGGCTTCCAGAGCATGGACTCGCTGGTGGTCGAACTTCTCGATCGTGTGACGGAGATGGCGGACAACCCGAACGACATCACCGGCATCCGCACCGGCTTCTACGAGTTCGACAAGATGACCTCCGGCCTGCAGGCCGGCGACATGATCGTGCTGGCGGCGCGTCCGTCGATGGGCAAGACCTCGCTGGCGATCAACATCGCCGAGCACGTGGCGCTGAACGAAGGTCTGCCCGTGGCGGTGTTCTCGATGGAAATGGGGGCTTCGCAGTTGGCGGTGCGTATCGTGGGCTCCATCGGCCGCATTGACCAGGGCCACCTGCGCACCGGCAAGCTGACCGACGAAGAATGGCCACGCCTGACGGAGGCCATCGAGAAGCTGCGAACGATCTCGCTGCACATCGACGAGACGCCGGGCCTGACCACGAGCGAACTGCGCGCCAATGCGCGCCGCCTGGCGCGTCAGTACGGCAAGCTCGGCCTGATCGTGGTCGACTACCTGCAGCTCATGAGCGTGTCGAGCAGCATGAACGACGAGAACCGCGCGACGGCAGTCGGCGAAATTTCGCGTGGCCTGAAGATGCTGGCCAAGGAACTCAAGTGCCCGGTGATCGCACTGTCGCAGCTCAGCCGCGGCGTGGAAAGCCGCACCGACAAGCGGCCGATGATGAGCGACCTGCGCGAGTCCGGTGCGATCGAGCAGGACGCGGACCTGATCATGTTCATCTATCGCGATGACTACTACGACAAGAACAGCAAGGAACCGGGCGTGGCGGAGGTGATCATCAGCAAGCACCGCAACGGCCCCACCGGCACGGTGAAGCTGGCCTTCCTCAAGCCGCTCACCAAGTTCGAGAACCTGGCGAGCTTCGGAGGCAGCGACGACTATTGAGCGGGGCGTTCTCGCCGCTCGGCCTCGACCCGGCGCAGCATGTCGGCCATCGTCTTGCCGGGCTCGTCGCGAAAACGTTCGTCGAGCACCGTGACGCTGCTCATGCGGTCGACACGAAAGCCGCGGAAGTCACCGCGCAATTCGGACCAGGCCGACAGCGTCCACACCTTGCCCCAGTAGAGGCAGCCGAGCGGCCGCACGGTGCGCTCGGTCGCGCCGCCCGCCAGGTCGCGGTAAGACATGCGCAGCTTGCTGCGCGCCTGCACCGCTTCACGCAGTGTCTGCAATTGCCTGCGAGTGGAATCGTCGAGGGCCATGGCGGGCGCATACATCGTGAGCGCCTCGGCCGACACACGCGCGGCCGGGGGCAGCACCGACAGGATCTTGCCAAGTCCGGTCTCGATGGCGCGTGCCATCGCCGGGTCGACCCATGTCTGTGCCACGCGCGCTGCGGCGACGAGGGCCGTCGCTTCTTCCTGGGTGAACATCAGCGGCGGCAATTCGAAGCCGTCGCCCAAGCGATAGCCGACACCCGCTTCGCCCTCGATGGGCACGCCCTGGTGCTGCAGGTCGGCCACGTCGCGGTACACCGTGCGCTCCGAGATTTCGAGCCGCTGCGCCAGGAACGCCGCCGTGGTGAGCCGTCGTCCGCGAATGAGCTGCACGATATGGAACAGGCGGTCGGCGCGGCGCATCAGATCGATTTTCTTGGTCTAGAGCTTTGGGTGTGTCAGGGCTGCATGTGTCTTGGCCGTCAATCGAGCGAGTGCAGGCCGACGGCGTTGCCCTCGGTGTCGCGCAAGTGGGCGATGAAGCCCATCCCCTGCGGCAGCGCTTCCTTGGGGGAGACGATGGCGCCTCCGGCGGGTGCGATGCGCTCGAGCACGGCATCCAACTGCGTGCAGCTCAGATAGATGCGAATGCCGCAGCCCAGCGGAGCGCTTCCCTTGGCGTTGGCCTGCAGCGCGCCGCCGACGCCGGGCCGCTCGTACTTGAACACGGCCAGCGGTGCACCGCCGAAGTCTTGGCGCTGCAATTGCTGGCCGAGCACGGTTTGGTAGAAGGTCTGCGCGCGGTCCAGGTCGCTGACGGGGATCTCGAACCAGCTGAGGGCGTTTTGCATGATCGACTCGCTTTCGTTTCTGTTGAAGGAGCCGCGATGGTGCACACCGGCTCCTGACAGCGTCTTGTCAGGAGCCTTTCGAGACCGACGAAAAAAAGCCCGCGCGGCCTGCAGGCTGCGCGGGCTCTCTGGAGCCAGGTGCGCCCCTGCCTCAGAGCACTTCGCTCGCAAAGTCCGCCAGCCGCGAACGTTCGCCGCGCGCCAGTGTGATGTGCCCGCTGTGCGGCCAGCCCTTGAACTTGTCGACCGCGAAGGTCAGGCCCGACGAGCCTTCGGTGAGGTAGGGCGTGTCGATTTGCGCCAGGTTGCCCATGCAGATGATCTTGGTGCCGGGGCCCGCACGGGTGATCAGCGTCTTCATCTGCTTGGGCGTCAGATTCTGTGCCTCGTCGATGATCACGTACTTGTTCAGGAATGTGCGCCCGCGCATGAAGTTCATGCTCTTGATCTTGATGCGGCTGCGGATCAACTCGTTGGTGGCCGCCCGGCCCCACTCGCCGGCACCGCCGCCGTCGCCCTTGGCCAGGAATTCGAGGTTGTCGTCCAGCGCGCCCATCCATGGGCCCATCTTCTCTTCCTCGGTGCCGGGCAGGAAGCCGATGTCCTCGCCGACGCTCACCGTCGCGCGGGTCATGATGATCTCGGTGTAGCGCCGGTCGTCGAGCACCTGCGTGAGGCCGGAGGCCAGCGCCATCAGGGTCTTGCCGGTGCCGGCGGTGCCGGTCAGCGTGACGAAGTCGATCTCCGGGTCCATCAGCAGGTTCATCGCGAAGTTCTGCTCGCGGTTGCGCGTGTTCACGCCCCACACCGCGTTCTTGGCCGATGCGTAGTCCTTCAGCGTCTTGAGCACCGCTGTCTTGTCTCGGATCTCGGTGACGCGGGCATACATGCTCGGCTCGCCGGGCGCCTCGAAGTACACGAACTGGTTGATGTACAGGTTCGGCACGATCGGACCGCTGATGCGGTAGAAGGTGCTGCTGCCGCTCTGCCAGCTCTCGACCGTCTTGCTCTGGCGCGTCCAGAAGTCGGCCGGCAACGCGTACGAGCCCGCGTACAGCAGGTCGCCGTCTTCGAGCGTCTTGTCGTTCTGGTAGTCGTCGGTGGCCAATCCCAGGGCACGCGCCTTGACGCGCATGTTGATGTCCTTCGACACCAGCACCACCTCCTGCTTCGGAATGCCCGGGCGGTCTTTGGCGTAGAGGTCGCGCAGGGCCTGCACCACACCCAGGATCTGGTTGTCGGCCTTGCCTTGTGGCAGGCTGGTCGGCAGCGTGTAGTCGAGCGGGGCGGTCTGGAAGAACAGCTTGCCACCCGCCTCGCGGTGGCCCGTCGTGTCGAGCTTGAGGCCCTGGCCGATGTCGGCGTCCTTGGCGCCGGCCAGCGCATCGAGTGTGCGGCTGGTCTGCCGGCCGTTGCGGGCCACCTCGGTCGTGCCCTTCTTGTGGCCGTCCAGCTCTTCCAGCACGATCATCGGCAGGAAGATGTCGTGTTCCTCGAAGCGGAACAGGCACATCGGGTCGTGCAGCAGCACGTTGGTGTCAAGCACGAACAGCTTGGACGGGCCACTCGATTTGGTGCGGCGAGGCCGTGTCGTTTCCTGGGTGCCGCGGTCGGCGCGTGGCCGCACCGCAGGCGGGGCGGTCGGTGTGGGCGCCGATGCGCGTTCTGCACGGACGGGCTGGGGCGTCGGCTCCGGCTTCGGCGCAGGGCGTGGCTTGGTCTCGATTTGCTGCATGGCTTCCGGCGCGGCCGGGTTTCCCGCGCCGGCAGAAGGTCGGTCACGTTCATCGAACAGTTCGAGCGCCCGATGACCGTCGCGCTGTGCATCGTCGGCCGCCCGGCCACCGCGTCGCGGTGCCTTGGCCGACGTGTGTGCCGGCGCGTCGAGCGCGTCCGGCGAAAGAAGGGCTGCACGCTTCGTGGGGGCGGGGGGCAATGGCATGGGGCGGTGTGCTCACAAAAAGTAGGGGCCGGAAAACGAAAAAGCCGCCTGAAGACCCGGGCGGCTTTGTTCGATGGATGCGGTCGTGGAGCTCAACGGCATGCGTTCATTATGCACATCGTGCGTGTCGCGTACGGCGCGCGTGGCGCGCCGCCAACAGGCCTGTGCGAAACCGCACGGCGCAGGGCCTCTGATCAGGCTTCCTTCTTGAGGGTCTTGACGGCCTTGAGCACGTCGTCGACATGGCCGGGCACCTTGAGGCCGCGCCATTCGGCCTTCAGCACGCCGTCGGCACCGATCAGGAAGGTGCTGCGCTCGATGCCCTTGACCTTCTTGCCGTACATGATCTTGTTCTTGACCACGCCGAACATATGGCACATCTTTTCTTCGGTGTCTGCGATGAGCTCGAAGGGAAGCTCGAGCTTGGCCTTGAATTCGTCGTGCGACTTCATGTTGTCGCGGGACACGCCGAAGACGGTGGCGCCGGCCTTCACGAAATCCTTGTAACGATCGCGAAACTGCATCGCCTCGGTGGTGCAGCCTGGCGTGTTGTCCTTCGGATAGAAATACATCACCAGAACGTGCCCGAGGTGCGAGGTGTTCGAGACCTTGAGACCGCCGGTGGCGGTGGACTCGAATTCGGGGATGGGTTTGTTGACAACGATCGCCATGAAACTTGTTTTCTCCGTTGGGTTCCAATCGCTTGCGGCTGCAAGCCGGAGCGTTGGAGGATTGGTCGTTGCTCACTGAGGGCGGATCGCCGGTTCGCAACCCGCTATTTTAACGCGAAATAGCCTCTATTCGCCAGCGTTCGCACGCTCGACGAGCAGCGCCGCCAGGACGTGCCGGCCTTCGCCCGCGAGGATGTTGTAGGTACGGCAGGCCGCGGCGGTGTCCATCGTTTCCAGTCCGGTGCGCTGCGCGATGAGCGGACGTAGCCACGCGGGCTGCGGAAACCGGATGCGGGTGCCGCTGCCGAAGATCACGGTTTCGGCCCCGATTTCCGCCAGTTGCGCGAAGTGCTCGGGGCCGAGTTCGTCGAAGCTCGCGCAGTTCCAGACGAAGCGCTCGCCACGCGAGCCCAGCACGACGCTCTGCTCGACACGCTCGTGATTGATCGCCACCCACCCCGGACCGTGCGCGGTGAGGGTCTGGACGTTGGATTTGTCGGGCTGGAGCTTCATCGGCGCTGGAAGGGAACTGTGGTCAAATTATAGGTTTTCCCCTATGTAGGCGCCCCCTGGAGGGACTTTGAAGCAGCTCAAGAAATCGGCCAAGCTGGCCAACGTGCTCTACGACGTGCGCGGGCCCATCGTCGATGCCGCCCGCCAGATGGAAGAGGACGGCCAGAAGATCATCAAGCTGAACATCGGCAACATGGCGCCGTTCGGCTTCGATGCGCCCGAGGAAATCCAGCAGGACATGATCCGCAACCTGCCGGACTCGGCGGGCTATTCCGACAGCAAGGGCATCTTCGCTGCGCGCAAGGCGGTGATGCACTACACGCAGCAGCAGGGCGTCGAGGGCGTGACGCTCGACGACATCTACCTGGGCAACGGCGCGAGCGAGCTGATCGTGATGGCGACCAACGCGTTGCTCGACGATGGCGACGAGCTGCTCGTGCCGATGCCCGACTACCCGCTGTGGACTGCGGCGGTGTCGCTGTCCGGCGGCAGGCCGGTGCACTACCTCTGCGACGAAGACAACCACTGGCTGCCGAGCCTGGCCGACATCCGCGCCAAGATCACGCCGCGCACGCGCGGCATCGTCGTGATCAACCCGAACAACCCGACGGGCGTGCTGTACCCCGACGATCTGCTGCGCGGCATCGTCGCGATCGCGCGGGAACACAACCTCGTGCTGCTGGTCGACGAGGTCTACGACAAGGTGCTCTACGAGGATGCGAAGCACACGGCCATGGCGAGCCTGTCGACCGACGTGCTCACGCTCACCTTCAACTCGCTGTCGAAGGCGTACCGTTCGTGCGGCTACCGCGCCGGCTGGATGATCGTGTCGGGCCCCAAGGCCGACGCTGCCGACTACATCGAAGGCCTGAACATGCTGGCCAACCTGAAGCTCGGCTCCAACGTGCCGGGCCAGTGGGCGATCCAGACCGCACTCGGCGGCTACCAGAGCATCAACGACCTGGTCAAGCCCGGCGGCCGGCTGCGCCGCCAGCGCGACCTGGCCTACGAACTCATCACCGCGATCCCCGGCGTGAGCTGCGTGAAGCCCGAGGCTGCGCTCTATATGTTCCCGAAGCTCGACCCGGTGATGTATCCCATCGCGGATGACCGCGAATTCTTCATGCAGGTGCTGCGCGAAACGCGGGTGATGCTGGTGCAGGGCTCGGGCTTTAACTTCCCGGACCACCAGCACTTCCGCATCGTGTTCCTCCCGCATGAAGACGACCTGCGCGAGGCCATCGGCCGCATCGCGAAGTTCCTCGAGCGCTACCGCAACCGCAACGCCTGACGCTGTGTCCATCCGGGCGCGACGCTTTCCTGACCTGACTCTCCAAAGAATGAAACCCATCCAAGTAGGCCTGCTCGGCATCGGCACCGTCGGCAGCGGCACCTTCAACGTCCTGCGCCGCAACCAGGAAGAAATCAAGCGCCGTGCCGGCCGCGGCATCGAGATCACGATGGTCGCCGACCTCGACACCGCGCGGGCCCAAGCCGCCGTGGGCGAGGGCGTGCAGGTGGTGGCCGATGCGCGCGCCGTCATCGCCAACCCCGACATCGACATCGTCGTCGAGCTGATCGGCGGCTACGGCATCGCAAAGCAGTTGGTGCTGGAAGCCATCGCGGCCGGCAAGCACGTCGTGACTGCCAACAAGGCGCTGCTCGCGGTGCACGGCACCGAGATCTTCGCGGCGGCCCAGCAGAAGGGCGTGATGGTCGCGTTCGAGGCGGCCGTGGCCGGCGGCATTCCGATCATCAAGGCGCTGCGCGAAGGCCTCACGGCCAACAGCATCCAGTGGATCGCCGGCATCATCAACGGCACCACCAACTTCATCCTGTCCGAGATGCGCGACAAGGGGCTCGACTTCGCCACCGTGCTCAAGGAGGCGCAGCGCCTGGGCTATGCCGAAGCCGACCCGACCTTCGACATCGAAGGTGTCGACGCCGCCCACAAGGTCACGCTGATGAGCGCCATCGCCTTCGGCATCCCGGTGCAGTTCGACAAGGCGCATGTCGAGGGCATCACGAAGCTCGCGGCGCAGGACATCAAGTACGCCGAACAGCTCGGCTACCGGATCAAGCTACTGGGTGTCACGAAGCGTGCGAAGGGCGGCATCGAGCTGCGCGTGCACCCCGCCCTCGTGCCATCGAAGCGACTGCTGGCCAATGTCGAAGGCGCGATGAACGCGGTCGTCGTGCACGGCGATGCCGTGGGCACCACGCTCTACTACGGCAAGGGCGCCGGCAGCGAGCCGACGGCCAGCGCCGTCATTGCCGACCTGGTCGATATCACGCGCCTGCACACCGCCGATGCGGCGCACCGCGTGCCGCACCTGGCCTTCCACCCCAACGCCATGAGCGACGGGCTGAAGGTGGTGCCGATGCGCGAGGTGGTCACCAGCTACTACCTGCGCCTGCGCGTGGCCGACGAGGCCGGCGTGTTGGCCAAGGTCACCGGCCTGCTGGCCGGCGCCGGCATCAGCATCGACGCCGTGCTGCAGCGCGAGGCCGACGAAATCGGCGGTGAAGGCACCGGACCGGATGGGACGCGTGGCATCCCGCAGACCGACCTCATCATCCTCACGCACGACACGCGCGAGGGCACGCTCGACGACGCGATGGCGCAGCTCCAGGCGCTCCCGACGGTGCTGGCCCCGATCGTTCGCATCCGTAAGGAAGAGCTGTCCTGATGCGCTACCTGTCCACCCGCGGCCACCCCGACCGCCGCCGCTTCTGCGACATCCTGCTCGAGGGCCTCGCGCCCGATGGCGGCCTGTACCTGCCCGAGCACTATCCGCAGGTCGATGCCGCCATGCTCGCGAAGTGGCGCACGCTGCCCTACGCCGAACTGGCCTTCGAGATCCTCTCGCTCTACATCGACGACATCCCGCCCGCCGACCTGAAGGCGATGTGCGCGAAGACCTACACGGCCGAGGTCTTCGGCAGCGACGAGATCGTGCCGCTGCGCGAACTGGAAGACGGCGTGTACCTCGAGGGCCTGTCGAACGGCCCGACGCTGGCCTTCAAGGACATGGCGATGCAATTGCTCGGCAACCTGTTCGAGTACGAACTGGGCCGCCGCGGCGAAGAACTCAACATCCTGGGCGCGACCAGTGGCGATACCGGCAGCGCGGCGGAGTATGCGATGCGCGGCAAGAAGGGCGTGCGCGTCTTCATGACCTCGCCGGACGGCCGCATGAGCCCTTTCCAGCAGGCGCAGATGTTCAGCCTGCAGGACGCCAACATCCACAACATTGCGATCGCCGGTGTGTTCGACGACTGCCAGGACATCGTGAAGGCCGTGTCGAACGACCTCGGCTTCAAGCGCAAGTACCGCATCGGCACGGTCAACTCGATCAACTGGGCGCGCCTGCTGGCGCAGGTCGTCTATTACTTCGCCGGATATTTTCAAGCGACACCGGCCCCCACGCTCGGCACTGGCGTGTCCTCGCTGCCCCCCGAGGGGGCTCTTTCGTCTCGGGGCGGCCCAGCGACGAAAGGCAAGGACGACAAGCAGGTCAGCTTCACCGTGCCCTCGGGCAACTTCGGCAACGTCTGCGCCGGCCACGTGGCCCGCATGATGGGCCTGCCGATCCGCACGCTGGTGGTGGCCACCAACGAGAACGACGTGCTCGACGAATTTTTCCGTACCGGCGTCTACCGTGTGCGGGCTGCGGCCGACACGCACGAGACATCGAGCCCGTCGATGGACATCAGCAAGGCCAGCAACTTCGAGCGCTTCGTGTTCGACCTGCTCGGCCGCGACGGCGCCCGCACCCGCGCGCTGTTCCAGGACGAACTCGGCCGCAGCGGCCGCTTCGACCTGAGCGCCGATCCGGTCTTCGCGCAGGCCGCGGCGCGCTTCGGCTTCGTCAGCAGCCGCAGCACGCACGCCGACCGCCTGGCCACCATCCGCGACACCGACAAGCGCTTCGCCGTGCTCATCGACACGCACACGGCCGATGGCCTGAAGGCGGCGCGCGAGCACATCGTGCCAGGCGTGCCGATGGTCGTGCTCGAGACCGCGCTGCCGATCAAGTTCGCGGCGACCATCGTCGAGGCGCTGGGCCATGAGCCCGACCGGCCCGCCCGCTTCGAGGGCATCGAGGCGCTGCCCAAGCGCGTCGTCAAGCTCCCGGCCGACGCGGAAGCCGTCAAGGCCTACATCGCGCAGCACTGCGACGAATGACCTCGCCGACCATCGCATGAACGTCATCGGCTTTGCCGGCTATTCCGGCGCAGGCAAGACCACCCTGGTCGAGCGATTGATCCCCGTGCTCCGCCTGCAGGGCCAGCGCGTGTCGGTGGTCAAGCATGCGCACCACAAGTTCGACATCGACCACCCCGGCAAGGACACCTACCGCCACCGGGAGGCGGGTGCCTTCGAGGTGGTGGTGGCGTCCGACCGTCGGCTGGCGCTGCTGCGCGAGTTCGAGCAGCCGGCCCAGCTGTCGGTGCACCACCTCATCGCCGAGCTCTACGACGGCGTCGACTGGGTGCTGGTGGAAGGCTTCAAGCACAGCGACCTGCACAAGGTCGAGATCTGGCGCGAGCCCGCTGCCGGCGAGCCGCCTCGGCCGGCGCAGTACGGCGACGACCCCTTCATCGTCGCGCTGGCCACCGACACCCCGAACGACTTGCCGCGGCCGACCCTGATCCCGGTGTTCGATATCGACGACGTCGATGCGCTCGGCCAGTGGCTGCTCGACAATGCCCATCGTTTCGAATACCGAGCCGACGACCATGTCCCGACCCTCTGAACGCCCTCCGCTGATGCCCCTGGACGAGGCCTTGGCGAGCCTGCTCGCCAAGGCCGAGCCGCGGCTGGACAACGAAAGCGTGTCGACCTTCGAAGCCGATGGCCGCGTGCTGGCGCAGGACGTGGAGTCCGGCCTCACCGTGCCGCCGCGCGACAACAGCTCGATGGACGGCTACGCCGTGCGCGCGGCCGATTGCGCCACGGCCGGGGCGGTGCTGACGGTCGCGCAGCGCATTCCGGCGGGCAGCGTCGGCACGCCATTGGCGGCCGGCACCGCGGCGCGCATCTTCACCGGCGCGCAGATTCCCGAAGGCGCCGACGCGGTGGTCATGCAGGAAGACACCGGCGCACTGCCCGAAGACGGCTCGCTCGGTCGGGTGCGCATCGACATGGTGCCGGCCGCCGGCCAGTGGATCCGCCGTGCCGGCGAGGACGTGGCCGCCGGCGACGTCGTGCTGGCGCGCGGCGAGCGCCTGACGCCTGCGGCGCTCGGCCTGGCCGCCAGCGTCGGCTTCGACCGCCTTCAGGTCGCGCGCCGACCGCGCGTCGTGCTGCTGTCGACCGGCGACGAATTGGTCATGCCGGGCGAGGTCGCGCCCGAGGCCATGAAGCCCGGCGCGATCTACAACTCCAACCGCTTCTTCATGCGCGCCCTGCTCACGCGCCTGGGCTGCGACGTGAGCGACCTGGGCATCGTGCCGGACCGGCGCGACGCCACCATCGACGCGCTGCGCACCGCGGCCGAGCACCACGACCTGATCGTCACCACCGGCGGCGTGTCGGTCGGCGAGGAAGACCACATCAAGGCGGCCGTCGAGGCGCTGGGCGAACTGCAGCTGTGGTCGCTCTCGATGAAGCCCGGCAAGCCCTTCGCCTACGGCCGCATCGGCAACGCGCATGTGACCGGGCTACCCGGCAACCCGGTGTCGAGCTTCCTCACCTTCCTGCTGCTGGTGCGGCCCTTTCTGCTGACGCTGCAGGGCGCCACGCGGGTCGCGCCGGAGCCGGTCGCGATGCGCGCCGACTTCGACTGGCCGCGCGCCGACCGCCGCCGCGAGTTCCTGCGCGCGCGCCGCAACGCCGCAGGCGGGCTCGACCTGTTCCCCAACCAGAGTTCCGGCGTGCTCACCTCGGCCGTCTGGGGCGACGGCGTGATCGACACGCCGGCGGGGCAGTCCTTCCGGAAGGGCGATACCGTGCAGTTCATTTCCTTCGCCTCCCTGCTGGCTTGACGCGATGAAGATCGACATCCGCTATTTCGCCTCCGTGCGCGAGGCCCTCGGCAACGGCGAAAGCGTCGACACGAAAGCCGCCACCCTAGCCGAACTGCGCGACGAACTCATCGCCCGCGGCGGCCCGCATACCGGCGCACTGGCGCGCGGCAAGGCGGTGCGCATGGCGATGGACCAGGTCATGCGCCCGGAGTCGACGGCGCTGCGCGACGGCAGCGAGGTGGCTTTTTTCCCGCCCGTGACCGGCGGCTAATCCAGCAATTCGACGGCGACGCGCAGACGTTCGCGCAGCGCCACGCTGGCGGGCGTCATGGGAGCGCGAAGTTCATCGTGCAGCGCGCCGCCGCGTGCCAGCATTGCCTTCACGGGTGCGGGGTTGGGCTCTGCAAAGCAAAGCGCAATCAGTGGGCGCAGCGAGCGCCAGATTTCGCGGGCATCGGCGAACCGACCTTCGGTGAGCAGGTGCAGCAGTCGCACGAAGTGCGCTGTGTGCAGATGTGCGCTGGCTGCGATGGCACCTGCGCCGCCCTCGGCCAGTGTCGCGAAGATCTGCGCGTCTTCACCCGCGAGAACCTGCAGACGGCGGTCAACGATCAGTGCGTGCGTCTTAGACGGATCGCCGCCGCAGTCCTTCACGGCGCGAATCTTCGGATGAGCGGCCAATGCGAGCAAGGTCTCCGTCGACATCGTCGCGCCCGTGCGATAGGGGATGTCGTAGATCAGGATCGGCAGGGAGCTCGCTTCGGCGATGGCACGGAACCAGAGCAGTAGTCCTTCCTGCGTGGGGCGGATGTAGCTGGGCGCCGGCACCAGCAGCCCCGCCAGCGGTTCGGCAGTCAAGCGCCGTACCCAGGCCAGGGTCTTCTCAAGGTGGCTGCCGGAAATGCCCATGATCCGCGGCACATCCGGAGCCGCGTCGGCTACGGTGGCCAGCACCGCCAGCTGCTCCGCTTCTTCGAGGGCGGCCGCCTCGCCGGTCGAGCCGCACACGACAAAGCCGACAATGCCGGTGGGCGCGAGATGGCGCACCAATGCATCGAGGGCCGGGTAGTCGACAGCGTGATCACGAAACGGTGTGATCAAAGGAATCCAGAGGCCCGAGAAGTCGGGTTGCTGCGGGGAAGGGGTGGAAAGGCGGGACACGCATGCTCCTTGCGGAAGCGACCGATGGAAGAACCACCGTCGGATGCGCGTGCGCCACGGGCTACAGCCTGAGCCTTACCGGTTCCGTCGCTCATCCGACGACGGAACCGCAGCTCCGGTCAGACGAGCTGTGGTTTTTTGGCTTTGCCGTTCCGGCGCACGCAGCCCCGGCCTTCGGTTGAAGGCGAGAGGGAATGCGAAGTGCAGGAGGGCATGACCGGAGTCTATCGCGATGCCACAATTCGACGATGACCAGCCCCCGCGTTGCCATCCAGACCGACGACTTCGACCTGCAGCACGAGATCGCCGCGCTGCGCGCCGGCGACACGCGCGTGGGTGCCGTCTGCAGCTTCATCGGCACCGTGCGCGACAGAAATAGTGCCCCCACGCTCGGCACTGACGTGTCCTCGCTGCCCCCCGAGGGGGTGCTTTCGCCTTGGGGCGGCCCGGCGGCGAAAGACGGCAGCAGCACCATCACCTCGATGGAGCTCGAGCATTACCCGGGGATGACCGAGAAGGCCATCGAGGCCATGATCGACGAGGCGCACCGCCGCTTCGACATCCTCGGCGCGCGCGTGGTGCACCGCGTCGGCCTGCTGCAGCCGCTCGACCAGATCATGATGGTCGCCGTGGTCTCGGCGCACCGGGGCCAGAGTTTCCAGGCCTGCGAGTTCCTGATGGACTACCTCAAGACGCAGGCGCCGTTCTGGAAAAAGGAACGGACGCCCGAAGGCGCCCGTTGGGTCGATGCACGCGTCGCGGACGACGCGGCCCTGGCGCGCTGGGGCATCGATGCCCCGAACGCCTGAAGCGTCTACTGGGGCTTGAATCCGCTGGCTTGGATGATCTTTTCCCAGGCGCTGGTGTAGGTGCGCACGCGGCCGGCGAACTGGCCTTGCGATTCGTACGCGACGTTCAGGCCCATGTCGGTCAGCTTCTTCTTCACGTCGGGCATGGCCAGCACCTTCTGCAGCGCGGTGCCGAACTTGTCGATCATCGGCTGGGGCGTGCCCACCGGCGCGAACACGCCGTAATAGGGGTAGTCGTCCAGGTTCGCGAAGCCCAGCTCGGTGAAGGTCGGGATCTGCGGCAGCAGCGGCTGGCGCTTGGCGCCGATGACGGCCACGATGTGCACCTTGCCGGCCTTGTGGTTCTCGATGAAGTCGGGCACCGAGGCGATGCCGGCGGTGATCTGGTTGCCCAGCATGTCGGCCGTCATCGGGGCGCTGCCGCGGTAGGGGGCGGCCTGCAGGTCGAGCTTGTACTTCTCGCCGATCAGCTTGACCAGGAACTCGGGGATCGAGCCGGGGGCCGGCACACCAATGGTTTCCTTGCCGCCGCGCTGGGTTTGCACCCACTTCACGTAGTCGTCCATGGTCTTGGCCGGCGTGCCGCCGGACACGGCCAGCACGTTGGCGAAGGTGGCGAAGCCGGCCACGGGCACGAAGTCGGCAGCGGGGTTGAAGCCCGGGTTCTTGACGACCTGCGGCAGGATGGAGATGCTGTGGTCGTGCGTCAGGAACAGCGTGTGGCCGTCGGCCGGCGCGGCCTTCAGGGCCTGGGCGGCGATCTGGCCGCCGGCACCGGCGCGGTTCTCGACCACCACGGGAGCGCCCAGTTCGTCCTTGAGCTTTTCGCCGAGTGCGCGTGCGATGGCGTCGCTGCCGGCACCGGCGGGGAAGCCCACCAGCAGCCGGATCGGCGTGCCGTTGCCTTGCGCTTGCGCAAAGCCCGACAGGCCCAGGGCCGCTACAAAGAGGCCGAGCGTCAGCGCCCGGCGGGCCGGTTGAACACGCTGCGTTGAAAGAACCATGATCGACTCCAATCCAATGAGGTAAGTGGGCGACGGCTGCAATAGCCGTGCCTGATTTTGTTCGTGCTCTTGAACGGTGCGCGAACAGTCCTATTTTGAATGCAGGAATCACACACCATGCGCCAAGACAAACTCACCACCAAGTTCCAGGAAGCCCTGGGCGATGCGCAATCGCTCGCGCTGGGCAACGACAACGCCTACATCGAGCCGGTCCACCTGCTCGCGGCCATGCTGCGCCAGGACGAGGGTCCGCGCGCGCTGCTCGAGCGCGCCGGCGTCAACGTGCCGGGCCTCACGCAGGCGGCCGAAGCCGCGATCAAGAAACTGCCGCAGGTGCAGGGCGGGGAGGCCGTGCAGGTCGGCAACGAGCTCAACAAGCTGCTGCAGGCGACCGAGAAGGAAGCCATCAAGCGCAATGACCAGTTCATCGCGGGCGAGCTGTACCTGCTGGCCGTGGCTGATTCCAAGGCCGATGTCGGCAACCTCGCGCGCGCCAACGGCATGACGCGCAAGTCGCTCGAAGCCGCCATCGACGCGGTGCGCGGCGGGCAGGGCGTGAACAGCGCCGACGCCGAGGGCCAGCGCGAGGCACTCAAGAAGTACTGCATGGACCTGACCGAGCGCGCGCGCCTGGGCAAGCTCGATCCGGTGATCGGCCGCGACGAGGAAATCCGCCGCGCCATCCAGGTGCTGCAGCGCCGCACCAAGAACAACCCCGTGCTCATCGGTGAACCCGGCGTGGGCAAGACCGCCATCGTCGAAGGGCTGGCGCAGCGCATCGTCGCGGGCGAGGTGCCCGATTCGCTCAAGGGCAAGCGCGTGCTCTCGCTCGACATGGCCGCGCTGCTCGCGGGTGCCAAGTTCCGCGGCGAGTTCGAGGAGCGCCTCAAGAGCGTGCTGAACGAACTCGCCAAGGACGAGGGCCAGACCATCGTCTTCATCGACGAGCTCCACACCATGGTCGGCGCCGGCAAGGCCGAGGGCGCCATGGACGCGGGCAACATGCTCAAGCCGGCCCTCGCGCGCGGCGAGCTGCACTGCGTCGGCGCGACCACGCTCGACGAATACCGCAAGTACATCGAGAAGGACGCCGCGCTGGAGCGCCGCTTCCAGAAGATCCTCGTGGGCGAGCCCAGCGTGGAGGCGACCATCGCCATCCTGCGCGGCCTGCAGGAGAAGTACGAGGTGCACCATGGCGTCGACATCACCGACCCGGCGATCGTCGCCGCGGCCGAGTTGAGCGACCGCTACATCACCGACCGCTTCCTGCCCGACAAGGCGATCGACCTGATCGACGAGGCCGCGGCCAAGATCAAGATCGAGATGGACTCCAAGCCCGAGGTGATGGACCGGCTCGACCGCCGCCTGATCCAGCTGCAGATCGAGCGCGAGGCCGTGCGCCGCGAGAAGGACGAAGCGTCGGTCAAGCGCTTCGGCCTGATCGAGGACGAGATCGCCAAGCTGCAGAAGGAGATCGCCGACTACGACGAGATCTGGCAGGCCGAAAAGGCCCAGGCCCAGGGCAGCGCGACCGTGCGCGAAGACATCGACAAGATCAAGTTCCAGATCGAGGAGTGGAAGCGCAAGGGCGATTTCAACAAGGTTGCCGAGCTGCAGTACGGCCAACTGCCGGCGCTGGAGAAGCGCCTGAAGGAAGCGCAGGAGAGCGAGACCAACAAGGTCAAGTCCAGCGCCCCCACGCTGCTGCGTACGCAGGTCGGCGCCGAAGAGATCGCCGAGGTGGTGGCGCGCGCCACCGGCATCCCGGTCGCCAAGCTGATGCAGGGCGAACGCGACAAGCTGCTCGTGATGGAAGACAAGCTGCACGAGCGCGTGGTCGGCCAGGACGAGGCCATCGGTGCGGTCGCGAATGCGATCCGCCGCTCACGCTCGGGTTTGAGCGACCCGAACCGCCCGACCGGCTCCTTCCTGTTCCTCGGCCCGACCGGCGTGGGCAAGACCGAGCTGTGCAAGGCGTTGGCCGGCTTCCTGTTCGACAGCGAAGACCACCTGATCCGCGTCGACATGAGCGAGTTCATGGAGAAGCACTCCGTCGCTCGCCTGATCGGCGCGCCGCCCGGCTACGTGGGCTACGAGGAAGGCGGCTACCTGACCGAAGCCGTGCGCCGCAAGCCCTACAGCGTGCTGCTGCTCGACGAGGTCGAGAAGGCACACCCGGACGTGTTCAACATCCTGCTGCAGGTGCTCGACGACGGCCGCCTGACCGATGGCCAGGGCCGCACCGTGAACTTCAAGAACACGGTGATCGTCATGACCAGCAACATCGGCTCGCCGATCATCCAGGCGATGGTGGGCAAGCCGAGCCAGGACATCAAGGACGCGGTGTGGGACGAGCTGAAGAACTACTTCCGCCCCGAGTTCCTCAACCGCATCGACGAGACGGTGGTGTTCCACGCGCTCGACGCGAAGAACATCGAGTCGATCGCGGCGATCCAGTTGAAGGTGCTGCAGGCGCGGCTTGCGAAGATGGATCTGTATCTGGACGTGTCGCCGGCAGCGTTGGCGGAGATCGCCAAGGTCGGCTTCGACCCGGTGTTCGGTGCGCGGCCGCTCAAGCGGGCGATCCAGCAGCGCATCGAGAACCCGCTGAGCAAGCTGCTGCTCGACGGCAGCTTCGGGCCGAAGGACACGATCCGGGTCGAGACCGACCCGATCCAGTCGCCGGGCCAGTTCTCGTTCACGAAGGGTGGGGAACCATCGGCCGAGGCTCTGGCCTAATGCCGATGATGAATTTCATCCTCCGCTTCATCCTCTTCTGCCTGGGGCTGGTTTTCGCGGCCAGCCTGGCCGTGGCGGTGCTGCTGCTGGCGGCCTTCTGGGGCCTGCGCTACGGCTGGGCGCGCCTCACCGGCCAGCCGGTCACGCCGTGGGTCATGCGCTTCAATCCGCGCAGCGGTTTCGACCGCTTCCGCGCGGCGCAGCGCCCGGACGAGCCGACCGCGGCCGACGTGGTCAGTGCCCGTGCCCGCGGCGAATCCGCGCGCAGCCCGGTCGCCCTGGGCGACGTGGGGGAGGTGACCGACGTCCGGGCCCGCCCCGCCACGCGCGGCGACTGAGCCCCGCGGCCGGCCTGATCAGCCGACGTAGAGCCGCTCGATCTCGGCCGCGTAGCTCCTGTAGATGGCCGAGCGCCGCACCTTCATGGTCGCGGTGACGTCGCCGTCGTCGTGGTCCAGTTCCTTGGCGAGCAGGTGGAAGCGGCGGATGTGCGACACCTGCGCCAGCCTGCCGTTGCCTCGCACCACCTCGTCGCCGATCAGCTTCAGCACGTCGGCATGCTCGGTGAGCGAGCGGAAGTTCGTGAAGGGAATGCGCTGCGCCTCGGCCCACTTGCCGACCGTCTCGTAGTCGATCTGGATCAGCGCGCCGACGAACTTGCGGCCCTCGGCCACGATCACGCATTCCTTGATGTAGGGGCTGCCCTTCATGGTGTTCTCGATCTCCGAGGGCGTGAGGTTCTTGCCGCCGGCGGTGATCATGATGTCCTTGAGCCGGTCGACGATGCGCAGGTGGCCGTTCGGCTCCTGCCGCACCACGTCGCCGGTGTGCAGCCAGCCGTCGCGGATCGATTGCGTCGTGGCCTCGTCGTTCTTGTAGTAGCCGGCGAAGACCATGTCGCCGCGCAGCAGCAGCTCGCCGTTGTCGGCCACGCGATGTTCCACGCCCAGCGTCGGCGGGCCGACGGTGCCGACCACCACATCGACGGGCCGGTGGCCGGTGACCATGCCGCTCGATTCGGTCAAGCCGTACACCTCGACCAGCGGCACGCCCAGCGTGCGAAAGAAGCGCACCACGTCCGGCGGAATCGGCGCCGCGCCGGTCAGCGCGACCTTCACGCGGCGCAGGCCGATGAAGTTCTGCAGCGCGCGCAGCACCAGCCAGTAGCTCGCAGCGTGCGCGATGCGGTCGGTCAGTGACCATTCCGCGCGCGGCCGGGCGGCAAGTGTCTCGCAGCGCTTCCAGGCGCCGTCGAACAGCGCGCGCTGCAGGCGGCCGGTCTCCTGCAGCTTGATGCTGATCGACGCGTGCAGCTTCTCCCAGATGCGCGGCACACCGAGGAAGATGCTGGGCGCGACCTCGCGCAGGTCTTCCTGCACGGTGCGGATCGATTCGCCGAAATTCACCTGCGAGCCGAGGTACACCGGTACGAAGGCCGTCAGCATCTGCTCGGCCACGTGGCACAGCGGCAGGTACGACAGGTGCGTGGTGTCGGCGTCGAGGCCGAGCCGGTCGACGATGCCCGGCACCACGCCGCGGATGTTGCGGTACGACAGCATCGCGCCCTTGGGCTTGCCGGTCGACCCCGAGGTGTAGATCATCAGCCCGATGTCGTCGAGCGTCTGCGCGGCGAGCGCCGCGTCGACCAGCGCACCGCCGCCTTGCACGGCCGACGCGGCACCGAGCCGCTCGACCTCGGCGAAGGTCGTCACCTTGTCGCGATGCGCCGGCGCCAGGTTGCGCAGGCCCTTGGTCTCGATCACGACGATGCGGCGCAGGCGCGGCAGCCCGTCGAGCGACTCGATCACCTTGTCGGTTTGCTCCTGGTCTTCGCACACGATCACTTCGATGTCAGCATGGCCGACCACGTACGCGACTTCGCTCGCCGGGCTGGTCGGGTAGACGCCGACGGTCACGCCACCGACCAGGCCGGTGCCCATCTGCGCCAGGACCCACTCGGTGCGGTTCTCCGACAGCACGCCGACATGGCCGCCGGCCGCGAGCCCGATCGCGCGCAGGCCGAGCCCGACGTGCATCGCGCGATCGGCATAGGCCTGCCAGCTCAGCGGCTTCCAGATGCCGAAGTCCTTTTGCCGGATCGCGACCTTGGCGGGCGTGCGCCGCGCCTGCTCGCGCAGCATCTGCGGCAGGGTGAGATCGGGGAGGGTGACGTTCATGACAGCCACCGCTTGCGCCGCTTGTAGTGCTTGATGGCCTTGAAGCTGCGCGCCTCGCCGCTGCCGCCCACGCCCAGGTAGAACTCCCGCACGTCGGGGTCCGACGCGAGCCGCTCCGCGCTGCCGTCGATCACGATCTTGCCGTTCTCCATGATGTAGCCGCGATGCGCCACGGCCAGCGCGACGGTCGCGTTCTGTTCCACCAGCAGCATCGACACGCCGCGCTCCGCATTGATGCGCGCGATGATGGTGAAGATGTCCTCGACCAGCTTGGGCGAGAGGCCCAGCGAGGGTTCGTCGAGCAGGATGAGTTGCGGCTGCGCGACCAGCGCGCGGCCGATGGCCAGCATCTGCTGCTCGCCACCGGAGAGATAGCCGGCCAGGCCCTTGCGGCGCTCGTGCAGGCGGGGGAAGTAGCTGTACACCGCGTCGAAGTCGGGCCTGGCATCCTTGCGGCCGGTCAGCGCGTAGGTCGCGGCGACCAGGTTCTCCTCGATCGTCAGGTCCTCGAAAACGCGGCGGCCTTCCATCACATGGCTGAGCCCGTCGCGCACCAGCTGCTGCGGCAGCCGGTCGGCCGTGCTGCGCCCGTTGAACTCGATGCGGCCGGCCTCGACCTCGCCGTCTTCCAGCGCGAGCAGGCCCGAGATCGCCTTCAGCGTGGTCGACTTGCCCGCGCCGTTGCTGCCCAGCAGCGCGACGATCTCGCCGCGCGGCACGGCCAGCGACAGGCCGCGCAGCACCTGCACCACCTTGTTGTAGACGACTTCGATGTTGTTCACACCGAGGACGATCTCGCCCGCCATGACCGCGCCTGCTTCCATCGGCCTACTTGCTCAGGTTGATCCAGTCGGACGCGGGCACCATCTTCTGCGCCTTCATGTCGGCCTTGTAGACGCGGCCCACCGGGATCGAGTTGCCGCTGATGGTGATCGGCGTGCCGATCAGGCCGCCGGTGTCGAAATCCTTGATGGTGTTGAGCGCAGCCTTCAGGTTCTTGCCGTCCAGCGGCTTGCCGGCATCGAGCGTCCGTTTGGCGGCCTCGGTGAAGAGCATCGCGGTGAGGAATCCCTGCGTGTAGGCCGTGCTCTGGTACTCGGGGCGCATCGCGCGGATCTTCTCGAGCATCGGCGACTTGGCCGAGGTGTCGTAGTAGTAGCGGTAGGGCATCACGCCCATGAAGCCGTCGGCGCCTTCGCCCATCTTCATCACGGTCGAGCTGTCCATGGTCCAGAACGTGCCCATCCATTTACTGGTCATGCCCATCTGCTTGCCCTGCTGCACGAACTCCGGAATCGGTGCCAGCACGTAGCCGTGGAAGATCGTGTAGTCGGGCGCGGCACGTCGCAGCTTGATGACCTCGGTCGACACGTCGACGCTGCCCGGCGGCGTCATCAGCTTGATCGGCACCGACAGGCCGAGCTTCTTGGCGGCGGCTTCGCTGGCCTCGATCGGGTCGCGGCCGAACTCGGAGTCGGAGTACACGAAGGCCACCTTGGCGCCCGGCTTTTCCTTCGCGATGTGGCGCAGCAGGATGCCGATCTGCTCGGTGTAGTCGGGGCCGACCAGGAACTGGTTCGGGTACTTGGCCGGGTCGTTGAGCTCCGTCGCGAAGGACGCGCCGGCCATCAGGATCTGGCCGTTGCGGTCGAGTTCGGGGTTGATCGTCTTCGAGAAGCCGGTCGAGTCGCCGTAGTAGAGGTTGACCTTGTTCTGGCTCGTGATCTTCTTGAAGGCCGCGACCGACACGTCGACCTTGTAGCCGGTGTCCTCCGGCACGTAGCGAAGCTTGCGGCCCTTGATGCCGCCGGCGTCGTTCACGATCTTCACGTAGTCGGCCATGCCGGCGTTGATGCCGATGCCCGCGAAGGCGAATACGCCGGTCATCGGGATCGAGCCGCCGATGACGATGTCTTCGTTGGCCTGCGAATGGGCGAAGGGCGCGGCCAAGGCCAGCCCCGCTGCAAGCAGCAGGGCGCGGCGTTGGGGCGAGAGCCTGGGTGTCTTCTTCATGCTTGTCTCCTGGTCTAGTTTCTGAACGGCCATAGATGAAAGAAGCGGCGCGTGCGCCGCCACACTTCTGCGAGCCCGTGCGGCTCGAACACCAGAAATCCGACAATGAGAAGGCCAAAGACGACGGTGCGCACCGGTGACAGGAACACCGTCATCTCGGTGCCGCCCGGCAGGACGTCAACGATGAGCTTGAGCAGCTCGGGCACCATGGTCATGAACACCGCACCGAAAATGCCGCCGAGGATCGAGCCCATGCCGCCGACGATGATTGCGGCGAGGAAGAAGATCGACATCAGCAGCGGAAAGCTCTCCGGCGTGACCACACGGAAGAAGTAGGCCCACAGCCCACCCGCCACGCCGGCGTAGAAGGACGAGAGGCCGAAGGACAGCAGCTTGTAGCGCAGCAGCGGGATGCCCAGCACCTCGGCTGAGATGTCGCGGTCACGGATCGCGATGAAGGCGCGGCCCACGCGGGTGCGGAACAGGTTGGCCGCGCCCAGCACCATCAGGATCATGACGGGCACGATCAGCCAGTAGAGGCGGAACGACGTATCGAGCGCCATGCCGAACAAGGTCGCGGGCGGCAGCGAGAGGCCGCTGGTGCCGCCGGTGAGCTTGAGGTTGGCGAAGAGGAAGTGCGTGATGAACGACGCGGCGATGGTGGCGATGGCCAGGTACAGGCCTTTCACGCGCAATGACGGAATGCCGACCACCAGGCCACCCAGCATCGCGACCACACCGCCGGTCAGCAGGTTCAGCAGGAAGGGGGTGCCGAGGCGCGTCTCCAGGATCGCCACCGTGTATGCGCCGAGGCCCATGAAGGCGGCCTGGCCGAGGCTGACCAGGCCGGTGTAGCCGGTGAGGATGTTGAGGCCCGTCGCGCTCGCCACGTTGATGGCGACGAGGCAGGCGAGGTAGAGCCAGTAGTCGCTGGCGATGAAGGGGAAGAGCAGCAGCAACGCGGCGCCGATGGCGAGCCAGACCTTCTGGGTGCGCGAGTCGAACAGCGCGGCGTCGGCGGTGTAGCTTTCTTTGAGGGTGCCTATACGCATGGGGTGCCTCTCTGTTCACGTTCTAGTCCGTGACGCGTGTGCAGGCCACCGGGTACTCCCCTCCGCGAATGTCCCCCGCCTTCGGCTCCTCCTTTATTTCGCTGCGGGGAGCACCCGATACCCTGCACACGTGGACACGTTCGAGGTGGGCAACCGTCGAGCACTACCTGCGCGTCCCGATCACGTCGATGGGGTGCCTTGCGCAGCGAAATAAAGGAGGAGCCCGAAGGGCGGGGGACATTCGCGGAGCAAGGTACCCCGTCGGCGTGATCGCTCCCCGAATGAGGTTGAAGGCGTGTCATCTCACAGCCTCTCGATCTCATGCGTGCCGAACAACCCATAGGGCCGCACCATCAAGACCAGCACCAGCACGATGAAGGTCGCCAGCAGCTTGTACTCGCCGCCCAGGAACGCACCGGCCAGCGCCTCGATCAACCCGATGAAGATCCCGCCGACAAGTGCGCCCAGCACGCTGTCGAGCCCGCCGACGATCACTACCACCAGCACCGACAGCCCGAACACGCCCATCGACGACGAGATGCCGCCGATGGCGCCGACCATGATGCCGGCGACCGAGGCGATCATCGCGGACGCGACCCATGCCAGCGAAAACACGCGCGGCACGTTGATGCCCATGGAGTACGCGGCCGCCTGGTCCGACGCCGTGGCGCGCAGGGCCACGCCGCCGCGCCAGAAGCGGAACACCAGCAGCACCGCGCCGATCAGCACCGCGGCGATCAGCGCGCCGTAGAACACCTTGGGCGCGAGGAACGCGTCGCCGACCATGATCGGCGCCTTGGGCAGGAACTCGGGCAGGCGCCGCTGGTCGGCGGTCCAGATGATCTCCACCAGACCAACCAGGATCGACGCGAGCCCCACCGTCACCATGAACACCGAGATCGGCGGTTCGCCCAGCAGCGGCCGGATCATCGTGCGCTCGACGATGGCGCCCAGCAGCCCGGTGCCGATGACTGCGCCGATCACCGCCATCCAGATCGGCAGCGCGAAGCTGGCTGCAAAGGTGAAGAACAGGTAGGCGCCGACCATCAGCATCTCGCCGATGGCGATGTTCACCACGCGCGTCGCCTTGTAGACCAGCACGAAGGCCAGTGCGGCCAAGGCGTAGAGACCACCGCTGGCGACGCCGGTCAGGCTGATCTCGAAGAGGTAGGGCCAGTCGATCATGCGGCCTCGCTCGCCACGGGGTCACCGCGCAGCTTGCGGCGCAGGTCGCCCACGTCACCGGCGCCGAGATAGGCACGGATGACCTCGGGGTCGGCCTGCACCTGCGTCGGCGCGCCCTGCGCGATGACCTGGCCGAAGTTCAGCACCACGACATGGTCCGACAGGTCCATCACCATGCCCATGTCGTGCTCGACCATCAGCACCGTCACGCCCCATTCGTCGCGCACGTCGAGGATGAAGCGCGCCATGTCCTCGGTCTCTTCGCGGTTCATGCCCGCGACCGGCTCGTCGAGCATCAGCACCTTGGGCTGCATGGCGAGCGCGCGCGCCATCTCGACGCGCTTCTGCAGCCCGTAGGGCAGGGCGGCGACCGGGGCGTGGCGGATGTGGTCGATCTCGAGGAAGTCGATGATGCGTTCCTCCACGTCTCGGCGCAATTCGGCCTCTTCGCGGCGCGCGCGGCCGACGTACAGCAGGGCATCGAAGACGTTGGTCTTCAGGTGCGCATGGCGGCCCAGCTTGATGTTGTCGAGCACCGTCATGCCGCGGAAAAGCGCGATGTTCTGGAAGCTGCGCGCCAGGCCCAGCCTGGCGCGTTGCGGCGGCGGCATGCGGGTGATGTCGCCGCCCTCGAACACCACGCGACCGGCGGCAGGGCGGTAGAAGCCGGAGATGGTGTTGAAGAGAGAGGTCTTGCCCGCGCCGTTGGGGCCGATCACCGCGGTGATGGACCCAGGCTGCACGCCGAAGCCCACGCCGGTGAGCGCCTTCACGCCGCCGAAGGCCAGCGTCAACGCCTCGACCTGCAGCACCGGCGATGCAGAGGTGGGGGCGGGGCCGGCGGACGGTGCGGACATGGTGGCGGAGCTTGGCGCTTGCGTGCGTGAAAGAGGGCTAGGGTTTGCGTGACCAGCAGGAAAATCTACTTGTCCGTAGAATTCCTACTCGCCGGTAATGTCACCGTTCGCCGCAGGCCGCGGCATCCGGACTTTCCCGTGCCCACCTTGCTCGCCATGGCCACTTCCGCCCTTCGCACCGCCGCCCCCGCATCGCCGTGGGAGCCGGCCAGCACCCGCGCGCAGCAGCGCGAGGTCAAGCGCAACGCGGTGCTGCAGACCGCGGCGCAGCTCTTCAACGAACGCGGCTTCCACGCCACCTCGCTCGACGACATCGCCGAGCGGCTCAACGTGAGCAAGCCCACGCTCTACTACTACGTCGAGAGCAAGGACCAGATCCTGCTCGAATGCGTGCGCACCGCGCTCGACCTGATGCACGACGGCATCGAGGCGGTTCGCGCCGCCGGCGGCAGCGCCATCGAGCAGCTCAAGGCCTGCATGCGCATCTACACCGGTGTGGTCACGCAGGACTTCGGCATGTGCGTGATCCGCATCGGGGAGGACCCGCTGCCCGAGCCGCTGAAGACCGAGCTGCGCCGGCTCAAGGCCGGCATCGACCTGCAGTTCCGCCGCCTCATCGCCGACGGCGTGGCCGAAGGTTCGCTCGCGCCGTGCGACCCGAAGATGGCGGCCTTCATGCTCGCCGGCGCGCTGAGCTGGGTCGGCCGCTGGTACCGCAGCGACGGCCATCTTTCGCCCGAAGAGATCGCCGACCAGGGCATCGACCTGCTGCTCAACGGCGTGCTGCAGCGTCCCGTGGCGACGCGCAGGAAGAAGGCCGCCTCGGCCAAGGTGACCAAGGCGCCTCGCAAGAAAGGAAAAGCATGACCCCCTCCGAGCCCTCGCTCCTCGTCGGCCGCGATGGCGACGTCGCCACGCTGCGCTTCAACCGGCCCGGTGCGCTGAACGCCATCGATGTACCGATGGCGAGGGCCTTCCTGGCCACTGCGCGCGAACTCGCCGCGGATAAGAGCGTGCGCGCCGTGCTGCTCAGCGGCGCCGGCAAGGGCTTCATGGCCGGCGGCGACCTGGCCGTGTTGCAGGCCGACCCGCTGCAGGGCGCGGCCGACCTGATCGGTCCGCTGCACGAGGCGCTGACGGTGCTCGCCGGCATGGACGCGCCGCTCGTCGCGCAGGTGCACGGCGTGGCGGCCGGCGCCGGCCTCAGCCTGATGCTGCAGGCCGACTTCGTGCTGGCGGCCGAGGGCACGCGCTTCAACCTGGCCTACGTGAACATCGGCACCAGCTGCGACGTCGGCGCCTCGTGGGCGCTGCCGCGGCTGGTGGGCTTGCGCCGCGCGCTCGAAATCGCGATGCTGGGCGAGATGTTCGATGCCGCCACCGCCGAGCGCATGGGCCTGGTCAACCGCGTGCTGCCGGCCGCCGAGCTCGAGCGCGAGTCGATGGCTTTCGCGCAGCGCCTCGCCCAGGGGCCGACGGTGGCGCTCGGCCGGTTGCGCCGGCTGATGCGCACGTCGTTCGAGCGCGATCTGCCCGGCCAGCTCGACGCCGAATCGGCGGCCTTCCGCGCGTGCGCCGTGACCGATGATTTCCGCCTTGGCATCGACGCCTTCTTCGCGAAGAAGACGCCCGCCTTCACCGGCCGTTAGGCCTTCCCGTTTTCCACTTTGAGGAGAGAACCATGAGCATCCAGGACATCTTCGTCGTTGGCACCGCCCGCACCGCCATCGGCACTTTCGGCGGCGCGCTGAAGGACGTGCCCAACACCCAACTGGCCACCACCGCGGTCAAGGCCGCCCTCGCGCGCAGCGGCGTCGCGCCCGACGCCGTCGGCCATGTGGTGATGGGCAACGTGATCCCCACCGACGTGAAGGACGCCTACCTCAGCCGTGTGGCCGCCATCGACGCGGGCTGCCCGATCGAGACGCCGGCCTTCAACGTCAACCGCCTGTGCGGCTCCGGCCTGCAGGCCATCGTGTCGGCGGCGCAGGCCATCGCGCTGGGCGACTGCGACATCGCCATCGGCGGCGGCTCCGAATCGATGAGCCGCGGCCCCTACTTCGACACCTCGGCGCGCTACGGCATGCGCATGGGCGACGCGGTGCTGGTCGACTACATGCTCGGCATCCTGCACGACCCGTGGGAGAAGATGCACATGGGCATCACCGCCGAGAACGTGGCGGCGCGCTACAAGATCTCGCGCGAGATGCAGGATGAACTCGCTGTCGTGAGCCAGCAGCGTGCCGCCGCCGCCATCGCGGCCGGCCGCTTCAAGGAACAGATCGTTGCGGTCGAGGTGAAGACGCGCAAGGGCATCGTGCTGTTCGACACCGACGAACACGTGCGCGCCGACACCACGGTCGAATCGCTGTCGAAGATGAAGCCGGCCTTCAAGAAGGACGGCCTGGTCACCGCCGGCAACGCCTCGGGCATCAACGACGGCGCCGGCGCCGTGGTGCTGGCGAACGGCGACCGCGTGAAGGCGCTGGGCCTCAAGCCGATGGCACGCCTGGTGGGCTATGCGCACGCGGGCGTCGAGCCGGCGTACATGGGCATCGGCCCGGTGCCGGCCACGCGCAAGGTGCTGGAGCGCACCGGGCTCAAGGTGGGCGACCTCGACGTGATCGAGTCGAACGAGGCCTTCGCGGCGCAGGCCTGCGCGGTGATCCAGGAACTGGGCTTCGACCCGGCCAAGGTGAACCCCAACGGCTCGGGCATTTCGCTGGGCCACCCGGTGGGTGCGACCGGCGCGATCATCACGACGAAGGCGATCGCCGAACTGCACCGCACGGGTGGGCGCTACGCGCTGGTGACGATGTGCATCGGCGGCGGGCAGGGCATCGCCGCGATCTTCGAGCGGGTCTGAGCGCGCCGCGACGCGCGCTCAGGCGCCCTTGCTGCGCGCGGTCTTGCGGCCCTCGGGCCGGGCCGCTGCGGGCGGCGGTGCGCTCGCATTCGCCTGCTCGATCCACGACAGCGTGTCGATGTACGACATCAGGCGGTTGAGGTAGTCGGGTGACGCGTCGCGCATCAGCGTGATCGCGCGGTGCACCAGGTGCTGCGAGTTGAGCGGCCCGGCGTTCTCCGGCACCTTGGCCTGCGACTGGTTCAGTCGGCGGTCGGCGCTCAGGCGCGACCAGGTGCTGCGGAAGTAGCGCAGCGACTTGAGGTCCGAGGCGCCTGACGGTGCGTTGCCTTCGGCGGCGCCCGTCCGTTCGGCGACGTGCGCCAGCAGTTCCGCCAGCCCGCTCGCCGCGGGCGTCGCAGGCGGCGTCTTTTTCTTCGCCTCGGCGGTCTTCGCCAGATCAGCCTCGTACACGGCCAGCAGATGCGTCAGCCGCTCGTCGAGCAGGCGTCGCGCCTCGCCCTCGTGCGCCGTCGCACGCTGCGCCAGCGCTTCGATGAAACGCAAGCGCACCGGGTCGAGCCGATCCGCGCCGCGCGCGCGCCAGGCGTCGATCGTTTCGGTGACCGTGGACGCGCTGTCAGCCACGGGGCTTCGCGACGATGTCGTTCGACGGCTTCGGCGTCGGCGCCATCTCGACCCGGCGGTTCTTCGCGCGCCCTTCGGCATCGGCGTTCGACGCCACCGCCTGCTCCGAGCCGAAGGCCGCGGCGAACACCGATGAGGCGGGCATGCCTTCCTCGATCAGCGCGCGGGTCACTGTCAAGGCGCGCTGCGCCGACAGCTCCCAGTTGTCGGCGAAGAGGCGGGCGTTGCCGCGCATCTGCCGGTCGTCGGTGAAGCCGCTCACCATCAGGATCTCATTGCGTTCCCGCAGGTAGCGGGCCAGCGGGGCAGCGAGGCTCTTGAGCACCTGACGGCCTTCGGGCTGCAGGTCGGCGGAGTTGAAGGCGAACAGCACGCTGCCGCTGATGCCGATGCGCCCGTTGGCGATGGTCACGCGGCCGGCCGCGAGCGGGCCGGCCAGGGCTTCTTCCAGCGCCTGGCGCCGCTTCGCCTCGACCTGCCGCTGCTGCACCTCGGCTTCGAGCTTGCTGGCCAGGTCGAGCTGCATGCCGATGGCATAGACGAGGATCAGCACGAAGGCGCCGACCATCCCGGCCATCAGGTCGCCGAAGACGGCCCAGACGGGCACCGTCTGCGCCACGCTCGCGCCGTCGGCCTCGTCGATGTCGTCGCGCATCATGCGTCGCTGCCCGCCGTCTGCCGTGCGGCGATCTGCTGCAGGTCTTCGACGATCTGCTTCTGCGACATGATGCTCAGGTCGATCACCTCGCGCGCCTGCGCCACGTAGTAGGCCAGCTGCTCGTCGCTGCGTGTGATGGACTTGCCCAGCGCGCCTTCGATGCGCTGCAGGTGCGCCACCAGCTTGTCGTTCGACGCGCCGAAGCGCTCCACGGCGAAGCCAAAGGCCTCGCCCAGGCTGGCCACTTCGACCGCGCTGCCGGTGATCTGCGCGCCCACGGTGGCGAGCTTGTCGGCCTGTTCGCCGATCTGGTCGGTGAAGCGGCTGCCGACGCGTTCCAGCAGGTCGGCCGACGACGCGACCAGCGTGTCGATGGCGGCGCGCTGTTCGGTGGACGCGTGGTTGACCGCGTCGAGCAGGGTGCCCAGCGTGTCGAGGATGCGGGCGCGCTCCTCCAGCATCGTGTTGTCGCGCGCCATGCTGTCCGACAGGCGGGTGCGCAGCTCGGCCACCACTTCGGCGGCGGCGCGTGGCGCTTCGGATGCAGCCTGCAGCAGGCCGGTAACTTCCGTGATGGTGTGCGTGGCCTGGGCCTCGGTGCGCTCGGACATCTCGCGCACCGCCAGCGTCAGCGTCTCGCCGAGCTGCCGTTGTTCGCGCACCGTGTGTTCGCCGGCCTGCTGCCATTCCTGGCGCAGCGCGGCAGCCATGGCCTCCAGCGCCTGGGTCCACGCGGCCAGCCGCTGTGCGTCGCGCGAGGCGATCTCGGTCTGCAGTCCGGCATGCGCCTGGTCGACGCTTTGCAGCAGGCCGGCCGCCTGCTGCACGAAGCTGTCGGCGGCGCGCGTCAGCGCCTGCTGCGTGTCGGCGGCCAGCTGCGCGCTGGTGCGCTCGTGCTGCGCGAGCGCGCCGCTCCAATGGGTCGACACAGTGCCGACGGTGTCGTCGAGGCGCATCGAGACGCCGTCGACCAGCGCGGCCGCGCGTTCAGCAAAAGCCTCGCTGAAGCCATCGAGCGTCCGGCGCAGGTCGGCGGCCATCGCCGCGTTGGTCTGGCGGTGATCGGTCAGTGCCGCCTGCCAGGTGCCGGTCACCTCGCCGGTGGCCGCGTCGAAACAGGCCGACACGCCGTCGAGCTGCTGCTGCACCGTCTGCGCCACGGCGCCGTGCAGCGCGGTGGTCTCGCGCGCGATGCCGGCCATCGCTTCCTCGACCACCGGGCGGATGGTGGCGCCGGCCAGGCGGGCGCTTTCGACCAGGCTGTCTTTCAGCGCGCGGTCGACCGAGGCGGCCAGGCCGGCGTAGGCGCCGCCGGCTTCGGTGTGGAAGCGGTCCTGCCCGGCGAGCAGCCGTTCGCTCAGCGCTTCGCTCTGGCGTTCCATCGCGGCGGTCATGGCGCTCAGTTGCGCCACCAGTTCGGGCATGCCCTGGGCTTGGCGTTCGAGCAGCTGGAACGAGGCTTCGCGCTGGTGCGCCAGCGAGAAGGGGCGCAGCGTGGTCGCGATGCGCGTGTCGAGCAACTGCCCCGCCTGCAGGCGTGCGCGGCGGCACAGGGCCGACAGCAGGCCGAGCATCGCCGAGGCGGCCACGCCGGCCACCGAGGTGCCGAAAGCCAGGCCCAGGCCCTTGACAGGCGCGGCGAGCGAATCGCGGATCGAGGGCAGGTCGGTCGCGCCCTGCAGCGCGGCGCCGGTGCCGTTGAGCGTGACCACCATGCCCAGGAAGGTGCCGAGCATGCCCAGCAACACCAGCAGGCCGGCCAGATAGGGCGTGAGCGACGGGCCGGGCAGGCCGACACGTTCGCCCTCGATGCGCAGGCGCACCGCGTTCTGCAGCGAGGCGTCGAGCCGGTCGAGCCATGGGCCGAGGCGCTCGGGTGCTTCGTTCAGGCCCAGCAGCGCGTCGTTCAGGCCGAGGGTGGCGCGGTGGTAGCGGCGCAATTCGAGCGCGCCGACGCCGTAGAAGGCGGCGATCAGCAGCGTGACGGCCAGCGCCAGCGGATGGTGGCCGATGTAGCCGACGCCGACCCAGCAGATGGCCGCGAGGCCGGCGGCGAAGACGAGGGGCTGAAGGAATCTGTTCATGAACACCTAGTGCGATCGCAGGGCTTCGAGCAGCCCGTCGACCGGTTGAAATCGAAAGTCCAGTTCCGCGAGCAGCAGATCGCGGATGTCCTGGTGAAAGACCGGCAGCCAGGCCAGCGGCGCGGCGTCGGTCTCCGATGCGTCTGGCGCTGGCGTTGCTGCCTGGCGCAGGCGCTTGAAGCGCTTCTCGAGCAGCGCGGGCACGGTCGCCAGCAGGCTGTGCTCGCGCGCTTCCAGCGCCTGCTCCATCACGGCGTCGACCGTGGCGAGCTTGGCCATCTCCGCGGAGCGCGCCGCCAGTGCGCCACGGAGCTTGGCGCGCAGCGGGCCGACGCCGGCCTCCATCGCCTGCTGCCGCGCCAGATAGCGCAGGCGGTAGGGCGCGAAGTCGATCGTTCCCACGGCGGTCTCGTCCACGCTCGCATAGAGGCTGTCCTCGCGGATCGTCCGGGCCAGGCCGTCGCGCACCCGGGCGCACTCGTCGTCGGGCGTGCCGGCGGCCTTGGCGCGTGCAGCCGGCGCGTTCAGCACCGTCGACAGGGCGATCGCGTCGGTCCACGCCAGCCACTGGCTCAGGCGTTCGGCCGTCGAGGCCGTAGGGGGGCGCACCTCGGCCTCGTTCCAGCGCGCGAGCAGGCGAACCAGCGCCGAATCGGCGAAGGCAGTACGCCGGGGGACTTGCACCATACGCGAGCTTCAAAAAACCCGGCAGTCTACACCGCGACCCCCGCCGCGCCGGTAACGTTTGGTCGAGCATTCCGTCGGTGGGCGCCGGGGCCGCGCTTCCCGGACAATGGCCGCATGATCCCGAGCCGCCGCCCCCTGGAGATCGACCCCGACGAGGTCGAGATGAGCGCCATCCGCGCGCAGGGCGCGGGCGGCCAGAACGTGAACAAGGTGTCGAGCGCGGTGCACCTGCGCTACGACATCCTGGCCAGCTCGCTGCCGCCGGACGTGAAGGAGCGCCTGCTGGCCCTGCGCGACAGCCGCATCACGCAGGAAGGCGTGCTGGTGCTCAAGGCCCAGCAGCACCGCACGCAGGAGATGAACCGCAGCGACGCGCTGGCGCGGCTGCAGGCGCTGGTCGACAGCGTGGCCACGCCGCCGCGGGTGCGACGGGCCACCAAGCCGACCTACGGTTCCAAGCAGCGGCGCCTCGAAGGCAAGAGCCAGCGGGCGGAGATCAAGAGCCTGCGCGGCCGCGTCAAGGACTGATCAGGCGCCGAGCGCTGTCTGCGGGCCGCAGAAGATGCACGACTGCGGCTGCGCGGTGCCGGTCTCGGGCGCGTGGTTGCAGCAGTGTTCCAGCCAGCCGCCGACCAGCCGGTACACCGACAGGTTGGTGCGGGTCGTGGGTGCACACAGGTAGTAGCCCAGCGGGCTCTCGAAGCGCCGGCCCAGCGGCTCCACCAGCGTGCCGGCCTGGATCTCGTCTTCCACCAGGCAGGTCGGCACGATGCCGACGCCGAAGCCCGACACCGCGGCGCGGATGATGAGCGAGTACAGGTTGAAGCCCGGCCCGAAGCGGCTGCCGCTGGTGTCGCAGCCATTCGCTTCCATCCAGTCGTGCCAGGCCAGCGGCACCTCGATGTGCTGCAGCAGCGTGGCGCGCTGCAGGTCGTCGGCGGTGCGCAGGGGCAGCGCATCGCGCAATTGGGCGCTGCAGACGATGCTGGTTTCCTTGCCGACCAGGTAGCGCGCATTGGCGCTGGGCCAGTTGCCGTAGCCGTACTGGATGGCGGCATCGAACTCGTGCGATACCGCGAAGTCGTGCGCGTGCTGGTAGCGCACGAAGTTCAGCGACACCTGCGGCAGCGTGCGCTTGAAATGCCCGAGCCGCGGAAAGAGCCATTGCGCCGCGAAGGTGGGCGGCACCGACAGGTTCAGCGTGCCGCCGTCGCCACCGTGGGACATGAGCTGCGCGGTGGCCGATTCGAGGGCGGCCATGGCCGGCCGCGTGGCGTTCAGGTAGGTGGCGCCGGCATCGGTCAACTCCAGGCCCGATGCCTTCCGGATGAACAGCTTCTGGCCCAGGTAGTTCTCCAGCCCCGCGATGTGGCGGCTGATGGCGCTCTGCGTCACGCACAGCTCCTTGGCGGCCATGGTGAACGCCTGGTGCTTGGCGGCAGAGTGGAAGGCGTTCAGTTCCGAGATGGTCGGGCACAGGCGGCGCATGCGAGGGTATGAGTGGGAGTCATGGGCGGGTGAGATTTTAGGTGTTGTGGTTTATGCGGTCTGGCCCGATAAATGCAACCCCTGCCGAAGGTCTGCTGCCTGTCGGCCATGAGTAATCCGAAGCCCTCCCGAATCCCTGAACCTTTCATGACTTCTTTGTTGATCGAGAACAGCCATGTGCTGGATGTGCATGCGCTCACCTTGCGCAGCGGCCTGTCGGTGCTCGTGCAGGACGGCCGCATCGCCGCCGTCGGTGCCGACGTGCAGGCGCCTGCCGGCACCCCGGTGATCGATGCCAAGGGCATGACGCTGATGCCCGGCCTGATCGATTGCCACGTGCACACGGTGGCCTCGTCCTTCAACCTGGGCACGGTCGCCAAGATGCCCAACGTGTTCGTGATGCTGCGCTCGCTGCCCATCATGAAGGCCATGCTGGAGCGCGGCTTCACCTCCGTGCGCGACGCGGGCGGGGCCGACTGGTCGCTGGCCGAGGCCGTGCGCACCGGGCTCGTACCGGGCCCGCGCATCTTCCCGTCGGGCAAGGCGCTGTCGCAGACCGGCGGCCATGCCGACTTCCGCCAGCGCAACGACGACCTCGACGTGTGCTCGTGCGCCTACAAGCTGGGCAACATCGGCCGGGTGGTCGACGGTGTCGACGCCTGCCGCATCGCGGTGCGCGAGGAAATCCTCAAGGGCGCGACGCAGATCAAGGTGATGGCCTCGGGCGGCGTGGCGTCGCCCAACGACCCGATCGGCAACCTCGGCTATTCCGAGGCCGAGCTGCGCGCGGTGGTCGAAGAAGCGTCCAACGCCAACACCTACGTGATGGCCCACGCCTACACGCCGCGCGCCATCGCCCGCGCCGTGCGCTGCGGCGTGCGCACCATCGAGCACGGCAACCTGGTCGATGCGTCCACGGCCGAGCTGATGGCCGAGATGGGTGCCTTCATGGTGCCCACGTTGATCACCTACGAAGGTCTGGCCAACGAAGGCGAGCGCTACGGGCTGCCGGCGGCGTCGATCGCCAAGATCGACTCCGTGCGCGGGCAGGGGCGTGCCGCCATCGAGATCCTGGCCAAGGCCGGCGTGAAGATGGGCCTGGGCAGCGACCTGCTGGCCGAGACGCACGGCCTGCAGTCCGACGAGCTGCGCCTGCGCGCCGACGTGCTGGGCAACGGCCCGGTGCTGCAGCAGGCGACGCTGATCGGCGCCGAGATCCTGGGCCAGCAGGGCCAGCTCGGCGAAGTCACGGTCGGCGCCATCGCCGACCTGCTGCTGGTCGACGGCAACCCGCTCACCGACATCGGCTGCCTGCTGAACCAGGGCGAGCGCATCCGCGCGATCGTCAAGGACGGCGCGATTTTCAAGAACACCCTCTGACTCCAACCCTCCCTCCTGTCCTCCGGAAGACAACCATGCAACGTAGAAACTTCGTCAAGCTCGGCGGCGCCGCTGCCGCACTGCAATGCCTGCCCACCATCGGCTTCAGCCAGCAAGGGGACGTGTTCCGCATCGGTTCGCTCACGCCCATCACCGGCGCCGGCAGCCCCTACGGCCCGGGCATGCAGCAGGCGATCCGCCTGGCCGTGGACGAGATCAACGCGGCCGGCGGCGCCGGTGGCCGCAAGCTGGAGCTCTTCACCGAAGACGACCAGACCAAGCCCGACGCCGCCGTGCTCGCGGCCAAGAAGCTCATCGAGGTGAACAAGGTGCAGGCGTTGCTGGGCACCTGGGCCTCGGGTGTGACGCTGGCCGTGATGCCGCTGACCGACGCGGCCGGCATCATTGAGATGAACGTCTCCGGCGCGCCGGCCATCTCCACGCTGGACACCAAGGACCTGGTGTGGCGCTTCCAGGCCACCAACGACCGCTTCGGCGCGGCCTTTGCCGAGATCTGCACCAAGCGCGGCTTCAAGCGCCCGGCCACGATGGCGTTCAACAACGCCTCGGGTCTGGGCAACGTCGAAGGCTTCACCCGCGCGTGGACGAAGCGTGGCGGCCAGGTGGTGGAGAACGTCACCTACGAACCGGCCCGCCCCAGCTACCGCAGCGAGCTGCAGAAGATCCTCGCGGCCAAGCCCGACGTGATCGTGATGGGCTCGTACCTGCCCGACACCACCATCCTGCTGCGCGAGTGGTACCAGGCCGGCGGCGACAACAAGTGGGTCATCCCCGGCTGGGCCGCCAACCCCGACCTCGTGAAGGCGCTGGGCGCCGAGGTGTGCGAGGGCATCATCTCGGTGGACACCGTGTCCAACGAGAAGAGCGCGTCGTACGCGCACTTCGACGCGGCCTTCACCAAGGCCAGCGGCAAGGCGGCATCGACCAACATCTACGCCGCGATGGCCTACGACATGGTGATCTCGCTCGGCCTGGCCATGGAAGCCGCCGGTCCGCGCGCCACGGTCGAGCAGATCAACGGCAAGATCCGCGACGTGTCCAACGCTCCCGGCACCGCCGTGTTCACCTTCGCCGAAGGCAAGGCCCAGCTCGCCAAGAAGGCCAAGGTCAACTACGAAGGCGCATCGAGCAAGCTGGACTTCGACAAGGCCGGCGACGCGACGCCCGACTTCGGTGTGTACATCATCGAAAAGGGCCAGCTGGTGCGCCGCGACGTGGTGTCGATCACGACCTGATGACGCAATGAACTGGATCGCTTTCGCCAACCTGTTGATCAATGGACTGATCGAGGGCCTCGTGGTGGCGCTGCCCGCCCTGGCCATGACCCTGGTGATGGGCGTCAACCGCTTTCCCAATGCGGCCGCGGGCGACTTCATGACCACGGGGGCCTACGCCGCCGTGGCGGTGCAGATGCTGGGCGGCTGGCCCTTGTGGGCCGCCGCGCTGGCCAGCATGGCGGCCACCGCGGTGGTGTCGGCGGGCTCGTACGCGCTGATCTTTCGCAAGCTGGCCGGGCGGCCGATGGTGTCGTCGATGCTCGCGGCCATCGGCCTGGGCTTCCTGCTGCGCAGCCTGATCTCCTTCTTCGCCGGGCACGACCAGCGCACCTTCGACCTGCCGCTGATGCGCGCCTGGAATTTCGGCGGCGTTCGCGTGCTGCCGACCGACCTGGTCATCGCCGGCATCGCCGCGGCCTGCCTGCTGGTGGTGTTCGTGCTGATCTACCGCACCAGCTTCGGGCGCCAGTTGCGCGCCGTGGCCGACAGTGCCGACCTGGCGCGGGCCAGCGGCATCCGCGCGAACGGTCTGATGCTGAGCCTGTGGCTGCTGGTCGGTGCGCTGTCCGCGGTGGGCGGCGTGCTGCTCGGGATGAAGTCCATCGTCAGCCCCGAGATGGGCTGGGAGAGCCTGATCCCCGCGTTCGCCGCCATGGTGCTGGGCGGCATCGGCAGTCCGGTGGGCGCGGTGCTGGGTGCGTTGCTGCTGTGCGTGGCGCAGGAGTTGTCGGTGCCGTTGCTGGGGCCGTCGTACAAGCTGGTGCTGTCGTTCGCGGTGCTCGCGCTGGTGCTGCTGTTGCGCCCGGCCGGCATCATGGGCCGCGTGCAGCTGGTGCGTTGAGCGAGGAGTCGACTTCATGATTGCTTATCTCTGCGCCATCGGCATCATCGCGCTCATCTACTGCCTGCTGACGCTGGGCCTGAACCTGCAGTTCGGTCTCACCCGGCTGGTGAACTTCGGCGTCGTCGCCTTCTTCGCGGTGGGCGCCTACACCTCGGGCCTGCTGTCGCTGCAGGGCGTGCCGCTGCCGCTGTGCTTCGTGGCGGCGGGCGTGCTGTCGGGCCTGCTCGCACTGCCGATCGGCCTGCTGTCGCTGCGTCTGCGCGACGACTACCTGGCCATCGTCACCCTGGGCTTCTCCGAAGCCGTGCGCATCTCGATCCAGCAGGAAGGCTGGCTCACGCACGGCGTGCAGGGCCTGCCCGGGCTGCCCAAGCTGTTCGCTGCGTGGGGCGCGGCCTCCGACATGGCGATCTTCACGACGCTGCTGGTGCTGGTCGCCGTGGTGTCCTGGGGCACGGTGCGCCTCGCGCGCAGCCCCTTCGGTCGGCTGCTCAAGGCCATCGGCGACGACGAAGCGGCCCTGGCGGCGCTCGGCAAGGACCCGGCCTGGTTCAAGGTGCAGGTGTTCATGCTGGGCGCGGCGCTGGCCGGTGTGGCGGGTGCCTTCTATGCCCACTTCATCACCTTCATCACGCCCGAGCAGTTCATCCCGCTCATCACCTTCTATGTGTGGATGGGCCTGGTGATGGGCGGCACGGGCACGGTGCGCGGCGCCGTGTTCGGCTCGCTGCTGCTGATGGTGTTCCTCGAAGGCTCGCGCTTCGCCAAGGACTGGGTGCCGGGCGTGTCCGAAGTGGGCATGGCCAGCCTGCGCCTCGCGGCGGTGGGCCTGGCGCTGATCCTGGTCACGCTGTACCGGCCGAATGGCCTGTTCGGAGGCAAGGCGAAATGATGCTGAACGTGGAAGCCGTGACACGGCAATTCGGCGGGTTCAAAGCGGTCGACGGCGTGTCGCTGCAACTGGCCGCCAACGAGATCCTGGGCATCGCCGGCACCAACGGCGCGGGCAAGAGCACGCTGTTCGCGGCCATCGCCGGCCAGCAGCCGGCCGATGCGGGGCGCATCACCTTCGACGGGCAGGACATCACCCGGACGCCACCCTACCGGCGCGCGCGCATGGGCCTGGTGCGCACCTTCCAGATCCCGCGCGAGTTCAAGAGCCTCACGGTGCACGAGAACCTGCTGGCGGCTGCGGCCAACCCGCAGGGCGAGCGCCTGGTCAATGCCTTCTTCCAGACGCGCAGCCTGCGTGCGCACGAAGCGCAGCTGGCCGACAAGGCCGACGGTGTCCTGCAGTTCCTGAACCTGGCGCGGGTGCGCGACGTGAAGGCGGGCGGGCTGTCGGGCGGGCAGAAGAAGCTGGTCGAACTGGGCCGCGTGCTCATGCTCGACCCGCGCTGCATCCTGCTGGACGAGCCCTTCGCCGGCGTGAACCCGGTGCTCATCGAGGAGATCTGCGAGCGCGTGCGCGAACTGCATGCGCGCGGCATCGCCTTCGTCGTGATCGAGCACCACCTGCAGGCGCTCAAGGCGCTGTCGAACCGGATGATCGTGATGGACCGCGGACGCATCCTCGCCGAGGGCGATCCGCGCACCGTGCTGGACGACCCGCGCGTGCAAGAGGCTTACATGGGAGGGGTCGTATGAGTGGCGCGGACAACCTGCTGCAGATCGCGCAGCTGCGCGGCGGCTATTCGGACGTGGACATCATCCATGGCATCGACCTGGCCGTCGCGCCGGGCGAGATCGTCACCATCGCCGGCACCAACGGCGCCGGCAAGTCGACGCTGGTGAAGGCGTTGCTGGGCCTGCTGCCGCGCGTGTCGGGCACGCTCCATCTGGGCGGCCGCGACATCGCGAAGCTGTCGGCCGAAGACCGCTTCGACGCCGGCCTGGCCTACGTGCCGCAGGTGGCCAACGTGTTCCCGTCGCTCACCGTGCGCGAGAACCTGCTGGTGGTGCGCGGCGTGCCGCACGTCAGGCGCCGCATGGACGAGGTGCTGGTCGACTTCCCCGCGCTGGTGGAACGCCTGCCTCAGCCGGCCAGCGAGCTCTCGGGCGGCGAGCGCCAGCAACTGGCCTTCGCCCGCGCGCTGATGCCCTCGCCGCGCATCATGGTGCTCGACGAGCCCACGGCCGCGCTGGCGCCGTCGCTGGTGGGCAAGGTGTTCGACATGGTGCGCAAGCTGCCGGCCGCGGGCGTGGCCGTGCTCATGGTCGAGCAGCGCGCGCGCCAGGCGCTGCAGATCAGCCAGCAGGGCTACATCCTCGACCAGGGGCGCTGCGTGCTGCAGGGGCCGGCGCAAGGGCTGCTGGGCGACGAGCGCATGGCCCAGCTGTACCTCGGGAACCATTGACACGCCGGTGAGCCCCGGGTGGCCGAGGTCGGGTCAGGCCGCGGCGTGTACGGTGCGCGGGCCTTGCGAGAGCGCGGCGAGGGCTTCCGCGTCGGTGCGGTAGCTGAAGAACAGCGCACCTGGCTTGAGCAGTCCGGCGCGCTCCAGCACATGCTGGGCCGGCAGCTTGAGGCCCGACAGATGCAGGCGCACGCCCTGCGATTCGAGCAGCCGCCGGATGTTGCCGAAGACTTCGGCGCCGGTCAGGTCGACCCGGTTGATCGGGTGGGCGAACAGGCACACGTCCGTGAGCCCGGGCCGCTCGGCCAGCGCCACGGTGATGGCGTGTTCCAGCGTGCTGGCCGACGCGAAGTCGAGCTCGGCATCCATCCGCAAGGCGTAGAGGTTCGGCGCCAGGGGCGGCAGGTGCCACAGGTGCCGGTCCCGCAGGCTGCCGTCGGCGTGCAGCCCCACTTCGATGATGCGCGGGTGCAGGTGCCGGTACATGTAGTGCGCCAGCGCCGCGAGCAGGCCGCCGAGCACGCCCCAGTAGATCGACGGTGCGGTCGCGATGGTCAGCACGAAGGTCGCGCCCGCGATGGCGGCCTCGATCGGTGAGATGCGCCACAGCGCGACGAAGGCCCTGGGCTTGAGCAGCCCCAGCGTGGCGGTGACCACCACCGACGCGAGCACGGCCTGCGGCACATGGAACAGCAGCGGCATCGCCCACAGCAGCGCGGCCGCCACGACGAGCACGCTGAACAGCGTGGACCACTGCGTCTTCGCCCCGGCATACAGCGTGATGGCCGAGCGCGAGAACGAGGAACTGGTGGGGAACGAGCCGGTGAGGCCGGAGGCGATCTTGCCGAGCCCCTGGCCGATCAGGTCCTGGTTCTCGTTCCAGAGCTTGCCGGCGCGCGCGTTGTCGACCTTGGCGCTCGACGCGGTCTCGAGAAAGCTCACCAGCGTGATGAGGAAGGCCGGCAGCAGCAGGCTGCCGAACTCGGCGGCGCCCAGGCCGCCGGGCCAGTAGAACGAGGGCAGGCCCGACGGCAGTGCGCCGATCACGGCACCGCCCTTGAGCGCATAGCCCACGGCGACGCTCAGCGCCGCGCTCACGGCGACCAGCGCCATGGTGGTCGGGAAGCGCGGCGCGAGGCGCTTGCCGAACCACAGCATCGCCATGCCGCCCAGGCCGAAGGCGATCGCCAGGAAGTCGGGCGGCGGGCCCTGCAGCAACTGCGCGTAGCTGCGCCCGGTGAAGCCCAGCAGCGCGGGCAATTGCGACAGCGTGATGAGCACGGCCGCGCCTTGCGTGAAGCCCATCAGCACCGGCGAATTGACCAGCCGCAGCAGCCAGCCGAAGCGCGCCACGCCCAGCAGGAACTGCATCAACCCCGTCAGCAGCGTGAGCCAGACCGCGAGCGCCACCCATTCATGGCTGCCCGGAACGGCCAGCGGTGCCAGCGACGCGCCGACCAGCAGGCTGGTGAGGGCGGTCGGCCCCACCGACAGGCGTGCCGACGAACTGAACAGCACCGCGATGAGCGCCGGGAACAGCGCCGCATACACGCCGGTGACCAGCGGCATGCCCGCGAGCGCGGCATAGGCGACGCCCTGGGGAATGACCATCAGCGCGACGGTGATGCCGGCCGAAGCCTCGTTGACGAGCAGGGCACGGTCGGGGCGCGGCCAGGCCAGGAAGGGAAACCAGCGCAGAAGCCGGTCGCGGGTCATTGCCATGATGCCGGCACGCAGAAGAGTTCGAGATGCACCGCGGGATTATCTGGCCTTCTTGTGCTGGAACGCGGTGGGCGAGCGGCCGGTGGCGGCCTTGAACATCGCGCAGAAGGCGCTGTCGGTGGCGTAGCCGCTGGCGGTCGCGACCTGGCTCACGGCCATGCCGCGCGCGAGCAGGGGCAGGGCGTGGGCCATCACGGCCTGCTGGCGCCACTGCTGCCAGTTCATGCCGAGCTGGTCGCGGAAGAGGCGTGCCACGGTGCGCTCGCTGGCGCCGATGGCGTTGGCGCGTTCGGCCAGTGTGGCGCGGTCGGCCGGGTTGCGCAGCAGCGTCTCGCACAGCTGGCGCAGGCGCTTGTCGGCGGGCAGCGGCACGTCGATGCGGATCTGCGTGGCGCGCTCGATCTCGTCGATCAGCAGCGGCGCGATCATGCGTTCGCGGTGCGGCGCCTGCGGGTCGGCGGGCGGCCGGCCGTCGGGCGTGGTGTCGAGCGCCAGCATCAGCGCACGCATCAGCGGGCTGATCTCCAGCACCTCGCAGCGTTCCCAGGGCGGCGCCAGCCAGCTGTGGACATACACGGTGCGCAGTTCGGCGTCCTCGATCAGCGTGATGCTGTGCGGCACGTCCGCCGGCACCCACAGCGCGCGCGAGGGCGGCACGATGTAGCTGCCGTCCTGCGTGCTCAGCCGGATCACGCCGCGGGTCGAGAAGGTGAGTTGCGGCCAGGGGTGGACGTGCAGCTCGACGAAGGTGTCGGCCTGCAGGAAATGTTCCTTGGCGCGCAGCGGACGCACCGCGTCGGGGGCATAGAGATGCGGCGTCAGCGGTTCCACCACCGTGTTGGCCGGCGGAGGGTTCAGGGGCCGGGGGCGGGGGGAATCGGTCTTCGGTTCAGCAACTGTCATGGTTTCGACAAATCTTGTCCATGTATCGCCATTCTGCCGCGTCCGTGCGGCCTACGATCGAAGCCCGCTCCCTTCGTTCACAGCCATGTCCCACGCTTCCGCTTCCCGTTCGCCCCCCGAGAACACGCTGCGCACCGACGCACAGCTCATCGGCCTGGTCGGCCTGGCCCATGCGATCAGCCACTTCAGCCAGCTCATCCTGGCGCCGCTGTTCCCCTGGCTGAAGGACGCGTTCAACGTCAGCTACACCGAGCTGGGCGCGGTGCTCACCGTGTTCTTCGTCGTCTCGTGTCTGGTGCAGGCGGCCTCGGGCTTCATCGTCGACAAGCTGGGGCCGCGGCCGGTGCTGTTCGTCGGGCTCGGCATGCTCGGTCTGGCCGGTTTCGGCTATGCGACGGCGCAGAGCTACTGGATGCTGCTGGCCAGCGCGGTGGTCGGCGGCGTGGGCAACGGCGTGTTCCACCCGGTCGACTACACGCTCTTCAACCGCAAGGTGGCGCCCACGCGGCTGGGCCATGCCTACAGCGTGCACGGCATCACCGGCAGCCTGGGCTGGGCGCTGGCGCCAGCCTTCGTGGTGCCGATCGCGCTGGCGACGTCATGGCGCGTGGCGCTCGCCGCGGCCGGTGCGCTCGCGCTGGCGGTGCTGGTGGTGCTGTGGCTGTACCGCGGCGTGCTCTCGCTTGACGTGAAGACGGTGCAGAAGGCCACCGGCCAGGCCGCGCATGCACCGGCCGCGGGCCAGTTCGACTTCCTGCGCATCCCGGCGGTGTGGATGTGCTTCGGCTTCTTCTTTTTCTACGCGATGGTCATCAGCGTGGTGCAGACCTTCGCGCCGGCCGCGGCCGGCCATCTGCACGCGGTGCCGTTGGCGCTGGTGGCGGTGTGCCTCACGGTCTACATGGTGGCCAGCGCGGCCGGCATGGTGGTCGGTGGCTTTCTCGCTTCGGACCCGTCGCGCTGCGAGCGCATCGTGGGCGCCGGTTTCGGCATCGCCGCCTCGCTCGCGCTGGTGCTGGCCTTCGCCGACTTCGCGCCGGTGCTGGTGCCGGTGCTGTTCGGTGCCATGGGCTTCGCCTCGGGCATCGCCGGCCCGTCGCGCGACCTGCTGGTGAAGAAGTCGACGCCGCCCAACGCCACCGGCCGCGTCTACGGCGTGGTCTACGCCGGGCTCGACATCGGGCAGGCGGTGGCGCCGCTGGTCTTCGGGCGCCTGATGGACAACGGCCGCTACACGGCGGTGATCGTCGGCCTGGCGCTGGTGCAGGGCGTGCTGATCGCCAGCGCCTTCAACGTGCGCCGCGTGCGGCGCGAGGCCCTCGTGCCTGCGTCGGCCTGAGCGGCGCTTGGAGCCGCTCGCGCTCTACCTGCTGGTCGCGCTCGGCGCGGCCGTGGCCGGCTTCGTGCAGGGGCTGTCGGGCTTTGCGTTCGGGCTGGTCGCGATCTCGATCTGGGCCTGGACGGTCGAGCCGAGGCTCGCCGCCGTGCTGGCCACCTTCGGCGCGCTGACCGGTCAGCTCATCGCCGCTTTTTCGCAGAAGCGAAGCTTCGACAAGCGGCTGCTGCTGCCCTTCGTCGTCGGCGGACTGGCCGGTGTGCCGCTCGGCGTCTGGCTGCTGCCGCGGCTCGATGTCGCGGTGTTCAAGGCCTGCCTCGGTGCCCTGCTGGTGGTCTGGTGCCCGGCCATGCTGATGGCGCGCAACCTGCCGCGCGTCACCGTCGGCGGTCGCGCGGCCGATGCGGTGGCGGGTCTCGCCGGTGGCCTCTGCAGCGGCGTGGGCGGCTTCGCCGGCGCCATCCCCACGCTGTGGTGCACGCTGCGCCGCATGGACAAGGACGCGCAGCGCGCCGTCATCCAGAACTTCAACCTCGCCATGCTGACCGTGGCCTTCGCCCTGCACCTGGGCGCGGGCAACGTGGGTCTGGCGATGCTGCCGATGCTGGCCATCGTCGCCGGCTGCGTGCTGGTGCCGGTGCTGCTCGGTGCGCGGCTCTACGTCGGCATCAGCGACGCGGCCTTTCGGCAGATCGTGCTGGGCTTGCTGACGGTGTCGGGCGTGATGCTGCTGGCGTCGTCGGTGCCGACGCTGTTGCAGCGCTGAACCCGTCAGAGGGCCGGTGGCGCGCGCCAGATGCGCTGCCAGAGCGCGCCGAAGTCGCCCGTGGGAACTTTCCAGTCGCGCTGCTTCGGCGGCACCGCCTGCCAGGCGCCATCGGCCCGGCGTGCCACCTCGAACTCGAAGCTGTAGTTCGGTGCCACGCCCATGCGCAGGTCCGACAGCACCAGCGTGCCTTCGGGCGTGGTCTGCGCGCGCATGAAGCCGCCGTTGAACCACTGCAGCCGCTGCACGGCCGGCACGTCGCGTGCGGCGGCCCGCGCCGCCACGTCGGAATCGAAACGCGCGAAGGTCATCGTGCCGGTGTCGGCCACGAGCGAGCGCTGGCCCTCGAGGTAGCCGTCGGGCGTCATCACGATGACGCGCCAGAGCAGCGTGTTGAGCGGCATCGGCGTCGAGAGCCGCGGTGCATCGGCCAGGCCCATGGCTGCCAGTGCGCGCGCGGCGTCGCGCTCGACCATGTGCTTCGCCACCAGCGACCAGCCGAGGTAGGCGCTGCTGAGCAGCAGCCCGCCCACCAGCGCCCGTTGCGCCGACGCGCGCGCCGCGGCCCACCACGCGAAGCCGCAGGCCAGCAGCAGCCACAGCGTGTAGCCCGGATCGATGATGAAGACGGTGGACCATGACACCGGCCGCACCAGCAGCGGCCACCACAGCTGGGTGCCGTAGACCGTGAAGGCATCGAGCAGCGGATGCGTGAGCAGTGCCGCCTGCATCGCCCAGAACCAGCGCGTCGGCGAATCCGCCACGCGGCCGCGGCGCCGCTTGAAGAGCCACCAGATCAGCCAGCCGACGAAGGGCAGCACCAGCAGCGAATGGCTGAAGCTGCGGTGCACCGTCATCAGCGTCACCGGGTTGTCGGTGAAGGGCTGGATGAGAAAAGTGTCGAGGTCCGGCAGCGTGCCGAGCGCCGCACCGGCGAGCAGGGCGGCCCGGCGATGCCGTGCGGGGGCGATGGCTGCGGCGACGGTGCCGCCCAGCACGATTTGCGTCAGGGAGTCCACGCGCCGATCTTAGGGAGGCGCGATGACGCGACCCGATCGAAAGCCTTGCCCGGCCGCAGGGCGAAAGCGCTCAGCCGGCCAGCAGCGCGTCGACCTGGCGCAGGCCTTCGAGCGTCTTGATGCAGGCATCGGCCGCCTCGGTTCCCTTCACCGCGAAGTGCGCGTGGAAGTACTTGCGGTGTTCCACATGCTCGTGGAAGTGGTGCGGCGTCAGCACGGCCGAGAGGATCGGCACGTTGGTCTCGAGCTGCAGCGACATCAGCGTGCTCACCACCGTGTTGGCGACGAACTCGTGGCGGTAGATGCCGCCGTCGACCACCAGTGCGCAGCCGACGATGGCGGCGTAGCGGCCCGACAGCGCGAGCCGCTTGGCGTGCAGCGGGATCTCGAAGGCGCCGGGCACGGCGATCACGTCGATGCGATCGCGCGCGAAGCCCTGGCGCTCCATCTCCGCGAGGAAGGCGTGGCGCGCCTGGTGGACGATGTCGGCATGCCACTGCGCCTCGATGAAGGCGACGCGCTGCGGCTCGGTGGCCGAGATGGCCGAAAGGGGAAGGTCGTTGATCTGACTCATGGTGTGCCTCTAGAAAGCAGGTTTCCTGAATCAGGGCGCACGCAACCATGCGTCCGGTCGCACGAAGGCGCGCAGCCGGGCTCACGATGACGCGCTCTCTTTCATCCGGACTGTGACCGTCGGCCCCGGATTCCAACCGGGTCTGCTGACCCTGCAATGCATGACGCACCGCAGGCGCTCGCGGGCTTGTGCGAACGAGTCGCCGTCACCGCCGGTGGGGAATTTCACCCCGCCCTGAGAACGCATGCCCCGGCTTGCACCGGGGCGATCAGGATTCTAGGCACGCCGCGAAACGCATGCTGTCGCCCCCGCGGAAAAACCCTTGAGCGCCCCGAGATGGCTGTTCAGCGCCCTGCAAGAAAGTGCGTCATGCGCTGCATTTCGTCGTCGAGCGCCGCGCGAAACGCCGCACCCGTGGGCTTCTTGCCGGGATAGCCGAAGCTCGGTTGCAGCGATCCCGCGCGTGCGGACACGTTGGCCCAGCCGAGCACGCGTTCGTGCTGGAGCATCGGCAAGGCGTAGTAGCCGAACTGCCGCTTCGGTGCCGGCGTGTAGGCCTCGAACTTGTAGGCCCAGCCCCAGAGCAGCTCGAAGCGTCGACGGTCCCACACCACCGGGTCGAAGGGCGCCAGCAGACGCACTGCATCGTCCGGTGCGTGGCGGCGCGAGCGCGGGTTTTCGTCCGTGGGCCAGTACCAGGTCGTGCCATCGATGCGGCAACTGCCGAGCGCCTCGCGGGCTTCGCGCAATGCGGCTTGGGTCTGCGTCGCCAGATGAGGGGCGCCGTAGTTGAGCAGGCGTACGAGATAGGTCAGGCTGCTTGCGGGCAGCGGCGCGTACTTGCGTACGATCAGTTCGAGCAGCGCCGCGGCACGCAAGGCGCGGCCCGTCGGGCTGTCGTCGATCGGTGGCGAGTGGCTCACCGCCGCGTAGACCCGCGTGCCGCTGTCGCGTCGCACCACGCGCAGCATGCCGCGGTAGTGCATGCCGTCGAGCAGGTGCGTGCTGGCATTGCTGGATCCACCCCAGTAGTTGGTCATGCGGCCATGCGCAAAGTGTGCTTCGACCTCTCGCGGATGCACTTCGCCGCGCTCTCGTACGAAGGCCAGCACGTCGGCGGCCTTGCGACGTGTGGCCGCATCCCACGGCTTCTTCTTCGCTTCGCGCGGATGCAAGAGTGCGAGGTGCTCGCGCGGCAGGAAACCGTAGTTGACCAGGCAGTCCTCCTCGATGTCGAGCTTCGCGTAGCGCCGCTCAAGGTCGCCCGCACGATAGTCCTTCACGCGATGCCGCAGCGTCAGGTCTTGCGCGCGCGCCGGGGCGCGGATCGGATCGGCCTGCACGAAGCCCAGCCGCTGGATGGCGCGCGGTAGCGTGGTGGGCTTGAAGAGGGTGCGGGCGACGGCGTAGCGGCGCATGTCGTCGAGAGTGGGGTCGGGCATGTTCCCGGATTTTGCAGCGTCCTGTTTCAGGGCGGGGCCGAGGACGGCGGGTGGCCCCTTCCGCGAATGTCCCCCGCCTTCGGCTCCTCCTTGATTTCGCTGCAGGGGCCACCCACCGCCCTCGGCCCAGGACATGCCGTGTTGTTCAAGGGTGATCAGCTACAGCCCCGACCCGGCTCAGGCCGGCGGGGTGTACTGCGCAGTGAGGTCAAGGAGGAGGCCGCAGGCCGGGGGACACGAACGAAGCAGTGCACCGCGCCGGCCTGAGCCCGCCGCAGGAATCAAACGGCGCGTTTATGGCGTTCGACGCAGATGTCGAGCACATCCCCGCCATCGCGCTTCCACCAGTCGAGCATCGAGAAGATCTCCACCTCGCTGAAGCCGTCGAAGCCCGCCGCCTCGACCCAGCCGCGGATCTTCTTCAGTTCGACGATGCCGTCACCCATCATCCCGCGGTCGGAGAGAAGGTCGCGCGTTGGCGTGAGCCAGTCGCACACGTGGTACGCGAGCAAGCGCTCCTTGCCCGCACGCGCGATCTGCTGTTGCAGCTTCGGGTCCCACCACACGTGATAGATGTCGAGCGCCACGCCGAGCAGGCCGCTCTGGCCGGGGTCGAGTTCGTCGCACACATCGAGCGCGTGTTCCAGCGTGTTGATGCACGCGCGGTCGGCCGCCTGCATCGGGTGCAGTGGCTCGATGGCCAGCGGCATGCCGACCTCGCGGGCGTAGTCGAGTGATGCAGCGATGCCGTCGCGCACCTCGCTGCGGGCGCGCGCGATGTCGGTGTACGCCGCCTTGCCATCGAGCGCACCGGGCAGGGCGCCCACCACGAGCACTAGGCAGGGCGCGTTCAACGTTTTCGCTTCGTCGATGGCGCGGCGGTTGTCGTCGAGCGCTGCCTTCAGGCCGGCCGCATCGGGTGCAGGGAAGAAGCCGCCACGGCAATAGCCCGACAGGCCCATGCCGTGCGCCCTCAGCTGCGCCGCGACCTTGTCCAACCCGACGGCAGCGACCTGGTCGCGCCACGGGCTGATGGCACGGATGCCGCGTTCGGCGCACTGGTCGATGATGCGGTCGAGCGGCACCTCGACGCCGCGCTGCTTGCGCACGGTCGCGGTGTTGATGGACAGCCACTCGTGGTTCTGCGTGAAGTCGCGCATCGTCATTCCACGCCGTGGATGGCGAGCAACGTCTTCATGCGCTGCACCGCCTGCTCCGGCTTCTCCAGCACGCTGGCCGCATCGGCCAGGCGGAACAGCTCGGCGAAATGCTGCAGCGAGCGCGTGCTCTGCTGACCACCGACCATCGTGAAGTGCGTCTGGTGGCCGTTGAGCCAGGCCATGAACACCACGCCGGTCTTGTAGAAGCGCGTGGGCGCCGCGAAGATGTGGCGCGACAGCGGCACCGTGGGGCCGAGGATGGCGTGGAACTTGTCGACGTTGCCCTGCGCGAGTTCGCCGAGGGCCGAACTGGCCGCCGGTGCGATGGCGTCGAAGATGCCCAGCAACGCATCGCTCTGGCCGTGCATGACTTCGCTGCCATGACCATCGCCAGCGATCAGTTCGGCGTAATTGAAGTCGTCGCCCGTGTACATCCGCACGCCCGATGGCAGGCGACGCCGCATGGCGATCTCCTTGTCCTTGTCGAGCAGCGAGATCTTGATGCCGTCGACCTTGTCCGGGTGCGCCGCGATGATGCCGACGGCCGTGTCCATGGCGGCATCGACGTTCGACGTGCCCCAATAGCCGGCCAGGGCCGGGTCGAACATCTCGCCGAGCCAATGCAGCACGACCGGCTGCTTCGCCTGCGACAGGATGCGGTCGTACACGCGCTCGTAATCAGCCGGGCTCTTGGCCACGCGGGCCAGCGCACGGCTCGCCATCACGATCAGCTTGCCGCCCAGCTTCTCGATGGCGGCCATCTGTTCCTCGTAGCCGCGGATCACGTCGTCGACGCTCTTCACCTCGTCGAGGTTCAGGTGGTCGGTGCCGCAGCCCGAGGCGACCCGCGCACCGGGCACGTCTTTCGCGGCATCGAGCGAGCGGCGGATCAGCTCCAGCGAGGTCGGCCAGTCCAGGCCCATGCCGCGCTGCGCGGTGTCCATCGCCTCGGCCACGCCCAGGCCGAGCGACCAGAGGTGCTGGCGGTACGCGATGGTCGTGTCCCAGTCGACGGCGGCCTGCAGCCACGGATCGACCACCACGAGCGGGTCGGCGACGACGTGCGCGGCTGAGTAGGCGATGCGGTTGAACTTGACGCCGGCCGCTGGCTTCGCGGGCACGCTGCCTTTCAACGTGTAGGGTGCGAGGGACCGGTTCGCGGTCGGCAGGGTGAGGGTGAGTGCCATGGCGCTGTTCCTCAGACCTTCAGCGCGGGCACGTCGATCCAGCGGCGTTCCTTCCAGGATTCGAGCGCGGCCTCGACCAACTGCACGCCCTTGGCGCCTTCGGGCAGCGTCCACTTGTACGGCGCGTTCTCGACCACGTGGCGGATGAAGGCTTCCCACTGGATCTTGAAGCCGTTGTCGTAGACCTGCGAATCCGGGATCTCCTGCCACTGGTCGAAGAAGTTCATCGTCTGCTTCTCGTCCGGGTTCCACACCGGGCGCGGCGTGGCCACGCGCGACTGCGCACGGCAGCTCGACAGGCCGGCGACGGCCGAGCCGTCGGTGCCGTCGACGTGGAAAGTCACGAGGTCGTCGCGCCGCACGCGCGTGACCCAGCTCATGTTGATCTGCGCGATCACCGGCTCGCCGTTGTGGCCGGTGAGTTCGCAGGTGGCGTAGGCGGCGTCGTCGGCGGTCGCTTCGTACGGCTTGCCCGCTTCGTCCCAGCGCTTGGGGATGTGCGTGGTGCCCAGGCAACTCACCGACTTCACTTCGCCGAAGAGGTTGTCGAGTACGTAGCGCCAGTGGCACATCATGTCCAGGATCATCCCGCCGCCGTCTTCCTTGCGGTAGTTCCAGCTGGGGCGCTGGATCGGTTGCAGGTCGCCCTCGAACACCCAGTAGCCGAACTCCAGGCGCACGCTCAGCATGCGGCCGAAGAAGCCGGCGCGGCGCAGCATGTCGAGCTTGCGCAGGCCCGGCAGGAAGAGCTTGTCCTGCACGGCGCCGTGCTTCAGGCCCCTTGTCCTTTCGGCCTCTTCGGCCAGGCGCGCGATCTCCACCGCTTCGTTCAGGTTCGTCGCGATCGGCTTCTCGCAGTACACGTGCTTGCCGGCGCGGATCGCCTTGGCCAGCAGGGTGGGGCGCATCTGCGTGGTGCCGGCGTCGAAGAAGATCGTGTCGTCGGGGTTGGCGAGTGCGGCGTCGAGGTCGGTGCCCCAGCGCGCGATGCCGTGCTTCTTGGCCAGCGCTTCCATCTTCTCGGCGTTGCGGCCGATGAGGATCGGGTCGGGCAGACACAAGTCGCCGTTCGACAGCGTGACGCCGCCTTGCGCGCGGATGGCGCAGATGGAGCGGATCAAGTGCTGGTTCATGCCCATGCGTCCGGTGACGCCGTGCATGATGAGTCCGAGTCGTTGTGTAGCCATGGTTTCTCTGCGTGCTGAAGTGAGTGGGTGATGGGTTATTGCGGCGACAGGCCGGCGGCCTTCACCAGCTTGGCGTTGCTGCCGATCTCTTCCTTGATGTAGGCGTCGAACTGCGCGGGCTGCAAGGTCCAGGCGTCGGCGCCGAGCTTCAGAAAGCGCTCCTTGACCTCGGGCGTGGCGAGGGCCTTCACGACCTCGTCGTGCAGCCGCGTGACGATCTCGCGCGGCGTCTTGGCCGGCGCCATCATTCCGATCCAGAAGTTGAATTCGGACCCGGGCACGCCGGCTTCGGCCGTGGTCGGCACGTCCGGCAGGGCGGCGGCGCGCTTGGGTGATCCGACGGCCAGCGCCAGCAGGTGGCCTTCCCTGATCTGACCAATGACGGGCGCGATGGGCGAGAAGTAGTAGTCGACGCGGCCCGACAGCACCTCGGTCACGGCGTCGGCCGAGCCCTTGAACGGGATGTTGGTCGCATCGATGTTGGCGGCCATCTTGAACTTCTCGGCGTTCAGGTGCGTCGCGCTGCCCTGGCCGGCGGAGGCGAAGTTGATGGTGCCCGGCTTGGCCTTGGCGGCGGCCACCAGGTCCTTCAGCGTCCTGATGTTCTTCGACGGCGAGATCACCAGTGCGTTCGGCAGCGTGGAGATCGGCGTGATGCCGGCGAAGTCGCCCACGGTGTCGAAGGGCAGCTTGGCGAAGGTCGACGGGCTCACCGTGTGCGAGGACGAGTGGATCATGACCGTGTAGCCGTCCGGCGCGGCCGTGGCCACGGCCTGCTGGCCGATCGTGCCGCTGGCGCCGCCGCGGTTGTCCACCACCAGCGTCTGACCCATGCTCTGGCCCATCTTGTCGGTGATGGCGCGGGCAATGATGTCCGTGGTGCTGCCGGCCGCGAAGGGCACGATCACGCGGATCGGTTTGCTGGGGTAGCCGTTCTGCGCGAGCGCGCTGTGGGACGTCAGGGCCGCGAGGCACGCCAGCGAGGCGGCCGCGGCGATGCGGGCGGAAGGGGTCATGAAGGTCTCCGTTGGTTTTCTGGGCGCACCCGTGCAGGCGTCGGTGAACCTGGTAATTCACCAATTGGTGAATTGAGGGCAATTCTCGGCCGGTGGCGTGCGACGGTCAATTGCCGTGCGGAAGGTCGGGATCAGGGATTTCCCGAGCGTCGAGCGCTCGGCCGGGTGGCGCTCAGTAGGCCGCGCCCATGGCATCCCAGCGGATGCCTGCGCCGCGCTCGCCGGTGGCGAAACCCGTTGTGCCGAGCGACGACAGGTCGATCTGCCCATTGACGATGCGCAGGCGCACCGCGCCAGCGCTCTCGGCGTACAGCGCCGGGTGCAGCGCGGCGAATGCGCGTTGCTCGTCCACCGGCAACGCTGCCATGCCGTCGACGTAGTGGTGGCCGTTGCGCTCGACATGGTCGAGCCCGAGCCAGCCGACGAGCGCCAGGTCCTGCTGCAGCCCGACACCGGCCTGCATCGTGAGGTCTTCGCCCGAGAGGAACAGCGACCCGCCCTGCGCGCGGGCCTGCGCACAGCGCGCCGCATTGACGATCGACTTGTAGAAGCCCTTGCAGCTCTTGCTCGACACGCCGGTGTAGCCGAGCGCGCGGGCCTGCATGAAGCTCTCCAGCGTGGCGTCGGATTCGTCGACCAGCAGCGGGATGCGGGCCGCGGCGGCGCGCACGTCGCGGTCCAGCGCATGCGCCCGCTGGATGGGCTGCTCGATGAACACCGTCTTCGTGGCCATCATCTTCAGGCGCGGCGTGGCGAGGAAGGCATCGAGGAACTGCGAGAAGGCCGCGACGTCCGCGTACTGCTCGTTGCCGTCGAGCGTGACCAGCACTGCGTGCGCGTCGATCACCTCGGCGATGCGCGTCAGGCGGTCGATGTCGGTGCGCGTGTCGCCCGACAGCTTGAGCTTGAAGTGGCGATGGCCGTAGCGTGCGATGGCGGCTTCGAGCGAGGCGGGCAAGCCGTCGTGCGGGTCGGCATTGCCGAGGTCCGCATCGCGGATGGCATCGGCCAGGCCGACGGTGTGGCGCGCGGCGATCGAGGTGCGTCCACGCTGTTGTGCCAGAAAGCCATCGAGGTCGAAGACATGCAGGTCCGGCGCGAGGTCATGGCGTGCCAGATCGATGCCGGCGATGTTGTGGGCCGTCGCGTCGCCGAAGCCGCAGCCCCTGTGCAGGCACACGGCGTCGAGCACGGCACGGTCGATCAGTGCGGGGCCGTAGCTGGCCACCAGCGGCCCCAGGCCCTGGCGCAGGCCCATTGCGAGCACGTCCTCGTAGTGCTCGGCGAAATGGTCCCATGCACGCTGGGCCGCAGCGGGCGTCGTGTAGGCCTCGCGCGCATTGCGCAAGGCCTGGCGCAGCTGCTCGAAGTTCTGTTCGTTCGACAGTGCCGGGTTCTTGTCGAACCACTTGGGGATCATCATCTCCGCCGCGCAGCCTTCGCTGGTGCGGCCGTCCTCGAAGCGGATGCGCGCACGCACGTAGACCTGCGGGCAGGCGGTGACGGTCACCGCGCCGAAGCGGAAGGGGAGTCGCAGCCGCACCTCGCGTTCGGTGAAGCGGATGTCGTCGACGTGGAAGCGGGGCGCCGCAGGGGCCATGGTTCTGTCTCCACCGCATGCGACGCGCGCCTGAGGCTCAGTGGTCGAGGATGCCTTGCGAGAAGAAGTGCGCGCGGATCGTCTTGGCGTACTCGCCGAAGGCGGCGGAGCCCATGATGTCCAGCGGGCGCTCGCGCGGCAGCGCGATGTCGTAGACGGCAGCGATGGTGCCGGGCCGCTCGCTCATCACGATGACGCGGTCCGACAGGTACACCGCTTCGGGGATGCTGTGGGTGATGAGCATCACCGTCTTGCCCGATGTCGCCCAGATGCGGCGCAGCTCGAGGTTCATCTTCTCGCGCGTCATCGCATCAAGCGCGCCGAAGGGCTCGTCCATCAGCAGCACGGTCGGGTCGTGCAGCAGGGCGCGGCAGATCGATGCGCGCTGCTGCATGCCGCCGGACAGTTGCCAGGGGTACTTGCCCTCGAAGCCTGTCAGCCCGGCCATCGCGATCAGTTCGGCGGCCCGCGCGCGCGCCGCGGCCATTGGCAGGTGGCGGATCTCGGCCTGCAGCAGGATGTTGTCGAGCACCGTGCGCCAGGCCAGCAGCACCGCGCTCTGAAACACGATGCCCACGTCCTTCTGTGCGCCCCGGATCGGTTTGCCCGACAGCGTGAGCGCGCCGGCCGTGATCGGCAAGAGGCCCGCCACCATCTTCAGCAGTGTGCTCTTGCCGCAGCCCGACGGTCCCACGACCGAGACGAACTCGCCTCTGCGGATGGCGAAGACGAGCGGCTTGAGCGACTCGACCGGGCCGTCCTTGGTGGCGTAGACCTTGGTGACACCGCGGGCTTGGATCAGGACATCGTCGGACATGGGCAGTGTGCGGCTCGAGGATCAGTTCGTGGGCAGGAAATCGAGGGTCACGTAGTCCTCGGGCTTGCCGCGCGTGGCGGCGTCCATGCCGCCGTACTGCACCAGCAGGTCGAGCGAGTCGTTCACGTTCTTCATGCTCACGCGGAACGGGCGCTGGTTGGCGGTTTCCTTGGTGTGGTACAGCGCCACGCTCTGCTTCATGCCGACGATGAGCGTGTCGCGCACGCCGGCCTTGGGGTTGGCCTTGAGCATCGCGTCGACCGCGGCCTCGGGGCTCTTCTCGGCGGCTTCCGCGGCCCTGGTCGACGCGCGCATGAAGCGCTTCACCAGGTCGGGGTTCTCTGTCAGCAGGTTTTTGTTGGTGATGATCCCGGAGCTGATCTGGTTGACGCCCGAGTCGGCGAAGCGGATCGGCGTCACCGGCTTGCCGGTGGCGTCCTGCAGCTTGATGGCCTGGTCCATCACGTAGCCCAGCAGCAGATCGGCCTGGCCGTTCATCACGGCGTTGAGCTTGGTCTGCCCGTCGCCCGAGACGATCTTCACCTGGTCGGGCTTGATGTCGTTGACCTTGAGGAAGAGCGGCCACATCTGCGACATCGAGTCGCCCGGCGTGGTCGCCACCGTCTTGCCGATGATGTCTTTGGGCGTCCTAATGTTCTTCTCGGTGAAGCCCATCACCGACATCGGGCTCACCTGGAACAGCACGCCCGTCGACTTCAGCGGCGCCCCCTTGGCGGCGGCCTTGATCATGGTCGTCACGTCGATGTAGCCGAAGGTCGCCGACTTCGCCGCCACGGCCTGCGCCGTGACCGCCGAGCCGCGGCCTTCCTGAATGTCGAGGTCGATGCCTTCCTCGGCATAGAAGCCGCGCTCCTTGCCCAGGAAGAAGGGGGCGTGCTCGCTGTAGAGGTACCAGTTGAGCATCAGCGTGACCTTCTCGGGCGCCTTGGTTTGCGCGTGGGCCGGTGCCACGGCCATGACCACCGCGGTGGTGGCGGCGGCGATCAGTGTGGGGAGCAGTCTCTTCATGGTGTTGTCTCCGGTTGTCTGTGTGTAGGAATGAAGAAGGGCGAGCCTTACTGCACCTGCCGTTGCGAGGCGTGCCAGGGAATCATCAGCCGTTCGGCCAGGTCGACGGCGACGAACAGAACCACGCCGATGCTCGACAGCACGACGAGCGCGGCGAACATCAGCGGCAGGTCGAAGTTGCCGTTGGCCACCTGCAGCACATAGCCGATACCCGAGTTGGAGCCGACGAACTCACCCACCACCGCGCCGACGACGGCCAGCGTGACCGACACCTTCAGGCCGCTGAAGATGGCGGGCATCGCCTGCGGCAGGCTGATCTTGAAGAAGGTCTGCAGGCGGCTCGCGCCCATCGAGCGGGCCAGGTCGAGCATGTCGGGCTCGACCGACTTGAAGCCCATCACGGTGGAGACCACCACCGGGAAGAAGCCCAGCAGGAAGGCCGAGATCACCTTCGGGAAGATGCCGAAGCCGAACCACACGACGAACAGCGGCGCGATCGCGACCTTCGGGATGCTCTGCGAGAACACCAGCAGCGGATAGACATACGACTCGACGAGGCGCGAGTAGGCGATGACCATCGCGATCGGAATGCCGATGACGATCGTGAGCCCGAAACCACCGAGCGTGGCGAGCGTGGTCTTCCAGCTCTCGCTCAGCAGCCGCGGCCATTCGGCGATGAGCTGCTTCACGACCTCGAGCGGCGGCGGGATCAGGTAGGCCGGAATCTTGAACAGGCGGATGGCGAGGTCCCAGAGCACCAGGAGCACGACGATGAGAAAGAACGGGCGCAGGGCCGGTTGCAGCAGAAGTCTGCGAAGCATCGAGCGTTGTCTCCGGGGGACGCGCGCGTCACGTCGACTGCGCGCTTAAATCACCAATTGGTGAATTGTTGGAGCGCGGCCGATGCGGTGTCAACGACACCTAGGGAAAGCACGGGGCCGGTGCGCGTCAGCGCAGCACGTAGCCGAGCACGAGCTCCGTCATGTGCGACAGGCGCGTGGCCAGCGCCTTGGGGCTGCGCAGGTCACGCCCGAAGATGGCCGACAGCGTGGCGTTGTTCGACAGGTAGAAGTAGCAGATCGAGGCGATCGAGATGTAGAGCTGGATCGGGTCGACGCCGTCGCGGAACAGCCCTTGCCGCCGGCCGCGTTCGAGCACGTCGGCCAGCAGTTGCACCAGCGGCGAGTTCATTTCCTGGATACGCGCGGACTGCTTCAGATGCACCGCCTGGTGCAGGTTCTCGCTGTTGAGCAGCGTGATGAATTCCGGGTGCTCGAGGTAGTAGTGCCAGGTGAAGGACACGAGTTGCCGCACCGCTTCGACCGGGTCCATGGCGTCGAGATGCAGCGCCTGTTCGGCCGCGCGGATGTCGGCATAGGTGCGTTCGAGCACCGCGAGGAACAGGTCGTCCTTGTTGCCGAAGTAGTAGTAGATGAGCCGCTTGTTCACGCCGGCCTGCTCGGCGATGCGGTCGACGCGTGCGCCTGCGAAGCCGCACTGCGCGAATTCGCCGAGGGCCGCGCCGAGGATGGTGAGCTGCGACTTGTCGGCGTCGCGCAGGCGCGGGGGCGAGGGTGGGGAGGCCATGGTTCTGGTGCTGACTAACCGGGACGGGAATTATGGAGGCGCCCTTCGGCGAGGGCGGCAGGCACGTCACGATAATCCGGCTTCCTCTCAACACGCATCGCATCCTTCCATGAGCGCACAACAAGCGGGCCGCCTGATCGTCGAATGTCTCATCGCGCAGGGCGTCGAATGCGCCTTCGGCGTGCCGGGCGAAAGCTATCTGGCCGTGCTCGACGGCTTTCATGCGCATCGCGACCGCATCCGCTTCATCGTGAACCGCCAGGAGGGCGGTGCCGCCTTCATGGCCGAGGCGCACGGCAAGCTCACGGGCCGGCCGGGCATCTGCTTCGTGACGCGCGGACCGGGCGCGACCAATGCGTCGATCGGTGTGCACAACGCCTTCCAGGACTCGACGCCGATGGTCCTGTTCGTCGGCGACGTCGGCAGCGACTTCCGCGACCGCGAAGCGTTCCAGGAGGTCGACTACGGCAGCTTCTTCGGCCCCAGCACCAAGGGCTTCGCCAAGCGCGTGGAGCGCATCGACGATGCCGACCGCATCCCCGAATACATCGCGCGCGCCTTCGCCACCGCGATGAACGGCCGGCCCGGGCCGGTCGTGCTGGTGCTGCCCGAAGACATGCTGCGCAGCATGACGAGTGCGCGGCCGCTGGCGCGGGTCGAGGCCGTCGAACCCTGGAGTGACCCGGGTGCGCTGCGCACCTTGCGTCAGTTGCTGATGAAGGCGCAGCGGCCCTTCGTGATCGCCGGCGGCGGCGGCTGGACGCCGCAGTCGGCGCAGGCGCTGCAACGCTTCGCGGAGAACTGGCGGTTGCCGGTCGGCAACGCCTTCCGCTACCAGGACATCTTCGACAACCACCACCCGCTCTACGCCGGTGATGTCGGCATCGCGATCAATCCGAAGCTCGCGGCGCGCGTGAAGGCGGCCGACCTGATCATCGCCATCGGCCCGCGTCTGGGCGAGATGACGACCAACGGCTACACGCTGCTCGAAGCGCCGAAAGCGAAGCAGACGCTGGTGCACATCCACGCCAGTGCGGAAGAACTCAACCGCGTGTACCAGGCCGATCTCGCGATCAACGCCGGCATGAGCGCGGCGGCGCGCAGCCTCGAGGTGCTCAGCGCGCCGCCCGAGTTGCCGTGGGAGGCGTGGACCGCCGCGGCGAATGCGGACTACCGCGCGAACCTCGAGCCGCAGCCTTTGCCGGGGTTGCCTGTCGATGCGCCGCGCGGCGCCGTCGACATGGCCGCGGTGGTGATGCTGCTGCAGAAGCACCTGCCCGCCGATGCGGCCATCACCAACGGGGCTGGTAACTTCGCGAGCTGGGTGCACCGCTTCTTCCGCTACCACGGCCTCGCGAAGGGCCACAAGACGCAGCTCGCGCCCACCAGCGGCGCGATGGGCTACGGCGTGCCGGCGGGCATCGCGTGCAATCTCACGACAGGCCGCACGGCTTTCACGATCGCGGGCGACGGTGATTTCCTGATGAACGGGCAGGAACTGGCGACGGCCGTGCAGCATGGCGGCAAGAGCATCGTCGTGCTGCTCAACAACGGCATGTTCGGCACCATCCGCATGCACCAGGAGCGCGAGTACCCGCTGAACGTGAGCGGCACCGCGTTGGCAAACCCGGACTTCTGCGCGCTGGCGCGTGCCTATGGCTACGCCGCGGAGAAGGTCACGGCCACCGAGCAAGTCGAAGCCGCGTTGCTGCGCGCGCTGGCAGCCGACACGGGCACCCTGATCGAGATTCCCCTCGACCCCGAAGTGATCACCACGCGCGGCACGCTGAGCGCGATCACGAAGGCTGCGCAGGCCCAGGGCTGAGACAGCGCCGAACGCCGGAGGCAGGAGAAGGCAGTGACCCGTCCTGAATAGCGTTGACACCTCAGGACGATAGGAACACTGCCGGAGCTACCCGGCCAAGGACGCCCGAT
>NZ_JAOOPY010000017.1 GCF_025486315.1 Variovorax sp. N23 | reverse complement strand
TGCCATGGTCAACGTGACCGATCGTGCCCACGTTCACGTGCGGCTTGGTGCGGGTGAATTTACCTTTTGCCATTTTCTCGACTCCGAAAAAAACGAGATCAACACATTCACATGGGGCCGCACGCGCGACGGCTGCAACCCCGAAATCTGGTGCCCTTTGCGGGAATCGGACCCGCGACCTCTCCCTTACCAAGGGAGTGCTCTACCACTGAGCCAAAAGGGCAATCAACACCGAAGACACCAACCAGGAACCAGGCCTCATGGAGCGGGAGACGGGAATCGAACCCGCGTCATCAGCTTGGAAGGCTGGGGTTCTACCATTGAACTACTCCCGCATCGGGGGCATTTCACGGCACCCAAAGCGCTAGATCCAATCGCTCCTAGAAACCAAATTCATCGCTGGTGGAGAGGGCTGGATTCGAACCAGCGTACTCGTAAGAGGGCAGATTTACAGTCTGCTGCCATTAACCACTCGGCCACCTCTCCGGCGAACCTCGAAATATAGCACGGTTTGAAGTCAGTTCCGAAGCCGCCGCATCACGCCAAGGGGTGGAAACCCGTGTTTTGAACCCTCATGCCGTTGCACCCATGCGACGCGCTACGAAAACAGGAGCATCGCCTTCAACCTGCATGCTGCTCCCGCCAGGCACGCGCCTGGCCGAAGTGGCCGCAGCCGATGAAAGGCAGGGGCGGACGCAGCGCCGAGAGCGGCGACGGGTGGTTGGCGGTCAGGACCCGGTGGCGATCCGCGTCGATCAGCGCCCGCTTGCTCTGCGCGTGCGAGCCCCACAGCATGAACACGACCGGACGATCGCCAGCGGCCACGTGCCGGATCACCGCATCGGTCAGCACCTCCCAGCCGCGCCCCGCGTGACTGGCCGCCTGCCCCTCCTCCACCGTCAGGCAGGTGTTGAGCAGCAGCACGCCGTGCGTGGCCCAGCGCACCAGGCTACCGCCGGGCTGCGGGAAGGTCGGCGGCGGGGTGCCGAGGTCACGCTGCAGCTCCTTGAAGATGTTGCGCAGCGACGGCGGCAACGGCACACCGGGGGCGACCGAGAACGCCAGACCCTCGGCCTGCCCGCGGCCGTGGTACGGGTCCTGCCCGAGGATCACGACGCGCACCTGTTCGGGCGGCGTGAGCTCCAGCGCACGCAGCGGCTGCGGCGGGAAGATGACCGCGCCGGCCTCCAGCCGTTCGCGCAGAAACCCCTGCAGCTTCACGCCCGCCGCGCTCGCAAAGAAGTCGTCGACCAGCGCCTGCCAGCCCGGTGCGACCGGCCAGTCCGCCGGGTCGGCGCTCGTGAGTTGCGTCGCCGCCATCACCGGAACAGATCCGCCAGCGCCTCCCCAGGCTCGGGCGCGCGCATGAAGGCTTCGCCGACCAGGAAGGCATGGATGTCCGCAGCACGCAGCCGCGCCACGTCTTCGCGTGTCGTGATGCCCGATTCGGTGACCAGCAGGCGCTCGGCCGGCACCCGCGAGCGCAGGTCGAGCGTGGCCTGGATCGACACCTCGAAGGTGCGCAGATTGCGGTTGTTCACGCCGATCAGCGACGTCTTGAGTTTCAGCGCGCGATCGAGCTCCGCGCCGTCGTGCACCTCGACCAGAACGGCCATGCCGAGCCCCATGGCGATCGCCTCGAAGTCCTTCATCTGCGCATCGTCGAGGCACGCCGCGATCAGCAGCACCGCGTCGGCGCCCATCGCGCGCGACTCGTAGATCTGGTACGCATCGACCATGAAGTCCTTGCGCAGCACCGGCAGCTCGCACGACGCGCGCGCCTGCTTCAGGTAGTCGACGCCGCCCTGGAAAAACTGCCGATCGGTCAGCACCGACAGGCAGGCCGCGCTGATGGCGCCATCGCCCTCGGCGTAGCTCTGCGCGATGTCGGCCGGGATGAAGTCGGCGCGCAGCACGCCCTTGCTCGGGCTGGCCTTCTTGACCTCGGCGATGACCGCAGCTTGACCTGCGGCGATCTTGCCGCGCAGCGCACCCACGAAGTCGCGGGTGAGCACGCGGCTCTCGGCGTCGAAGCGCACGGCCTCCAGCGGGCTGCGCTTTCTGGCGGCGGCAATTTCCTCGTGCTTGACGGCCACGATCTTTTTCAGGATGTCGGACATGGGTCTGGCTTTCTCTCTTGTCAGAAGGCGGCCGTGGCGGCCACGAGCTCGGCCAGCTTGGCCTTGGCCGCGCCGCTGTCGAGCGCAGCACGCGACTTCGCCACGCCCTCGGCGATCGAGGTGGCCACATTGGCGGCGTACAGCGCGGCGCCCGCGTTGAGCAGCACGATGTCGCGGGCCGCGCCGGGCTCGTTGTCGAGCACGCCGCGCAGCATCGCCATCGACTGCTCGGGCGTCTCGACGCGCAGCGCGCGGTTGCTCGACATCGCGAAGCCGAAGTCCTCGGGATGCAGTTCGTACTCGCGGATCTCGCCGTCCCTGAGCTCGCCGACCATCGTGGCCGCGCCGAGCGAGATCTCGTCCATGCCGTCGCGGCCGTAGACCACGAGGGCGTGTTCGGCGCCCAGGCGCTGCAACGCGCGCACCTGGATGCCCACGAGGTCAGGGTGAAACACGCCCATCAGGATGTTCGGCGCACCGGCCGGATTGGTCAGCGGCCCGAGGATGTTGAAGATGGTCTTGATGCCCAGTTCCTTGCGCACCGGCGCGACGTTCTTCATCGCCGGGTGATGGTTGGGCGCGAACATGAAGCCGATGCCGACGTCGGCAATGCACTGGGCGATCTGCTCGGGCTTGAGGTTGATGTTGACGCCCAGCGCCTCCAGCACGTCGGCGCTGCCCGACTTGCTGCTCACGCTGCGCCCGCCGTGCTTGCTGACCTTGGCGCCCGCCGCGGCCGCCACGAACATTGAGCAGGTCGAGATGTTGAAGGTGTGCGAGCCGTCGCCGCCGGTGCCGACGATGTCGACCAGGTGCGTCGTGTCCGCCACCGACACCTTGGTCGCGACCTCGCGCATCACCTGCGCGGCGGCGGTGATCTCGCCGATGGTTTCCTTCTTCACGCGCAGGCCGGTGATCAGCGCCGCCATCATCACCGGCGAACACTCGCCGCTCATGATGAGGCGCACGATGTGCAGCATCTCGTCGTGGAACACCTCGCGGTGCTCGATGGTGCGCTGCAGCGCTTCCTGGGGGGTGATGGGCATGGTGTCTCCCGTGTCAGTTTGTGGTCGAAGAAAGCGGGTTGTCGGACAGCGCGAGCTTGATGCCGAAACCGATGAACATGGCGCCGGCCACGCGGTCGAGTGCGCGCATCCAGTGGCGCACGGTGCCGCGGCGCGCCAGCCAGCCGGCGGCCACGGCCCAGCCGGTGTTGACCGGAATGGCATTGAGGTTGAACAGCAGCCCCAGCAGCACGAAGGCCAGCGTCTTGTTGCGGGCGTCGGGTGCGATGAACTGCGGCACGAAGGCCAGGAAGAACAGCGCAACCTTGGGGTTGAGCACGTTCGTCCAGAAGCCGCCCATGAAGATCGCTCGCAACCCGCGCGGCGCATCGACGACCGGTGCGGCATCGGTCGCCACCGCGGGCGATGGCCTGGCGAGCAGCATGCGCGCGCCCATATACAGCAGGTAGCCCGCGCCGAGGACCTTGAGCACCGTGAAGGCCTCCGTCGAGGCGGCCAGCAAGGTGCCCACGCCCACGGCCGCCGCCACGATGTGCACGAAGCAGCCCGCGGTGATGCCCAGCCCCGCGACGATGCCCGCTCGCACACCGGCGCGCAGCGCATTGCTCACGATGTAGAGCACATCGGGGCCGGGCGTCAGGTTGAGCAGCCAGCCCGCGACGATGAAGGCGACGAGGTGCGCGGTGTCCGGCATGCGCGGAGCCCTCAGTGCGCGAAGAATTCGCGGATCGCGACGAGCGCGCGATCGACCCCGCCCGCGTCCACGTCCAGGTGCGTGACGAAGCGCAGCCGGTACAGCCCCGTCGCCAGGATGCCGCGCGCGTCCAGGTGCGCCAGCAGCTCGGTGGCGCGCGACGCGGCAGCGCCTTCCAGGTCGACGAAGACGATGTTGGTCTGCGGCGCCTCGACCCGCAGGCCATCGATGCCCGCCAGCCCGGCCGCCAGCCGCTGCGCCAGTGCATGGTCGCTGGCGAGCCGGTCGATGTGGTGGTCGAGCGCGTGCGACGCGGCCGCCGCCAGCAGCCCGGCCTGGCGCATGCCGCCGCCCGCCATCTTGCGGATGCGATGTGCCCGTGCGATCAGCTCGCGCGAGCCGCACAGCGCCGAGCCGACCGGCGCGCCCAGCCCCTTGCTGAAGCACACCGATACGCTGTCGAAGCACTGCGCGATGCGGCGCGCCTCGGCGCGCACGTCGGTGCCCAGCGCCGCGGCCTGCGCGGTCGCCGCGTTGAACAGGCGTGCGCCGTCGAGGTGGCGCTGCAGCCCGCGCGACCTGGCCAGGTCGGTGGCCGCCTGCACGTAGCCAAAGGGCAGCAGCTTGCCGCCCAGCGTGTTCTCCAGCGCCAGCAGCTGGGTGCGCGCGAAGTGCGCGTCGTCGGGCTTGATGGACGCCTCGATCTGCGCCAGCGGCAGCGTGCCGTCGGGCGCGTGGTCGAGCGGCTGCGGCTGCACGCTGCCCAAGACCGCGGCGCCGCCGCCTTCCCAGCGGTAGCAATGCGCCATCTGCCCCACGATGTACTCGTCGCCCCGGCCGCAGTGCGCGAGGATCGCGCAGAGGTTGCTCTGCGTGCCGGTGGGCATGAAGAGCGCGGCCTCGAAGCCGAGCATCGCCGCGATCTTCTCCTGCAGCGCGTTAACGCTCGGGTCGGCGCCGAACACGTCGTCGCCCAGGGGCGCGGCGGCCATCGCCGCGCGCATGGCGGGCGTGGGCTGGGTGACGGTGTCGCTGCGCAGGTCGACGGTGGCGGTGTTCGGCATGGGCTCAGTCCAGGAAATTTTTCAGCATGGCGTGGCCGTGCTCGGTGAGGATGGATTCGGGATGGAACTGCACGCCCTCGATCCGCACGTCGTGCGCGAAGCCGGTGTGGCGCACGCCCATGATCTCGCCGTCGTAGGTGCTTGCCGTGATGGCCAGCTCGGCCGGGCAGCTGTCGCGCTCGATCGCCAGCGAGTGGTAGCGGTTCACGATGAATTTCTCCGGCAGCCCGGCGAACACGCCTTCGCGCGTGGTCGTGATCTCGCTGGTCTTGCCGTGCATGAGCTGCTGCGCGCGCACGATCCTGCCGCCGAAGGCCGCGCCGATGGCCTGGTGACCGAGGCACACGCCGAGGATCGGCAGCTGGCCCGCGAAGGCCTGGATCGCCGCCACCGACACGCCCGCCTCCGCCGGCGAGCACGGCCCGGGCGAGATCACCAGCCGCGCCGTGCCGGCCGCGATGCGCTCGCCGATGCCCGCCACATCGATCTCGTCGTTGCGCGCCACCTCGACCTCCGCCCCCAGCTCGCCGAAGTACTGGACGATGTTGTAGGTGAAGGAGTCGTAGTTGTCGACCATCAGCAGCTTCATGGCTTGGCTCCGATCCGATGCACGCCCTTTACCACGGGGAAGACGTTGAAGTTGATGAGCAGGCCGAGCCGGTGGCCCGACAGCCGCACTGCCGCCTGCGCCTGCGCGCGGTGCAGGTCGTCGAGCGCATCGACGGCACGCACCTGCACCACCATCGCCTGTTCGATGACGAAATCGGCGCGGCACACGTCGCCGAGGGCGCGGCCCTTGTAGCTCGCCGCGACCGGCACGTCGCGCTCGAAGCCGATCTCGCGCTCGGCCAGCTCGATGGCGAGCGCAGCGGCGTACACGGCTTCGGGCAGCCCCGTGCCCAGCACGCGCTGCACCTCGACGGCGGCGCCGATGATCTCGTGCGAGAAATCGTTGTTCGGTGTGTTGTCGTCGGCCATCATTCCAGTCCCTCTTCCACCAGTTCGGCCGCGCGCAGCAGCGCACGCGCCTTGGCTTCGGTTTCCTTCCATTCCAGTTCGGGCACCGAGTCGGCGACCACGCCGGCCGCAGCCTGCACGTGCAGCACCTGGTCCTTGATGACGCCAGTTCGGATCGTGATGGCGACGTCCATGTCGCCCGCATAGCTGATGTAGCCGCAGGCACCGCCGTAGAGGCCGCGCTTGATCGGCTCGAGCTGGTCGATGAGTTCCATCGCATGCACCTTGGGCGCGCCGGTCAGCGTGCCGGCCGGGAAGGTGGCCTTGAGCACGTCGATGGCGGTCATGCCGTCCTTGAGCGTGCCCTCGACGTTGCTCACGATGTGCATCACGTGGCTGTAGCGCTCGACCGCGAAGGCCTCGGTCACCTTCACCGTGCCGATCTTCGCGATGCGGCCGATGTCGTTGCGCGCCAGGTCGATCAGCATCACATGCTCGGCGCGCTCCTTCGGGTCGTTGATGAGTTCCAGCTCGGCCGCCTTGTCGAGTTCCATCGACGCACCGCGCGGCCGCGTGCCAGCCAGCGGGCGGATCGTCACCTTCTGCTCGCCATCGGCCGTGTTCTCCTGGCGCACCAGGATCTCGGGCGACGCCGCCACCACGTGGAAATCGCCCAGGTGGTAATAGAACATGTAGGGCGAGGGGTTGAGCGAACGCAGCGCACGGTAGAGCGACAGCGGCGACTCGGTGTAGCGCTTGCTGATGCGCTGGCCGATCTGCACCTGCATGAAGTCGCCGCCGGCGATCAGTTCCTTGGCACGCTCGACCGCGGCGATGTAGTCGGCCTTGGCGAAGGAACGCTCGGCCGGGTGCGGCTGCGAGGGCTTCACCTGCGGCGCGCTGACCGAGTACTTCAGCTGGTCGCGCAGTTCGCGAAGGCGGCGCTTGGCATTCGCATAGGCCTCGGGCTGGGCCGGGTCGGCGTAGACGATCAGGTAGAGCTTGCCCGAGAGGTTGTCGATGACGGCCAGTTCCTCGCACTGCAACAGCAGGATGTCGGGGCAGCCGAGGGTATCGGGCGGGCAACTGGCCTCGAGCTTCTTCTCGATGTAGCGCACCGCGTCGTAGCCGAAGTAGCCCGCCAGGCCGCCGCAGAAGCGCGGCAGGCCGGGCCGCAGCGCGACCTTGAAGCGCTTCTGGTAGGCGGCGATGAAGTCCAGCGGGTTGCCCTCGGCCGTCTCGACGACCCGGCCGTCGGTCACGACCTCGGTGCGCGCCGCGGCGCCGAAGCCGCTCGCGCGGATCAGCGTGCGCGCCGGCAGGCCGATGAAGCTGTAGCGCCCGAAGCGCTCGCCGCCGACGACGGATTCGAGCAGGAAGCTGTACTTGCCGCCGTCCTTGGTATGGGCCAGCTTCAGGTAGAGCGAAAGCGGGGTTTCGAGGTCGGCAAAGGCCTCGACCATCAGCGGGATGCGGTTGTAGCCCTGCGCGCTGAGGCTTTTGAATTCGAGTTCGGTGATCACGGTGGGGGTCTCCGTCGGCCAGCGGACGCTTCGTTCGGTCGCTGGCGGGTCATTCAGGAATCTGGCGCGGGTCGTTCGGACCGGGGCCGCGGGCGCACGGCGTGCGCCGTGCCATCAAACAGGCAATGACGATGGCGTGCGCCAAAGCCAGGCTCCCCGGCAGCCTTGCCCTGTCTTGATGACGTGATGAATGAACATGGAGCGGCGAGTTTAGCCGAGCGTCGCGCCGCCGGCCAGTTCAGCCAGCGAATCCACGACCGCGTCGGCATCGACGTCGCGCACGGGCTGGCCATGGTTGTAGCCGTAGCTCACCAGCACCACGGGACAACCGGCGGCGCGGGCCGCCTGCGCGTCGTTGCTCGAGTCGCCGACCATCAGCGTGCGGGCCGGCAGCGTGCCGAGCGCCTCGCAGGTCTTGAGGAGGGGGAGCGGGTCGGGCTTCTTCCGCGCGAAGGCGTCGCCGCCGAAGACCACCTCGAAGAAGCCGTCCAGCCCCTTGGCGGCGAGCAACGGCCGGGCGAAAGCGGTCGGCTTGTTGGTCAGGCAGGCCAAGCGCCAGCCGCGCTCGCGCATCGCCTGCAGGCCGGCGAACGCGCCGGCGTAGACGGCCGAGTACCGGCCGTTGATGCCCAGGTAGTGGTGCTGGTAGCGCGCATAGGCCTGCGCGTAGCGCGTATCCGGCGCGCCGACGTGATGCAGCACGGCATGGATCAGATGCTCGGACCCCTTGCCGACCATGCGGCCGACAGCGGCGGCGTCCACCATCGGCAGGCCGAGGTCGGCGAGCATGGCGTGCAGGGCGGCGACGAAGTCGCCGAGGGTGTCGACCAGGGTGCCGTCGAGATCGACGATGGCGGCATCCACATGGACCTGGTCAAAGCTAATAGAGTTCAAAACAAGCAAATAGAGTTCAAAAAACGGCTTGGTACTCTACCGTGCACGAAGAAATGGAGTTCGAAAACATCCGACAGCGTCGATGGTGCGGCGACGCCAATACCCTGCTCGAGATCGGCCGAAAAAACGCATAGCGGAGCGTTGCACCCTGCGACCAGTGTCGCGGCGAAATTTCCCGATGCACCAGAAAATTTGGCAGGGCAGGCGCGGTACAAAATGATACATTTAGCCACGCCCGTCCACGCGGTCACTCCGCGAACGCCGGTTCATCGTTTCCTGATGTCGACCATGCTGCCGCGAGTTAACACAGTTCATCTGACAGGCTGCGCCCGCTTCACCGGCGCGCACTGACCATGCCCGTGTCGGTCAGCGGTCTCGCCTACACCTATGGCACCGGCGCCCTGGCGCGCGAGGTGCTCAAGGATGTCTCGCTCACCGCGGAAGACGGCGAGATCACCATCATCACGGGGCCCTCGGGGTCGGGCAAGACCACCCTGCTCACGATCCTGGGCGCGCTGCGCTCGTTCGAAAGAGGCCAGGTGTCGGTTCACGGGAGCGAACTCGGGCAGACCGACCGCAAGGGCCTCGTGGAGGCGCGTCAGCGCATCGGCTTCATCTTCCAGCGTCACAACCTGCTCAAGTCCCTCTCGGTCTACGAGAACGTGGAATCGGGGCTGCATCTGCTGCCGGAATCCGACCCCGAGATGAACCGAATTCGTGCGCAGGCCATGCTCAAGGCTGTCGGCCTCGGCACTCGGGGCAACGACTTCCCTTCGACCATGTCGGGCGGCGAGCAACAGCGCGTGGCCGTCGCCAGGGCGCTCGTGCGCATGCCCGATGTGATCATCGCCGACGAGCCGACGGCGGCGTTGGACGCAGAGTCGGGCCTGCTGGTCGTAACGCTCATCCGGGACCTGGCGCGCAAGCTGGGTTGCGTGGTCATCATGGCAACGCACGACGAGCGCTCCTTCTTCGCAGCCGATCGGCGTCTCCACATGGAAAACGGACGCCTGCGACGACTCGATACCTGATGAGGAAACCACCTTTTGAACGCGCCTGAATCACGCTTGGTATCCGCACGCAACGTGTCCGCTGGCCTGCGCCACGCACGAGCCGTCCTGCTGCTCGCGGCGGCGATCGGCGGAGTGACGCTCCTTGCCGGGCCTTCGCGCTCCGACGCCTTGCCCGCTGGCGAGCCGGTGTCAGCGGTCGTGGCCCGCGGGCGAATCGAGCCCGTTGGGCGGGTCCGGTTGATCAGCGGGCCGAGCACGGGCGGTACGGTGGCCGAGCTGCGCGTCGTCGAAGGAGAGCGGGTGGCCGCGGGCCAGGTGCTTGCCCTGCTGGACACGCATGCACGAGAGTCCGCGGCAGCGGAGATCGCCGAGCGCGAGCTGCGCCTTGCGACGCTCCAGCGCTCGCAGACCGCGGCCGGTGCCAAGGCGTCCGACATCGCCGCCCAGCGTGCCGTGGTCGCCGCGCGGCGCGCTGAGCTGGAACGATCGACGCGGCAGTTGCGCCGATCCCAGGACCTCGTCGAGCAGAAGTTCATTTCCGGGGAGGCGCTCGACCTGCAGCAGATGGACACGCAGCGCGCGCGCGAGAACCTGCAGCAGGCGACGGCGACGCTGGCGGCGCTGAGCGAAGTGCGGGGGGTCGACCTGCAGGTGGCCGAGGGGCGCGTCGAGCAGGCCCGTGCCCGCCTGGCCCATGCACGTGCCCAACTGGCGTTGACCGAGATCCGTGCGCCGGCGGCAGGGACGGTGCTGGCGATCTACGGACGCGCCGGATCGGCGCTGGGCACGGAGGGCCTGCTGCGCATGGCCGACCTCGGACGGTTGATCGTCGTGGCGGAGGTCAACGAGTTCGACGCTCCCCGGCTGGCGGCCGGGCAGGATGCACGCGTCACGGTGCGCGGTTTGAACCAGCCGCTGAACGGCCGGCTCGACAAGGTACTCGGCCTCGTCGCGGTGAACGAGCGTCCCACCACCGACGTGCTCCGGGGCCGCGACGCGCGCGTCGTGGAGGCCGAGGTCTCGATGCTCCCCGGACAGACGCTGCCGGCCTTCGTCGGGACGGAGGTGACGGTCTCCATCGACACGCGGCGCGCGCAAGCGCGATGAGACTGCGCTTTTCCACGCTGCTGGCGCTGCGTCAGCTGCAGCACCTGGGCTGGGGCATGCTCGGGAAGTTCGCGGGCGTCTGCGTGGCGATCGTGCTGGTCTTCGTGCAGATCGGTTTTCAGAACGCCTTGCTCGACAGCGTGCTGCAGCTCGACCGCGCGCTCGACGCCGATGTCGTGATGGTGGGCCCGCAGTTCCAGACGATCGGCTACAGCCCGCCCTGGTTCCCGCGCGATGCGGCGTACCAAGCCAGCGCGGTCGACGATGTGATCTCGGTTCGCTGGGCCTATATCTTCATCGGCCAGTTGCGTGACCCTTCGACCGGGGTGCCGATCGCCACGCGCTTCGTCGGCTTCGACCCCGCCGCGGCGCCTTTTCGTATCCAGGATCTCGAGGCGCAGCGCGCTCGGCTTGCGCTGCCGAACACGGCGTTGCTCGATCGTCTCTCACGCCAGCAGTTCAAGCCCGTGGTGCAGCAGCTCTCGCTGGGTGAGGAACCGGTCACGCTGTACATCCAGTCGCCCGCATCCACGCTGGCGCCGCGGGTCGAGGTAGTCGGCACCTTCGGGCTGGGGCCGGATTTCGCGCTGGCGGGCAATGTGATCACCAGCGACCTCAACTTCTACCGATTCTTCCAACTGCCGATGGACCGCATCTCGATTGCGACGGTCCGGATCAGGGAGGGGGCTGATCCCGAGGCGGTGCGCGACCGGATCGCGGCTCGGGTGGGGGACGCGGCGCAGGTGCATGTGAAGGACGCGTTCGTGGCGGCCGAGCGGCGCTATTTCAACAGCGAGACGCCCATCGGGGTTCTCTTCGGCTTCGGCATCGCCATCGGCATCCTGATCGGCGTGGTGTTCGTCTTCGAGGTGCTGCGAGGGATCATCGACCTCAACCTGTCCGAGTACGCGGTGCTGCGCGCCATGGGCTACCAGGACCGCTTCTTCACCGCGCTGGTGCTGCAGATCGCCGGCGTCATCACGACCCTGGCCTTTCTGCCCTCGCTTCTGGTGACCTACGGGCTCTATGAGGCCCTCGGGCGCGCGACGATGCTGCCGTTCACCTTGACCGGGACGGTCGCCCTCGGTGTCCTGGCGGCAGCCCTGGCCATGAGCGCCGGCGCGGTGCTCTTCGCCTTGCGCAAGCTGCGGCGAAACAACCCGATCGACCTCTTCTCCTGAACGGCGCACGATGCCGCAGGCATCGTGCGCCTGATCTCAGGCGCGCGGGTCGGCGGACTTCCCGAAGCGCAGCACGTTGGTCTCGTTCTCGCGAGCGTATGTCAGGTGGCTGGCCATGCGACGGATCAGGTGGATGCCCAGTCCGCCAATCTCGCGCTCCTCGATCCCGACCATGATGTCCGGCGCTGCCAGCCGGGTGGGGTCGAACATCCTGCCCTGGTCGCGCACGACGACGTCCACGTGCGCGACGGATGAGGCGCTGAGCTCGACGTCGATCTCGCCGTCTTTTCCCTGATAGCCGTGCTCCACGATGTTGGTCAGCCATTCGTCCAGCATCAGGCTCAGGTGCATCGCCACGCGCGCATCCACTTCGTGGCGCGCGCACCACGCTTCGACCTCGGTCAGGAGCGCGGCCACGGCATGCGCATTGGCTCGCAGGGTCTGGCGGAGATAGGGAGAAGATGCCATGTTTGCAACAATACGTCACAATGGTAAGCAATCAAGCCTCTGCGGAACGATTGTGGCACGCGTCGTAGCCCCGGATCCGCTGGGAAGTGATCCAACGTGTCTTTTCGTTCCCTGTCCGTTCCGAAAACGGCCGAGCCGGTCCACGCGCGCCGTGCACTCGGCCTGGCGGCGCTGTGGGAAATGGGCGCGCTCTGGATGGTCTGGCTGATCGCGGGCGCGCTCTGGCTCGCCGCCTCGCTGGCCATGCTCGAGCGCGAACAGTCGGACACGCTGCGGCAGCAGGGGATTGCGCTGACGCTCATCGAAATCCAGGAAGCGCTCGAAGGAGACCTGGCACTGGGTTTCGATCTGGCGAGCCACCAGCATGCGCAGGCACTGCTCGACGCGGCGCTGGCGCGCAACCACGAGTTGCATTCGCTCGACATCGCAGGCATCGACGGCCGGACACTCTTCAGCACCGACCGCGGCGCCGTCGGCGAACCCCTGCCCGAAGCGGTTGCTGCTGCCGCGCGCGGCAGCGCAGGCTCGCACCGCATCTGGCAGGCCTCCGTGGCCAGCGAGCCGGTGCTGGGCCTAGGACTGCGCGGTCCGTTCGGCGAGCCTGTCGGCCATGTCACGAGCGCGTTCCGCCCCGCAAGCCTCGACGTTTCGCTCCAGTCATGGGGCGTGGTCGCCGTGGCGCTCGGGTTCTTCGTGCTCGCGGGGGGCCTGCTGCTGGTGCAAGTGGCGAAGCGGACCGACCGGCAGCCGATGCAGGAGCGAAGCGGCGCGATGCAGGCGGCCCTTGGCACGGCGCTCGCGACCCGTGGCCGGTTCGAAGGCGCACTGGCCCACACCGACGAGAGCGAGGCGCTCGATTGACGACGCGCGCGCCGATGCCCCGCCGAGTGCCGGCGCTGCTGGGGGTCGGGGGCTTCGTCCTTCTCTGGCTGCTCGCGCTCGCCCTGTCCGTGCACGCCTACCTGCTGCTCGCCGGCTCGCGCACGGCAGGCGACGAGGCCAGGGGCCGGCTGATCGCGCAGTCGGTGGCTCAGCGCGTGGTGCGCGCAGAGTCGCTCGGCATTCCGCTGCATCGGCTCGTGGGCATGCCCGAGCTGCTGCGCCAGCGTCTGGACGCCTATCCCGATGTCGAATCGATCGTCGTGAACGACGAGATGCGGCGTCAACTGTGGCGAAGCGATCCGCGCCCGGATCGCCTGCTGAAAGGTCGACTGTCCCTGCTGGCGCTGCCCGACGCGGTGGTCGAGGAACCGATCGCGCTCTCCACGGGGCAGACGGGTTCCGTGCGGCTGACCATGCGAGGGCCTGATCTCGCATCCTTCATGGCTTCGGTCGCGCTGCCGTTGACGCTGGGGTGCGCATTCTTCGCCGCCATGGGCTGGCTGGCTGCCTGGGCGGCCTTCGTCACCACCCGGCGGACACGGGACCGCGCGGTGCGGCTGGCCATTCGCGACATCGACGCGGGGCGCTACGACAGGCTGACCATCACGTTGCAGCGGCGCGATTTCGACCGCCGGGTGCAGCAACTCGCGCGCGGCGTGCGCGCCGTGCACGAGACGCTCGAGCGAGCACGGCGCGTCGTGGGCTCGCTGCGTCGCACCGAACCCCATCCGGCGCGACGCAAGTGGCTCGACCAGCTGCTGGCGAGTGCCGAAGCGGGCGGGCGGTTTGCCGCGACCACGCCGCAGCTGCGGCGCCTGGTCGCCGGCGATGCGCAGGCCGCGTGGGTCGTCTCGATGCTCGCCACCACCGGCGGCGCCGTCCTTTCGCTGGCGGCGCAAGGCCCCTCCGTACCCACGCCGGTGCAGACGGGTATGGGGCCCGGCGCCATGGCAGCGATGGTCTGGTGCACCGGCTGGCTGGCGGCGTCGGCGGGCTGGTGGAGTGCGCGCCTCGCCCGTGCATCGGCTTGGCTGGTCGTGCTGCTGGGCACCTCGATCCTGGGAGCGGGCGGCCTGGCGCTCGGTCTGCACATGCCCGATGCGCGTTTTCTCGCGGCAGGGTGCGCCGGGCTCGCGATGGGCGCGACGCTCGCTGCAACCGAGGCGCTGCAACAGGCATTGCGTCAGAGACGCGACCTTCGCGAGTCCGGTGCGCGGCCGTACGCGAGCCTGGCCGGCTGGTTGCTCGGGGCGCTCGGCCTCGGGCCCGCGCTGGGCGGGCTGGCGGGCGCGCTGCCCGAAGGCACGATGCGCATGGTCGCGGTGGTGCTGCCGCTCGCGCTGGCGCTGTGCATGACCTGGCGGTGGAACGTGGCACACAGTCCCTGGCAGACCCGTCTCGATGCTGCGCCAAGCCGGCCGCGCACGAGTGCCGTGGATGCGTGGACGGCCATCGCCGTCGGTGGCCTCGGCGCGATCCCTTCGCAGTTCGTCATGACGTCCGACCTGCGGTTTCCGGTTCAGGCCGTGTGCGCCGCGCTGTCGTTCGGCACCGGCCTGATCCTGGGACTGGCCGACCCGGGCCTTTCGACACCGCGACGAAGACGCCAGCGGCAGGCCGGAGGTCTGGGAGTGTCGATATTGGCGGCTTCGCTGGCAGTGGCCGCAGCCGGCACGGCACGCCCAGTGCAGTCGCTCGAGTTCGCCGCCGCCGGCAACGGGGTCGCGGACGTGGCGGCCGCGGCAGGGGTTGCCATCGCCATGCTCCTGCTGGCCTTTGCGCTCGGGGCCGGCCTTCGCCGCAGGCGCTGCGCCGCTGCCGACGCGCCCATCCATCGGGCAGGGCCGAGGACGGGGCGGCTGGCCCTGATGGCCGGTGCGGGCGCACTCCTGGTTGCGGTGATGGCACAGGCCTGGCCGTTGGCGCAGCAGAAACTCTGGCCGGACCCGCCGCGTGTCGTGCCCGTGGCCGGGGCGCCGGGATCGGCTGACAGGCTCGGGGAGGTCGAACATGGCACTTAGGCGCAGGATCGGCCTCGTCGCGCTGGGCGCATTGCTGCTCCTGTGCGCAGCCTTCGGGGTTGTGACCTGGTGGCGCGATGCGCGAGAGCAGTCGCGCTACGACGCACTGCTGCTGCGGGCGCAGTCGATCGCCTGGGAGCGTGTGCAGGCCGACAGTCTGGCCACCACGGATGCGACCGTTCGCAAGTTGGTCGCCGACCCGGCCTGGGCCAGCGCATGGGGTAAGCGCGACCGGCTCGCGCTCGGGCGGCTGCTCGAGGCGGCCGCCGCGCAGGCGCCCGGTCTGCGGCTGGACGTGTACGACAGCCGCGCGGCGCTGGCGGCCACCACGGCACCGGGCCTCGATCCCGCGCCGCTGGCGCTCGTCGGATGGATCCGCGCGGTGGACGTGCAGGCGACCCCGGCGATCCAGGGCCTCAGTCAGGTGGAGGCGAGCCGCTACGCATGGGTCACGCTTCGGCCCTTCGAGGGCGGCGTGGTGGCGGCGGGGCTGGATGTCGCGCAGCGCCTGCCGGAACTCGCGGCGAGTCTCGGCGGTGCGGTGTCGCTGGTGAACATGCGCGGCCACGAGGTGGCGGGCGAGCCGGCGGGGCAGCTGCGGGACGCCGGCATTGCCGTGCCGCTCCGTACCCGAAGGGCCGCCATCGAGCGCGTCGGCATGCGCGACTGGCAGGTCGTGAGCCAACCGTTGCTCAACCCGGACGGCCGCGAGACCGGCGTGCTGGTCTGGCAGCAGGACGTGGCGCATGCGGTGCGCGACCGTCAGCGCACCGACACCGCGCTGACGCTCTCGCTCGCGCTCGCCGTCCTCGCCCTGGCGGCCGGCGTTGGCTTCTACCTCCGGCAGGTGACGGAGCCGCTGGGGCGTTGGGTCGGCGTGCTTCAGGCGCTCTCGCGCGGCTCCACCGACGCCGCGCCGGACGAAGGCGAGGACGAAGCCGAGGGCGAGTCGGGCGACATGGCACGGGGCATCCTCGCCATCCGGGCGGAACTTCTCAACCTCCAGACCCTGCGCGACGAACGGGTGCGCACCCGGCGCCAGCAAGAGCGGCTCATCCGGGACCAGCTGCGCACGCTGGCCGACAGCCTGGACCCGGGTTCGCGCGAGGAGATCCTCGCCGCCCTCGGCGACAGCCGGGCCGAGGTGGCGGAACCACTGCCCGCGGACGCCGAGTCGGCCAATCAACTGGCCGATCTGGCCGGCATCCTCGGGCGCATGTCCGGCCTGGTCACCAACCAGCAGACGCAGCTACTGAAGCTGCTGCGCGACCTGCAGGCCGCAATGGCCACGCAGACCCTGTTCGCCAGCCTGCAACAGGAGCTGGAGATCGCCCGCCAGATGCAGCTGTCGATCCTGCCGCGCTCGCGTCCGGACGCGGTGGAGGTGGATGTGCACGCCACCATGATTCCGGCCAAGGAAATCGGCGGCGACTTCTACGACTACTTCATGGTCGACGCCGAGCATCTGGCCGTGGTGGTCGCCGACGTGTCGGGCAAGGGCGTGCCCGCGGCCTTCTTCATGGCGATCTCTCGCACCCTGCTCAAGAGCAACGCGCTGTTCCTGCACGCGCCCGGCGCGACCATCGCCGCGCTCAACGACCAGCTGTGCGCCGACAACGAGCAGATGATGTTCGTGACTGTGTTCTACGGCGTGCTGCACCTGCCCACCGGCCGATTCAGCTATGTCAATGCCGGACACAACCCGCCAGCGCGCATCCGCGACGGGCAGGCGAGCTTCTTCCCGCGCGGCCAGAACATGGCACTGGCGGTGCTCGAAGGGCAGGCCTATATCGAGGGGAACACCGTGCTCGCGCGGGGCGAGACGCTGCTGCTGTATACCGACGGCGTTACCGAGGCCACCGACCGCGAGGGCGCGCTGATGGGCGAGGAGGCGCTTCTGACGCTGGCGGCGCAGCATGTCGGCTCGGGTCCGGAGCTGCCGCAAGCGGTGGTGCGTGCCGTCCACGCCTTCGAGAACGGTGTCGCGCAATCCGACGACGTGACCGTCGTCGCGCTGACCTACAGGGGAACGACCTGACGGTCGAGGCGCCGGACGAAGCGCAGGCGCACCTGCTGAGGGCCGCGCACCTCGCCCACGCCCACATAGCCGCGAGACACGGCATCGCGCTGTCCGATGAAATCGTCGCTGTCGACGAACTCCTGATCGGCCTGATCCACCTGCAGGCCGTGATCGAGGTCGATGAGCGTGATCTGCCGACGCAGGCCGTCCACGAGCTCGACGCCCGCGACGTGCAGGCCGCGACGCAGCATGTTGTGGCGGCTCGAGTGGTTGTGCAGCGACACGACAGCCGCGCACAGGTGGCGCCCGCGCGAACGTGCGAGCGCCAACCGCGTACCGAGCAGCGTTCGCTGCAGCCCCAGGCCGCGCCATGCCGGACGCACCATGCAGCTCGACAGGTGCGCCACGGCCTTGCGGCCTTCGGGGCTGAGGCCGAGGGCGGCACCCAGGTTGTCGGGATGGCCGACCTCGGGCAGCCCCAGCATCGCGTAGGCCACCATCACATCGCCGGAAAAGACGCCGATGGTCTCGCCATGCGGCGGGTGATGCAGGCGCATGAAGGACGCCTCGTCCGCCTCCCGCACGTAGCAATCGGGGTGCTGCAGGGTCGCGAGCACCTCGTGCCTCAGGGCGGCCACGCTTGGCAGATCCTGCGCCCGGAGCAGACGCACGCGCAAGGCGCGCATCTCTCGGGTCATCGGGGCGTCGGCTCGCGTGTCCGCATTGCGGTGCAGGGTGAACGGGGGAAGCAGCAGCGGCAAGGAAACAACACTCCTGGGCGGTGAGTCGTGGGGCGGCAGTCGGATATCGGCGGGGACGACTGGAAGTGACTGTTTCTTTTGTTATAAATAGTTTCTTAAATGTTACCAATGTCGATCCGTACTGCAAAGCCCCCTCCATCGCAAGGTGCGGCGTGAGCGCGCCGGCAGGGAGCCTGGCCGGCGCCGAAGACGGACCTGATCACCGTTTGCGGCGCCAGTCGCTGGCGTTCTCGGCACTCTTTTGTCTGGTGCTGTTCGGCCTGTCGTTGCTGCTCATCGCGTGGCGCATGGAACAGGTGCTCGTGACGCTCGCGCAGGATCGGACCGGCCGCATGGTCGGGCAGGTCGCGGAGGATGGCGAGAACGGCATGCGGCTGGGGCTGACGGCCAACGATCTGGGCTTTCTGTCGGTCCAGCTTCAGCACATGGGTCGGCAGGATCCGGCCGTACGCCTCGCCGTCGTCATGTCTTCCGAGGGGCGGGTCATCGCCGAGTCGGGCGACGTTTCGCTTCGAAGCCTGATCGATCCGCGCTGGAACACGGCCCTGCTGCGCGCCGCGCCCGCCAGGTCTTCGGAGCGCGACGGGACGGCCTTGCGCGCTCCAGCCGTCCGCCAGACGCCCGCACACGTACTGACCGGCGTGGCCGTGCTCGATCCCGCGGGAGTGCCGGCCGCTTCCGTCTGGACCGTCCTCGATCCCACCTCGGTGCGCACGCAGGTGCGGGCCGCGACCTGGGCCATCGTCCTGCGGTCGTTGCCGTTCGTGCTGCTGACCTGGGCGGTGATCTTCGTCGCTCTCTACGGTGCGAGCCGGCAGACGCTGCGGAGCCTGCAACATGCCGATCTGGAAGCGCCGCATGGCGGGCGCTGGATGCTCGCCCTGTTGATGGTCGGGTTGCTGGTCGCGCCCTTGAGCGTGATCGGCATCGCAAGAGAAGCCTCGCGCCCCTTCGTCACCGCCCAGATCGAGGCCAACGCGCAGGCCGTCGCCACCACGATGGCGGCGCGTGTCGAGCGCTCGCTGCAACTCGGCGTGCCCTTGCAGTCGCTGCATGGCGTTGAGGCGCTGTTCAACGAACAACTCGCTGCCGCCCCCGAGCTGTCCGAGCTGTCCCTCTTCGACGGCAACGGCCGCGAACTGGCACACCTGGGGCGCGACATGGCATCGGGCGGTGACAGGCTGGCGGAGTCGGTCGGGCTGCCGGGCGGCGTTGCGCGCGTGGCCGTGGGCTATCCACGGGACTACGTCGATCGCACGCTGGGCGCCGTGCTGGTCGACCTGCTGCTCGCCCTGATCATCTCGGCGGTGCTCATGCGAGAACTGACGCGAGGGCTCTGGCGTCGCTCGTTGCTGCATCCGCTGCTCGACTACCGCATCGCGCGGCTGTGGCACCGGCTGAGCGGCCTGCTGCGCTGGCGCAGGGGGAGGGCGCTCGCGCGGGAAGAGAGTACGGCCGTCGCCCGTTCGCAGGAGCGCGCGCGTGAGGCGCTGCGCATCGCGGCGACGGTTGCGCCGCATGGAGCGCTGACACCGGAGCAGGCGTGGCCTGTGCAGATGACGCGGCTGCGCCTGGCGGTCTTCCTGGTGGCGCTCTCCGAGGAGCTGCTGCGGCCGTTCTTCACAGTCTTGGCCAGCGAGATGGAGACGGGGCACGCGGCCTGGTCCCCCGAGATGCTGGCAGGGATTCCGGTGACGGCCTTCATGGCGACCTTCGCAGCCGCCCAGCCGCTCGGCCCGTGGCTGGTGCGGCGCTTCGACCTGCGCCTCACGCTGATGGCGGCGGTGCTTGTGGGGGCTGGCGCGCTGGCGTCCACGGCCTGGGTGCATCAGGTCTGGTTGCTGGTGACGCTGCGGGCCGTCGGAGGCGTGGCCTATGGCCTGGCGCTGATCCTGGTACAGACCACCGTCATGCGCTTCACCCCGCCGGCGCAGCGGGCGCGCGGGCTCACCGAGGTCGCCGGCGCAATCGTGGCAGCGGGCATCGTGGGGCCTCCCTTCGGCGGGATGGTCGCCGGGCGGGTCGGGGACGCGCTGGGGATGCTGGCCTGCGCGCTCGCGATGCTGCTCGCGTTCGTGGCCCTGTGGCGGTTGAAGCTACCGCTCATCCATTCGCCGGCGTCGGCTCGCACGGCCGGGGCGGGCGCCTGGCGCGGCTACGCCGCGGTGATCCGCGAACCGCGCGCCATGTTCATCATCCTGGGCGCTGCGATCCCGGCGCGCCTCGTGGCCGTCGCGGTGCTGTCGATCGTGGTGCCGCTCTACATGCGCGACATCGGTGAGCCGCCGGCGGTGGCTGGGCGCGTGCTGCTGCTGTACTTTCTCTGCTATGCCGTGACCGCCTCGGTGATGGCGCACTGGTCCGACGCGATCGGCGAGCGTCGCACCTTCATCGTGGCGGGCGCGATCATCGCGGCGCTGGCCTGCCTGGCCGTCCCACTGGTCGGCGGCGCGCTGGGCATGGCCCTGTGCTGCGCGCTGCTCGGTGCCGGTCAGGCCACGCAGGGGCCTTCGCAGATCGCCCTGATCACCGAGTTGTTCGAGTGCAAGCCGGCAGACAGCCGCAGCGCCTCGCCCGAGCAGGCGCTCGTGGCGTATCGGCTGATCGAGCGCCTAGGCAGCGTCACGGCGCCTTTCGTCACGGCGCTCGCGGTGCTCTGGGTCGGCCTGCCCGGCGCAGTGAGTGCGGTGGGCATCCTGCTGGCGGTCGCCGGCGGACTCGTGTGGGTGGGTCTGAGGCCCCGCGCATCTTCGACGGTGAGCGCATGAAGCGCGCATCCGGTCGTCCGTATTCCTTCGGGAGCCTGTTCGTGCCGTTTTCATTTTCGCGTGTCGCCATGTGCGACGGCCTCCGACGCCTTCGATCCACCGTGTCGAGAGTGCCGCTCTTGGCCATCGTCGTCTCCGCGCTGACGATGCAGGCCATAGCGCAACCGCGTGCCGATACGTCGGGCGGAACGGCACAGCGTGGGACCGGTCCCGTCACCATCGCGATGGTGATCCCGCGCGACGAGCAGAGCATCGAGACCGGCTTCAAGGCCTACTTGCAGAGCAGCGGCGTCGAGGCACGCTACGTGCTCATCCGTGCGACCGATCGCGCATCGGACGCGCCGGCGCTTCGCCAGCAGGTGCGTGCGGCGCATCCCGACCTCGTCTATGTCTGGGGCACCCCTACGGCACTCGCCCTGGCGGGCCGTCACGATCGGCCCGGCGACGATGCGATCCGCGATCTGCCGATCGTCTTCACCTCCGTCACCGACGCGGTGGGCGTCGGCCTTCTGCCGTCGCTCGAGAAGCCGGGGCGCAACGTCACCGGCGTGGGCCACGTCGCACCGCTGCAGGTGCAGCTCAATGCGATCAAGGCCTACCGTCCCTTCAAGCGGCTGGGCTACCTGCACAACCCGGCCGAACCCAACTCGCAGCAGATCCGCGACCAGCTCGACGTGCTGGCGCGCAGGCAGGGTTTCGAGATCGTCGATGCGGTCGTTCCGCTGCAGCCTGGCGGCGCACCCGACCCGACAGCGCTTCCATCGCTCGTCGCCGACATCGCGCAGCGCGGCGCAGACTTCCTCTACATCGGTCCGAGCACCTTCCTGGCCTTCACGCATCGGGACGTCGTCACGCAGGCGGCGATCGCGCAGAAGCTGCCGACCTTCTGCGCCACCGAGAGCATCGTGCGGCAGTCGGGCTGCATGTTCGGCCTTTTCTCGAACGGAACCAACGTGGGCCGCTATGCGGGCTGGAAGGCCGTTCAGGTGCTGGTCGAGAAGAAGCCCATCGCCACCATGGCGGCCACACCGCTGCAGCGCTTCTCGCTGCTCATCAACATGCGCACGGTGCAGGCACTGGCGCTGTATCCGCCGATGCTGCTGCTCAACGTGGCCGAGGTGATCAACATTCCGCGGCTGGCCGATGCGCGCGAGGCATCGACCTCAGCGACGAGGTGACGCCGATGGCATCAGGTGCCCAGGCGTGTCTGCAAATTCAGCCAGGGCGTGCGGTACCAGCCGCGGCGCAGCCAGAACTCCGTGCCTTCGGCGTTGTCCGGGACAACGAAGATGTTGCACTTGACGATGCCCGCCGCAGCCAGCCGCGCGAGGCCGTGTTCGACCAGCCGCCGTCCGACGCCGTGCTGGCGGAAGCCCGGTTCGACGGCCAGGTGGTGCAGCGAGCCGCGCCGTCCGTCATGGCCGCAAAGCATCGCGCCGACGAGCCGCCCATCGTTCGTGACCGCGACCGCACTGCAGCCCGGATTGCGCGCAAGAAACATCGACACTGCGGATGCTTCGTCCGATTCGTTCAGGCCCATTCCTTCGGTTCTCTGCCAGAGCGCCAGCGCTGCAGCGTGGTCGTCCGGGACGAAGGAGCGGATGTGAATATCCATTGCGCGGTCTGCTCTCGTGTGGTTTTGAGTAGCCCGCAATTCTCAAGGCCAGCCTATCGCCGGTCAATGCGCCGTGTCGTCCGGTGGACCACGGCAGACCTGCTCCATTTCGTTTCCTCAGCCAACAAAGTGAACGTCCATCCATGAACATCGAACAGGAAAATCGCGGCGACATCCTTGTCCTGCGTCTGAGCGGCCGCCTCGACAGTAGCGGCGCGCCCGAGTTGGAACGGGTTCTGCTCGAGAAGCTGGCCTCGGGGAAGAAGCGCCTCGTCTTCGACCTCTCGGCACTGGAGTACGTGAGCTCGGCGGGCCTGCGCGTGGTGCTGCTGGCCGGCAAGAAGTTGCGCGGCGTACAGGGCAAGCTGGTGCTGGTCGGCATCCGGGACATGGTGCGCGAGGTCCTCGACATGAGCGGCTTCCTGGCGCTCTTCGCAGTTGCCGCGACCCTCGACGAAGGCCTCGCGCAGGTGTGAGCACGGTCCTGGCCAGCCTCCTTCTCGGCTTGACGCCCTCAGGTGCCCGGCGGCGGCCGCCGGACCTGATCTATGCGGCCGATGACACGCCGCCGAGGGGCACGCTGTGGATGCTCCCCCATCACTCAGGTGGGGAACGTTCCAGCCAGGACCTTTTTTGAACTCTATTGAGTCAACAGGTGCCGGATCGAAGCAGAGTCAGATGAGTTTTTGAACTTTGAGCGACTCACCTGCAACGAAAGTGCCCGCTTCTTCATTGGGAGAGCTCCGCTGGCATTTTTCGAACTCTATTGGTTCGAGCCAGGGTCCGGCTCAAGAAATTGACGGTCACAACCATCAGGAAGAGTCCTCAAGAATTCTCGACTCTAGCGAGATTCGAGGACTCGAAATCCTGCGCGCCCGGTTTCGTCAGTAGGTCTCGAGGTGCAGACGCCCCTCTTTCTTCAACGTGGCCGCGAGCGGCTCCCAGGGCAGCCCGGCTTCCTGCGCGACGTCTCGCAGCGCCAGCAGCACGCCCTCCTCCATGCTCTTGAGTCCGCACACATAGAAGTGGGTGTCGGCATCCCCGAGCAGCGACGCGAGGTCTGCTGCTCGCTCGCGCATGGCATCCTGTACATAGCGCCGTGGCTGCCCCGGCTTGCGGGAGAAGGCCAGGTTGATGTCGATGAAGTCCTTGGGCAAGCTCTGAAGCGGGCCGAAGTAGGGCAGCTCCTGCTGAGTACGGGCGCCGAAGAAGAGCATCAGCTTCCCCCCGTCGAACTTGCCGCTCTTGCGCAGGCGTCGACGCCACTCGGTCATGGCGCGCATCGGCGCGCTGCCCGTGCCCGTGCAGATCATGACGATGTTCGACTTCGGGTGGTTCGGCATTAGGAAGGTGGAGCCGAACGGCCCCACCACCGTCACCGTGTCGCCGACCTTCAGGTCGCAGACGTAGTTGGAGGCGATGCCCCGCACGGCGTTGCCCTGGTGGTCCTGCGTCACGCGCTTGACGGTCAGCGAGACGTTGTTGTACCCGGGGCGCTCGCCGTTGCGCGGACTGGCGACCGAGTATTGGCGCGGATGGTGCGCCTTGCCGAGCGCGTCGGTGCCGGGCGGCACGATGCCGATCGACTGCCCCTCCAGCACGGGGTAGGGCATCGCACCGAAATCCAGGACGACGTGGTGTGTCTCGCTCTCGAAGCCCGCCTCGGTGCAGTTGAAATTGCCGGTCACGGTCGCGGTCACCGGCCGCTTGGGCGCATAGAGGTTCGTGTACGCGTGCGCAGCCGACCATGGCGGCGTCGTGGCGCCGTGGCTCGCCGACATGAACGGCGCCTCGCCGGGCGTCACGAGGGGCTCGACCTCGGCCTGCGCCTTCTCGCCGACGCCGCTGTCAGCGTCCTTCACACCCGCCGCCTCGAGTTCCTCCGCGCTCAGCTCGGGCGGCAGTTCCTCCCAGCCCAGCTGCTCCTCGATGGTGTAGGCCCGTTGCACGGGCAGGGTTCGCCAGTTGTCGATGGAACCCGTGGGGCACGGCGAGATGCAGGCCATGCAGCCGTTGCAGACATCCGCCCGGACGACGTAGTTGTTGTCGTCGTGCGTGATGGCGTTCACGGGGCACGTGGCCTCGCAGGTGTTGCAGCGAATGCAGATTTCCGGGTCGATCAGATGCTGCCTGATGACGCCGGCTTCAACGGCCATGTCCATGTTGTCCTCCTGTCGCAGGCGACCGAAGCCGCGCGACGATTGTGCTGCTCAAGGCCGCGCGACGCGCAGACTCCTTCGTGAAACACCGCGGAACTGGCTTTGCCAGGCCGCTGGTGTTGCCCCCGGTAGGGGGTGGGCGCCCGGACACGAAGTGCCGGGCAACCTGGGGGCGAGCAACAGTCCTTCACCCGAAGCGCACGTACTCGAAGTCGACGGGCTGGCGGTTGATGCCCATCACCGGCGGCGCGATCCAGCCGGCGAACCTGCCCGGGTCGACCACGCGGCCCATCAGCGAGGAGACGAAGGCGAAGTCCTCCGACGTCGGCAGCCATTCGCCCTTCTTCGCGGCCCACTCCGCCTCGTTCACCACGCGCCCCTCGGGCGACATCTTGATGCCGGCGAGCGCGCCGATCTGGCGGTTGAAAGCCTTGTGCGGCACGCTCAGGCGCGTGGGGATGCCGGCCTTCTCGAGCACCTTGTTCCAACGGTTGACACCGGCCATCGAATCCTTGATGAAGTCGTCGCGCAGCACCTCGTTGAGGGCGTTGAGCATCGGCACGTCCTTCTCGCCGAGCTGACCGTCTTTCACCTCGAGCACCTTGTAGGTCTGGCCCTTGAGCACGTGGTCGTCGGTGCGCTTGCCTTCTTCATAGCGCCCCTTCAGGCCCGAGCTGTAGAAGATGGCGGCATTGCTCGACTGGTCGGCGCCGAACAGGTCGATGGTCACGCTGTAGTGGAAGTTCAGGTAGCGCTGGATGGTGCCCAGATCGATGGCGCCGGCCGCCCGCACCTTCTGCGGGTCGTCGGTCTTCAGCTCGTTCATCACCTGCGCCGTGCGCGCCAGCACGCGCGACACGCCGCTCTCGCCCACGAACATGTGATGCGCTTCCTCGGTCAGCATGAACTTGGTGGTGCGCGCCAGCGGATCGAAGGCACTTTCGGCCAGGGCCGACAGCTGGAACTTGCCGTCGCGGTCCGTGAAGTAGGTGAACATGAAGAAGGCCAGCCAGTCGGGCGTCTTCTCGTTGAACGCGCCGAGGATGCGCGGGTTGTCGACGTCGCCCGACTGGCGCTGCAGCAGCGCCTCCCCCTCTTCCCGGCCGTCGCGGCCGAAGTGCTTGTGCAGCAGGTAGACCATCGCCCACAGGTGGCGGCCCTCTTCCACATTGATCTGGTAGAGGTTGCGCAGGTCGTACATGCTGGGCGCGGTCAGGCCCAGGTGGCGCTGCTGCTCGACCGACGCCGGCTCGGTGTCGCCCTGCGTCACGATGATGCGGCGCAGGTTGGCGCGGTGCTCGCCCGGCACGTCCTGCCAGGCCTTCTCACCCTTGTGGTCGCCAAAATGAATCTCGCGATTCGCATCGCCCGGGTTCAGGAAGATGCCCCAGCGGTAGTCGCGCATCTTGACGTGGCCGAACTGCGCCCAGCCCTGCGGATCGACGCTGACCGCGGTGCGCAGGTAGACGTCGTAGGCGGTCGAACCGTCGGGGCCTACGTCGTCCCACCAGTTCACGAAATTCGGCTGCCAACCCTCGAGCGCGCGCTGCAGGGTGCGGTCTTCGCTGAGGTTGACGTTGTTCGGGATCTTGTCGCTGTAGTTGACGGTGCTCATGGCGTTTCCTTGGCGTATGCGTGGGTTCGAGATCAGACGCGGTTCAGATCGAAGCCGGCCTTCTCGCCGGTGCCGTAGACCTTCAGCGCGCCCTTGGCGCCGACCGCGTTCGGGCGGTTGAAGATCCAGTTCTGCCAGGCGGTGAGCCGGCCGAAGATGCGGGTGTTCATGTTTTCCTTGCTGGCGAAGCGCAGGTTGGCCTCCAGCCCGGTCAACGCATCAGGGGACATGGCGGCACGCTCCTCGATGGCCATGCGCAGCTCGTCTTCCCAGTCGATGTCGTCGGGGGCCGCGGTCACCAGGCCAAGCGCCAGCGCGGCGTCCGCGTCCAATGCCTTGCCGATGGCGCCGCGCGCGGCCTCGAGCGGCGATGCCTCCTCGTAGAAGCGGCGCTGCAGCCGGCTCTGGTCGTTCACCAGCGGGTAGAAGCCGAAGTTGAATTCGTTGAGCGTGAGCGTGGGCGCGCGCTCCGCGTCGTCGGGCAGCGCGAGCATGTAGGTGCGGTCGGCCGCGAAGGCGATCTCGGCCAGCGTGCCGGCGAAGGCGGAGCCCGGCTCGATAAGTGCGAAGAGGCTGCGCGACGACACGTCCAGCCGCGCCAGCGTGCGGCGCAGTGCGCCGATGGTCTCGCGCACCAGCCAGTGGTCCTGGTGGGCGAGCATCAGGGCGTCGCTGGCCAGCACGGCCTGCGCGTCGCCCTCGGTCTTGAGCAGCCAGGTGCCCACGTCGAGTTCGTTGGTGCGCAGGTTCAGGATGGCGTCGTCCAGCTGGCGGCACATCGCGAGCGGCCACCAGGCGGCGCCGGCGGCCTCGATGCCTGCGATGTCGGTCGGCTGCGCGCCCGTGGGCGCCTTGACGGTGAGCGTCGCGGTGCGGCGGGCGCGGTCGATGTCGACGCCGACATGCGCATAGCGCAGGGTGTCGGGGCCGTCTTCGCGCTCGATGCGCGACAGCGTCACGCCCTTCGCGCCCTTGCCGGGCCGCTGGCTGCCCCCTGCCAGCTTGGCGGCACGCTCCTGCACGGCCGCGGCGAACTGGGCCGGCTTGGCGATCGCGTCGACCAGGCGCCAGTCGACCGCGCGCTGGCCCCGCACGCCTTCCACGCTGGTGCAGAAGATGTCCGCCAGGTCATGCCGCACATGGCGCTTGTCGGTCACCCGCGTGAGGCCGCCGGTGCCGGGCAGCACGCCCAGCAGCGGGACTTCGGGCAGCGAGACGGCGGAAGAGCGGTCGTCGACCAGCACGATCTCGTCGCAGGCCAGCGCCAGTTCGTAGCCGCCGCCCGCGCAGGCGCCGTTGACCGCCGCCAGGAACTTCAGGCCTGAATGCTTCGAGCTGTCCTCGATGCCGTTGCGCGTCTCGTTGGTGAACTTGCAGAAGTTCACCTTCCAGGCATGGCTGGAGACGCCCAGCATGAAGATGTTGGCACCCGAACAGAAGATGCGGTCCTTGCCGCTGGTCACGATGACCGACTGCACCTCCGGATGCTCGAAGCGCACGCGGTTGAGCGCATCGTTGAGCTCGATGTCGACCCCGAGGTCGTAGCTGTTGAGCTTGAGCTTGTAGCCCGGGCGGATGCCGCCGTCTTCCGCGATGTCGAGGGTCAGGCGCGCGACCGCGCCCTCGACGGCGAGATGCCAGTGCCGGTACTGGGCCGGCTCGGTGCGGTAGTCAACGCGGGGGGGCTGGGGGGCTGTGTCGGTCATGAAGGGTCTCCGTGGGCCGCAGAAACAAGAAACATAATGCATTTCTTGCGCTCGATACATGCATCATCATGCACATCAACAGGCAAGTCAATGCCTGTTGCACTTTTCTGCAGTTCAGGAAAACCCGGAGTCGGCGCGTCGCCAGCGGCGGGGTCAGCCCGCCGCGGCGATCGCCGCGCGCACAGCGCCGCGCAGCACGTCGAAGCTCTGCGCCAGCGTCTGGCCGCTGGTGTCGACCGTCAGGTCGGCCTTCGAGTAGAAGGCCGCGCGCCCATCGAGGATGCGATGCAGGTCTTCCATCGCCTCCTTGCTGGCGGCGATCGGGCGGGTGTCGCCCTGCGCCACGACACGGCCCATGTGCTCCTCGGGCGCAGCACGCAGCCAGACGGTGGTGCAATGCGCCAGCAACTCGTTGAAGGTGGCAGGATCGGACACGATGCCGCCGGGCGTGGCGATCACCACCTCGCTGTGGATCTGCACGGTTTCCTCCAGCGCGCGCCGCTCGTAGCGCCGGTACGCGTTGGTGCCATAGAGGTCATGGATCTCGCGCACGCTGCAGCCGGCGAGCTTCTCGATCTCGCGGCTCAGCTCGATGAAGGGCACGTCGAGGTCCTGCGCCAGCATCGGCCCGAGGGTCGACTTGCCCGCCCCGCGCAGCCCGATCAGCGCGATGCGGCGGTGGCGCGCCGAGTCGCCGCGGCCGCTGCCCAGCAGTTCGCCCAGGGCGATGCGGGCGCGCCGCAGATCGGCTTCGCTGCGGTGCTCGAGCAGTTCGCGGATCAGCAGCCATTCGGGCGAACTGGTCGTGATGTCGCCGACGAGTTCGGCGAGCGAGCAGTGCAGGGCCTGCGCCACCTGCTGCAGCACCAGGATCGAGGCATTGCCGGTGCCGTACTCCAGGTTCGCCAGGTGGCGTTCCGACACGTCGGCCGCCAGGGCCACCGCCTTGCGCGTGAGACCGCGCTGTGCGCGCAGGCTGCGGACGCGCTCGCCGAGCACGGCGAGCAGCGGATGGCGCGTCGCTTCGGCGATGGCCGTATCGATCGCACCCGCCACGGCGCCGCCACCCTGCCCTGCTTCCTCAGTCATGGAAATCCTCATTCGATGCCTCGATTTTGCGCGCTCAGGGTAAACGCCATACATGCATTATGTTGCTTGACATGCTGCATTTTGCTGCTTATTGTTTGATCGAGCGCAAGATACTGCACGCCACCGAAAGCTGCAACCGCCCCGAACCCTACGAACCACGACGCCCGCCAAAGAAGACCCATGTCCAAGCAAGCATTCCATCAATTGATCGCGGACCTGAGCACGCAGATCGCAGGCCGGCCGCTGGACGACACGCTGGACCGCTGGCTGAACGCGGAACACGGCGCGGACACCCCGACCTATGCACGCCTCAAGGCCGCCTGCATCGAGGGCGTGGCCGAGGGCTGGCTCTGCGAGCGCGAAGGCGGCGGCATCCGCTACGGCCGCCCCTTCAAGCCCGAAGACGCCCTGCACCGCTTCTCGGTGGACGTGGTCGACATGGCCGACCTCGCCGGCCCGCACCACACGCATCCCAACGGCGAGATCGACCTGATCATGCCGATCGAGGGCGACGCGACCTTCGACGGCCGCCCGGCCGGCTGGTGCGTGTACCCACCGGGCAGCGCCCACCACCCGACCGTCGACAACGGCCGCGCACTCATCCTCTACCTGCTGCCCGAAGGGCAGATCCAGTTCACCAAAGTTTGATGCCATGACAGAGCTTCTTCCCAACCATGTCGGCGGTCGCTGGCAAAGCGGCAGCGGCGCCGGCGTGCCGCTGTTCGACCCGGTGCTCGGCACCGAGTTGGCGCGCGTCGACGCGACCGGGCTCGACCTGCCGGCGGCCTTCGGCTTTGCACGCGATGTCGGCGGCGCCGCGTTGCGCGCGCTGAGCTATCGCCAGCGCGCCGGACTGCTCGCCGCCATCGTCAAGGTGCTGCAGACGCATCGCGACAGCTACTACGAGATCGCCACGGCCAACTCGGGCACCGTGAAGAACGACTCGGCCGTCGACATCGACGGCGCGATCTTCACCCTGGGCCAGTACGCGAAGTGGGGCGAGGCGCTGGGCGACGTGCACGCGCTGCGCGACGGCGACGCGGTCAAGCTGGGCAAGGAGCCCGTCTTCCTCTCGCAGCACCTGCAGGTCCCCACCCGCGGCGTCGCGCTCTTCATCAACGCCTTCAACTTCCCGGCCTGGGGGCTGTGGGAGAAGGCGGCGCCGGCGCTGCTGTCGGGCGTGCCCGTCATCGTCAAGCCCGGCACCTCGACCGCCTGGCTCACGCAGCGCATGGTGCGCGACGTGGTCGACGCGGGCGTGCTGCCGGCCGGCGCGCTGTCGGTGATCTGCGGCAGCTCGAACGGGCTGATGGATCAGCTGCAGCCCTTCGACGTTGTCTCCTTCACCGGCTCGGCCGAGACCGGCGCGCTGATCCGCTCGCACGCGGCGGTGGCGCAGCGCTCGGTGCGCGTCAACATCGAGGCGGACAGCCTCAACTCGGCGCTGCTGCTGCCCGACGCCACGCCGGGCACCGACGCCTTCAACCTGCTGGTGCGCGAGGTGGTGCGCGAGATGACCGTCAAGAGCGGCCAGAAGTGCACCGCGATCCGCCGCATCCTCGTGCCGGCCGGCGTCTACGACGCGGCGGCCGAGGCGATCGGCGCCAAGCTGCGCGGCGTCACCGTCGGCAACCCGCGCAACGAGAGCGTGCGCATGGGCTCGCTGGTGAGCCGTGCGCAGCTGAACGCGGTGCGCGAGGGCCTGTCGACGCTGCAGCGCCAGACCACGGTGCTGCACGACGGCAGCGCGCAGGCGCTGGTCGACGCCGACCCCGCCATCGCGGCCTGCATCGGCCCGGTGCTGCTGGGCGCCAAGGACGCCGACGCGGCGGACTCGGTGCACGACGTGGAGGTCTTCGGCCCCGTGGCGACCCTGCTCGCCTACCGCGACCTCGACCACGCAATCGCGCTGGCGCATCGCGGCCAGGGCTCGCTGGTCACCTCGCTCTACGGCAGCGACGACACAGCGCTGGCACGCACCGCGGTGCAGCTCGCGGCCAGCCATGGCCGGGTGCATGTGGTCAGCCCCGACGTGGCGCAGACCCACACCGGCCACGGCAACGTGATGCCGATGTCGCTGCATGGCGGCCCGGGGCGCGCCGGCGGCGGCGCGGAACTCGGCGGCCTGCGGGCGCTGGACTTCTACCACCGCCGCAGCGCGGTGCAGGCGAGCCCGGCGGTGCTGGCCGGGCTGGGCCTCGGCTAGCGCCCCGCGCCCGCGACATGCACACAGAAGAGCGCACCACCGCGCCGCAGACACCAGGAGACACACGATGAGCTTGCCCACCGACTTCAATTTCGCCGAACACCTGTTCGCACTCAACCGCGAGCGGGCCGCCAAGCTCGCCTACATCGACGACCGCGGCACGCTCAGCTACGGCGGCCTGGAAGTCCGGGCGCGCCGCCTCGCCAGCGCGCTGCAGTCGGCCGGCGTGCAGCCCGAAGAACGCGTGCTGCTGCTGCAGCTCGACACCAGCGACTGGCCGGTGAGCTTCCTCGGATGTCTCTACGCCGGCGTGGTGCCCGTCGCGGTCAACACCCTGCTCACGGCCGACGACTATGCCTACATGCTCGAGCACAGCGGCGCCGTCGCGGCGCTGGTGTCGGGCGCGCTGCTGCCGGTGCTGCAGGACGCCATGTCCAAGTCGCCGCATGCGCTGCGCCAGCTCTTCGTCTCGCAGCCCACCGCCGCGCTGCCCAGCGGCGCGAGCGACCTGGACGCCGCCATCGGCGCACACCCTCCGCTGGCCCGGCCGGCCGCGACCGGCCCGCAGGACCATGCCTTCTGGCTCTATTCCTCGGGCTCGACCGGGCGGCCCAAGGGCACGGTCCACACCCACGGCAACCCGTGGTGGACCGCCGAGCTCTACGGCAAGCCGGTGCTCGCACTCACCGAGGACGACATCTGCTTCTCCGCCGCCAAGCTGTACTTCGCCTACGGGCTGGGCAACGGGTTGACCTTCCCGCTGTCGGTCGGCGCGACCGTCGTGCTGATGGCCGAGCGGCCGACGCCCGACGCGACCTTCAAGCGCTGGACCGGCACCGCGCTCCCGGACGAGGCCACGGGCGTGAAACCCACCGTGTTCTTCGGCGCGCCCACCGGCTTCGCCGGCATGCTCGCGTCGCCGTCGCTGCCCGCGCGCGACAGCGTGGCGCTGCGCATGTGCTCGTCGGCGGGCGAGGCGCTGCCGGGCGAGATCGCACAGCGCTTCAAGGCGCACTTCGGCTGCGAGATCATCGACGGCATCGGCTCCACCGAGATGCTGCACATCTTCCTCTCCAACCGGCCCGGCGACATCCGCTACGGCACCACGGGGCGTCCGGTGGAGGGCTACCAGATCGAACTGCGCGGAGAAGACGGCCGGCCCGTGCCGGATGGAGAAGTCGGCGACCTCTACATCAAGGGACCGAGCAGCGCGCTCATGTACTGGGGCAACCCCGAGAAGAGCAGCCAGACCTTCCGCGACGGCTGGACGCAGAGCGGCGACAAGTACTCGCGCGACGCCGACGGCTACTACACCTACGCCGGCCGCAGCGACGACATGCTGAAGGTCAGCGGCATCTATGTGTCCCCCTTCGAGGTCGAGGCCACGCTGATGCGCCACCCGGCGGTGCTCGAAGCCGCCGTCATCGGCAAGCAAGACGACGACGGCCTGACCAAGACCAAGGCCTTCGTGGTGCTGAAGTCGAACCAATCGTGCAGCGCCGAGGAACTCAAGGCCTTCGTCAAGCAGCACCTGGCCGCCTACAAGTACCCCCGCTTCATCGAGTTCGTCGACGAACTGCCCAAGACCGCGACGGGCAAGATCCAACGCTTCCGACTGCGCGAGCAGGAGCTGCACGCGTGAGCGAAGAGACGCAATGGGCCGCCATCCGCTGGCGGGAACGGGAGGTGCGCGTCGAGTACGTGCGCATCGCAGCCGAGCGTGATGACGCGCCGCTGCTCGTCTTCCTGCACGAGGGCCTGGGCTCGGTCGCGATGTGGAAGGACTTCCCGCAGCGGCTGTGCAACGCGGGTGGCTTCCGCGGGCTGGTCTTCTCGCGGCCCGGCTACGGCCGCTCGACGCCGCGGGAGGCCGATGAAGTCTGGGACGTCGACTTCATGCATCGCCAGGCGCACGAGGTGCTGCCGCCGCTGTTCGACGCCCTGGGCATCGACGAGCCGCCCTGGCTGTTCGGCCACAGCGATGGCGGATCGATCACGCTGCTGTACGCCGCGCGCTTTCCGCAGCGCGTCGCCGGCCTCGTGGTGCTGGCGCCCCACATCCTGGTGGAGGACGTGACGGTCGAGAACATCGAGCAGGCGCGCGTCGCCTACGTGCAGACCGACCTGCCCAGCAAGCTCGGCCGCTACCACGACGACCCCGACTCCGCCTTCTGGGGCTGGAACCGCATCTGGCTGCATCCGCCCTTCCGCCAGTGGAACATCGAGCGCGAACTCGACGGCATCGCCTGCCCGGTGCTCGCCATCCAGGGCGTGGACGACGAATACGGCACCCTGCAGCAGATCCGCGGCATCGCATCGCGGGTCGGCCGCACGCAACTTCTCGAATTGCCCGACTGCGGCCACTCCCCTCACCGGGACCAGCCGGAGCAGGTGATAAGCGCGACTATTTCGTTCATCAATCAATGGAGACAACCATGAGCCAGAAGAACCTTCGTACCGCGCTGACCGCGCTCACCCTCGCCTGCATCGCCACGCTCGGCCACGCCCAGCAGGGCAAGCTGAAGGTCGGCCTGATGCTGCCCTACAGCGGCACCTACACCGCGCTGGGCGTGGCCATCGAGAACGGCTTCAAGCTGCGCGTCGAGGAACAGGGCGGCAAGCTCGGCGGCCGCGAGATCGAATACGTGAAGGTCGACGACGAGTCCGACCCGGCCAAGGCGACCGACAACGTCAACAAGCTCATCAAGCGCGACAACGTCGACGTCATCGTCGGCACCGTGCACTCGGGCGTGGCCATGGCGATGGCCAAGGCGGCGAAGGAAAGCGGCACCACGCTGATCGTGCCCAACGCGGGCGCCGACGCGGTGACCGGGCCGATGTGCGCACCCAACATCTTCCGCAGTTCCTTCTCCAACTGGCAGCCCGCCTACGCCATGGGCGAGGTCGCGGCCAAGCAGGAAAAGAAGAAGAAGGCGATCACCATCACCTGGAAGTACGCGGCCGGCGACGAGTCGACCGCCGGCTTCAAGGAGGGCTTCGAGAAGGCGGGCGGCCAGGTCGTCAAGCAACTCACCGTGCCCTTCCCCAACGTCGAGTTCCAGGCCCTGCTGACCGAGATCGCCGCGGCCAAGCCCGATGCGGTGTACGCCTTCTTCGCCGGCGGCGGCGCGGTGAAGTTCGTCAAGGACTACGCGGCCGCGGGCCTGAACAAGACCATCCCGCTGTATGGCCCCGGCTTCCTGACCGACGGCACGCTCGATGCGCAAGGCGACAGCGCGCAGGGCATGCTGACCACGCTGCACTACGCCGACGGCCTGAACACGCCGCGCGACAACAGCTTTCGCGCCGCCTATGCCAAGGCCTTCAAGCTGCAGCCCGACGTCTATGCCGTGCAGGGCTACGACGCGGCGCAGATCCTGGCCATCGGGCTGGATGCCACCAAGGGCGACATCTCCAAGAAGGCCGAGTTCGCGGCCGCCGTCGAGAAGGCGAAGATCGACAGCCCGCGCGGCACCTTCGCGGTGGGCAAGTCGCACAACCCGGTGCAGGACATCTACCTGCGCAAGGTCGACGGCAAGGAGAACAAGATGGTGAGCGTCGCCATCAAGGGCCTGGCCGACCCAGCCCGCGGCTGCAGGATGTAAGGCGCGCGCCGTGGACTTCGGAACCTTTCTCGTCCAGTGCCTGAACGCGGTCCAGTACGGCTTGCTGCTGTTCCTGGTCGCCTCGGGCCTCACGCTGATCTTCGGGATCATGGGCGTGATCAACCTGGCCCACGGCAGTTTCTACATGCTGGGCGCCTACATGGCGTTCGCGCTGTCGCCGCTCTTCGGCGACCAGTTCATCCTGATGCTGGTCGCGGGCGTGCTGCTCGCGGCCGTCTTCGGCTACCTGCTGGAGTGGGCCTTCTTCAGCTATCTCTACCAGCGCGACCACCTGCAGCAGGTGCTGATGACCTACGGCCTGATCCTGGTCTTCGAGGAGCTGCGCTCGATCCTGGTGGGCAACGACGTGCACGGCGTGAAGGTGCCGGCCTGGCTCGACGGCAGCTTCGCGCTCGGCGACCTCATGAGCTACCCGTGGTACCGGCTCTTCGCGTCGGCCGCCTGCATCGTGCTGGCCATCGGGCTCTATCTGGTGGTGAACCGCACGCGACTGGGCATGATGATCCGCGCCGGCGCGAGCAACCGCGACATGGTGCGTGGTCTGGGCATCGACATCCGCCGCCTCTACCGCATCGTGTTCGCGGCCGGCGTGGCGCTCGCTGCGCTGGCCGGGATGATCGCCGCACCGATGTCGTCCGTGTACCCAAACATGGGCGCGAGCGTGCTGATCATCTGCTTCGTGGTGGTGGTGATCGGCGGCATCGGCTCGATCACCGGCGCGCTGGTCGCCTCGCTGCTGGTGGGCTTCGTCGACACCTTCGGCAAGGTCTTCTTCGCCGAGCTGAGCGGCATGGGCGTGTACGTGCTGATGGCCATCGTGCTCATCTGGCGCCCCGAAGGATTGATGGGACGGCGTGCCTGACATGAAGAACTTCTCTGCCTGGATTCCCCTGCTCTGCGCCGTGCTCCTGGCGGCGGCCGGGCCATTGCTGGGGCCGTACGCGTCCGACCTCGTCGTCAAGGTGATGATCCTGTCGATCTTCGCGCTGAGCCTCGAACTGCTGGTCGGCATGACCGGCCTCGTGAGCCTCGGCCATGCGGCCTTCTACGGCATCGGCGCCTACGCGACGGTGCTGGGCTCTGGCGCCGAGGGCGGCTCGATCGCCTGGCTGCTGCCGCTGGCGATGGGCAGCGCCGCGCTGTACGCGCTGGTGGTCGGCGCGCTCAGCCTGCGCACGCGCGGCGTCTACTTCATCATGGTCACGCTGGCCTTCGCACAGATGGCCTTCTTCATCTTCCACGACACCAAGGTCGGCGGCGGCAGCGACGGCATCTATATGTACGTGCGGCCGAGCCTCGGCCCGATCGACATGGAAAACCGCCGCGTACAGTTCTATGCGGTGCTCGCGGCACTGGCCGGCACCTACGGCCTGCTCGCGCTCATCCGCCGCTCCCGCTTCGGCGCGGCGCTGGCGGGCATCCGCGTGAACGAACAGCGCATGCGCGCGGCCGGCTTCGCCGTGTACGGCTACAAGCTCGCGGCCTTCGTGCTCGCAGGCGCGCTGGCCGGCCTGGCGGGCTTCCTGGTCGCCTCGCGCGACGGTGTGGTCAACCCCGAACTGCTGGCCTGGCACAACTCCGGCGAGGTGCTGCTGATGATCATCCTCGGCGGCCTCGGCCACCTGCGCGGCGCGGTGATCGGCGCCGTCGCCTTCACCGTGCTCAAGGAAATCCTCGGGACGCATGCGCTCGTGGGGCCGCTGGCCGACCACTGGCAGCTCACGCTCGGCATCGCGATTATCGTGTTCGTGGCGCTGCTGCCGAAGGGACTGATCGGCCTGGCCGCACGCCTGTCGCCGAGCCCGCAGCCGAAGGCGGTGACGCCATGAGCGGCGCACTGCTGACGGTGCAGGGGCTCACCCGCCGCTTCGGCGGCCTGGTCGCGGTGAACGCCGTGACGCTCGACCTGAAGCGCGGCGAAGTGCACGCCGTGATCGGCACCAACGGCGCCGGCAAGTCGACGCTGATCAACATGCTCTCGGGCGAGATCGAGGCCTCCGAGGGCCGCATCGCGCTGGCCGGCGAAGACATCACCACCCGCGCGCAATCGCGCCGGGCCCGCGACGGCGTGGGCCGCAGCTACCAGCGCACGACCATCTTCCCCGAGTTCACCGTGCACGAGAACTGCCGCCTCGCCGCGCAGGCCGCGACGCCGCGACCGTGGGCGATCTGGCAGGCCTCGCACCGCTGCGCGTCCAGCAACGCGGCGGCCGACGAAGCGCTGCGTGCCGCCGGGCTCGACACCGAGGCGCGCCGCATCGCCGGCACGATGAGCCACGGCGCCAAGCGCCAGCTCGAGGTCGCGATGTGCCTGGCGACCCGGCCGCGGGTGCTGCTGCTGGACGAACCGCTGGCGGGCATGGGCGCCGAGGAGACCGACCGGATGCTGGCCTTGCTCGAACGCCTGAAGGCGTCGCACGCCATCCTGCTGGTCGAGCACGACATGGACGCGGTCTTTCGCATCGCCGACCGCATCACCGTGATGGTCAACGGCGCGGTCATCGCCAGCGGCGACCCCGCCACGATCCGGCAGGACCCCGCCGTGCGCGAGGCCTACCTGGGCGACGAGGGAGCACATTGACATGCTGCGAATCGAATCGCTCCACACCTACTACGGCGACAGCCACATCCTGCGCGGGGTCGATGCCGTGCACCCGGCAGCCACCTCGCTCGGCCTGCTCGGGCGCAACGGCATGGGCAAGACCACGCTGATCCGCTCGCTGATGGGCTACGTGCGGCCGGCCTCCGGCCGCGTGTTGCTCGACGGCCGCGACGTGACCGGCTGGGCGCCCGAGAAAATGGCCCGGCAGGGCATCGGCTACGTGCCCGAGGGTCGCGGCATCTTCCCCAACCTGTCGGTGCGCGAGAACCTGCTGATGAGCGAGCGCGCCGGCCTGGATGGGCGCCGCGCCTGGACCTTCGACCGCGTGATGGCGACCTTCCCGCGCCTCACCGAACGGCTCTCGCACGGCGGCCAGCAACTGTCGGGCGGCGAACAGCAGATGCTGTCGATCGGCCGGGCGTTGATGACCAACCCGCGCCTGCTCATCCTCGACGAGGCGACGGAGGGCCTGGCGCCGCTGATCGTCGCGGAGATCTGGCGGGTGATCGCGGACATCCGCAGCACCGGCATCGCCACGCTGATCGTCGACCGCGACTGGCGCAAGGTGCTGGCGCACACCGACCATGCGGTGGTGATGGAGAAGGGCCGCATCGTGCTGGCGTCCGAGTCGGCGCCGCTCGCGGCGGACCCGGCCACGCTGTCCAGCTGGCTGGGCGTCTGACGCTGCATCGCCCGCGCCGCGTGCGCCGTCAATCGGCGTGCAGTTCGACGATCAGGTTGCGCAGCCACTGGTTTGCCGGGTCCTTCTGGTACTTGGCATGCCAGAACAGGTGGATGGCGATTGCCGGCAGCTGGACCGGATGCGGCAGCACCGCCAGCTCGAACGGCGCCACCATCCGCTCGGCCAGCCGTTGCGGCACGGTCGCGACCAGGTCGCTGGACTGAAGGATGTGGCCGAGCGCCACGTAGTGCGGCACCGTCAGCCGAACCTTTCGCTGCGGTGCGTTCCGGTCCAGGATCTGGTCGATGCGGCCGTGGCCCGTGCCTGCGGAGACCACGGCCAGGTGTTCTGCGGCGAAGAAGTCCGCTTCCTGCAGTTTCCGGCGCGTCAGCGGATGCCGGCGCCGCACGAGGCAGACGTATTTCTGCTCGAACAGGCGCCGCTGGAAGAACCCGCTCTTGAGCTGCGGCAGCAGGCCGATCGCGAGGTCGACCTGGCCCGCCTCCATCGCGTCCTTGAGGTTCACCGCCGTGTTGCGCACCGTGGTGATCGACACCTGCGGCGCAAGCTCGTGCAGGCGCTGCATCAGCCGGGGCAGGAAATAGATCTCGCCGATGTCGGTCATGCCGATCGCGAAGCGGCGCTGGCTGTTGCCGGGGTCGAAGGTGCTTCGGGCGTTCACGGCGCTGTGGAGCATGCCCAGCGCCAGGCCGACCGATGCGGCCAGCTGGTCCGCGAACGGCGTCGGCTGCATGCCGGCCGAGGTGCGAAGAAACAACTCGTCACCCAGCAGCTTGCGAAGACGTGCCAGCGCGTTGCTGACGGCCGGCTGGCCCAGCCCGAGGTTCTCGGCGACCTTCGACACCTTGCGTTCCGCCATGAGCTGGTCGAACACCACCAGCAGGTTCAGGTCGATGTCATGCAGCTCCATGAAGGGCCCTTCACATCATTGATTCAAGTGATATTGAACATCGACGCCATTGTATTGACTGATTTTTACCGCAGCCCGAGCATCGGACCTCATCGCCCCATCGGCGGCAGACAACAAGAGACGACGAGACAAGACACGATGGAACTCCTGGTGCGACCGCTCCAGCGCACGCTCGACGTGGCGCCGGGCATCAACCTGCTGGAAGCGCTGCGCAGCCACGGCATTCCGATCTCCTACAGCTGCATGGCCGGCCGCTGCGGCACCTGCCGCTGCAAGCTGGTCAAGGGCCCGGCATGCGATGTGGCGGAAGCCGCCGAGCAGCCCGACGCGTACGTGCTGGCCTGCCAGACATCGCTGACCGAACCCTGCACGGTCGAGATCCCGGAGATCGACGACGTCGTCGTCCACACCGCCAGGGTGCTCAAGGCCACGGTGGTGGCGATCGACGCGCCGACGCACGACATCCGCCGCATCCGCCTGAAAGCCGCCAAGGCGCTGGACTTCTCGCCCGGGCAGTACGCGCAATTGCAGTTCACGCCCGAACATGTGCGCCCCTATTCAATGGCCGGCCTGCCGGGTGACGACGCCCTCGAGTTCCATGTGCGGATGGTGCCGGACGGCCGCGTGAGCGGCTACGTCGCGACGTCTCTCGCGGTCGGCGACAGCGTGCGCGTGAGCGGCCCGCTCGGCTGCGCCTATTTGCGGCGCAGGCACGCGGGGCCGATGCTGTGCGTGGCCGGCGGCACCGGCCTCGCGCCGATCCTCTCGATCGTGCGCGGCGCGATCGCCGAGGGCATGCGCCATCCGATCCACCTGTACTTCGGCGTGCGTGCGGCGCGCGACCTGTATGGCCGCGACCAGCTCGCGGCGCTGCAGCGGGAGCATCCGTCCTTGCAGGTGCATGTGGTGCTCAGCGCCGGCCAGGCGCCGGACTGCCGCAGCGGCCTGGTGACGGATGCGATCGCGAGCGACTGGCCGGGTTCCTCACTGGCGGGCTTTCGCGCCTACCTGTGCGGCGCGCCACCCCTGGTGGACGCCACGCGCCTGCTGGTCCACCGACTGGGGATCCAGGCCGACCAGATCCATGCCGATGCGTTCTACGCCAGCGGCCATTGAGCTTCAACGATAAAGGAGACACACGATGAGCACCGCCGACACGGGCACCTTTCCGGCCCGCATCCACTGGGCGTCCGCCGACACCAGCCGCATCCCCTTCATGGCCTACACCGACGAGGCCCAGCACAGGAAGGAACTCGAACGCTTCTTCTATACGAAGCACTGGAACTACGTGGGCCTCGAAGCGGAGATCCCCGCGCCCGGCGACTTCAAGCGCACCGTCGTGGGCGAGCGCTCGGTGCTCATGGTGCGCGATGCCGAGGGTGGCATCCGCGTGGTCGAGAACGTCTGCGCGCACCGCGGCATGCAGTTCTGCCGCGAGCGGCACGGCAACCGCAAGGAGTTCGTCTGCCCCTACCACCAGTGGAGCTACACGCTGCAGGGCGACCTGCAGGGCGTGCCCTTCCGGCGCGGCGTGAAGCAGGACGGCAAGGTCAACGGCGGCATGCCGGCCGACTTCAAGACCGACGACCACGGCTTGAACAAGCTCAAGGTGGCGACGCGCGGCGGCGTGGTGTTCGCGAGCTTCGACCACGACATCGAGTCGCTGGAGGATTTCCTCGGGCCGACCATCCTGGGCTACTTCGACCGCCTGTTCAACGGCCGGCAGCTGCGCATCCTCGGCTACAACCGCCAGCGCATTCCGGGCAACTGGAAGCTGATGCAGGAGAACATCAAGGACCCGTACCACCCCGGCCTGCTGCACACCTGGTTCGTCACCTTCGGGCTCTGGCGCGCCGACAACAAGAGCGAGCTGAAGATGGACGCCCGGCATCGCCACGCCGCGATGATCTCCACGCGCGGCCAGTCGGGCAAGGCCGACCAGGTGACGCAGGTGTCGAGCTTCAAGGAGAGCATGACACTCAACGACCCACGCTTTCTCGACATCGTGCCGGAGCCCTGGTGGGGCGGGCCGACAGCCGTGATGATGACGCTGTTCCCGAGCGTCATCCTGCAGCAGCAGGTCAACAGCGTCTCCACCCGCCACATCCAGCCCGACGGCCATGGCGCCTTCGACTTCGTGTGGACGCACTTCGGCTTCGACGACGACACGGACGAGATGACGCAGCGCCGGCTGCGGCAGGCCAACCTGTTCGGGCCGGCCGGCTTCGTCTCGGCCGACGATGGCGAGGTCATCGAGTTCTCGCAGCAAGGCTTCGAGCAGAAGCCCTTCCATCGCACGCTGGCCGAGCTCGGCGGGCGCGAGGTCGGCGACACCGACCACATGGTGACCGAGACGCTGATCCGCGGCATGTACGCCTACTGGCGCGAAGTCATGGAGGCCTGAACCCCATGAACGACATGACTGAAACACCGACGGCGACCACGCCGAACGCTGCACCGGACGTCGGCTTCCACGACTACGCCGCGATCGCGCGCCTGCATGCCGACTACGCGCAGGCCGTGGATTCCGGCGACTGGGGCCTGTGGCCGGAGTTCTTCGTCGAGGACTGCCTCTACAAGCTGATCCCGCGCGAGAACCACGAGCGCGGCTTCCCGCTGGCCACCCTGTTCTTCGAGAGCAAGGGCATGCTGAAGGACCGCGTCTACGGCATCCGCGAGACGCTGTTTCACGACCCGTACTACCAGCGGCATGTCGTCGGCGCGCCGCTGATCCGGTCGGCGACGCCCGACCGCTTCGAGGTGGAAGCCAACTACGCGGTGTTCCGCACCAAGCTGTCGCAGGCATCGACCGTCTTCAACGTCGGCCGCTACATCGACACCATCGTCCGGACGCCGGACGGACTCCGGTTCGCGTCGCGCCTGTGCGTGTACGACAGCGAAATGATCCCGAACTCCATCATCTACCCGATCTGAGGCCCTCCGATGAACGACACCCCATGGATCGATGCGAGCGCCGAGGACGACGTGCCAGAGGACGATGTGATCGGCGCCCAGGTCGCCGGCCGCGACATCGCCCTCTACAAGGTGGAGGGCCGCATCTTCGCCACCGACAACACCTGCACCCACGGCCAGGCACGGCTGTGCGACGGCTTTCTCGAGGGCTTCGAGATCGAGTGTCCGCTGCACCAGGGCCGCTTCGACATCCGCGACGGCCGCGCGACCTGCGCGCCGGTCACCGCGGACCTGCGCAGCTACCCGGTGCGCATCGAGGGCGGGCGGGTGTTCCTGCAGCTGGGCGCGTAGACGGCGCGCGGCGCGCCGGTCGCGGCGGCGGCCCCTCTATTCGACCCGCGTGAGTGATTCGAGCCGCTGCGCATCCAGGATGGTGATGCCGCCGTACTCGGTGCGCACGATCGACAGGCCCTTGAACTGGCTCAGGGCCTGATTGCAGCGCTGACGCGAGAGGCCCACGAGGTTCGCCAGTTCTTCCTGGGAGATCTGCAGGTGCAGATCGCCGCCCGGATTCAACCAGGGATGGATCAAGCCGGTCAGCGCCCGGGCCACCTGCGCTTCGACGCTCAACACACGGTGCGCGGCGAAGTCGCCCATGAACCAGTGCAGGCGCTCGTTGATCTGGTTGAGCAGAAAGCGGCCGAAGCGAGGTTCCGTGTCGTACAGCCACTCGAAGGTGTTCTTGGGGAGCAGCGCCACACGGCTGTGGCGCAACGCGATGACGTCGGCCTGCACCGGCTTGCCGCGCAACAGGCTGCCTTCGCCGAACCAGCTTCCGGTCGTCAGCCCGCCCAGCGTGACGGAGCGTCCGGCCCGCGTGCCCGTCGACCACTTCATCACCCCGTCCATCACGCCGTTCCACCACAGCGCCGTCTCGCCATGACGGATGAGCGCCTCACCGGCCGCGACCGTTCGCTCCACCACGTCGGACAGCACCTGGTCGCGGGCAGCCTGTGTCAACTGCGGAAACCACGCCGATTCCGCCAGCAGTTGCGCAAGGGTGATTCCGGACGCACGCGGCGCGGCTCTGATGCTCATGGGGTATTGGACGCGCTCACGTCGTGCAGGGGGTCCGGTGGTTTTCCCGGGTGTCGATTGTCGTGCTGACGACTGTGCCATCCCGGGGGGCATCGAACAATCCGGGGCTTCGTCACCCTGCATGCACTGGCCCGCCAGCGCACGCGCCAACGACCGGACCCCGCACCCATGCTCCCTCCCACCATCCAGCGCGTCGCCGTCGTCGCAACGGGCGTCATCGGCGCCAGTTGGGCCGCCCATTTTCTCGCCCAGGGCCTCGACGTCGTCGCGACCGATCCGTCGGACGGCGCGGAGCAGCGGCTGCGGGACAGCGTGGCACAGCACTGGCCGACCCTGGAACGGCTCGGCCTGGCGCCGGGCGCATCGACACAGCGCCTTCGCTTCCACCGCGATCTGGAAGATGCCTTGCAAGGTGCCGACTTCGTGCAGGAGAACGGCCCCGAACGTCTCGACGTCAAGGCGGATCTCTTTCGGCGCATGGACGCGCTGCTGCCGCCGGAGGTCATCCTCGCGTCGAGTTCGTCCGGTCTCTCGACCACCGCGATCCAGGCCGGTTGCCAGCACCCGGAACGCGTCGTCCTGGGACACCCCTTCAATCCGCCCCATCTCATTCCCCTGGTGGAAGTCATCGGCGGGGAGCGCACGTCGCCCCGCACCATCGAACGGACGATGGCCTTCTACACCGCGATCGGCAAGCGCCCGATCCACGGCCGCAAGGAGATCAAGGGCCACATCGCCAACCGGCTGCAGGCGGCGCTCTGGCGCGAGGCCTTCCATCTGGTCGAACAGGGCGTCGCCACGGTGGAGGACATCGACACCGCCATCGCCTACGGCCCCGGCCTCCGCTGGGGTGTCTGCGGCCCGTTCCTGAACCTGCATTTCTCCGGCGGCGCCGGCGGCATCCGTCATGTGCTCGATCACCTGGGCGGCCCCATCGAGGACTGGTGGAAGGACCTCGGTTCGCCGACGCTGACGCCCGCGCTGAAGGCCAGGATCGTGCAGGGCGTCGACGACGAACTGGCGGGCCGGCGGTTGGCGGACCTGGAAGCGGCACGCGACGAACTGCTGATCGCCGCGATCAAGGGCAAGGCGCAGGCATGGCCAGGGGAATGAGCGCCATGGCCATCTACGACGACCCCGCACGCGTCGCGCCCGCCCGCATCGCGTGCCGCCGACATGCCGACGGCAGCCTGGTGCTGCGCTCGACCGAGCCGCTGGGCGACTACGCGCGCTGCATCGGCGAATGGATCGAACGCTGGTCGGGCGAAACACCCGACGCGCTGGCGCTGGCGGAGCGCGATGCGGCCGGCGGCTGGCGGCGCATGACCTGGGGCCAGCTGCGCGTGGCCATCGGTGCGATCGCGCAACGCCTGATCGACCTCGGGCTGCCCCGCGAGCGGCCCATCGTGATTCTGTCCGACAACTCGATCGACCATGCGCTGCTCATGCTGGGGGCCATGCATGTCGGACTGCCGGTCTGCCCGGTCTCCAGCGCCTACTCGCGCCTCTCCAGGGACCACGCGAAGATCCGCGGCATCGTCGATGCGCTGCACCCTTCGCTCATCTACGCCGCCGACGCCAAGGTGTACGGCGCCGCGATGGCCGCCTGCGCGGGGGACGCCATCCAGGTGCTCGGCGACGGCGCCGAGCACATGCCCGGCGCACTCGACTTCGCCCGCTTTCTGGAGACCCGCGAAACGCCCGCCGTGATGGCCGTGTTCGAGACGCTCAGCGGCGACGACGTCGCCAAGTACCTTCTGACCTCCGGCTCGACCGGACAGCCCAAGGTCGTCCCCAACACGCACCGGATGCTCTGCGCCAACCAGCAGGCGCTGGCCCAGACCTGGCGCTTCCTCGAGACGGAAAAGCCCGTGATCGTCGACTGGCTGCCCTGGAGCCACACCTTCGGCGGCAACCACAACCTCCACATGGTCCTGCGCCATGGCGGCGCGCTGTACATCGACGAGGGCCGCCCCGCGCCGGGGCTCATCGAGAAGACGGTGCGCAATCTGCGCGAGGTCCGGCCCAACCTGCATTTCAACGTGCCGCGCGGGCTGGACATGCTGCTGCCGCTGCTGGAAGCCGACCTCGACCTGGCACGCGATGTCCTGTCGCGGCTGCAGCTGGTGTTCTACGCTGCGGCAGCGCTTCCTGCCGCGACCTGGGGCCGACTGGAAGCACTGGCCGCCCAGGTGCGCGAAGAGCCGCTGTGGCTGACCACCTCCTGGGGCGCGACGGAGACCGCACCGCTCGTCACCAGCGCGCACTTCAGGCTCGATGGCGCGGGTTGCATCGGCGTCCCGCTGCCGGGCACGGAACTCAAGCTGGTGCGCAACGGCGAAAAGCTGGAAATGCGCGTGCGAGGTGTCAGCGTCTTCGCGGGCTACCGCGATGCGCCCGCGCTCACGGCAGCCGCCTTCGACGACGAGGGCTTCTACAGGATCGGCGACGCCGGCCTCGTCGTCGACCCCGGCGATCCTTCGCGCGGCGTGCTCTTCGATGGCCGGGTCTCGGAAGACTTCAAGCTCTCCACCGGGACCTGGGTGTCCGTGGGGCCCCTGCGCCTGAAGCTCGTCTCCGCGCTGTCGCCCTACGCCGCCGACGTGGTCCTGACCGGTCACGACCGCGACGAGATCGGCGCCCTCGTGTTCCCGAGCCCCGCCGCCAGCCAGGCATCGGCCGACGAGGTCGCGCAGCGCGTCCGGGAGGCGCTGTCGATGTTCGAGCAGAGCGGCGTCGGCTCGTCGCAGATGCCGCGCCGCGTGATGTTCCTGACGGACCCACCCGATGCCGATGCGGGCGAGATCACCGACAAGGGCTACGTGAACCAGCGCGCCGTCCTGACTCGCCGAGCGGACGAGGTGGCGCGCATGCACGCCGAAGCACCCGACACCCGCGTGATCCGCGTCGCGCGGCCTGCCCCGGCCACGGCTTCGGGCCGGGCCGGCCGTGATGCCTGAGCCCTCGCCCTGCGCGATCCCCCTCCACTCCCCCCACCAGACGAACTCCATGTCCAAACGCAAAGTCATCCTGACCATCGCTCCCACAGGGGGCATGGCCCACAAGTCGCAGAACCCGCACCTTCCGACGCAGCCCGCGGAGATCGCGGACGACGTCGTGCGCTGCTGGAACGCGGGCGCGAGCGTCGTGGCCATCCATGCGCGCAGGCCGGACGATGGCGCCACCTGCGATCCCGCCGTCTACCGCGACATCAACGCACGCATCCGGGCCCGCAGCGACATCGTGATCAACAACTCGACGGGCGGCGGCGTCCACGGCGACATGGTCAAGCCGCTCGCCGGCGACCGCTGGGAGATCCTGTGGGAGGAGCGGCTCAAGGGCATGGAGGCCGGTGCGGAGATGTGCACGCTCGATGCAACGACGCTGAACCTCAGCTTCGAGGGCAAGGAGATCCTGATGGACACCTCGATCGCCCGCGGCCGCGAATTGGCGGCAGGCATGAAGGCACGCGGCATCAAGCCGGAGTGGGAGGTGTTCAGTCCGACCCACATCCTTCAGGACACCACCACGCTCATCGGCGAAGGGCTCGACGACGCGCCGCACTTCGTGAACATCGTGATGAACGTGCATCGCAATTTCCAGAACGCCATGCCGTACTCCCCGCGCTTTCTTCAGATGATGGTGGACACGCTGCCGCGCAACAGCATCTTCTGCGTCAGCGGCATCGGCCCGTCGCAGCTGGAAGCCAATGTCGCGTCCCTGCTGCTGGGCGGCCACGCGCGCGTCGGCCTGGAGGACAACCTCTATCTGCGCCAGGGCGAGCTCGCGACCAACATCCAGCTGACGGAACGCATCGTTCGCATCATCCGGGAGCTCGACATGGAGCCAGCGACGCCGGCCGAGGCGCGCGCCATGATGGGCCTTCCCCGCGTCGGTGCGGTGCGGCCCGCGTTCGCCCTTTGACCTTCACCCCACCACGAGAGACACCCATGAAGAAGAATTGCGTTGCAGTGGCCGTCGGCCTGGTGATCGCAGCGACCGCCGTGTCGGCCCAGGTCTCCGACGATGTCGTGCGCATCGGCTTCATCAGCGACATGTCGGGCGTCTACCGGGACTACGACGGCCCGGCCGGCGCCGATGCGATCCGCATGGCCATCGCCGATGCCGGCGGCATGGTGAACGGCAAGCAGATCGAGCTGCTGACCATGGACCACCAGAACAAGCCCGACATCGCGGCAGCCAAGGCGCGCGAGTGGTTCGATGTCAACAAGGTGGACATGCTCATCGGCGGCGTGAATTCGGGCGCCGCGATCGCCATGGCGGGCGTGGCCGCCGAAAAGAAGAAGCCGTACTTCGTCGTGGGCTCGGGCGCCTCCAGCCTCACCAACGAGTTCTGCTCGCCGTACACCGTGCAATACGCCTACGACACCGTGGCGCTGGCCCGTGGCACGGCCGGCGCGGTGGTCAGGGCAGGCGCGAAGAAGTGGTACTTCGTCGCCGCCGACTACGCCTTCGGCGCCTCGCTGCAGAACGACGCGACCAAGGTGATTCTCGAGAATGGCGGCACGGTCGCCGGCTCGATCAAGCACCCGCTGGGCGCCAGCGACTTCTCCTCCTACATGCTGCAGGCGCAGAGCTCGAAGGCGGACGTGCTGGCACTGGCGAACGCGGGCGGCGACACGGTGAACGCGCTGAAGTCCGCCGCGGAATTCGGCCTCGGCAAGGGCATGAAGCTGGCCGGGATGATCATCACGATCAACGATGTCCATGCCCTGGGCCTGAAGACGACCCAGAACATGTATCTCACAGACAGCTGGTACTGGAACCAGAGCGCCGAGTCGCGGGACTGGGCGCGCCGCTTCTTCGACAAGCACAAGCGCATGCCTTCCTCGTTCCATGCCGGCGACTACTCGGCGGCTCTTCAGTACCTCAGGGCCGTGAAGGCGGCCGGCTCCGACGACCCGGAGAAGATCATGGCGCAGCTGCGCAAGTCCCGGTTCGACGACATGTTCGTCAAGGGCGGATGGCTTCGCGGCGACGGGCTCATGGTGCACGACATGCACCTGCTGCAGGTGAAGACGCCGGCCGAGTCGAAAGAGCCGTGGGACTACTACAAGGTCGTCGAATCGATCAAGGGCGAGTTGCCCTGGACGACCAAGGCCGAGTCGCGCTGTGCCCGATGGAAGTCGAGCTAGGCCTGTTCACGCTATTTCCGGAAATAGCGTTAACAGGCCCTAGTCAGGCTTCGGTGAGCGCCTGCGCCGCGACCACCGCCTCGGTGCGGTTGCGGACGTTGAGGGCGCGGAAGATCGCCGCGAGGTGGATCTTGACCGTGCCCTCGCTGATGCCGAGGCTGCGGCCGATCAACTTGTTGGGCTTGCCCTGGGACAGCAGCTGGAGCACTTCGACCTGCCGGTCGGTGAGCACGTTGCGCAGGTGGTCGAGCGTGTGGCTGGCGCCGCCGAGTTGCCGCGCGACCTCGGCCGCCGGCACCCCGGCCACGATGCCGGCGGGCACGGCCGACAGCATCATCGGCGGGACGTAGACGCCACCGGCGAGCACCAGCCGCACGGCGGAGATCATCACGTCGGGCGAATAGGCCTTGGGGATGAAGCCCAGCACGCCGCGCTCGATGGTCGCGCGCATCACCGCCGGGTCTTCGGTGCCCGACAGCACGATCACCGGCACGGCCGGATGGCGTCGGCGCATTTCGTCGATGTGGCCATGGCCTTGCGCGCCCGGCATGTTCAGGTCGATCAGCGCCAGGTCCAGGTCGTCGGTGGCCGCGGCCAGCAACTCGTCGACGCTCATGGCCAGGACGAATTCGATGCCGGGCTCGAGTTCGGCCAGCTTGGCCTTGACCGCTTCCATGACGAGTCGGTGATCGTCGGCGATCAGGATTTTCATGACGTAACCCCAGGGTTCGGATGAACTCCGAAACGGCAGAAGATAACGGCGAACGGCCTGCGCAGCAAGGCATGACCGGCTGCCGAAAGGCATAGGCCCCCTGCGGTATTGGCGCGCGCCGAGGCTGGTGGGATGGTTTTCCTCCGAGCCACGACAACGGGAGACAGCATGGGCCATCGATCCCGGCACACGCCTGACCGGCCCCGCGCGTCGGCATGACCGCCATGGCACGCCTGCTCGACGCCTTCTGCGCCTTCTTCGCCTTCGGGCTGTGGCTCGATGCCACACGGGAGGCCGGCGGCGCCATGACGGCCCCGGCCGCCGCACGGCAGCAGGCGCGCGTGTTGCTCGACGCGGCGCGCGGTGCAGCGCGCTCGGCCGGCTGGCCGGCAGCGCAGGTCGAGTCGGCGAGCTTCGCGGCGGTGGCCTGGTTCGACGAGCTCCTGCAGCGGCTGGCCGGCGCGGACGATACCGGAGCCCCTCTGCAATCGACGCTCTTCAATTCCAGCAATGCGCAGACCGAGTTCTTCCACCACCTGGCGGCGCTCGGCCCGGACGACGGCGCGGTGCGCGAGGTCTACTGGTACGCACTGGCCCTGGGCTTCCGAGGGCAGTACTACTTCGAGGACGCCGACACCGGCGAATGGGGCAAGCTCAAGCGCCTGCACGGCCAGCAGTTGCCGACCCCGCCGGTCGAACTCGACGCGCTGGCATGGACACGGCTCACGCCGCAGCCCTATGCCTCGCCGGACCCGCCGGCACGCCGTCGGCCCCAGCGCCGCCGCCGCGCGCTGGTGCGCGCCGGTGGCGCCGTCGCGCTGCTGGTCCCCGGGATCTACCTGCTCGGCCTGCTGCTCGGCAACCGCGCCGGGCCGCCACCCGCACCCGCCGAGCGTGTCGCCGAGCAGTTGCAGCGTTACGCCTGTGCCGACCTGGCGCTGGCGACGGGCGCCGATGGCAGTGCGCACGTCAGCGGCTTCGTCGCCAGCTCCGAAGATGGCGCGCGCGTGCGACAGGACGTCGCGGCCCTGCCGCAGGCCAAGACGCCGGATTTCGACCTGCGCATCCGCGCCTGGCCCTACTGCGAGGTGGCAGCGATCCTCAAGCCCTACCAACTGCGCAACCAGGACAGCAAGGCCGGGCTGCGCATCGAGGCGCCCTCCGCCCCCTCGGGCCGGCTGCGCGAGGGCGATGCGGTGCGACTGAGGGTCACCGGCCCTGCCTACGCCAGCCACATGCGGGTCGACTACTACACCAGCGATGGCGCGGTGCTGCACCTGATGCCGGAATCCACGCACGCGCGCCTGTCGGCCCGGCAGAGCGTGACGCTGGGCGAGGACATGCCCGCGAGCTGGCTCGTGAGCCCGCCCTTCGGCACCGTGCTGGTGGCCGTGGTCGCCTCGCCGGCCCCCTTCGCACACCTCGCCGGCCGGCCGCCCTACGAGGTCGCGCCGACCTATCTTTCGGCGCTGCGGGAGTCGATCGCGGCGAACCCGGGAAACGAGCGCCTCGTCGCCGACTTCCTGTTTCTCGAAACCACTGCGCGCTGAGCGGATCGACGCGAACGAGGAGAAATGCCATGGCCACCCTGTCTTCCCTGCCGGTCACCTTCTGGCAGCTGGTCGCTGTCTGCGGCATCGCCTTCCTCGGACTGTGGTGGTGGCTGCTCGGCGCGCCGCAGGCCGCGCGGCGGCGCACCCTGCGGGCGCGCATCGCGGCCCTCGGGCCGGCGGAATCGCCCTCGGAACTCGCGGCCCTGCACGGCCTGCGCGAGGCCGTCTCATTGGCACGACGCGCCCTGCGTCACGCCGATGCGCCGCCCCGCCCGCACCACGACGGCCTCTACGGCATCCCCTGGTTTCTCTTCATCGGCGACACGGCAGCCGACGTGCCGGGCCTGCTCGCCGCCGCCCACAGCGTGTCGCCGCTGCCGGTGGCACACGACCGTGACGCGAGCGGCCGCGCCTTCTGGCGCTGGTGGTTCTTCGAGACGATGACGGCGATCGAGACCAGTCCGGCGGCCGTCTGCGATTCGGGCTCGCGCCGCATGCGCAACCTCTGGTACGGCGCACTGATGGAGCTGGCCGAGCAGCGCGAGCGGCTGCCGCTCAATGGCGTGGTGGTGTGCGTCGGCGCCACCAGCCTGCTGGGCAACGCCGCGCAGGTCATGCCGGGCACGGCGCGCCTGCGGCATGTGGTCGACGAGGCCGCCGAGCACCTGCAGCTGCGCCTGCCGGTCTACCTCATCGTGACAGGGCTGGAAGGGCTTCCGGGCTACGACACCGTGCATGGTGCCCTGCCGCCCGAGGTGCTGGCGCAGGCACTCGGCCATCGCCTGCCGTTGCAGGATCGCCATGCCGTCTCGGCGGCGGGTGACCGCCTGAGCGAGCTGTTCGAGCCCATCGCAGCGCGCCTGCAGGGCCTGCGGCTGCGACTGCTGGAGGACGCGCCGAGTGCGGCGGACCGTCTCGCGATCCACGCCTTCTTCGACCAGGTGAACGCCCTGCAACCCGGGCTGCGCAGCGTGGTGGACCGGATGTTCGAGGAGAGCCGGGGCCGGCGCTCGCCGTACTGGCGCGGCCTGTACCTGACGGGGGTGCAGGCCGAGACCGGCGCGGCCTTCGTGTCGGACCTGTTCCAGCGCTTCCTGCCGGCCGACCAGCCGCTGGCGCACGGCTGACGACGGCGCGACGGGCCTTCAGGGCCGCGGCGTGCGGGCCGAGCCGGCCACCATGTCGAAGCGGAACAGCCGGCACTCGATCGGGCCGTTCCACATCGGCACGCGGCGCGACTCCTTCAGCCGCATGCGCTTGGGCAGCTGCAGGTCGGGCGTGAGCACCCAGGCGGTCCAGCCGGCGTAGCTCTTCTTCCAGTGGCTGGCCAGCTGGGTGAAGAACTCGCCGCCGTCCTCGGTCGCGGCCTGCTCGCGGGCGCCCGCGCGGGCCACGCCGCCGACCTCGATGCGTTCGCCGTAGGGCGGGTTCAGCACGATCACGCCGCCCTGTGCAGCGCTTTCGGGTGGCATGCGCTGCAGGGCGTCGCCGCCGCGGAACTGGATGGCCGCCGCGACGCCGGCCCGCTCGGCGTTGCGCTCGGCGAAGTCGACCATGCGGTGCGACACGTCGCTGCCGAAGATGGGCGGCGCGGTCTTGGCCGGCGCATCGGCGGCCTCGTTCTGGATCGCTTCCCACACGTGCGGCTGGAAAGGCAGCAGCTTCTCGAAGCCGAAGCGCCGCAGCGCGCCGGCCGGGATGCCCAGGCCGATCTGCGCCGCCTCGATCGCGATGGTGCCGCTGCCGCAGCAGGGGTCGTACAGCGGCGCGTCCGACACGGCACCGGTTTCCGGGTTCCACCAGCCACTGGCGGCCAGCATGGCCGCGGCCAGGGTTTCCTTCAGCGGCGCGTCGCCGGTGTCCTGGCGCCAGCCGCGCTTGAAGAGCGGCTCGCCCGAGGTGTCGATGTAGAGCGTGCAGGTGTCGGTGGTGAGGTGGGCGAACACGCGCACGTCGGGCCACTGCGTCTCGATGCTCGGCCGCACGCCACCGGCCTTGGCGCGGAAGCGGTCGGCGATGGCGTCCTTGATGCGCAGCGTGGCGAAGTTCAGACTCTGCAGCGGGCTGTGCTGCGCCGTGGTCTCGATCTTGAAGGTCTGCTTCGGCGTGAACCAGATCTCCCATGCGACGCCGCTGGCGATGGCGTAGAGGTCGTTCTCGCTGCGGTACGGCGCATGCGCCAGTTCGATCAGCACGCGCTGCGCCAGCCGGCTGTGCAGGTTGAGCTTCATGGCGTCGCGCCACGAGCCGCGCACGAAAACGCCGCCGCGCGAGGCCATCAGGTCGTCGCCGGCCAGACCGGTGAGGCCATGGACTTCCTGGGCCAGGAAGTCCTCGACGCCGGCGGCGCAGGGCAGGAAGAGATGGAGCTGGTTCATGAACGGGCTTGCTTAAAGCGCCTTGCGCAGGTTGGCCGGCGCGATGCGCAGCGCCTCGCGGTACTTGGCGACGGTGCGCCGGGCGCATTCGATGCCCTGCTCCTTGAGCATCTCGGAGATCTGGCTGTCCGACAGCGGCTTCTTGATGCTCTCGGAGCCGACGAACTGCTTGATGAGCGCGCGCACCGCGGTGCTCGACGCGTTGCCGCCGGTCTCGGTGCCCAGCGCCGAGCCGAAGAAGTACTTGAGTTCGACCGTGCCGTAGGGCGTGGCCATGTACTTGGCCGTGGTCACGCGGCTGATGGTGGATTCGTGCAGACCGAGTTCATCGGCGATCTCGCGCAGCACCAGCGGGCGCATGGCCAGCTCGCCGTGCACGAAGAAGCTCTTCTGCCGGTCGACGATGGCATTGGAGACGCGCAGGATGGTGTCGAAACGCTGCTGGATGTTCTTGATGAACCAGCGCGCCTCCTGCAGCCGCTGCGACAGCGCCTGGCTGCCTTCGCCCTTGTGCTGCTTGAGCGCGCCGGCGTAGATGTCGTGCACCCGCAGGCGCGGCATCACGTCGGGGTTGAGCATCACGCGGAACTTCACGTTGGTGCCGGTGCCGACGCGCGTGACGATCACGTCGGGGATCACCACGTTGCGTTCCACGTCGACGAAGCGCCGGCCCGGCTTGGGTTCGAGCGTGGCGATCAGCTGCAGCGCGCTGCGCACCTCTTCCTCGTTGCTGCGGGTGAGCGTGGCCAGGCGCTTGAAGTCGCGCCGGGCGAGCAGCTCCATCGGCTGCTTGCAGATCGCGATGGCGGTCTTGCGCACCTGCGCCTCTTCGGCGCTTTCGTTCGCACGGGCCAGCGCGCGCAGCTGGATGGCCAGGCATTCGCCCAGGTCGCGCGCGCCCACGCCGACCGGCTCCAGGCTCTGCAGCAGGCCGAGCGCCACCTGGAAGTGGTGCACCAGGCCGTCGAACTCGTCGTTGTCGTCGCCGGCCAGGCCGGAGGCCAGGGCGGGCAGCGACTCTTCGAGGTAGCCGTCTTCGTTGAGCGACTCGATCAGGAAGCGCAGCGCGGCCTGGTCGCTTTCGTTCAGGCGCAGGCTCAGCGCCTGGCGGTGCAGATGGGACTGCAGCGATTCCTGGCTGCGCGCCAGCTCGGTGGCGTCGGCGCGTTCGTCGTCGCCCAGGTTGTTGGCGCGCGGTGGCGCATCGCCGCCCCATTCGCTGTCGTCGGGCGCCATGTCGACGGTGCCGTCGCCTTCCCAGTCGGGCGTGGCTTCGGTGGCGTCGACCACCGGCGCTTCGGCCTCGGTCGTGCTGAGCGTGCTGTCGCTGCTGGCCGCAGCGGGGCCGGGCGAGAAGTCGTCGTCGCGCGGCGGCGGGGCATCGGCGGTGTCGACGCCGAACTCCTCGCGGGCGGCCTCTTCGGCGGTGCGCTCGAGAAACGGGTTCTCGTCGAGCATCTGCTCCACTTCCTGGCTCAGTTCGAGCGTGGACAGCTGCAGCAGACGGATCGACTGCTGCAGCTGTGGCGTGAGCGCGAGATGCTGCGAAACGCGCAGCGAAAGGCCCTGCTTCATGGAGAGTTCCGTCCTCCCCTTACATGCGGAAGTGTTCGCCCAGGTACACGCGGCGTACCTCGGCGTTGTCGACGATCTCCGAAGGCGTGCCTTGTGCCAGCACTTGCCCGTCGCTGATGATGAAAGCGTGATCGCAGATGCCCAGCGTCTCGCGCACGTTGTGGTCGGTGATGAGCACGCCGATGCCGCGGCTCTTGAGGAAGCTGACGATGCGCTGGATCTCGATCACGGCGATCGGGTCGATGCCGGCGAAGGGCTCGTCCAGCAGGATGAAGCGCGGCTGCGTGGCCAGGGCGCGGGCGATCTCGACACGGCGGCGCTCGCCGCCCGACAGCGCCAGCGCCGGCGAATCGCGCAGGTGCTCGACGCGCAGGTCCGACAGCAGCTCGTTCAGGCGCTCTTCGGTGCGCTTCTTCGACAGCGGCACGAGCCGGCCGTTGGCGTCGGGCTCGCGCTGGAGCTCGAGCACGGCGCGCACGTTCTCCTGCACGGTGAGCTTGCGGAAGATCGAGGCCTCCTGCGGCAGGTAGCTCAGGCCCATGCGGGCGCGGCGGTGGATCGGCATGTGCGCGATCGGCTCGCCGTCGATGCTGATCTCGCCGGCATCGGCCCGCACCAGGCCCACGATCATGTAGAACGAGGTCGTCTTGCCGGCGCCGTTGGGGCCGAGCAGGCCGACGACTTCGCCCTTCTGCACATCGAGCGAGACGTTCTTGACCACCTGCCGGCTGCCGTAGCGCTTCTGCAGCCCGCGCACCTGGAGCCGGCTGCCTTCGACGGCACCGGCGCCGGCCGGGACGGCCTGCTTCGCGATGTCCACGCTGTCGTTCACGGGCGCGCTTCTCCGCCGAGGGTGGTGCTCGGGCGCAGGCCGCGGCCCGGCGCGGGCGTCGACGCCGCGGGGGCGCTCGGCTGCGCCGCGTCCGCGCCGGCAGCCTTCGGCGTCAGGATGGCGCGCACGCGGCTGCCCTGGTTGCCGGCGGCCACGCTGGCGCCCGGGGGCAGCGGCGCGCCGTTCACGGTGAAGGTGTCGTTGCTCTGGTCGTAGACGATCAGGGCACCGGTGGTCTCGTCGTTGACCTTGGCGCCGATCAGCCGCCGCATGATGGCGCGGCGGATGAACTTGACGTTGTCGGCGCGGCTGTCGTATTCGATGACCTCCGACTCGCCCTCGGTCCACTCGTCGACGCCGGAGTCGCGCTTCTGCTTGTAGTAGGCCAGCTTGCCGGGCGCCGCGGTGACCACCCCGTACTGGTAACCCTCCGGGTCCTGGCGCACGTCGATGCGCGCGCCACGGATGATGATGGTGCCCTTGGTCACCACCACGTTGCCGGTGAACACGCTGGTCTGCTTCAGGTCGTCGTAGCGCATGGCATCGGCCTCGATGTTCATGGGCTTGGTGCGGTCGGCCTTCTCGGCCAGCGCCGGGACGGTGGCGACGGCCAGCAACAGCGCGGCGAAGCCGGCGCGCAGGAGGGAGGAAAGGGGAGTGTGGGGTCGAAGTGTCATAAAGGCACGAAACTTGCTCGGCGATTGTATGCGGCGGATCAGTGCATCCGGCCGCCCGGACAAAAAAGCCCGCCAAGGCGGGCTTTTTACATTTGTGGCCGATCGTGTCGGCCGACCGATCAACCCTTGCGGGCTTCGGCCACCAGCAGGCCCACCACTTCCAGGGCGCGGTCCAGCGAGCCGGCCGTGTCGCCATCCACGTACCAACGGCCCGCCACGCCCAGTGCCGGCACACCGGCCACCTGGTAGTCGCTGGTCAGTTGGGTGGCGCGCTTGGCCTTACCCGCCACCGAGAAGGACTTGAACACGTCGGCGAACTTCTTGCCGTCCAGGTCCGGCTGCTTCTCGGCCCAGGCCAGGATCGCGGCGTCGCCGAACAGCGGCTGGCGCTGCTGGTGGATGGCCTGGAACAGCTTCATCTGGAAGGCGTCGACCTTGCCCATCGCCTCGAGCGTGTAGTACAGGCGCTGCTTGACTTCGGTGTCGTTGCCCACGAAGGGCACCGGGATGCGCTTGAACACCACGTCGGCCGGCAGCGTCTTGATCCACGACTCCAGGCGCGGCTCGAAGGCGGCGCAATGCGGGCAGTTGTACGAGAAGAACTCGACCACTTCCACCTTGCCGGCGGGCGTGTCGACCGGGGCGCGCTTGCCCAGCACGATGTAGTCGGTGCCGGCCTTCGGCGGCTTGGACTGGGCATGCACGCCGGTGGCGGCGAGGGGGAGCAGCCCGATGGAGGCAGCGGCGGTCAGCGAAAAATCGCGGCGGTTCATGGTCATCAAAGGTTCTCCTGTGCGGCTGACAGAGCCGGGCAGCGGCTGCGGAGTTCCCGCAGCGCCAGGGGGTGACGCCGGGCGGCGCCGATTCGGTCCCGCCTTGCGGCGTTCAGCGTTGCACGCGGACCAGGTTGGATTCGAGGCCGCCGCTGTCGAGCCGCGACTTCAGACGGTCGGCGTCGTCCTTCTTGTTGAACGGGCCCGCGCGCACCCGGTAGACGGTGCGGCCGGCCTGCTCGCGCTCGGTGACGCGGGCTTCGACGCCCATCAGCGACAGCTTGGCGCGCTGCGCCTCGGCGTCGTCGTTGCTGCGGAAGGCCCCGGCCTGCACGAAGTAGACGAAGGGGTCGGTGCCGTCGGCCGCGGCCGTGGTGGTGGCCGGGGCGGTGGTGCCGGCGCGGGCGCGCGCCAGGTCGCCCAGCGGGTCGGACGAAGCGGCCGGCGGGTTGGCGTCGGGACGGGCGCGGGCGGCCGCGCTGCGCGCGTCGGGCGTCACCACGGCCGGCACCGGGCCGGTGGCGGGTGCCGCCGGGTTCAGCGGGCCGACCGAGGCGGGCTGCTCGGGCGCGGTGCGCACGGGTGCCTTGCCGGCGAGCGGGGCATTGGGGTTCCAGTCCTTGTTCTTGCGGGCTTCGGCCTCGTCCTGCTCGGCACCGCCGCGCTGGGTCTTGTTCATGAACGGGATCGGCACCTTCGTCACATAGACCGCGATGCCGAGCGCCACGCCCAGGCCCAGGACGATGCCGATGATCAGGCCGATGACCGTGTTGCCGCGTTGTCTTGTTTTCATGGTGAGGAAAAAGGGGTCATCACATCTTGCGCGGCGCGCTCACGCCGAGGATCGCGAGGCCATTGTGCAGCACCTGCGCGGTGGCCGCGACCAGCGCCAGCCGGGCCCGCTTGACCTTTTCGTCGTCGACCAGGATGCGCTCGGCGTCGTAATAGCTGTGGTAGCTGGCGGCCAGTTCGCGCAGGTAGAAGGTCACGTCGTGCGGCGCGAAATCCTTGGCGGCGGCGGTGAGCATCTCCGGGTACTTGGCCAGCAGCAGCATCAGCGCCTGGGCGGCCGGGCTCTCGAGGGCCGACAGGTCGACGCCCTTGAGCGTAGCCTCGTCGCCCCCCCAGGCGGCGAGCACCGAGCAGATGCGCGCATGCGCGTACTGCACGTAGTAGACCGGGTTGTCGTTGTTCTTCGCGACCGCCAGGTCAACGTCGAAGGTGTATTCGGTGTCGGGCTTGCGGGAGAGCAGGAAGAAGCGGACCGCGTCGGTGCTGGTCCATTCGATCAGGTCGCGCAGCGTGACGTAGCTGCCGGCGCGCTTGCTGATCTTCACTTCCTCGCCGCCCTTGACCACCCGCACCATGGTGTGGAGCACGTAGTCGGGGTAGCCGGCCGGGATGCCGACGCCGGCCGCCTGCAGGCCGGCGCGCACGCGGGCGATGGTGCCGTGGTGATCGGTGCCCTGGATGTTCACCACCCGGTGGAAGCCGCGCTCCCACTTGGCGATGTGATACGCCACGTCGGGCACGAAGTAGGTGTACGTGCCGTCTTGCTTGCGCATGACGCGGTCCTTGTCGTCGCCGTAGTCGGTCGACTTCAGCCACAGCGCGCCGTCCTGCTCGTAGGTCTTGCCGGCATCGACCAGCTTCTGCACCGTGGCAGCGACACGGCCGCTGGTGTACAGGCTCGACTCCAGGTAGTAGTTGTCGAACCTCACCTGGAAGGCCTTCAGGTCCAGGTCCTGCTCGCGGCGCAGGTAGGCCACGGCGAACTGGCGGATCGAGTCGATGTCCTCGATGTCGCCGCTGGCGGTGTATTCGCGGTCGTCGGCGCTGACTGTCTTCTTCGCCTTGAAATCTTCGGCGATGTCGGCGATGTAGTCGCCGTTGTACGCCGCCGCCTTCTCGCCGCTCGGCCATTGCGCGTCGCCCGGCTTGAAGCCCTTCAGGCGCAACTGGGTGCTGCTGGCGAGCGTCTGGATCTGCACGCCGGCGTCGTTGTAATAGAACTCGCGGTAGACGTCCGCGCCCTGGGCGGCCAGCAGGTTGCAGATGGCGTCGCCCAGCGCCGCCTGGCGGCCGTGGCCGACATGCAGCGGGCCGGTCGGGTTGGCGGAGACGAACTCGACCAGCACCTTGTCGCCCCGGGCGGGCTGGCGGCCGAAGGCGTCGCCGGCGGCCAGCACCTCGCGCACGATCTGCTGCTTGGCGGCCGTCTTGAGGCGGATGTTGAGAAAACCGGGGCCGGCGATCTCGATCGCCTCGACCCACTGCGCGAAAGCCGGTGTCGCGAAGAGCGTGGCGCTCAGTTGCTCCGCCAGTTCGCGCGGCTTGCGGCCGAGGGGTTTGGCCAGCTGCATGGCGGCCGTGCTGGCGAAATCGCCGTGGGCCGCCACCTTGGGCGATTCGAAGGCGGCCTTGGCTCCGGCGCCGGACGAGAAGGATTCGAGCGTGTTCGCGAGCGCCGCGAGCAGCTCCTGTTTGACCATTAGCATCGCGGGATTTTACCGGGGCAAACCCCGATGGCCGTCCGTCCGGTCATCCGCGGCGCGGGATCGGCCGTTAGCATGAACGGCCCGGCCGTCGCCGGGTTGCTGTCACCCGATCAACCTTCGAGGAACCACATCATGAAGAAAATCCTTTCCCTGATCGCACTGGGCGCCTGCCTCTCCTTCGGCGCCGCGCAGGCCCAGGACAAGGCCGCCACGCCCGAGAAAGCGCCGACGGCCCAGCAGGGCAAGATGGCCACCTGCAACAAGGACGCCGGCGACAAGAAGGGCGACGAACGCAAGACGTTCATGAAGAGCTGCCTGTCGGCCGGCGGCGGCGGCAAGGTGACGCAGCAGGAAAAGATGAAGACCTGCAACGCCGACGCCAAGACCAAGGCATTGGCCGGCGACGCCCGCAAGGCCTTCATGAAGACCTGCCTGAGCAACAAGCCGGCCTGACCCGCTGCCAACCGAAGAAAAGCCCCGCTCGCGGGGCTTTTCCTATTTGCCGAAGCCGCGCGCGAGAAACACGGCGACCAGCGGGATCAGCGCGATCAGGTGCGCCTGCACCATCACCAGCTTGCGGGTCTTCTGGATATCGGCCTCGGTCGGCAGGGCGCCGGTGGCGCGCAGGGCCTTGCGCCAGCGGAAGTAGGTCATGGTCGGAAAGATCGAGATCACGCCCACGATGATGAAGAGCGTGAGCTTCACGTGCAGCAGCGGGTTGGTCCAGTACCAGGACGTGCCCTTCACGCCCCAGACGGTACGCGCCACGCCGGTGGCCAGCACCATGATCGCGGCGATGCCGTAGACCCGGTCGACCTTGGCGAGCCGCTCCACCACCGCGGCGTTGAGCCACTGCACGCGGCACAGCGCCGCTTCGCTGGAGATGAAGACAACCATCGTGAGGATGGCCAGCAGGTGCAGGTAGGCGAGGATGGCTTCGAAGGTCATCGTGTCTTTTCCGTGGGGTTCGTGGTGTCCGGGTGGGCGGCCGCCATTGTGCCGCTCCAGAATTCAGGGCGCCCGTACTCGGCCTTGAGGAAATCCAGCCACAGCCGCACCCGCAGCGCCAGGTGCTTTCGCTGCGGAAACACCGCGTAGATGCCGTTCGGCGGCGCCGCGAAGTCGTCGAGCACCGGCACCAACAGGCCGGCCTCGACCTCGGCCTCGATCTCCCAGCCGCTGCGCCAGGCGATGCCGTGGCCGGCCAGGCACCAGTCGTGCAGCACCTGGCCGTCGGAGCAGTCGAGCGGGCCGCTGGGCTTCAAATGGATGGTCTCCGGCTCGCCGCTGGCCGACGGAACGCGGAACGCCCAGCCGCGCGTCTGCGAGGCATCGCTCGACAGCGTCAGGCAGGCGAAGCGCGCCAGGTCGGACGGATGGCGCGGCGTGCCGTGGCGACGCAGGAAGGCCGGCGTCGCCACGCAGCGGCGGCGGTTGTCGGCCAGGCGCAGGCTCACCAGCGACGAGTCGGGCAGGTCTCCGACCCGCACCGCGCAGTCGAAGTTCTCGCCGGTGACGTCGACCACCCGGTCGCTCAGGTTCAGCGAGATCGTCACCTCCGGGTGCAGCGCATGGAAGCGCGGCACCAGCGGCGCCACGTGGCGGCGGCCGAAGCCGGCCGGTGCCGTCACCCGCAGGTGGCCGCTGGCCTTGACGCCGCCGGCACTCACGCTGGCCTCGGCGTTGGCGAATTCGATCAGCAGGCGCTGGCAGTCCTCCAGGAAGGCGCTGCCCTCGTGCGTGAGCGTCAGGCGCCGCGTGGTGCGTAGCAGCAGTTTCACGCCCAGCCGCGCCTCCAGCGCGTCGATGCGCCGGCCCATGATCGCCGGCGCCACGCCCTCGGCCTTGGCCGCCGCGGTCAAGCTCCCGCGGGTGGCGACCGAGACGAAGGATTCGAGTTGCGTGAGGCGGTCCATTGGCGCCGGATTATCCAGAGCGCCCGCACGGCCTTGCCGGGCATCAGCGGGAAATCCCCAATTTCGATACAATTCAGTTTCGATACTAATTCGTTCCGAAATACATGACCGCCGACACCGCCCTTCCGACCCCCGGCCGCCCCCGCGACGCCGCGCTCGACGCGAGCATCCTGCGCGCCGCAATGGAGCTCCTGGGCGAATCGGGCATCCAGGCCGTGACCATGGACGCCGTGGCGCAGCGCGCCGGCGCGGGCAAGGCCTCGCTCTACCGCCGCTGGAAGTCGAAGGACGAACTGCTGGCCGACGCCCTCACTCTGCACTCCCCCATCGATGTCGAAGTCGACACCGGCACGCTGCGCGGCGACCTCGTGAAGATCTATGAGCACTACTACGGCATCGGCAACCACGTGATGCAGGCGGCCGTGCAGGAGATGCTGGGCAACGTGCGCCAGCACATGGCCTGGACCGAGAAGATCGCGCCCGAACGGCTCACCGCACGCCGCGCCAAGGTGCGGGCGCTGGTGGAGCGCGCGGTCGCGCGCGGCGAGATCGACGCCCCGGTCGACATGGATCTGCTGCTCGACCTGGTGCCGGCCATGATCCTCTACCGCTACAACACGCGCAGCCAGAAAGTCACGCGGGCGTCGATCGCCCGGGTCGTCGACGAGCTCGTGATGCCGCTGGCACGCCAGCCCGGCGAGGCACGCCCGACATGAGCGACGAACGCGAACCCGTCGCGGCACCAGCACCCGCCCCGGCCGCGCCGTACGACTTGCGCGAAGGCCTGGCCTTCGCCGCCGTGTCCGTGCTGCTGGGCATCACGCAGGGCCTGGGTGTGAACCTGGTCAACTCCAATCTGACCGGCATCCAGGGCGCGCTCGGCGTCACGTCCACCGAGGCCAGCTGGCTCACCACCGCCTACTACGCCACCAACATCTCGGCGTCGCTGCTGCTGACCAAGGTGCGCTACCAGTACGGCCTGCGCAAGTTCGCCGACATCGTCATTCCCCTCTACCTGCTGCTGGCGGTGACGCACCTGTTCACGCAGCACCTGGGCTCGGCGCTCCTCGTGCGCGCAGCGCTCGGCCTGGCGGCCGCGCCGATCAGCAGCCTGACCGTGCTCTACATGGTGCAGGCCTTTCCGGCCGGGCCCAAGGTCTTCATCGGGGCGGTGCTGGCCTTCGCGGCCTTGCAGCTCGGGGCGCCGCTGTCACGCGTGATCTCCGAAGACCTGCTGCAGATCGGGCAATGGCAAGGGCTCAACGTGGTGGACGCGGCGCTCGCCATCCTGTGCGTGGCTGCCATCAACGTGGTGCGCATCAAGCCCATGCCGACGCAGCAGATGTTCGCCAGGGGCGACGCCATCGTCTTCGCGCTGTACGCGACCTCGCTCGCGCTGCTGTGCGTGGTGCTGACGCAGGGCCGCCTGCACTGGTGGACCGACACGCCCTGGCTGGGCCTGTGCCTGGCCGGGTCGGTGCTGTGCTTCGGCCTCTATCTGGCCCTCGAGCTGCCGCGCGAGAAGCAGCTGCTCGACCTGCGCTGGCTGGTGAGCCCCTTCATGCTGCGCTTCATGGGCGCGACGCTGCTGTTCCGCATCATCCTGTCGGAGCAGACCACGGGCGCGGTGGGCCTCATGAACACGCTGGGCTTCACCAACGACCAGATGCATCCGCTGTTCCTCTGGGTCACGGCCGGTACGGTGGGCGGCTTCCTGCTGGCCTTGCTGGCGCTGCCGTCCAAGCGCTTCGGCGTGCTCGGCGACATCGCGCTGGTGCTGATCATCATCGCCGCGTGGATGGACAGCCAGTCGACCGTGCTGACGCGCCCCCACGACCTGTATCTCTCGCAAACGCTGCTGGCCACGGCCAGCGCGATGTTCCTCGCGTCGGCCCTGCTGCAGGGCTTTGGCAAGGTGATCGCGGGCGGCATGAAGAACATCGTGAGCTTCATCGCCGTGTTCAGCGGCGGACAGGCGCTGGCCGGTCTGATCGGCCAGGCCTGGCTGGCCACGCTCTTGCAGGACCGCCAGCGCCTGCACTACGAGCGCCTGCTCGAACACATGCAGCTGTCCGACCCGCAGGTGGTGCAGCGCCTGGCGCAGCTCGGCGGCGCCTACGCGTCGACGCTCAACGACACGGCCGCACGCAGCACCCAGGCCCTGGGCCTGCTCGCCCAGCAAGTGACGCAGCAGTCCTATGTGCTGGCCTACAACGACCTGTTCCGCGCCGTGGCGCTCGTATCGACCCTCGGTTTTCTCGTCTTCGCAGGGGCCAAGACACACCGCTGGCACCGCGCACGCCGCGCCGTTGCTGACGATGCGTCGACCGATGCACCGATGGCCCCTGCCGCTTCTTCCTGATCGCTTCTCATCATGTCTCTCCTGACCAAAACCCTTCGTTCGCGCGGCAGCTGGATCGTGCTGATCGCCACCCTCGCCTGCGTCGCGCTGGTGCTCTACGCCTGGCGTTTACCGCCTTTCCACACCGGCACCGAAACCACCGAGAACGCCTACGTGCGCGGCATGGTGACGATCGTCGCGCCCAAGGTCGACGGCTACGTCGCCGAGGTCGATGTGCAGGACTACATGACGGTCAAGGCCGGCCAGGTGATCGTGAAGCTCGACGACCGCATCTACCGCCAGAAGCTCGAGCAGGCACGCAGCGCGCTCGCGGCGCAGGAGGCCAACCTGGCGAACACCGCGCAGGCCCAGCGCGCGCGCGAAGCGGCCATCGGCAGCACGCAGGCACAGATCGCCAGCGCACAGGCGCAGTTGCTCAATGCCCGCGCCCAGCTCACGCGCGCCCAGGCCGACATGCGCCGCGCCGCGCCGCTGGCGCAGGACGGCTCGCTGTCGCAGCGTGAGCGCGACCAGACCGAGGCCGCGCTGCACCAGGCCGAGGCCGCGGTGAAACAGGCCGAAGCCGCGGCGATGCAAAGCCAGGCCGGCAAGTCGGTCGCGACGCAGGACCTGCGCACCGTGATCGTCAACCGCGACGCGGTCGAGGCGGCGGTCGAATCCGCGCGCGCTGCCGTCAAGCTCGCCGAGATCGACCTCGACAACACCGAGATCCGCGCGCCACGCGACGGGCATGTGGGGGAGGTCGGCGTCAAGCTCGGCCAGTACGTGACGCCCGGCACGCAGCTGACGGCGGTGGTGCCGTCGCAGGTGTGGATCGTGGCGAACTTCAAGGAAGCGCAAACCGCGCACATGGTGCCCGGGCAGTTGGCGCACTTCGATGTCGATGCACTGTCCGGCGCGCGCCTGACCGGGCACGTGGAGCGCCTGTCGCCGGCCACCGGCTCCGAGTTCAGCGTGATCAAGCAGGACAACGCGACCGGCAACTTCACCAAGATCCCGCAGCGCCTGTCGGTGCGCATCGCCATCGACGCCGACCAGGCGATGGCACAGCGCCTGCGGCCGGGCATGTCGGTGGTGGTGAGCGTGGATACACGCGCGTCGGGCACAGGTGCGAAAGACGCGGCGGAGCGCCAGCCATGAGATCGCCGAGCGCCCTGACCGCCTGCCGCGCCACGCTCGCACCGGTCGTCCTGGCCCTGCTGCAGGCCTGCAGCAGCATGACCCCGACCACGCCGACGCTAGAGGCGACGGTGCCGGCCGCCTGGCAGAGCCGCGGCCCGGCCACGCCGGGCACCACGCTCGAGGCCGGCTGGTGGCGCGCCTTTGGTGACCCGGTGCTCGACCAGCTCGTCAACCAGGCGCTGGCACACAACACCGACCTGCGCAGCGCCGCCGCGCGCGTGGCCGAAGCCCGTGCGCTCGTCGACGTGCAACGCGCGGCCGGCCTGCCGACGCTCGAAGCCGCCTTCGCCGGAAGCCGCAGCCAGAGCATCAGCGCCGCCACCGGCAAGCCCTACCTGTCGACCGTGGGCCTGCCGCAGTTCCAGGCGTCTTACGAAGTCGACCTGTGGGGCCGCATCGACGCGCTCAACCAGGCCTCGGACGCGCAATTGCAGGCCAGCGAGGCCGCACGCGACAGCGCCGCGCTGAGCGTGGCCGCGACCATGGCCTCGGGCTACATCAACCTGCGCGCGCTCGACGCGCGGCTCGACGTTGCACGCCAGACGCTGGCGGCACGCGACTCGGCGCTGAAGCTCGCGCGTTCGCGCCAGGAGCGCGGCTACACCTCGGCCCTCGAGACGCAGCAGAGCGAAGCCGAGTACCGTGCTACCGCGGCCGTGATCCCGCAGTTGCAATTGGCCATCCGCCGACAGGAACATGCGCTGAGCGTGCTCGCGGGTTCGCCGCCCGACCCCGTGCCCCGAGGCCTGCCGCTGACCGAGCTCAAGCTCGTCGCCCTGCCCGATCTGGGCCTGCCGTCGGACCTGCTGCGCCGTCGCCCCGACATCGCCGGTGCCGAGGCGCAGCTGGCCACAAGCGATGCGCAACTGGCCGCCGCGCGGGCACAACTGCTGCCCTCGCTCAGGTTGTCTGCGACGCTCGGCAGCATCCGCTCGAGCGCACTCACTGGCGACCCCTTCAAGCTGTGGAGCCTCGGCAGCAGCGTGCTCGCCCCGCTGTTCGAAGGCGGACGTCTGCGTGCCGGCGTGAAGGCATCCGACGCGCGACGCGACCAGGCCCTGGCCAGCTACGAAAAGGCAGTGCTCACGGCCTTCGGCGAAGTCGAAGACCAGCTGGCGTCCGTCGACGAACTGAGCAAGCAGAGCATCGAAGTCGATGCGCAGCGCGTGGCGCTCGAGGAAACGCTGCGCGTGGCCAGCAACCGCTACCGCGAAGGCTATGCGTCGCACCTCGACGAACTCGATGCGCAGCGCAACCTGTTCAGCGCGCAGCAGACGGCACTGCAATTGCGCGCCGACGAGCTGGCGGCGCGCATCAACCTGGACCGCGCCCTCGGCGGCGGCTGGCAGCCGACGCCCGCGACGCGAGCCGCCAGCGTGCGCTGAGCGCGCCAGGCTTCAGTCGGGCTTGACGTTCGCCGCCTTGATGACCTGGCCCCACTTGTCCTGCTCGGCCAACTGGAAGGCCGCCAGCTGCGCCGCCGTCCCGCCAGACGGCACGGCGCCCAGTTCGGCCAGGCGCTTGGCGATCTCGGGCTGCTTCAGCACCGCCTGAATGGCGCCGTTCAAGCGCTGGACGATCGGGGCCGGCGTGCCGGCCGGCGCGTACATCGCGTACCAGGACGAGGCATCGAAGTCCTTCATGCCGAGGGCTTCCGCCATCGTCGGCACGTCGGGGTATTCGGCCAGGCGATGCGGCGTGGTCACCGCGAGCATCTTCAGCGCACCAGACTTCACGAACGGCGTGCTGGTCAGCAGCGTGTCGAACATGATCTGGACCTGGCCGGCGACGAGATCGGCCACGGCAGGGCCCGAGCCCTTGTAGGGAATGTGCGTCATGGTCGTGCCGGTGCGGTACTTGAAGTACTCCGGCACCAGGTGCGACGAGCCGCCGTTGCCCGCCGAACCGAAGTTGACCTTGTCCGGGTTCGCCTTGAGATAGGCGACGAGTTCGGGCACGGTCTTCACCGGCAGGACCTTCGGGTTGACGACCACCACGATCGGCACCGTCACGACCAGCGACAGCGGCACGAAGTCCTTGTTCGCGTCGTAGGGCAGCTTGTTGTAGAGCCGCGGATTGATGCCCATGGTGCCGATGCTGGACATCATCAGCGTGTAGCCGTCCGGCGCGCTCTTGGCCACGTCCGACGCGCCGATGAAGCCGTGCGCACCGCCCTTGTTCTCGACGAACACCGGCGTCTTGAGCAGGTCGCCCAGGGCCTGCCCGATCACGCGGGCCGAGATGTCCGTGGGTCCGCCGGCGGGGAATGGAACCACCAGCCGGATCGGCTTGCTCGGCCAGACGCTCTGGGCCGCAGCCGGCAGGCACGCGAACGCGGCCAGCGAGGCCAGCAGAAGACGGCGTTGCACGCCATTGGTTTTTTTCATGGTCAGTCTCCGGTGGTTATGTGTTGGGTCTTGAGGGCCGCGATCTCGTCGTCGCTGTAGCCCACTTCCTTGAGCAGGGCATTCGTGTGCTCGCCCAGCGTGGGCGGCTGCAGGCGGATGCCCGGGCGCTCACCGTCGAGCGTGAAGGGCAGCAGCGGCACCTTGGCCATGTGGCCGTCGTTCATGCGGATCGGCGCGAGGCCGCCGGTTGCGTTCAGGTGCGGGTCGTCGAACAGTTCCTGCGGCTTGGTGATGGGGGCGAAGGGCAACTCGTTCTTCTCGAACACTGCGCTGAGTTCGGCGGCGCTGTAGCCCGCCAGGTGCGAGCGCAGGATGGGCATCATCCAGTCGCGCGCCCGCACGCGGTCGTTGTTCGACTTCAGGCGCGGGTCGGCCTGCATGTCCTCCAGCCCGAAGGCCTTGCAGAAGATCGCCCACTGCTTGTCGCTGACGGCCGCCAGGAAGATCTGCTCGCCGTCCTTCACGGTGAACACGTCGTACACGGCCCAGGCAGAGATGCGGCTGGGCATCGGGTCGGCCGCCTTGCCGGTGGCGGCGAACTGCATCATGTGCTGCGCGACCAGCAGCACGTTGTTCTCGAACAGCGCCGACTGCACCTCGGCGCCCTTGCCCGTGAGTTCACGCTGGCGCAGCGCGGCCATCGCGCCGATGGCGCCGAACATGCCGCCCATGATGTCGTTCACGCTGGTGCCCGCGCGCAGCGGGTCGCCGGAGCGGCCGGTCATGTAGGCCAGCCCACCCATCATCTGAACCACCTCGTCGAGCGCGGTGCGATGGTCGTACGGGCCGGGCAGGAAGCCCTTGTGGCTCACGTAGATGAGCCGCGGGTTGAGCTTCTTCAGCGTCTCGTAGTCGAGGCCCAGCTTCTGCATGGTGCCGGGCTTGAAGTTCTCGCTCACGATGTCGGCGGTGGCGATCAGGCGGAGTGCCGCTTCCACGCCGCCGGGCTGCTTGAGGTCGAGCGCGATGCTCTTCTTGTTGCGGTTGAAGGTCGGGAAGAAGCCCGCGCCCGAGCCCAGCAGGCGGCGCGTGTTGTCGCCCTCGATCGGCTCGACCTTGATGACCTCGGCGCCGAGGTCGGCCAGCAGCATGCCGCAGGTCGGGCCCATCACCATGTGGGTGAACTCAACGACACGGATGCCCGCGTAAGGCAATGGCGAATCAGACATGCGACGTTCCTTGAAAAAATCCCTTGGGCAGGCCCGCTTCGGGCGTCATGCCATACACCGGCTCGCCAGGCAGCCCGGCCATGAGGGGCGCACGCGCCGCCATCAGCTTGTCGAGATCGATGCCGGTGCGAACGCCCATGGCCTCGAACATGAACACCAGGTCTTCGGTGACGACGTTGCCCGACGCACCCGGCGCGTACGGGCAACCACCCAGCCCGCCGAGCGACGAGTCGAAGGTGCGCACGCCCTCTTCGTAGGCGGCGAGGCAGTTCGCCAGGCCGAGGCCGCGCGTGTTGTGCATGTGGGCGGCGCCCGCCTTGTCGCCGATCTCGGCGCGCAGGCGGCGGAACAGGCGGCGCACCTGCGCGGGGTTGGCGTAGCCCACGGTGTCCGACAGGCCGGATTCGTCGGCACCGGCGGCCACGCACTGCGCCGCGAGCCAGATCACCTCGTCCTCCGGCACGTCGCCCTGCAGCGTGCAGCCGAAGGCGGTCGAGATGCCGGCTTCGAGCTTGACGTGCGGTGCGATATCGCGGCGCAGGTCGGAGATGGCGTGCACCTCCTCGATCATTTCCTCGCGCGTCTTGCGCACGTTGGCCAGCGAGTGCGCGGCGCTGGCCGACACGGGCATCGTGAGCTTGTGGACGCCGGCAGCCAAGGCGGCCTCGGCGCCGCGCCGGTTGGGCACCAGCGCCATGACGGTGAGGCCCGGCAAGGTGAGCGCGTGGCGCACGACCTCGGCGGCGTCGGCCATCTGCGGCAGCAGGCGCGCAGGAACGAAGGAAGCGACCTCGATCTCGCGCACGCCCGCGGCGCGCAGCGCGTCGATCCAGCGGAACTTGTCAGCGGTCGGCATCGTGGCCTTGACCGATTGCAGGCCGTCGCGCGGGCCGACCTCGCTGATGAGGACGTCGGGGGATGTCATGGGCTTGTCTCCTGTCGCAAACTGAAGGCCGGACTTGATAGTTCTATCTTATAGAACTATATTCCGACAAACAGAATTAAATCGCCGATCGCCTTTCACGTCAAGGAGACGCCATGCCGCGCAAAGCGCAGACCGAGTCCGTGTCGGACCTCAACGCCGCCCCGGGCGGCGCCGCCGCCGTCGACCGTGCACTGACCCTGCTGTCGGCCTTCCGGGCGGGCGACGACGCCCTGACGCTCGCCCAGTTGGCCCAGCGCACGCAGCTCTACAAGAGCACGGTGCTGCGCCTGCTGGCCTCGCTGGAACATGCGCGCTTCATCCGCCGCCAGGGCGACGGGCGCTATGCCCTGGGCGCCGAGATCGCGCGGCTGCATGGCCTGTACGCGGCGTCGTTCTCGCTCGACCAGGTGGTGCCGCCGGTGCTGCGCGACCTGGTGGGCGCCACCGGCGAGAGCGCCGCGTACCACGTGCGGCAAGACCACGGCGAACGACACGTGCGCCTCTGCCTCTACCGCGTCGACTCGCCGCACATGGTGCGCGACCATGTGCGCGCAGGCGACCTGTTGCCGGTCGACCGCGGCGCGGGCGCGCGCATCCTGATCGCCTTCGGTCCGCGCGCCGAGTGGCCGGCCGGCGCCGGCGAGCAGGCGTTCTACGAGGCGATCGTGAAGCAGGGCTACTGCGCGGCCGTGGGCGACCGCACGGCCGAGCTGGGCGGGATTTCGGCGCCCGTGTTCCATGCCGACGGCAGGCTCGCCGGCGCCGTCACGCTGACGATGCCGGCCCACCGCTACGACGACGCGTTCATCGCACCTGTGCGCGCAGCAGCCGCAAAGCTCGACGGCACGGTCTGATTCAGTTCATTTTTGTCATAAATCAATCGACTTCGAACTTCTTAATGCTTTGGCCGGTATCAAATAAAGTACGGAGCTGAACGCAGCACGGCGTCCCACCCTCCCCGCTTTCTTTCTTCCAGAGGTTTCCCCATGACCGCACGCACCACCGTCCACGGCCTCCAGGTCGCCAACGAACTCCATCGCTTCATCGAAGACAAGGTGCTGCCCGCCACCGGCGTGGACAGCGCGCGCTTCTGGAAGGGCTTCGATGCCATCGTCGCCGACCTGGCGCCCAAGAACATCGCGCTGCTGGCCGAACGCGACCGCCTGCAGACCGAAATGGACACCTGGCACAAGGCTCACCCCGGCCCGATCACCGACATGCCGGCCTACCGGGCCTTCCTGGAAAAGATCGGCTACCTGCTGCCGCAGCCGAAGGACGTGCAGACCACGACGTCGAATGTCGATGCCGAACTCGCGCAGCAGGCCGGCCCGCAACTGGTGGTGCCGATCCTGAACGCGCGCTACGCACTCAACGCCGCCAACGCGCGTTGGGGCTCGCTGTACGACGCGCTCTACGGCACCGATGCCATTCCCGAGACCGACGGTGCCGAGAAGGGCAAGGGCTACAACCCGGTGCGCGGCGCCAAGGTCATCGCCTTCGCGCGCAACGTGCTCGACCAGGCGGCGCCGCTGGCCAACGGTTCACACAAGGACGCGACCGGCTATCACGTGAAGGACGGCCAGCTGGTCGTCACGCTGCACAGCAGCGACACCTCGCTCAAGGACCCGGCCGCCTTCGTCGGCTACCAGGGCGACGCGGCGGCACCGTCGTCGGTGCTGCTCAAGCACAACGGCATCCACATCGACATCCAGATCGACCGCAGCACCGTGATCGGAAAGACCGACCCGGCCGGCATCAGCGACGTGATCATGGAAGCCGCGCTCTCGACCATCCTCGACCTCGAAGACTCGGTGGCGGTGGTCGATGCGGCCGACAAGGTCACGGCCTACTCGAACTGGCTGGGCATCGTGCAGGGCACGCTGACCGAGGAAGTGGCCAAGGGCGGCAAGACCTTCACCCGCGGCCTGAACCCCGACCGCGCCTACACCGGCGCCGACGGGAAGCCGCTGAAGCTGCACGGCCGCTCGCTCATGTTCCTGCGCAACGTGGGCCACCTGATGACCAACCCGGCCATCCTGTACGCGGGCGGCAAGGAAATCCCGGAAGGCATCCTCGACGCGGTCGTGACCACCACCATCGCCACCATCGACCTCAAGCGCAAGGGCAACTCGCGCACCGGCAGCATCTACATCGTCAAGCCGAAGATGCACGGCCCGGCCGAAGTCGCCTTCGCGAGCGAGCTGTTCGGCCGTGTCGAGCAACTGCTCGGCCTGCCGGCCAACACCGTGAAGCTCGGCATCATGGACGAGGAGCGCCGCACCAGCGTCAACCTCAAGGCCTGCATCGCCGAGGCCGCCGCGCGCGTGGCCTTCATCAACACCGGCTTCCTGGACCGCACCGGCGACGAGATGCACACCGCCATGCAGGCCGGTGCGATGCTGCGCAAGGGCGACATGAAGACGACGCCGTGGATCGCCGCCTACGAGAAGAACAACGTGCTGGTCGGCCTCTCGTGCGGCCTGCGCGGCAAGGCGCAGATCGGCAAGGGCATGTGGGCCATGCCCGACCTGATGGCCGACATGCTCAAGCAGAAGATCGCGCACCCCAAGGCCGGCGCCAACACCGCCTGGGTGCCCTCGCCCACCGCCGCCACGCTGCATGCGCTGCACTACCACCAGGTCAGCGTGGCCGACGTGCAGAAGGAACTGGAGAAGATCGATGCCAACGCCGAGCGCGACAACATCCTGAACGACCTGCTGCAGGTGCCGGTGGCGCCGAAGCCGGCGTGGACGGCCGACGAGAAGCAGCAGGAACTCGACAACAACGTGCAGGGCATCCTGGGTTACGTCGTGCGCTGGATCGACCAGGGCGTCGGCTGCTCCAAGGTGCCTGACATCCATAACGTCGGCCTGATGGAAGACCGCGCCACGCTGCGCATCAGCAGCCAGCACATCGCCAACTGGCTGCTGCACGGCATCGTGACCAAGGAACAGGTCAACGCGACCTTCGAGCGCATGGCCGCCGTGGTCGACGGGCAGAACGCGGGCGACGCGCTGTACCAGCCGATGGCCGGGCATTTCAAGACCTCGGCTGCGTACCAGGCCGCGCAGGACCTGGTGTTCAAGGGCATCGAGCAGCCGAGCGGCTACACCGAGCCGTTGCTGCATGCGTGGCGGTTGAAGGTGAAGGGCGAGGCCTGATCGGCCGCGCCGCACCGGCATGAAAAGGCACCCGCGGGTGCCTTTTCAATGATCGATGGTCGCGTCTTCAATAGCCGCGCGCGGGGTCCACCAGTCCGGCCGGCACCTCGCCACGCTGTACCGCCTGGATCTTCGAGACCATCTGCGCGATCGACTCCGACACCACGGTCTGCGCCGAGATGTGCGGCGTGATCGTCACCTTGGGGTGCGACCAGAACGGGTGGCCCGGCGGCAGTGGCTCGGTGCGCGTCACGTCGAGCATCGCGCCCGACAAGTGCCCGCTGTCGAGCAGCGCGATCAGGTCGTCCTCGACCAGGTGCGCGCCGCGGGCCACGTTGATCAGGTAGCCGCCGGGCTGCAGCCTCGACAGCGAAGCGCGGCACAGGATGTCGCGCGTGTCGGGCGTGAGCGGCAGCATGCACACGAGGAAGCGGCTGGCGGCGAGGAAGTCGTCGAACTGTTCGGCACCGCTGAAGCAGCGCACCGCGTCGATCGTCTTCGGCGATCGGCTCCAGCCGCGCACCGGAAAGTCGAACTGCTGCAACGCGCTCACCACGCGCTGCCCGAGCACGCCCAGGCCCATCACGCCGACCGGGAAGTCGCTGCGCGACCGGTCCGGGCGCGGCGCCCACTGGCCGGCCGCGGCCGCGCGGTCGTAGACGTCGAACTCGCGAAAATGCCGCAGCACCGCGTGGCAGACGTAGTCGGCCATCTGCACGGCCATGCCGCCGTCCTCGATGCGCACGATGCGTGCCTTGGGCGGCAGGTGCAGTTTGAGTAGCGCATCGACGCCCGCGCCCATGTTGAAGATCAGTTCGAGCGCGGGATGCGCGTCCATGAATGCCTGGGTCGGCGTCCAGACGATCGCGTGCCGCGCTTCGGGCGAGGCCTGGGGCCACAGGTCGATCTGCGTGCCGGGGAGCGCAGCGCGCAGGCCATCGGCCCAGGCCGACGCCTGGGCCTGCGCACAGTACAGCGCGATGCGGCTCCCGCTCATTTCGCGAACAGCGATTCGAGGCTCGCAAAGGCCTTGATCTCCACCGCGTTGCCCGACGGGTCGCGGAAGAACATGGTGGCCTGCTCGCCCGGCTCGCCCTTGAACCGGATGTAGGGCTCGATGACGAACTCGGTGCCGGCCGCCTTCAGCTTGGCGGCCAGCGCCTCCCATTGCGGGATCGACAGCACGGCGCCGAAGTGGCGCACCGGCACGCCGTGGCCATCGACCTGGCTGAGCGCCGAGTTCGCGCATTCGTCAGGCGCGAGGTGCGCCACGATCTGATGGCCGTAGAAGTTGAAGTCGATCCAGTCCGGCGAACTGCGGCCCTCGGGACAGCCGAGCAGGCCGCCGTAGAAGGCGCGCGCGGCCGACAGGTCATGCACCGGGAAGGCGAGGTGGAAGGGCGGGATCGTGGCGGCGGCAGCGGTGGTCATGGGGCGTATTGGTTGGAACGGAAACCGGCAAGTCTAGGAAAATCCGCTGACGCTGAAAAACGATATATTTTTCTCTGACTCATCACTTTCATCGATCGGTACCGATGCTCAAGGAACTGCGCACCTTCATCGCCGTGGCGCGCCACGGCACCTTCTCGCGCGCCGGCGAACGCATCGGGCTCACGCAATCGGCCGTGAGCGCGCAGATCCAGCGGCTCGAAGCCTCGCTGGGCTTCGCGCTGTTCGACCGGGCGGGCCGCACCGCCCTGCTCAACGAGGCCGGCCGCGACACGCTCGCACGCGCCGAAGCGCTGGTGCTCATGGCCGATCAGTTGCACGCCGGGCCGGGCGCGGCGGACTTCTCGGTCGCGCTGCGCATCGGCGCCATCGCCTCGGTGCAGGCGGGCGGGCTGCCGGCCGCGCTGGTCGCACTGCGGCGCAGCGTTCCGCAGCTGCGGCTGCGCGTGGTGCCGGGCGTGTCGCTGACGCTGCTGGGCATGGTCGACGCCGGCGAGCTCGACGCCGCCGTGATGATCCGGCCGCCCTTCAGCCTGCCACCCGAGCTGGTGTGGGAACCGCTGTGGCAGGAACCTTTCGTGCTGCTCGCGCCGCCGCAGGCCAAGGGGCGTGACTGGCGCCGCATTCTCGGCAGCGAGCCTTTCCTGCGCTATGACCGCGCGTCCTTCGGCGGCCGGCTGGTCGACCGCTTCCTGCGCAGCGAAGCCATCGAGGTGCAGGACGCCGTGGAAATGGACGAGCTCGAAGGCATCGTGCAGCTGGTCGGCCTGGGCATGGGCGCCGCCCTGCTGCCACGCGTGCGCGCCAACTGGCGCGTGCCCGAAGGCGTGCGCGTCGTCACGCTGGGCGACGCGACCTTCCATCGCGAGATCGGCATGGTGACGCGTGCGCGGCCAACGCAGGCCGGCATCGTGGGCGGCCTGCGCGATGCGCTGCGCAAGCCGCCGCCCAAGGTCTGAACCACCCCCGCGAATGGCGACGCCGGCCTCGGCCGTCAGTGGCGCAGTGCCCTGCGCCACAGCCAGGGGCAGGCCTCTCCTACATGGCACCGCGCGCCGGGACGACGGGAGCAACGCGGGGGCTGCATAGGCTGAACGCAGCTGTCGAGACGACGGCACCGGGTTCTCCGGTTCGATCCCTTCTCATTCATCCAAGGAGATTCATCATGATCAAGCGCACCGCTCCCCTTCTCGCCGCTCTGCTGATGGGCGCCGCCGGCGTCGCCATGGCGCAGGGCAATCCGCCGAACCCCAACGTCGCGAACCCCGCCACCGGCGCCGGCCAACAGACGCAGCAGGGCACGCCGATGGGCACCACCGGCACCCCCACCGGCCCGAGCAGCGCGACGGGCACCATGCCGATGAACAGCGGCGCGGCCACGACGCCGGCTCAGGCGCCGAACGCGCCCGCCGAGCCCGCCATGCGCCCGGCGCGCGCGGACCGCAACTGAGGCTGGCCGCAAGGCCGAGGCCTTGCCAGGCAACGAGGGCCGGCTACCGCATGCGATGCCCGGCCCGTCGTCCTTCCCTTCACGATCACGGGACCGCGTCATGCCCTCGCCCCCTCTTCTGCCTCGACTCGTTGCGGTGTCGCTGCTCTGCGGCGCAGCGCAGCTGCCGGCCCATGCGGCGCCCGGTGACCCCGACGCGGCCGCGTTCGCACGGCGCGCCGTGGCCGCGGGCGACAACCAGCAGCAGCCCTTCGCGGTGATCGACAAGAAAAATGCGCGCCTTTTCGTCTATGGCGCCCGGGGCGAGCTGAAGGCGTCGTCGCCGGTGCTGCTCGGCCTGGCCTCCGGAGATGCCTCGGTGCCCGGCATCGGCGAGCGGCCCATGGCGAGGATCGAGCCGCACGAGCGCACCACGCCTGCGGGCCGCTTCGTGTCCGAGCCTGGCCGCAACACCTCGGGCGAGGACATCGTGTGGGTCGACTACGACGCGGCGATCTCCATGCACCGCGTGCGCGCGACGAACAAGGCGGAATGGCGGCTGCAGCGGCTGGCCTCGCCGAGCGTGGCGGACAACCGCATCTCCTATGGCTGCATCAACGTGCCTGCCGCCTTCTACGACGCGCAGGTGAAGCCGGCGCTGGGCACGCGACACGGCGTGGTGTACGTGCTGCCGGAGTCGAGCCCGATGTCCTCGCATTTCGCCTTTCTGGGCGACGACGAGGCGCGCTGAGCACGCGGCCGATCGGGCACGACAATCGCGCCATGCCCGAATCACCCCCCGTCGACCCGACCCGCTGCCCGCTCTGCGGGGCCACGAACGCCTGCGCGATGGAGATCGAGCGGCTGACCGGCGTGGCACAGGGGCCGTGCTGGTGCATGACGGCGCGCTTCGACGACGCGCTCAAGCAGCGCGTGCCCGAGGCCGCGCGCGGCCTGGCGTGCATCTGCGCGCGCTGCGCCGCGGCGGCCGAGCGCACCATCTGATCGGCCCTCGGCCTCTCAGTGCTGCTGCACCGCGCCCGTGCCGTGCTCGAACAGGCCCTGGTTCTGCTGCAGGCCGGTCTGGAAGAAGGGCTGTTGCGCCTGCGTCTGCGTCTGCGCCTGTCCCTGTCCCTGGCCTTGTCCCTGGGCTGGGCCCTCGGTCGTACCGACCGTCTCGATCGCCCGCGGGGGCGTGGCCACCGATGCGGACGCATCCAACGCCACATCGGTGCCCGTGCCCGCCGACTGCGCAGCGCCTGTCTGGCGGCGCTGCCGCTGCTCGGTGATCACCTGGTGGATGAACTGCAGCTTGCCCACGGCCGCGCGCGGCAGCACGAAGGGGTAGTAGTCGGGCTGGCCCATGCTGCGCGAGAGTTCGTTGAGCACGTTGGTGAGCCGCACCCAGCCGTTGAGGAAGTCGAGAAACTTCATCGCGCCGGGATGATCGGGCTGCCACAGGTCGGCGGGCTCGAACAGGTCGCTCGCGAGCTCCACGTTCTGCGCATCGACACCGAAGCTCATCGCGGTGTCGGCCGTGTCGGCCATGTGCAGGTAGTGCGCCCAGGTCTCGGCCCAGTCTTCCCATGGGTGCGAACTCGCGTAACTGGTGACGAAGCGGTTCGCCCAATCGGCCGGCGGGCCGTTCTCGTAGTGCGTGCGCAGGGCGGTGGCGTAGTCGGCCCGCTCGTCGCCGAACAGCGCGCGGAAGTCGTCGACCCAGGGCGTGGGGAAGACCAGCAGGTCCCAGTAGTAGTGGCCGATCTCGTGGCGGAAGTGGCCGACCAGCGTGCGGTAGGGCTCGCGCATCTCGGCACGGATGCGCTCGCGCACGGCGTCCTCGGCCTCTTCGGCATTGAGCGTGATCAGGCCCTCTTCATGCCCGGTGAGCACGTGCGGCCCACCCGGCACGTTGCCCAGGAAGTCGAAGGCCAGGCCGTGTACCGGGTCGGCATGGCGCGTGACCACCGGGAGCCCGAGCGCGAGCAGTTGCGAGAGCAGGCGGCGCTTGGCCTGCTCGAGCTTGCGCCACAGGTTGCCGTTGGACGCGACCGAGAGATCGGGGATGGTGCGCGTGGCGCTGCACGACAGGCAGAAGCCGGGCGCGAGCCCGTCGGTGGTGAAGGACGGATCGTCGCCGGCGCGCGGTGCCGGCACCATCCAGTTGCAGCCTGCCGCGGTCAGGAAGTTGGCGCAGCGGCGCCACGCCCTGCCGCCGGTGTCGCCGAAGACGGTGAAGGTATCGGGTTCGGCGCCGTCGTGCGTGGCTGGAGCCAGCGGCACGACGCCCAGGCGCTCGGTGACGTAGCCCAGTGGCGTGCGGCAGGCCAGGCACTGGCTGTTGCCGAGGAAGACGGGGCGGCCGCACTGGCACTGGTAGGCGCGGCTGATGGTGGGCGCGCGCAGGTCGGCGGCCAGCGACTGGCTACCGCCCGCCGGCGCGTCGGCCGGTTCGTTCGACGCGGCGGGCTGGCCGCTGTCGTGGAGGATGGAATCCATGGGGTATGTTCTTTTCGTGTGATTGCGCCACGGTGCGTCGGCGCAACGGGTGAGACAGCTCCAGCATTGTCCGCGCCGCGCGTCGGCGCCCCGCCGCGCAAAGGCCCGTATCCTTGTAGGACAGGCCAACACGGCCGTGCCGCCGACCGCCCGACCCGATGAACGACACCCCTCTTCCCTCGCTGCGCAGCCGCTATGGCGAGCGTTACCGCTGGTTCCTCCTGCTCTCCGTGATGGTCGGCACGATGGCATCGATCATGTCCTCGACCATCGTGAACGTGGCGATCCCGGGCATGAGCCACCACTTCGCGCTCGGCCAGGAACGCGCGCAGTGGGTGAGTTCGGGCTTCATGGTCGCGATGACGGTGTCGATGCTCACCACGCCCTGGCTGCTGGGCCGCTACGGCTACCGGCGCACCTATGTCGGCACGATGGTGCTGCTGCTGGCCGGCGGCGTCGCCGGCGGGCTGGCCAACGACTTCTCGCTGGTGCTGCTGGCGCGCGTGGCCGAAGGGCTGGCCGCGGGCGTGGTGCAGCCGATTCCCGCCATCATCATCCTGCGCGCCTTCGAGCCGCACGAGCAGGGCCGCGCCAGCGGCATCTTCGGCATGGGCGTGGTGCTGGCACCGGCCATCGGACCGAGCATCGGCGGCGTGCTGGTCGACCTGTTCGGCTGGCGCTCGATCTTCTTCATGGTGGTGCCGTTCTGCCTGGCCTCGATCTGGCTGGCCTACAAGTTCGTGCCGACCACGGCCCCCGGCGGCGTGACCGCCGCGCGCGCGGGCGGGCTGGACTGGCGCGGCCTGCTCATCGGGCTGGTCGGCACGCTGTGCCTGCTCAATGGCCTGGTCGAACTGCGCGGCAACGCGCCGATCGAGGCCGCCCTGCTTCTGGTGAGCGCCGTGCTGTCGCTGGCCCTGTTCGTGTGGTGGCAGAAGCGCCTGGCGGCCGGTGGCGGCGCGCCGCTCATGAACATGGCGCTCTTCGGCTACCGGCCGTTCGCGATGGGCAGCGTGGTGTCGTTCATCTACGGCGCGGCGCTGTTCGGCTCGACCTACCTGCTGCCGGTGTACATGCAGGTCGCGCTGCACCTGTCGGCCTCGCATGTGGGCACCATCATGCTGCCCGCGGGCATCGTGCTGGCCATCACCATCGCCGGCGTCGGCCGGCTGGCCGATCGGCATGCGACCTGGCTGCTGGTGAGCATCGGGCTGGCGCTGCTGGCCCTGTCCTTCGCGCTGATGAAGGTGCTCACGCTGGGCAGCACGCTGTGGCTGCTGGTGGCCTTCGCGATCATCGGGCGCATCGGGCTGGGCTTCATCCTGCCGTCGCTCAACCTGGGCGCGATGCGCCCGCTGGCCAAGCCGCTCATCCCGCAGGGCGCCAGCGCCATCAGCTTCCTGCGCATGCTCGGCGGTGCGGCCGGCGTGAGCCTGTGCGCCATCGCCCTGGAGTGGCGGCTGGCGGCGCATGGCGATTCGCTCGCGCAGGCGGCCAGCAGCCCGGCGCGGCTGACGGCGTTCAACGAGGTGTTCTTCATGCTCTCGGCGCTGTGCGCCCTGGCCATCTGCGCGGCCTGGCAGCTGCGCGCCCCATTGCCCGCGCGACAGGAGACCTGAACCCATGTGCCAACTGCTCGGCATGAACTGCAACACGCCGACCGACGTGACCTTCAGCTTCACCGGCTTCGCGCAGCGCGGCGGCCGCACCGACCACCATGCCGACGGCTGGGGCATCGCCTTCTTCGAGGACCGCGGGCTGCGCCACTTCGTCGACCACCTGCCGGCCTGCGAGTCACCGGTGGCCGAGCTGATCCGCCGCTACCCGATCCGCAGCCGCAACGTGATCGCGCACATCCGCAAGGCGACGCAGGGCCGCGTCAACCTGCAGAACTGCCACCCCTTCGTGCGCGAGCTGTGGGGCCGCTACTGGGTGTTCGCGCACAACGGCGACCTGAAGGACTTCCGGCCGCGGCTGCACGGCAACTTCCACCCCGTGGGCGACACCGACAGCGAGCACGCCTTCTGCTGGCTCATGCAGGAGCTGGCCAAGTCGCATGCCGACGTGCCCAGCGTCGCCGAACTCACGCTGACGCTGCGCGAACTGGCGCCGCAACTGGCCAGGCACGGCACCTTCAACTTCATGCTGTCGAACGGGCAGGCGCTGTGGGCGCATGCGTCGACGAAGCTCTGGTACATCGAGCGGCAGCACCCGTTCACGCTGGCGAAGCTGGCCGACGAGGATGTGCAGATGGACTTCGCGCAACACACGACACCCGACGACCGCGTCGCCGTGATCGTGACCGCGCCGCTGACGACCAACGAGCAGTGGACGCCGTTCTCGGCGGGCGAACTCGCGGTGTTCGTGGACGGCCGACGGGCGGGCTGACCCCGGCCTGGCGGGCCGTGGCGCTGCGTTGGCGCAAAACAACGCAGTGCACTTTCCCGCGCGACGACATGGGGGAGGACATCCACCGGCGACCCAAGCGGGCAGCCGACGACCTCACGGCCCCTTCTTCAATTCCGCCTCCAGCGCATCGACGAACATCGCCGGCACGTCGAAGCCGGTCTGCTCGGTGATCTCCTGGAAGCAGGTCGGGCTGGTCACGTTGATCTCGGTGACGCTGTCGCCGATCACGTCGAGGCCGATCAGCAACAGGCCGCGCGGCGCCAGCGCCCGGCCCACGGTCTCGGCGATCTCGCGGTTGCGCGGCGTCAGCGGCTGGGCCACGCCCTTGCCGCCGGCCGCCAGGTTGCCGCGCACCTCGGTGCCCTGCGGGATGCGCGCCAGCACGAAGGGCGCGGGCTCGCCGCCGATGATGAGGATGCGCTTGTCGCCGTCGACGATCTGCGGCACGAAGCGCTGCACCATGATGGTCTCGGCGCCGTCCTTGTTGAGCGTCTCGATGATGGAGCCGAGGTTCATCGCGTCCTGCTTGACGCGAAAGATGCCCATGCCGCCCATGCCGTCGAGCGGCTTCAGGATGATGTCGCCGTGTTCGGCGTGGAAGTCGCGCACCGCGCCCGCGCTGCGGGTCACCAGCGTGGGCGTGACGAACTGCGGGAACTCCATGATCGCGAGCTTTTCCGGGTGGTCGCGCAGCGCCCGGGGCTTGTTGACCACGCGTGCGCCCTCGCGCTCGGCCTGCTCGAGCAGGTGCGTGGCGTAGATGTATTCGGCATCGAAGGGCGGGTCCTTGCGCATCAGCACGACGTCGAAGTCCTTGAGCGCCTTCGACTCGGCGATGTCGACGTGGTACCAGGTCTTGGCGTCGCCGGTCAGCGTGATCTGCTGCACGTTGGCGATGACCGCTCCGCCCGACTTCCACGTCAGGTCCTGCGGCAGGCAGGCCGCGACGCGCCAGCCACGGCGCTGCGCCTCGCGCATCATCGAGAAGGTCGTGTCCTTGTAGATCTTGAACTGGTCGAGCGGGTCGGCGACGAAGAGGATGTTGCGGCTCATGGTGTCTTTCCGGCGGCGCGTTGTGCCACCTTGCTGTCTTGCTTGATCTTGCAGGCAGGCGCGATGTCCTTGCCCGCGACGGCTCTTTTCCCGCCCTGCTGGATCGCCAGGGCGACGGCGCCCGCCACCACGCCCCAGAAGGCCGAGCCGATGCCGGCGAGGGTCACGCCCGAGAGCGTGACCAGGAAGGTGATGAGCGCCGCCTCGCGGTGCGACTCGTCGCGCACCGCCGCCGCCAGGCCGCCGCCGATGGTGCCCAGCAGCGCCAGCCCGGCGATGGCGGCGACCAGTTCCTTCGGGAAGGCGGTGAGCAGGCCGGTGACGGCCGCGCCGAACAGGCCGATCACGACATAGATCGCGCCGCAGCTCACGGCGGCGGTGTAGCGCCGCGCCGGGTCTTCGTGCGCCTCCCGGCCCATGCAGATGGCGGCCGTGATGGCGCTCAGGTTGAGCGCGTAGCCGCCAAAGGGCGCGAGCACCAGCGTCGCCACGCCGGTGAGCGTGATGATCTTCGAGACCGGCATGTCGTAGCCCGCCGCGCGGATGGCCGCCACGCCCGGCAGGTTCTGCGAGGCCATCGTCACCACGAACAAGGGCAGCGCCAGGCTCACCGCCGCCTGCCAGGTGAAGACGGGCATGGTGAACACCGGCACCGCCAGGCTGAAGTGCACCGCCGACCACGCGAGCTCGCCCCGCAGCGCCGCATACGCGATGGCGACGCCCAACGTGAGCGGCACCGCATAGCGCGGCACGAGGCGCTTGCCGACGAGGTAGGTGCCGAGCATCAGCAGCACCAGCGGCAGCGCGGTCTGTGCCGCCGCGAAGGCCGACAGCCCGAAGCGCGCCAGCACGCCGGCCAGCAGCGCCGAGGCGATGGCCATCGGGATCCGGTTCATCACCCGCTCGAACCACCCGGTGGCGCCGGCCAGCGTGATGAGCGCGGCGCACACGATGAAGGCGCCGACCGCCTCGCCCATGCCGTAGCCCGCGCCGGCCGTGGCCAGCACCGCCGCGCCGGGCGTGCTCCACGCGATCATCACCGGCTTGCGCAGCCAGAGCGAGGGCAACGCCGACGCGAGGCCCATGCCGAGGCCGAGCGCCCACATCCACGACGCGATCATCTCCGGCGTGGCGCCGAAGGCCTGCGCGGCCTGGAAGACGATGACGACCGAACTGGTGAAGCCCACGAGCACCGCGACGAAGCCCGCGGTGAAGGCCGAAAGACTCAGGTCCTTGAAGAAACGCATCGGGCGATTGTGCCGCTGCCCGCGGCGGCGGCGGCGGCGCGGCGCGGCGCCACGGCGAGAATGGCTGCCATGACGACACGCTGGCCCGATCGGCTCCCCGCGCACGACCGCTTCGACTACCGCCCCATCACGCGGCGCCCCGACCATGTGTGGCCCAACGGCGCGCGGCTGGCGGTGTACCTCGGCTTCAACATCGAGCACTTCGCCTTCGGCGATGGGCTGGGCGCCTGCATCGGGCCGGCCTCGCCCCAGCCCGACGTGCTCAACCACGGCTGGCGCGAATACGGCAACCGCGTCGGTGCCTGGCGCTGCCTCGAGCTGTTCGACGCGCTGGGCCTGCCGACGGGGGCACTCATCAACACGGCCCTCTACGACCATTGCCCGGAGCTGGTGCGGGCCTTCGTGGCGCGCGGCGACGAACTCATCGGCCATGGCCACAGCAACGCCGAACGCCAGGGCGTGCTCGACGAGGACCACGAACGCGCCCTGCTGGTGCGCTGCCGCGAGCGCATCCAGCGCGAGAGCGGCCAGACCCCGGCCGGCTGGCTCTCGCCCTGGATCTCCGAGACGAGCGTGACGCCCGACCTGCTGGCCGAGACCGGCTACGGCTACACGCTCAACTGGTGCCACGACGACCAGCCGGTGCGCATGCGCACGCGCGGCGGCGGTGCGCTCTGGTCGGTGCCGTATCCGCAGGAGCTCAACGACATCCCGATGATCGTCGGACGCCTGATGGACGCGAAGGACTTCACGGCGATGGTGATCGACAACTTCGACGAAATGCTCGACCAGTCGCGCACGCAGCCGCTGGTGATGGGCCTCGCGCTGCACCCTTACATCGTGGGGCAGCCATACCGGCTGCGGCATCTGCGCACGGCGCTTGGGCACCTGGCACGCGCGCGCGACCGCGGCGATGTGTGGTTCACCACGCCGGGCGCGATCGCCTCGCACATGGATGCGCTGGCGCGCGAGCGGCCGGCCGACTTCGGCTGAGCACGCGACCTCGCACCGCTACATCGCGACGTAGCGGCCGGGCTTGTGGTTGACGGCGAGGAACACGCTCATCACCACCGCCGCCAGCACCGAGTACAGCACCCGGCTGGGTTCGATGACGAGGAAGGCCAGCGCGACGATGCTGCAATCGATGCACATCTGCACCTTGCCGGCGCGCCAGCCGTGCTTCTCCTGCATGTACAGCGACACGATGGTCGCGCCGCCCAGGCTGCCGCGGTGCCGCGCCAGGAACAGGCAGCCCGCGCCCAGCAGCAGCCCGCCCAGCACGGCCGCATAGGCCGGGTGCAGGCGATCGATGGCGAAGAGCGCGGGCGACCACTCCGTCATGGCCGACAGCAGGGAGATCGCGACGAAGGTCTTGATCGTGAATTCGCGCCCCATGCGCATCCAGGCGAAGCCGTAGAAGGGCAGGTTGATCAGGAAGAACAGCTTGCCGAAGCTGATGCCGGTGACGTAGTGCAGCAGGAAGGCCAGGCCCGCCGCGCCGCCGGTCAGGAGGCCGACCTGGTTGAACAGGATGAGCGCCAGCGACACGAACAGCGTGCCGGCGAAGATCGCCTGGGCGTCCTCGAAGTGGCTGTGGCGCAGGGAGGGCATGGCGGTGGTGGCGGGGTGGTGCATGGCGGGGTCGGGGCAAGGGCCTGACCCACCTCAAGCACGAACCTTGCCGTCGCCGTGGTCCGCCTCAGATTTCGATCTTCGAGCCCAGTTCGACCACCGCGTTGTTCGGCAGGTTCAGGAAGTTCGCCGCGCCACTCGCGTTGTGGTGCATCTGCGCGAAGAGCTTCTCGCGCCACGGCGCCATGCCGCTGCCGAGCGTGGGGATGACGACGTCGCGCGACAGGAAGTAGCTGGTCGTCATCGGCTCCAGCTGGCAGCCGCGCAGGCGGGCGTTCTCAAGCGCGCGCGGCAGGTCGACGTCGTTCTTGAAGCCGTAGTGCACCATCACCTGCCAGCAGTGACGGCCGAGCGACTCCACCTCGATGCGCTTGTCCATCGGAATCCAGGGCACCTCGTGGTTGCGTACGGTGACAAACAGGTTCTGCTCGTGCAGCACCTTGTTGTGCTTGAGGTTGTGCAGCAGCGCATTGGGCGTGACGCCCGGCTCGGCGGTGAGGAACACGGCCGTGCCATCGACCCGCGCCGGCGGGCTCACGAAGACGGCATCGAGGAAGCTGCGCAGGTCGATCGCATCCGTGCGCTGCGTCTCGCCCATCAGGCGCCGGCCTTCCTTCCAGGTGATCATCAGCATGAAGATGCCGCCGCCGATCAGCAGCGGGAACCAGCCGCCTTCGGGCAGCTTCAGGAGGTTCGACGCGAAGAAGGCGAAGTCGACCACGAAGAAGGTGGCCGTGGCGCCGATGCACAGCAGCAGCGGCAGCTTCCAGGCGTAGCGGATGACGAAGAAGGTGAGCACCGTGGTGATCAGCATGTCGGTGGTCACCGCGATGCCGTAGGCCGCCGCCAGGTTGCTCGACGAGCGGAACATCACCACCGCCAGCACGATGGCCACGAACAGGCCCCAGTTGACGAAGGGGATGTAGATCTGGCCGGCCGACCGCACGCTGGTGTGCTCGATGTTCAGGCGCGGCAGGTAGCCCAGCTGGATGACCTGGCGCGTCACGCTGAAGGCGCCGGTGATGAGCGCCTGCGAGGCGATGACCGTGGCCATCGTCGCCAGTAGCACCAGCGGGATCAGCGCCCACTCGGGGGCCATCATGAAGAAGGGGTTCTTGACCGCCTCCGGGTTCTCCAGCAGCAGGGCCCCCTGGCCGAAGTAGTTGAGCGTGAGCGCGGGCATCACCACCGAGAACCACGCGATGCGGATCGGCCCCTTGCCGAAGTGGCCGAGGTCGGCGTACAGCGCCTCGGCGCCGGTGACGCACAGCACGGTGGCGCCCAGCACGATGAAGCTGGTCATCGGGTTGTCCCAGATGAATTTCAGCGCGTAGTGCGGGCTCACCGCCTTGAGGATCGCCGGGTGGCCGAGGATCTGCGACACGCCCAGCACCGCCAGCACGAGGAACCAGGCCAGCGTGATCGGGCCGAAGAACTTGCCGATGCCCGCCGTGCCGCGCTTCTGCACGGCGAAGAGGCAGAACAGCACGACCAGCGTGATCGGGATCACGTAGTGCTTGAAGTGCGGCGACACCACCTCCAGGCCCTCGATCGCCGACAGCACCGAGATGGCCGGCGTGATGACCCCGTCGCCGTAGAACAGCGAGGTGCCGAAGATCCCGATGGCCAGCAGCACGTTGCGCACGCGCGGCTTGTCGGCCACCGCCCGCGAGGCCAGCGCCAGCATCGCGACCAGGCCGCCTTCGCCCTCGTTGTCGGCGCGCAGCACCAGCACCACGTACTTGAGCGAGACAATGATGGTCAGCGTCCAGAAGAACATCGACAGGATGCCGTAGACGTTCTCGTGCGTGAACGGCACATGGCCGTGACCGAACACCTCCTTGGTGGCATAGAGGACGCTGGTGCCGATGTCGCCGTAGACGACGCCGATGGCGCCGATGATCAGGGCGGCGGAGGACGATTTGGGGGCTGACACGAAGTCGTGGGAAAAGGCGTCGGTGCCTGGCACCGGCGGGCTGAGGCAACGGATGCGTCCGCTGCGTCCACCCCACCCTGAATTTCCGTTGGCTGTAGAGGACGGCTATTTTGCCCGTGCCGCCAGTCCCCGCAAGGGGATGAAATGTGCTACCGCCGGGAGCCCGGACTCACTCGTAGACCTCGGCGTCCGGGTCGGTCGCCTCGAGCTCGTAGCTTGCAGCCACCATGGCCAGACGGCCGATCACGCCGTACATGTAGAAGCGATTCGGTGCGCTGGCACCGGGCTTGGCGCCGGGCTGCGGCAGGTGCGCACTGTCGGAAAAAGCCAACGGAACGAAGCTTGCGCCTGGCGACTTGAGGCTTTCGTCGATGCCGCGGTCGGCATGCACGCGGTAGAAGCCGCCGACCACGTAGCGGTCCATCATGTAGACCACCGGTTCGGCCACGCCGTCGTGCACACGCTCGTTGGTGAGCACGCCCTCCTGGATGATCAGGTCGTTCAGCGCCGGCGCGCTGCCCTTCGCACTGGTCTGGCTGTGCGCCTGGGCGCTCAGTGCCGCCACCTCGCGCGCATCGCGCACCGTCATCACGCTGGTGCCGCCCGGGCCGCTGTCGGCCTTGACCACCACGAAGGGCTTCTCGTTGATGCCGTATTCCTTGTACTTGCGGCGCACCTTGGTGAGCATCGCGTCGACATGGCTGGTGATCAGGTCGACGCCGACGCCTTCACCGAGGTTCACGCCCTCGGCCAGGCTCGACATCGGGTTGATCAGCCACGGGTCGATGCCCAGCAACTTGCCGAAGCGCTTGGAGATCTCTTCGTAGCTGCGGAAGTGGTTGCTCTTGCGCCGCACCGACCAGCCCGCATGCACCGGCGGCAGCAGGTACTGCTCGTGCAGGTCTTCCAGAATGCCCGGCGTGCCGGCCGACAGGTCGTTGTTCAGCAGGATGGTGCAGGGGTCGAAGTTCTTGATGCCCAGGCGGCGCTTGGTGCGCACCACCGGCTCAAGGCACACCGTGTCGCCGTTGGGCAGCTCGATCTTCTTGGGGGACTTGATGGCCGGGTCGATGGAACCCACCCGCACGTTCAGCCCGGCCATGTGGAAGATGCGCACCAGCTGCGCGATGTTCGCCAGGTAGAAGGTGTTGCGCGAGTGGTTCTCCGGGATGACGAGCAGGTTGCGCGCCTCGGGGCAGATCTTCTCGATGGCCGCCTGCGCCGCCTGCACGGCCAGCGGCAGCATCTGCTGCGTCAGGTTGTTCCAGCCGCCGGGGAAGAGGTTGGTGTCGACCGGCGCCAGCTTGAAGCCGGCGTTGCGGATATCGACCGAGCTGTAGAAGGGCGGCGTGTGCTCCATCCATTCGAGGCGGAACCAGCGTTCGATCGCTGGCGTGGAATCCAGGACGCGCTGTTCGAGTTCGTTGATCGGGCCGGTCAGGGCGGTGACGAGATGGGGGACCATGCGGGCGGCCTTCTTATGCGATATCTGCAGAAAGGTGGACTGCAATTGTAGGATTTGGGGCCACCCGCCCCGATGACAAGCCGAAAACACAGCGTTTCCGGCGCGCCCCCTCCGGCCCGGCTCAGACCCGGTTCAGTTCCGGATCTCGCCCTGCCCCAGCACCACGTATTTGAGGGAGGTCAGGCCTTCGATCCCCACCGGACCGCGCGCATGGAATTTGTCGGTGCTGATGCCGATCTCCGCGCCCAGCCCGAACTCGAAGCCGTCCGCGAAGCGCGTGCTCGCGTTCACCATGACACTGGCCGAGTCGACCTCGCGCAGGAAGCGCTGCGCGTTGATGTGATCGCGCGTGATGATCGCGTCGGTGTGGTGGCTCGAGTAGCGGTTGATGTGCGCGATGGCCTCGTCCACGCCTTCCACCACCTTGATGCTGATGACCGCGGCGAGGTACTCCTCCGACCAGTCCGACTCGACCGCATCGACGATCGTCCCCGTCTCGCCGTGCAGCGCGCCCTCGGCCCGCAGGATGCGCGCGGCCGCCGGGTCGCAGCGCATCTCGACGCCCTTGGCGGCGAACACGGCGCCGATCTCCGGCAGGAACAGCTCGGCCACCGAGGCCGCCACCAGCAGGCCTTCGGCCGCGTTGCAGGGGCTGTACTTCTGCGTCTTCGCGTTGTCGACCACCTTGAGCGCCATGTCCAGCGGCGCGCTGTCGTCGACGTAGACGTGGCAGTTGCCGTCGAGGTGCTTGATGACCGGCACCTTGGCGTCGCGGCTGATGCGCTCGATCAGGCCCTTGCCGCCGCGCGGAATGATCACATCGACGAACTGCGGCATGGCGATGAGCTGGCCCACCGCCTCGCGGTCGGTGGTCTGCACCAGCTGCACCGCATCGACCGGCAGGCCGGCCTCGGCCAGTGAGGCCGACACCAGCGCGGCCAGCGCCTTGTTCGACTCGATGGCTTCCGAGCCGCCGCGCAGAATGGCGGCGTTACCGCTCTTGATCGCCAGGCTGGCGGCTTCGATCGTCACGTTGGGCCGGCTCTCGTAAATCATGCCGAAGACGCCGATCGGCACCCGCATCTGCCCCACGCGGATGCCGCTGGGCTGCTGCTTCATGCCGCTGATCTCGCCGATCACGTCGGGCATGGCGGCGAGCTGCTCGCAGCCGAGCGCCACCGTCTCGATGACCTTCGGCGTGAGCTTGAGGCGGTCGACCATCGGCGCCGACAGGCCGGCCGCGGTGGCGCGCTCGATGTCGCGCGCATTGGCCGGCGCCAGCTCGGCGGCGCTCTCGCGCAGGCGCCGGGCCAGGGCCTTCAGGGCCTTGTTCTTGGTGGCGGCGTCCGCCTTGGCCATCAGGGCCGACGCGGCCTTGGCCTGCAGCCCGAGGGCCTGCACGTATTCCGAAACATTGAGCGCATTCATTCACGCATTTTGCCGCGACCGGGTTCAACCGGGGTTGCCAAGGCCCATGGGCGTGGCTAGCCTGCGCCTTGTCACACATTAATGCGAAAGAATTCATATGAAGCCGTTTCAACCACGGACGCTGGCGTTCGCCTGCGCCACGCTTTCCCTTTTGGCCGCCTGCGGTGGCGGTGGCGGCGGTGAACCCGGCGGCGCGGCGGCCGACGGGTCCGGCGCCGGCACCGAGGTGCTTCCGTCGGCACCGGCACCGGCGCCATCGCCCGCACCGTCCCCCGCGCCAGCGCCTGCCCCCGCACCCCAGGCCGCCACCCTCCTGAGCCCCGGCGCGCCCAGCAAGCTCACCGGCACGAGCGTGCGCTTCGACTGGACCGCCAGCGCCGCGGACACCTACCGGCTCACGGTCGAGCGGCCCGGCACCGCCGCGGCGCTGTTCGACGGCACGACCAGCGGCACCCACCTGACCGTCGCCGGGCTGCCGGCCGACGGCGGCACCCTGGTCGTCCACCTGCAGACCCGCCACGGCGACACCTGGCTTCCGGCGGTGGACTACCGCTTCACGGCGGCCGGCTACACCGCCGCCCAGTCGACCGCCGCGGCCCGGCCCTGGACCGACCCGATCGCGCTGCCGCTGGTGCCGGCGTCGGCGGCCAACCTGCCCGACGGCAAGCTGCTGCTGTGGTCGGCGCAAGGCACCACCTACTTCGGCAGCAACGGCGGGATGGCGACGTACACCACCGTGTTCGATCCGGCCAGCGGCATCGCGACACCGACCGTCACGACCAACCCCGGCCAGGAGATGTTCTGCGAAGGGCTCAGCATGCTGGCCGACGGCGGCATCCTGGTCAGCGGCGGCAGCGACGCGGGCAAGACCTCGCGCTTCGACCCCGGCACCGGCCGCTGGTCGCCGGCGGCCACGATGAACATTCCCCGTGCCTACAACGCCAGCGCCACGTTGTCGGACGGCAGCGTGTTCACCGTCGGCGGCTCCTGGAACGGCGGCTACGGCGGCAAGTTCGGCGAGGTGTGGTCGCCGACGACGCAGACCTGGCGCACGTTGCCGGCGGTGCCGGCCGACATGCCCACTGCGGCCAACGCCGCCAACCCACCGCTCAACGGACCCGACGCGGCCGGGGTCTACCGCGCCGACAACCACATGTGGTTGTTCGGCCAGGGGGACGGCTGGGTGTTCCAGGCCGGACCGAGCGCGGCCATGCACTGGATCGACACGCGCGGCGCCGGCGCTATCGTGCAGGCCGGCCTGCGCGGCGACGACGCCTACGCCATGACCGGCAGCGCCGTGATGTACGACACCGGCAAGATCCTCAAGCTAGGCGGTGCGCCCAACCACGACAGCGGCAATGCCTTCAAGACCGCCTACGTGATCGACATCAGCGCCGGCCCGCCGAAGGCACCGACGGTGCGCAAGGTGGCGCCGATGGCCTACGGCCGCACCTTCGTCAACAGCGTGGCCCTGCCCAATGGCGAGGTGGTGGTGATCGGCGGCCAGACCTACCCCAAGGGCTTCTCCGACGACTTCTCCGTGCTGACGGCCGAGCTGTGGAGCCCCGTCACGGAAAGCTTCGTCACGCTGCCGCCGATGAAGAAGGCGCGCAACTACCACAGCATCGCCCTGCTGCTGCCCGACGGCCGCGTGCTCGCGGGCGGCGGCGGCCTGTGTGCCTGTGCGGGCGACCACCCCGACGCGGAGATCCTGACGCCGCCCTACCTGCTCGCGCCGGACGGCTCCCCCGCGGCGCGCCCAACGCTCGAGACGGCCCCGGCCGCCACGACGTGGGGCGCACAGGCCGCCGTCACGACCGACCGCCCGGTGCGCCAGTTCGCGCTGGTGCGCATGGCCTCGGCCACGCACTCGGTCAACACCGACCAGCGGCGCATCCCGGTGTCCTTCACCGGCGACGCCGGCCGCTACACGCTGGCGATCCCTTCGGACCGCGGCACGCTGCTGCCCGGCAACTACATGCTCTTCGCGCTCGACGCGCAGGGCGTGCCGAGCGTGGCGCGCACCGTCAACATCCGCTGACGGCCGTGGCATCGCCTGCCATGGCCGGCGCGTGGCGCCACCGGTCGGCGCTTCTGCTGGCGGCGGCGCTGGTTGCCGCGCTCGTCTACGGGGCCTTGCCCCGCGTCCCGATCGAGCGGGACGCCCCCTCCGCGCGCAGCGCCCAGGGCGCCCGGCTCTTCGACGGCCGCGAGGCGCTCGACGCCACCCTGGCCGACCATGCCACCGCCTTGCCCTCGGGCAGCGTGCGCTGCAGCCAGTGCCACACCGGCCCCGGGCGCGACGCGCCCGGCAGAGCGACGTCGTTCGGCCCGCTGCTGGACCGCGCGTCCCTGCGCGACGCACTGCCACGCCGCGGTGGCCCGCCCGTGGCCTACGAGCTCGCGACCTTCTGCCGCGCCCTGCGCACCGGCGTCGACCCGTCCCATGTGGTGCTGCCGCGCAGCATGCCGCGCTTCGCGATCGACGACGCGCGCTGCGAAGCACTCTGGACCTACCTCACACAGGGCCCCGCATGAACACGACAGGTGCCCCCGCCGGCGCGATCTCCCGCCGGCAGCTCCTGCAGGCCGGCGTCGCCGCGTTCGGTGGCGCGGCGATGCACGTGCACGCCGACGACATCGGCCGCGTCCGCCCGCCGATCGCCGCGCCGGCGCTGCGCCTGCGGGGCCACGACGGCCGCGCAACCACCCTGACCGACGCCCTGCGCGGGCACGCCACGGTCGTGCAGTTGATGTTCACCGGCTGCAGCGCGATCTGCCCGCTGCAGGGGGTGCTGTTCGCCTCGCTGCAGGCCACGCTGCCCGTGCGCGGCATGGCCGACGTGCAGCTGCTGTCGCTGAGCATCGATCCGCTCGGCGACGACCCGAAGGCGCTGCATGCCTGGCTGGGGCGCTTCGCGGCCGGGCCGGCCTGGCGCGCGGCGGCACCGGCGCCCGCCGACCTCGATCGGCTGCTCACCCTGCTGGGCCGCGATGGCCTGCCGGCGACTGCATCGACCGGCGACCGGCATTCCGGTCGCCTGAGCCTGTTCGACCGCGAGGCCCGTCTGGTCTGGCGGACCGCCGACCTGCCGCCGACGACGGAGGTGATCGACGCGCTGCGATGGCTGCGCGGCCAGGGCTGAGGGCCGCGCGCAGAAGGTAGCGCGCGCTCAGCCGCGCGCGGGCGTCATGCAGGCCCGGCACAGCATCAGCGCCAGCCGATGCAGCGCCTGCCAGCCGCTGGCCGGCCAGTCGGGTTGCTTCAGGCCCTTGACGATGCCGTCGACCGTGTGCGCCGCCTTCAGCAGGCGCGCCAGCGCGCGGTCGTCGAGCCGCGGCAGCACGCGCTCGAAGGCCTGCTCCTTGGCGCCCCAGATGCGGTTCTCGCGCAGTGCCATCGGCAGCGGGCGGCCGGCGTTCATCGCGTCGCGCACGCGCTTGAGCGCGCGGATGTCCTCGGCCAGCGTGTAGTGCACCAGCACCTCGGCCTCGCCCTCGGCGCGCAGGCCGTCGAGCATGCGCGCCACGCGCACCGGGTTGCCGGCCAGCACCGCGTCGGACAGCTTGAAGACGTCGTAGCGCGCCACGTTGTTGACGGCCGCTTCGACCTGCTCCCAGCCCAGCTCGCCGGCCGGGTGCAGCAGCGCGAGCTTCTGGACTTCCTGGTGCGCCGCGAGCAGGTTGCCTTCGACGCGATCGGCGAAGAACTGCAGCGTGCGCTGGCCCTCCTCGCCGCCCTTCACGCGCTGGCCCTGCAGCGCCAGGCGCTGCGCGATCCACTGCGGCAGCGCGGCCCGCTCGACCGGGTCGACCTGCAGGCTGACGCCGTTGTTCTCGAGCGCGGTAAACCATGCGCCGGTACGGGTGGCACGGTCCAGGCGGGGCAGCAGCACCAGCGTCAACGTGCTGTCGTTGCCGGCCGCGCCCTCGGCGATGCGCTGCAGCGCGGCGCTGCCGTCCTTGCCGGGCTTGCCCGAAGGAATGCGGACCTCGACGATCTGCTTGTCGGCGAAGAGGCTGAGCGAGCCGCCGGCCGCCAGCACCGCGCTCCAGTCGAAATGCGCACCGGCCACGGTGTACGAACTGCGCTCGGTGTAGCCCTGCGCGCGCGCCGCGGCGCGGATGGCATCGGCGGCCTCCTGCGCGAGCAGCGGCTCGTCGCCGTGGATCGTGTAGAGCGCGCGCAACCCCTTGCCGAGATGCGCCGACAGCTGGGCGGCCGCGAGCTGCATGCGTGCGCCTAGAGGTCCTTGACCGCGGCCATGCGTCGCAGCAGCTGCTGCGCCACGTCGTTCTGCATGTCGCGGTAGAGCAGCTCGGCTTCGCCTTCCTTGGCGAGCGCGTTGGTTTCGCTGTAGGTCAGGTCGCGCTTCTGCGAGATGTCCGCCACCAGCAGTTCCTTGCCGGCCGGCGTGCGTAGCCGGAAGCGCACCGTCAGCCGCAGCTCGAGCTCGCGCACTTCGCCCGCGGCGTTGGTCGACAGCACGACACGTTCGCGGTTCTCGCCGAGGATGTCGAGCACCGCGTCGGCTTCGGAAGTGCGTTCGGGCGGCAGAAGTTCGACCGTGCCGGCCGCCGCGATGTTGCGGCGCAGGTAGACGGTGAAGGCCGAGCGACCCGGCAGCACCAGGCTCTTGAAGGCGAAGACCGGCGCCTTGCGCAGTTCGAAGCCGCAACCGGCGAGGCCGAGCAGCGCGGTGCCGGCGGCCAGGAAGCGACGGCGGGAAGCAGTTGTCTTGTTCATTCGGTCAGATCACCACGTTGACGAGCCGGCCCGGCACCACGATCACACGCTTGGGCGCGGCGCCCTGCGCATGCAGCACGAAGTCGTCGCACGCCAGCGCGAGCGCCTCGATCTCGTCCTTCGACGCGCCGGCCGGCACCACGACCTTGCCGCGCAGCTTGCCGTTGATCTGCAGCATGAGCTCGATCTCGTCCTGCGCCAGCGCTGCCGTGTCGACCGCCGGCCAGGGCGCGTCGAGCAATTCGCCGAATGGCTCGACATAGCCCAGCTGCGACCAGAGCTGCTGCGCGATGTGCGGCGTGGCCGGGTACAGCACGCGCAGCAGGATGCCGAAACCCTCGCGCAGCGCGGTGGCATCGCCAGCGGCGCCGCTCGACTTGAAGCCTTCGAGCGCATTGAGCAGCTTCATCGCGCCCGACACCACCGTGTTGTATTGCATGCGCTGGTAGTCGTAGTCGACCTGGCGCAGCACGGTGTGCACCTCGCGGCGCAGCGCCTTGGCGTCCTTGCCGAACTCGGTGGTGGCCGCGGGCTGCGGCGCGGCCTGCAGCGCCACGCCGAAATTCCAGACGCGGCGCAGGAAACGGAAGCTGCCCTCGACCGCGGCGTCGTTCCACTCCAGCGTGGCTTCGGGCGGCGCGGTGAACATGGTGTACAGGCGCGCCGTGTCGGCGCCGTATTTCTCGATCAGGTCCTGCGGATCGACACCGTTGCGTTCGCTCTTGCCCATCTTGCCGACGCCGCCGTACTCGACCGACGAGCCGTCGGCCAGCGTACCGCCGACGATGCGGCCCTGCGCATCGAGCACCGGCGTGACTTCGAGCGGCGGGAAGTAGTCCTTGCCGCCCGACGGGCCGCGCCGGTAGTAGATGTGGTTGAGCACCATGCCCTGCGTGAGCAGCTTGGCGAAGGGCTCGTCGCAGCTCACCAGGCCGAGGTCGCGCATGACCTTGGTCCAGAAGCGCGCGTACAGCAAATGCAGGATCGCATGCTCGATGCCGCCGATGTACTGGTCCATCGGCATCCAGTACTTCGCGCCCTCGCCGACCATCGCCTGGTCGTTCTTCGGGTCGCAGTAGCGCATGAAGTACCAGGACGAATCGACGAAAGTGTCCATCGTGTCCGTCTCGCGGCGGGCGGGCTTGCCGCACACCGGGCACACCACGCCGGCATGGAAGCCTTCGTGCTTGAGCAGCGGGTTGCCCGAACCGTCGGGCACGCAGTCGGTCGGCAGCACGACCGGCAGGTCCTTCTCCGGCACCGGCACGGCCCCGTGCTCGTCGCAATGGATGATCGGGATCGGCGTGCCCCAGTAGCGCTGGCGGCTCACGCCCCAGTCGCGCAGGCGCCAGGTGGTCTTGAGCTCGCCCAGGCCCTTCTGCGCGAGCGCGTGCGCCACGGCGGCCACGGCTTCCTTGAAGGACATGCCGCTGAAGTTGTCGGAGTTGATGGTCACGCCGCGCGTCTTGTCGGCGTACCAGTCCTGCCACCGGTGGTAGTCGAACTGCGGCTCGCCGTCGACCAGCACCACCTGGATGATCTCGATGCCGTACTTGTTGGCGAAGGCGAAGTCGCGCTCGTCGTGCGCCGGCACGCCCATCACGGCACCGTCGCCGTAGCTCATCAGCACGTAGTTGCCGACCCACACCGGCACGGGCTCGTCGGTGATCGGGTGCGTCACCGTCAGGCCGGTCGGCACGCCCTTCTTCTCCTGCGTGGCGAGTTCGGCCTCGGTGGTGCCGCCGGCCTTGGCCTCGGCGATGAAGGCGGCGACCTTCGGGTCGCGCTTGGCGGCGTGCAGCGCCAGCGGATGCTCGGGCGCCACGGCGCAGAAGGTCACGCCCATGATGGTGTCGGCGCGCGTCGTGAAGACGTACAGGCGGCCATCCTGGATCGCCTGGCCATCGTCACCCTGGATGTCGTGCGTGAAGGCGAAGCGCACGCCTTCGCTCTTGCCGATCCAGTTCTCCTGCATCAGCTTCACGCGCTCGGGCCAGCCCGGCAGCTTGTGCTGGGTGTGCTCGAGCAGTTCGGGGGCGTAGTCGCTGATCTTCAGGTAGTAGCCCGGGATCTCGCGGCGCTCGACCGTGGCACCGGTGCGCCAGCCCTTGCCGTCGATCACCTGCTCGTTGGCCAGCACGGTCTGGTCGACCGGGTCCCAGTTGACGACCTGGGTCTTGCGGTAGGCGATGCCCTTCTCGAGCATCTTCAGGAACAGCCACTGGTTCCACTTGTAGTAGGCCGGGTCGCAGGTCGCGACCTCGCGGCTCCAGTCGATCGCCAGGCCCATCGCCTGGAGCTGGCCGCGCATGTAGTCGATGTTCTCGTAGGTCCACTTGGCCGGCGGCACGCCGTTCTTCAGCGCCGCGTTCTCGGCCGGCAGGCCGAAGGCGTCCCAGCCCATGGGCATGAGCACGTTGTAGCCCGACATGCGCAGATAGCGCGTGAGCATGTCGTTGATCGTGTAGTTGCGCACATGGCCCATGTGCAGCTTGCCGCTGGGGTAGGGCAGCATCGAGCAGGCGTAGTACTTCTTCTTGGGATGGCCCCGCGCGTCACGCGCGTTTTCGATGACACGATAGGCGTCGGACGCGGTCCAGTGGGCCTGGGCGGCGGACTCGACGTCGGCGGGTTGGTAGCTGGGGTTCATGAGGCTTTGGCAACGGCCCGGCGCTCGGTCGGCCGGGGGAACGCGGATTATCGCGGCTGCGGCGGGCCGGGGCGGCTCGGAGGGCTTGGGGGCGAATTTCGAATGCACAATGAAAACGTCTTCCGGGAGAGCGATGAAGCGATACGTATCTGGTGTTCTGCGGCTTGGGGGTGCGTCGATGGGTGGCATGCCTTTGGGCGGCAGACGTCTCCGGCCCTTCGGGCTTCGCTGCTGCTCCTCGCGTCAGGCGGGGTCCGCGCAAACTCGCTTCGCTCAGACACGCGCGGCCCTGATCCGCCTGCCCCTGCGGTGCTCGCCGGAGCCTCAACAGCCGCCCAAAGGCATACCACCCACCGACGTGGACGCGATCGTTGTGCACCTTTTTCCGGCGAGCGCAGCGATTGCGCCACCCCAAGCCCGGCAGGCGGTGCGGGCCGGGCGATCCCCTGTGTGCCGCCGAGGCGCGCAGCGCCATCGGCTGCGCGCGCAGCGCGCTTCGTCATCTGACTCGTCGCAGCTGTCTGAGCGAAGAGAACGAAGTGAACGCAGCGAGTTCTGCGACGCAGCCGATGGCGCGAGCACCGCAGGGCAGCCGCGCAGCGGCCGGCGCACCGGGGTCGCCCGGCCCGCACCGCCTGCCGGGCGACCCACGCCAAGCCAATAAGCTGAACAAAAAAATGCTGACCCCCGGCCTCCCCTACCCCCTGGGCGCAACCCCCGACCCCCGGGGCATCAACTTCGCCCTCGCCGCCCCGCACGCCAGCCGGGTGGAACTCTGCCTGTTCGACACCACGGGCCACAGCGAGCAGCAGCGGCTGGCGCTGCCAGCCTGCACCGACGGCGTCTGGCACGGGCGCTTCCCCGGTGCGGCGGCCGGCCTGGTCTACGGGTACCGCGTGCACGGCCCCTGGGCGCCGCACGAGGGCCAGCGCTTCAACCCGGCCAAGGTGCTGCTCGACCCCTACGCCCGCGCGATCGTCGGCCGTTACGACGGGAGCGACCTGTTCCTGGGGCATATGCCGGGCCATCCGTCGCAGCGGGACACGCGCGACAACGCATCGGTCACCCTCAAGGCCCGCGTCACGGCCGACCTGGGCGCTTCGACCGTGCCGCGCCCACGGGTAGCAGCCGCCGAGCGCGTGATCTACGAGCTGCACGTGCGCGGCCAGACGCGGCGGCACCCGGACGTCCCGTCAGAATTGCAGGGCACCTACGCCGGGCTGGCCGAGCCTGCCGTGCTCGACCACCTGCAGCAGCTCGGCGTGACCACCCTGAGCCTGATGCCGGTGCAGCACCGCGCCGACGAGGAGCGGCTGCTCAAGATGGGGCTCAGCAACTATTGGGGCTACACCACCATCGGCTGGTTCGCGCCCGAGGCGCGCTACTGGAGCGGCCGGCCCGGCACCACGCCCGCGAGCGAATTCCGCGCGATGGCCGACGCGATCCATGCCCGCGGCATGGAACTGGTGATCGACGTGGTCTACAACCACAGCGCCGAAACCGACGAGCTTGGCCCCACGCTGTCGATGCGCGGCATCGACAACGCGCTCTATTACCACCTGCGCCCCGACGACCACGCCCGCTACGAGAACTGGACCGGCTGCGGCAACTGCCTGAACTTCGCCGAACCGCGCGTGGTGCAACTCGCCACCGACAGCCTGCGCCACTGGGTGACCGAACTCGGGGTCGACGGCTTCCGCTTCGACCTGGCAACCGTGCTGGCGCGCCGCGCCGGCGGCGAGTTCGATCCGCGCGCGCCCTTCCTGGCGGCGGTCGCGCAAGACCCGGTGCTGTCGCGCGCGCTGCTGATCGCCGAGCCCTGGGACATCGGCCCCGGCGGCTACCGCGTCGGCGAATTCCCGCCGGGCTGGCTCGAATGGAACGACCGCTTCCGCGACACGCAACGCGGCTTCTGGCTGCGCCACGGCGCCGGCCTGGGCGACTTCGCGCATCGCTTCACCGCGTCCAGCGGGCAGTTCCGGCGCGGCGGGCGGGCGCCCACGGCCAGTGTCAACTTCATCACCGCGCACGACGGCTTCACGCTGCGCGACCTGGTCAGCTACAACGAGCGGCACAACCTCGCCAATGGCGAAGGCAACCGCGACGGCAGCGGCAACAACCTGAGCCGCAACTGCGGCGTCGAAGGCGAGACCGACGACCCCGCCGTGCTGGCGCTGCGCGCGCAGATGCAGCGCGCACTGCTCGCCGCCTTGCTGCTGTCACAGGGCACGCCGATGCTGCTGGCCGGCGACGAGATCGGCCACACCCAGCAGGGCAACAACAACGCCTACTGCCAGGACAACCCGACGACCTGGCTCGACTGGGCCGGCGCCGATGCCGGGCTGCAGCGCTACGTCGCCCGCCTGCTGGCGCTGCGCCGCGAGGCCGCACCCCTGCGCAGCGCCCACTGGTGGCCGGCCGACGCCTCCCGCACGGCCCACGCCGGGCTGCGGTGGCTGTGCCCCGAGGGCAGCGACATGACACCGGCGAACTGGGAGCGCGACGACCGTGCGGCGCTGATGGTGCTGTTCGACGCGCCGCCGACCGAGGTGGCATGGCTCGTGCTGGTCCATGCCGGCACCGACACCGTCGACTTCGCCCTGCCGCCCGGACCCTGGAGGCTTCGGCTGGCGAGCGACGACGATGGCGCGCCGGAGCGGCCGATGGCGGCCATGGAAAGATTGCCACCGGGATCGCTGTGGCTGGCGCACAGGGTGCGCGGCGACGGTCCCGGTGCTACGCTGAGTTGACGAACCACGGAAGCGAGACAAGAGACATGTCCGACGACGCAACGACCCGGCCCCTGCAGGCCCATCAACTGGTTCGCCGCACCATCGCCGTGGTGCTGGCCGGCGGCCGGGGCTCACGCCTCAAGCAGCTCACCGACCGCCGCGCCAAGCCGGCGGTGTATTTCGGCGGCAAGTTCCGCATCATCGACTTCGCGCTGTCGAACTGCCTGAACTCCGGCATCCGGCGCATGGCGGTGGTCACGCAGTACAAGTCGCATTCGCTCATGCGGCATCTGCAGCGCGGCTGGAGCTTCCTGCGGGCCGAGCTCAACGAGATGGTCGACGTGCTGCCGGCGCAGCAGCGCACCGGCGACGAGCACTGGTACCGCGGCACGGCCGACGCGGTCTACCAGAACCTCGACATCCTGCAGACCCGGTCCACCCGGCATGACTACGTCGTGGTGCTGGCCGGCGACCACATCTACAAGATGGACTACTCGATCATGCTCATGGACCATGTCAAGAGCGGCCGGGGCTGCACCGTCGGCTGCATCGAGGTGCCCCGCATGGAAGCCACGGCCTTCGGCGTGATGGCGATCGACGCCGAGCGCAACGTCGTCGAATTCCTCGAGAAGCCGGCCGATCCGCCGGCCATGCCGGGGCACCCCGAGCTGGCGCTGGCCAGCATGGGCATCTACGTCTTCGATGCCGCGTACCTCTATCGGCTGCTGGAGGAAGACAACGCCAATCCGGCGTCGAGCCACGACTTCGGCAAGGACATCATCCCGCGCGCCGTGGCCCAGGGCCGGGCGCTGGCCCATCCCTTCGGCATGTCGTGCGTCACACGCGGTGCGCGCGGCGGCGACGCGCCGGTGTACTGGCGCGACGTGGGCACGATTGATGCATTCTGGGCGGCCAACCTCGATCTGGCGTCCATCACCCCGGAGCTCGACATCTATGACACCGACTGGCCCATCTGGACCTACCAGCGTCAGCTGCCTCCCGCCAAGTTCGTGCTCGACATCGACGGCCATCACGGCATGACGGTCAACACCATCGTCTCGGGAGGCTGCATCGTGTCCGGCTCGAAGGTGAAGGATTCGGTGCTGTTCTCCGGCGTGCGCATCCACTCCTTCTGCGACGTGCACGAGGCGGTCCTGCTGCCCGACGTCGAGGTCGGGCGGGGTGCGCGGCTGTCGAAGGTGGTGGTCGACCGCGGCTGCGTCATTCCCGCGGGCATGGTGGTCGGCGAAGACGCCGGTGCCGACGCGGCGCGCTTCGAGCGCACCGAGGCCGGCGTGGTGCTGATCACGCGCGAGATGCTCCAGCGCCTCGAGACGCCGGCCCCCTGATGCGCATCCTCCAGGTCAGCGCCGAGTTCTTCCCCCTTCTCAAGACCGGCGGGCTGGCGGATGTCGCTGGGGCGCTGCCGCTCGCCCTGGCGGCAGCCGGCCAGGACGTGCGCGTGCTGCTGCCCGGCTTCCCGTCCATCCTGGCCGGCCTCACCGACGCCGCCGCAGTGGCCGACATCGAGGCACCGTGGGGCCAGCGCGCCCGGCTGCTGTCCGGACGCATCGCCGCGCCGGGCGGCACACACGTCACGGCCTACGTGCTCGACGCGCCCGCGCTCTACGACCGGCCCGGCACGCCCTACGAAGACGCTTCGCGCCAGCCCTACGCCGACAACGCGCGCCGCTTCGCGCTGCTGGGCTGGGCCGCCGCCCGCCTGGCCCGCGGCCTCGATCCGGCCTGGCAGCCCGAGGTGGTGCACGCCCACGACTGGCACGCCGGCCTGGCGCCCGCCTACCTGGCCTTCGACGCCGCGTCGGGCGGGCGGGGCGGGCCGCGCGTCGGCAGCGTCTTCACCGTGCACAACCTGGCCTACCAGGGCGTGTTCCCGCCCTCGGACCTCGCCGGGCTCGGCCTGCCGCCCGCGGCGTTCCATGTGAACGGCCTCGAGTACCACGGCCAGATGTCGTTCATGAAGTCCGGGCTCTACTTCTCGAACCGCCTCACCACCGTGAGCCCCACCTACGCGCGGGAGATCCAGACGCCGGAACAGGGCTGCGGCCTGGACGGCCTGCTGCGCGGACGCAGCGGCGTGCTCACCGGCATCCTGAACGCGGTCGACGACGCCGTCTGGGACCCGGGCACCGACGCCCTGCTGCCGCATCCCTACGACGTGCGCCGGCCGGGCGGCAAGGCGCTGTGCAAGGCCGGCCTGCAGCAGGAACTCGGCCTGGCCACCGACCCCGACGCACCGCTCTTCGTGATGGTGAGCCGCCTGACCGAGCAGAAGGGCCAGCACCTGGTGCTCGACGGGCTCGACGCGCTGATCGCGCAGGGCGGCCAGCTCGCGCTGCTCGGTACCGGCGAGCGCTGGCTCGAGGACGCGTTCCGCGAGCGCGCCGCGGCGGCGCCGCAGTCGGTGCACACCACCATCGGTTACAACGAACGCTTCGCCCACCGGCTCTTCGGCGCCGGCGACGTGACCCTGGTGCCCTCGATGTTCGAGCCCTGCGGACTGACACAGATGTACGGCCTGAAATACGGTAGCCTGCCGCTGGTGCACCGCGTGGGCGGGCTGGCCGACACGGTGGTCGACTGCACGCTGGAAGACATCGCCGACGGCCACGCCACCGGCTTCGTCTTCGACCGCTTCGATGCCGATGGCTACGGCCGCGCGCTGCGCCGCGCCTTCGCGCTGTACCGCCGCCCCGCCGACTGGCGCCGGGTCCGGAGCACCGCGATGCGGCGGCCCGCCGATTGGCAGGCCGCCGCCGCACAGTACATCGGCGTGTACGAACAATCGCTCGCCTGACGCCCCCTTTTCACCTCACCCTCTCACCACCATGACGATCGAAGAATTCGCCTACGACCATCCCGACCGCGACGTGGCCGCGTTCAAGCGCGCGGTGGCCAACAAGCTGATCTACGCCGTCGGCAAGGACCCCGTCGCCGCCAGCCCCGACGACTGGCTCAACGCCACCGCGCTGGCCGTGCGCGACCAGCTGGTCGAGCGCTGGATGGCCACCACCCGCGCCAGCTATGCGCAGGACTTGAAGCGCGTGTACTACCTGTCGATGGAATTCCTCATCGGCCGCACCTTCACGAATGCGCTCCTGGCCCTCGAGCTGCAGGACATCGTGAAGCAGGCGCTGGCCGACTTCGGGGTCGACATCGCGGCCCTCGCCGAGCGCGAGCCCGACGCCGCGCTGGGCAACGGCGGCCTCGGCCGGCTGGCGGCCTGCTTCCTCGACTCGATGGCCACGCTCGGCGTGCCGGGCTTCGGCTACGGCATCCGCTACGAGTACGGCATGTTCCGCCAGAAGATCGTCGACGGCCAGCAGGTCGAGACGCCCGACTACTGGCTCACGCGCGGCAACCCCTGGGAATTCCAGCGGCCCGAGGTGACCTACCGTGTGCGCTTCGGCGGCCACGTGCAACGCCGCGAAGACGCCACGGCCAGCGGCGCGGCCGACTGGGTCGACACGCACGACGTGCTCGCGGTGGCCTACGACACCATCATCCCCGGCTACGGCACGCAGGCCACCAACACGCTGCGGCTGTGGTCGGCGCGCGCCACGGAAGAGATCGACCTGTCGGCCTTCAACCGCGGCAACTACATGCAGGCGGTGGAGAGCAAGAACCATTCGGAGAATGTCTCGCGCGTGCTCTACCCCGACGACTCGACCGCCTCGGGCCGCGAGCTGCGGTTGCACCAAGAGTATTTCTTCGTGAGCGCCAGCGTGCAGGACCTGCTGCGCCGCTACCTGCGCACCCATACCACCTTCGACGCGCTGCCCGACAAGGTCAGCATCCACCTGAACGACACGCACCCGGTGCTGGCCGTGCCCGAGCTGATGCGCCTGCTGCTCGACGAGCACGGCCTCGACTGGGACAGCGCCTGGGCGCACACGCAGAAGGTGTTCAGCTACACCAACCACACGCTGATGCACGAGGCACTGGAGACCTGGCCGGTCGAGATGATGGGCCGCATCCTGCCGCGCCACCTGCAGATCCTGTACGAGATGAACGCGCGCTTCCTGGCGACGGTGACGCAGAAGCTGGGCCACGACGTCGAACTGCTGCGCCGCCTGTCGCTGATCGACGAGACCGGCGAGCGCCGCGTGCGCATGGCCTACGTGGCGGTGCTGGCGAGCCACTCGATCAACGGCGTGTCGGGGCTGCACTCGGAGCTGATGAAGCAATCGATCTTCGCGGACTTCAACAAGCTCTTCCCCGAGCGCTTCAACAACAAGACCAACGGCGTCACGCCACGGCGCTGGCTGGCGCAGGCCAACCCGCCGCTCGCCGCCCTGCTCGACCAGCGCATCGGCCGCGGCTGGCGGCGCGACCTGACGCAGCTCGAGGCCCTGCGCCCGATGGCGCAGCAGGCGCCCTTCGTGCGCGCCTTCCGCCACGCCAAGCGCGAGAACAAGCTGCGCCTGGCCAACTGGATCGAGCAGAACCTGGGGCTGGTGGTCGACACTGACGCGATGTTCGACGTGCAGGTCAAGCGCATCCACGAGTACAAGCGCCAGCTGCTCAACGTGCTGCATGTGGTGTCGCGCTACCAGCGCATCGTCGCCGCGCACGAGGCCGGCCAGACCAGCGACCTGGTGCCGCGCGTGGTGGTGTTCGCCGGCAAGGCGGCCTCGGCGTACCACGCGGCCAAGCTGGTCATCCGGCTCATCAACGACGTGGCCGCGGTCGTCAACAACGACCCACGCGTTGGCAAGCTGCTGAAGGTGGTGTTCCTGCCGAACTACAGCGTGAGCCTGGCCGAGATCATCATGCCGGCGGCCGACCTGAGCGAGCAGATCTCCACCGCCGGCACCGAGGCTTCGGGCACCGGCAACATGAAGTTCGCGCTCAACGGTGCCTTGACCATCGGCACGCTCGACGGCGCCAACGTCGAGATGAAGGACAACGTCGGCGACGACAACATCTTCATCTTCGGCAACACCACGCCCCAGGTGGCGGACATCCGCGCCGGCGGCTACCAGCCGCGCACCTTCTACGAATCGAACCCGGAACTGCAGCGGGTGCTCGACGCGATCCGCGACGGCGTCTTCTCGCCCGGCGAACCATCGCGCTACCAGGGTATCTTCGACACGCTGGTGAACTGGGGCGACCAGTACCTGCTGCTGGCGGACTACGCCAGCTACGTCGCCACGCAGGCGCGCGTCGATGCGCTGTACCGCGACGCCGACGCATGGACGCGCATGGCGATCCTGAACGTGGCCGGCATGGGCGCCTTCTCGTCGGACCGGACCATCGCCGAGTACGCGCACCAGATCTGGCACACCAAGCCGGTGGCACTGGGCTAACGCGGTGCTGCGGGGGCTTCGGTCACGAAGCCGATGCGGCTGAGCCCCGCCTTGTTGGCGATGCCCATCAGCGCGACGATGCGGCCGTAGGGCACGGTCTGGTCGGCGCGCAGCTGCACCTCGGTGTCGCGGCTGGCGGCGGCGGCGCTGGCCAGGCGCGCGGCCAGTTCGTCCTCGCTCACCGGCTGGTCGTTCACGAAGACCTGGCCCTTGGCGTCGACCGCCACGCTGACGGACTTCGGCACATCGCCCGTCTTGCCGGCATCGGTGCGCGGCAGGTCGAGGCGGATCGAGCTCGCCATCAGCGGCGCCGTGATGATGAAGATCACCAGCAGCACCAGCATCACGTCGACCAGCGGCGTCACGTTGATGTCGGACATCGGCCGCTGCCCGCCGCCGCCGGTCGCGCGGCTGCCGCTGGCACCGGACCCGAGCGACGTGCGGCCGAAGCTCATGGCGTGAAGACGATCAGACCGGCAGGGGCTGCGCCGGCGGCAGCGCCACGGAGGGCGCCTCACCGAAGACGGCCAGCAGGTCGTGCGCGAAGCCTTCGAGCTCGACCTCGATGCGGCCGATGATCCGGCCGAACACGTTGTAGCCCAGCACCGCCGGGATCGCGACCGCCAGGCCGAAGGCCGTCATGATCAGCGCTTCGCCGACCGGCCCCGCCACCTTGTCGATGGTGAAGCCGCCCGCTTCGCCGGCGATGCCCGCCAGCGCACCGTGGATGCCCCACACCGTGCCGAGCAGGCCGACGAAGGGCGCCGTGGCGCCGACGGTCGCCAGCAGGATCTGGCCCGACTGCAGGCGCCGCAGCGCCGCATGCAGCGCATCGCGCAGGGTGCGCGTGAGGCGCTGGTTGCGGTCGCCCGCGTGGCCGAGCGTGGCCCCGCCTTTGTCGGCGGCCAGGGCCTTGAGCGCCACGACCGCCGGCAGCACGAGCCGCGGGCCGTCGAAGGCGCGAAGCCCTTGCTCGGCCTCGGTGATCGAAGGGGCCTGCCAGAACGCGGCGATGCTGCGCAGCACCGCGCGCGTGCCGCCGCGCAGCAACCAGGCCTTGAGCAGGATCGCGATCCAGCTCGCCACCGACATCAGCAGCAAAAGCGCCGCCACGCTGCGGCTGACGCCATCGCCCTGGGCCAGCAGCTGGACGACGTTCATGGGTGGACCGTTTTCAGCGCAGGCCGAGCACGTCGAACATGTCGAAGAGCCCGGTCTTCTGCGTGGCCAGGAAGCGCGCCGCGCGGAGGCTCCCCTGTGCATAGGTCGTGCGGCTGGCCGACTTGTGCGTGATCTCGATGCGCTCGCCGATGCCGGCGAAGAGCACCGTGTGGTCGCCGACGATGTCGCCGCCGCGGATGGCCGAGAAGCCGATCGTCGACGGGTCGCGCTCGCCGGTGATGCCCTCGCGGGCATACACGGCGCATTCCTTCAGGTCGCGGCCGAGCGCCTCGGCGATGACCTCGCCCATCTTCAGCGCGGTGCCCGAGGGCGCGTCGACCTTGTGGCGGTGATGCGCCTCGATGATCTCGATGTCGTAGCCGGTCGACAGCGCCTTGGCGGCCATCTCGAGCAGCTTGAAGGTGACGTTGACACCCACGCTCATGTTGGGGGCCATGACGATCGCGATGTCCCGGGCGATCTCGGCGATCTCGGCCTTCTGTGCGTCGCTGAAGCCCGTGGTGCCGATGACGGCCTGCACGCCCATTTCGCGGCAGACGGCGAGGTGCGCCAGTGTGCCTTCGGGGCGGGTGAAGTCGATCAACACCTGCGCGTCCTTGAGACCGGTGCGCAGGTCGGAGGCGATCGCGACGCCGCTCGTGAAGCCCAGGAACGCGGCCGCGTCGGTGCCGACCGCGGTGCTCCCGGGCACATCGAGCGCGCCGGCCAGCCGGCAGTCGTCGGCGTTGCGCACCGCTTCGATGAGCATGCGGCCCATGCGGCCGGAGGCCCCGGCGACGGCGATGCGGCGCAGGGCCGTGGAGGAGGAAGAAATGGGTTCGGTCACGCGGATTCAGCCTTCGGAGGAGAGAAACGCTCGACGCCGCCGAACGGCGGCCGCGCTCAGCGCGTGGATTCGAGCGGCGGGTAGCTGGGCGGCAGCGGAGGCAGCGGCGCCGCCGGGGCGCTGGCCGTCGCGTCCTTCTTCGGCGGATTGAATTTCTTCAACTGGTCCTCGGGCGCCTCCAGTTCCGGCACCTTGCCGCTGAAGCGGCGGGCGTCCAGACCGGCCACGAAGTCCTTTTCGCTGGGCATCTCGTCGCCGACGAAGCGCTCGAGCAGTTCGCCCTTGAAGAACAGCGTCAGCCGGCGCTGCTGCGCTTCCACGCCCTGGCGGCGGATGGTGAAGACGTAGTCCCAGCGGTCGGCATGGAACACGTCCGTCAGCAAGGAGGTGCCGAGAATCTCGCGCACCTGCTGGCGCGACATGCCCGGCTTGAGCGCGTCGACCTGCTCCTTGGAGACGAAGTTGCCCTGCACCACCTCGACCTTGTAGGGCGTCACGGCATACAGCATGCTGCGCGTGCGGTCGGTCATGTTGCCGCAGGCGCCCAGCGACAGACTCGCGAGAACGGCGGCCGCCAGCAACCACAGGCGCGTTTGGGGATTGGCAAGCATCGGGAAAAGGGGTAGCGATATGATCGACCCATTGTAGCGGCAGCCCTTTTTCGGGCCGCCGCCCACACGGCTGGCGCAGGAAAGACCATGGGCAACATCGACGAACTCAAGAACACCGGCCTCAAGGCCACGCTGCCCCGGCTGAAGATCCTCGAGATCTTCCAGGCCGGCGCCCAGCGCCACATGACGGCCGAAGATGTGTTCCGCGTGCTGCTCAACGAACACTCCGACATCGGCCTGGCCACCGTGTACCGCGTGCTCACGCAATTCGAGCAGGCCGGCATCCTGGAGCGCAGCCATTTCGAGAGCGGCAAGGCCGTCTACGAACTCAACGAAGGCACCCACCACGACCACCTGATCTGCACCTCGTGCGGCAAGGTCGAGGAGTTCTACGACGCCGAGATCGAGCGGCGCCAGCAAATGATCGCCAAGGACAAGGGCTGGATCCTGCAGGACCACGCCATGTCGCTGTACGGCCTCTGCGGCGACTGCGTCAGCCGCAGGTAGGCCGGCCGCTCAATCCGCGCCGCCGGCTTCCATCGCCTTGTGGTGCCGCGCCACGAAATCGGCGTACGTGTCGATGCCGCGCAGTTGCAGGATGGAGTTGCGCACCGCCGCCTCGACCAGCACCGCGATGTTGCGGCCGGCCACCACCTGGATGATCACCTTGCGCACCGGGATGCCCAGCACGTCCTGGGTCAGCGGCGCCGCCGGCATGCGCTCGTAGTCGCGCTCGAAGCTGTCGCGCCGCACCAGGTGCACGATCAGCTTCAGCCGCATCTTCCGGCGCACCGCCGTCTCGCCGAAGATGGCACGGATGTCGAGCAGGCCGATGCCGCGCACTTCCAGCAGGTTTTGCAGCAGCTCGGGGCACTTGCCCTCGATCGTGTTCTGGTTGATGCGAAAGAGGTCGACGGCGTCGTCGGCCACCAAGCCGTTGCCGCGCGAGATCAGCTCCAGGCCGAGCTCGCTCTTGCCCAGCCCGGATTCGCCGGTGATCATCACACCCAGGCCCAGGATGTCCATGAACACACCGTGCATCGAGGTGCGTTCGGCGAAGTGCTTCGACAGGTAGGCCCGCAGCAGGTCGATGACGTAGGCCGAACCTTCGCGCGTGGCGAAGAGCGGCAACTGGGCCCGCTCGCAGATCGACAGCAGCTCGTCCGGCGCGGCCTGCCCGTCGGCCAGCACCAGCATCGGCGGCTCCAGCGTGACGATGCGGGCGATGCGTCGGGCGCAGTCCTCGGGCGTGCCGCGGGTCAGGTAGGCGATCTCTCGCGCACCCAGGATCTGCACGCGGTAGGGATGGATGTAGTTGAGGTAGCCGACCAGGTCGGCGGCCGACTGGGCGCGGCTGATGACCTCGGCATCGAAATGGCGCTCGGAGGCGCCCAACCCGGCCAGCCACTCCCAGCGCAGCGAGCCGCGGAACTCCTCGAACATCGCGTCCGCGCTGATGACGGTCGGCTTCATGCGCGGGGGGAAGGTCGGATGTTCAGGCGACTTGCGCGGATTGCCAGCCGGCGATGAGGGCGTGCAGGGCGCTCGCATCGGTGCTCGACTTGATCTGCTCGCGCAGACTCGCGTCGCTGAGCAGTTCGGCGATTTCCGAGAGGATTTCGAGATGCTTCTGCGTGGCGGCTTCGGGCACCAGCAGGAAGATCAGCAGCACGACGGGTTGTTCGTCCGGCGCGTCGAAGCCGATGGCCTGCGCGAGTTGGAACACGGCGGCCATGGGCGACTTCAGGCCCTTGATGCGGCCGTGCGGGATCGCCACGCCGTGGCCGAGCCCGGTCGAACCCAGCCGCTCGCGCGCGAACAGGCTGTCGGTGATGAGCGCGCGGCCGAGGCCATGCAGGTTCTCGAACAGCAAGCCGGCTTCCTCGAAAGCACGTTTCTTGCTGGTGGCGTCGACGCTCACGAGGACTTGAGCGGGCGGCAGGATGGACGCGAGGCGATTCATGGTGAGGGCGGAGCGGGGGCGATTATGCACCCGCATCGCAAAAAGCAAAGGGCCACCCGGAGGTGGCCCGCAAGAGTGTTTGCCCGCGGCAGGTCACATCAGGCGCTTGGGCGCGGCGTGATGGTGGTCCTGCAGACGGTCCTTGTGGCGCACCACCTGGCGGTCGAGCTTGTCGACCAGCTCGTCGACGGCGGCATAGAGATCAGCATGGCTGGATTCCGCGAACATGTCGCTGCCCTTCACGTGGATGTTGCATTCCGCCTTCTGGCGGCCCTCCTTCTCCTTCTGCTTTTCCACCGTAAGGATCACTTTGACATCGACCACCTGATCGAAGTGCCGGGTGATCCGGTCCAACTTGGTGGTGACGTAGCTGCGCAGGGCAGGCGAAACGTCGAGGTGATGACCGCTGATCGTCAAATTCATGAATGACCTCCAGATTGACGGTTGGGAAAATGCCCAGCGCTCCGGGATTGGGGCGTGGGCGGCGAAATTCGGTGCGGGTAAGGACGTGAGAAAGAAGGGAAGGTCGGTTCACTATGCCCAAGGCCCCAGCGTATTGCAATGCCCCTGTCACATTCGCTTCGACTTCCGCTTTCATTGACCCAGATCAGCTACGAATTGCATAGCACGGGACTCAGGCGTGGCCGCCGCTGCCGTGGCCATGAACACCAAATGCCGCCTGTCGAGCAGCCCTGGTGCCGACCCTGACATGCGGTGAAAAGCTCAGCGCCAGGCCGCCCGCATCCGGGCGAGCAGGTCGATGGCCGCCGCCGGGGCCGGCACGTGCGGCGCCTGGACGGGCGGCGGTGGCCAGGTGCAGCGCTCGAAGCGGGCGGCATCGGCTTCGGTGATGAAGCGGCTGCGCCCGGCGTACAGGTGCCGGTCGCCGCGGGCCGACTGCTGCGTCACGTAGAAGCGCTGCGGCACCAGCAGGTGCAGGTGGTCCTTGGCGCGTGTCATGGCGACATAGAGCAGGCGGCGCTCTTCCTCCAGTTCCTGCGCACCCTGGGCCACGTCGGCGGGCAGGCAGCCGTCCACCACGTTCAGCACATGCACCGAGGTCCATTCCTGGCCCTTGGCCGAATGGATGGTCGAGAGGATGAGGTAGTCCTCGTCGAGCAGCGGCGGGCCAGGGCGGTCGCTGGTGGCCTCGGGCGGGTCGAGCGTGAGTTCGGTGAGGAAGCGCTCGCGCGAGGCGTAGCCGGCGGCCAGGCGCGCGAGTTGCTCCACGTCACCGCGCCGCACGCCAGCATCGTCGTGCAGCCGCTCCAGGTGCGGGAGATACCAGTCCAGCGCGAGTTGCATGTCGGCCGGCCATTCGAGCGCCGGCGCGCGCAGCGCGGCATAGGTGTCGGCGAAACGCGCCCACTCGACCTGCGCCGACGCCGGCGGCACGAAATCCTGCACCGCGGCGGCCGGGTCGGCAGCCGTGTCCATCGCATCGAGCAGCCGCGTCGCCGTGGCCGGGCCGATGCCGGGAATGAGCTGCGTCACGCGGAAGCCGGCCATGCGACCGCGCGGGTTCTGCGCGAAGCGCAGCACGGCGAGCAGATCCTTCACATGCGAGGCCTCGAGAAACTTGAGGCCGCCGTACTTGACGAAGGGGATGTTGCGGCGCGCCAGCTCGAGCTCGAGCGCGGCGCTGTGGTACGAGGTGCGGAACAGCACCGCCTGCGACTTGAGGGCCAGCCCGCCCTCGCGGTGCGCGAGCACGCGGTCGGCCACCCATTGCGCCTGCTGCGCCTCGTCGGGCACCAGCACCAGCTGGGGCCGGCCGGCGGACGGCTTGTCGGTCCAGAGTGTCTTGGCGTGCCGCTCGGCGGCCGCGGCGATGACCGCGTTGGAGACGTCGAGGATCGGCTGCGTCGAGCGGTAGTTGCGCTCCAGCGCCACGACGCGCGCCGGCTCGCCGAACTGCGTCGGGAAGTCGAGGATGTTGCGCACGGTGGCACCGCGGAAGGCATAGATCGACTGCGCGTCGTCGCCGACCACGGTCAGCCCGCGCCCGTCGGGCTTGAGCGCCAGCAGGATCGCGGCCTGCAGCCGGTTGGTGTCCTGGTACTCGTCGACCAGCACGTGGTCGAAGCGCGCCCCCAACTGCGCCGCGAACACCGGCTCGGCCACCATGCCGGCCCAGTACAGCAGCAGGTCGTCGTAGTCGAGCACATGCTGCTGTTGCTTGGCCTCGACGTAGGCGGCGAACAGGCGCTTGAGCTCGCTTTCCCATTCGGCGCACCAGGGGAAGGCCTGGGCCAGCACCTCGGCCAGCGGCGCGCAGGTGTTGACGGTGCGCGAGTAGATCGACACGCAGGTCCCCTTGCGCGGGAATCGCCTGGTCGTCGCCGACAGGCCGAGGTCGTGGCGCACCAGGCCCATCAGGTCTTCCGCGTCGCCGCGGTCGTGGATGGTGAAGTTCTCGTCGAGACCGATCTGCGCCGCGTACTCGCGCAGCAGCCGGGCCCCGACGCCGTGGAAGGTGCCGGCCCAGGGCAGGGCCGGTGCTGCCTCGGACCGCAGGCCGAGCACCTGCGCGGCGACCTGGCCGGCGCGCCGCGCCATCTCCTGGGCCGCCCGGCGCGAGAAGGTGAGCAGCAGGATGCGCTGCGGATCGGCGCCCTGCGCGATGAGGTTGGCCACGCGGTGCGCCAGCGTGCTGGTCTTGCCCGACCCGGCGCCGGCGATCACCAGCAGCGGCCGCACATCGCCGAGCGCCGCACCGACGCCATGCTCGACGGCAGCGCGCTGCGCGTCGTTGAGCGTGGCCAGCGCAGCGGCCAGGCGCTCGGCCTGGGTGGTCTGCGACGCGGCCGGGCGCGGCAGGGAGGCGGTATCGGAAGGCGGCATCGGAGCCCGCACTGTACTGGATGTCCATCCAGCCGCAAAGCCGATGGCGCCATGCTGCAGTGCCATAATCGCGCCTCGCTGCAACCCCGGAGATTTGGCATGGACAGCTATCCGTCTCGGCAGCTTTCAACTCCCTTCTGAGCGTCGTTGGCGAGGGTCTTGAAAGCGCCACCTTCCCGCCGCCAACCGCAAGACCCCATTCCCCGGGAGTGAGCCATGCTCAACATCTTCACGCTCGCCAACGGCCGCCTCGTCCAGGAAGAGATCGAGGCGCTCGAAGAGCTTTCGCAATACCAGCCCATCTGGGTCGACCTCGAATCGCCGACGGTCGAGGAGAAGCGCTGGGTCAAGCAGTACTACGGCCTGTCCATCCCCGAGGATGCGATGGACGAGGACATCGAGGAGTCCGCCCGCTTCTATGAAGAAGACAACGGCGAACTGCACATCCGCAGCGACTTTCTGATCGACGAGGAAGAGAACCCGCGCTCGGTGCGCGTGGCCTTCATCCTGAATCAGCACAACGCCGAACTGCGCAGCCGCGGCGTGCTGTTCTCCATCCATGACGAGGACATCCCGGTGTTCCGCCTGCTGCGCATGCGTGCACGGCGCGCGCCAGGCCTCATCGAGGATGCGAAGGAAGTCCTGCTGAAGCTGTTCGACGCCGACGCCGAATACTCGGCCGACACGCTGGAGAACATCTACGACGAGCTCGAGATCGCCGGCAAGAAGGTGCTCGAAGGCAACGTCAGCGACGAACTGGCCGGCGAGGTGCTGGGCGCCATCGCGCGCCAGGAAGACTTGAACGGCCGCATCCGCCGCAACGTGATGGACACGCGCCGCGCCGTGAGCTTCATGATGCGCAGCCGCATGCTCAACGCCGAGCAGTTCGAGGAGGCGCGGCAGATCCTGCGCGACATCGAATCACTCGACAACCACACGGCCTTCCTGTTCGACAAGATCAACTTTCTGATGGATGCGACCGTCGGTTTCATCAACATCAACCAGAACAAGACCATCAAGATCTTCTCGGTGGCCAGCGTGGCGCTGCTGCCGCCGACGCTGATCGCCAGCATCTACGGGATGAACATGAACATCCCGGAAGTGCAGGCACTGGGCAACGGCGCCTACATCTATGTGCTGGTGCTGATGGCCGCGAGCGCGCTCGGACCCATGTGGTACTTCCGCCGCCGCGGATGGCTGAAGTAGCCCCAGCCTGACGGCAGTTCAGCCCTTGGGCAGACTGCGCAGCAGTGTCTCGATGATGGCCGCCGAATACGGACTGGCGACCGTGCGGATGAATTGCAGGAAGTCGCCATGCGCGGCGTCGTCCGCGCGGTCGGAGATGGTGCGCACCGCGGCGAAAGGCAGGCCGAAGTCGTGGCACACCTGGGCGAAGGCCGCGCCTTCCATGTCCACCGCCAAAGCATGGGGCAACTCGGTCTGCAGCGCGCGGGCTTCCGCCGTGGTGGAGACGAAGCGGTCGCCGCTGATGACCAGGCCCTGATGCACGCGCGCCTGCGGCAGCGCGCTGCGCGCCGCCTCGCACAGCGCCGCGGCCAGGCTTGCATCGGCCGCGAAGCGGCTGCGTCCGTAGAGCGGCACCTCGTGGCGCGGGAAGATCGGCGAGGCGTCCATGTCGTGCTGCAGGAACTCGCTGGCCACCACCACGTCGCCCACCTGCACGCCGTGTCCCAGTCCGCCGGCCACGCCCGTGAAGACGACACGGCCGACCTCGAAGCGCTCGGCCAGCACGGCGGCCGTGGTGGCCGCGGCCACCTTGCCGATGCGCGCAAGCACCGCGACGACCTCGTGGCCGTGCAGATGCCCCTGCCAGAACTCGCGGCCCGCCACCACGACCTTGCGCTCGTCGGGCATGAGGTCGAGCACCGCCGCCAGCTCCTCGTGCATGGCCGCGACGATCGCGAGGGGCGCGATGGACGCGTCCACGCGCACCACGGCGCTCACTTCTTCGCGTCGCGCAGTTCGCGTCGCAGGATCTTGCCGACCGGCGTCTTGGGCATGTCGGTGCGGAACTCGATCACCTTCGGCCGCTTGTAGCCGGTGAGGTTGTCGCGGCAGAAATCGCGCACCTGTTCCTCGGTCAGGGCCGGGTCCTTCTTGACGATGACGAGCTTGACGGCCTCGCCAGTCTTGTCGTCGGCCACGCCGACCGCGGCGCATTCGAGCACGCCCGGCATCATGGCTGCCACGTCCTCGATCTCGTTCGGGTACACGTTGAAACCGGACACCAGGATCATGTCCTTCTTGCGGTCGACGATCTTGAAGAAGCCCCGATCGTCGACGACGCCGATGTCACCCGTCTTGAACCAGCCGTCGGCAGTCATCACCTTCGCCGTCTCGTCGGGCCGTTGCCAGTAGCCGGCCATCACCTGCGGGCCCTTGATCGCGATCTCGCCCGGCTGCCCCGGCGCGACCGGCTGGCCGGCGTCGTCGAGCAGTGTCATGTACGTGCTCGGGATGGGCACGCCGATGGTGCCGGTGTATGCGGTGCTCGTGGTCGGGTTGCAGCTCACCGAAGGCGAGGTCTCCGACAGGCCATAGCCCTCGCAGATCGGGCAACCGGTCTTCTCGAGCCAGAGTTTGGCCACGGCCGCCTGCACCGCCATGCCGCCGCCGACGGAGACCTTCAGGTTCTTCCAGTTGACGGTGCCGAAGTCCGGGTGGTTCGCGAGGCCGTTGAAGAGCGTGTTGACCGCCGGGAAGCTGTGGAAGGTGTGCTTCGACAGTTCCTTCAGCGTGGCCGCCAGGTCGCGCGGATTGGGGATGAGGATCACCTTCCCGCCGGTGCGCAGCCCCAGCATCATGTTCACCGTGAAAGCGAAGATGTGATAGAGCGGCAGCGCGCACACGCTGGTGGGCTGCTCGCCGGCCGGCACCTTCTGCATGACCGGGTCGTTCCAGGCCTCGGACTGCAGCACGTTGGCGATGATGTTCCGGTGCAGCAGCACCGCGCCCTTGGACACGCCGGTGGTGCCGCCGGTGTACTGCAGCACCGCGACGTCGTCGGGGCCGATGGTCGGCGCCTTCAGACCGCGCGCCGCGCCCTCGCCCAGCGCCGCGTTGAAGCGGACCGCCTGCGGCAGTTCATAGGCCGGCACCAGCTTCTTGACCTTGCGCACGACGTAATTGACGATCGTGCCCTTCAGCAGCCCCAGCCGGTCGCCCATCGCGCCCAGCACGATGTGCTTGATCGGCGTCGACGCCAGGCAATGCTGCAGCGTCGCGGCGAAGTTCTCCATGATGACGATGGTCTTCGCGCCGCTGTCCTGCAACTGGTGATCGAGTTCGCGCGGCGTGTAGAGCGGGTTGACGTTGACCAGGATCAGCCCCGCCCGCAGGATGCCTGCGACCGCGATCGGGTACTGCGGGCAGTTGGGCATCATCACCGCGACCCGGTCCCCCTTGACCAGCCCCAGGCCCTGCAGGTAGCCGGCGAAGGCGCGGCTGTGGCGGTCGACGCTGGCGTAGCGCACGTCCTTGCCCATGAAGCTGTAGGCGGTCCGGTCGGCGTACTTCGTGAAGCTCTCGTCCATCAGCCCGACCAGCGAGCTGTACTGCGAAGGATCGATGTCGGCCGGGACACCCGGCGGATAGCTGCCGAGCCAGGGGCGATCGGTCATGGTTCTATGTCTCCACGTCAGAAAAAAATGGGGCGCGACACCACCGCGCGCGAGGCCGCTCTTGGCGCGCGGCGCATTGCTACTCGATGGCCTTGCCCATGTCCTCGACCACCTTCTTGGCGTCGCCGAAGACCATCATGGTCTTGTCCATGTAGAAGAGTTCGTTGTCCAGGCCCGCATAGCCCGCGGCCATGGAGCGCTTGTTCACGATCACCGTCTTGGCCTTGTAGGCCTCCAGGATCGGCATGCCGTAGATCGGGCTGCCCTTGGTGTGCGCGGCCGGGTTCACCACATCGTTGGCCCCCAGGATGATCGCCACGTCGACCTGACCGAACTCGCCGTTGATGTCCTCCATCTCGAAGACCTGGTCGTAGGGCACCTCGGCCTCGGCCAGCAGCACGTTCATGTGGCCCGGCATGCGGCCGGCCACGGGGTGGATCGCGTACTTGACCGTGATCCCCTTCTCGGTGAGCTTGGCGGCGAGTTCCTTCACCGCATGCTGCGCGCGCGCCACCGCCAGGCCATAGCCCGGCACGATGACGACCGTCTCGGCGTTGCTCAGCACGAAGGCCGCATCGTCGGCGCTGCCGCTCTTGACGGGGCGCTGCACGGCGCCGCCGGCCGCCGACGCAGTCGCCTCGCCCCCGAAGCCGCCCAGGATCACATTGAAGAACGAGCGGTTCATCGCCTTGCACATGATGTAGCTCAGGATCGCCCCCGAGCTGCCCACCAGCGAGCCCGCGATGATCAGCATCGCATTGTTCAGGCTGAAGCCGATGCCCGCGGCCGCCCAGCCCGAGTAGCTGTTGAGCATCGACACCACCACCGGCATGTCGGCGCCGCCGATCGGGATGATGAGCAGCACGCCGAGCGCGAAGCCCAGCGCGATGACCAGCACGATGTCCATCCAGCTCTGCGAGTGCCAGAAGCCGAACACGAAGAACGCCGCCGCCAGGCCCAGCACCGCGTTGAGGATGTGCTGACCCTTGAACTGAACCGGCGCGCCCCGGAACAGGCGGAACTTGTACTTGCCCGAGAGCTTGCCGAACGCGATGATCGAGCCGGTGAAGGTGACCGCGCCGATGAAGGCGCCGAGCGCCAGCTCGATGCGGTTGCCGCCCGGGATCGGCTCGCCGTGCGTCGAGATGCCGAAGGCCCAGGGCTCGGCCACCGCGGCCACCGCGATGAACACCGCCGCCAGGCCGATCATGCTGTGCATGAAGGCGACCAGCTCGGGCATCTTGGTCATCTCGACGCGCCGGGCGGCGATGGTGCCGGCCGTGCCGCCCACCAGCAGGCCGAGCAGCACCCAGCCCATGCCGAGCGCCTTGCCGCCCGACAGCTGCACGATCAGCGCCGCGGTGGTCAGCACGGCGATCGCCATGCCGGCCATGCCGAAGACGTTGCCGCGGATCGAGGTGGTCGGGTGGCTCAGGCCCTTGAGCGCCTGGATGAAGCAGACCGACGCCACCAGGTACAGCAGCGTGACCAGGTTCATGCTCATGCTGCGTCTCCCTTGGTGGGCACGGGCGCCTTCTTCTCTTTCTTCTTGAACATCTCCAGCATCCGCCGGGTGACGAGAAAGCCGCCGAACACGTTGACCGCGGCCAGCGCCACGGCCAGCACGCCCATGGTCTTGCCCAGCGTGGTTTCGGTGAGCGCGGCCGCCAGCATCGCACCGACGATGACGATCGCCGAGATGGCGTTCGTGACCGCCATCAGCGGCGTGTGCAGTGCGGGCGTGACGGTCCACACCACGTGGTAGCCCACGTAGATGGCCAGCACGAAGATGATCAGGTTGATGACGGTGTGGGAGACGGGATCCATGGCCTACTTTCTTGTGACTTGACCGTCTTGGGTCATGCGGCAGGCGGCGACGATGTCGTCGTCCAGGTCGATCTTCAGGCCCCCCTCCTTCGGCAGGATGAGCTTGAGGAAGTCGAGCACGTTGCGCGCATAAAGCGACGAGGCGTCCGCCGCCACCCGTGCGGGCAGGTTGGTCTCGCCCACCAGCGTGACGCCGTGCTTGACCACGGTGCGGTCGGTCTCGGTGAGCGGGCAGTTGCCGCCGACGCCGTCCGGACCCTTGCCTGCGGCGATGTCCACGATCACCGAGCCGGGCTTCATCGACTTGACCATGTCCTCGGTGATGAGCGTGGGTGCCGCGCGGCCGGGAATGAGCGCGGTGCTGATGACCACGTCGGCCTGCGCCACGCGCTTGGCGACCTCGGCCTGTTGGCGCGCCAGCCAGCTCGCCGGCATCGGCTTGGCGTAGCCGCCGACGCCCACGGCGGCTTCCCTCTCTTCGTCGGTGTCGTAGGACACCTCGATGAACTTGCCGCCCAGCGACTCGACCTGCTCCTTGACGCTCGGGCGAACGTCGCTCGCCTCGATGACGGCACCGAGCCGCTTGGCGGTGGCGATGGCCTGCAGGCCGGCCACGCCCACGCCCAGGACGACCACGCGCGCCGCCTTCACGGTGCCGGCGGCCGTCATGAGCATCGGGAAGAAGCGCTGGTAGGCGTCGGCCGCGATCATCACGGCCTTGTAACCGGCGATGTTGGCCTGGGATGAGAGCACGTCCATGCTCTGGGCGCGGGTGGTGCGCGGCGCGGCTTCGAGCGCGAAGGCCGTGACACCGGCCGTGGCGAGCCGCTGCAGGCCGGCGGCATCGAAGGGGTTGAGCATGCCGACGACGACGGCGCCCGGCTTGAGCAGGGCCGATTCGGCGTCCGACGGCGCGCGCACCTTCAGCACGACCTCGGCGGCGAAGGCGCCCGCCGCATCGGTGATCTGTGCGCCTGCAGCCTCATAGGCGGTGTCGGTGACGCTGGCGGTCAGGCCAGCCCCCGACTGCACCACCACCGCATGCCCTTGCGCCACCAGCTTCTTCGCCGTCTCGGGCGTCACGCTCACTCGGGTCTCGCCAGCCGCTGTCTCGGCCGGAACGCCAATCAACATGGTGAATCTCCTCGGGCAGCTGCGGGCTGCGTTGTTTTTCGCGGCCGAGCTTACCCGAAGACGTTTTTCACACGGCACGCCAGGCGCTCAGCGCGCAATGCGCGCCGGCTTGGTCGGCATCAAGGTCGGTGACAGCCACTGCCCGCACTCGTCGGGCCGCCAATGGAAGCGGCGTGCGACATACGCGGCGTCGAAGATCACCTTGTAGCGGCAGGTCGTGATGCCGCCGCCGCTGTAGAAATGAAAGATGTAGTCCCACTCGCGGACGCCCGCGATGCCTTCGCTGAAATGCGGCGGTCCGAACCACTGCAGCAGATGCGACTTGCGCACGCCCGGCTCGACCTCGCGCAGAACCGCGCGGTCAGGAAAGATGCCCTCCGGCCGTGTCGCGCTCGACAGGGGCGGGAAAACCACCTGCCGGACTTCGCCATCGTCGGTCAGGCCCTCGCTCAGGCGCGTCGCGCAGCCCGGCAGCATCGCCATGGCGAACAGCGCCGCCATGGCGCCCCGACGGCGAAAAACCGTGAAAAACATGCTGCTCAACTTTCTCTCCTCGTGTCCTGCGTCAGCCGACGACGGCACTGTAAGCACGACGCCGACCCCGCGCCGGCAGGCAAGTCCCGAAAACGTAAATTTGGCACTTAATGACAATTGTTAACCATTGGGATTCCGTTCCGAGCACTAGTTGACAGTTGCAATCCTTGCCACAATGGCGACCGACGCCTCGAAGACCTAGACTCGTGACGTCACACAAGGGGGGAATAAAAAATGCGCATTGCTGCACTTGACGATGAATCGGGTCAGCTCGACCTGATCAAGGCGACGATGGAAGGCATCGGTCACGAATGCCACGGCTTTTCCGACGGCCGATCCTTGCTACGCGAACTGCGCCAGCAAACCTACGACCTGCTCATCCTCGACTGGACCCTGCCCGACGTGCAAGGCCCCGCCGTCGTGAAATGGATCCGGGAGGACCTGAACAGCCGGCTTCCGATCCTGTTCGTGACCAACCGGCGCGAGGAGGCCGACATGGTCGAGGGGCTGAGCGTCGGCGCCGACGACTTCATGGTCAAGCCGATCCGGATCGCCGAACTCGAAGCGCGGGTGCGCGCCCTGCTGCGGCGCGCCTACCCGGCCCAGCACGAGCCCGAACTCGTCTTCGGTCCATACCACTTCTTTCCGCAGTCGCGGGTGCTCAAGTTCAAGGGCGTGCCGGCCGAACTCAAGCACCGCGAATACGAGCTGGCCCTGTTTCTCTTCCAGAACCTCGGCCGCCTGCTCTCGCGCGAGCATCTGCGCGAGGCGGTCTGGGGGCTGGGCGCCGAGAGCCCGTCGCGCTCGCTCGACACCCACATCTCCCGCCTTCGCACGAAACTCGACCTTCGTCCTTCGAACGGCTTCCTGCTGTCGGCGATCTACGGCCTGGGCTACCGGCTCGAAGCAATCGAAGGCACCGACCTTTCCGGGATCCGCGGGCCCGGCAACGACCTCGCATGAGCGCCACCCAGCCTGCGGCCGACAATCAACGCCGCGGCCAACCACAAGGAATGAACGAAATGACCCGGATGATGAAACTTCTCCTGGCGGCCAGCCTGGCGGGATGGCTCGGCCTGGCGGCCGCGCAGGACGTGGAGCCCAGCGACATGGTGCGCGGCGGGCTGCAGGCGATCCAGATGGTCGACCAGGCCAAGAGCGGCGAGCTGTGGGACGGCGCCGCCGCCGGGGCCCGCAAGCGCGTCACGCGTGCCGACTTCATCGGCCAGATAAGCAAGGCGCGCGAGCCGCTGGGTGCCGCGCAGCAGCGCACCTGGGTCGCGATCAACCGGCAGGTGGTGAACGACGCCGACGCCGACCTGGCCGGCCAGTACGTCAGCGTCGAGTACGAGACGCGTTTCGCCAACAAGCCCGCCGCGATGGTGCGCGAACTGGTCAGCTTCCACCTCGACAGCGACCGGATCTGGCGCTTCAGCGGCTACGTGCTGCGCTGACCGAAGGCACGAGCGGCATGTCGGACCCGCGCTGGAAGCCCAACGTCACCGTCGCGGCGGTGATCGAACGCGACGGCCGTTATCTGCTGGTCGAAGAACACACCTCGCACGGCCTCAAGCTCAACACGCCGGCCGGCCACCTCGACCCCGGCGAATCGCCGGCCGAAGGCTGCGCCCGCGAGGCGCTGGAAGAGACGGCCCACCACTTCGTGCCCACCGCGCTGGTCGGCGTCTACATGGCGCGCTTCCAGCGGCAGCCGACGACGAGCACCGCACGGCGCGACAGCGAGCAGGACATTACCTACCTGCGCTTCGCCTTCGCGGGCACGCTCGGCGCCTTCGAGCCCGGGCGCGCGCTGGACGAGGGCATCGTGCGCACCCTGTGGATGACGCCCGAGGAGATCCGCGCCAGCGTCGAGCGCCACCGCAGCCCGCTGCTGCTGCAGTGCATCGAGGACCACCTGGGCGGCGCGAGTCACCCGCTGTCGCTGATCCACACCGACGCGTCGGTGTACGGGCCACCGGCGCGCTGAGCGGGCCGCCGCGCCGTCAGGGCACGGCCGGGGTGGCGGTCGCGATCACGCCCCCGCCGAGGCAGACCTCGCCGTCGTACAGCACGGCCGACTGGCCCGGCGTGACGGCCCATTGCGCTTCCGGAAAATCGAGCGCGAAGGTGCCGTCGGCCCCCGGGGCCAGCGTGCATGCCGCATCGGCCTGGCGGTAGCGCGACTTCGCCGCATAGGCGCCAGCGACCGGCGCCGCGCCCGCCACCCAGCTCGCGTCGTCGGCCGTCAGGGCCTTCGACAGCAGCCACGGATGCTCGTGGCCCTGCACCACCCACAGCGTGTTCGTCGCCATGTCCTTGCGCGCCACGAACCAGGGCGAATGGTCACCCGCACCGCGCTGGGCGCCGCGCGCCTTCACGCCGCCGATGCCCAGCCCTTGCCGCTGGCCGAGCGTGTAGAAGCTCAGCCCCTGGTGCTCGCCCAGCGTGCGACCACGCTCGTCCTTGATCGGGCCGGGTTCCTTGGAGATGTAGCGGTTGAGGAACTCGCGGAACGGCCGCTCGCCGATGAAGCAGATGCCGGTCGAATCCTTCTTCTTCGCATTCGGCAGACCGATCTCGTCGGCGATGCGGCGCACCTCGGTCTTGTGCAACTCGCCGACCGGGAACAGCGTCTTTCCGAGCTGCGCCTGGTTCAGGCGGTGCAGGAAGTAGCTCTGATCCTTGGCCGGGTCGAGGCCCTTGAGCAACTCGTGGCTACCGGTGGCGTCGTTCAGCCGCACCCGTGCGTAGTGGCCAGTCGCGATCTTCTCGGCCCCAAGCCGCATCGCGTGGTCGAGGAAGGCCTTGAACTTGATCTCGGCGTTGCACAGCACGTCGGGGTTAGGCGTGCGGCCGGCCTGGTATTCGCGCAGGAACTCGGCGAAGACCCGGTCCTTGTAGTCGGCCGCGAAGTTGACGTGCTCGATCTCGATGCCCAGCACGTCGGCCACGCTGGCCGCGTCGACGAAGTCGATGTTCGACGAGCAGTACTCGCTGTCGTCGTCGTCTTCCCAGTTCTTCATGAAGATGCCGACCACCTCGTGGCCCTGCTGCCGGAGCAGGTGCGCGGTGACGGCGGAGTCGACCCCGCCGCTCAGGCCGACCACGATGCGTTGCTTTTTCATAAGCCCGCCATTGTCCCCGCCTCGGCCAACCGCCGCCGGCATGCGGGAAATCCCTGATGCCGCCGGGCTGAATCGCGCAGCGGGCACTTCCACAATCCTTCCACACGCAGAACAACAGGAGCCCGCATGGCCACCCCCTCTCAACCGCAAGCCGATGCCTGCGTCTCGCGCCGCCTCGTCTGCCAGTCGATCGCGCTGCTGGCCGCCGGCGGCACCGGCGCCCTGCACGCCCAGGGCGGCTGGCCGCAGAAGCCGATCCGGCTGGTCGTGCCCTTCGCGCCGGGCGGCTCGAGCGAGGTGGTGGCGCGTTCGGTGGCGGGCGAGCTGAGCAAGCTGCTGGGCCAGAGCGTGTTCGTCGAGAACAAGCCGGGTGCGGCCGGCACCATCGCGATGCAGGACGTCGCCAAGGCCAGTGCCGACGGCTACACGCTGATCCTCGGCCACGTCGGCACGCTGGCAGTCAACCCGTACATGCTGACCCACCAGCCCTACGACGTGAACAAGGACTTCGTGCCCGTCACGCTCTTGGCCAAGGTGCCGAACGTGCTGGTGGTGCACCCCGACGTGCCGGTGAAGAACTTCAAGGAGTTCATCGCCTACGCCAAGGCCAACCCGGCCAAGCTCAACTACTCGTCGGCCGGCAACGGCAGCTCGGGCCATCTGAGCATGGAATACCTCAAGCTCACCGCCGGTTTCTTCATGACCCATATCCCCTACCGCGGCAGCGGCCCGCAGATGACCGACCTGCTGGCCGGGCGCACGCAGGTGGCGATGAACGGCCTGCCCAGCATCTCGGCCTTCATCAGGAGCGGCAAGCTGCGCGCGCTGGCGGTCGGCTCGGCCCAGCGCATCGGCGCACTGCCCGACGTGCCGACCATCGCCGAGAGCGGCTACAAGGGCTTCGAGACCTCGCAGTGGTACGGCCTGCTGGCCCCGGCCGGCACACCGGCGCCGGTCGTGAAGCGGCTGCAGGAAGAAAGCCTCAAGGCGCTGCGCACCGGCCCGGTGACCGAGCGCTTCGCGCACGACTCCGCGCAAGGCGTGGGCGACACGCCCGAGCAGTTCGGCGCCTTCATCGCCGCGCAGCAGAAGATCTGGAAGGAGATCGTGGTGAAGGCCAGCATCAAGCCCGACTGATCCACGCGCGACACGGCAGGCCACGTCTGCCGTGTCGACTGCAACATAATTCCCGCCGACCGGGGAGCCGATTTCTTCACACGCAGCGCCTTCGACGGCGTGTGCTGTCTTTTCAACGACCGATCCGGAGAACCCCATGCCCTGGCAGCAAATCTACGACCCCTTCGGCAACATGATCATCTCGACCGCGCTGGCGGCGATTCCGGTGGTGGTGATGCTGGCCGCACTCGGCTTCTTCCATATCAAGGCCCACGTGGCCGCCGGCATGGGCCTGATCGCCGCGGTCATCGTGGCAGTCTTCGCCTACGGCATGCCGGCAGAAATGGCCGGGCGCGCGGCGCTCTTCGGCGGCTTCACCGGCCTGCTGCCGATCGGCTGGATCGTGCTGAACATCATCTTCCTGCACCAGCTGACCGAGCAGAACGGCAGCTTCAAGGTGCTGCAGGATTCGCTCTCGGGCATCACCGAGGACCGGCGCATCCAGCTGCTGCTGATCGCCTTCTGCTTCGGCGCCTTCTTCGAGGGTGCGGCCGGCTTCGGCACGCCGGTGGCCGTGACCGCCGCCATCCTGATCGGCCTGGGCTTCTCGCCGCTGGCGGCCTCGGGGCTCTCGCTGATCGCCAACACGGCGCCGGTGGCCTTCGGCGCGCTGGGCACGCCGGTGATCACGCTGGCCAAGGTGCACGGCTACGACCTGATGGAGGTCACCGCGATGATCGGCCGTCAGCTGCCCTTCTTCTCGCTGCTGGTGCCCTTCTGGCTCATCTGGGCCTTCGCCGGGCGCAAGGGCATGATGGAAATCTGGCCGGCCATTCTGGTGGCGGGTCTGTCCTTCGCCATTCCGCAGTACCTGGTGTCGAACTTCATCGGGCCGGAGCTGGTGGACATCATCGCGGCCATCGTCTCGATGGCCTGCCTGGTCGCCTTCCTGCGCGTGTGGAAGCCCAGGACCATCTGGACCTCGGCCTCGCTGCGCGGCAAGGACATCAGCGCCCACGAAGCCAAGCCGCCGCAGCCGCTGACGCAGCACAGCCGTGCCGACCTGGTGCGCGCCTGGATGCCCTGGGTCATCCTGTCGGTGTTCGTCTTCATCTGGGGCCTGCCGCAGGTCAAGACCTGGCTCAACGGCCTGTTCGCGCCGGCCTTCCCGATGGGCGGCCTGCACAACCTGGTCGAGAAGATGCCGCCGGTCGTGCCCCAGCCGACGAAGGAAGGCGCCGTCTACACGCTCAACCTCCTGTCCGCGACCGGCACCGCGATCCTGCTGTCGGCCGTGGTGAGCGCGATCTTCATGAAGTACAACCCGGTCGCCATCGTGCGGACCTTCTTCAAGACGATCTGGCTGGTGAAGTATTCGCTGCTGACCATCGTGCTGATGCTCGCGCTGGGCACGCTCACCCGCTACTCGGGCACCGACACCACGCTGGGCCTGGCCTTCGCCAACACCGGCGTGTTCTATCCCTTCTTCGGCACGCTGATGGGCTGGCTCGGCGTGGCGCTGACCGGCTCGGACACCGCGTCGAACGTGCTCTTCGGCGGCATGCAGAAGGTGGCGGCCGATCAGCTGGGCCTGTCGCCCAACCTCATGGGCGCGGCCAACAGCTCGGGCGGCGTGATGGGCAAGATGATCGATGCGCAGTCGATTGTCGTCGCCTCCACCGCCACGCGCTGGTTCAACCACGAAGGCGATATCCTCCGTTACGTCTTCTTCCACTCCATCGCGCTGGCCTGCCTGGTCGGCCTCTACGTCACCATGCAAGCCTACGTCTGGCCCTTCACCCTGATGGTCGTCAAATGACCGTGATCACGACCATCGAAGACCTGCGCGTGCTCGCCGAAAAGCGCGTGCCGCGCATGTTCTACGACTACGCCGATTCGGGTTCGTGGACCGAGAGCACCTACCGCGCCAACAGCGACGACTTCAAGAAGATCAAGCTGCGCCAGCGCGTGGCCGTGAACATGGAAGGCCGCTCGCTCGCCACCACGATGGTCGGCCAAGCGGTGAAGATGCCGGTGGCCATCGCGCCGGTGGGCCTGACCGGCATGCAGCACGCCGACGGCGAGATCCACGCCGCGCGCGCGGCCGAGAAGTTCGGCATCCCGTTCACGCTCTCGACCATGAGCATCTGCTCGATCGAGGACATCGCGGCCAACACCACGGCGCCCTTCTGGTTCCAACTCTACATGATGCGCGACCGCGAATCGATGGCCCGCATGATCGAGCGTGCCCGCGTCGCCAAGTGCAGCGCGCTGGTGCTCACGCTCGACCTGCAGGTGATCGGCCAGCGCCACAAGGACCTGAAGAACGGCCTGACCGCGCCGCCGCGGCCGACGCTGCGCAACATGATCAACCTCGCCACCAAGCCCGGCTGGTGCCTGGGCATGCTGGGCACCAGGCGTCGCACCTTCGGCAACCTGGTGGGCCACGTGAAGGGCGTGAGCGACATGAAGTCGCTCTCGGCCTGGACCAACGAGCAGTTCGACCCGACGCTGTCATGGGCCGATATCGCCTGGGTCAAGCAGCAATGGGGCGGCAAGCTGATCCTCAAGGGGATCATGGTCGCCGAAGACGCGCAACTGGCCGTCGATGTCGGCGCCGATGCGATCGTCGTGAGCAACCACGGCGGCCGCCAACTCGACGGCGCACCCTCGAGCATCGAGGCGCTGCCGCCGATCGTCGAGGCGGTCGGCGACAAGCTCGAAGTGTGGATGGACGGCGGCATCCGCAGCGGCCAGGACGTGCTCAAGGCCTGGGCCCTCGGCGCCCGCGGCACCATGATCGGCCGCGCGATGGCCTACGGCCTGGGCGCGATGGGTGAAGCCGGCGTGACCAAGGCGCTGCAGCTCATCCACAAGGAGCTGGATGTGACGATGGCCTTCTGCGGGCACACGGACATCCGGAATGTGGACAAGCGGATTCTGTTGCCGGGCACGTTTCCGGTCTGACTGTTTCCGTTTGCTGCGTTTGCTGCGCTCAGAGCGCTGGAGTTTTTTAGCCGTGCTCGAAAGGCGCGTCAAAACGCGCCGGATCGAGGCGCAAAGCGCAGCCATAGCTCGGGCTATGGCGAGCATTTGCAACGACGAGCCGGGGTGTTTTGGCGTGCAAGGCGAGCATGGACAAAAGACTCTCAGCCTCTCAGGGTTGAACGTGCTTGCGAAGGTCGTAGCGGGCGCATGCCGGCGGAGTGCACTGCTTCGTTCGTGTCCTCCGGCCTGCGGCCTCCTCCTTGACCTCACTGCGCAGTACAACCCCACCGGCATGCGCCTGGTAGCAACTGGTAGATCGCGCTGCGCGGCCACAACCTGCTTTGTTCCGCACCCTCAAGTCGTCAACGACGCGATAAAGTCAAAGGCTATCAGCCATGGTGGTTGCTGCCGCTATCGGCCAGCACCAGACATCCGACGCCTTGGACCATAGCGTCAAGAAATAGCTTAGAAATACGAAAAATGATGGATTGGGTCCCTATAGCCTTCGTCGCGTTCAAGCTTCTCGTGTTCGGCACGGGCATGTTCTTCGCCATCAAGTGGCATTATGAGCAAGGGAAGAAGGGGAAGGAGAAGCAGAGCGCGGTGCTACGCGCGGGCGGCAAGGTAGCCGCAGTCTTCGTGCTATCGCTCCTGGGCCTCTCGCTCTTCACCCTCGGCCTTAGCAGGATGCTCGGTTTGGACTTGACCTTTCCATGATGGCAAAGATTGATGGCGGCCACAGCGCAAAACCTCCGGCGAATGGCGAAGTGGCTAATGCCATCTGAGGTAGATACGGAAATGAAGACGGCGTGAGGTGAGCCTGCAAGGCTGCCACGTTCCCGAATCCCCAACTCGACTACGAATCCTGTGAGATCGCCAGTGCAGGCAAGATTCAAGGCGCGTTTTTCAACACAATCGGCCAAGCGCGGACATACAGAGTTATGGCCGGGATGATCTGCCTGAACCGCTGCAGTGCGAAATGGTCCGAAACGATGGTGGCTTGCGCCGCCCTGAAGCAGCGCATCCAGTGGACGCCCAAATCGTGCATGGACCGCGGTTTCGAACTCCGAAGAAGTCATCCGCCTGACTCGCGAGCAGAACTACCGCCAATCAAGGTTCAAGCAGATCACCCCGGCCACAACGAAGGCAAGGCCGATCAGCCGTGTCGAATGGAAAGACTCGCCGAACCACAGCATGCCCACCACCGCCGTGAGTGCGGTGCCAACCCCGGCCCACACCGCATAGGCCAGGCCGACTTCCAGATGCCGCACGGACAACGACATCAACCAGATCGCCAGCGCATACAGCGACCCAACAGCCAGTGACGGCCACAGGCGGGTGAAGCCATCGGCATAGCGCAAGGCGATGATGCCGACCACTTCGGCGGCGATGCTGGCTGCAAGCAGCAGCCAGGCGAGTGCGTGGTAACGCATGGGAACCCCTGCCTGGGACCCTGCGCTGTACCGGGCAGGATCGGGACGAAACAGAAGCGGTACCCCGAACGCGCAAATTGTAGAAAGAGGTCGTGACGGTTCAGCTATCGAGGGGGCGCTATGCCTGTCGCTCGGCCCCTGCCAGGTAGCCCATCAGCACCTCGACGATATCAAAGGCGTGTTCGCCGGACGCTTACGCCCGGCCGGCATCGTCGACGATGCCATGCACCTCACCTCAACGCGTCAGACCACAGTAGCATTCTCTCAACAGGCCGCCTTCGGCCATAACCGGTCCTTCTGCCGAGGCAGTCTTTCGCTTGGCCGTCAAGCTACGGCAGTTCGTACATACCTTCAACCATGACGCTCTCCACCTACCTCCTCTACGTTGCAGCCGTCGCGTTGCTCATCGCAACGCCTGGACCCACGATGCTGATGTGCATGACCAATGCGCTGAACCACGGCCCGCGTCGGGCGATGACCTCCGTGGCCGGCTCGGTGAGCGCCGTACTGGTGGTGATGGTGCTGTCCGCGATGGGCCTGGGCGCGCTGCTGGCCGCATCGGAGACGGCCTTCACGACTGCCAAGCTGATTGGCGCAGCCTACCTGGTCTGGCTGGGCATCAAGACCTTTCGCAGCGATGCGTCGGCATTGGCGGTCGATGGCGACGCCGCCGGAAGACCGCGTCGCTCGTTCTATCTGCAGGGTCTGCTGGTCGGCGCAAGCAACCCTAAGGCCGTGCTGTTCTTCGCGGCGTTCTTCCCGCAGTTCTTGAACCCGGCCGCGCCGATGGCACCCCAGTTCACCATTCTCGCGTTGACCTTCATGGCCTTTGAGTTCACGGTGCTCACCACCTGCGCGCTCAGCGTGTCGCGCCTAGCGCCTCTGCTGCGCCAAAGCGGCCCGGTACGCTGGGTCAATCGCATCTGCGGCGGCCTGTTCACGCTGATGGGTGGGCTACTGCTGTTCACGCGGCGGAGCGCGTGATGCAACCCGGGAATGAATTTTCGTTCGCAGACAAATGAGCATGGCACAGACCCCATCCGACTGACCGCTTCGGAGCGAAGGCGTACAGCCGCTTGGGGCCCGAAGCGCCCGGTAGCCGACAGGCTACAGTCTGCCAAGAGCGGAACTTCGGGCCCCGCCGCCAATAATTCAGCTTCGATTGTTTGGTCGAGCGGCCTTGGCATTGCACCGCATGCCGTCAGATTTCAAAGAACGTCTACAGTGGTTCCGGCCTGGCTTGGAAGGCTACTTGAGCCCTTCAGTGTCGAGCGCTTTGCGGACGGCCGGTCGCTCGCGCATGCGGACATACCAAGCTTCGAGATTGCGCAGACCATCGAAATGGATGTCGGCCTTGTAGACGGATTGCAACCACGGTGCCTGGGCCCATCCAGTCAGCGCGTACAGGTAGGCGTCGGCCACAGTCAACGTGTCTCCCATGAGGTAGTCGCGGCCAGCCAGTTGTTCGTCAATCCAGGCATAGCGTCTCTCCAACTTCGGCTTGACGGCTTCGACGTATTTGCCGGCAAGCACCGAGTACAGCAGCGGGATGAAGCCTTTGTGGACCTCGGAGGTCAGGAAGCTCAACCACTCTTGAAGGCGATAGCGTTCGAGGGTGCCGTTCTTCGGTGCAAGGCCTGATTCCGGCTTCAAGTCGGCCAAATATTGCACGATGGCAGGGCCTTCGCGCAGTGCCGTGCCGTCGTCGAGTTCCAGAAGAGGGACATAGCCGAACGGACTGATTTCGTGGAAGTCGCGGCCGTCCTCGGTGCGGTGAGTCTTGTAGTCCACCTCGACCAAGGTGACGTCCAGGCCGAGTTCATTGAGGACGATGTGGGGCGAAAGTGAGCAGGCCCCGGGTATGTAGTACAGCTTCATGCAGGTTCATTCCAATGTGAGAGGCGCCGGAAGCGCGCCGTGGGGCCATGCTATGGCGCAGGCATAAGATTGGAAGAAGGCAATAAAACTGCACGTAGGTTAAAAAAGTATACCGACTGCCTTTTTCTGAAAGAAGTGCTATGAAAGCGAACGTGACGGGTTGCTCGGTGGAGGAAGCCATGCGCCTCTTGGGCGGCAGGTGGCGGCTACTCCTCGTGTCCTATCTCGTCGACGGGCCCAAGCGCTTCAGTGAGTTGCGCCGAGACGTTCCCGGAATTTCGCAGCGCTCGCTCACCCTCGACCTCCGCGCGCTCGAGGAGGCGGGTTTGGTGAAGCGCACCGTGCATCCCAGCGCGCCTGTGAGGGTCGAATATGCGCTGACGGCCGATGGCGAGCGCTTGAAGCCAGTCGTGACGGTGATGATGGACTTCGGGCTTTGGCTGAAGCAAAAGGCGCAGGCTTGAGTTCATCGGATTCTCGTTCGCCCAGATATCCAAGCGGGGGTTAGGAACTACGATGAAGGGCTGCCTGGCGGATGGGCAGCGACGGCTGCGGGCAGTCCACTGCCGTCGTGGAGGGCAGGAAGCGGCCAGAACCGGACGTTCGCCTGTGCGGCAGAATTCGTCCATGCGCGGTTGCTCGACCGTGCGGCACAAACAGGCAAAGCTCACCGTAGCGGCACTCATCAGGAGGAAATGATGTCATTGCTAAGACGCCTTCGAGGCGAGCCCAAGACGAACCTGCGGCTCCTCGGTCAAACCCTGACGTTCTATCGTCAAGGGTCCCAGCTTGGACTATTCGTCGGCCTCGTGACGTTTGCTGTTTTCAACTTGCCGTGGCATCTCATTCCCGCCGCCGGCCAGCCGCTTCAACTTCTGACGTCAGGCGTCGGTTTCTACTTTGCTGCCACGGTGATGGCATCACGAGCACCATCCGATATGGGTGCGACTGACGCAGCTGCGCGCTGGCTCTGAGGACCGTGTTCGGCCATGACCGGACCTTCCTGAAACGCGTCTAAATTCAAGAAATGAAAGCGCGAAGTGGACTTGTACTGACCACCATTGATTCAGTTCAGTGCAAGCGCAGAGCGACCAGATTCGGAGCCTGCATTAAAGGCGAGTTTCTCAGTTGAAGCCGTGTACCCGCGCTTTCAACGCGACGAGGAAACCCAGTGCCACCAGAGCGACCACCGCCCACGCAAACGCCTGCGCCCCCCATATTTGCAAAAGCAAAGCGCCCACAAGTCCTCCTCCGGCTATGCCGAGATTCCACGCCGTCACAATCATGGATTGCGCGACATCGGCCAACTCGCCCGCAGTGCGCGCAGATGCTGTCTGAAATAGCGTCGCGGTGCCGCCGAAGGCCATGCCCCAGACCATCACGCCGGCCAGCATCGCAGCGGGAACCGACCCGAGCATGCCGAGCACACATGCAGCGACGCCGAACGCACTGATGCTCGCCAGCGTCAACGGTCTCAACCATCGGTCCACTAGCATGCCAACCGCACAGATGCCTGCGAGTGCGGCGAGGCCGAAGACGAGCAAAGTGGTGTCCACCCGTTGCGGAGCCTGCAGGGCGTCAAGCCATGGCGAGATATAGGTGTAGAGGATGTTGTGCGCCAACACGAACAGCAAAGTGACCACTAGGACTGACCTGAGCCCAGGCAGCATCAGCGCCTTGGAAATCCGCATCCGAGCGCCGGCCGCTTGACCCGGGAAGTCCGGTACCTTGAGGCGCACCCATGCCAGCAGCAAGACCGACAGCACCGACATGATGGCAAACGCAATGCGCCAACCGACCAGGTTGCCTAGCAGCGTTCCGGCCGGGATGCCGAGGGAAAGCGCCAGCGGCGTGCCCACCATCGCTACCGCGATGGCCTTGCCCTGCAGTGCCTTGGGCACCATACGACTGGCATGGCCGGCCATCAAGGCCCAGAGCAGGCCCGCGAACACGCCTGCGCCAAAGCGGGCAAGCAAGGTCAGGATGTAAGAGCTCGACAACGCCGTCACCAGGTTGACCACCGAAAACCCGCCGATGACCAGGAGCAGCAGGGGCCGTCGACGCCATGAACGTGTCGCAGCGGTCAGCGGAATGGCGGCGACCAGGGAGCCTATGGCGTAAAGCGTGACCAATTGTCCGGCCATGCCTTCAGACACCCCGAGGTCGGCACTGATTTTCGGCAGCAGACCGGCAGGCAAAGCTTCGGTCAGGATGGTGATGAAACCGGCCGTGGCCAGCGCCAGCAGGCCTGACCACGGGAAGGGGCCCTGCGCAATGCCCGTCGGCGCATCGGAGGACGGCAAAAGGGCTTCACGCATAGACGGCATCTCGTAGTTGGGCGACAAAGCTGCCAGACATGCCTTCGTACAACGTGTTGGTGAAGGCCACCACGCTCAGGCAACGGACCGTGTCGACGAACCAGGAGTGACCATAGGCCCCACCCCAGCGCCAGGTTCCTGGCGATTCCGGCGACCCCGCCGCGACCGGGTTGTGTAGCACCGAAAACCCCAACCCGAAGCCATATCCCGGTCCGTCGGGCGGTCCCCAGGGGCCCGTCTGGCTGCGCCCCATCTCTGCGACAGTGCCCGCAGACAGCAAGGGCGCCCCTCCTTGCCGCAAGGTTTCGAGCAAGTGCAGAAAGTCGCTGGCGGTGCCGACCATGCCTGCGCCGCCGGAGGAAAAGGCCGAAGGGTCTAGCGCTCGGTCCAGGTCGAATTGAATGCCCACCAGACCATCGAACGGCGTGGCCGTCTCGCGAACGTCCATCCGGCGTGGCCGAGGTCTGGAGGAGACGTACGCCATGGCCAGTCGCTCAGGCCGGTTGGCGTGGAAGCCAGTGTTTCGCAGCCCGAGCGGCGCAGTGACCAGCTCATCGACCGCAACCGCCAACGACTGTTCACACACTGCTTCGATGACGCCCCCGAGCACATCGATGCCGAGCGAATAACCCCAGGCGGTTCCCGGCGTGTACAGCAAGGGCACTGTGGCGAGCCGACGCAGGTTCTCCGCCAGGCTGATGCCGACCCTGTCCATGCCGTCGGAAACGCCTGCGCGAGCATAGGGCCCGTTGACGTCCGTCTCTAGAAAGCGGTAGCCGAGCCCGGCAGTGTGGGTCATGAGTTGGCGCACGGTGATGTGCGCCACTTGGCCATTCGGCAAGGGTGGACGGAATTCGGGCAACCAGCGATGCACTGCGTCATCTAGGCCGAGCCGTCCCTGCTCCACCAGGACCATCGCCGCGGTTGTCACAATGGGTTTGGACACTGACGCCAGCCGAAACAACGCGTCCTGTTGCATGGGCAGTCCGGCTTCGCGGTCGGAAAAGCCGGCGGCCCGCGCGTAGGCCAGTTCGCCGTGCTGCGCGACGAGCACGACGGCCCCGACAAGGCGTTCCTCGGCAAGCGCCAGGTCGATGGCCGCATCGAGCTGTGGGCGGGACAACGGGTGGTGAGTCGGTGAATTCGGCATGGGAAGTCTTGTGTCAAGAAAGACTTCGACCATAGGGACGTCCTTATTCCGGAAAAAGCTGGCTACATTTCCTTTTTCTAAGGAGATGAATGTCCGCAATGACCATCCTGATGCTGGACAGCTTGGGCGACCTCACCGTGGTTGTGCAGGTCGCCGAGACCCGAAGCTTCGCGGAGACCGGTCGGCTGACGGGGGTGTCGGCATCCGCCGTGGGCAAGCGCATGGCCCGGCTTGAAGAGCGGCTCGGCGTGCGCCTTTTTCATCGCAGCACCCGCAGCATCACCATGACCGCCGAAGGCAGCATGTTCCTGGCTCGGTGCCGGCGGGTGTTGGCCGAGATTCAGGACGCGGAGCTGGAACTCTCGCAAGCGGCGCAGGCGCCGCGTGGCCGACTGAAGGTGAGTCTGCCGCTGGTCGGCTCCCTGTTCCTGCCGTTGATGGCGGATTTCATGCAAGCCCACCCGGACATCGATTTGCACTTGGACCTGACGGACCGCGTGGTGAATGTCATCGAGGAAGGCTTCGATGCGGTGCTTCGCACGGGAGAGCCAAGTGACTCCGGCCTGTCGTCGCGGCGACTGGGTACTTTTCCGATGCTCCTTGTGGCCTCGCCGGAATACCTGGCACGCCAAGGCGTTCCGCACCGTCCAGCGGACCTTGCAGGTCACGCGTGCCTGCACTATTGCTTTACGAACACCGGAAAGCTGGAAACGTGGCCGCTGCGGTGGGCCGCCGATGAACCAGAAATCACACTGCCGACCTCGATGGTCTGCAACACCATAGAGGCGCGGGTCTGTTTTGCCGAGCGCGGGCTCGGCATCGCCTGCCTGCCGGAATTCGCGGCGCGTGATGGCTTGGCCAAGGGTAGCCTTCGTCGGGTGCTTGAAGAACACACCGAAGTCAGGTTGACGACGTTTCGCATTCTGTGGCCTTCGGGAAGGTTTCCTTCGCCGAAACTGCGGGCGTTTATTGACTTCCTCGCCGAGCAAGTGTTTGTCGAATCGCCGGTTGTCGAATAGCAGCAGCCGTCTTGGCGCCATGGCCAACTTCAGCGGCGCACTGCCAGAGACTGTCGCCCGCACTCGGGTTCCCACAGGTAGATGGAAACAACGTCAGCCGCGACCCGAGAGAGTTCGTCTGCGCCGCCCCTCACAACAGGCACGATGATGTTGCGGGAAACCTGCGCGATGCGGACGCACGCGCGTTTGAATTTCTCTATCCGACGGGAGGAGCGACAGCGCGCCCCAAAGGCAGAATGCGGCCGGAAGTCGACTTTCGCCTACCTCCAACTCGTGGTCGACGGAAGTCGACCAGATGGGCAAAGAAAAACCCGCCGGAGCGGGTTAAGTGCAGCCCATGAGGGAGGAGGAGAAGAACGGGCTGCCGGAAACCAGTCCGGTGCCGCGAAACTTAGGGGGAACTTAAGGGCCCAATATCGGGTGCAACCAGCAGGTGACCGTGCCCGGTCCTGCTGGCAGGATGCTGCCACCACCGGACGGTGGAAGCTGTTTTCCAAGTTGCCTGAGGAGCCAACGTGTTTTCCCATGTCTTTGTCGGCGTCATCGATTTCGAGCGCGCCTTTCGCTTCTACGGCGCATTGATGGACAGCCTCGACGTTGAGTTGCGCTTCTGCGAGCGCGAGAAACCATGGGCTGGCTGGCACAGCGCAGGCGAGACGCGCCCCTTCTTCATCATCTGCAAGCCCTATGACGGACAGCCGCATCACCCTGGAAACGGGCAAATGGTCGCCTTCGCGGCGGCCTCAAGGGAGGCCGTCCGAGCGTCATACCAAACTGCGTTGGACCATGGCGGAACCTGTGAGGGCCCGCCAGGCCTTCGCCCCCATTACCACGACAACTACTACGGCGCGTACTTTCGCGACTCGGACGGGAACAAGCTGTGCGTCGCGTGTCATGCTCCGACGGTCGACGGTGCATGAGGTCGCCGCCGCTTCGTGTGGTCGGAAGAACACGGCCAAAAGCAGACGTTCGCGACCACCACTCCTTCATGAGAACCTTGTCCCCAGAAATTCGGCCAGCCTCTGCCACAGACGTGAGCGCAATGTTCAAAGTCAGGGCATCGGTTGGAGAAAACATGATGACTCCGGACGAGCTTTTAGCGATAGGCGTCACGCCGGAAGCCATCGCCCTGGCTGTTAGTAGCGCACCTTGCGCGTGGGTCGCGACCATCGATGAGGAAGTCGTTGGCTTCGCGATGGTCGACTTGGACAGCGCGTGCCTGTTTGCCTTGTTCGTGTTGCCCGAACAAGAGGGTTGCGGGATTGGCACGCGCCTGACCCGGACTTGTGAATGCGCATTGTTCGAGCGGCACCCTGCGGCGTGGCTCGAAACCGCCAGCGGGAGCCGCGCCGCGCGGCTCTATCGGCATCTCGGATGGGGTAGCGAGGTCGAGATTGGTGGCGGAGACATTCGACTGAAGAAACAGCGACCATGACCGCTTCGGGCCGAGAAGGTTCCAGACACGAGCGGCTACAGTCGGCCGGAGGTCGACGTTCAAAGCATGACGTTCACCCACCCCAAGAGAAAAAGTTGGCCGAAACAATAGGCGTCGACGCGAACGGCTATATCCGCACGATTGCGCACGCCCCTCTCCAGGCGGCCTTTCTCACGGTGGTCGATGACCTTCGCAGCATGCTCATTGGCTCTCTTGTGCACCGAGTCGACAGCGCCTACCTTTATGGGAGCGTGGCGCGCGGCGACGCGGTACCGGGGCGTTCGGACCTGGACGTTGTGCTAGTGCTCGCTGGAAAACCGGCCTTGCAAGAGGACCTGGACATCGAAGCCGCACGGCGGGCGCTGGAAAGCCGCCATCCCGAAGTTTTGAAGGTCGACTTCGACGTGGGCTTTCTCGAAGAAGTGCAGGCCCCAGAAAACCTGCACCGCTGGGGCTTCTGGCTCAAGCACCATTGCCGATGCATCCACGGCCACGACCTGGCCCGTGACCTCGCCCCCTTCCGTCCATCCAGGAAAATTGCGCGCGCAGTCAACGGCGACTTCTCCGACGTGCTGGATGGGTACGCGCGACGCATCGGAACTGAGTCCGACGCCGCCGCCATCGCCCGATTCGCGAGAGAAGCCTCCAGAAAGCTGATTCGTGCGACCAACATGCTCCGGCCTGTCGCATCCACCTCTTGGCCGGAATCGCTCGAAGACCACATTGCTCTGTTTGTAGAAACGTATCCGCAGATGGCGCAGCAAGCAGCGTTCTTCCACTCGTTCGCCGCGCCACCAGGAAACGAACCGCCGCAGGTAGTTACCACTGACTTCATCGACCGCGTGCGAGCCTTCTCGGCCTGGATGCAGCAAGAGCTGTGACGAGGCGTCATCGCCACACGTCTGCTCTCCGCGCGCGATTTGTGCTCGAGCTCGTCTCGGCTGTCGGGTCTGGGTATGCGAGAGCACCGCTGCGAGAACCCAGGTTTGAGGAGGCGCCTCACGACGGGCGCGACCGCCTCGTAGGACTCGGTCGGCTCGGGGGCCGACAACAACCTCGAGCCCTTCTTTCCTACGCCCTCACGCCGTTGCATGGCGAGGATGGCTGCTTCTTCGGACCGCTGCTTCGCGGCTCGCAATCCTTTGGTATGTGCTTGAGCGCCTTGCGCTCGGCATCGGTCTGCGAGTCCTCCATTCGGGCGAACTCTTGGCGAGCTTCTCCCGCCGCTTGACGTTTTGGTCCTCGGATGTTTCGCCAGTCGGACCTGCCAACCGAAGGCGGCCTTGGCCCTTGCGCCTCGCCCTGGCAATAGCGCCGCCATGCCGAGGCCCCATGCCCAGCACCCCGTGACGTCAAAACTCTCTTCTTCAAACCCCTTGACTTGAACTTGACTTCAACTTCTATAGTACTTCTAACGCATCACACCGAACCAAGAAGGAGTCGTCAGGCGCGTGGTCTTAGCATTCGATGCGCTGCTGGAGCGCTCCGCATGATCACCGCGTTCAGAAGTAGCCACCTGCGGTATGGACGCATGATCAGATGTTGCGTTGAAATCGCTAACAATCGACAGAAAATACATTTCGTCTGCGCGCCCGCCGCTAGGAGTCTTTGTCCATAAATGAATTGAATGTCTTCGTGAGCGTTGGTGGAACTGCCACTGAACAGCAAGAGACATTTATTCGGGAAGTTGAAGAGCGGCTTCGAAGCGAAGGGCTCGTTCCGCATACCGTGGGAAGGAACACCTTTAGCTCTGACTCGCCGCTGAAGACAGTGACTGAACTTCTCGACAAGTGTTCTGGCACGGTTGTCATCGCGCTAGAGCGCACCTTTTTCGCATCCGGCATCGAGAAGCGTGGTGGTCCCAAGGAGTTGTTGCTCTCGGACATCAGATTGCCTACGCCGTGGAACCAGATCGAAGCAGCCTGAATCGCCCCGGTTTTTGAGGAGGCTCAACACTCTGAGAGGATTGAGCCATGAGCAAGTCGAACAAGTTCTCACC
>NZ_JAOOPY010000016.1 GCF_025486315.1 Variovorax sp. N23 | reverse complement strand
TGTGCGCTTGACACTCGATTCCATGACACCTGCCCTTTCTGCAAGGTCGAGGTGTCAACGCTGGGTAGGACGGGTCACAGACGAAAAAAAAGCCGGCGGTTGCCGGCTTTTTCGATGCGGCGCACGAGGCGCCGCGGAGGCTCACTTGACGTGCTTGCCGATCAGGGCGGCGAGCTCGAACATCGAGACCTGGGCCTTGCCGAAGATTTCCTTCAGCTTGGCGTCGGCGTTGATGTTGCGCTTGTTGGCCTTGTCCTGCAGGTTGTTCTTCTTGATGTAGTCCCACAGCTTGCTCACGACGGCGGTGCGCGGCAGCGGCGTCGAGCCCACGACAGCGGCGAGTGCCGGGCTGGGGGTCAGGGCCTTCATGAACGCTGCGTTGGGCGTGCGCTTCTTGGCGGGTGCAGCCTTCTTCGCAGGTGCCTTCTTGGCCGGAGCGGCCTTCTTGGCGGGCGCAGCCTTCTTGGCCGGAGCCGCCTTCTTCGCAGGTGCTGCCGCCTTCTTGGCCGGTGCAGCCTTCTTTGCGGGAGCCTTTTTGGCCGGAGCCTTCTTTGCAGTTGCCATGGTTGATTTCCTTTTTTGGTTGGACATTTCACCAATGAAAAACTGCGTCTCCACTGGCAAGGCGGATGCTAAAGGAGAAAAAACGCGTTTCCAAGGGAAAACGGGACTTTTTCATTGGGGGCTGTTGTTTTTTCAGAGGGGAAAGCGGTGCTTTCATCGCTCTGGGCGCACGCGTTGCTTGCTCAGCGCGTCACGGGCGTCGAATTGCGTGATGGCCAGGTGGCGAGAACGACACCCGCCAGGGCCATCGCGAAGGCACCGATCTGCGGCATGCTGAGTGTTTCTCCGAGCACCACGACGCCGACGACGGCCGCGCTGACCGGCAGCATCACGGTGAACACGCCGGCCTGCGCCGCAGGCACGCGCTGCAGGCCGGTCATCCAGAGCCACACGGTCCAGATGCTCGCTGCCAGCGCGTACACGACGAGCAGCGCCCAGATGCCCGCGCTGACAGCGCCGAAATCGAAATGCAGCGCGAACCAGATGCCCAGGGGCGTCGACAGCACGAAGCCCCAGAGGTTGATGAGCGACGAGATGCGCTTGGGGCCGAGTCGTCCGGTCAGCGACTTGCCGATGACGGCATACGACGCTTCGCACAGCACGGCGCAGAACACCAGCACGTTGCCGAGCCACGGCATCGACGCGCGCGGTGCCGCGCTGTCGGCGGGCGCATGCGCGGGCGTCAGTGCCAGCAGGCCGATGCCGATGGCGGCGCAGCCGATGGCCATGCCGATGCGCCAGCCGATGCGCTCACGCAGGAAGAGCCAGCTCGCGACCGCGACCACGGCCGGAATGGACGCCATGATCACGCCGGCCGACACCGCGCTCGTCAGGCTGACGCCGAAGAGCATGCAGATCGAGAACATGAAGTTGCCGAGGAAGGATTCGAGGAAGACGAGCCCGCGCGTGCGCCGCGTCATCGGCGCTTCGTCGGCCGGGCGGCGCAGCCAGTGCGGCATGGCCAGCGCGGCGATGCCGAAGCGCAGCCAGGCCAGCAACAGCACGGGAAAGGCGGCAACGAGCGGCTTGGAGAGCGCCACGTAAGCGCCCACCAGAGACATGCTCAAGGCCAGACAGCCATAGGCGACGAGGCGGCGTGGATCGTGGACGGCGGTGCTCACTAGACTGGCGTTTCGATGCTGGAGATTGGATTTCGATGATGCCCGAACCCGAAGAAGCGACCCGCCATGTGTTCGTCTACGGCACGCTGCGCTGCGGCGAGCGCAACGACATCGCACGCTACCGGCCGCTGCCCCTGTTCGTCGGCACCGCATCGATCGACGCTTGTCTGTACGACCTTGGGGCCTACCCCGGGATCGTTCTGGGCGCGGGCGGCCGTGTGGTGGGCGAGGTCTACCGCATCACGGCTGCGGTCGAGGCCGCGCTCGACATCCTCGAAGAAGTGAAGGCCGACGGATCGGGTGAATACCGCAGGCGGGAGGTGCCGGTGGTGGTAGCCGGCCAGGCGCTGAACTGCCTGGTCTACGAGATCCATCCAGAGCGACTGTCCGGCCGGCCCGCGATCGTCGGCGGCGATTGGTGCAGGCGCTGAGCCAGCATTTCATTTCCAGAAATGCCTTTCACGATATGGGATTCGCTGATGCTGCATCGCACTATTTTTTCTCAATATGAGAAATTGTATTTTGCATTGAGAAAATAGATTGATAAGTACTTGTTTTTATTGAAGAAAATATATGTCTTATATAAGACATAAGACAAGAGTGTCGCCGTACAGTGAATGCCAAGGCGCAGCGCCTTTCCTCATTCAATCAACCGCAACGGAGTCACCATGCCGCAGACCTTCACCGAACAACTCAGCCGAGAACAGCAGATCGCCGCCCTCGAGAAAGACTGGGCCACGAACCCGCGCTGGAAGGGCATCAAGCGCGGCTACAGCGCCGCCGAGGTCGTGCGGCTGCGCGGTTCCTTCCCCATCGAGCACACCCTCGCGCGCCGCGGCGCAGAGAAGCTCTGGGACCTCGTGCACAGCGAGCCCTACGTCAACTGCCTTGGCGCACTCACCGGCGGCCAGGCCATGCAGCAGGTCAAGGCCGGCATCAAGGCGATCTACCTGTCGGGCTGGCAGGTGGCCGCAGACAACAACAGCTACGCGTCGATGTACCCCGACCAGTCGCTGTACCCGGTGGATTCGGTGCCGACCGTCGTCGAGCGGATCAACAACACCTTCCGCCGTGCCGACGAGATCCAGTGGTCGAAGGGCACCAACCCGGGCGACGCGGGCTACGTCGATTACTTCGCGCCGATCGTGGCGGACGCCGAAGCCGGCTTCGGCGGCGTGCTCAACGCCTTCGAACTGATGAAGGCGATGATCAAGGCGGGAGCCGGTGGCGTGCACTTCGAGGACCAGCTCGCATCGGTGAAGAAGTGCGGCCACATGGGCGGCAAGGTGCTGGTGCCGACGACCGAGGCCGTGCAGAAACTCATCGCCGCGCGCATGGCGGCCGACGTGTGCGGCACGCCGACCTTGGTCATCGCCCGCACCGACGCCGAGGCCGCCGACCTGATCACCAGCGACTACGACGAGAACGACAAGCCCTTCATCACCGGCGAGCGCACGGCCGAAGGCTTCTACCGCACGAAGAAGGGCATGGACCAGGCCATCAGCCGCGCCGTGGCCTACGCGCACTACGCCGACCTGGTGTGGTGCGAGACGGGCACGCCGGACCTCGAGTTCGCCCGCAAGTTCGCCGAAGCCGTGCACAAGGTGCACCCGGGCAAGCTGCTGGCCTACAACTGCTCGCCGTCGTTCAACTGGAAGAAGAACCTCGACGACGCGACCATCGCCAAGTTCCAGAAGGAACTCGGTGCCATGGGCTACAAGTACCAGTTCATCACGCTGGCCGGCATCCACTCGATGTGGTTCAACATGTTCGATCTGGCGCAGGACTACGCGCAGCGCGGCATGTCGGCCTATGTCGAGAAGGTGCAGGAACCCGAGTTCGCGGCACGCGAGCGCGGCTACACCTTCGTGTCGCACCAGCAGGAGGTCGGCACCGGCTACTTCGACGAGGTGACCACGGTGATCCAGGGCGGCAAGTCCAGCGTCACGGCGCTGACCGGTTCGACCGAGGAAGAGCAGTTCCACTGAGGTCGCGCCGCCGCCACATCCAAGCCCGGCCCGCGCCGGGCTTTTTTCGTGCTGCGGATAGAATTGCAAGCTTCTGTCTCACCCACAAGAGCGAGAAAGGCAGTCTGGTTATGACACCGCGAACTACGGCCCGTGCCACCCGCGGCGCTTCCCACGAAGGAACGCGCCGGTAATCCGCGCACGCTGGTCCGCCAGTCGTATCACCAGAACAAAGCGCGGTCCCCCGCGCTTTTTTGTTTTTCAGTCCGAGGTTTTCTCCATGATCCAGATCACGCTTCCTGACAACTCGCAGCGCGAGTATCCCGGCCCGGTGTCGGTGGCCGACGTGGCCCAATCCATCGGCCCAGGCCTCGCCAAGATGACGGTGGCCGGCAAGGTCGACGGCAAGCTCGTCGACGCCAGTGACATCATCGACCACGATGCCAGGCTGCAGATCATTACGCCGAAGGACGAGGAGGGCCTGGAGATCATTCGCCACTCCACGGCCCACCTGGTTGGCCACGCGGTCAAGCAGCTGTACCCGACGGCCAAGATGGTCATCGGGCCGGTGATCGACGAAGGCTTCTACTACGACATCTCGTACGAGCGCCCCTTCACGCCTGAAGACATGGCGGCGATCGAAGAGCGCATGAAGGTGCTGATCGCGCAGGACTACGACGTCGTCAAGAAGATGACGCCGCGTGCCGAGGTGATCGAGGTCTTCAGGTCGCGTGGCGAGGACTACAAGCTGCGCCTGGTCGAGGACATGCCCGACGAGCAGGCGATGGGCCTCTACTACCACCAGGAATACGTCGACATGTGCCGCGGCCCGCACGTGCCGAACACGCGCTTCCTGAAGGTCTTCAAGCTCACGAAGCTGGCCGGCGCCTACTGGCGCGGCGACGCCAAGAACGAGCAGCTGCAGCGCATCTACGGCACGGCCTGGGCCGACAAGAAGCAGCTCGAGCAGTACATCCAGCGCATCGAGGAAGCCGAGAAGCGCGACCATCGCAAGCTGGGCAAGGAACTCGACCTGTTCCACATCGACGAAGTGGCGCCGGGCGTGGTGTTCTGGCACCCCAAGGGCTGGGCGGTGTGGCAGGCCGTCGAGCAGTACATGCGGGCGATCTACCGCGACACGGGCTACTGGGAGGTGAAGGGGCCGCAGATCCTCGACAAGAGCCTGTGGGAGAAGACGGGCCACTGGCAGAACTACCGCGACAACATGTTCACGACGGAGTCGGAGAAGCGCGAGTACGCGCTCAAGCCGATGAACTGCCCGGGCCATGTGCTGATCTTCAAGAGCGACCTGCGCAGCTACCGCGACCTGCCGTTGCGCTACGGCGAGTTCGGCCAGTGCCACCGCAACGAGCCGAGCGGCGCGCTGCACGGCATCATGCGCGTGCGCGGCTTCACGCAGGACGATGGTCACATCTTCTGCACGGAAGACCAGATCCTGGAAGAGTGCGTCAACTACACGGCGCAGCTGCAGAAGGTGTATGCCGACTTCGGCTTCACGGACATCCTCTACAAGGTCGCCACGCGGCCGGACAACCGCGTGGGCTCTGACGAACTGTGGGACAAGGCCGAGCACGCGGTCATGGAGGCGCTGCGCCGTTCGGGGGTGGACTTCATCATCTCGCCGGGCGACGGTGCCTTCTACGGCCCCAAGATCGAATACACGCTCAAGGACGCGCTGGGCCGCCAATGGCAGTGCGGCACGATGCAGGTGGACTTCAACACGGCCGAGCGCTTGGGGGGCGAGTACGTGACGGAGACGAGCGGCCGCGCGCACCCCGTGATGCTGCATCGCGCCATCGTCGGCAGCCTCGAGCGCTTCATCGGCATGCTCATCGAACACCACTCCGGCGCGTTGCCCGCGTGGCTGGCGCCGGTGCATGTCGCGGTGCTCAATATCAGCGAGGGGCAGGCCGACTACGCCGCATCAGTGGCGAAATCGCTGCAGAATCAAGGGCTTAGAGTTCAGCTCGATCTGCACAACGAGAAGATTACGTATAAAATACGGAAGCATTCGTTGCAAAAGCTCCCGTACATCCTCGTCGTAGGCGACAAGGAGAAGGAAGCAGGTGCCGTCGCAGTGCGCGCCCGAGGCAATGTTGACCTCGGTGCCATGTCGGTAGAGGCGTTCTCGCAAAAGATCGCCGACGACATTCAACACAAGCGTTGATTTTTTCAAGAAGTCCGTTTGTGGGCGTGGGTTCGACGGTGTTAGCTACATTTTTTGTAGCAAATTGATTGAAGGATTCTGACCATCGCTACTGCATTTCGCGACCGCCGCCACCGCGAGGAACGCCAACACCGCCTGAACCGGGAAATCATGGCCCCGGAAGTCCGCCTGGTCGGCCCGGAGAACGAGCCATTGGGTGTCATGAGTATTTCCGAGGCCCTGCGTCTGGCCGGTGAGGCCGACGTGGATCTGGTCGAGGTGGTGGCTGCGGCCAATCCGCCGGTCTGCCGACTGATCGAGTACGGGAAGTTCAAGTACCACGAGCAGAAGAAGGCCGCCGAGGCGAAGTCGAAGCAGAAGGTGATCGAGGTCAAGGAAATCAAGTTCCGGCCCGGCACCGACGATGGCGACTACAACATCAAGATGCGCAACATCAAGCGCTTTCTTGAAGAGGGCGACAAATGCAAGATCACGCTGCGCTTCCGTGGCCGCGAGATCACGCACCAGGAACTGGGTCTGGCTCTGCTGCAGCGCATTCGCGATGAGCTGGGCGACACCATCCTGGTCGAGCAGTTCCCGAAGCTGGAAGGCCGGCAGATGATCATGATGATCGCGCCGGGCCGCAAGAAGGCCGGCGGGCCTGCAAAGCCCGCAGCCGATGGTGCTGCAGCACCCGCAACGGCTTCGGCCTGAGCGCGCAGAGAGAAGAGTTATTTGAAGGGATTTCGCCCACGCTGCAAGGCGGTGGCGAGATGAAGAAGTGTCTCGGGGCCAACAAGTCTGCGGAGTATCCGCAGCGCCTCACGAGCACAAATTAAAGGAGCATGAACATGCCCAAAATGAAGACTAAGAGCAGCGCGAAAAAACGTTTCCGCGTTCGTCCCGGTGGCACCGTCAAGCGCGGTCAAGCCTTCAAGCGTCACATCCTGACCAAGAAGACCACCAAGAACAAGCGCCATCTGCGCGGTGCAGTGACGGTTCACGAAACCAACATGGTTTCGATGGCCGCGATGCTGCCCGGCATGGGCATTTAATTCAGACGAACAGGAGTAACACATGCCTCGCGTCAAACGTGGTGTAACGGCTCGCGCCCGCCACAAGAAAGTTCTCGCCCTCGCCAAGGGTTTCCGCGGTCGCCGCGGCAATGTCTTCCGCGTCGCCAAACAGGCGGTGATGAAGGCAGGTCAATATGCCTACCGTGACCGCCGCACCAAGAAGCGCGTGTTCCGTCAGTTGTGGATCGCGCGTATCAACGCTGCTTCCCGCGAACTGGGCATGACCTACAGCCAGTTCGCCAACGGCATCCGCAAGGCCGGTATCGAGATCGACCGCAAGGTCCTGGCCGATATCGCCGTGCACGACAAGGCCGCTTTTGCCGGCATCGTGGAGCAGGTCAAGGCCAAGCTGGCTGCTTGATCCCGCACAGCAGGCTGCTGTCCTTCGGGGCGGCCGTCTGCGCCCACGGCACAAGGGCTGGCGCTTGAAAGAGCACCAGCCCTTTTTTTGTTTTCCCCCTCGAAGAAATGTCATGAACGAGCTGGACTCCCTGGTCGACACCGCACGGGCTGCCTTTGCCCACGCCAAGACGCCCGCCGATCTCGAGAACGCCAAGGCGCTGTTTCTCGGCAAGGCCGGCCGCATCACCGAGCTGATGAAGGGCATGGCCCAGTTGTCGGTCGATGAGAAGAAGTCGCGCGGCGCGGCGATCAATGTGGTCAAGCAGGCGATCGAGGCGGCCCTGACCGAGCGCCGCCAGCAACTGGCCGACGAAGAGCTCGCGGTGCAGCTGCGCGCCGAATCGCTCGACGTGACACTGCCGGGGCGTCGGCCCGCCGCCGGCGGTCTCCACCCGGTGAGCCGCACCCTGGAGCGCATCGAAGCGATCTTCTCGAGCATGGGTTTCGATGTGGCGGACGGCCCGGAGATCGAGAGCGACTGGCACAGCTTCACCTCGCTCAACAACCCGCCGAACCACCCGGCGCGTTCGATGCAGGACACCTTCTATGTCGACATCGACGGCGATGACGGCATTCCGTACAACCTGCGTCCGCACACCAGCCCGATGCAGGTGCGCTACGCCCACCAGCACATCAAGAAGTACGCGGCGCAGTTCGAGGCCGCTGCGAAGGACGCCAGCGGCCAGGCCAAGGCGCCCGAGATCCGCGTGATTGCCCCGGGCCGCACCTACCGCGTGGACAGCGACGCCACGCATTCGCCGATGTTCCACCAGTGCGAAGGCCTGTGGCTCGGCGAGAACGTCAGCTTCAAGGATCTGAAGGTCGTCTTCACCGACTTCTGCCGCACCTTCTTCGAGAGCGACGACCTGGTGCTGCGCTTCCGCCCCAGCTTCTTCCCCTTCACCGAGCCCAGCGCCGAGATCGACATCCAGTTTCAGAGCGGCCCGCTGGCCGGCCGCTGGCTCGAGGTCGCGGGCTCCGGCCAGGTGCACCCGAACGTGGTGCGCAACATGGGCCTCGACCCCGAGCGCTACATCGGCTTTGCCTTCGGCATGGGGCCGGACCGGCTCACGATGCTGCGCTACGGCGTGAACGATCTGCGGCTGTTCTTCGACGGCGACCTGCGCTTCCTGTCGCAGTTCCAGTGATTCCGTGCGCCCGTAAACAGACATAACGAGAACAGAAGATGCAATTCCCCGAGTCCTGGTTGCGCGAGTTCTGCAACCCGCCGCTGTCCAGCGCCCAACTGGCCGAGACGCTCACCATGGGCGGTTTCGAGGTCGAAGAGAGCCGCCCCGCTGCACCGCCTTTCAGCCACATCGTCGTCGGCGAGATCAAGGAAGCCGTGCAGCACCCCAACGCCGATCGCCTGCGCGTGTGCCAAGTCGACGTGGGGCAGGGTGCCTTGCTCAACATCGTGTGCGGCGCGCCCAACGCGCGCGTCGGCATCAAGGTGCCGTGTGCGCTGGTCGGTGCCGAATTGCCGCCCGGCGACGATGGCAAGCCCTTCCTCATCAAGCTCGGCAAGCTGCGCGGCGTCGAGAGCCAGGGCATGCTGTGCTCGGCCAGCGAACTCAAACTGAGCGAAGACCATGGCGGCCTGCTCGAGCTGTCGGCGGATGCACCCCTTGGCGCCGATGTGCGCGACGTGCTGCAGCTCGACGACACGCTGCTCACGCTCAAGCTGACACCGAACCTGGCGCACGGCCTGTCGGTCTACGGCATCGCGCGCGAACTGTCGGCTCTCACCGGCGCGCCGCTCAAGACGCCGACGATCCCGCCCGTTGTGCCCAAGCTCGCCGACACGCTGCCGGTGAAGGTGCTGGCGCCTGAGCTCTGCGGCCGCTTTTCCGGCCGCATCGTGCGCGGCGTGACCACCACGGCGAAGACGCCGGCCTGGATGGTCGACCGGCTCGCGCGCTGCGGCCAGCGGAGCGTCACGCCGCTGGTCGACATCTCGAACTACGTGATGTTCGAGTACGGCCAGCCCTCGCACATCTTCGACCTCGACAAGATCCACGGCGGCCTCACGGTGCGCTGGGGCCAGGCCGGCGAACAGCTCAAGCTGCTCAACGGCAACACCGTGACCGTCGACGAGAAGGTCGGGGTCATCGCCGATGAGCAGGCGGTCGAATCGCTCGCCGGCATCATGGGCGGCGACGCGACCGCCGTGTCGGACGACACGAAGAACATCTACGTCGAGGCGGCCTTCTGGTGGCCCGAAGCGATCCAGGGCCGCTCGCGTCGCTTCAATTTCTCGACCGATGCCGGCCACCGCTACGAACGCGGCGTGGACCCGAGCCGCACGGTGCAGATCATCGAGCGCATCACGCAGCTCGTGATCGACATCTGCGGCGGCGAGGCCGGACCGATCGACGACCAGACACTGCGCCTGCCCGAAGCCAGGCCGGTGACGCTGCGCGTCGCCCGCGCGGCCCGCGTGATCGGCATGCCCGTCACGCAGGCGCAGTGCGTCGACGCGCTGCGTCGGCTCGGCTTGCCGATCGAGGAGGGCGAGGGCACGGTCATCGTCACGCCCGCGCCGCACCGCTTCGACCTGCTGATCGAGGAAGACCTGATCGAAGAAGTCGCGCGCCTCATCGGCTACAACAACCTGCCGACCACCGCCCCGCTCGCGCCGATCACTGCACGCGTGCGGCCGGAAGCGCAACGCAGCCGTTTCGCGGTGCGCCATCGCGTCGCCGCGCTGGGTTACCAGGAAACCATCAACTTCAGCTTCGTCGAAGCGCACTGGGAGCAGGACCTCGCTGGCAATGCGAACCCGGTGAAGCTGCTGAACCCCATCGCCAGCCAGATGAGCGTGATGCGTTCCTCGCTGATCGGCTCGCTGTTGCAGGTGCTCAAGTTCAACCTCGACCGCAAGGCGCCGCGCGTGCGCGTGTTCGAGGCGGGCCGCGTGTTCCTGCGCGACGACACGGTCGAGACCACCGACAGCACCGTCAAGGGCATCTCGCAGCCGATGCGCCTGGCCGGCCTGGCCTGGGGTGACGCCGAGGCGGCGCGCTGGGACGGCAAGCCGCAGCGCGTCGACTTCTACGACGTGACGGGCGATGTCGAGGCGCTGCTCGCACCGCGCGTGCCCAGCTTCGAGGTCGCCGAGCATCCGGCGTTGCACCCGGGTCGTTCGGCCCGCGTGTTGGTCGATGGTCGCGTCATCGGCGTGGTCGGCGAACTGCATCCGCGCTGGCGCCAGAAATGGGACTTCGCGCACGCACCGATCGTGTTCGAGCTCGACCTCGAGGCGTTGGCCGAACGGCCGGTGCCGGTCGCGAAGTCGGTGCCGAAGTTCCAGGCGGTCGAGCGCGACATCGCGGTCGTCGTGGCCGAAAGCGTCACGCACGGCGCGTTGATGCAGGCCATTGGGTCGGCGTCGACTGGCGGCCTGCTGCGCGATGCGGTGCTGTTCGACATCTACCGGCCGCAGCCTGCGCGCGACGGCACGGTTGCCGCGACCGGCGGCCTGGCCGCGGGCGAGAAGAGCATGGCCGTCCGGCTGAGCTTCCAGGGCGATGGCGCCACGCTCACCGACGAGCAGGTCGACCCCGCCGTGCGCGCGATCGTCGACCGACTGGCTGCCGACTTCGGCGCGCGCCTCAGGGGATGAACGTTATGGATTTCACGCTCGAAGCCCTCGAAACGCCCGCGCTCACCAAGGCGCACCTGGCCGAACTGCTGTTCGAGCAGATCGGCCTGAACAAGCGCGAGTCCAAGGACATGGTCGAAGCCTTCTTCGAACTGGTGTCCACGAGCCTCATCGAAGGCACCGACGTCAAGATCTCCGGCTTCGGCAATTTCCAGATCCGCGTGAAGGCTCCGCGCCCCGGGCGCAACCCGCGCACCGGCGAAGCGATCCCGATCGGAGCGCGTCGCGTTGCGACCTTCCATGCCAGCGCCAAGCTCAAGGAGCAGATCCAGGGCGGCATGGCCGACGAGGCAGAAAGCAGCGAAGACGCCACCGATGCGACCGCATGGCGCGTGGGTGCGGAATAAGTGCTTGTTGCGTCGGGTGCGCGTGGAGTAACCTCTAAGGTTTCGCGCGCACGATCTTGATTTCAATGGAGAAAACGCTCCCCCCGATTCCCGTCAAACGCTACTTCACCATCGGTGAGGTCGCCGAGTTGTGCGGGGTGAAGCCGCATGTGCTTCGTTATTGGGAGCAGGAGTTCACGCAGCTGCGTCCGATGAAGCGGCGCGGCAACCGGCGCTACTACCAGCACCACGAGGTGCTCATGATCCGCCGCATCCGCGATCTGCTCTATGACCAGGGCTTCACGATCAGCGGCGCACGCAACAAGCTGCAGGAGTTCAACCAGTCCGAACGCGACCGCCGCAAGGCGGGCGGGCCGAACGGGGGGGGTGAGGTGCTGGTCGACGGCGTCGAGGCCACGGACATCGATCCCGAAGAGTGGGAAGCGGCGACCCAGGGGGCTACGGCTGCCGTACAGCCGATCGTGACAACGATCGATGCCGCCCCCTGGCGGCAACTGCGCCGCGAGTTGTTCGAAATTCGCGAGCTGCTGGTCACGGGACACTGATTCGGCCGGCTATAATTGCGGGCTTCGGTGTGTGGCGCAGCCTGGTAGCGCACTTGCATGGGGTGCAAGGGGTCGAAGGTTCGAATCCTTTCACACCGACCAAAATTGCTAGATAGATCAACGGGTCAGAGCCAAAAGCTCTGACCCGTTTTTCATTGGCTTTGACAAATGGACGGGGTTCCTGACAAACCTGCGTCCATCGGCCGAGTTTTCGGCCGATCTCACGCCACGTTCCGTCCCCCTCTCGCCGACGGCAAGGGGGTCGAGGCCGGGACCTTTCGGCGGTAGACCTTCCGCGTTACCTTCACGTCCTCATGATGCAGCAGCTCCTGCGCTGCCACGTCCGACGATGCATCGGAGGCGGCCTTCGCGCGCATGTCGTGGAAGGTGATCTCCCGGGCCTTGAGGCCCAGTTTCGTCCGCACCGCGCGCCAGAGGCTCTTGAACGCCTCCTTGCCGTATGGGTTGCCCTGCTTCGTGATGAACAGGTAGTCCGCCGGCAGGCACACGGCGCCGCCGCGGTTCTTCTTGCGCAGCTCGAGCGCGCGCTGCAGCGTCGCTTTCAGGTCCGGCGTCATCGTGTAGCTCTTGGCCTCGTGGCCCTTGCCGTTGCGTTTCTTCGTCACCCGCAGCGTGATCTGGTCGTCGTCGAAGTCGCCGATTCGGATGTCGAAGATCATCCCTTCGCGCGCGCCGGTCTGCGTGCTGACCCGAGCGCGCCGCTGATGGTGGAGATCGTGCCCCCTCCGCGTTACTGGTTCACCGGTTCGCCAGCGATATCAGCGAGAGCACCAGGGCAAGCACCAGGCCCACGACGAGGGCGGCTTCAGCCCACACTCGGTCACCCCTGCGCGGGCTCGGTTCGTAGGTGCGGACGCGCGCCGCGGGTCGTGCTTCTCTCTGCGGCTTGTCGATCCACCAGCCGAAGTTGGTATCCCAGTCCTTCTCTTGCGGTGATGGCGAACTCATGTAACCAAGTTTAGCTACGCCGCTGACATTTGGTTAACCAAAGTATTCATTATTGCGAGGCGTGAGCAGTAGTTCACATGCGGGCGCGCACTGCGGTGGTACTGGACTTCGATTCGATCGGCCCGTCCACAGCGAATGACGGTCGTTACGACGCTTATCGTGCGGTCAAGGCGTCGACGGCTGCCTTACATTCACGCAGGTGCCTGCAGGCCTGATTGAGTTCTGCGATGACCCCTGGCGCGCCGTGCTCCAGCGCCGACAACTGAACCGCGTATGCGTCGGACGCCTGGTGCCACTTGGCTACAGCCAGCGTGAGATTTCCTGATGGGATTTGCATAGATTTCTCCCGGCGCCGAAGCGTCGATTGAGAGTGCACCTCTGCGGGTGGTTGCCTTTCCCCCTATGAAACACCTTGGGCGCAACCTCATGCCGAGCCGCAAGGAAGCAGGCCAACGCCACGTAGTCTCACGCGCTGGAAGTTGTCTCAATCGGCGGCGGGGCGCCGTCAGTTCCGGCGCCCAAGAAAAAGCCCGCACTCGGCGGGCTCGGCGGGGGGCGAGATGTGGGTGCGCTAGGGCTTGGGCGTCGTCGCCGGCGCGGAGGGGGTCTGGGTGGGTGGCAACTGGATCACGATTGGCGCAGCGCTGCCAGCAGCAGGCGCGGGCTTAAGCGCGTTGCTCATGGCCAGGAACATGCCGCCGAAGCCAATGAAGAGCCCGATCACGGTGGCGATCATCCACTTATGCGTCTCCCCGACAGCGCGCTGAATGTCGCCGCGCACGTCGGAAATGTCCGCCCTGGTTGCCAAGGTCGGAACTACCGTGTCTAGTCGCGCTTCAAGCGCACTGAGGCGAGCTTCCATTGGGCCATTATCGTGCTCCTCCGTAGCTGGCGGGTCAAAAGGGCCTTTTGGTGGTCCTCCTGGCGAGCGGCTTTCCTCGATTTGTTTGAGGAAACTCGATACGTCAAGCATCGATAGACCTCACTTCATCGATCAGCAACTTCACGAGCTGCGCCGATAGTGGGTGGCCCTTTCCGATCGCGGAATCGCTGTTGGCCAAAATTCGATCTACAAGCGAATCGAAATTCAGCTGCCCTTTGGACAGTTTGATCTCAACCAAAAGCTCTCGAAGAATCATGATCGACGCCACAGGCACAACTGTGAGTGCGTTCTGCGGGTCTGGGGGTTTATCTGCCATCAGGAGTCCTAGTTCAGCGGGAGACGAGCACAGCGATGATGACCACGGCGACCATCAAACCGATGATACCGATGGGACCGAGGCCCTTCACCAACCCAGCAAAGAAGCCTCCCACCGCGTAGCCTCGTCGCCCAGGGCGCTCTCGAGTCTCGGTTGAGTAGGAAAGCCCGCTGCCCGGCAGGCCGACGGTGGTTTTCACTTTACCCTTGCGCAGGTTGACGGTGGCGCCCGGCCGCCCGATCGATGTGCTCACGCCTGACTTGCTGAGGTTGACCCGCACGCCAGGCAGGATCTTGATGCGCTTCTGAAAACGGAATGCCATGCTCGTCTCCTGGATTGGCGAAAGCGGGCCGATTTCCTAGCTCTTGCGGCAGTCCGCTACGATTTCGTGCGGTGTCGCTCTTCATTCGCGACGCGGTCGAGGCCTTGAACGACCGATCGATAGGCCTCCTCAAATGCCGAAGCCATCCATGCTTGATCGACGAGCGTCCCCGGTGGCGCCCGCTCTATGAGCGCTGCGGTCAGGATCGCAGCTGGGGAGAAAAACTCGCTGTTGATCATCATCTTGCTGGCTCCTCGATTGAAAGATTGCCTGTGTGGCGCTCGCCGCCGTTCGGCGTAGGTCTTGAACCGGTGGCTCTCGTCGAGACCCACTGTACGTTTTTGCCGTGCCGATCAGGAGCGGAGAGTCACATCTTCAACAAACACTGCGACAGGAACGGCAAACCGCCCTGCGAGAGCACGCATCTGACGCAGGTTTAGCTCGCGCTTTCCGTTTAGGACCTCCGAGACGACCCCCTGCGATCCAAGTTCGTCCGCGAGATCGGTTTGCTTCAGTCCATGCTGATCCATGAGGAAGCGAAGCATCTCGCTCGGAGCGACATCCTTGCCGGGATAGTGCACCTCGTCATAGTCGCCGATTAGTTCCCCCAGCGTCGCCGCGAGGTCCGCCAGCGGGTGCGATTCATCCGCGGCACCAGCATCCAAGAGGGCATTCAAGGAGGCGACAGCCGCGTCGTATTCGCCCTCTGACCGGACGGGACGCAGGGGAACGTGCTTCGAGATGGCGGCGAAGTGGCCTGCCAGTTCGTCAGCAGCTTGGCGGTCGATTACGGCTTCCATTTGTCGTACTCCTTGTGGGTGAAGACGTGCCGGATGAACAGCATCTGACGGTCGAAGTGGATGGCCGAGATCACGCGGTACTTGTTCCCGCCGATATCGAACACGTAGTAGTCACCCACTTTATCGGTCGCGTTGAAGCTGTTCTTCAGCTCTGCGTAGTTCGAGAAAGCACCTGTCTCGATGATCTTGCGCCAGGCTTGCAAGGGCGCATCCGCCTCGACGTGCTTGGCTGCAAACTCGGTCAAGGCCTTGTTTGAGATGAGGCGCATGATCAAAGCATATCTCAATTTGAGATATTGTGCTTGTCGCTACTCCCTAAAGAACCGTTCGATGTCCGCGATCGTCTGCTCGACGACGCTAGGGTCGTCTGGATGCTCGACCAGTTCCACCAGGAGGTTGCCGAGGTTCTTGCGCAGCGTGGGCCGCTGCTGAGCGGCAAAGGCCGCCAGGAACTCGACCGCCCCGCGCACAGAGGCCACGTCGGGCGCCGAGGTCGACCGACCGGCTTTTTTTGGCCGTTCCGACGTCGGATGCCCTCAGCGCCGCATCGTGTCCCGCGCCGTCACTGCCGGCGCGTCGTTGCCCCACGCGCTGCGCACGTAGGTCAGCACGTCGGCGATCTCGTTGTCGTCGAGCACGTGGCCGAAGGGCGGCATGCCGAAGGGCCGCGGGTTGCCGGCGGTCGATGGCAGGAAGCCGCCCTGGCGCACCATCTGGATCAGGTTGACCGGCGTCTCCAGGTTCACCGCGCGGTTGCCGGTGAGCGGCGGGTAGGCGCCGGCCGCGCCCTGGCCCGTGTCGCCGTGGCAGTAGGCGCAGCGCTGGTCGTAGATGCGGGCGCCGCGCTCCAGGGTGCCGGCATCGCGGCGTGGCGGCTGGGTTGGGGTGTCCGCCGGGGCCGGTGTGCTGCCCGGTAGCTTCTTCAGGTACACGGCCATCGCCGTGAGGTCGGCGTCGTTCAGGTGCTGCGTGCTGCGGAACACCACGTCGGCCATCGGCCCCGACACCGAGGCGCCGGGTGCCGCGCCGTCTCTCAGCAGCGCCACGATGTGGCGGGTGTCCCAGTCGGCCACCGAGGCTTCGCGCTTCGAGGTGAGCGATGGCGCATACCAGTTCTCGCCGGCGATCAGGCCGCCCGAGAGGCCGCGCTTGTCCTGCGTGGCGCCCAGCACGTTGCGGGCACCGTGGCAGGCGATGCAGTGGCCCAGGCCTTCGACCAGGTAGGCGCCGCGGTTCCATTCGCTCGATTGCGCCTCGTCGGCGACGAAGGTGGCGGGCGTGAACGAGAGGGCGCGCCACACGGCCAGCGCGGCCTGCGTGTCGTAGGGGAAGCGCAGGCGATGCGGCGTGTTCGGCGTCGCCGCGGCCGGCACGCTGCGCAGGTAGGCGTAGAGCGCGTCGGAATCCTCGCGCGTGATGCGTGTGAAGCTCGGGTAGGGGAAGGCCGGGTAGAGCAGGCGGCCGTCCTTCGAGCGACCGTTGTGCATCGCGCGCCAGAAGTGCGCGGCGCTCCAGCTGCCGATGCCGTGTGCACGGTCCGGCGTGAGATTGCTCGCGTACACGGTGCCGAAGGGCGTGCCGATGCCCAGGCCGCCGGCATAGGGCGCACCGCCGCGCACGGTGTGGCAGCCCGCGCAGTTGCCGGCGAGCGCGAGGTAGCGGCCGCGTTCGATCTGCATCGGCGTGGCGTTGAAGGGCGCATCCGCATCCGGCGGCAGCGGGGCTTCGTCGCGCAGGTTGAGCGCGACCACCGCGGCCGCGCCGATCAGCAGCACGGCGATCAGGCCGATGAGGATGAAGGCGAGGCGTCGACGCATCGTCATGCTCACCTCGCGGCCGCCGGCATCGCGCTGCAGGGCATCGGCAGCGGGCCGGGCAGCGCGGCGGCGGGCTTGGCGCGGTCGGGCACGGGCTGCACGGCCAGCCAGCTCGCGATGGCATTGACGTCGTCGGTCGAGAGCTTGCGGCCCACGGCCGCCATGCAGTCGGGCGCCAGCGCGTGGCGGTCGTCGGTCAGCCAGGCGCCGAGCTGCGACGAGAGGTAGAGACGTGGCAGCCCGACCAGCGGGGGGATGCCCGGGAGCACGCCGGTGAGCGCCGCGCCATGGCATTGCGTGCAGGCCGGGATGCCGCGTGCCGCGTCGCCCTGCAGCGCCAGCGCCTTGCCGCGCGCCAGCGCCTGGGCGGATGCGTCGCTGGCGGGCGGCACCAGCGGGTAGGGCAGGTCGAGCGACGCGAAGTACCCGGCCATCTCGCGCAGGTAGTCGTCCGACAGGTGCTGCACCAGATGGACCATGTCGGCGTTGAAGCGCCGGCCGTCGCGGAAACTCAGGAGCTGGTTGTAGAGGTAGCCGGCCGGCTTGCCCGCCAGGCGCGGGAAGAAGGCGGCATTGCCGCTCGCGCCCTCGCGGCCGTGGCACGCGATGCAGGCGGCCACGCGCTGCGCGATGCCGCCCGGCGCGTCGGCCGGTGCCGTCCCGGCCGCGCCGGCCGATGAAGCCAGTGCGCAGAATGCCAGTGTCCACAAGCCGCGCAGCAGACGGGGGGCGGTGAACGCCGAGGGCAAGAAGAGGCAGCGCAGAGGGCTCAAGGCAGTCGGGGGTGGAGGGCGTTCTGCCGCCGTTCGAGCGCGGCGGTCGGGTGGCCATTGTCCGCTTCACCGCGGTACCCGGTACAGCATCAGTTGTGCGGCATTCGACCCGAGCAGTTGGGCCTGCACGGAGACAATGCGGCGGGCGGGCCCCGCAGGGGCCGCGGAAAGAGCAAGACCGATGAAGCGCTACGAGGCCCTGGCGGCCGATGTCGAGGAGTCCATCCGCACCGGCGTGCTGCGCCCCGGCGACCGTGTGCCGTCGGTGCGCCACACCAGCGCCAGCCGTGGCGTCAGCGCGTCGACGGTCTTCCAGGCCTACTACCTGCTCGAAGCCCGTGGCCTCATCCGCGCACGCGAGCGCTCGGGCTATTACGTGGCCGGGCTCGGCGAGGACGCCGCCCGTCTGCCGCCCGAGCCCGACCTGAGCTCGCAGCCGGCCGATGCGTCGATCGCCGTCGACGTGAGCGACCGCGTGTTCGAGATCCTCGACGCCAGCAAGACGCGCGAGGTGGTGCCGCTCGGTTCGGCCTTTCCCAGCCCGCTGCTGTTTCCGTGGGCGCGGCTCGGCCAGTCGCTGGCCGCGAGCGCGAAGTCGCTCGACCCCTGGAGCACGGTCGCCGACCTGACGCCCGGCAACGCGGACCTGCGCCGCCAGATCGCGCAGCGCTATCTGGCCGATGGCCTGCAGGTGCACACCGACGAAATCGTCATCACCGACGGCGCGCTGGAAGCGCTCAACCTCTGCCTCGGCGCGGTGACGCGGCCGGGCGATTCGGTCATCGTCGAGTCACCGACGTTCTATGGGGCGCTGCAGGCCCTGGAGCGCCTGGGCCTGCAGGCGATCGAGGTGCCGACGCATCCGCGCGAGGGCGTCGACCTGGCGGCACTGGCGCATGCGATCGAGCGGCATGCACCCGCCGCGTGCTGGCTCATGACCACCTTCCAGAACCCGCTCGGCAGCCTGATGCCGACGCCCAAGAAGAAGGCGCTGGTCGCCCTGTTGGCACAGCACGGCATTCCGCTGATCGAGGACGACGTCTATGCCGAGCTGTACTTCGGCGACAAGCGGCCGTTGCCGGCCAAGGCCTTCGACACACAGGGGCTCGTGATGCACTGTTCGTCGTTCTCGAAGTGCCTGGCGCCGGGCTACCGCATCGGCTGGGCGGCGCCGGGCCGTTATGCCAAGGCCGTGGCGCGATCGAAGCTGACCAGCACGCTCGGCGCCTCCGCCCCGGTGCAGGCGGGCCTGGCGCACTACCTCGAGCGCGGTGGCTTCGACAAGCACCTGCGCCGGCTGCGGCTCACGCTGGCGAATCAACAGGCGCCGATGGTGCAGGCGGTGGCGCGGCATTTCCCGGCGGGCACGCGCGCCACGCGGCCGGTGGGCGGCTATTTCCTCTGGGTCGAACTGCCCGAGCACGTCGATGCGCTGGCCCTGCACCGCGCGGCGCTCGCGCACGGCATCAGCGTGGCGCCCGGCCCGATCTTCTCGGCCAGCCAGGCCTTCGCGAACTGCGTGCGCCTGAACTACGGCCACGCCTGGGACGATCGCACCGAAGCGGCTGTCGCCACGCTCGGGCGCCTGGCCGGCGGCGCGGGCTGAGGCACCGGCACTACAGTCGGCCCATGCACAAATACCTGACGGAAGCCGCCGGCCTTCAGCGACTCGGCTACGGCGCCATCGCCGGCGTGGCCTTCTGGCTCGTGCCGTGGCCGCTGAGCGGCATCGCACGCGGCCTGGCGGCGTGGAGCTTCGGCACGGCCGTGTACCTGGCGCTGGCGTGGTGGCTCGCACAGACCTTCGACGCCCAGCGCACCCGGGCGCGTTCGCAGTCGCTCGACCAGCCGAACGTGCTGATCCTCGTCGTGATGCTCACGGCCGTCGGCGCCTGCGTCGCGGCGATCACGATGCTGCTTCAGCAGGTCAAGGACATGGTGGGCGCCGAGCGCGTCGGCCATATCGCGCTCGCGCTGGCGGCGCTCGGCGCCTCATGGCTGCTGATCCACACGATCTATGCCTTCCACTACGCGCACCGCTACTACCAGACCGAGATGCAGAAGACGGTGGCCGGGCCAGGCCTCGACTTCCCCGGCGCGCTCGACCCGGACTACTTCGACTTCCTCTATTTCTCCTTCGTGATCGGCATGACCTCGCAGGTGTCCGACGTGCAGGTCACCTCGCGCGACATGCGGCGCATCACGCTCGTGCACGGCGTGCTGGCTTTCGCCTTCAACATGCTCGTGCTGGCGCTGTCGATCAACGTGGTGGCCAGCGCGATCTGAATCGTCAGGGCTTGGCCGCACCGAGTTTCACGAGGCCGGTCGACAGCGCCACGCCGCAGACGATGACCGCCGCACAGCCGAGCATCCAGGCGGTCACGTGTTCGCCGAGGAACACGGCACCGTAGAACACCGCGAAGACGGGCACCAGGAAGGTCACGGTCAGCGCACGCGCCGGGCCGGCGCGCTCGATCAGCCGGAAGAACAGGATGTACGCCAGGCCGGTGCACGCCACGCCGAGGGCGAGCAGCGCCAGCCATGCGTGCAGGCTCGGCATCTGCGCCGGCCAGAACCACAGCGCGGGCAGCGCGAGGAACAGCGTCGCCCCCAGCTGGCTGCCCGCGGCGGTGGCCAGCGGCGGCACGCCGCCGAGATGGCGTCGCGTCGCGCTCGCGGCCACGCCGTAGCAGAGGCACGCTGCCAGGCAGGCGAGCACCGCCCACAGGGCCGCGTGGTCGCCGGTGGCGCCGGCATGCAGGCCGGCACTGCGGCTGGCCAGCATCGCGACGCCCGCAAAGCCGATCACCAGGCCCAGCAGGCGCGAGCCGCTGGGCCGTTCGCGAAACCAGGCCCAGGCGATCAACGCGCCGAACATCGGCACGGTCGCGTTGATCACTGCGGCCAGCCCGCTGTTGATGGTGAGCAGCGCGAAGCAGAAGAAGGCGAAGGGCAGGCCCGAGTTCAGCACGCCGATGAGCAGCGTCGGCTTCCAGTGCCGGCCCAGCGCCGCGCCGTGGCCGCGCAGCAGCATCAGCGGCAGCAGGAAGACGGCGGCGATGCCCACGCGCAGGGCGGCCGCGGGCAGCGCGCCGAACTCCGGCGCGGCGATCCGCATGAAGAGGAAGGACGCCCCCCACAGCGCGCCGAGCAGGACGAGGTCCAGCAGCCAGGGCTTCGGCGTGGCCGTGGCGGCATTGGCGGCATTTGCAGCGCGTGCTATGTGGTTCACGCTGCTCACAGGGCGCCTTCCAGCGTGAGCAGCGCGGTCTTGCGGTCGAGCCCGCCCGCATAGCCGGTGAGCGAGCCGTCGGCGCCGAGCACGCGGTGGCACGGCACGATCACGCTGATCGGGTTGCGCCCGACCGCGGCGCCCACGGCGCGCACCGCCGCGGGCTTGCCCACGCGCTGGCTCAGCACGCCGTAGCTGGTGGTCGCGCCGGCGGGGATCGCCAGCAGCGCCTGCCACACGGCCTGCTGGAAGGCAGTGCCGTGCGACAGGTCGAGCGGCAGCTCGAAGTGGTCGCGCGTGCCGGCGAAGTAGTCGCGCAGTTGCGCCGCGGCGGCCAGCAGCACGGGGTGCGTGTCGTCGGTCTGCCAGCCGCGCATGTCGGGCAGGTGGCGTTGCCGGTCGAACCACAGGCCGGCGAGGCCGTCGTCGGTCGCCGCGAGCGTGACGCCGCCCAGCGGGCTGTCGACGTGCAGTGTGCGAAGCACGGAGGTCTTGAATTTCATGGGGTGTTCCTTGTCTCTGGCATCTCGGTGTCGGTGGTCGGTGCCGCCACGGGCGGCGTGTGCCACGCCCGCAGCACGGCATAGCTGCGCCAGGGACGCCATGCCTGCGAGGCCTCGGCGGCGGCGCGGGCCGAACCCACGCCGAGTGCCTTCTGCAGCGCGATGTCGCCCGACGGGAAGGCGTCGGGCCAGCGCATGGCGCGCATCGCGATGTACTGCGCGGTCCAGTCGCCGATGCCCGGCAGTGCCTGCAGTGCGGCCAGTGTGGCCGGCACGTCGGCGCCGGCGTGCAGCGCCAGCCGGCCCGAAGCGACTTCGTGGGCCAGTGCCTGCAACGCGGCCTGCCGCTGCCGCACGATGCCGAGTCGGCCGAGGGCGTCGCCACTCGCCGCGGCGATGACGGCCGGCGTGGGGAACAGGCGATCGAGGCCCGCGACGGGTGTGTCGATCGCCTCGCCGAAGGCGGCCACCAGCCTCGAGCCCATCGTGCGCGCCGCCGCCACGGTGATCTGCTGCCCCAGCACCGCGCGCACCGCCAGCTCGAAGCCGTCGACCGTGCCCGGCACGCGCAGCCCGTCGCCGTGGGGGAAGGTGTCGTGCAGCAGCGCGTTGATCGCCATCGGCTCGGCGTCGAGGTCGAGCATCGCGCGCACCCGGCTGATGACGACCGGCAGCACGGGGGCGAGCGAATCGCTCACCGACAGGTGCAGCCGCTCGCGTTCCAGATCGAAGCGCATCTGCAGCCAGCCCGCGTGCGTGCGGCCGGTGTGTTGCACGCGGAGCGTGCGCGCGAAGCACTGCCCTTTGGCATCGAAAACCTCGACGCCCTGCAGTGCGCGGCGTGTGAAGAAGGCCAGCACCGCGTCCACGTCGTAGGGCGGCCGGAAGCCCAGCCGCACCGCGATCGCCTGCCCGCCGCCTTCTTCGTCGCCACCGCCGGCACGCCGCAGCGCACTCGGGTTGAGCCCGTAGTGCGTGACGAAGGCCGCGTTGAAGCGCCGCACGCTCGCGAAGCCGCTGGCCAGCGCGACCTGCGCCATCGGCAGCGTGGTGTCGGCGATGAGCTGCTTGGCTGCGAGCAGCCGCCGCGTCTGCAGGTACTGCAGTGGCGAGACGCCGAACTGGGCCTCGAAGATGCGGCGCAGGTGGCGGTCACTCACACCCAGCCGCGCGGCGATCTGCGCGGCACCGGGGCCGTCGTCGTTCCAGGCGTCGGGCTCGTCGATGAGGCGGGCCGCTTGCAGCGCGAGGATGCGCGAGGCGTCCTCGGTCGACCAGCTCGCCGCGCGCGGTGCCAGTTCGGGCCGGCAGCGCAGGCAGGGCCGAAAGCCTGCTGCCTCGGCCTGCGCGGCATGGCGGAAGAAGCGGCAGTTCTCGCGTCGCGGCAGCTTCACGCGGCAGACCGGCCGGCAGTAGATGCCGGTGGAGGTCACGGCGGTGAAGAAGCGGCCGTCGAAGCGGGCGTCGTGCGTCTTCATCGCGAGGTAGCAGGCATCGCCCTCCAGCCCTGCGCCGGCGAGGCCGTTGTCGAGGGGGAGATCGGATGAATCCATGCGATCGATCATACGTTTCGGGCGGCTCGGCATTAGCCATTTCCGGACATCTGGCCGGTGAAGGCCACGCCTACAATGGGCTTCGTTTTTGAGAACTTTCAGGGCACAGCCATGCAACTCAGCGCATCGATCTTCAAGGCCTACGACATCCGGGGCATCGTGCCCACCACGCTCGACACGGCCGTGGCCGAAGGGCTCGGCAAGGCCTTCGGCAGCGCCGCACGCGCAGCGGGCGAGAAGTCCGTGGCGGTGGGTCGCGACGGGCGCCTGTCGGGCCCCTCGCTGGTCGACGCGCTGATCCGCGGCTTGGTGGCCACGGGCATCGAGGTCATCGACGTCGGTGCCGTCACCACGCCCATGCTGTACTTCGCGGCCAACACGCTCGCCACCAGCGGCATCCAGGTCACGGGCAGCCACAACCCGAAGGACTACAACGGCTTCAAGATGGTGCTGGCCGGTCGTGCGATCTACGGCGACGAGATCCAGGGCCTGCGCCGGGTGATGGAAGCCGACAGCGCCACGCTCGCCCCCGGCGGCAGCGTGCGCAAGGTCGACGTGACCGAGGCCTACACGCAGCGCATCGTCGGCGACATCAAGCTGGCCCGTCCGATGAAGATCGTGGTCGACTCGGGCAACGGCATCGCCGGTGCCACCGCCCCCGCCATCCTGCGCGCCATCGGCTGCGAGGTGACCGAACTCTTCAGCGAAGTCGACGGCAACTTCCCCAACCACCATCCCGACCCGAGCAAGCCCGAGAACCTGAAGGACCTGATCGCTGCGCTGGCGGCCGGCGACGCCGAACTGGGCCTGGCCTTCGACGGCGACGGCGACCGCCTGGGCATCGTGACCAAGGAAGGCAACAACATCTACCCCGACCGCCAGATGATGCTGTTCGCGCAGGACGTGCTCTCGCGCGTGCCGGGCGGCACCATCGTCTACGACGTGAAGTGCTCGCAGCGCCTGGGCCCGGCCATCGAAGCCGCCGGCGGCGTGCCGCTGATCTACAAGACCGGCCATTCGCTCATCAAGGCAAAGATGAAGGAGATCGACTCGCCGCTGGGTGGCGAGATGAGCGGCCACATCTTCTTCAAGGAGCGCTGGTTCGGTTTCGACGACGGCACCTACGCCGGCTGCCGCCTGCTCGAGATCCTGAGCAAGAGCCCCAACGCCAGCGCCGTGCTCGACGGCCTGCCCACCAGCTTCTCGACGCCCGAGCTGAACGTGAAGTGCGCCGAAGGCGAGCCGCACACGCTGGTCGACCAGCTCATCAAGACGGCGGCGTTCGACGCCCCCGCGAAGATCTCCACCATCGACGGCGTGCGCGTGGACTGGCCCGACGGCTTCGGCCTGATCCGCGCGTCGAACACCACGCCGGTGCTCGTGATGCGCTTCGAAGGACAGACCGAGGCTGCGCTGCATCGCATCCAGGACGCCATGCTGGCCCTGCTCAAGACCGTCAAGCCCGACGCGCAGCTCGCCGAAGCGGCGCACTGACCCGGCCCGGCGTGCGTTCGTTGTCGTTGCGCCTCTACGGCGCGTTCACGTCCCTGGTCCAGCCGCTGGTGCGGCGCAAGCTCAAGCGGCGCGCCGAGGCTGAGCCCGGCTATGCGGTCGCCGTCGAGGAGCGCTTCGGCCGCTACTACGACAATGCAGCCGTCGGCGCCGGCTGGTGCTGGGTGCATGCGGTGTCGCTGGGCGAATCGCGCGCGGCCGGCATCCTGATCGCCGAGCTGCGGCGCCAGCACCCCGGCATCCCGATCCTGCTGACCCATGGCACGGCCACCGGCCGGGAAGAGGGCGCCCGGCTGCTCGAGCCGGGCGACCTGCAGGTCTGGCAGCCCTGGGACACCCCCTCGGCCGTGGCCCGCTTCCTCGACCGTTTCGCGCCGCGCATCGGCGTGCTGATGGAAACCGAGGTCTGGCCCGAGATGGTCGCCGCCTGCCGCGAGCGCCGCATCCCGCTGGTGCTGGCCAATGCGCGGCTCAACGAGAAGTCGCTGGCCTCGGCCGAGCGGCTCGGCTGGCTGGCGCGGCCGGCGTACTCGGGGCTGACCGCCGTCTGGGCGCAGACCGAGGCCGATGCGCACCGGCTGGTGTCGCTCGGCGCCAAGGTCGCCGGCGTCTACGGCAACCTCAAGTTCGACGCCACGCCCGACGCGCGGCAGCTCGCGGCGGCCGCCAAGTTCAAGGGCCAGCTGCCGCGCCCGCTAGTCGTGCTGGCGAGTTCGCGCGAGGGCGAGGAGCAGATGCTGCTCGACGTGCTCAAGCGCTTCGGCGCCACCAGCCCGTTGCCGCCGGAGCAGCCCGGCGTCGATTCGATTGCGCGCCAGGTCGCGGCGGTGCAGTGGATGATCGTGCCGCGCCATCCGCAGCGCTTCGACGAAGTGGCCGCGCTGATCGAATCCAACGGCTTCGGCGTGGCGCGCCGTAGCGCGGCCGGCGCGCCGACCGCGGCCGAGATCTGGCTGGGCGATTCGCTCGGCGAGATGGCGCTGTACTACGGGCTGGCCGATGCGGCACTGCTCGGCGGCAGCTTCGAGGCGCTGGGTGGTCAGAACCTGATCGAGGCCGCGGCCTGCGGCTGCCCGGTGGTCCTCGGCCCTTCGACCTTCAACTTCGCCGAGGCCGCGGACCTGGCGGTTGCATCCGGTGCCGCGTTGCGTGTGCAGACGATGGAGCAGGCGGTGCGTGCCGCGCTGTCGCTGGTCGGCGATGCGGTGCGGCGCGAGGCGATGGTGCAGTCGGCCCACGGTTTCGCGGCGTCGAACCGCGGCGCCGCCGAACGCACGGCGGCGGCGGTGCTGGCCATCGCCGAAGGCGCGTCGCCGATGCCCGTGCGTGCAGCGGCATCGTCCGCCATCCCGCCCGAAGAACGGGCCGAGCCCACCCTCGACTGATCAGCGTGGCGGGGTGAGTGTGGGCGCGGGCGCGGTGCCCAGCGTGGCATTGACCGGCTGCAGGTCGGTCGGCACCAGCGTGCCGTTGGCCTGGCGCAGCTTCAGGTGGCCCAGCAGCACGTTGTAGCGCGCCAGCGCGAGGTCGCGCTTGGTCTGGAACAACTGGCTCTGCGCGTTCAGCACGTCGATGTTGATGCGCACGCCGACCTGGTAGCCCAGCTGGTTGGCCTCGAGCGCGCTCTGGCTCGACGCCTCAGCGGCTTCCAGCGCCTTCACCTGGCCGGCACCGGAGATCAGGCCGAGGTAGGCCGCGCGCGTGGCCTGGGTCACGCTGCGGCGTGTCGATTCGAGCGTGGCGCGCGACTGCTCTTCGAGCGACAGCGTTTCGCGGATGCGGTTCTCGGTGGCGAAGCCGGCAAAGAGCGGCATGTTGAACACCACGCCGATGCTCGGGCCGCGGGCGTAGGTGCCCACGGTCGTGGTGGCGGTGCCCTGCGGATAGCGCGTCAGGTTGTAGCCCACCTGCGCATCGATCGTCGGCTTGTGGCCGGCTTCGGCCTTCTGCACTTCGAGCCCCGCCACGTCGAGGCCGAGCCGGGCCTGGCGGATCGCCGGGTGCACGGCCTCGGCCTGTGCCACCCACGCGTTCATGTCGGTGGGCGACGGTGCGGGCAGGGTGGCGGCGGTGGCCAGCGGCAGCGGCGCGCTGCCGGTGCGGCCCACCAGCTGGTCGAGGGCGAGGCGTTTGACCTGCAGGTCGTTCTCGGCGGCGATCTCCTGCGCCACCACCAGGTCGTAGCGCGCCTGCGCCTCGCGCGAATCGGTGATGGTCGAGGTGCCGACCTCGAAGTTGCGCTTGGCGAAGGCGAGCTGTTCGGCCACGGCGGCCTTCTGCGCGCGCACCAGCGTCAGCGTGTCCTGCGCGGCGAGCACGTCGAAGTAGCCCTGGCTCACGCGCACGATCAGGTCCTGCTCGGCGGTCGTGAGCACGGTCTCGGCGATCTCGGCCTGCCGCTTGCCCTGCTCGTAGGCGGCCCAGGCGGCCGGCCGGTACAGCGGCTGCGTGGCGTTCACGCCTACCGTCTGCGTGGTGTAGTCGCGCGGCCCCGACGAGGGCGGCGCACCCGAGATCACGTCGATGTCGAGGTTGGTGCGCGACACGTTCCCCTGCAGCCCCACCTGCGGCAGCACGCCCGCCTTGGCCTGCGCCGCCCGCGTCAGGCTCGCGTCGTACTGGGCGCGTGCGCCCTGGTAGGTGGCGTCGTAGTCGCGCGCCGCTTCGTAGAGAGTGAGCAGGCTCTGGGCGTGGACGCTCGTCACGCATGCGGCTGCCATCACGGCTGCAAGAGGAAGAAGCCGGGGCAGGGGCATGCGGTCCTTGGGGGAGAGGGTCAGTAGCGCGGTACGCCGGCGTCGCGGCTGGCCGACCAGGCGTCGATGCCGCCGGCCACGTTCGCCACATCGCCGAAGCCGTTCTGGCTCAGGAAGGCCGCCACGCGCTGGCTGCGTGCGCCGTGATGGCACAGGCAGGCGACGCGCGCTGCGGGATCGAGTTCGGCCAGGCGGGCGGGAATCTCGTTCATCGGAATCGCGACCAGCGCGAAGCCCTGCGGCGCGACGCTGGCCGTCTGCAGCTCCCAGGGCTCGCGCACGTCGAGCAGCACGGGCGCGGCGGCGCTGTCCTGGGCGAACCAGGCGTCCAGATCGGTGGGGCGGACCTGGTCGACCATCAGAAGCGGAACGGCGAGGGCTCGGGGAAGTTCAGCAGGCGGGGCGCGATGGTGTCCCAGGGCTGCGTGGTTTCCCACTTGCCTTCGCTCACGCGCGTCACGAAATGGGCACGCATCATCGGCTCGTCGCCGACGATGGCGACCAGCCGGCCGCCGATGTTCAGCGAGCCCAGCAGGTTCTGCGGCACGCGCGCGACCGAGCCGCTCAGCACGATGACGTCGAAGGTCGGGCCGCTGGGCAGCGGCTGGGCGCCGTCGGCGTGGCGCACCTCGACGTTGGTCACGCCGTTGCGGCGCAGCGTCTCGGTGGCGCGTGCGGCGAGCGTGGCGTCGATCTCCAGCGTCAGCACCTTCGCCGCGCGGTGGGCGAGCAGCGCGGCCATGAAGCCCGAACCGGTGCCGATCTCCAGCACGCATTCATGCTTCTGCACGTGCAGGTCGTTCAGGATGCGCGCCTCGACCTTCGGGGCCAGCATCACCTGGCCCGGCTCGGCGCCGTCGGCCAGCGGCAGCTCCATGTCGAAGAAGGCCAGGGCGCGGTGCGCGGCCGGGACGTAGTCCTCGCGATGGATCTCGGCGAGCAGTTCGAGGACCTGGGGGTCGTGCACGTCCCAGGGGCGGATCTGCTGCTCGATCATGTTGAAGCGCAGGCGCTCCTGCGAGGCGGGGGTGTTCATGGAATTTCTCTTTTCCTGGTGGGCTCGGGCAAACCCATGATTTTAGGTGCCGTGCGGCAAGGGCGGCGGGTTGCGGGACAGTCCGCGGATGACGATCTCGGTCTGGGTCGCGATGTACGTCTGCGGGTCGAGCGCCAGGCCTTCCTCGATCCAGCTCGCGTTGTGCCGCACGAGGAACAGAAAGATCATCGGCGCGAGCACGGCGTGGATGGCGTAGTCCACCTCCACCGCGATGAACTCGCCGCGCTCGATGCCGCGCCGCAGGATGCGCCGCATCAGCGCCTGGCCGGGCATCACGACCTCGCGCTGGTAGAAGGCGGCGAGTTCGGGGAAGTTGTTGCCTTCGCTGAGCATCAGCTTGGTCAGGCCCGAGACCGGCGTGGCACCCACGCGTTCCCACCAGACATGGGTGCAGTAGCGCAGCATGTCGGCGGTGCTGCCCTCGAAGGCCTCGAATTCCTCGTTCCATTCCGGGAAGCGGCCGGCGAGGTTCTCGGTGATCACGGCGCGCAGCAGATCCTCCTTGCTCTGGAAGTAGAGGAAGAGCGTGCCTTTCGACACCCCGGCCCGGGCGGCCACCTCTTCGGAGCGCGTCGCCGCAAAGCCCTTCTCGACGAACAGCTCGAGCGCGGCCTGGATCAGTTCGCCGGGGCGTGCCTCCTTCCGGCGTTCGCGCTTGGCGCGGACCGGACACAGCTTGTCGGTGATGAGGCGGGGCATCGGCGTTAATGACTGGCGGGTTAGTAATGTAGTGACCCGTATCCGGTGCGTCAAGCCGCGACAATAGCGGGCTTCGCGTTTTGGAACCGACCATGACAACCACCGCCGGCCCCGCATCCACCACCGATACCATCGTGCTCGGGGGCGGCTGTTTCTGGTGCACCGAGGCCGTGTTCGACCGGGTGCGCGGCATCGTCGACGTGGAATCGGGCTATTCCAACGGCGAGACGATCGCCCCGAGCTACGAGCAGGTCTGCACCGGCCGCACCGGGCACAACGAGGTCGTCAAGCTGGTCTTCGACCCGGCGCAGATCTCGCTGCGCGAGATCCTCGAGATCTTCTTCGTCGTGCACGACCCGACCTCGCTGAACCGGCAGGGCAACGACGTCGGCACGCAGTACCGCAGCGGCATCTATTACCTGGACGACCGCCAGAAGCAGGTGGCCGAGGACGTGATCCGCGAGATCGCCGACAGCGGCACCTACCGCGCGCCGGTGGTGACCGAGGTGCTGCCGCTGGCGAACTACTCGACGGCCGAGGCCTACCACCAGGACTATTTCGTGAACCACCCCAACCAGGGCTACTGCGCCTTCGTGGTGGGGCCCAAGGTCGAGAAGTTCCAGAAGACCTTCGCTGCGCGTGTGAAGGACTGAGCCGAAGCCTATGCAGTTCGCCCGCACCGCCGTGTACCGCGCGCCATTGCTGATCGCCCTGGCGGTCTCGCTGTGGCTGGCGTCCACGCTCGGGCTGATGCACCGGGTGCTGCACCTCCCTGCGCCGCTGGCCGCGGCGCATTCGCACGCGGAGTCGGCGTCGCCCGTCGCGGCGACGTCGTTCGTCGAGATGCATCGGGGTCTGCTGGGGCTGTTCGGCAGCCACCATGCCGAGGCCGACTGCCGGCTGTACGACCAGCTCGCCGGTGGCGCCGCGGCGCTGTCCGTTCCCCTCGTGGTGCTGCCCATCGCCCTGCCGATGGCGCGGTTCCACTACTTCCTGGGCGAAGCACTCGCCCGCTGGGTCTCGCTGTTCGATGCGCGTGGCCCACCGCTGACTCGCTGAATTCCTCTGGTCATTCGTCTGGCTGCGCCCTGTGAAGGGCTGCGGCCGGCCTTCCATTGCTTCAACGAGTCCGCAACCCATGATTTCCACTTTCAGCCGGCATGCCGTCGGCGCCGCCGCCTTTTCTTTCATCGCCCTGAGCGCGCATGCGCAAACCGCCACGACCGCCGATGCGGTCGTGCCGGCCCCCAGCCTCAAGGAGGTCACCGTCACCGGCAACCCGCTCGGCGCGTCCGAGTTGATCGCGCCGACCGAGACGCTGCAGGGCAACACGCTCATGCTGCGTTCGCGCTCCACGCTGGGCGAGACGCTCGACGGCGTGCCGGGCGTGAGCAGCAGCTACTTCGGCCCCAACGCGAGCCGGCCGATCATCCGCGGCCAGGACGGCGACCGCATCCGCATCCTGCAGAACGGCGGCAGCGCGCCCGACGCGTCGGCGCTGAGCTACGACCACGCGGTGCCGGTCGACGCGCTGGTCACCGATCGCATCGAGGTGCTGCGCGGCCCCTCGGCGCTGCAGTACGGCGGCAGCGCGGTGGGCGGCGTGGTCAACGTGATCGACAACCGCATCCCGACCGAGCCGATCAACGGCTTCGGCGGGCGCGCCGACCTCGGCTATGCGACCGGCAGCCAGGAGCGCAGCGGCGGCGTGGTGCTCGAAGGCGGCAACGACCGCTACGCGCTGCACGTCGATGCCTTCGACCGCAAGTCGGACGACGTGCGCGTGCCGATCGATCTCGAATGCGCCAAGCCCGGTTCGCCCGGGCTGGCACGCCGCATCTGCAATTCGCAGAACAGCGCCCATGGCGGCGCGGTCGGCGGCACGCTGTTCTTCGACCGCGGCTGGATCGGCGCATCGGCCAGCAGCTACCGCAGCGACTACGGCACGGTGGCCGAGGACGAGGTGACGATCGGCATGAAGTCCGACCGCTACGCGCTGGAAGGCGAGTGGCGGCCGGGCGGCTTCTTCAGCAGCGTCCACGCCAAGTTCGGCCACACCGACTACGGCCACACCGAGTTCGAGGGCGGCAGTCCTGGCACCACCTTCGCCAACATGAGCAACGACCTGCGCATCGAGGCGCGCCACCAGAAGATCGGCGGCGTCGAGGGCATGATCGGCTTCACCAGCGAGACCGGCCGCTTCTCGGCCGACGGCGAGGAGGCCTTCGCGCCGCACAGCCGCACGCGCGCCAACGCACTGTTCCTGCACGAGGAACTGGCCACGTCGTGGGGACGCCTGAGCTTCGGTGCGCGCACCGAGCAGGTGAAGGTCGAGTCGCTCGGCTATCCCGACGACCTGTCGATCACGCGCTTTGCCACGGGCGAACGCAGCTTCAATCCGCACAGTGCGGCGTTCGGCGCGCTGGTCAACCTCACGCCGCAGTGGCAGCTCACGTCGAACCTCGCGTACACCGAGCGGGCACCGAAGGACTACGAGCTGTTCGCCAACGGCCCGCACGTCGCGACCGCGGCCTGGGAGGTGGGCGACGCGTCGCTCGAGAAGGAGCGCTCGATCGGCTTCGACCTGGGCGCGCAGTGGAAGAACGGCCCGAACAATGCACGCGTGAATGCCTACGTCACGCGCTTTCGCAACTACATCGGCCTGAACGCCAGCGGCGTCCAGCGTGATGGCGAAGGCGAGGTCGTGACCGACCCGGCCGCTGCGGGCACGCTGGCCGAGTATGTCTACGGTGGCGTGCGCGCCCGCTTCACCGGCATCGAGGCCAGCGGCAACCTGCGGCTGCTGGGCAACGAGGGCTTCGCCGCGATGGCGCGCAGCGGCACGCTCGACCTGCAGTGGCGCGGCGACCTGGTGCGCGCCACCAACACCGACACCGGCGAACCGCTGCCGCGCATCTCGCCGGTGCGCGTCGGTGCGGCGCTGGCCTACGGCGACGGTCCGTGGACTGCGCGCTTCGGCTTCGACCGCTACTCGGCGCAGCACCGCGTGCCGGCCGACGGCACGCGCGAGACCGGCGGGTACACGCTGTGGAACGCGGCACTGGCCTATCGGATGAAGGTGACCGGCGCGACGCTGACCTGGTATGCGCGCCTGGACAACATCACCAACAAGCTGGCCTACAGCGCGACGTCGATCCTGACCACGACGGTCTATCCGGCGGCACCATTGCCGGGTCGCTCGCTCAAGGTGGGTCTGCGCGCAAGCTTCTAGCGCCCGACGGCGATCTCACCGCAGCGAGCCGCTATGCTCGCCGCGGTGAATTCGCCCGTCCTTTCCGCGCTGCTGCCCGTCGTTCTTCTCATCGCCGCGGGCTACTTCGCCGGGCGCCGCCGCTGGGTCGGCGCCCATGCGGTGAAGGACCTGTCCAACCTGGTCTTCCTGCTGCTGGCGCCGGCGCTGCTGTTCCGCGCGATGAGCACGGTGCATGTCGAGGACCTGAGCCTGCGGCCGGTCGCCGCCTACTTCATGGGGGCGGGCGTCATCTTCGCGGGCATGCTGGCCTTTCTGGGCCTCAGCCGCAGCGCGGCAGTGCTCGCGATCACGGCGACCTTCAGCAACACGGTGATCATCGGCGTGGCCCTGGTCGACCTGGCCTACGGGCCGGCAGGGCTGGTCGTGCTGCTGACCCTGGTGTCACTGCATTCGCTGGTGCTGATCACCGCGGCGACCCTGCTGATCGAACTCATCGTCGCGCGCGAGCATGGCGCGGCGAGTGGCACGGCGGGCCGCCCCATCGGGTGGACCGTGGCCCGCGCCGTGCGCAACTCGGTGCTGCATCCGGTGCCGCTGCCGATCATCGTGGGCCTGCTGTTCGCGCAGACCGGGTGGACCCTGCCGGCAGCCGTCGACAAACCGCTGATGCTGCTCGGCCAGGCCTTCAGCCCGGTGGCGCTGGTGCTGGTCGGCATCACGCTGGCGCTCACGCCGGTCGGCACGCATCTGCGTGGCGCGCTGGCGCTGGCCGTGGTGAAGAACGTGGTGCACCCGCTGCTGGTGGCGGGCATCGGCTGGCTGCTGGGCGTGCGCGGCCTGCCGCTGACGGTGATGGTGGTCGCCGCAGCGATGCCCATCGGCGCCAATGCCTTCCTGTTCTCGCAGCGCTACCGGGTGGCCGAGGAGCTGGTGACGGCGGCGGTGGTGGTGTCGACCGTGCTCGCGCTGGTCACGCTGTCGGCCGCGATGGCGCTGGCCGCGAACTTCTAGGCCGTGGCGACCGGGGCGCGTCGGCGGATCCAGTCGGCGGTTTCGTGCGCCTGCATCGGCCGCCCGAAGAAATAGCCCTGCAGTTCGTCGCAGTGCGCCGCCTTCAGCGTCGCGGCTTCCTCGGCGCTTTCGACGCCTTCGGCCACCACGCGCAGCCCCAGCGTGTGGCCCAGGCCCACGATGGCCCGCACGATCGCCAGGTCGGTCGGGTCGTCGAGCATGTCGTGCACGAAGGACTGGTCGATCTTCAGCTTGTCGATCGGGAAGCGGTTGAGGTAGTTCAGGCTCGAGTAGCCGGTGCCGAAGTCGTCGATGGACAGCTGCACACCCAACGACTTGAGCGCATGCAACTGCACGAGCGACTGTTCGGCCACGTCCATCAGGGTCGATTCGGTGATCTCGATCTCGATGGATGACGGCGCCACCCCGTGCGCGAGCATCGCGTCGCGCAGCACGCCGGTCAGATCGCCGTCGCGCAGCTGCAGGGCCGAGACGTTGATCGATACCGGCACGGTGCCCAGTCCCTGGTCGCGCCAGGCCGCCAGCTGCGCGCAGGCCTGGGTGATGACCCAGCTGCCGATGCCGACGATCTGCCCGCTCTCTTCGGCGATCGGGACGAACTCGGCCGGCGACACCGGTCCGAGTTCGTCGTTGTGCCAGCGCAGCAGCGCCTCCACCCCGACCAGCGCGCCGGTGCGGGCCTGCACGCGCGGCTGGAAGCACAGGCTGAGTTCGTCGCGCTCGATGGCATGGCGCAGGTGCGATTCCAGCTGAAGGCGCTTCTGCGCCCGCGCATCCATGTCCGGCGTGAAGAAGTGCACCATGCTGCGACCGCCGGATTTGCTCTGGTACATCGCGACGTCGGCCTGCCGCATGAGCGAGTCGATGTCCTGCGCATCGTCGGGGCACATCGCGATGCCCACGCTGCACGACACGTGGATCTCGGCGCCGTGCAGGTGGTAGGGCTGGCGGATCGCCGGCAGCAGGCGCGCCTCGACGAGCTCGCGCACCTCGTTGGCGTCCGCCACGTCGGCCAGCACGATCACGAACTCGTCGCCGCCCAGCCGGCTGACGGTGTCGCCCGGCCGCACGGCGTCGACCATGCGCCGCGCGGCCGAACGCAGCAGCGCGTCGCCCACATGGTGGCCGAGGGAGTCGTTGATGTTCTTGAAGCGGTCGAGGTCGATGAACACCACGCCCACCCGGCGCTCGTCGCGTCGGGCCTGCTGCATGGCGCTGCCCAGCCGCTCGATGCACAGGGAGCGGTTGGGCAGTTCGGTCAGCACGTCGTGCAGCGCCAGGAAGCGGATGCGTTCCTCGCTGCGCTTGCGCTCGGTGATGTCGATGGACGCGAAGATGTAGTGCGAGACGCGCTCGGGCCCCTCGCGCACGACGCTCGCGACCAGCCATGCCGGGTAGTTGCTGCCGTTGCGGCGGCGCACCAGCACCTCGCCCTGCCAGGCCCCGCGCTGGTCGAGCAGGGGCCAGAAGTCGCCGAAGATGGCGCCTTCGCCCGCCACCAGCCGCTGCGGCTTCTCGCCTTCGAGTTCGCGCGACTCGTAGCCGGTGAGCCGGCACAGCGCGCGGTTCACCGTCAGGATCTGGCGCTGCGCATCGATGATCATGATGCCTTCGGTCGAGGCCTCGAACACCTTCGACCACAGCTCCAGCCGCTGTTCCATCAGCTTGAGCTGGCTGATCGGCGTGAAGGCGGTCAGCAGCGCGTCCTGGCCCTGGTACTTCAGTCGCCGCGCCGACAGTACCGCCCACGACGAGACACCGCCGCCGTGCCAGCACACCTCGAATTCGTCCACGCTGCCGCGGTCGGCGAGCCCCTGGAAGAAGCGCGCGCGCACCCAGGGGTCCAGCCCCGCGGCCCAGGGGTCGAGCTGGCGCCCGCCCAGCCATTCCTGCGCCGGCGGGTTCGCGCTGAGCACCTCGTGCCCGGGGATGGCTGTGACCATCAGCGGGATCGGGATGGCGGCGACCAGGTCGCGCTGTGCCTCTGCCGCGCGTGCCGAGGCCGCCAGTTCCTGCTGGGCGCGGCGCTCGCGGTCGAGCTGGGCCAGCATGTCGTTGAAGCCGAGCACCAGCCGGCCGATCTCGTCGCCGCTGTTCCAGCGGGCACGCAGGCTGTGGTCTCCGGTGCGGCGCACCGTGTCGACCACCTGCGAGAGGCCGCGCAGCGGCCGCGAAATCTGGCGGGCCACGTAGAACACCGCGCTCAGGATCAGGAGCAGCAGGAACAACGCGGTGCCCAGGTGCATCCACATGCGCTGGAAGAAACCGCGCTCGCGCGCCTCGAGCAGGGCGTTGAGTTCGACGATGGCACTGCCCCAGGCGCCGTCGAGGCTGGCGAACAAGCCCTGCTGCGCCGCCTCGAAGGGGGCGAGTTCCCCGGTGCCATTGATCATCGCGCTGCGGGCCGCCGCGCGGAAGCGGTCGATGCTTGCCAGAAGTTGTGCACGCGGCCCGTCGAGGCGCTGCTGCAATGCGCCCGGCGACGCGGCGAAGGCCTCGCCGTAGTCGCTGGCGATGGCGGCGGCCACGGCGTCGACCCGGCCTTCGAGGATGAAGTATTTGGTGCGCGATTCGGTCACGTCGAGTTCGCCCGCACCGAGGGAGTGCAGGCGCGCGCCCATTTCCGAGGTCAGCTCCAGCAGCTCGGGAAAGCGCAGCAGGATCAGCGACATCGTGTAGTAGCTGTCGAGGTCCGGGTCGAGGATCAGGTTCGACTGGTTGCCCACGCGCGTGACCAGCGCACGGCCCTTGTCGAGCGCGGCCCGGGCCGTGGCGCGGTCGGGTGCTGCGGCGAGTGCTGCCACTGCCTGGCGGAAGCGTTCGTTCGCCTGGGCGCTTTGCATGTCGGCACCGAAAGACTGCTCGGTGTCGGCCAGGGTCTGCGGCGTTGCCAGCGCGGCGTTGCGCCAGCCCGCCACCGCCATCAGCGTGGGGCGCAGCTGCGCGATGTACGCGGCGCCGGCTTGCTCCTTGCGGCCGAAATCGATCGCGATGAACTTCTCGTTGATGAGGATGCCGCTGATGAAGATGACGGCCGTCAGGTCCAGCAGGTAGATCAGGAGAAGCTTGCGGGCGACGCTCAGTCGGCCCAGCCGGCGGGAGAGGAATTGCAGCATAGGGTGTCGACCCTACCCTACGCAATCTGCATGCCGCGGGCCTGAAGCGGCCTCAGCCGCACGACGCCCTCAACCGGCGTGCGATGCGTGGCCGGCCGGCGCCACCTGCAGGCCGTGCTGTCTGCCGGCGCTGCCGCGCGCGTAGCGGTCGAGCGACAGGCCTTCGGTGTCGATCTCGGGGCGCTGCCCCAGCACCAGGTCGGCCAGCAGCTTGCCCGAGCCGCAGGCCATGGTCCAGCCCAGCGTGCCGTGGCCGGTGTTCAGGTACAGGTTCGGGAACTGTCGCGTGGCGCCGATGATGGGCGTGCCGTCGGGCGTCATCGGCCGCAGACCCGTCCAGAAGGTGGCCGCTTCGAGGTCGCCGCCCGGGAACAGGTCGCGCGTGACCATCTCGAGCGTGGCGCGGCGCTGCGGTTTCAGGCCGAGGTCGAAGCCCGACAGCTCGGCCATGCCGCCGATGCGGATGCGGTCGTCGAAGCGCGTGATCGCGATCTTGTAGGTTTCGTCGAGCACGGTCGACACCGGCGCCAGCGATGCATCGACGATCGGCGCGGTCAGCGAATAGCCCTTCACCGGGTAGACCGGCAAGTCGAGGCCGAGCGGCAGCAGCAGCTCGCGCGAGTAGCTGCCGAGCGCGAGCACGTAGCGGTCGGCCGTGACGGTTTCGCCGCCGACCTCGATGCCGCGGATGCGTTGGCCGTCGTGCAGCACCCGCGTGGCTGCGGCGTCGAAGCGGAAGGTGGCGCCAGCCGCCTCGGCCAGCGCGACCAGCGCGGTGGTGAAGCGCTGGCAATCGCCGGTCTCGTCGCCCGGCAGCCGCAGCCCGCCCACCAGGCGGTCACGGGCCTGCGCAAGTGCGGGTTCGGCCTGGACGATGCCGTCGACATCGAGCAGCTCGTAGGCCACACCGCACTCTTCGAGCACGGCCGTGTCGCGTTTCACCGCCGCGAGCTGTTCGGCTTTGCGGAAGAGCTGCAGCGTGCCGCCGGTGCGGTGCTCGTAGGCGATGCCGGTGTCCGCGCGCAGTTCGCGCAGGCAGTCGCGGCTGTACTCCGCGATGCGCATCATGCGTTCCTTGTTCACCGTGTAGCGCGCGTCGGTGCAGTTCTTCAGCATCGCGGCGATCCAGCGCAGCTGGAAGAGGGTGCCGTCGGGCCGCACCGCCAGCGGCGCGTGCTTCTGGAACATCCACTTCAGCGCCTTCAGCGGAATGCCCGGCGCGGCCCAGGGCGTGGAATAGCCGGGCGACACCTGGCCGGCATTGCCGAAGCTCGTCTCCAGGGCCGGACTGGGCTGGCGGTCGATCACCGTCACGTCGGCGCCCGCGCGGGCCAGGTAGTACGCAGTGGTGGCGCCGACGACGCCCGAGCCCAGGACAACGACTTTCACGGTGATTCCAGCAGAAGAATAGAAAACACGAATTTAGGGGGTGGTCGGCCGCAGTCTTCACGGATGTACGAGTTCTTTGGCGTGAGAATCGCGGTTTTCGTCCCACTTTTCATGGCGCCGCCGAAGAATGATCGACCTCGACCGAATCGACCGAAAAATCCTGGATTCGCTGCAGCGCAACGGGCGCATCTCCAATGCCGACCTGGCCGAACAGATCGGCCTGTCGGCCTCGGCCTGCTCCGAGCGGGTGCGCCGCCTGGAGCGCGAGCGCGTCATCACCGGCTACCACGCCCGCGTGGCGCCGGCGGCCGTCGGCCGCACGCTGCTGGTCTTCGTGGAGATCAAGCTGTCTGCCAAGTCCGACGACCTGTTCGAGCAGACCCGGCGCGAACTGATCCACATGCCCGAACTGATGGAGTGCCACCTGGTGTCCGGCAGCTTCGACTACCTGCTCAAGTTCCGCATCAAGGGCATGGAGCAGTACCGCCAGTTGCTCGGCGGCATCCTCAAGCGGCTGCCGGTGTCGGCGCAGTCGAACAGCTATGTGGTGATGGAGGAACTGAAGGAGGACACGTACCTGGTGGTCGATCCCTGACGCATCAGGCGTCGGCTTTGCCTGTCCGGCGAGCCACGGCGGTCTTCGAAGGAGTGTGCGTGTTCGACAGATCTTTTCGCTCCGCGAGCCTTCCGGTGGCGTACTTGTGAAGGACGCTTGCGATGAGGGTCTGGTACGGGAGCCCCTCCTCCAAAGCCTTGACCTGAATATCTTGTAGATCGCCTGAGGAAAGACGGATGTTGACGCGGCGATCCTTGATCGCGGTGGCGCGGGCGGCGGCCTTGAATTTGGAGAGCTCGGCCTTCGTCGCGACAGACTTGAGCGCCCCCTTGTCGTAAGCCGTCAGCAGTTCGGTTTCGTAGGAATCGGTCTTAGGCATCGTCTTCACCTTGGTTCATGTAATCGCGCGTTGCCTTCCGGCTCGGGATGACGGTTTTGAGAAAGAAGTGATCTTCTTGCTCGATGAACGGCACCAAGTACGCATATCCATCGCAGGCCACGACCAGCACTTTCTGATTCGGATACTTGCCCGGGTTGGGGTGGGCAAGAACATCCAGTAGCCCACCAGCCTCGATCGCGACAACCATCTGCTCGAATGAGATTCCACGTTCGAGCACCAGACGCTCGTTCTTCTCTGGACCCCATCGAAACGTCTTCATGCGGCCAGTCTAGCTCGGTGTGTGCCGTTTGTCATCAGGTTCGGGGCGTGGGTGTTTCGCTACACCATGATCTGTGCCACAGATGATCATGCGGGCGTGATGCCGCCAGGCCATGAGTTGCGCAGAAGGCTATGCAAGGCCAAAAAAGGAAAAAGCCCGCTATCTTTTGGATAGCGGGCTTTTCTGACTGCGATTGGTGCCGGAGAGATGAATCGAACACCCGACCTTCTCATTACGAATGAGCTGCTCTACCGACTGAGCTACACCGGCGAAGCCTGCGATTATAGCGGGTCGTGGTAGCGCGTCACGCGCTCGACCTCATTTTTTGATCCGAGCATCACACTGACGCGTTCGTGCAACTTGCCCGGCTCGATGTCGAGGATGCGTTCGCGGCCGTTGGTGGCCATGCCGCCGGCCTGTTCGACCAGCCAGCTCATGGGGTTGGCCTCGTACATCAGGCGCAGCTTGCCGGGCTTGCCCGGCTCGCGCTTGTCCCAGGGGTACAGGAAGATGCCGCCGCGCATGAGGATGCGGTGCACGTCGGTCACCATGCTGGCGATCCAGCGCATGTTGAAGTCCTTGCCGCGCGGGCCTTCGCTGCCGGCCAGGCATTCGTCGATGTAGCGCTTCACCGGCGCATCCCAGTGCCGCATGTTGCTCATGTTGATCGCGAATTCCTTGGTGTCGGCCGGGATCTGGATGTTTTCCTTGGTCAGCACGAACGAACCCTGCTCGCGGTCGAGCGTGAACATCGCGACGCCATCGCCCACGGTCAGCACCAGCGTGGTCTGCGGGCCGTAGATGCAGTAGCCGGCGGCCACCTGCTTGGCGCCGGCCTGCAGGAAGTCGGCTTCCTGCACGCCGGGGTGGCCTTCGGGCTTCTTCAGCACGCTGAAGATTGTGCCGATGCTCACGTTGACGTCGATGTTGCTGGAGCCGTCGAGCGGGTCGAACAGCAGCAGGTATTCGCCCTGCGGGTAGCGGTTGGGCACCACGTAGATGCTGTCCATTTCTTCGCTGGCCATGGCGGCGAGGTGGCCGCCCCATTCGTTGGCCTCGATCAGCACTTCGTTGGCGATGATGTCCAGCTTCTTCTGGACTTCGCCCTGGACGTTCTCGCTCTCGGCGGAACCGAGCACGTCGCCGAGGTCGCCCTTGTTCACGGCCTGGCTGATGCGCTTGCAGGCGCGTGCCACCACTTCGAGCAGCAGCCGCAATTGGCCGGGGATGTGGCCATCGGCGCGCTGTTGCTCGACGAGGTAGCGGGTGAGTGAGATCTTCTGTTGTGACATGGGGGTCCTCTCGATCAGTCGGCCAGTGCGCGGTTCACCACTTCCTGGGTGTCCTTGCTGAGGTCGGGTTTGGCGGCCACGCGCGCGATGGCTTCGCGCGCGGCGCTGCGGTAGGGTTCGGCCAGTTTGCTCCAGCGGTCGAGCGAGCGGGCCAGGCGGGCGGCCACCTGCGGGTTGATGGCGTCGAGCTCGCACACGCGCTCGGACCAGAACACGTAGCCGGCCGCATCGGGGCGGTGGAAGGCGCCGGGGTTGGCGCTGCAGTAGCTGAAGATCACGCTGCGCGCGCGGTTCGGGTTCTTGAGCGAGAAGTCCGGGTGCTTCATGAGCTGCCTGACCAGCGGCAACACGTCGCCGCCGCGGTCCGGCGAGCCGGCCTGCAGCGAGAACCACTTGTCGATGACCAGCGCCTCGTCCTTGAAGATCGCGTGGAAGCGCGCCAGCGCCGGTGCCGCCAGCGAATGGCCCGAGGACACCAGGGCCGACAGTGCGTTGAAGCGGTCGGTCATGTTGCCGGCGTCCTTGAAGCGCTGCAGCGTCTTGCCCGGCCACACGGCGTCACCCGATGCGCGGGCCGCCAGGCACAGGTGCGTGAGCGCCATGCCTGCGAGGGCGCGGCGGCCGGCCGAGCGGGCGTCGGGCGTGTAGGCGCCGGTGTCCTGGTGGTCTTCGTACGCGGTTTCCCACTGGGCGAAGAGGGCGGTGGCCAGCTGCGCGCGCATGGCCTCGCGCACCGCATGGATGCGCTGCGGGTCGACCACCGGCAGTTGCTCGGCGATGTAGGTTTCCGACGGCAGCGTGAGCACCAGCTCCTTGAAGGCGGCGTCGAGTTTAGGGTCGCGCAGCACGGCCGCCATGGCATCGATGTAGGCGGCGTCGAGCACGGGGGCCTCCGGCGTGGCACTCTCGTCGATGGCCTTCAGGGCGCTGCGCAGGGCCAGCCGCTGGCCGGCTTCCCAGCGGTTGAAGGGGTCGAGGTCGTTCGCCAGCAGCGTGAGCAGTTGGGCGTCGCTGTAGTCGAAGTCGAGGATCACCGGCGCACTGAAGCCCCGCAGGATCGACGGTACCGGCTCGGCGTCGATGCCGACGAAAGTGAACTGCTGCGCCGATTCGGTCAGCACCAGGGTGCGCGTGCCGCGCGCCACGTCGGCTTCGCCGTCGAGCTGCAGCGCGAGTTCGCGGCCGCTGGCGTCGAGCAGGCCCAGGTTCACCGGAATGACGAAGGGCAGCTTGAGCGGCTGGCCCGGCGTGGGGGCGCAGGTCTGCTCGAAGCGCAGCGTGTAGGTGCGCGTGTCGGCGTCGTACTGGCCGCGCGCCGCCAGGCGCGGCGTGCCGGCCTGGCTGTACCAGCGCTTGAACTGCGGCAGCAGGCGCGACAGGTCGGAGTCGAGGTTGGCATCGGCGATGGCCTGCGCGAAGTCGTCGCAGGTCACGGCCTGGCCATCGTGGCGCTTGAAGTACAGCGAGATGCCGGCCTCGAAGCCCTTGCGGCCGACCAGCGTCTGCATCATGCGCACCACCTCCGCCCCCTTCTCGTAGATGGTGACGGTGTAGAAGTTGCTGATCTCGATGTAGCTGTCGGGCCGCACCGGGTGGGCCATCGGGCCCGCGTCTTCGGGGAACTGGGCGGTGCGCAGCACGCGCACGTCCTCGATGCGCTTGACCGCGCGCGCCGAGGCATCGGCGCACAGGTCCATGCTGAACTCCTGGTCGCGGAAGACGGTGAGGCCTTCCTTGAGCGAGAGCTGGAACCAGTCGCGGCAGGTCACGCGGTCGCCCGACCAGTTGTGGAAGTACTCGTGGCCGACCACGCTCTCGATGTTGCCGTAGTCGGCGTCGGTGGCGGTCGCCTGGTTGGCCAGAACGTACTTCGTGTTGAAGATGTTCAGGCCCTTGTTCTCCATCGCGCCCATGTTGAAGTCGCTGGTGGCGACGATCATGAAGCGGTCCAGGTCCAGCGGCAGGCCGAAGCGCGTCTCGTCCCACAGCACCGAGTTGATCAGCGAGTTCATCGCGTGCTCGGTCTTGTCGAGGTCGCCGGCGCGCACGTACACCTGCAGCAGGTGGTCGCGGCCGGCGCGCGTGCGGATGCGCTGCTCGCGCGCCACCAGCTTGCCCGCGACCAGCGCGAACAGGTAGCTCGGCTTGCGGAAGGGGTCGACCCATTTCGCGAAGTGGCGGCCCTCGGGCAGGTCGCCGCTGTCGACCAGGTTGCCGTTCGACAGCAGCACCGGGTAGGCGGCCTTGTCGGCACGCAGCGTCACGGTGTAGCTCGCCATCACGTCCGGACGGTCGAGGAAATACGTGATGCGGCGGAAGCCTTCGGCCTCGCACTGCGTGAAGAAGGTGTTCTCGCTCACGAACAGGCCCATGAGCTTGGTGTTCTTCGCCGGGCAGCAGGTGGTGAAGATCTCCAGCTCGAAGCTCTCGGGCAGGTTGTCGATCACCAGCTGGTCGGCTTCCATGCGGAACGAGGCGCCCTGGCCGTCGACCAGCACGCGCGCCAGGTTCAGTTCGTCGCCGTCCAGGCGCAGCGGGCCGCCGACGCTGTCCGGGTTGCGGCGCAGCCGCATGCGGTTGAGCACGCGGGTCTTGGCGGGGTCGAGGTCGAAGGTCAGGTCGACGGTGTCGATCCACCAGGCGGGGGCGACATAGTCTTCGCGGCGGATCGCCAGCGGCTGTCCTTGTCCATCACGCAGTTGCAGCATCGAGGGTCTCCAGAAAATTCGATTGGGCGAGTTCGTCGTAGTCGCGCACGGCGGCGATCACGTGCGGGCCGGCCAGTTCGGCGGCGCTGTGGGTGGTGCACACGGCCACGGCGCGCATGCCGCCGCGGCGGGCGGCTTCGATGCCGAAGGGGGCGTCCTCGAACACGATGCAGTGTTCGGGCGCGACGCCGATGCGGCGTGCCGCCTCGAGGAAGATGGCCGGTGTCGGCTTGCCGGCGAAGCCTTCGTCGCCGCCGACGATGGCCAGCGGCAGCGGGTCCATGCGGAGGCGCTCCATCACGAAGGCGATGTTGTGGCGGTCGCCGGCGGTGCCGACGGCAACCTTCAGGCCGCGCGCCGCCGCCGATCGTGCGAAGGCGCCGAAGCCCGCGACCTCGGCGAACACGGCGCCGAACAGCGCGCGGTAGATCGACTCCTTCTCGTGGGTGATCGCCGCGCTCTCGGCCTCGGTCACCTCGCGCGCCATCAGTTCGCAGGCGCACTCGAAGGCATTGCGGCCGGTGGTGCGGCGCATCAGGTCGGCCACGTCCAGCGTCATGCCCCGGCGCCGCGCGAACTCCACCCAGGCCTTGGCGTGCCAGGGCATGGAGTCGACCATGGTGCCGTCCATGTCGAAGATGAGCGCGTCGGTGCGGGCCATCAGACGCCTTGCTTCAAGGACGCTTCGATGAACACATCGAGATCGCCATCCAGCACCTTCTGCGTCGCCGACACTTCGACGTTGGTGCGCAGGTCCTTGATGCGGCTGTTGTCCAGCACGTAGCTGCGGATCTGGTGGCCCCAGCCCACGTCGGTCTTGCTGTCCTCGAGCTTCTGCTGCTCTTCCTGGCGCTTGCGCATCTCGAAGTCGTACAGGCGCGAGCGCAGGCGCTTCCACGCCACGTCGCGGTTGCTGTGCTGGCTGCGGCCGTCCTGGCACTGCACCACGATGCCGGTCGGGATGTGCGTCAGGCGCACGGCCGAGTCGGTCTTGTTGATGTGCTGGCCGCCCGCCCCCGAGGCGCGGAAGGTGTCGGTGCGCACGTCCGCGGGGTTGATGTCGATCTCGATCGAGTCGTCGATTTCCGGGTAGACGAAGATCGACGCGAAGCTGGTGTGGCGCCCGCCCGACGAGTCGAAGGGCGACTTGCGCACCAGGCGGTGCACGCCGGTCTCGGTGCGCAACAGGCCGAAGGCGTAGTCGCCCTCGACCTTGATGGTCGCGCCCTTGATGCCGGCGGTGTCGCCCGGCGTCTCGTCCTCGATCTGGGTCTTGAAGCCCTTGCGTTCGGCGTACTTCAGGTACTGGCGCAGCAGCATGCTGGCCCAGTCGCAGGCCTCGGTGCCGCCGGCGCCGGCCTGGATGTCGACGAAGGCGTTGAGCGGGTCGGCCGGGTTGTTGAACATCCGGCGGAACTCGAGCTGCTTGATGTCGGCTTCGAGCAGGGCGGCGTCATCGGCGATGGCCTGGAGGCCGTCCATGTCGCCGTCGGCCTTCGACATCTCGAAAAGCTCGGTGTTGTCCGACAGGCCGCTGGTAAGCCGGTCGAGCGTGACGACCACGTCGTCGAGCGACTTCTTCTCGCGGCCCAGTTCCTGGGCCTTCTTCGGATCGTTCCAGACGTTGGGGTCTTCGAGCGATGCGTTGACCGTCCTCAGACGTTCGGCTTTGGCATCGTAGTCAAAGATACCCCCGTAACTCGAGGGTGCGGGCGCTCAGGTCTGCCAGCAAAGCGCCGATTTGGTTGATGTGTTCTGCGTCCATGGGGAGATCCTTGAAAAGTACGGTGGCCCGGTGTAGTCCGGGAGGCAACCCGACATTTTCTCATGCCCGTCAAGACCTGCCGGGGCCGGGGCCGGGGCCGAGGGCGGGCGCGGCTCAGGCGTCGTCCGGCGGGGCGTGCAACGGGAGCGTGACGCGGAAGAGGGCGCCTTCGCCCGGCGCGCTCTCCAGCATGATCTCTCCGCCGTGCGCGCGGACGATCTCGCGTGTGATGTAGAGCCCGAGCCCCAGGCCGGCGGCGTGCTTGCGGCTGTCGTCGGTGCGCTCGAACTGCTCGAAGATGCGGCCATGGTCTTCCGGCGCGATGCCGATGCCCTGGTCGCGCACGGTCATCACGGCGTGGTCGCCCGACCGCGTCACTGCCACGGCGACCGGGCTGCCGCGGCCGTAGCGCAGGGCGTTGGTGATCAGGTTGGTCAGCACCTGCTCGATGCGGAATTCGTCCCAGACGCCATCGATGGTCTGCGACGCCTCGACATCGAGGGTCGAGCCCGCGGCCTCGGCCTGGTTGACCAGGCTCTCGACCACGCGCCGTGTCAGCGCCGCCAGGTCGACCGGCTTCGGCCGGATCGACAGCGAGCCGCTGCGCAGGCGCGACACGTCGAGCAGGTCGTCGATCAGCCGGACCATGTTCTGGATCTGGCGCTGGTCGCGTTCGATCATCGCCGGCAGCTTCTCCGCGGCGAAGAGGGCCAGGTTGCCCTTGCCGAGGTGCAGCTTGCGCACCTGCGTCTCCAGGTAGAGCGTGTTGAGCGGCGTGCGCAGCTCGTGCGACACCATCGACATGAAGTCGTCGCGCATGCGCACCGCGCGTTCCAGGTCGGACTGAACCACCTGCAGCTTCTCGACCAGCGCGGCCTGTTCGCGGTGCGCGGCGGCCAGCGCCTCCATCTCGTGCTTGAGCGCCTTGCGGTGGCGGTGCAGGTCGACGAAGACGTTGACCTTGCTGGCAACCACATGCGGGTCCAGCGGCTTCTGCAGGAAGTCGACCGCACCGCTCTCGTAACCCTTGAAGGCGTAGTTCATCTCGCGGCCGGCGGCGCTCACGAAGATGATGGGGATGTGCCGCGTGCGCTCGGTGCCGCGCATCAGTTCGGCCAGCTCGAAGCCGTTCATGCCCGGCATCTGCACGTCGAGAATGGCCAGTGCGAATTCGTGCTCCAGCATCAGCGCCAGGGCCTGCTCGGCGGAGGCGGCCTGGAACACCGGGCGCGCGGGCCCGCGGATGAGCGCCTGCAGGGCCAGCAGGTTCTCGGGAAGGTCATCGACGATCAGCAGTTTGCTTTCGACGTCAATCGGCATGGAGCGCATTCAAATCCATCAAGAGTGTCCGCAGTGCATGCAGCGGCAGCATGCGATCAGGGCGGTGAAGGGCGAGCGCCGCCAGGGGCATGGTATCCACCTCGGCCTCGGCCGGGTCCTGCACGGCGGTCAGGCCGCCGGCACGGTGGATCTGCAGCATGCCCTGCGCGCCGTCGACGTTGGCGCCCGTGAGCAGCAGCCCGGCCACGGCCGACCCGTAGGCGTCGGCCGCCGAGCTCATCAGGACGTCGATCGACGGACGCGACCACAGCACGGGCGGCTCGCAACTGAGCGAGAACTCGCGGCTGCGCTCGATCGACAGGTGGTAGCTCGGCGGCGCGAAATAGAGCGCACCGCCGGCCACCGGCGCCTTGTCCTGGGCCTCGTGCACCGGGATCGCCAGGCGGTGGGCGAAGACCTCGGGCAGCCGGCTCTCGCGCCGTTCGGGCAGGTGGATCACGGCGACCATCGGCAGGTGCCAGGGCGCCGGCAGGTCGGCCAGCAGCGTGGCGAGGGCGTTGACCCCGCCCGCCGAGGTGCCGATGACGGCGGCCTCGACCCGATGCAGCGGGCGCAGCGGGGTCGGCATCGTCGTCGTCACGAGACCTTGCGGTAGATGCGCTCGGCACGCGCGAGCGTGTCGAAGCGGGTGGCGAAGGCGGAGAAGTCGATGCTCTCCTTCGCGCCCAGGCCGAGAAAGCCGCGGTGGCACAGCGACTCGTGGAACAGCCTGAGCGCGCGGTCCTGCAGCGCACGGTTGAAGTAGATGAGCACGTTGCGGCACGACACCAGCTGCGTTTCGGCGAAGACGCTGTCGGTGGCCAGGCTGTGGTCGGCGAAGACCGCGTTGGCGCACAGCGCAGGGTCGAAGCGCGCGGCGTCGTAGGCGGCGGTGTAGTAGTCGGAGAAGGCCCGTCGCCCGCCGGCACGCTGGTAGTTCGCGGTGTAGCTGCGCACCGCGTCCATCGGGAAGATGCCCTGGCGTGCCTTGTCGAGTGATGCCGGGTTGATGTCGGTCGCGTAGATCTGTGTGCGCTCGAGCAGACCCTCCTCGCGCAGCAGGATGGCCAGCGACCAGGCTTCTTCGCCGGTGCTGCAGCCCGCCACCCAGACCTTGACCGACGGGTAGGTCTGCAGCACCGGCACCACCTGCTGGCGCAGTGTCAGGAAGTAGCCCGGGTCGCGGAACATCTCGCTCACCGGGATCGTCAGGAACTGCAGCAGTTGCGCGAACACGGTGGGGTCGTGCAGCACCTGCTCCTGGAGCGCCGAGACGTTCGGCAGCCGCAGTTGTTCCAGCGCATACAGCACGCGGCGCTTCTGCGAGGCGCCGGTGTAGTTGCGGAAGTCGTAGCTGTACTTCAGGAAGATCGCTTCCATCAGCAGCTTGAGCTCGATGTCGATGTCGCTCGGCGGCTCGATCGGGCGCAGCGGGTCGGGTGCGCCGGGGGTCACAGCCGCTCCATCTTGGGCATCCAGACGCGCAGCAGCGAGAACAGGCGGTCCAGGTCGACCGGCTTGGCGAGGTAGTCGCTGGCGCCGGCGGCGAGGCACTGTGCCTGGTCGTCCCGCGTGGCCTTGGCCGTGACGGTGATGACGGGCAGCTTCTCGAAGCGCGGGTCCTGGCGCAGCCGGCGCGTGGCCTCCAGGCCGTCCATCTCCGGCATCATCACGTCCATCAGCACGAGGTCGATGTCGGCCACGCGGTCGAGCTTCTCCAGCGCCTCGCGGCCGTTGCGGCCGATCTCGACGATGGCGCCGCGCTGCTCCAGCGCGCTGGTGAGCGCGAAGATGTTGCGCACGTCGTCGTCCACCAGCAGGATGCGGCGGCCCTCGAAGACGCGGTCGCGTCCGCGTGCGGCCTTGAGCATGTTGCGGCGTTCGGTCGACAGGTCGGCCTCGACCTTGTGCAGGAAGAGCGTCACCTCGTCGAGCAGGCGTTCGGGCGAGCGCGCCCCCTTGATGATGATCGAGCGCGAATAGCGCAGCAGCTCGGCCTCTTCGTCGCGCGTCAGGTTGCGGCCGGTGTAGACGATCACGGGCGGGAAGGAGCAGATCTCCTCGGTCGCCATGTGCTTGAGCAGATCGCTGCCCTGCATGTCGGGCAGGCGCAGGTCGGTCACCATGCAGTCGAAGACGCGGGCGCGCAGCAATTCGAGCGCTTCCTCGCCGGAGCCCACGGCGGTGATCGCCACGTCGTCGTCGCCGATCAGCTTGACCACCGCGTCGCGCTGCACGTCGTCGTCCTCGACCAGCAGCACGGTCTTGAGCTTCTGCGTGAGCTTGTCTTCCAGTTTCTGGAACACCTGCTTGAGCTGCTCGCGCGAGGCCGGCTTGAAGGCATAGCCGATCGCGCCCATGTGCATGGCGGTCTCGGTGTGGTCCATGGCCGAGACGATGTGCACGGGGATGTGCCGCGTCTGCGGCTGGTCCTTGAGCTTTTGCAGCACGTTCAGGCCCGGTGCGTCCGGCAGCCGCATGTCGAGCAGGATCGCGTCGGGCAGCAGCTGCGTGGCCAGGTCGAAGCCGTCGCCGGCGCCGTGCGCCACGATGCACTGGTAGCCCAGTTCATGGGCCAGGTCGTACAGGATGTGGGCGAACTGCGGCTCGTCCTCGATCACCAGCACGCGCCGCGACGCGTTGCGCGGCTGGGCGCGGTCGTCGGCGAACTGCGGGATCACCGGCGCCGGGATGGTCGGCGAGGCGGCCGGCATCGCCGCCACGGGCGGCGTGTAGAGGCGGGCGGGGGCCGGCGGTGCCATCGACGAGGGCGCGTCCATGCCCGACTGCAGCGGCGCCCGGGGGGGCATCGCCAGCGTGAAGGTGCTGCCCAGGCCGGGCGTGCTGTCGATCGTGAGTGTGCCGCCCAGCAGTTGGGTGAGGTCGCGCGAAATCGACAGGCCCAGGCCGGTGCCGCCATAGCGCCGGCTGGTGGTGCCGTCGGCCTGGCGGAAGGCCTCGAAGATCACCTCCTGCTGGTCGGGTGCGATGCCGATGCCCGAATCGCGCACCGCGAAGCGGGCGCCGCCGTCCGTGCCGGCCGAGATGGTGAGGCTGACCTGGCCGCGGTCGGTGAACTTGAGTGCATTCGACAGCAGGTTCTTCAGCACCTGCTCGAGCCTTTGGCGGTCGGTCACCAGCAGGGCCGGGGCATCGGGTTCGACGGACACCCTGAAGTCCAGCTGCTTCTGGCCGGCCAGCGGCGTGAAGGTCATCGCCAGGCTGTCGGCCAGGCGGGCGAGCGGTACTTCTTCGGCCACCAGCTCGAGCTTGCCCGCCTCGACCTTCGCGATGTCGAGGATGTCGTTGATGAGCACCAGCAGGTCGTTGCCCGACGAATAGATCGATTCGGCGAACTTCACCTGTTCGGCCGTGAGGTTGCCCTGCGGGTTGTCGCCCAGCAGCTTGGCCAGGATCAGCGCGCTGTTGAGCGGCGTGCGAAGCTCGTGCGACATGTTCGCCAGGAACTCCGACTTGTAGCGGCTGGCGCGTTGCAGCTCCTGGGCTCGGTCTTCCAGGTCGGCCTGCACGCGGCGCAGCGCCGCGTTGCGCAGGTCGAGCGCCTCGGTGCGCTCCGACAGCTGGCTGTTGGTCTGTTCCAGTTCGGCCTGCTGGTTCTCCAGCGTGGCCTGCGACGCGCGCAGCGCACGCGACTGTTCTTCCAGTTCCTCGTTGGCGGTGCGCAGCTCTTCCTGCTGCACCTGCAGCTCCTCGTTGAGCTGCTGTGTTTCGGCCAGCGCGTCCTGCAGCTGCTCGCGGTAGCGCACCGCGGCCACCGAGCTGCCGATGTTGCCGGCCAGCAGCTCGAACAATTCCCTCGCGCGCGCGTCCGGCGCGTGCAGCAGGCCCAGCTCGATCACGCCGTTGACCCGGCCGTCGTGCATCACCGGCAGCAGGGCGGCCGCGCGCGGCGCCATGTCGCCCAGGCCGGTGTTCACGCGCAGGTAGTCGGCCGTGACGGGTTCGATCACCATCACCCGCTTCTCGATCGCGGCCTGCGCGACCAGGCCCTGCGTCGGGGCGAGCACCTGGGGCGTCGCCTCCGCTTCGGCCGAGAAGCCGTAGCTGGCCACGCGGCGCAGCTGGCCCGAGCGCTCGCGCACGTACATGGCCCCGACGCTGCTGCCGACGTGGCTGGCGAAGAAGTCCAGCACCTTGCGGCCCATCTCCTGCGCGCTGAGTTCGCCCACCAGCTCGCCGGTCAGATCGGTCTGGGCACCGCGCAACCAGGCCTGCCGCTCCAGGATTTCGCCGTGGGTCACCTGCCGCTGCAGCACGGTGTCGTAGCCGGTGGAGAGCGCGACCAGTTGCCGGCGGCCGAAGAAGGCGAGCAGCCCGGTGAGCGCGAGCGTGAAGAAGAGGAACAGGCCGATCACCGTCATGGCGGTGTTGTTGGCCTCGGTGTTGCGTTGGTAGCGCAGGGTCTGCTCGACGTTGATGAAGTTGCCGTAGCCGGTGCGCATGTCGTCGGACAGGCGTTTGCCGCGCCCGGCGCTGATCACTTGCTGGTAGTCGCCGCCTGCGCGGCGCAGCGCGATCATCTCGGCCGCGAACTGGATCCAGGCCGTTTGCAGGGTCGTGATGCGGTCGATCCGGTCGGCCTGGGCCTGGTTGTCGGCCACCAGGGCGCGCAGGCCGGCCAGGCCGGCCATGAGGCGCGGCTGTGCGCTTTCATAGGGCTGCAGGAAGGTCTCGTCGCCGGTGATCAGGAAGCCGCGCATGCCGGTTTCGAGGTCGACGCTCAGACGCTGCAGCTCGCTGGCCTCGCGCGTCACCCGGTCGGTGTGCTCGACCCATGAGATGACCGACAGCAGGTAGAAGATCAGGCCGACGAAGACCACCGCGCCGATGAATCCCCCGATCAGCGGCAGCTTGACGTTGCGGCTCAGCACGCGCTGGAATTCTTTGGGGTCGATGGCGTTGACGGCGGTGTGGGGCATGGCTGCGCGCAGAGTGAGCAAAACCCGCCGAGTCTGCCCGTGATTCGGGTCTGCGTGTGTCGGAGAAGATCGCGAACGCAGCTGTCCGCGTCAGCGGAGAAAGTCTTCGATCTGTGCCGCCACCCGTTCGGGCTGGTCGTGGTGAAGCATGTGGCCGCAGTCGGGCAGTTGCAGCCGGCGCACGTCGCGCACCGCCTTGAGGCGCTCGTGGAACTCCGCCAGCGTGTAGCGCCCGGCCCAGCGCGCCAGGCTGTCGTCGCTCGCCTCGATCGACAGCACGGGCGCGGTGATGGCGGCATACAGGGCCAGCGCCTCGTCCACGCGGTAGATGTTCGCGTTGACCACCTTGTGCGCGGCGTCGCCGAGGATCGCCCAGCGGGTGCCGCCCTCGGCATGCTCGTAGTCGGCGGCCCAGTGTCGCGCCAGCCAGTCGGCCTTGTCCTGCGGCAGGCGCGGGTTGGTCTTCATCAGGCGGCGCGCCACGCCGTTCGGGTCCGGGTAGCCCTGCATCGCCATCTCGCCGCGGTGCAGCTTCTTGAGCTCGTCGATCCACTGCCCGTAGCGCGCGGGCGCCTCTTCGGGCTGGCGCGCAGGCATGCCGAAGCCCTCGAGGTTGATCAGCCGTCGCACGCGCTGCGGCCGCACGCCCGCGTACTGCATGGCGATGTTGCCGCCCATGCTGTGGCCGACCAGGTCGACCGGCGTGTCGAGCGCGACATGGTCGAGCAGCCAGTCGAGGTCGGCCAGGTAGTCGGGCAGCCAGTAGTTGTCGACCGTGCCGCCCTCGGTCAGGCCGAAGCCGCGCCAGTCGGGCGCGACCACGAAGCGCTCCTCGGCCATCGCGTCGACCACGAACTGCCACGAGGCCGACACGTCCATCCAGCCGTGCAGCAGGACGAGGGGCGGGCGCGCCGCCGAAGGCGTGCCCCAGGTGCGCAGGTGGTAGCGCAGGGTGCGCACGGGCACGTGGTCGCTGCGGGAGGGGCGTCGGGGAGCGTACATGGCGATCGATCATACGAAGCCGCGCCGCGGCGGCCGTCACCCATCGGACATGCGACGGGCATGCGACGGGCATGCGACGGGTGCGCTGCAGCATGGCGCGGCGCGCGGTAGAGTTTCGGCCTTCTCCTTCTCCGATCCGCGCGATCCACACCATGCAACGCATCCGACTCGGGCAGAGTGATCTGCACGTCACCCCGATCTGCCTCGGCACCATGACCTTCGGCGAGCAGGTCGATTCGCCCACCGCCCACGCCATCCTCGACCGCTCGCTGGCGCGCGGCGTGGACTTCCTGGATACCGCCGAGATGTACGCCGTGCCGGCACGCCGCGAAACCTACGGCGCCACCGAAACCATCCTCGGCGACTGGTTCGCCAAGCGCCCCGGCGCGCGCCAGAAGGTCACGCTGGCCACCAAGGTGGCCGGCCCGTCGCGCGGCATGGACTGGGTGCGCGAGGGCAAGGGCATGACCGCGGCGGACATCGTGGCGTCGTGTGACGCCAGCCTCAAGCGCCTGCAGACGGACGTGATCGACCTCTACCAGATCCACTGGCCCGAGCGCCATGTGCCGGCCTTCGGCAACCTGTACTACGACCCGGCGAAGGAGACCTCGGAAACCTCGATCCATGCGCAGCTCGAGGCGCTCGGCGGCCTGGTCAAGGCCGGCAAGGTGCGCCACATCGGCCTGTCGAACGAGACGCCCTACGGCGTGCACGAATTCGTCCGCCTCGCCGAGCAGCACGGGCTGCCGCGCGTGGCCTCGGTGCAGAACGTGTACTGCCTCATCAGCCGTGGGCTCGAGAACGGGCTGGACGAGACGATGCACCGGCTCGGCGTGTCCCTGCTGGCCTATTCGCCGCTGGCCTTCGGACTGCTCACCGGCAAGTACGACCAGAGCGGCATCGAGGGCCCCGACGCGCCGAAGGGCGCCCGCATCGCGAGCTACGAATCGGTGCGCAAGCAGCGCTGGGGCCGGCCCGATGCGCTGCGTGCGGCGCGCCGCTACAACCAGCTCGCGCGCGACCACGGCATGACGCCCGCGCGCATGGCGCTGGCCTTCTGCTACACCAAGTGGCAGGTGGCGAGCACCATCATCGGCGTGACCTCGGTGGCGCAGCTCGACGAGGACATCGACGCCTGGGGCACCCGGCTCTCGCCCGAGGTCCTGGCCGAGATCGACAAGATCCGCTGGGACATCCGCGACCCCGCGAACTGAGGGCAGGGCGTCATGGCGCGCAAGCCGCACGTCAGCGAAACGCCGGCGACGCAGTTGCTGCGCGCCCGCGGTATCGCCTTCACCGAGCATCCGTACCAGTACCTCGAGCACGGCGGTGCGCAGCACAGCGCGGCGGTGCTCGGCCTGGACCCGTTCACGGTGGTCAAGACGCTGGTCATGCAGGACCAGGACGCCAGGCCGCTGCTGGTGCTGATGCACGGCAACCGCACGGTGTCGACCAAGAACCTGGCGCGGCAGATCGGCGCCAAGTCGGTCGAGCCCTGCAAGCCCGAGGTGGCGAACCGGCACAGCGGCTACCTGGTCGGCGGCACCTCGCCCTTCGGCACGAAGCGCGACATGCCGGTGTACATCGAGTCGACCATCCTCGACCTGCCGAAGATCGCGATCAACGGCGGGCGCCGCGGCTACCTGGTCGGCATCGACCCGCAGGTGTGCGTGTCGCTGCTCGGCGCGCAGCCGGTGCAGTGCGCGCTGGCAGAATAGCCAGCCCCACGGAGACCCCCTTGAGCTTTCATCTTCCCTCGTTCATCGCGATCGTCCTGTCGTACCTGCTGGGCTCGCTGTCCTTCGCGGTGATCGTGAGCAAGTCGCTCGGCATGGCCGACCCGCGCAGTTACGGCAGCGGCAACCCCGGTGCCACCAACGTGCTGCGTTCGGGCAACAAGGGCGCGGCCCTGGCCACGCTGGTGCTCGATGCGCTCAAGGGCTGGCTGCCGGTCTTCGTCATTCGCCTGATCGGGCCTGACCTCGGCATGGGGATGGGCACCGCGGCCCTGGCCGGCCTGGCGGCGTTCATCGGTCACCTGTACCCGGTCTTCTTCGGCTTCAAGGGCGGCAAGGGCGTGGCCACCGCGGCGGGCGTGCTGGTCGGCATCGACTGGATGCTCGGGCTCGCCACCGGCATGAGCTGGGTGATCATCGCCTTCTTCTTCCGCTACTCGTCGCTGGCGTCGCTCGTCGCGGCGTTCTTCGCGCCGTCTTTCTATCTCATCGGTGGCGGCATCGCCTGGCCGCTGAACCGGACGGTGCTCGTCACCCTCGTCGCCATCAGCCTGCTGCTGATCTGGCGGCATCGCGAAAACATCCGCCGTCTGGCGGCCGGCACCGAGTCGAAGCTCGGGGCCAACAAGAAAAAGGAATGACCATGGCAGAGATTCAACGCTTCCACGTCGGCCCGCGCCTGAGCGAGATGGCCGTGCACAACGGCACCGTCTACCTCGCGGGGCAGGTGCCCGACGACACCACGGCGGACATCCGCGGCCAGACCGCGCAGGTGCTCGCGATGATCGACAAGCTGCTGGCCGAGGCCGGCAGCGACAAGACCTGCATCCTCATGACGCAGATCTTCCTGACCGACATCGCCGAGATCGGCGCGATGAACGAGGTGTGGGACGCCTGGGTGCCGGCCGGCCACACGCCGCCGCGCGCCACCGTGCAGGCGGCACTGGCCAACAAGGGCTACAAGATCGAAGTGGTGGTGACGGCGGCCCAGCGCTGAACGCTGTCCGACGCTGCGCTCAGAAGCGGCGTTCGAGCACCATCTGCTCGGCGTCGCGCCGCATCGAGAAACGGCCGATGAAGCTGTTGCCCAGCAGCACGAAGGGCATCGGCTGCTGCGAGACGATGGCGTCGATGTCGCGCACCTCGACGTCGCCCACGCGCACCGAATCGAGCCGCAACCGGTAGCCCATCGCCACGCCGTTGGCGGTGTTCATGCGCACCGGCGTGCCTTTCTGGTAGTCGAGCCCGATGCGCGTCGCGTCGGCCACCGACATGGCCACCGTGGTGGCGCCGGTGTCGAGCATGAAGCTCACGCCGCTGCGCCCATTGATGGCGCCGCTGGCCATGAAGTGGCCGCGGCTGTCGGCATTGAGCACGATGCGCGAACCGCTCGCGCCGCCGCTGGCACCCCCGCCCACACTCACGGGCGAATCCATCCGCAGCGTGATGCGCTGGCCGGCGGATTCGACCACCGCCTGGCCGTCCTGCAGCGACAGCAGGCGCACGTTCTGCAGCTTCTCGCCGATGGCCACCGTCTTCGGCGCGCCGCCGTTGACCACCAGGATCGCGCGGTTGCCGATCGTGCCGGTGAGCGTCACCGAATCGGCGTGCGCACCGGCAGCGGCGAGGCCCAGCCACAGGGCGAGCAGCGGGGCCTTCATGGCGGGCCGTTCAGTCGCGGAAGTTGTTGAAGGACAGCGGCATGTCCGGCAGGTCTTTCTTGATGAGCGCCATGGCCGCCTGCAGGTCGTCGCGCTTGGCGCCGGTGACCCGCACCGCATCGCCCTGGATGGCGGCCTGCACCTTCATCTTGCTGTCCTTGAGCAGGCGGGTGATCTTCTTGGCGTCCTCGGTCTCGATGCCGCTCTTGACCTTGATGACCTGCTTGACCTTGTCGCCGCCGATCTTCTGGACGGCGCCCTTGTCGAGAAAGCGCACGTCGACGCTGCGCTTGGTCAGCTTGGCGCGCAGGATGTCCTCGACCTGCACCAGCTGGAATTCGGCATCGCCGATCAGGGTGATCTCCTTCTCCTTCAACTCGACGGCGGCGGCCGTCCCCTTGAAGTCGAAGCGGGTCGCGATTTCCTTGGCGGTGTTTTCCACCGCGTTCTTGACCTCGGGAAGGTTGGGTTCGCAGACGGTATCGAAAGACGGCATGCAGGCTCCTCGGATGCGCAAGGTGAATGCGACAATTCTCCCATGATCGTGGAGTCCAACGTCGCGCTGCAGCCCTTCAACAGCTTCGGCATCGTCGCGCGCGCGCAGCACTTGGCGCGCATCGCGAGCGAGGCCGACCTGGCCGCGCTGCGGGCCGACGCGCAGTGGCGCGACGCGCCGAAGTTCGTGCTCGGCGGGGGCAGCAACATCGTGCTCACCGGCGACGTGAAGCCACTGGTGCTCAAGGTCGAGATCCAGGGCCTGCGCCTGGTCGAGGACGGCGCCCGCGCCTGGATCGTGGAAGCCGGTGCCGGCGAGAACTGGCACGACACCGTGCAGTGGACCGTCGAGAACGGATTCCCCGGCCTGGAGAACCTGGCGATGATCCCCGGCACCGTCGGTGGCGCACCGGTGCAGAACATCGGCGCCTACGGCATCGAGCTGCAGGACCGCTTCGAGTCGCTCGACGCGATCGACCTGGTCACCGGCCGCGCCTTCACGCTCGATGCCGCCCAGTGCGCCTTCGGCTACCGCGATTCGGTGTTCAAGCACGTGGCGACCGGCGACAACGATTTCGGCCTGGCCGGCCGGGCGCTGATCACCCGGGTGCGCTTTCGCCTGCCCAAGCCGTGGAAGGCCGTGGTCGGCTACCTCGACCTCGAACGCAGGATGGAAGAGACCGGCAACTTCACGCCGGACGCGAAGGACATCTTCGACTGGATCTGCGCCATCCGCCGCGCCAAGCTGCCCGACTGGCGGGTGCTGGGCAATGCCGGCAGCTTCTTCAAGAACCCGACGGTCACGCCCGAGCAGTGCGCCGACATCATCGCGCGCGACCCCAAGATCGTGCACTACCCGATGGCCGACGGCAGCATCAAGCTGGCGGCCGGCTGGCTGATCGACGCCTGCGGCTGGAAGGGCAAGTCGGTGGGCAACGCCGGTGTGTACGAGAAGCAGGCGCTGGTGCTGGTCAACCGCGGCGGCCGCGAGGACCCGGTCACCGGCGGCGAGGTCATGACGCTGGCCAAGGCGATCCAGACGAGCGTGTACGAGCGCTTCGGCATCCGGCTGGAGCCGGAGCCGGTGGTGGTGTGACGGCACTGTCGTCACTCACTTTCCGCAAGCGCATCACGGCGCTGCAGTGGGCGCGCCGGCTGGTCTGGTATGTGGCCGTTGTGGCCGTTGTGGCCGCGGCGGCAATGCAGAGCATCGGTGTGCTGGTGCTCGGTCTGGTGATCGCCGCGGTGCTGAGCAGCGCGCTCAAGGCCTGGCAGGAAAGTGCGCGTCGACAGTTCATCCGCGAGGCGCGACTGCCGCCCTTTCTGCTCGACAAGCTGCGCGACCTCTACCCGCAACTCCAGCCGCGCGACACGGAGCTGGTCGTGCGCGGCCTGCGGCAGTTCTTCATGGCGCACCTGCGCAGCAAGCGGCAGTTCGTCGGCATGCCGTCCAAGGTCGTCGACGCCGCCTGGCACGAGTTCATCCTGCACACCCAGGCCTACCAGCAGTGGTGCCGCTACGCCTTCGGCGGCATGCTGCACCACACGCCGGCCGAGGTCCTCGGGCACAGCGCCAAGCGCAACGACGGCCTGCGGCGCACCTGGTACTGGGCCTGCAAGGAAGAGAGCGTCGACCCGCGCCAGCCGAGCCGGCTGCCGCTGTTGTTCGCGCTGGACGCCAAGTTCGCCATCGCGGGTGGCTTCAGCTATGTGCCCGACTGCGGCGACATCGACCGCGCCGCGAGTTCGGGGGCGCACTGCGGCACCAGCTTCGGCGACACCGGCTCGGATTCTGGCTCGGGAGATTCAGGCGGCTTCGGTGGGAGCGAACCGAGCAGTGGCGACGGCGGATCGAGTGACAGCAGCAGCGGAAGCGATGGCGGATCGGGCTGCGGTGGTGGGGGCTGTGGCGGCGGCGGTGGTGGCGATTGATCTGGATCACGCTCTGGTCGCCGGTGTGGATGCCCAATGGCACCGAGGCAGATTTCGCCTCGCCAACAGGAGTCCAGGAATGACAAGAAACACGGGAACCGTCGACCGCGCATTGCGCATCGTCGTGGGGCTGGCCCTGATCGCCCTGGCCGTGACAGGCACGGTGGGGTATTGGGGCTACATCGGCGTGGTGCCGCTGTTGACGGGGCTGTTCAGCTTCTGCCCGCTGTACACCCTGCTGGGCATCAACACCTGCGGCGTTCCGCGCTAGACATCGCGAGACGGAAGGACAAAGGCCTGAGCGTCATTGACGCCCAGGCCTCTGTGATGGAGCGAGGGAGCGCGCAGCCGCTCAGTCTTCGCCGTCGTTCGTCAGGCGCGGCACCGATGCGCCGTCGCCCAGCGACAGCAGGCCGGTCTTGGTGTAGATCGCCAGCTTGTCGCGCGTGTCGATGATGTCCAGGTTGCGCATCGTCAGCTGGCCGATGCGGTCCAGTGGCGTGAAGGCGCCTTCGACCTTCTCCATGCTCAGGCGCTCGGGCTTGTAGGTGAGGTTGGCCGACTCGGTGTTGAGCAGCGAGTAGTCGTTGCCGCGGCGCAGCTCGACCGTCACTTCGCCGGTGATGGCGCGCGCCACCCAGCGCTGGGCCGTCTCGCGCAGCATGATGGCCTGCGGGTCGAACCAGCGGCCTTGGTACAGCAGGCGGCCGAGCTTGCGGCCGTTGTCGCGGTACTGCTCGATCGTGTCTTCGTTGTGGATGCCGGTGACCAGGCGTTCGTAGGCGATGAACAGCAGCGCCAGGCCCGGGGCTTCGTAGATGCCGCGGCTCTTGGCCTCGATGATGCGGTTCTCGATCTGGTCGCTCATGCCCAGGCCATGGCGGCCACCGATGCGGTTGGCTTCGAGGATCAGTTCGACCAGGTCGGGGTATTCCTTGCCGTTGAGCGCGACCGGGCGGCCTTCCTCGAAACGAACCCGCACCTCTTCGCGCTTGACTTCGACCTCGTCCTTCCAGAAGGCGACGCCCATGATCGGGTTGACGATCTTGATGCCGCTGTTCAGGTGTTCCAGGTCCTTCGCCTCGTGCGTGGCGCCGAGCATGTTGGAGTCGGTCGAGTAGGCCTTCTCGGCCGACATCTTGTAGCCGAAGCCGGCCGCCGTCATGAAGGCCGACATCTCGGCGCGGCCACCCAGTTCGTCGATGAAGAGCTGGTCGAGCCAGGGCTTGTAGATCTTCAGCGCCGGGTTGGTGAGCAGCCCGTAGCGGTAGAAGCGCTCGATGTCGTTGCCCTTGTAGGTGCTGCCGTCGCCCCAGATGTGGACGTCGTCTTCCTTCATGGCGCTGACCAGCATCGTGCCGGTGACGGCGCGGCCCAGGGGCGTGGTGTTGAAGTAGGTGACGCCCGCGGTGGTGACGTGGAAGGCGCCGGCCTGCAGGGCGGCGAGGCCTTCGGAGGCCAGTTGCGCGCGGCAGTCGATCAGGCGGGCCTTTTCGGCGCCGTACTGCATCGCCTTGCGCGGGATCTCTTCGTAGTCGGGCTCGTCGGGCTGGCCGAGGTTGGCGGTGTAGGCGTAGGGGATCGCGCCCTTCTGCTTCATCCAGTGCAGCGCGGCGCTGGTGTCGAGGCCGCCGGAGAAGGCGATGCCGACCTTCTGGCCGGCGGGAACGTGTTGGAGGATGGTCGACATGGCGTGGGCGTCCGGTTCAGCCGAAGTGGCAGATGTAGCTGTAGGGTTCGCCGCTCACGCGGATCTGGAAGCTCGAGTTGCCCGGCACGCTGAATTTTTCGCCGGCGCCCGAGGCCACCCATTCGGCGCTGCCCGACAGCAGGTACTCGCAACGGCCGGACGTGCCTTCCATGATTTCCGGCGCGCCGGTATTGAAGGTCAGGGTGGACGGCAGGATCACGCCGACCGACTTCTTGGTGCCGTCGGCGAGCGTGAGACCGTGGCTCACGCACTTGCCGTCGAAGTACACATTGGCCTTGGTCGCGACCGAGGCGCAGGGGAGGGATTCGTTGATCGTCATGTGAAGGGCAGGGCGCGGGCGCGCTCGGGCTGGGGAGGATGGAGGCGGGTCGCGCTCGGCAACTCGCTTCACGGGGAAAGCCCGCGATTTTAGGGCTTGCCGGCAGCCCTGCCCAGGGCGGCCGTCAGCGCCAGTGACCGTGTCCACCCCAGCCGCGCGAGTAGCCCAGGTTCAGCGACAGGCCGACGGGCGGGTAGGCATAGGCCGGCGCGTAGCCGTAGCCGTAGCCGTAAGCCGGGGCCACATAGACGGGGGCCGGCGCCACGTAGACCGGTGCCGGGTAGGCCGGCGCGGCATAGTAGGTCGGCGCGACCGGGCGCGCCGAGGACACCACCACGCCCTGCTCGGGCACCACGCCCTCCCACGGGGCGCGGCCATTGCCGTTGTCCGGCACCGGCTGGGCGGCCAGCTGCGACTGCGGCGCCACCGGCGTGGTGGTCACGCCGTAGGCGCCGACGTCGACCGCAATGGTGCGGCCGGGCTGGCTGTCGGTGTAGGTGCTGTACTGCCGGCCCTCGTATTCGTAGGTCACGTTGTAGCCCACGCGGCCGTTCGGCTCGGTCACCTGGGCGGTCGAAACCACCCGAGCCTGAACCTGTTGCTGGGCCATGGCGCTGCCGGTGCCCAGGGCGCCCAGCAGGGCGAGGCCGAGAGTGGCGGTGTACATCTTCTTGCGCATGTCGAACTCCTTGAATGGGGAAGCGGGGCTTCGTTTCAGCCCGGTTGGATGCGATTCGGCGCGCCGGGTTCAACCGGGGCTCAGACGCGGGCGGCCCAGTCCTCGGCGTCGAAGCCCGTCGTCACGTCCGGGCTACCGCTCCAGTCGACCACCGGGCGCTTGATCAGGCTGGGGTTGGCCAGCAGCACGGCGCGGGCGGAACCGGCGTCGACCACCGACGCGCGGGTCGCGTCGTCCAGCTTGCGCCAGGTGGTGCCGCGCCGGTTGACCAGCGCCTCCCAGCCGGGCGCCTTCAGCCAGCGGTCCAGTTCGGCCTCCGGCAGGCCTTGCTTCTTGAAATCATGGAAGCGGTAGGCCACGCCGTGTTCGTCGAGCCAGGCGCGGGCGCGCTTGACGGTGTCGCAGTTCGGGATGCCGTAAAGGGTTGTTGTCATCCCGGAATCATGCCGCCCCGGCCGGTCGGCGACAATGCCGGCCTCCATGAAAACCCTAGCCGACTGGCTCGCGCACGCCGAGCGACAGCATCCCAAGACCATCGAACTCGGCCTGGAGCGCTCGCGCACCGTGGCGCAGCGGCTGGGACTGGCCTTCGACTGCCCGGTGATCACGGTCGCCGGCACCAACGGCAAGGGCTCGACCTGCGCGATGCTGGAGTCGATCCTCGGGCACGCCGGCTACCGCACGGCCGTGTTCACGTCGCCCCACCTCGTGCACTTCGAGGAGCGCCTGCGGCTGAAGGGCGAGGCGATCGACGGTGCGCTGCTGGTGCCGCATTTCGAGGCCGTCGAGGCCGCACGCGCCGAGATTCCGCTGACCTACTTCGAGCTCACCACGCTGGCGATCCTGCGCTGCATGGCCGAGGCCAAGCCCGACGTGGCGATCCTCGAGGTCGGCCTGGGCGGGCGGCTCGACGCGGTCAACATCATCGACGCCGATTGCGCGGTGATCACCAGCATCGACCTCGATCACATGAACTTCCTCGGCCCCGACCGCGAGAGCATCGGCCGCGAGAAGGCCGGCATTTTGCGCACCGGCCGGCCGGCCATCGTGAGCGACCCGATGCCGCCGCAGAGTGTGATCGACCATGCCCGCGAGATCGGCGCCGACCTGTGGCGCTTCGGGCACGACTTCAATGTGTCGGGCGACAAGCAGCAGTGGGGCTGGAGCGGGCGAGGGCGGCGTTTCAGCGGCCTGGCCTACCCGGCGCTGCGCGGGGCGAACCAGTTGCTGAACGCGGCCGGCGTGCTGGCGGCACTCGAAGCCCTGCGGCAAACCCTGCCGATCACCGCCCAGGCGGTGCGCACCGGGCTCGCGATGGTCGAACTGCCGGGCCGCTTCCAGATCCTCCCCGGCCAGCCGACGCTGGTGCTCGACGTGGCGCACAACGGGCATGCCGTGGCGGCGCTGGCCGAGAACCTCGACGCGATGGGTTTCTACCCGACCACGCATGCCGTCTTCGGCGTGATGGCGGACAAGGACCTGGCCCCGATCCTGTCGCGCATTGGGCCGTTGATCGACCGTTGGTACTTCACCGATCTGCCGACGCCGCGCGCGGCGGCTGGCACCGCCGTCCAGGCGCAGTGGGCGGCGCAGAACACCCGCAAGGACGTGGCGTCCAGCGTGCATGCCGACCCGATGTCGGCGCTGCGCGCGGCCATCGAGGCGGCGGACCCCGCTGATAGAATCGTCGTCTTCGGATCGTTCTTCACGGTAGGTGGTGTGCTCGCGCACGGAACCCCCCGTCTGCAGGGCAAACACCTGCTGTCAGGCGCCTGATCGGCGGGTGTCCGGCTCTCGCAAAACACACCGCGCTGCACTCAATCAGGGAAACGAATTCATGGCGTTCTTCAAGTTCCGCTCGCGTGGCCAGCCGACCAATGAAAGCCGCAACACCCCGGTGTCGGCGGCGCCTGCGGAAAGCGTCGAAGCCATGCGTCGGCGTGCACGCCACCGGTTGCTCGGCGCGGCGGTGCTGGTGCTGGTCGGCGTGATCGGCTTCCCGCTGCTCTTCGACACCCAGCCGCGTCCCGTGGCGGTCGATATTCCCATCGAGATTCCCGACCGGAACAAGGTCGCACCGCTGCCGGCCCCGGTGGCCCAGGCGCCTGCCTCGACACCGGCCGCGCCGCCCGCCGAGGAGCGCCCGCGTGCGGCGGCCAACGCGCCGGCGACTGGCGTCATCACCGAGACGGCCGATGGCCGCGAACTGCCGTCTGACCGACCGGTCGCCTCGGCCCCGCCGGCCGAGACGCATCCCGCGCCGAAACCCGAACCCAAGCCGAAGCCGGAAGCCAAACCCGAGCCGAAGCCCGAACCCAAGCCTCAAACGGCCACCGCGGCCAAGCCGGCCGACGATGGTGCCCGTGCCCGCGCGCTGCTCGACGGCAAGAACGCGGCGGCCGCTACCGCAGCGGCCAAACCGGTGGCGGCTTCGGACGATGCTGGTCGCTTCGTCGTGCAGGTCGGCGCCTTCGCCGAAGCCGACAAGGCGCGCGAGGTGCGCCAGAAGCTGGAGAGGGCGGGTCTGAAGACCTACACGAACATCGCGAAGACGGCCGATGGCGACCGCACGCGGGTGCGCGTTGGCCCGTTCGCCTCGCGCGCCGAGGCGGACAAGGCTGCGGCCAAGGTCAAGGGCTTGTCTTTGCCCGCGGCCGTCCTCAGCTTGTAGGCATCGCGCACCAACGTGGCCCTGCTCGACTGGATCGCCGTGGCGCTGCTGGCGGTGTCGCTGGTGCTGGGGCTGGTGCGCGGGCTGGTGTTCGAAGTGATTTCGCTGGCCGGCTGGGTGGTGGCTTTTTTCAGCGCGCAGTGGTTCGCGGGCGATGTGGCGGCGTGGTTGCCCATCAGCGGCGACCCGGAGGCCTCGTGGCGCTATGCGCTGGCCTTCGTGCTGATCTTCGTCGCCGTGGCCTTCGGTGTCGGGCTGATCGCTGCGCTGACGCGCAAGCTGATCGCGGCCGTCGGGCTGCGGCCGGTCGACCGGATGCTCGGTGCGGTGTTCGGCCTGGCGCGTGGCGCGGTCGCGCTGCTGGCCGTGGCGGTGGTTGTGCATTTGCTGTCGTTGAGCGAGAGCGCCTGGTGGCGTGAATCGCACAGCGCGCTTGTTCTGGATGCGGCACTGCAGGGCCTCAAGCCTGCATTGCCAGAGAAGTTGGCCAGTTACCTGCCCTGAGAGGATCGTCCCATGTGTGGAATCGTCGGCGTTGTCAGCAACGCGCCCGTCAATCAACTGCTTTACGACGCCTTGCTGCTGCTGCAGCACCGCGGCCAGGACGCAGCCGGCATCGTCACGCTGCTGGAACGCAAGTTCTTCATGCACAAGGCCAAGGGCATGGTGCGCGACGTGTTCCGCACCCGCAACATGCGCGCGCTGCCGGGCGACGTGGGCCTGGGCCAGGTGCGCTACCCGACCGCCGGCAACGCCTACAGCGAGGAAGAGGCGCAGCCCTTCTACGTGAATGCGCCCTACGGCATCGTGCTGGTGCACAACGGCAACCTGACCAACGCGCATGCGCTGCGTTCGGAACTGTTCTCGACCGATCACCGCCACACCAACACCGAGAGCGACTCGGAAGTGCTGCTGAACGTGCTGGCGCACGAGATCGAGCGTTCGACGCGCGGCGGCATGCTCAACTCCACCACCGTGTTCGAGGCGGTGCGCGCCGTGCATCGCCGCCTGCGCGGCTCCTATGCGGTGGTGGCGCTCATTGCCGGCCACGGCCTGGTCGCCTTCCGCGACCCCTACGGCATCCGTCCGCTGGCCATGGGCCGCGGCGCCGACGGCACCGTGATGGTGGCGAGCGAATCGGTCGCGCTCGAAGGTTCGGGTCATGTGTTCGAGCGCAACATCGCGCCGGGCGAAGCGGTCTTCGTCGATCTGCAGGGCCAGGTGCACGCCGAGCAGTGCGCCGACGCGCCGACGCTCAACCCCTGCATGTTCGAGTTCGTCTACCTGGCGCGGCCCGATTCGGTGATGGACGGCATCTCGGTCTACCAGGCCCGCCTGAACCTGGGGGAGACGCTGGCCAAGCGCGTGGTGTCGACCGTGCCGCCGAGCGAGATCGACGTGATCATCCCGATCCCCGAGTCGAGCCGCCCGAGCGCCACCCAGTTGGCGCACCTGCTGGGCATTCCGTACCGCGAGGGTTTCGTGAAGAACCGCTACGTCGGCCGGACCTTCATCATGCCGGGGCAGGGCGTGCGCAAGAAGTCGGTGCGCCAGAAGCTCAACGTGATCGCCAGCGAGTTCAAGGGCCGCAACGTGCTGCTGGTCGACGACTCGATCGTGCGCGGCACGACGAGCAAGGAGATCGTGCAGATGGCGCGCGACGCCGGCGCGAAGAAGGTCTATCTCGCGAGCGCTGCACCGCCGGTGCGCTACCCGAACGTCTACGGCATCGACATGCCGACCAAGGGCGAACTGGTTGCGCACGACCGCACGGTGGAAGAGATTCGCGAACTGATCGGCTGCGACGCGCTGATCTACCAGGACGTCGAGGGCATGAAGCGCGCGGTGATGAAGGCGTCGCCGAGCACGCCCGGCGCACCGAAGCTCGATGGCTTCGACTCGTCGTGCTTCGACGGCATCTACGTCACCGGGGACATCGACACCGAAGCCATCAGCCGCATGAACGGCAGCCGCCCGCGCGTCGAGGAGACGGAGGAAGACTCGTCCCGTCTCGCGCTGCCCAACCTCGCCGAATGAACCTGGAGAGCCTGTGACCGAACGATCATTGCCGCCCGGCCTGCACCGCGACACGCTGGCCGTGCGCACCGCCAGCGAGCGCAGCCAGTACGGCGAGAACTCCGAAGCGCTCTACCTGACGAGCGGCTTCGTGCAGCCCGATGCCGAGACCTCGGCGCGCCGCTTCGCCGGCACCGAAGAAGGCTTCACCTATTCGCGCACGTCCAATCCGACGGTCGCGAGTTTCGAGCAGCGGCTGGCCGCGCTCGAGGGCACCGAAGCGGCGATCGCCGCGTCGAGCGGGATGGGCGCCATCCTCATGATGTGCATGGGCCTGCTCAAGGCCGGCGACCACGTGATCTGCTCGCGTTCGGTCTTCGGCTCCACGCTCAATCTGTTCGGCAAGGAGTTCGCGAAGTTCGGCATCGAGACGACCTTCGTGTCGCAGACCGACGTGGCCGAGTGGCGCGCCGCGCTGCGCCCGACCACCAAGCTGTTGTTCGCCGAAACGCCGACGAATCCGCTGACCGAGGTCTGCGACATCCGCGCGCTGGCCGACCTAGCGCACGACGCGGGTGCCTTGCTCGCGGTCGACAACTGCTTCTGCTCGCCGGCGCTGCAACGTCCGACGGAGTTGGGTGCCGACCTGGTGATCCATTCGGGCACCAAGTACCTCGACGGGCAGGGCCGCGTGATGGCCGGCGCCATCTGCGGCCCGTCGCGCCTGATCGTCGACGTGTTCGGCCCGGTGGTGCGCACCGCCGGCATGGTGCTCGCACCGTTCAACGCCTGGGTCGTGCTCAAGGGCATGGAAACACTGGGCATCCGCATGCAGGCGCAGTCGGCCAACGCGCTGGCCGTGGCGCAATGGCTCGAAGGCCACCCGAAGGTGTCGCGGGTGCATTACCCCGGCCTCGCGTCGCATCCCCAGCATGAACTGGCGATGCGCCAGCAGTCGGGGCAGGGCGGGGCGGTGGTGTCGTTCGACGTGCGCGGCGACGATCCGGCGACGGCGCGCAAGAACGCCTTCCATGTGATCGACAGCACCCGCGTCGTGAGCATCGCCACCAACCTCGGCGACACCAAGACCATCATTACGCACCCGGGCACCACCTCGCACGGGCGCCTGACCGAAGCGCAGCGCCAGGCGGCGGGTATCGGCCAGGGGCTGATCCGGCTGGCCGTGGGCCTGGACCACATCGACGACATCCAGGCCGACCTGCTGCGCGGCCTCGACACCCTTTCCTCATGACCCAGAAAATCAGAACGCGCATCGCGCCATCGCCCACCGGCTTCCTTCACCTGGGCACCGCCCGCACCGCACTGTATTCGTGGGCCTATGCGAAGCACCATGGCGGCCAGTTCGTGCTGCGCATCGAAGACACCGACGTCGCGCGCTCCACGCAGGACGCGGTCGACCAGATCCTCGCGTCGATGGCGTGGCTGGGCCTGGACTACGACGAAGGCCCGGTCTACCAGATGCAGCGGCTCGACCGCTACCAGGCCGTGGTCGCGCAGATGCTCGAAGCGGGCACGGCGTACCACTGCTACTGCACGCCCGAAGAACTCGAGGCCACGCGCGAGGCGCAGCGCGCCCGCGGCGAGAAGACGCTGTACGACCGCCGCTGGCGCCCGGAGCCCGGCAAGGTGCTGCCGCCGGTGCCCGAGGGCGTGCCGCCGGTGGTGCGCTTCTGCAACCCAGTGGAAGGCGACGTGACCTGGGACGACCTCGTCAAGGGCGAGATCACCATCAACAACCGCGAGATCGACGACCTGATCATCGTGCGCCCCGACGGTGTGCCGACCTACAACTTCGCCGTGGTGGTCGACGACTGGGACATGGCGATCACGCATGTGTTCCGCGGTGATGAACACATCAACAACACCCCGTGGCAGATCAACATCTTCCGCGCACTGGGCGCACCGTTGCCCGCCTTCGGCCACCTGCCGGTGATCCTGGGTGACGACGGCCAGAAGCTGTCGAAGCGCCGCGGTGCGGTGAGCGTCACGGCCTACGAAGAGAACGGCTACCTGCCCGAGGCGATGCTCAACTATCTGGCGCGCCTGGGCTGGAGCCACGGCGACGACGAACTGTTCACGCGCGAGCAGATGGTCGGATGGTTCGACGGTTCCCATCTGTCGAAGAGTCCGGCGCAATGGGATGCGGCGAAGCTGGCGTGGGTCAACGGCCAGTACATCAAGGCCAAGGCCGATGACGAACTCGCACCGCTGGTCGCAGCGCAACTGCAGAAGCGCGGCATCGTGGCCGATGCGCGACTGACCGCCATCTGTGCGCTCTTCAAGGACCGCTGCGAGACCACCGTCGCGCTGGCCAACTGGGCTGCAGCCTTCTACACCGACGTGACGCCGAGCGACGCGGATCGCGCGCAGCATGTGACCGATGCCGTGCGACCGGCCCTGGCCACGTTGGCCGACAAGCTCGCGACCGTGAGCGCCTGGGACAAGGCATCGATCGCCGCTGCCATCAAGGAAGTGCTCGCCGCGCACGGGATGAAGATGCCTGCCTTGGCGATGCCGGTGCGTGTGCTTGTGATGGGGACACCGCAGACGCCATCCCTGGATGCGGTGCTTGCGATCTTTTCTAAAGAAAAAGTGATCGAGCGTTTGAAGGGCTGATTTTTTCAGTCTATAATCTGAGGCTCGACACCCAAGGGGGTATAGCTCAGCTGGGAGAGCGCTTGCATGGCATGCAAGAGGTCATCGGTTCGATCCCGTTTACCTCCACCATTGGTTTGTCGAGTAGAAGAAACAAGTGCTGATCTCAGCACGGTTCCTCAGGTTTTGACCCTATCGTCTAGAGGCCTAGGACACCACCCTTTCACGGTGGCTACCGGGGTTCGAATCCCCGTAGGGTCGCCAGTTTCACGCAAGTGAAGCCGGCACGAGTTGTCAACACTCGGCTCCGCAAGGAGTGAACGTTGTCTACCAGGAGTGGTAGTTCAGTTGGTTAGAATACCGGCCTGTCACGCCGGGGGTCGCGGGTTCGAGTCCCGTCCACTCCGCCAATAAAATCAACGGGTTGCAGCAGAAATGCCGCAACCCGTTTTTCTTTGGGCGAGCCGTGGGAACACTCATTGGAACACTTGAACTTGACTCAAGAGTTTCTGGTGTGGGCTGCTTCTCCGCAGACGTGCGGCTGGGCAGCCGGGTCTTCAATCTGAGGCTCGGGCCGGCGGCGCTGGCGTTCGACGGTGCGTCTTTGCCGGAAGATCAGCATGGGCGAGATCATCGCGTTCATCGAGCGGCGGCGCGACCAGCGCGCCTGAGCGATTCGACCGCGCCGGCGCGGCGTGCCTCAAGTCAAGTCGCGCGATGCAGCGCGCGCACCAGGTCCGACTGGGTGATGATGCCGACGAGCCGTCGCTCCGCGTCGATGATCGGAATGTGGTGGTGCCCGCCTTCCGAGAAAAGCGGCACCAGCTCCGACACCATCCGCCCCTCGCTCGCCACGCGCACCTCGCGCGTCATGATCTGGCCGACGGCATCGGGCTTGTCGTCGTGCGACATACTGCTGCGGCGAACCAGGCTGCGCAGCCGTTCGCCGATGCCGTCATGCCGGCCGATGTCGGCATGCCGCATGAAGTCGGCCACCGTGACGATGCCGACGATCCGCTGCGCGCGGTCCACCACGGGCAGGGCCTTGACCTTGCGTTCCCGCATCATCGACCACGCGTCCTGCAGCGATGTGCCGAACTGCACCGAGAGCGGGGCCGGCGACATGATGTCGCGGCACCGCAGGGCGCCGAAGCGCCGCGCGTAGGCGGCCGCCTCGGCGTGCTGGAGCAAGGCCTCGAGATCGTCCCGGCTCACGTCGAGCACCTGGTTGTAGTGGGCGAGCGCGGCGTCGAGGTCGGCGGCACTGAAGCGTGACCCGTTGGGGGCGGGCGTCACCGCCGGCTGCCTCTGGGCATGCGGGTAGCGCCGGCCGGTGAGGCTGTTGTAGGCCATGCCCGTCATCACGAGCAGCAGCGAGTTCACCAGCATGGGCGACAGGGCGAACTGGAAACCCGTGGCACCCAGGGCCGTCAGCAGCGCCGTCGCACCGCCGGGCGGATGCAGGCAGCGCAACGCGAACATCAGTGCAATGGCTGCCGCCACGGCGGCTGCGCCGGCCCAGGCCGGGTCGCCGATGAGCATCGCGCAGGCGGCGCCCACGAGTGCCGACAAGGTGTTGCCGCCGACCACGGCCCAGGGCTGCGCGAGAGGGCTGGCCGGCACCGTGAACACCAGCACCGCGCTGGCACCCAGAGGCGCGACCAGCCAGGGCTGCGGCGCACCCGTACCGATCCACCAGCGGCTGATCAGCGCCGTGACGAGGATGCCCAGGCCGGCGCCGGCCACGGCGCGCCAGCGTTCCTTTGAATCGGCGAACACGCGCTCCGGCCGCAGTCCGCCCAGGAACTGGCGCAGCCGGGCCTTGGCGCGGTGAGGCGGTGGTGTCATGGGGATGTCGTCTCCTCGGTTCAAGCGCAGGGCGCGTGACCCGCCACGAGGTACGCGCGCCGATCGGTCGCGGCGAGTGAGGATGCCACAGCCCACGTGCCCCCGGATTGCGCTGCCGTCATTACCGATAGGAGCGCGAGACGCCGGCCGCGATGCTCGCGCAGGCCATGAACCTGGAGATTCACCCGAGCGATCGGACGTGCTTGGCGCCCCCTCATTGGCATGCGCATTAAAGTAGCACCTCTCGACTTCTGAAAATGCGAACTTATGTCCCAGACCTACAAGCAAATCCAAAAGCAGATCGAAGCGCTGCAGCGCCAAGCCGAGAAGCTCCGAAATCAAGAGGTAGAAGGTGTTGTGGGGCGCATCAAGGTTGCGATCACACACTACGGACTGACGGCTGAGCAGCTCGGATTCGGTACCGGATCGGCCAAAGGCAAGTTGAAGACGCCCCGCACCAATGTCGCGTCGAAGTCGACCGGATCGGCGAAATATTCCGACGGGCAAGGCAACGAGTGGCTCGGTCGCGGCCCTCGACCCCATTGGCTTCGCGAGGCGCTCGCCGCAGGCAAGAGTCTCGAGGACTTCGCCATCGCGTCCCCGTCATCGACGACCTCAGCGCGTGCGGCAAAGCCTGCAGCGAAACGGAAGGCGAAGACTTCTTACAAGGACCCGAACGGGAACACCTGGAGCGGCATGGGCCCCAAGCCACGCTGGCTCAAAGATGCCCTGTCGGCCGGCGCAACGCTGGATCAGTTCGTCGCCTAGTTCTCGGCGACTCACGGAGGGCCTGCTGGCCGCGAAGGCGCTTGGGCCTATGCGGTGGCGTCGGCGGATTCGAGCTCGGTCCACGCCGCCAATAGATCAACGGGTTGCAGCAGAAATGCCGCAACCCGTTTTTCTTTGTCCGCTCGCAGGTCGAGGGCGTGAAGCACGACCCGCCGCGACAGGATGCTGCGCGCTAAGATGATATTGAATTATCATTAGTGGGTGATTGTTCAACGCGTGTTCGTCGCCGGGTGCCGGCATGTCATAGGCCATGCCAGCTTCCTGCTCATGCAGGCAGGCCAGCGCCTTCTTGCTGCGCTGGCGCTGTGCGCGCTGCTGTGGCTGGCCGCCAGTTGGGCGCTCGGCACATGAGTCCGGCCTCTTCCTGCGCTGCCATCCACCTCCGTGATCTGACGATCGCCTATCGCGGACATCCTGCGGTCCATGCCGTCGAGGGCGCATTTGCACATGGCTCGCTGACCGCCATCGTCGGTCCGAACGGCGCGGGCAAGACGACGCTCCTGTCTGCGATCGCCGGGCGGTTGATACCCGCTTCGGGCAGGGTGGACATCGACGCCGCCTGTGCAGGCCGCATCGCCTGGCTGCCCCAGCAGTCGGAGATCGATCGCAGCTTTCCGATCCATGTGATGGACTTGGCGGGGCTGGGCCTCTGGTCCTGCTGCGGCAGTCTGCGCGGGCTGACTGCGGCGCAGCGCAACGAGATCCACGGCGCGTTGCACACGGTAGGACTGACCGGTTTCGAGCGGCGTGCCATCGGCGCGTTGTCGGTCGGCCAGTTTCAGCGCGTGCTCTTCGCCCGTGTGCTCCTGCAGGACGCGCCCGTGATCCTGCTGGACGAGCCGTTCAGCGGCGTCGACGCGCGAACCACCGCCGATCTGCTGGCCGTGATCCGGCGCTGGCACACCGAAGGGCGCACGGTGATCGCGGTGCTGCACGACATGGCGCAGGTGCGCCAGCACTTCGACCAGGCACTGCTGCTGGCGCGGCGCTGTGTGGCCTGGGGGCCGACAGGAGGCGTGCTGCAGCCCGAGCACCTGCTGCGTGCCCGGCAGCTGAGCGAGTCGTGGGACGAGGTCGCGTCGCCCGAGGTTTCCTCTGCGCAGGAGTCCGTCGCATGAGCCTGAATGATCTGCTCGTGCAGCCTTTCGCCGACTTCGGGTTCATGCGCCGCGCGCTCGTGGCCGCATTGGCCTTGGCGTTGGGCAGCGCGCCGATGGGCACGCTGCTGGTGCTGCGCCGCATGAGCCTGGTCGGCGACGCCACGGGCCATGCGTTGCTGCCCGGCGCCGCGCTGGGTTTTCTGATCGCGGGGCCATCCCTCACCGCCATGAGTCTGGGGAGTTTCAGTGCGGCGGTGCTGGTGGCGCTGGCCGCCGGGTGGGTTTCGCGCGCCACGGCGCAGCGCGAGGATGCGAGCTTTGCCGCCTTCTACCTCATCGCGCTGGCGTTGGGGGTGCTGCTGGTCTCGCTGCGTGGTGGTGCGGTGGATCTGATGCACCTGCTCTTTGGCACCATCCTCGCGGTGGACGATACGGCGCTGATTCTCATGTGTTCGGTGAGCAGCGTGACCCTGCTGGTGCTGGCCGCGATCTACCGGCCATTGGTCGCCGAATGCGTGGACCCCGGCTTCCTGCGCAGCGTCGGCGGGCCGGGGCGTGCCGTCCACGGTGCGATGCTGGTCCTGACGGTCGCTAACCTGGTGGCCGGCTTCCAGGCCATGGGGACGTTGATGTCGGTGGGCCTGATGATGCTGCCGGCCGTGGCGGCCCGCTTCTGGGCCGCCCAGGTATGGAGCCTCGCCGCCGTCGCGGCCGTGATCGCCGCATTCTCCGGGGCGGCCGGGCTGCTGCTGTCCTATCACGCGCAGTGGCCCTCGGGGCCGGCCATCGTGCTCGTGGCCGGTGGCATCTATCTCGTGTCTCTGGTTGCAGGGTCGCGCGAAGGATTGCTGTGGCAAAGGCTGCGGCGTGCGCACCGAACACCCGCCTGAGCGCGCTCCTTCAACTTCCCTCCAACGACACCAATGACCACCATGACCCTCCGACGCCGCTCGATCCTGGCCCTGCTCACCGTCCTGCCTTCGCTGGGCGCCGTATCGCGCGTGCAGGCACAGCCGACCCCGGCAACGCCACCGCTGCGCGTGGTGGCCAGCTTTTCGATCCTCGCCGACATGGCGCGTGAAGTCGGTGGGCCCGATGTCGAGGTACAGGCGCTGGTGGGCCCCAACGCCGATGCGCATGTCTTCCAGCCCACGCCAGCCGATGCCCGGCGCGTGGCGGGCGCCGACCTGGTGGTGGTCAATGGCCTGGGCTTCGAGGGCTGGATCGACCGGCTGGTGAAATCCGCCGGCTATCGCGGCGCCATGGTCGTGGCCAGCGCGGGCGTCACCCCGCGCCGCGGCGAGGCCGGCCATGGCCATGGCGAGGACCCCCACGCATGGCAGGACCTGCGCAATGCCATGCGCTACGTGGCCAACCTGCGCGACGCCTTTGCCCGTGCCCGGCCGGCACAGGCCGCCGATCTCGAGCGGCGTGCCCAGGCGTATACGGATCGGCTGCAGACGCTGGATGCCGAAGTGCGCGGCCGGTTCGATGCCATTGCGAAAGCTCGGCGCCGGATACTGACCTCGCACGACGCCTTTGGCTATTTCGGTGCGGCCTACGGCATCGAGCTGCTGTCACCGCAGGGCATCAACACCGAGGCCGAACCTTCTTCCGCAACGGTCGCCCGTCTGATTCGCCAGATTCGTGCGCGAGAGGTGAGTGCGGTCTTCATGGAAAACATCTCGAACCCGCGCCTGGTCGAGCAGATCGCATCGGAGGCCGGCGTCAAGGTGGGTGGCCACCTCTATTCCGATGCACTCTCGCCACCGGGGACCGAAGCCGACACCTATTTCAAGCTCTTCGCCTTCAATGCCCGGGCCATTGCCGCGGCGTTGGCTTCCGGCCGTTGACGCGCCTGCGACGGGCCGCGATGAATGCGCCGGTCGATGCGGATTCGTCCGTGGCCGTCAGGCCTCGATCACCTCCGCCGTGCGCGACCATTGCGGAAACGGGTCCTGCAGTTCGCGCCAGTGCGCCATCCCCTTGCGGGTTTCGGTGAAGTTCAGTTGGCAGGCATCGAGCATCTTGCGCACCGCTGTCTCGTCCAGGTGCCTGTCGCCGATGAACACGATCTCCTGGTGGCGGTCGCCCCAGGGCTCCTGCCAGCGTGCTTCGATCTCGTGGCGCAGCGCGACGTCTCGCGGCCACTGCGACTTCGGCGAGGCCGCCCACCACATGCCCACCGGCTCCACGTTCATCAGCTTGCCGGCGCCGGACAGGCTTCCCACCCACTCGGGCCGCGACGCCAGCCAGAAGTAGCCCTTGCTGCGGATCAGCCCGGTGACGGGGTTCTGCAGGAAGTCGTGCAGGCGCTGGGGATGGAACGGCGCACGAGCGCGGTAGACGAAGCTGTGCAGCCCGTAGGCCTCGCTCTCGGGCGTGTGCTTGCCTTCGAGTTCCTGAACCCAGCCCGGCATCCCATAGGCCTCCTCCAGATCGAAGAGCCCGGTGTCGAAGATGTTCGACAGCGGCACCTCGCCGCGGATGCTCTCGACCACCCGCGCCTTCGGGTTCAGCGCCTTGATTTTCCTCGGTGCGGGAGAGCTGGCCCTCACGGCCGACGATCGACGCGTCGATGTTGACCTCGCTCATGTCGTTGACGATGACGGCCACGCGCCGGCCCTCGCGGTTGCGCAGCACATGGTTGAGCAGCGTGGTCTTGCCGGCGCCGAGAAAGCCGGAGAGCACGGTGACGGGGAGCAGGGGCTGTTTCATGGGGGGGGGCCGTGGGTTGTCGGGATCGGCGGGGCAGAGCCGCCCCGGTTCTAATGATAATGAATTATCAATATCGTAGCATGTGACAATGGAAGTCTTGCCATTGCCAACCTCGCCGCGCCCCATGGAACGCTCCACGCGACAACGATCAGCCATCCGTGCCGTCATCGAAGCGGCCGGCCGGCCGCTGTCGCCCGCCGAGATCTGCGACGCCGCCCAGGCTGAAGTGCCGGGTCTGGGCATCGCCACGGTGTATCGCAACCTCAAGCAATTGCTGGAAGCAGAGGAGATCGCCTCTGTGGTGCTGCCGGGCGAAAGCGCGCGCTTCGAACCCGTGCACCATGGGCACCACCATCACTTCCAGTGCAATGACTGCAAGAGAGTCTTCGACGTGCACGAGTGCCCGGGAGACCTCGACCGGCTGGCGCCCAAGGGCTTCGAGGTGGCGCACCATGAACTGACGCTCTACGGGCGCTGTGGTGAATGTGCCGGCGCCACACGTCGACGCAGAACGCGGGCCGGATGACGCGCGCAGTTGCGCGGGGATGAAGGTCGCCGTCGTCGGTTCGGCGGCGCCTCGTGTCGCTGTTCTTTGGGGCTGTGTCCACGCGCCTTTACGCCGCCTTTACGGTGCGTGAGGGTTGCCAGCTACGATGCCGGGCTCTACTCGCACCAGACTTGTGCCGCCCCTCGCTCTCATGGACCATCCCACCCCACCTGCCACGCCTCCCGCCGGATCCTCGTCATTGTCAGAGCCGCCCCCCCGACGTCGGCGCCGATGGATCGGCACCCTGGTCGCGGTACTCGTCGTCGCTGTGTTGGCGGGTGGCAGCTGGTACCTCATCAAGCGTCCTCCGGTTGAAGGCGCCGGTGGGTTTGGTGGTCCGGGCGGCCCTGGTGCCTTCGGCGCCGGCATGGTCACGGTGGGTCACGCGGCGGCGCGACAGGCCGAGTTGCCGATCACGCTCGACGCACTGGGCACCGTGACGCCGCTGGCGACCATCACGCTCAAGGCGCAGGTCGGCGGCGTGCTGACCGACGTGCTCTTCACCGAAGGGCAGATGGTGAAGAAGGGCCAGCTTCTCGCACGCATCGATGCCCGCCCGTATGAGCAGGCGCTGATGCAGGCGCAAGGCACGCGGGTGCGCGACGAGGCGCAGCTCGAGGCGGCGCGCGTCACGCTGTCGCGCTACCGCACGCTGCTCGGGCAGGACTCGATCGCCCGGCAGGACGTCGACACGCAGGCCGCACTCGTCAAGCAGCTCGAAGGCACCGTCATCACCGACAAGGCCTCGGAAGCCGCGGCCCGCGTGAACCTCGACTTCACCCGCATCACGGCGCCCATCACCGGCCGCATCGGCCTGCGCGGGGTCGACCAGGGCAACACGGTGGCCGCCAATTCGACCACCGGCATCGCCGTCATCACGCAGATGAACCCCATCGACGTGCAGTTCTCGGTGCCGCAGGACCGTGTGCCGGAGATCCAGCAGCAGCTCGCCCAGGGCAAGCCGCTGGCGGTGGCCGCCTTCGACCGCACGCGCAGCACCACGCTCGACCTCGGCACCTTCTCCACGCTGGACAACGTGGTCGACACGACCACCGGCACGGTCAAGGCCAAGGCCCGCTTCGAGAACGTCGCCGCGACGCTCTTCCCCAGCCAGTTCGTCAATGTGCGCCTCACGCTGCGCATGCTCAACACCATCGTGGTGCCGGTGACGGCGGTGCGCACCGGCCCGAAGGGGCCGTACGTCTACGTGATCGGCGAAGACCGCACGGTGCAGATGCGCCAGGTCAAGCGCGGCGAATCGACGGTCGACGTGGTCGCGATCACCGACGGCCTGAAGGCCGGCGAGCTGGTCGTGACCGAAGGCGGCGACCGCTTGAGCGAAGGCTCGCGCGTGCAGCTGCAAGGCGAACGCCCGGCCGCTGCCCCGCGCGCCGGTGCGTCAGGCCCACGTCGCCCCGGGTCGGGTCCGCAGGGCGAGCGTCGCCGTCGCGAAGGCGGCGGGCCGCCCCCCTGAGCGGAGGCGCCACGCGTGAGCCCCTCCCGTCCCTTCATCGAGCGCCCGGTCGCCACCGGGCTGCTGATGCTCGCCATCGTGCTGGCCGGCCTGGTCGGCCTGCGCTTCCTGCCGCTGGCCGCCCTGCCGCAGGTCGACTACCCGACCATCCAGGTGCAGACGCTCTACCCGGGCGGCAGCCCTGAGGTGATGAGCCGTACCGTCACCGCGCCGCTGGAGCGCCAGTTCGGACAGATGTCCGGGCTCAACCGCATGAGCTCGACCAGCGCCGCCGGTGTGTCGATCGTCACGTTGCAATTCGACCTGACCGAGACGCTGGATGTGGCCGAGCAGCAGGTGCAGGCGGCCATCAACGCGGGCAGCTCCCTCCTGCCGGCCGACCTGCCGGCGCCGCCGGTCTACGCCAAGGTCAACCCGGCCGATTCGCCCATCCTCACGCTGGCGGTCAGCTCCGACACGATGCCGCTCACCGAGGTGCAGAACCTGGTGAACACGCGGCTCGCGCAGAAGATGAGTCAGGTCACCGGGGTCGGTCTGGTCACGCTCTCGGGTGGGCAGCGGCCGGCGGTGCGCATCCAGGCCGACACCAACGCGCTCGCCTCCGTCGGCATCGGCCTGGACACGCTGCGCAGCGCCATCACCGCGGCCAATGCCAACAGCGCCAAGGGCAGCTTCGACGGCCCGAAGCGCTCGTACACCATCAACGCGAACGACCAGCTGGTCACCGCGGCCGACTACAAGAACCTGATCGTCGCCTGGAAGAACGGCGCGCCGGTGCGCATGACCGATGTGGCGCGCGTGGTCGACGGCGCCGAGAACACGCAGCTCGGCGCGTGGGCGGCACTGAAGGGCGACGAGGCGAATTCCGAGGGAACCCTGCGTCCTGCGGTGATCCTCAACGTGCAGCGCCAGCCGGGCGCCAACGTGATCGCGACGGTCGATGCCATCCGCAAGCAGCTGCCCGAGCTGCAGGCCTCGCTGCCCGGTTCCGTGCGCGTGGAAATCCTGTCGGACCGCACCACCGGCATCCGCGCGTCGGTTCATCATGTGCAGCTCGAACTCATCCTGGCCGTCGTGCTGGTCGTGCTGGTGATCTTCTTCTTCCTGCACAACATCCGCGCCACGGTCATCGCCAGCATTGCGGTGCCGATCTCGCTCATCGGCAGCTGCGGGCTGATGTACCTGCTGGGTTATTCGCTCAACAACCTGAGCCTGATGGCGCTGACCATCGCGACCGGCTTCGTCGTCGACGATGCGATCGTGATGATCGAGAACATCGCGCGCTATCTGGAAGAGGGCGAGAAGCCCTTCGCCGCCGCGCTCAAGGGCGCGACGCAGATCGGCTTCACCATCATCTCGCTGACGGTCTCGCTCATCGCCGTGCTGATCCCGCTGCTCTTCATGAGCGACGTGGTGGGCCGGCTGTTCCGCGAGTTCGCGGTCACGCTGGCGATCACCATCCTGATCTCGGCGGTCGTCTCGCTCACGCTGGTGCCGATGATGTCGGCGCGCTGGCTCAAGCCCGAGGCGGCGCAGGGCGGCCGCTTCGGCCACGCCGTGCAGCGCTTCTTCGACCGCGTGATCGCGCGCTACGACGTCTGGCTGCAATGGGTGCTGCGCCACCAGCCGCTGACGCTGATCGTCGCCGTGGCCACGATGGCCCTCACGGTGCTCCTCTACATCGCCATCCCCAAGGGCCTGTTCCCGACGCAGGACACCGGTCAGCTCAAGGGCCGCATCGAGGCGTCGCAGGACGTGTCGTACCTGCGCATGGCCGAGATCCAGCAGGCGGCCGCCAACGCCATCCTGCGCGACCCCGAGGTGCGCAGCGTGAGTTCGGTGGTGGGCGTCGACGCGGCGAACAACACCACGCTCAACACCGGCAGCGTGCTGGTCAACCTGCGCGAAGGCCGTGGCGACCAGCAGGCCATCATGACGCGGCTGAGCGAGCGTGTCAGCCGCGACGTGGCCGGTGCCAAGCTCTACCTGCAGCCCACGCAGGACCTGACCATCGACGCCGAGACCGGCCCCACCGAGTTCCGCGTGTCGCTCGAAGGCGTCGACACGGCCGCCGTCAACGGCTGGGCCAAGAAGCTGGTCGAGCGCCTCGCGAAGGAGCCGCTGGTGCGCAACGCGACCACCGATGCCGGCGCGCAGGGCCTGGCCGCCTATGTCGACATCGACCGCAACACCGCGTCGCGCCTGTCGGTCACGGCCAGCTCGGTCGACGATGCGCTCTACAGCGCCTTCGGCCAGCGCATCGTCTCGACCATCTTCACCGAGACCAACCAGTACCGCGTGATCCTCGAAGCGCAGCGCGAAGGGCTCGCATCGATCCAGGGCCTGGGCACGCTGCAGCTGCGCACCGGCGCCGGCACGGCCACGCCGCTGTCGTCCTTCGCGACGGTGCGCGAGCAGCTCGCGCCGCTGCAGGTCACGCGCGTGGCGCAGTACCCGGCCGCCACCGTCGGCTTCGACACGGCGCCGGGCGTGGCGCTGGGCAAGTCGGTCTCGGCCATCCGCGCGGCGGCGCGGGAGATCGGCCTGCCATCGAGCATCACGATGAACTTCCTGGGTGCCGCGGGCGCCTACGAGAAGTCGCTGGCCAACCAGCTGTGGCTCATCCTCGCGGCAGTGATCTGCGTGTACATCGTGCTGGGCGTGCTGTACGAAAGCTACGTGCACCCGCTCACGATCCTGTCGACGCTGCCCTCGGCCGGTGTCGGCGCGCTGCTGGCGCTGATGGTCACCGGCAACGACCTGGGTGTGATCGGCATCATCGGCATCATCCTGCTGATCGGCATCGTGAAGAAGAACGCGATCATGATGATCGACTTCGCGATCGACGCCGAGCGGCGTCAGGGCAAGTCGCCGCAGGAGGCGATCCACCAGGCTGCGCTGCTGCGCTTCCGCCCGATCCTGATGACCACGCTGGCCGCGCTCTTCGCTGCGGTGCCGCTGATGCTGGGCTGGGGCGAGGGCGCTGAGCTGCGCCGGCCGCTGGGCCTGGCGATCTTCGGCGGGCTGGTGCTCAGCCAGATGCTCACGCTGTTCACCACGCCGGTGATCTACCTGGCCTTCGACCGCGTGGGGCGCCGCTTCTCGCGCCGCCGTGAAGGGGACGACCCCGAAGCCGTGGCCGAGGCGCCATGAACCTGTCGAAGCTCTTCGTCGAGCGTCCGATCGCGACCGTCCTGCTGACGATCGGCATCGCGCTGGCCGGCATCATGGCCTTCTTCGTGCTGCCGGTGTCGCCCCTGCCGCAGGTCGACTTCCCGACGATCTCGGTGTCGGCCAGCCTGCCTGGCGCGAGCCCGAGCACCATGGCGTCGAGCGTGGCCACGCCGCTGGAACGGCGGCTGGGCGTGATACCGGGGGTCAACGAGCTCACGTCGAACAGTTCCAACGGCTCCGCGCGGGTCACGCTGCAGTTCGACCTCAGCCGCAACATCGACTCGGCCGCACGCGAGGTGCAGGCGGCCATCAACGCGGCGCGCGCCGACCTGCCGTCGACGCTGCGCAGCAACCCGACCTACCGCAAGGTCAACCCGACGGCCGCGCCGGTGATCATCCTCACGCTCACCTCGAAGACGCGTACCCCGGGGCAGATCTACGACGCGGTGTCGAACATCGTGAGCCAGCGCCTGTCGCAGGTCGAAGGCGTGGGCGACGTGGAGATCGGCGGCGGCTCGCTGCCGGCGGTGCGCATCGAGCTGGAGCCGTTCTCGCTCAACCGCCTGGGCATCAGCACCGAAGACGTGCGCGCCGCCATCCAGGCCAACAATGCCAACCGCCCCAAGGGCACGATCGAGAGCGACGACCGGCGGCTGCAGGTCTACACGCCGGCGCCGGGCCTGCGCGCGGCGGACTACCGAGACCTCGTCATCGCCTGGCGCAACGGTGCCGCCGTGCGGCTGCGCGACGTGGCCGAAGTGATCGACAGCGTCGAGAACACGCGCACGGTGGGCCTGTTCAACGGCCAGCCGGCGGTGATCGTGCTGGTCACGCAGCAGCCGGGCGCCAACATCATCGAGACGGTGGACGGTGTGCGCCAGCTCATCCCCGAACTGCGCGCGCAGCTGCCGGCCGACATCGACGTGCAGGTCGCGTCCGACCGCACCAACTCCATCCGCTCGTCGCTGCACGAGGTCGAGCTGACGCTGGTGATGTCGGTGGTGCTCGTGGTGCTGGTGGTCGGTGTCTTCCTGCGCCGCGCGCGCGCCACCATCATCCCGGCGGTGGCGACCGTGGTGTCGCTGCTGGGCACCTTCGGCGTGATGCACCTGCTGGGCTTCTCGCTCAACAACCTGAGCCTGATGGCGCTGACCGTCGCCACCGGCTTCGTGGTCGACGACGCCATCGTGGTGCTCGAGAACACGCAGCGCCACATCGAGAACGGCATGGACCGCGTGTCGGCGGCGCTGCGCGGGGCGCGCGAGGTCGGCTTCACGGTGCTGTCGATCAGCCTGTCGCTGGTGGCGGTGTTCATCCCGCTGCTGTTCATGGGCGGGCAGGTGGGGCGGTTGTTTCGCGAGTTCGCGGTCACGCTGTCGGCCTCGGTCCTGATCTCGCTGGTGATTTCGCTCACCACCACGCCGATGATGTGCGCAATGTTGCTGCGCGCCGAGAGCTACTACGCGCGCAAGCGGCCGGGCCGCATCAGCGGGCCCTTCATGCGCTGGACCGAGCGCCTGTGGCAGTGGAGCCTGCGCGTGTACGGCCACAGCCTCGACTGGGCGCTGTCGGCCAAGCTGGTCGTGATGGCGGTCCTTGTGGCCGTGATCGCGCTCAACGTGTACCTCTTCATCGCCGTGCCCAAGGGCTATTTCCCGCAGCAGGACAACGGGCAGCTCAACGCCGGCCTGCGCGCCGACCAGAGCATCTCGTCGGTGGCGCTCACCGCCAAGCTGAAGGAGGCGGTCGACATCATCCATGCCGACCCGGCGGTCGACACGGTGGTGGGCTTCGCGGGCGGCTCTCGCGCGGGTGGCGGCTTCATGTTCGTCAACCTCAAGCCGCTGGCCGAGCGCAAGGTCAAGACCCAGGCGGTGATCGACCGGCTGCGCCCCAAGCTCAACCAGCTGACCGGGCTGCGCGTGTTCCTCGGTCCGGTGCAGGACCTGCGCATGGGCGGTCGGCAGAGCAACTCGGCCTACCAGTACACCCTCAAGAGCGACAGCCTGAGCGACCTGCGCACCTGGTCGAACAAGCTGGCCGAGCGGCTCAAGGAAATTCCGCAGCTGACCGACGTCGACGGCGAATCGTCGGACAACGGCGTCGAGACCTTCGTTGAGGTCGACCGCGATGCGGCGACGCGGCTGGGCGTGACGTCGAGCGCGGTCGACAACGCGCTCTACAACGCCTACGGTCAGCGCTCGGTGGCGACCATCTACAACGACCTCAACCAGTACTCGGTGATCATGGAGTGGGCGCCGCGCTTCCAGCCCGCGCCGACCGTGCTGAAGGACCTGTACGTGCCCTCGACGCTCACCACGACGACGACCGCGAGCGGCGCCACCGCGGTGAGTTCGGTACAGAACACCACCGACGCGGCCACCGGCACCTCGACCACCACCTCGGCCAACCCCGGTGCGCGCAACTCGTCGGCCGGCCAGGCCCTGGCGTCGAGCACGACCAACATGGTGCCACTGGCCGCCTTCGCGAAGCTGAGCGAGCGCGCGGTGCCCAGCTCCATCAGCCATGAGGACACCGAGCTCTCGAGCACCGTGTCGTTCAGCCTGGCCGACGGCGTGACCCTGGCCGAAGGCCAGCGCCTGGTCAAGCAGGCCGAGAACGACATCGCCATGCCGGTCAACGTGCGCGGCAGCTTCTCGGGCACGGCGCGCGCGGCGGAGCAGTCCAACGCGCAGCAGATGCTGCTGATCGTCGCGGCCATCGTCGTGATCTACATCGTGCTGGGCATCCTGTACGAAAGCCTGATCCACCCGATCACGGTGCTGACCACGCTGCCCTCGGCCGGCGTGGGCGCGGTGCTGGCGCTGCTGCTGTTCCGCATGGAGCTGTCGATCATCGCGTTGATCGGGCTCTTCCTGCTGATCGGCATCGTGAAGAAGAACGCCATCATGATCATCGACTTCGCGCTGGAGGCCGAGCGCTCGCGCGGGCTTTCGGCGACCGAGGCGGTGCGCGAGGCCTGCATGCTGCGCTTCCGCCCGATCCTGATGACCACGCTGGCGGCCATCCTCGGTGCGCTGCCGCTGGCCATCGGCTTCGGGCAAGGTGCCGAGTTGCGCCAGCCGCTGGGCGTGGCCATCGTCGGCGGGCTGATCGCCAGCCAGCTGCTCACGCTGCTGACGACGCCGGTGGTCTACGTGCTGATGGACAAGCTGCGCCGCCCCGCGCCGAACGAAAAACACCTTGCCAGAGTGATATGACCCACCCCCGAAGCGCCTGCGGCGCCTCCCCCTCAAGGGGGCGATACCAGCGGCCCGGCAAAGCCGGTTCCGCGGTATCCCCCGACTCCCACGACTCGAGCCGCTGACATGAAGAAACAAGCCATGCGTTCCCGATCGTCCTTCCTGCCCACCCTGATGGCGCTGGCCGCCGCCGGCTCGCTCACCGCCTGCGCGGTGGGGCCGGCGTACGAGCGCCCGGTCGTGGTGTCGCCCGGCGCCTGGAAGGAGGCGCCCGCCGCCGAGGGCTGGCTGCCGGCCGCGCCGGCCGATGCCTTCGAGCGCGGCCCGTGGTGGCAGCTCTTCGGTGACGCGGGGCTCAATGCCCTGGTCGAGCGCGTGCAGGTGTCCAACCAGAACATCGCGATCGCGGTGGCGAACTACGCGCAGGCCCAGGCGCTGGTGCGCGAGGCACGGGCGTCGCTGTTCCCGACGGTGTCGCTGTCGGGCAGCGCCCAGCGCAGTGGCACCCGCGGCGCCGGCGATGCGCGCGGCAGCGCCAGCGCGACACTGGGGGCGGACTGGGCGCCCGACCTGTGGGGAAAGCTGCGCGAGAACGTCAGCAGCGCGCAGGCCCAGGCACAGGCGAGCGAGGCCGACCTGGCCGCGGCGCGCCTGTCGGCGCAGGGCGAGCTCGCATCCAACTACTTCTCGCTGCGCGAGGCCGATGCCGAACTCGCGTTGCTGGCCGAGACGCTCGAAGGCTACGAGCGCGCCTACGCCATCACGCGCAACCGCTACGAGGCCGGCATCGCCGCGCAGAGCGACGTGCTGCAGGCGCAGACGCAGCTGGTCAACACGCGTGCCGACCGCGTCGCGCTGCAGCGCACGCGCGACACCTACGAGCATGCCATCGCGGTGCTGATCGGCGTTGCGCCGGCCGACTTCCAGCTGCCGGTCGAGACGGCGTGGACACCCGTCGTGCCCGCGGTGCCCCTGGGCGTGCCGTCGACGCTGCTGCAACGCCGGCCCGACATCGCAGCGGCCGAGCGGGCCGTGGCCAAGGCCAATGCGCAGATCGGCATCGCGCGCTCGGCGTATTACCCGAGCTTCAGCCTGAGCGCATCGCTCGGGCGTTCGGCCAGCCGCGTGTCGGACCTGTTCAGCGCCTCGAACACGCTGTGGTCGATCGGCCTCTCGGCGGCGCAGGTGCTGTTCGACGCGGGCGCCATCGGCGCGCAGGTGGATGCGGCCAAGGCCTCGTACGACGCTTCGGTGGCGAGTTATCGGCAGACCGTGCTGACCGCCTTCCAGGGCGTCGAAGACCAGCTCACCGCCACCGCCAGCCTGGCCGCGCAGGAGGCCTTGCGCCGCGAAGCCTCGGCCGCCGCGGACCGCACCGAGCAGCAGATCCTCAACCGCTACCGGGCGGGCCAGGTGAGCTACACCGAGGTGGTCACGGCACAGGCCTCGGCGCTGAGCGCGCGGCGCACGGTGCTGCAGCTGCAGGTCAATCGGCAGACGGCGGCCGTGGGGTTGATCCAGGGTCTGGGCGGCGGCTGGCAAGCGCCGCGCTGACAATGCATGCAGACGATCATTGCCCTCCTCGCCCAGCTCCGTGAACACCGCATGACCCGCATCGCCCTGATCCACGCACTCGCCCATTCCGTCGACCCGATCAACGCCGCCTTCGTGCGCGACTGGCCGCAGGCGCAGCGCATGAACCTGCTGGACGACAGCCTGTCCGCCGACCTCGCGCGGAACGCGCAGGGGCCGGGGCAGGGGCTGGACGCGGCGATGCACGAGCGCTTCCAGCGGCTGGCGCAATACGCGGTCGACACCGGCGCCCAGGGCATCCTCTTCACCTGCTCGGCCTTCGGGCCGTGCATCGAGGCGGTGGCGCGGCGCCATGCGGCGATGCCGGTGCTCAAGCCCAACGAGGCCATGATCGCCGAGGCGGCCGTCGGCCGCGGCGTGCTGGGGCTGATCTCGACCTTCGCGCCGACGCTGGCGTCCATGCCGCCGGAATTCCCCGAAGGCATCGTGCTCGAGACCGCCCTGGCTGCGGGCGCGCTCGATGCCTTGAACCGCGGCGACGGCCCCACGCACGACGCCCTGATCGCCGAACAGGCCGTGGCCCTGAAGGCGCGGGGCTGCGAGCGCATCGCGCTGGCGCAGTTCAGCATGGCGCGCGCACGCGCGGCCTGCGAGGCCGCGACCGGCCTGCCGGTGCTGACCACCGTCGACAGCGCCGTGCGGGCGCTGCGCGCGCGGCTGGCGTAGCGCCACAAGCACGCGCAGTCTGAACCTCACCTGACGCACGCGATCGCGATAATCCAGGCTCTTTCAAAGGAGCACGCGTGGATATCGTTTTGCTGGCCAAGGCCGCGGTCATGGGCATCGTCGAGGGGCTGACCGAGTTCCTGCCGATCTCGTCGACGGGCCACCTCATCCTCGCCGGTTCGCTGCTGGGCTTCGACGACGCGAAGGCCAAGGTGTTCGACATCGCGATCCAGACCGGCGCGATCTTCGCGGTGATCCTGGTCTACTGGCAGAAGATCCACTCGACCGTGGTCGCGCTGCCGCGCCAGGCCAAGGCCCGTCGGCTGGCGCTCAACGTGCTGATCGGCTTCCTGCCCGCCGTGGTGCTCGGCCTGCTGTTCGGCAAGGCGATCAAGGAACACCTGTTCACGCCGGTCGTGGTCGCCACCACCTTCATCATCGGCGGCTTCATCATCCTGTGGGCCGAAAAGCGGCCGCCCGGCTCCATCCGCATCGAGAACGTCGACGACATGACGCCGTGGGACGCGCTCAAGGTCGGCCTGGTGCAGTGCTTCGCGATGATCCCCGGCACCAGCCGCAGCGGCTCCACCATCATCGGCGGCATGCTGCTCGGCCTGAGCCGCAAGGCCGCCACCGACTTCTCCTTCTTCCTGGCCATCCCGACGCTGATCGGCGCCGGCGTGTACAGCCTCTACAAGGAGCGCGCGCTGCTGTCGGCGGCCGACATCCCGCTCTTCGCGGTCGGGCTGGTGTTCTCGTTCCTGAGCGCCTGGCTCTGCGTGCGCTGGCTGTTGAGGTACATCAGCACGCACACCTTCGTGCCCTTCGCCTACTACCGCATCGTGTTCGGCATCGTGGTGCTGGCGACGGCGTGGACGGGGATGGTGGTCTGGGCGGAGTGATCACCTGACGCCGGTCCGCTGCACTCACAGCAGGTTGCGCAGCGCCGCCTCCACCGCTGCCGCCGTCGCGATCGGCTTTTCCATCGGGAACAGGTGCGTGCCGTCGAGCATCGCCATGCGCCCACGCGTGACGCGCTCGGTCATCGCGAGGCCGACGCGGCGCAGCTCGACGGACTGGCGCCCGCCGATGAAGGCGACGCGGCAGTGCAGGGGGTTGGCGCGCAGCAGCGCGCCGAGGTTGTGCGGCAGCGTGTCGTAGATGGCGGTCTCCACGTCGCGGTCGAAGCTCAGCGTCAGGGCGCCCGGCGATTCGCGCATGCCGTAGTCCACGTAGTCGCGCAGCACCCGCTGGTCCCAGCGCGCGAAGGCGCGCTTGGCGCGGAAATGCTCGAAGGCCGCCTCGCGGTCGTCCCAGACGGTGCGCCGCTTGCGGCTCACGGCGCCGGGCGACATCGATTTCAGCAGGGGCGTGCGCTTGACCAGGCCGAGCGTGTTGGCGCGCCAGCCGCCCACGAGGGGCGAGTCGATCATCACGACGCCGCGCGCGAGCATCGGGTGGCGTGCGGCGCACATCAGGCTGAGAAAGCCGCCGAGCGAATGGCCCACCAGAAAGGCCGGCTGGCCGGCCTGCTTCACCAGGCCCCGCGTGAAGTCCGCGAGCTGCTCGACCAGGTGGGGCCAGTTGTTGGTGACGGGGTATTTGGGGTCGTGCCCCAGCTTCTCGATGGCGTGCACGTCGAGCCCGCGGTCGCGCAGGCTGTCGAGCATGACGCGATAGGTGCTCGCCGGAAAGCTGTTCCCGTGCGAGAAGACGACTGGCGGCAGGGTCACCCGGGTCCCAGCCCCTAGATCAGCTTCTCGTCCGGCGTCGAGATCTTGCGCAGCGGGCTGTGGCGCGCGGCCGGCATCATCAGCGGGTGGGCGCTTTCGCTGCCGTCCCAGACCGGGTCCTCGATGCTGTCGAACACCTCGCGCAGTTTCTGGCCCCAGCTGTTGTGCATCATCTGGTAGTACGGGTTGTTGGCGTCCAGGCAGACGATCTTGTCGGTCTCCAGCCGGTTCGCCTCGTACACCACCAGGTCCAGCGGCAGGCCGACCGAGAGGTTCGACTTCATCGTGGAATCCATCGACACCAGCGCGCACTTGGCAGCTTCGTCCAGCGGCGTGTCGGGCGTGAGCACGCGGTCGAGCACCGGCTTGCCGTACTTCGATTCGCCGACCTGGAAATAAGGCGTCTCGTTGGTCGCCTCGATGAAGTTGCCGGCCGAATAGACCAGGAACAGGCGCATGCCTTCGCCCTGGACCTGGCCGCCGAAGATGAAGGACACGTTGAAGTCCAGGCCGGCGTGCTTGAGCGCTTCGGCGTCGCGGTCGTACACATGGCGCACCGCCGCGCCGAGCACGCGCGCGGCATCGAACATGCTCCTGGCGTTCCAGATGGTGATGGGCGGGCCCGGTTCGCCGTCTTCCTGCATCTCGCGCAGTTCCTCGATCTGGAGGATTTCGCGCACCGACTGCGAGATGCTCAGGTTGCCGGCCGACAGCAGCACCATGACGCGGTCGCCGGGCTGCTCGTAGACGATCATCTTGCGGAAGGTGCTGATGTGGTCCACGCCCGCGTTCGTGCGCGAGTCGGACAGGAACACCAGGCCGGCGTTGAGTTTGATGCCTACGCAGTAAGTCATGGGGTCGTCTCGCACGAATCGGGCCGACTCAGCCTCGACCGCTTTCGCGCGCGTTGAGTTTTTGAAGTGTGTACAGCGCTTCGAGCGCCTCCCTGGGGCTCATCGCATCGAGCTCGAGCGCGGCCACGGCCGATTCTACGGCGCTGACCGTCGGCGCCTGCGAGGCGGGCGGCGGGGCGAACAGATCGACCTGGGCGCGCGTCTGGGTCTGCTGCGCCTCCAGCGCCTCCAGGGCCTGGCGCGCGTGGTTGACCACCGCCGCCGGCATGCCGGCCAGCCGTGCCACCTGGATGCCGTAGCTCTTGCTCGCCGGGCCGGGCTGCATCTCGTGCAGGAAGACGATGTCGCGGCCTGATTCGGTGGCGCTCACGTGCATGTTGACCGCGCCGTGGTGTGTGGCGGGGAATTCGGTCAGCTCGAAGTAGTGCGTGGCGAACAGCGTGAAGGCCCTGGTGCGGTCGTGCAGCTGCGCGGCGATGCCGGCGGCCAGCGCCAGGCCGTCGAAGGTGCTGGTGCCGCGGCCGATCTCGTCCATCAGCACCAGCGACTGCGCCGTGGCGCTGTGCAGGATCTGCGCCGCCTCGGTCATCTCGAGCATGAAGGTCGATTGCGCGTTGGCCAGGTCGTCGGCGGCGCCGATGCGGGTGTGGATGGCATCGATCGGCCCGAGCCGGCAGGCCGTGGCGGGCACGTGCGAGCCGATGGAGGCCAGCAGCACGATGATCGCGATCTGCCGCATGTAGGTCGACTTGCCGCCCATGTTCGGCCCGGTGATGACCTGCATGCGCTGCTGGGGCCCAAGCGCCGTGTCGTTGGCGATGAAGCCGCCCGACGACTTCTCGGCCAGACGGGCTTCCACCACCGGGTGGCGGCCCTGCACGATCTCGATGCAGGGGTGGGCGACGAAGCTCGGCGCCTTCCAGTGCAGCGTGTGCGAGCGCTCGGCCAGCGTGCACAGCGCATCGAGCGTGGCGATGCCGGCCGCCAGGCGCGTGAGGGCGTTCACATGCGGCTGCAGCGCGTCCAGCAGTTGTTCGTACAGCCACTTCTCGCGGGCCAGCGCGCGGTCCTGCGCGCTCAGCGCCTTGTCCTCGAAGGCCTTGAGTTCGGGCGTGATGAAGCGCTCGGCGTTCTTCAGCGTCTGGCGGCGGCGGTAGTTGTCGGGCACCTTGGCGAGCGCGCTCTGCGTGACCTCGATGTAGAAGCCGTGCACCCGGTTGAACTGCACGCGCAGGTTGGAGATGCCGGTGCGCTCGCGCTCCTGCACTTCGAGCTTGAGCAGGAAGTCGTCGCAGTTGTCGCTGATGGCGCGCAGCTCGTCGAGCTCGGCGTCGTGCCCGGTGGCGATCACGCCGCCGTCGCGCACCAGCGCGGCCGGGTCGGGCTTCATCGCGCTCACCAGCAGCTCGATGCAGCCGGGCGGCGGTGCGAGCGTCTGCGCAATCTGCTGGAGCAGCGCAGCGCCCCCGGGCAGCAGCGGCGACAGCTGTTCGGCCTTGGCCAGCCCCAGCCGCAGTGCGACCAGCTCGCGCGGGCGCACCTGGCGCAGCGCGATGCGCGCGGCGATGCGCTCGACGTCGCTGGTGTTCTTCAACGCGTCGCGCAGGGCGCGCCACGGCGCCACCGCCGCGCCGGGCGCATGGGACTGCAGCGTGCCGATGGCATCGAGCCGTGCCTGCGCCTCGCTGCGCTCGCGCCGCGGCGACAGCAGCCAGCGCTTGAGCAGGCGGCTGCCCATGCCGGTCATGCAGGTGTCGAGCAGCGAGAAGAGGGTGGGCGCGTCTTCGCCGCGCAGCGTCTGCACGAGTTCGAGGTTGCGCCGCGTGGCGGGCGGCAGCTCGATCAGGTCGCCGTCGCGCTCGACCGTCAGGCGCTGCACATGCGACAGCGTGCGCCCCTGCGTGTGTTCGGCGTAGCCCAGCAGGGCCGAGGCGGCGGCGTGCGCGTTGGGCAGCCCTTCGGCATTCCAGGCGGCGAGGCTGGCGCTGCCCAGCTGTTCGCACAGCTTGCGCTCGCCCAGCGCGCCGTCGAACTGCCAGGCCGGCCGCACCGACAGCGTGAAGGGCTGCGCCGCGCGCGCCGCCTTCAGGCGGTTCTCGAAGGCCGGCGTGACCTCGGCGCTGTAGAGCAGTTCGCTCGGCGCGATGCGGGCGATCCAGGCTTCGAGTGTGTCGGCCGGGCACTCGGCCAGCCGCAGCTCGGCGCCGGTCACGCTCAGCCACGCCAGGCCGATCGCGTGGCGGCCGCTGGCCTGCACGGCGAGCAGCAGCGATTCGCTCTTGTCGTTGAGCAGCTCCGCGTCGGTCAGCGTGCCGGGCGTGACCACCCGCATCACCTTGCGCTCGACCGGCCCCTTGCTGGCGCCGACCTCGCCGACCTGTTCGCAGATCGCCACCGATTCGCCCAGCTTGATGAGCCGGCCGAGGTATGCATCCACCGCGTGGAAAGGCACGCCCGCCATTACCACCGGCTGCCCGGCCGACTGGCCGCGCTGCGTCAGCGTGATGTCGAGCAGCCGCGCGGCCTTCTCGGCGTCGCCGTAGAACAGCTCGTAGAAGTCGCCCATCCGGTAGAACAGCAGGGTGTCCGGGTGGTCGGCCTTCAGGCGCAGGTACTGCGCCATCATGGGCGTGTGGCCCGCAAAGTCCTCGGGTTTTTTCTCGGGCGTCTCGGACTTTCCCTTGTCGGTCAGCATCTTTTCCTGTTTCTCCATCGATCCGCGGCGCTGCGAACGGGCTGCGTCGCAGGCCGGCATGTGGACCGATTATCCGGGCTGCAACCGAGGGGCGGGACGCAGGGGAGGACGGAGGCGGAGGCTGGCTACGCTTCGCCGCGCCGGCGCCGCGCCACCCTCACCGCGTCGACCCAGAAATCGACGTTGAAGCGCTGCCCGGTGTCGGCGATGCGTGCCGCCTTGATCGCGTGCAGCGGCACGACGTGCTGCTCCCCGGGCAGGTCGCCGTAGCCGGCGAGGTAGCGCTTGCGCAGGTCGATCTTCTCGACCTTCATCGTGCATTCGGCCTTGCGGCCGTTCGGATCGCGGTAGCGCAGGTGGATGCGTGGGTGTTCGTCGACCACCGCGTGCTCGCCCTTGCCCTGGATGAACCATTCGGGCAGCGTGTCGGGGGCGTCGTCGTCGCGGCCCGGGCTCAGGCCGCCGCGCACGGTCGGAATCTCCAGCGGGATGTGGCCGGAGCGCACGCGCGCGGCTTCGATGCGCTGGCGCGCCTCGCGCCGGTCCGCGATGCGGTGCCATGCCATCCAGCAGAGAGCGATCAGCAGCAGCAGACCCACGGCCCACGCTGCCGTTTTCCCCTGCAGTTCGTCGAGACTGAAACCCATGCCATCTCCTGGTGCGCAGGGACGCCGGACAGCGCCGCTCGATGTCGCCCGGGGTGGATGCTAGGCCCTGGGTACTCGGCGAACCATCCGCAAAACGGCGTATGCCATGGTGCCGAGCACGCGCCGGCTCAGCGCGGCAGCGACAGCGCGAAGGGCAGGCTGAGCACCCCGAGGATGGTCGAGAGCGTGACCAGCCCCGCGACGTAGGGGCCGTTGTAGCCCATGCGCGCCGCCAGCACGTAGGCGCTCGATGCGGTCGGCACCGCCGCGAAGGCCATCAGCACCGCCGACTGCGCCGGGTCGAGCCGAAGCGCACGCGCCAGGCCCCAGCCGATCAGCGGCAGGATCAGGTGGCGGATGGACAGCAGCGACACGGCCAGCACCTTGCCCTGCGCGAGGGTCGCGAACTGCATGCCCGCGCCCGCGGCCATCAGGCCCAGCGCCAGCGAGGCCGCGCCGATGCGATTGAGCGAGGGCTCCATCCACCCGGGCACCGTGATGCCGAGCAGGTTGACCACCAGGCCCGAGGCGGTCGCGATGATCAGCGGGTTGCGCAGCAACTGGCGCACGAAGCCGGTCTGCGCATGCCGCGCCATGGGCCATACCGCCGCCACGTTCATCAGCGGCACGCACACGCCGATGAGCACCGCGATCAGCAACAGGCCCTGCGGCCCGGCCAGCCGGTCGGCCATGGCCAGGCAGATGAAGGAATTGAAGCGGAAGGCGATCTGCGCGCTGCCCGCGTGTTCGCGCCGGTCGATGTGCCGGCCGAGCCCCGGCAGGTGGGGCAGGGCGTAGGCCAGCACGATGCCGGCGACGCCCACGCCCAGGCCCGCAGCCAGGAGGTTCGACGTGGCGCCGAAGTCGATCGGGCTGCGCACGATCGAGTGGAACAGCAGGACCGGAAAGAGAAAGTAGTAGACCAGCGACTCGACCTGGTCCCACACGCGGCGGTCCAGCGCGGTGTAGCGGCACAGGAGCCAGCCGCAGGCGATGAGGGAGAAGTCGGGGAAGAGGAGTTGCGCGTAGTTCACTGCTTCGAGGATAAACCGGGGGTTCCGTGGGTAATCCTGGGAACGGCCGGCGGGATGAACCCGCTAGCATCAGGGTTTCGTGTTTTTCGACTTACCAGGAGTTTGCAGATGCAACGTCGTCAATGGAGCGCTCTCGTGGGCGCCGCTGCGCTGGTCGCTGTCGCCGGCCCGGCGCTGGCCCAGGGCTATCCGAACAAGCCGATCGAACTGAGCGTGCCTTTCGCACCCGGCGGCACCACCGACATCATCGCGCGCGTCGTGGCCGATCCGCTGGGCAAGGTGCTGGGGCAGCCCGTGGTGGTGGTGAACCGCGCCGGCGGCGGCGGCATCGTGGGCGCGGCCGAAACCGCGCGTGCCCCGGCCGACGGCTACAAGCTGGGCATCGCTACCGTGTCGAGCACGGCGGCCAACCCGGCCATCAACCCCAAGACGCCGTACGACCCGATCAACGACTTCACGCCGATCATCAACATCGCCGCGACGCCGAACATCATCGCGGTCAACCCGAACTTCCCGGCCAAGAATTACGCCGAGTTCGTGGCCGAACTCAAGAAGAACCCCGGCAAGTACTCGTACGCGTCGTCGGGCACCGGCGGCATCGGCCACCTGCTGATGGAGCTGTACAAGAGCCTGACGAACACCTTCGTCACGCACATCCCGTACCGCGGTGCCGGCCCGGCGCTCAACGACACGGTGGCCGGCCAGGTGCCGATCATCTTCGACAACCTGCCCTCGGCGCTGCCCTTCATCAAGGCCGGCCGGTTGATCCCGATCGTGGTGAGCGCGCCCAACCGCGTGGCTGCACTGCCGAACGTGCCGACCTTCAAGGAAGTCGGCCTGGAGCCGGTGAACCGCATGGCCTACTACGGCATCCTCGGCCCCAAGGGTCTGCCGAAGGACGTCGTCGACAAGATCAGCGAAGGCACGCGCAAGGCGCTGGCCGATCCGGCCGTGAAGAAGCGCATCGAGGACACCGACTCGATCATCGTGGCCAACACGCCCGAGCAGTTCGCCGCGCAGATCAAGGCCGAGTACGAGATCTACAAGCAGGTCGTGGCCAAGCAGAAGCTCAAGCTCGAATAAGCGGCGCTGCTGCTTCGCCCATCCAGCCGCCTTCGGGCGGCTTTTTTGTTTGTTATCTTGTGGGGCCATGTCAGAACCCATTTCGCCCGCTGCCCCGGCCACACCTGAGATCGACGATTTCGTCGATGCCCTGTGGCTGGAGGACGGGCTGTCCAAGAACACGCTCGCGGCGTACCGGCGCGACCTGGCGCTCTTCGCGCAGTGGCTCCAGGCCGAGCGTCACACCGCGCTCGACCGCGCGGCCGAGCACGACGTGCAGGCCTACATGGGGGCGCGCCTGGCGCATGGCGGGCGCGAAGGCAAGACCGGCAAGGCCACGTCGGCCAACCGGCGGCTGACCGTCTTCAAGCGTTACTACCGCTGGGCGCTGCGCGAGAACCGCATCGCGGCCGACCCGACGCTGCGCCTGGCACCGGCGCGGCAGGCGCCGCGCGCCATCAAGCTGCTGTCGGAGAAGCAGGTCGACGACCTGCTGAACGCGCCGGACGTGACCACGCCGCTGGGCCTGCGCGACCGGGCCATGCTCGAGCTGATGTACGCGAGCGGGCTGCGCGTGAGCGAGCTGGTCTCGCTCAAGGTCTTCGAGCTGAGCCTGAACGACGGCGTGCTGCGCGTGATGGGCAAGGGCAGCAAGGAGCGGCTGGTGCCCTTCGGCGGCGAGGCGCGCCGCTGGATCGAGCGCTACATGGACGAATCGCGGCCCGAGATCCTCGGCGGCCAGCAGACCCCCGACCTGTTCGTGACCGCACGCGGCGCGGGCATGACGCGCGTGATGTTCTGGATCATCGTGAAGAAGCAGGCCGAGGCCGCGGGCATCCGCGTGCCGCTGTCGCCGCACACGCTGCGCCACGCCTTCGCCACGCACCTGCTCAACCACGGCGCCGACCTGCGCGCGGTGCAACTGCTGCTGGGCCACGCCGACATCTCGACCACGACGATCTACACCCATGTGGCACGCGAGCGACTGAAGCAGCTGCACGCGCAGCACCATCCGCGGGGATGACGCAGCACGCCAGCCCATGCACGTTGCGCCGGCCGCATGGCGGCAAAATCCGCTTGATCCAATCACGCTACTTCACCAGAGAGACCGAATGAATCCCCGATTTTCGCGGCGCGACGCGCTCCTTGTTTCCGTCGCCGCCACCCTGTTCGCAGCCACACTGGGCAGCAGCAGCGCTTCGGCGCAGACCCTGCCCAAGACCTTGCGCATCATCGTCGCCTACCCGGCCGGTGGCGTGAGCGACGCGGTGGCGCGCGCCCTGGCCGACAAGCTGGCGGCGCAGATGAACATCGCGGTCGTGATCGAGAACAAGGCCGGCGCCAGCGGCAGCATCGGCATGGACGCGGTCGCCAAGGCCGCACCCGACGGCGCCACGCTGGGCTTCTCGGCGATCAGCCCGCTGGTGCTGAACCCGCACCTGGGCCGCTCGCCCTTCGACCCCCTGAAGGACATCCAGCCGATCGCCAGCGTGATGTACTCGCCGGTGCTGCTGATGGCGACCTCGGCCAGCACGAGCAAGGATTTCGCCGGGCTGCTGGCCGACGCCAGGGCCAAGCCCGGTGCGATCCGCTGGGCGACCTCGGGCCAGGCCTCGCTCGGCCACATCATGCTCGAGCAGTTGCACACCGCCGCCCGCATCGAGGTGACGCATGTGCCCTACAAGGGCGGCGGGCAGCAGATGAACGATGCGCTGGGCGGGCAGTTCGAGGTGCTGTCGACCAACGCGGGCGCCACGCTCTCGCAGCACATCAAGGCGGGCAAGCTCCGGCCGCTGGCGGTGGGCGCGCCGGCCCGGCTCGAGAGCCTGCCCAACGTGCCGACGCTGGCCGAGCTGGGCTACCCGGCCGCCAACCTCTCGTCGCTGTTCGGCGTGTTCGCGCCGGCCGGCCTGCCGCCGCCGCTGGCCGCGCGCTACAACGCCGAGATCAACAAGGCCCTGGCCACGCCCGACCTGCGCGCCAAGCTGACCGCCACCGACAACGTGCCGACCGGCGGCGCCGTGGCGGACTTCGCCAAGGCCATCGCGGCCGAGTACGAGGCCGACGGCCGCGTCATCAAGGCGGCCGGCATCAAGGCCGACTGAGCCGCGGGGGCATCGGCCGGCGACCGCTGGCGGACAGCATCAGCCTACCTTATAGTAGGCTGATGTCCGCTGCTTCCCTGGCCGTTCCGGCCGCCTCCACCCGCGCGCAGATCCTGCGCGTCGCGCGCCAGTTGATCCAGACGCGCTCGTACCTGGGTTTCAGCTTTCAGGACCTGGCCGACCAGGTCGGCATCCGCAAGGCCAGCCTGTACCACCACTTCCCGACCAAGGAGGCCCTGGGTATCGAGGTGCTGCGCGAGGCGAGCCAGGGCTTCCGCGACTGGGCCGCCAGGCCGCGCGCCGCCGATGCGGCGCTCGACGCCTATTTCCGCATGTACCGCCAGGCACTCCACGCCGGCGCAGCCGTCTGCCCCGCCGGGGCCATGGCGCCGGGTTGGGACTGCATCGACGAAGACCTGCGCCAGGCCGTGCGCGAGCTGCGCAGCACGCAGGTGATGTGGCTCACCGGCGTGCTCGGCGCGCTGTTGCACGAGGTGACGCCGCCGGTGTCGGCCGGTGCGCTGGCTGGCTATGTGTTCGCCGCCTGCCAGGGTGCGTTGCTGTCCGCGCGCATGACCGGCCGCGTCGAGGATTTCGACGAGGCCATCGCCCAACTCAAGCAATCGATCCCGCGCTGATGTCGTCCACCCCGGCACGCTTCGGCGTGCTTTTCTTTCGTCGTCAAGACTACCGATTGGTCGGTAGTTTCATCCAAGGAGTTCCTCCATGAAAGCCGTCATCGCCGCCTACGCGCGCACCCCCTTCCACTTCGCCCGCAAGGGCGCGCTCGCCGAGGTGCGGCCCGACACGCTCGCCGCGCAGGCGGTGAGCGGCCTGCTCGCGCGCACCGACCTCGACCCCGCGCTGATCGAGGACGTGATCCTCGGCTGCGCCTACCCCGAAGCCTCGCAGGGCAACAACCTGGCACGCATCGTCGGCCTGCTGGCCGGTCTGCCGCAGGAAGTCGGCGGCATGACGGTCAACCGCTTCTGCGGCTCGTCGATGCAGGCGGTGCACATCGCCGCAGCGCAGATCGAGGCCGGCATGGGCGAGGCCTTCCTGTGCGTGGGCGTGGAGTCGATGACCATGGTGCCGCAGGGCGGCTTCAACTTCTCGCCCAACCCCGAGTTGCTGGCGAACACATCGGCCTACCTGTCGATGGGCGAGACGGCCGAGAACGTGGCCGCGCGCTGGCACGTGAGCCGGGCCGACCAGGAGGCGCTGGCCGTCGAGTCGCATCGCAAGGCGACCGCGGCGCGTGCCGAAGGCCGCCTGGTCGACGAGATCATTCCGGTGCGGCTGGCCAACGGCGACGTGATCGACGCCGACGGCTGCATCCGCCCGGCCACCTCGCTCGAAGCACTGGCCGGCCTGAAGCCGGCCTTCCGGCCCGACGGCTCGGTGACGGCCGGCACGTCGTCGCCGTTGACCGATGGCGCGGCTGTGGTGCTGGTCACCAGCGACGCCTTCGCCGAGCAGCATGGCCTCGCGCCGATGGCGCGCGTCCGGTCCTTCGCGTCGGTCGGCGTCGATCCGGCCATCATGGGCATCGGCCCGATCCCGGCGACGCGCAAGGCGCTGGCGCGCGCCGGTCTCACGGTGGCCGACCTCGACGTCGTGGAGATCAACGAGGCCTTCTCGTCGCAGGCGCTGGCTTGCATCCGCGACCTCGGGCTGGACCCGGCGACCGTCAACCTCGATGGCGGCGGCCTCGCCATCGGCCACCCGCTGGGCGCGACCGGCGCGCGCATCACGGGCAAGGCCGCGTCGCTGCTGGTGCGCGAGAACGGGCGCTATGCGCTGTCGACGCAATGCGTGGGCGGCGGGCAGGGCATTGCGACGGTGCTCGAGCGCGTCTGATGCCAAGATAGGCACAACTCAAAAACAAAAAGGAGACCTCCATGGCCGAAACGCATTCGCCGGCAGCGCCGCGCCGCAACCTGTACCTCGACGACCTGTCGGTCGGCGACCGCTTCACCAGCGGCGAACATGCGCTCGATGCAGCGCAGATCGTCGCCTTCGCGGCGCAGTTCGATCCGCAGACCTTCCACACCGACCCCGATGCGGCCGAAGCCACTTTCTTCCGCGGCCTGGCCGCGAGTGGCTGGCACACCGCCGCGCTCACCATGAAGCTGCTGGTCGAGAGCGGCTTGCCGCTGGCCGACGGTGTGATCGGCTCCGGCGGCGAACTGCACTGGCCGCAGCCGACGCGGCCTGACGACGTGCTGCACGTCGAGGCCGAGATCCTGGAGATCGTGCCGTCGCGTTCCAAGCCCGGACGCGCCATGGTGCAGGCGCGCTGCGAGACGAAGAACCAGCGCGGCGAGGTGCTGCAGCGCTTCACGCCGAAGCTGGTGGTGGTCGAGCGCGCCACTTAGCGCGTCATTCGTCGCTCAGGTCGCGGCCAGGTCCGCGAGTTCTTCGTCGGTGAAGCCGGCGCGGGCCCGCGCCTCGAGGTTGAACGGCGCCTTCAGCCGCGGTGCCTCGTGCCGGCGGTACAGCATGCGGTAGTGCGCCATCGGGTCAACGCCTTCACGTTCGCACAGCCAGCGGTACCAGCGGTTGCCGATGGCCACGTGGCCCACCTCGTCGCGCAGGATGATGTCAAGGATCGCGATGGCCGCGTGGGCGTCGGGCGTGTTCACGCGCTGCAGCTTGGCCTGGATCAGCGGCGTGGCGTCGAGCCCGCGCGCCTCCAGCGTGCGCGGCACCAGCGCCATGCGGGCCAGCACATCGTGCTTCGTCTTCTCGCACATCGACCACAGGCCGTCGTGGCCGGTGAAGTCGCCGTAGCGAAAGCCCAGCGTCTGCAGGTGCGCATGCAGCAGCGTGAAGTGCTGCGCCTCTTCGTCGGCCACGCGCAGCCAGTCGCGGTAGTAGGCCTCGGGCATGCCATCGAAGCGCCACAGGGCGTCGAGCGCGAGGTTGATCGCGTTGAACTCGATGTGGCAGATGGAGTGAACCAGCGCCGCCCGGCCGTCGGGCGTGAAGGGCGAACGCTTGCCGACGTCCATGGCCGACACGGTCAGTGGCCGCTCGGGCCGGCCGGGCACGCCGCCGTCGTCGCCGGGCTGTCGCACCGCGATTTCCGGCATCGGCGCGGCAAGGCTCACAGCGGCAAGCGCGCGCGTCGCCGCCACCTTGGCATCGGGGTCGGTGAGGCGAAGCGCAGCGAGGGCGCCGAGGCGGGGGTGCATCCCTACAATTCTAGTTTTCGACCACGGAGACACACGATGGCCTTGTATGAACTCGACGGCGTGGCGCCGCAACTGGCAGACGGCACCTGGGTCGCCGACAGTGCGCAGGTGATGGGGGCGGTGGTGCTCGGCGAGAACGTCAGCGTCTGGTTCGGCGCCGTGCTGCGCGGCGACACCGAGCCGCTCACCATCGGCCGCAACAGCAACGTGCAGGACCTGTCGGTGCTGCATGCCGACGTGGGCTGCCCGCTCACCATCGGCGAGAACGTGACGATCGGGCACCAGGTCATGCTGCATGGCTGCACGGTGGGTGACAACTCGCTGATCGGCATCCAGGCGGTGGTCTTGAATAACGCGAAGATCGGCCGCAACTCGATCGTTGGCGCGGGCAGCGTGGTGACCGAGGGCAAGGAGTTTCCGGACAACTCCCTCATCATCGGATCGCCGGCCAAGGTGGTGCGCACGCTCGACGAGGCGGCCGCCGCCAAGCTGCGCGCCAGCGCGGAACACTATGTGGACAACGGCCGTCGCTTCGCGAAGGGCCTCAAGAAAATCTCCTGAGGGAGCGAAGGATTGTTTTGAGCGAGCTGCACAAATTCCTGTTCGACGGCATGCCGGTGCGCGGCATGATCGTGCGCCTGACCGATGCCTGGCAGGAGATCCTGGCGCGGCGCGCGGCGAACACGACGACCGGCGCCTACCCGCCGCCGGTGGCCGAGCTGCTGGGCGAGATGACCGCGGCCGCCACGCTGATGCAGTCGAACATCAAGTTCAACGGCTCGCTCATCCTGCAGATCTTCGGCGACGGCCCGGTCAAGGTGGCGGTGGCCGAGGTCAAGCCCGACCTGAGCCTGCGTGCCACCGCCACGGTGGTGGGCGAGCTGCCCGCCGATGCGCGCCTGCCCGACATGGTCAACGTGAACAACAAGGGCCGCTGCGCAATCACGCTCGAGCCGAAGGGCCGCGTCCCCGGCCAGCAGCCCTACCAGGGCGTGGTGCCGCTGTTCGGTGACGAGGGCGAGAAGCTCGGCAAGCTCAGCGAGGTGCTGCAGCACTACATGCTGCAGAGCGAGCAGCTCGACACCACGCTGGTGCTGGCGGCCGACGACAAGGTGGCGGCGGGCCTCTTGATCCAGCGCCTGCCGGTCAAGGGCGAAGGCAACCTCGAAGGCACGGCGGGCGGCGACCGCAACCCGGCCAACGAAGACGAGATCGGCCTGAACGAGGACTACAACCGCATCTCGATCCTGGCCTCGACGCTCACGCGCGACGAGCTGCTGACGCTGGACGTCGAGACCATCCTGCGCCGCCTGTTCTGGGAAGAGAAGCTGCTGCGCTTCGAGCCGCAGAAGGGCATGCTGGGCCCGCACTTCGCCTGCACCTGCGGGCGCGAGCGCGTGGCGCAGATGATCCGCGGGCTGGGCGTGGAAGAGGCCGAGAGCATCCTCGCGGAGCGCGGCGACATCGAGGTCGGCTGCGACTTCTGCGGCAAGCAGTACCGCTTCGACGCGGTCGATGCGGCGCAGATCTTCCGTCCGCCGGGCGACCAGCTGCCGCCAAGCCCGACCGTCCAGTAAGGCTCAGCGACCCGCCGCTTCGAAGTCGTGGAAGCGGATGTCGGGTGCGCTGCTGTTGTGGCGCGACGGCACGCTGCGTCCGAAGCGCACGTCGGTCGCCTCGATGCGACGCACCGCGTCGAGCGGCTTCGTCTGCAGCGCTGTGTCCGCCTCCTGCCGCCACGTGATCTCGCTCACGTCGGCGTTGTCGGGTGCGACATGCATCGAGCGCAAGGTTGCGAATGGCGCAGCGCCATCTACGGCCGGCGAGAACGACACGTCCAGCGCCGTACGGGCTGGGCTGGCTTCTTCCACCGCGACGCGCGCCTGCCCGCCATCGGCGAAGCGCAGATGCAGAACGAGCGGCTGCGTCGCGATGCGGATCGACGCGATGTTCACCACCGGCCGGCCTTCGTCCACCACCGGCCCGAGCAGGAAGGACGAGCCATAGACCCCGTCGCCCAGGCGCGGCGCGGGCACCGGCTTGATGCGCCAGTAGCCGTCGGCCGGGTAGAGCACCAGCACCTCGCGCGGCGGCGCCGTGCCGCGGGTCTTCGCGAACACCTGCAGCAGGTGGATGCCGCGCACCGTGCGCTGGCCGATGCGCACCGGCACCCGCTGCGGCCGCCAGAAGGTCGGCAGCGTGAGCCCGACGATGCGCCATCGCGGGCCGTCGTGCAGCACGACCCGACCTTCGCGGAAGCGGTAGACCGGGTCGGTCGGATGCGTGCGACCGTCGAAATGGCAGCCGGAGAAATCGGGCGCGGTGATGTCGCGTTCGATCTGGTCGAGGTAGGGCGGCGGCAGCGCCTCGACACGCAGACGCGTGATGCCCGGCGCCTGCAGGTGCAGCGAGACGTTGTCCTCCTCGGCGCAGGCGGTGCTGCGGCTGTGGTTGCTGACCGTGACCGAGGCCGGCACCGCGACGGCCTGGGCCATGGCGACGCTCAGGAACAGCAGGAAGAGGGCGCGACCGCAGACCATCGCGATGGCGGCCTCAGGTGCGCCGCGACAGGAGATCGGTGAACAGCCGGTGCTCGCACACCGGGTCGGAGCATTTCTCGCAGGACCACCGCCAGGCCTCGCCCACCACACGGGTCGATACCGCCGGCTCGGTGTCGCTGGCCAGGTTCAGTGCGGTCAAGGCGCTGGCCAGGCGCCCGGGCCCACGGCCATGCACCACCGCATACGAGACGCTCGCACGCGCGAGGGCCGTGCGCACCAGGGCGTCGACCGGCTCGCGCACATGGGGCCCGTCGCGCTGCAAGCCGTCGGCCACCCAGGGCAGGTCGAGCGCGGTCAGCAGCGTCATCGTGTAGCCGGCCTGTGCGGCGAGCGCGTCGGTGTACAGCGCGGGGTCGTCGAACAGCAGGTCGCTGTACACGGCGGTCATCAGCGCCGTGGTGTCGGCCACCACCACGCCGTGGCGTGCAGCCTCGGCGATGCGGCGCGTCTGCTCGTCGGCGATGGCGGCCTGCTCGTCGGGGCGGGGCGTGCGGCCATTGCGGATGCACCAGTCGCGCAGCAGTTCGGGCACCAGCGTGGTCGCGATGCCGCGCTGCGTCAGCCGCTCGCCGAGCACGCGCGCGAGCTCCGTCTTGCCGGTGCTCTCGGCGCCGACCACGGCGATCACGCTTCCGCGGGTGAGCGAGGGCGTCATGCGGCGGAAGGCGCCAGCCGCCGGCGCCAGGCGAGGTAGCCCGCCACGCTCAGCGCGGCGAACACCGCGTAGAGCCCGACCGTGAGCCACAGGCCCTTGTGGATGAAGAGGCCGATGCTCACCATGTTCACGGCAAGCCACACCCACCAGTTCTCGATGAACTTGCGCCCCAGCAGGAACTGGCCGACGAGGCTCAGGCCGGTGGCGAAGCCGTCCCACCACGGCACGTCGGTGTCGGTGAATCGGCGCAGGAAGAGGGCGACCGCCGGCCAGGCGATGGCGCAGGCCAGCAGCGTCAGCGCCATGCCGCGGGACGACAGGCGCGCCACACGCAGCGGCGCACCGTCGCCGCGGTGCCCGAGCAGCCACTGGAACCAGCCCCAGACGGCGACGACGGCGAAGAAGATCTGCAGCGAGGCATCGCCATAGATGCGCGCCTCGAAGAACACGAAGAAATAGAGCAGCGAGCTGACGATGGCCAGCGGCCAGCCCCAGTGGATCTCGCGCATGTTGCAGCCGACCATGGCCAGGGCCAGCAATGCGGCAATCACTTCGAGCCAGCTGGTCGGGGCGCCCCACAGCACGAAGGCCGGCGCCGAGAAGAACGCGGGCATCCCGGCCCAGTCAGTGTGTAATTTGGACGAAGACCTCGTCCGGCTTGACCATGCCCAACTCCTGCCGGGCACGTTCCTCGACCATCTCCAGACCTTCCTTCAGGTCGTTGACCTCGGAGGCGAGCCGGTCGTTGGCGAGGGAGGCGCGCGCATTCGACTCCTTCTGCGCGCTCAGCTTGTCTTCGAGCTTGGACACCTCGGGCACGCTCCCGCGCCCCGTCCACAGCTGCCACTGAAGGATCAGCAGCAACAGGGCCAGGACGATGGGAACGACGCGCGAGCGCATGCCTCGGAGGACGGAAGATCAGCGCAGGTTGTAGAACGCGGCGCGGCCGGGGTAGCTGGCGATGTCGCCGAGGTCTTCCTCGATGCGCAGCAGCTGGTTGTACTTGGCGATGCGGTCCGAGCGCGACAGCGAGCCGGTCTTGATCTGGCCGGCGTTGGTGCCCACGGCGATGTCGGCGATGGTCGAGTCTTCGGTCTCGCCCGAGCGGTGCGAGATGACGGCCGTGTAGCCCGCGCGCTTGGCCATCTCGATGGCGGCGAAGGTCTCGGTCAGCGTGCCGATCTGGTTGATCTTGATCAGGATCGAGTTGGCGATGCCGCGGTCGATGCCTTCCTGCAGGATCTTGGTGTTGGTGACGAAGAGGTCGTCGCCCACCAACTGCACGCGCTTGCCCAGGCGTTCGGTCAGGTGCTTCCAGCCGTCCCAGTCGCCTTCGTGCATGCCGTCCTCGATGCTGATGATCGGGTACTTGTCGACCCAGGTGGCCAGCATGTCGGTCCAGCTCTCGGCCGACAGCGAGAGGTTCTCGCCGGCCAGCACGTACTTGCCGTCCTTATAGAACTCGCTGGCCGCGCAGTCCAGGCCCAGGGCGATCTGCTCGCCCGCCACGTAGCCGGCCTTGTCGATCGCTTCGAGGATCAGCTGGATGGCCGCTTCATGGCTCTCGACGCTGGGGGCGAAGCCGCCTTCGTCGCCGACCGCCGTGCTGATGCCGCGGTCGCCCAGGATCTTCTTCAGGGCATGGAACACCTCGGCACCGTAGCGCACCGATTCGCGGAAGCTCTTGGCGCCCACGGGGATGATCATGAATTCCTGCAGGTCCAGGCTGTTGTTGGCGTGCGCGCCGCCGTTGATGACGTTCATCATCGGCACCGGCAGCTGCATGCCGCCCATGCCGCCGAAGTAGCGGTACAGCGGCAGGCCCGACTCTTCGGCCGCCGCGCGAGCCACGGCCATCGACACGGCCAGCGTGGCGTTGGCGCCCAGGCGGGCCTTGTTGTCGGTACCGTCGAGGTCGCACAGCGTGCGGTCGAGGAAGGCCTGTTCGCTTGCGTCGAGGCCGAGCACCGATTCGGAGATCTCGGTGTTGATGTTCTCGACGGCCTTCAGCACGCCCTTGCCGAGGTAGCGGCCCTTGTCGCCGTCGCGCAGCTCGATGGCTTCGCGCGAACCGGTCGATGCGCCCGAAGGCACGGCGGCACGGCCCATGGTGCCGCTTTCCAGCAGCACGTCGCATTCGACGGTGGGGTTGCCGCGGCTGTCGAGAATCTCGCGCCCGACGATGTCAACGATTGCACTCATTGCGTCTCTTTCTCAAAACAAAAAAACTTAAACGCCTTCGACCACGATCATGCGCATGATCGCGGCGCCCTGGCGCGCCGCGCGCGCCTTGCCGTATTCGGGGGAGCTGTCGAACTTCTTGGCGGCTTCGACGCTGGGAAACTTGAGGATCACCAGGCGCTGCGGCGCCCAGTCGCCTTCCAGCACCTCGACCTTGCCGCCGCGCACGCACACCTCGGCGCCGTGCGCCTGCATGGCCGCGGTCGACCATTTCTTGTATTCCTCGTACTGCGTCGGGTTGGTGACTTCGACGTTGGCGATGATGTAGGCACTGGTCATGACTGGAAGATGTCCTCGAGGAAAGCGTTTTTCTTGGTGACCTGGTCGAGCGCGACGAGCGTTTCGAGCAGCGCCTTCATGTGCTTGAGCGGCACGGCGTTGGGGCCGTCGCTCAGGGCCTTCGACGGATCGGGGTGCGTCTCCATGAAGAGGCCGGCCACGCCGACCGCCACCGCTGCGCGCGAGAGCACCGGCACCATCTCGCGCTGGCCGCCGGAGGTCGTGCCCTGGCCGCCGGGCAGCTGCACCGAGTGCGTGGCGTCGAACACCACCGGCGCCTTCGTCTCGCGCATGATCGCCAGCGAGCGCATGTCGGAGACGAGGTTGTTGTAGCCGAAGCTCGCACCGCGCTCGCAGGCCATGAAGCTGTCCTCGTCGAGGCCGACTTCCCTGGCGGCAGCGCGCGCCTTGTCGATCACGTTCTTCATGTCGTGCGGCGCGAGGAACTGGCCCTTCTTGATGTTCACCGGCTTGCCCGACTGCGCCACGGCGCGGATGAAGTCGGTCTGGCGGCACAGGAAGGCGGGCGTCTGCAGCACGTCGACCACCTTGGCGGCCTCGGTGATGTCGTCGTTCGTGTGGACGTCGGTCAGCACCGGCAGGCCCAGCTCGCGCTTGACCTTCGCCAGGATCTCCAGGCCCTTGTCGCGGCCGGGGCCGCGGAAGCTGGTGCCCGACGAGCGGTTGGCCTTGTCGAAGCTGCTCTTGAAGATGAACGGGATGCCCAGCGCCGAGGTGATGTCCTTGAGCGTGCCGGCCGTGTCCATCTGCAGCTGCTCCGACTCGACCACGCAGGGGCCGGCGATCAGGAAGAAGGGCTGGTCCAGGCCGATGTCGAATCCGCAGAGTTTCATGGGTTCCTTGTCAGGCGACGACCTTGAGGGCCTTCTTGTCGGCGCCCTGGTGGTCCAGCGCCGCCTTGATGAATGCGTTGAACAACGGATGACCACTCCAGGGCGTGGACTTGAATTCGGGGTGGAACTGCACGCCCATGAACCACGGGTGCACGTCCTGCGGCAGCTCCACGATTTCGGTCAGGTGCTCGCGCTGCGTCAGCGCCGAGATCACCAGGCCGGCGCGGCGCAACTCGTCGAGGTAGTTGACGTTGGCTTCGTAGCGGTGGCGGTGGCGCTCGGTCACCACGTCGCCGTAGATGCTGTGGGCCAGCGTGCCGGGGGCCACGTCGGAGCTCTGCGCGCCCAGGCGCATGGTGCCGCCCAGGTCGGACTTCTCGTCGCGCGTCTTGATGCTGCCGTCGGCGTCCTTCCACTCGGTGATCAGCGCGATCACGGGGGTCGGCGTCGTCGGGTCGAACTCGGTGCTGTTGGCGTTCTTGAGGCCGGCCACGTTGCGGGCGTACTCGATGGTCGCGACCTGCATGCCCAGGCAGATGCCCAGGTAGGGCACCAGCGTCTCGCGGGCGAACTTGGCGGCGGAGATCTTGCCTTCGACGCCGCGCTGGCCGAAGCCGCCGGGCACCAGCACGCCGTCGTACTTCGACAGGCGCGAGACGTCCTGCGGCGTGATGGTTTCCGAATCGATGTAGTCGATCTTCACGCGGGCATGGTTCTTCATGCCGGCATGGCGCAGCGCTTCGTTCAGCGACTTGTAGCTGTCCGACAGGTCGACGTACTTGCCGACCATGGCGATGGTCACCTCGCGCTGCGGGTGCTCGACCTCGTACACCAGGTCGTCCCAGCGCTGCAGCTTGGCCGGCGGCGTGTTGATGCGCAGCTTGTCGCAGATCAGGCCGTCCAGGCCCTGCTCGTGCAGCATGCGCGGCACCTTGTAGATGGTGTCCACGTCCCACATCGAGATCACGCCCCATTCGGGCACGTTCGAGAACAACGAGATCTTGGCGCGCTCGTCGTCGGGAATGGGCCGGTCGGCGCGGCAGAGCAACACGTCGGCCTGGATGCCGATGGCACGCAGCTCCTTGGCGGTGTGCTGGGTCGGCTTGGTCTTGAGCTCGCCGGCGGCGGCGATCCACGGCACATACGACAGGTGCACGAACGCCGAGTTGTTGGGGCCGTTGCGCAAGCTCATCTGGCGCACCGCTTCGAGGAAGGGCAGCGACTCGATGTCGCCGACCGTGCCGCCGATCTCGACGATGGCCACGTCGACCTCGTGCGCCGTGCCGATGCCGGCGCCGCGCTTGATGTATTCCTGGATTTCGTTGGTGATGTGCGGGATCACCTGCACGGTCTTGCCGAGGTAGTCGCCGCGGCGTTCCTTCTCGAGGACCGACTTGTAGATCTGGCCGGTCGTGAAGTTGTTGGCCTTGCGCATCCGGGTGTTGATGAAGCGCTCGTAGTGGCCCAGGTCGAGGTCGGTCTCGGCGCCGTCGTCGGTGACGAACACCTCGCCGTGCTGGAACGGCGACATCGTGCCGGGATCGACGTTGATGTACGGATCCAGCTTGATGAGGGTGACTTTGAGGCCGCGCGATTCGAGGATGGCGGCGAGAGAGGCGGAGGCGATTCCCTTGCCCAGGGAAGACACCACACCGCCGGTGACGAAGACGAATTTGGTCATGCCATTTCCAGACTTTCAAGTCCGGTCAGTGGGAAATGAGGATTATAGGTGGCGCGAACCGCCCGTCCCGCACTGGGGACATCGCGGCGGGGGGCGGATGGCGCGGCCTGAGCAACAATACCGGCATGCAAGACCTCGCCGGCAAACACATCGTTCTGGGACTCACCGGCGGCGTCGCCTGCTACAAGGCGGCCGAGCTCTGCCGGCTCTTCGTCAAGGCGGGTGCCACCGTGCAGGTGGTGATGACCGAGGCGGCGACGCAGTTCATGACGCCCGTCACCATGCAGGCGCTGTCCGGCCGGCGGGTCTACACCTCGCAGTGGGACCCGCGCGAGGACAACAACATGCCGCACATCAACCTGAGCCGCGAGGCCGATGCGATCGTGCTGGCGCCGTGCAGCGCCGACTTCATCGCGCGGCTGGCCGAAGGGCGCAGCGACGAACTGCTGAGCCTGATGTGCCTGGCCCGGCCGATGGACCGCGTGCCGCTGCTGATCGCCCCCGCCATGAACCGCGAGATGTGGGCCCACCCCGCGACCCAGCGCAACCTGCAGCAGGTGGCGGCCGACGGCGCCACGATGCTGGGCGTGGGCAGCGGCTGGCAGGCTTGCGGCGAGACCGGCGACGGCCGCATGCTCGAGCCGGCCCAGTTGCTGGAGGACGTCACGGCCTTCTTCCAGCCGAAGCTGCTGGCGGGCCAACGGGTGTTGGTCACGGCCGGGCCGACCTTCGAGGCGCTGGACCCGATCCGCGGCATCACCAACCATTCGTCCGGCAAGATGGGCTTTTCGATCGCCCGCGCCGCGCGCGAGGCCGGCGCCGAGGTCACGCTGATCGCCGGCCCGGTGCACCTGGCCACGCCGCGCGGCGTGCGCCGCATCGACGTGATGTCCGCGCTGGAGATGTGCGATGCGGCCGAGCGCGAGGCCCGCACGGCGTCGGTCTTCGTCGCCACGGCGGCCGTGGCCGACTGGCGGCCGGCCTCGCACAGCGAGCAGAAGATCAAGAAGGACGGCAGCGGCCAGCCGCCGGTGCTGCATTTCGTCGAGAACCCGGACATCCTCGCGACGATCGCGCAGAGCGCGCGCGGGCGCAGCGGCGAACTGTTCTGCGTCGGCTTCGCGGCCGAGAGCGAGAACCTGGCCGAGCACGCCAAGGCCAAGCGCCTGCGCAAGGGCATCCCGCTGCTGGTGGGCAACATCGGTCCGCTCACCTTCGGTCAGGACGACAACAGCCTGCTGCTGGTGGATGCCGATGGCATGCGCGAACTGCCCCGCGCCCCCAAGCTGCAGCTCGCGCGCGAACTGGCCGCCGAGATCGCCGTGCGCCTGCCGGCGACCAAGCCGACATGAACCCGCAATGGAACACGCCGCCGGACGGCGACTTCGCGCGCTACGTGGAGCAACTGTCCGCCCGCTCGGCCCTCGCACGTCGCACCTCCGAGGCCGATGGCGACCATGCGCTCGACGTGGGCATGGTGCCGACGGAGGAACTGCCCGGCGGCGCCTCGCCCCCGCATGGCGCGGTGCGGCCGCGCCCGCTCGTGCGCAAGACGGCAGGGGACGCGGCACCTGGCGCCGCGCGTCCGGCGTCGGTGGACCTGATCCGCGGTGCCGTCCTGGTGTGGGTCGGCCTGCTGGTCGCGATGGCCATGGCCGGCGTGCCCTTCGGCCTGGTGCTGCTCGTCTTCGGCGCCGGCCTCTGGCTGGCTCACCGCTTCCGTCGGCGCCTCCTGCCGCCCGGTATCGATACATGGCGCACCTGGCTGGAAGACATGGCCCGCCAGGCCGCCGAAAAACAGCAACAGCAACGACAAAAAGGCAAGTGAATCCGTGAACGTCGACGTCCGCATCCTCGATCCGCGCATGGCGGACCAACTCCCCGCCTATGCCACCCCCGGCAGCGCCGGCCTCGATCTGCGCGCCTGCCTCGACGCGCCGATCACGCTCGCGCCCAATGCCTGGCAGTTGGTCGGCACCGGCATCGCCATCCATTTGGCGGACCCCGACTACGCGGCCCTGATCCTCCCGCGCTCGGGCCTGGGCCACAAGCACGGCATCGTGCTGGGCAACCTGGTCGGGTTGATCGACAGCGACTACCAGGGCGAACTCAAGGTCAGCGCCTGGAATCGCAGCGACACCGCCTTCGTGCTGCAGCCCATGGAGCGGCTGGCGCAACTGGTGATCGTGCCGGTGGTGCAGGCGCAGTTCAACGTGGTGGCCGAGTTCCCGCCGAGCGAGCGCGGCGAAGGCGGCTACGGCTCCACCGGGCGAAGCTGATTCGCATCGCGCGCTGCGAATGTGTCCCTGGTGCAAAGCCGGGAACTCCCTACAAACCGGTCTCCTCGAACTCTCCATGATCCGCCAGCAGAATGAGCGGTCATCGGACCGCAGGTCGGCGCGTTAAGAGAAGGCGGGCGTGTCCCGTTCAACAGGTTCCGTGGAGTACAGACACATGAAGAAACAACTTCGCATCCTTTCGCTCACAGCGGGCGTGGCGGCGCTGGCGACGCTGACCGCCTGCGTGGCGCCCCAGCCGGTCTATGAGACGGCCCGCTATCCCTACTACCCGCACACACAGCCGGCCTATGCAGCGCCGCAGGGGCCGTACGTCGAGTACGGCCAGATCGCCAACATCGAGGTCGTGCGCAGCGAGACGCGCGGCGCCGCGCCCGGCGGTGGCGGTGCGGTGGCCGGCGGCGTGATCGGTGGCGTGCTGGGCAACCAGATCGGCCACGGCGGCGGGCGCGCAGCGGCCACGGCCCTGGGCATCGTCGGCGGCGCGCTGCTGGGCAACAACATCGAGGCCAACAACAATGCGCCGCGTGCCTACGAGAGCTACCGCATTTCCGTGCAGACCGAGCACGGCGGCTACCGGGCCTTCGACGTGCCGTCGCCGGGTGATCTGCGCATCGGCGACCGGGTCGTGATCAACGGTGGACAGATCTCAAGGTACTGACCCACCCCCGAAGCAAGAAAGCCCCGCATCGCGGGGCTTTCTGTTGGGGCGTTTCTTGTCGGTTCAGTGCAGTGTGTCGCTGCCCGGCATCGCCGAGGCCAGCTTGAAGAAGCCGGTCCCGGCGGAGCCGCGGCCGATCTCTTCCTCGGTGGCCTCGCGCACCGAGCGCACGGTGAGGTCCAGGCGCAGCGCGATGCCGGCGAGCGGGTGGTTGCCGTCGAGCACGAGGTGCTCGGGGTAGATTTCCGCCACGGTGTAGATCACGTCCTTGGGCATGTCGGGGTTCACGCCGTCGGGCAGGGCGGCGCCGTCGAAGGTCATGCCTTCCTCGGTGCCTTCGGGGAAGAGCGTGCGCGGTTCGAGGAAGAGCAGCTGGTCGTTGAAGTCGCCGAAGGCCTGTTCGGGTTCGAGCTGCAGTTGCACCCGCGCGCCGGGTTCGTGGCCCTGCAGCACGGCTTCGATCGCGTCGAAAAGGTCGTCGCCGCCGACGAGAAACTCGACCGGGTCATCCAGCACGTCGAGCACGTCGCCCAGGGTGTCCTTGAGGGTCCAGGTCAGGCCGACCACGCATTGTTCAGAAATTTCCATTGCAGAATTCTCCCATGGACATTCATTCCCCTCTCACGCTCCTGGGCGGCCTCACGGCGGCGCAGTTCATGCGCCGCCATTGGCAGAAGAAGCCGCTGCTGGTGCGCCAGGCCATGCCCCGGATGGTGCCGCCGGTGCCGCGCAGCGCCCTGTTCGACCTCGCCGCGCAGGAGGGTGTCGAGTCGCGCCTGATCCGGCAGCGGCCCCAGGGCTGGACGCTCCGGCACGGGCCCTTCGCACGGCGCGCCCTGCCGCCGCTGCAGCAGCCGGGGTGGTCGCTGCTGGTCCAGGGCGTCGACCTGCATCATGCGGGTGCTCACGCGCTGATGCGTGAGTTCCGCTTCCTGCCCGATGCCCGGCTCGACGACCTGATGATCAGCTACGCCAGCGACAGCGGCGGCGTCGGCCCGCATTTCGACAGCTACGACGTGTTCCTGCTGCAGGCGAGCGGGCGCCGCCGCTGGTCGATCGGCCGCCAGCGCGACCTGCGCCTGCAGCCGGACGTGCCGCTCAAGATCCTCGCGCAGTTCGAGCCCGAAGAGAGCTTCGTGCTCGAGCCGGGCGACATGCTCTACCTGCCGCCGCGCTATGCGCACGACGGCGTCGCGGTGGGCGGCGATTGCATGACCTGTTCGATCGGCCTGCGTTCGCCGGCGGCCCTGCCGCTGGGCGCCGACCTGCTGGCGCGCATGGCCGAGGCGCAGGCCGATGCGCTGCAGGACGCCACGGACCGGCCGTCGGCGCACTACCGCGACCCGGCCCAGGCGGCGGTCGAGCAGCCGGCCGCCATGCCCGCTGCCCTGCAAGCCTTTGCGCGGCAGGCCGTCGAGGCCGCGCTGCGCGACCCCGACGCGATCGACCGCGCGCTGGGCGAATCGATGACCGAGCCCAAGTCCAACGTGTGGTTCGACGCGGGCGAGGCGCCCGGCACGTTGCAGGGCGTGCGGCTCGACCGCCGCACCCGCATGCTCTACGACGTGCGCCATCTCTACATCAACGGCGAGAGCTTCCGTGCCGGCGGCCGCGACGCGACCCTGATGCGCCGCCTGGCCGACCAGCGGACGCTCGACGCACGCGACCTGGCCCGTGCGAGCGACGACGCGATCGCCTTGCTCAGCGACTGGTGCGAGGCCGGATGGGCCCATGCCGACTGACATGCCGCCCTCCGAACGGCCCGCCTTGCCCGACGGCCCCTTCGACGGCCGCGTGGCCTTCGATGCGCACCTGCGCAGCGCCTTCGCCGCCGCCGCGCAGCAGGGCTGGCGCGAGATCGTCTTCAGCGACCCGGGCTTCGCCGACTGGCCGCTGGGCGAGCGCCGCACCATCGCGGCCCTGCAGGCCTGGGCAGCGAGCGGCCGAAGCCTCGTGCTGCTGGCCGAGGACTTCCAGGTCTTCGACCGCTCGCACGCGCGCTTCGTCGAGTGGCGCCGGCTCTGGAGCCATGTGGTCGATGCGCGCGCCTGCAGCGGTGCGGGCGCGCCGTCGGTGCCGAGCCTGATCCTCACGTCGACCTGGTCGCTGCACCGCGTCGACCCCGAGCGCAGCCGCGGCGTGTGCAGCCATCAGGCCGACAGCCGCCGGGCCCTGCGCGAGCGGATCGACGAGTGCCTGCGCCATGCGCGGCCTGCCTTTCCGGCCACGACACTGGGCTTGTAAGCCGAGGCCGCGCTCACGTTTTGATGCACGAATGCGGTCCTAGAATTTTTGTTCATGCATTCATTCAAGGAGACGCCATGAACAAATCCGTCCTGCTCGCCGCCGTCATCGCCGCTGCCGCCCTGGCTGCCTGCGGCAAGAAAGAGGAGCCGGCACCCGCCGTGGTCACGCCCCCGCCGGCCGCGGTCTCGCCGGCACCTGCGGCGCCGGCTTCGTCCGATCCGGCGGCTGCGCCCTCGTCGTCCGCCTCGTCGGCGCTCGATCAGGCCAATGCTGCCACCGAGGCTGCACGCAACGCCGCTTCCGCACCCAAGTAAGCGCGCGTCCAGCGCCCAGCAAAAAGCCCGTCCGGTTCAGACCGGACGGGCTTTTTTTGCGGGCGCCGTGTCAGCGAGGGGCGCTGGTGTGCCTCAAGACGGGTCCTTCCCGCGCGTGCGTCCCACGCCGCTGAAGATGCCGATGCCCAGCAGGACGAGTGTGCCGATGCCGATGTACAGCGTCGGGACCCCGGCGACCGAGGCCCCCCAGGCGAGCCCGGCGAGGAAGATCAGGAATCCGATCATGTAAAGCGCGAAGGACATGGTTTTCTCTCTCCGAGTGCTTGGATGAGCGGACTCTGGGCCTTCGCGCGCGATACCGGCAGGCGCCGGAAGCGCCAAACCATGTCGGAACGAGCCTACCGTCAGGCTTCCCGGCTGGCCGCCTCCAAGGCCGCGATGGAGGCGTCGTCGAGCTCGAGCATGGCGGCTTTCGCGAGTTCGTCGAGCTGCGCGGTCGAGGTGGCGCTGGCGATCGGCGCCGTCACCGCCGGCTGTGCGATCTGCCAGGCGATCGCCACCTGGGCGGGTGTCGCGCCATACGTGGCCGCCACCGCGTCGAGCGCGGCGAGGATGCGCAGCCCGCGCGCGTTCAGGTACGTCTTCGTGGTGTTGGCGCCGCGCGCGCTCTTGCCCGCGTCGGCAGCGCTCCGGTACTTGCCGGTCAGAAAGCCGGCGGCCAGCGCGTAGAAGTTGACCACGCCCACGCCGCGTTCCAGGCACAGCGGGGCCAGCGCGTCCTCGAACACGGCCCGGTCGTAGAGGTTGTAGAGCGGCTGCAGGCTTTCGTAGCGCGGCAGGCCCAGGCGTTCCGACACGTCCAGCGCTTCGGCCAGGCGCGGCGCGCTGTAGTTCGACGCGCCGATCGCGCGCACCTTGCCCGCCTTGATGAGCCCGGCGAAGGCTTCCAAGGTCTCTTCGAGCGGCGTGCCCGCATCGTCGTCGTGCGACTGGTAGAGGTCGATGTGGTCGGTCTTGAGCCGTGTCAGCGACGCATCGACCGCCGCGCGGATGTAGGCCGCCGACAGGCCCGCCTTGCCGTCGCCCATCGGCTTGCCGACCTTGGTGGCGAGCACGACGCGGTTGCGCTTGCCGCTCTGGCGGAACCACTTGCCGATGATCGTTTCCGACTCGCCGCCGACATGGCCGGGCACCCAGCGGGAGTACACATCGGCCGTGTCGACGACGTTGAAGCCCGCATCGAGCCAGGCATCGAGCAGCCGGAAGGACTGGGCCTCGTCGACCGTCCATCCGAAGACGTTGCCCCCGAAGGCCAGCGGGGACACCTGAAGGCCGGAGCGGCCGAGTTCGCGAAGTTGCATGGGGTGTCCTGAAAAGTCAGACGAGTCCGAAGGCGCCCAGCAACGCGCCGGCGCCGAGCAGCCAGAGCAGGTGCACGCGGGTGCGCCAGACGACGAAGGCGGCCGCGACGGTGAGCAGCCACAGGCGCCAGGCCGGCACGTCGGTGGCGACATTGCCGGCGGCCAGCACCCAGGCGGTCGCGATCAGCAGGCCGACGACCACCGGCGCCATGCCCTGCTTGAAGGCGCGCACCTCGCGCCGTTCGCGGTTGCGGTGGCCCCAGCGGGTGGCGACGTAGGTGAGGGTGGTGCTCGGCACCAGGATGCCGAGCATGGTCACGGCCAGGCCGAACAGGCCGAGCAGCCAGGCGTGCACACCGGCGCCGATGCCGCCGCCGGCGTTGAGCCCGACGTTCCAGCCCATCAGCCCGACGAAGAGCACGTTGGGGCCGGGCGCCGCCTGGGCGATGGCGACCGACGAGGTGAACTGCGCTTCGGTCAGCCAGCGGTGCTGGTCGACCAGGTAGCGGTGCATGTCGGGCACGGTGGTGATGGCGCCGCTCACGGAGAGCAGCGACAGCATGAGGTACTGCGCGAGCAGCGCCAGCCAGTCGTGCCAGTGCATCGTGATGGTCATGGCGCGGGGCCTTTCGCCGGCCGCAGCCGCCGCCAGGTTTCGCCGCAGGCCACGCCGCCCACCACGACCAGCACCCAGCCCAGCGGAACGCGCAGCCAGGCGATGGCGGCGAAGACCGCGGCCACGAACCCCAGGCAGAGACCGAAGCCGAGCGGATGCCGCCGCAGCGCCGGCAGCAGCTTGATGCCGGTGGCGGCGATGAGCCCGGCCGCCACCGCGCCCATGCCGCGCAGCGCGCCCGCCACCTGCGGATTCGCGGCGAAGTGGGCGTAGAGCACCGCCAGCGCGAGGATCACGACCAGTGGCACCGTCAGCATGCCGGCCAGCGCCGCCGCGGCGCCGCGCAGGCCGAAGTAGCGGTCGCCGATCATCACCGACAGGTTGATCACGTTGGGCCCCGGCAGCACCTGGGCCACCGCCCAGTCCTCCAGGAATTCCTCGGGCGTGAGCCATTTCTTCTTCTCGACGAGCTCGCGCTGCACGATGGCCAGCACGCCGCCGAAGCCCTGCAGGGCCAGCCAGGTGAAGGAGAGGAAGAGATCGCGGGGCGATTGCGGGCGGGGGCGGTGGGCGGCCGGGGAGGTGGCGGCGTCCGTGACGTGCAGCTGCATAGGCCAACGATTATGGCGGCCACGGCGTGCCGCGCTGGCGAGCCTGCCGTCGGCGGCAAGTGTCGCAGTGCGCCGACATGCGCCCGACCCGCACGCAGCGACACTTGGCGCATGCAACTGCGCGCCCTCGTCGATCTTTCCAGGCAGACCTTCCTCTCGTGGAAGAGCGACTACGCGCCCAGCATGGGCGCCGCACTGGCCTACTACACGGTCTTCTCGGTGGCGCCGCTGCTGCTGATCGTGATCTCGGTGGCCGGCCTGGTGTTCGGCCAGGAGGCCGCGCGCGGTGAAATCTTCGCGCAGCTCTCGGGCCTGATGGGCGCGCAGGGCGCGCTGGCGGTGCAGGGCATGCTCGAGGCGGTCAACAAGCCGCGCGAGGGCATCATCGCCACCCTGATCGGCCTGGCGCTGCTGGTGGTCGGCGCCACCACCGTCTTCGGCGAGCTGCAGGACGCGATGGACCGCATCTGGCGCGCGCCCGCGCGCGACACCGGTGGCGGCATCTTCGGCCTGCTGCGGGTGCGTCTGCTGTCCTTCAGCATGATCATGGGCATCGGCTTCCTGCTGATCGTCTCGCTGGTCGCGAGCGCGGCCATCGCGGCGCTGGGCAAGTGGTGGGCGCCGGTCTTCGGCGGCTGGGAGGCGCTGGCGCAGGGCGTGAACTTCGTCTTCAGCTTCGCCATGGTCACCGTCATCTTCGCGATGATCTACAAGCTCATGCCGCGGGTGACGGTGGAATGGCGCGACGTGTGGGTGGGGGCGGGCGTCACGGCGCTGCTCTTCACCGTCGGCAAGCACCTGATCGGCCTGTACATCGGCAAGAGCAGCGTGGCCTCGGGCTACGGTGCGGCCGGCTCGCTGGTCGTGGTGCTGGTGTGGGTCTACTACTCGGCGCAGATCTTCCTGCTGGGGGCCGAGTTCACCTGGGTCTACGCCCACCAGTACGGGTCCTTGCGCGGGCGGGTGCGGCCACAGGCGCAGGTGCCGCAGCAGCCGGCGACGAAGGATTAACCCGCGAAGCCGCCCTCGTCGAGAAAGCGCTGTTCCTCTGGCGTCGTCGTGCGTCCGAGGGCGGCGTTGCGGTGCGGAAAGCGGCCGAAGCGCAGGATGATGTCGCGGTGCAGGATCGCGAAGCGCAGGTTGTCGGGCAGGTCGGCGCAGAGTTCGACGCAGCGCTCCTGGTCGGCCGGCGACTCCGAATGCATGAAGGGCAGGTAGAAGAAGGCGCGCAGCGGCTCGTCGACCCGGCGGTCGAAGCCGGCATCGATGGCGGCACGGGCCACGGCCAGCGCCTTGCCGTCGGTCGCGACCATGTGGCCGCTGCCGCGCCAGGCGTTGCGCGGCAATTGGTCGAGCAGGATCATCAGTGCCAGCGCGCCGTCGGGCGTCGCTGCCCAGTGGTCGAGCGCGCCGGTCGCGGCCGCGTGGTGCGCCGCCTCGAAGCGCGCCTTGAAGTCGGCGTCGAAGGCCGGGTCTTTCCTGAACCAGCGTTGCGGGCCGGCGTCGCGCCAGAAGCGGATGATCTCCGGGTGGGAAGGCAAGGCACTCATGCGACGGGATGATGCCATCGGCGCGCGGGTTGGTGTCCAATGTCAGGCATGACCACCGCCCCCCGCCCCAAGACCCGCCGATCGGCCGCGCGCCTGGACATCACGAAGGCGCGCCGTGCGCTCGTGCTGCAGGGCGGCGGCGCACTCGGTGCCTACCAGGCCGGCGTCTACGCCGGCGTCACCGAAAAGCACAAGCAGCTCGACTGGGTGGCGGGCGTGTCGATCGGCGCGGTCAACGCCGCGCTCATCGCCGGCAACCCGCCGGACAAGCGCGTCGAGCGGCTCAAGGAGTTCTGGCACCTGGTGTCGTCCGCTCCGGCGCAGCGCCTGCCCGAGTGGGCCGGCGAGCGCACCTGGCGCAACCAGTGGAGCGCCGGCGCCGCCTCGCTGTTCGGCGTCCCCGGCTTCTTCGAGCCGCGTCGCTCCCCCGCGCTGCTGCTGGGCGGCGCGGCGCCGGTGCTCAGCTACTACGACACGGCGCCGCTGCAGGCCACGCTCGAGCGGCTGGTCGACTTCGACCGCATCAACGACGGCGGCATCCGCTTCAGCGTGGGCGCGGTCAACGTGCGCAGCGGCAACTCGGTCTACTTCGACAACACGGTGCAGCGCATCGGGCCCGAGCACATCATGGCCAGCGGTGCGCTGCCGCCGGGCTTCGCGCCGGTGCACATCGACGGCGAGGACTACTGGGACGGCGGCATCGTGTCGAACACGCCGCTGCAGTACGTGCTCGACACCCATCCGCGCACCGAGCCGATGATGGTGCTGCAGGTCGACCTCTTCAGTGCCCACGGCGACATGCCGCGCACCATGGCCGAGGCGATGGAGCGGCAGAAGGACATCACCTATTCGAGCCGCACCCGGATGAACACCGATGCGATGGCCGCCAACATGAACCTGCAGCAGGCCATTGCCGACCTGATGGCCAAGATGCCGGAGCGCCTGCGCAAGGACCCGGCGGTGGCCGCCATCTGCGCGGAGCTGACGCACCAGCCGATCGAGATCGTCCACCTGATCTACCGCGACAAGCCCCACGAGCTGGAGTCGAAGGACTACGAGTTCTCGCGCGCCTCGGTCGAGGACCACTGGGAGGCCGGCCTGCGCGACATCCGCAACACGCTGGACCACCCGGAACTGCTGCAGGAGGCCTCGCAGGTCAACGGCGTCACCACCTTCGACCTGACCGAACCGAACGCGCACCGCGTGCGCCGTCCGCTCCAGCTCCCGGCCGTGCGCGCGGCGCGCTGAACCGGTCAGCTTCGCCAAAGGCGGCCCGCGTAGGCTTTCTCGTCCCCGGCACGCGGCTTGCACGCCTGCCACCCTCTTTTCACGTCAACCAGGACATCCCATGCAACTCAAGGACAAGGTCGCCTTCATCACCGGCTCGGCCAGCGGCATCGGCAAGGAAATCGCGCTGCTGTTCGCGCAGGAGGGCGCGAAGATCGTCATCGCCGACCTCAACAAGGCCGCGGCCGACGCCACGGCGGCCGAGCTTCAGGCCCAGGGCGCGCAGGCCATCGGCGTGGCGGTCGACGTGACCAGCGAGGACCAGGTCGACGCGGCCGTCGAAGAGGCGGCCAAGGCCTTCGGCGGCATCGACATCCTGGTGAGCAACGCCGGCATCCAGATCGTCCATCCGGTGGAGGAATTCAGCTTCGCCGACTGGAAGAAGATGCTCGCCATCCACCTCGACGGCGCTTTCCTCACGACCAAGGCCTGCCTCAAGCACATGTACGCGCAGGGCCGCGGCGGCAGCGTGATCTACATGGGCTCGGTGCACTCCAAGGAAGCGTCGCTGCTGAAGGCGCCTTACGTGACGGCCAAGCACGGCCTCATCGGCCTGGCCAAGACGGTGGCCAAGGAGGGCGCCAAGCACGGCGTGCGCGCCAACGTGATCTGCCCCGGCTTCGTGCGCACGCCGCTGGTCGACAAGCAGATCCCCGAGCAGGCCAAGACCCTCGGCATCACCGAGGAGGAGGTCATCAGGAACGTGATGCTCAAGGAGACGGTCGACGGCGAATTCACCACGGTCGACGACGTGGCCCGCGTGGCGCTGCTGTTCGCCGCCTTCCCGACCAACGCGCTGACCGGCCAGTCGCTGGTGGTGAGCCACGGCTGGTTCATGCAGTGAGGGCGGCCGTGCGCGCCTTCGCGGCGACCGCCTCCGGGCAGCGCACCGCCCGCTGAAGCAGCGATGGAACTGAGGCAACTGCGCTACTTCGTCAAGACCTGCGAATTGCGCAGCATGGGGCGCGCCGCGCTCGAGCTCGACCTGGCCACCTCGGCGCTGAGCCAGCAGATCAGCCGTCTCGAGAGCGAGCTGTCGACGCGCCTGCTGCAGCGCAGTTCGACCGGCGTGACGCCGACCGATGCCGGCCTGGCCTTCCTGCAGCAGGCCCAGCTCACCTTGCGCCACGCCGACGAGGCGGTGCGGGCGGCGCAGCAGGCACGGCTCGCGGGCCATGTGAGCATCGGCCTGCCGTCGACCACCTCGGCGGTGCTCGGTGTGCCGCTGATCCAGGCCATGGCCGAACGCTATCCCGAGGTCAGGCTGCACCTGGTGGAGGCCCTTTCGGGCCATCTGGCGACCATGCTCAACGGGCGCCAGCTCGACCTCGCGGTGCTGTTCCAGGCCGATGCCGCACGGCGCTGGAGCGTGCTGCCCTTGCTCGACGAGAAGCTGTTCGTGATCGGCCGGGACGACCTGCCGGGCCTGCCCGCAGGCCGCCAGGTGCGCATCGCACGGCTGGGGGCGCTGCCGTTGATCCTGCCGAGCGCCTCGCATGGGCTGCGCGCGACGCTGGCCGCGGCCTTCGCCCGGGCCCGCGTCGAGCCCCGCGTCGTGGCCGAGATCGACGGCCTGGCGCTGCTGATGGACGCGGTGCGTGCGGGGCAGGGCGCGACCATCCAGCCGGGCGCGGCGACCGCTCGCCTGGGGGCTGCCGGCCTGATGCAGGTGCGCATCGCCGATGCCCAGGTCGGCCGCCGCAACCTGCTGGCCAGCCTGTCGGACGACGAGCTGTCGCCGGCGGCGCTGGCCGCCCGGGTGGTGCTGGCCGACACGGCGCGCCGGCTGGTGCGCGAAGGCCGCTGGGCCGGCGCCACCCTTCACGAAAACTGAAGACCTCTCGCCTGGGGCGCACTGTCGCCCGCCGACCTGCCTGCCTACAGTTGCCCTCCACCACGAGGAGACAACTGAATGATCGACGTCCTGGTCGTCGGCGGCGGCAACGCCGCGCTGTGCGCCGCGCTGATGGCGCGCGAGGCCGGCGCCAGCGTGCTGCTGGTCGAGGCCTCGCCGCGCGAATGGCGCGGCGGCAATTCCCAGCACACCCGCAACCTGCGATGCATGCACGATGCGCCGCAGGACGTGCTGGTCGACGCCTATCCCGAAGAGGAGTACTGGCAGGACCTGTTGAAGGTGACCGGTGGCCTGACCGACGAGCACCTCGCGCGCATCGCGATCCGTGCGTCGTCGACCTGCCGCGACTGGATGCGCCGCCACGGCGTGCACTTCCAGCCGCCGTTGTCGGGCGCGCTGCACGTCGCACGCACCAACGCTTTTTTCATGGGTGGCGGCAAGGCGCTCGTGAACGCTTATTTCCGGAGTGCCGAGGCGCTCGGGGTGCGGGTCCGCTACGACACGCCGATCATGTCGGTCGAGCTCGATGGCGACCGCTTCGTGGCCGCCTGCACGGCGGGCGGCGAGCGCATCGAGGCGCGCGCCTGCGTGCTCGCGGCCGGCGGCTTCGAGTCGAACCGCGAGTGGCTCAGCCAGGCCTGGGGCGAGAACGAGCGCGGCGAGCGGCCGGCCGACAATTTCCTGATCCGCGGCACCCGCTTCAATCAGGGGGTGCTGCTCAAGGCCCTGATCGATGCCGGGGCCGATTCGGTCGGCGACCCGACGCAGGCCCACATGGTGGCGATCGATGCCCGGGCGCCGCTGTACGACGGCGGCATCTGCACCCGCATCGACTGCGTCTCGCTGGGGGTGGTCGTCAACCGGGACGCCCGGCGCTTCTATGACGAGGGCGAGGACTTCTGGCCCAAGCGCTATGCGATCTGGGGCCGGCTGGTCGCGCAACAGCCGGGCCAGATCGGCTACTCGATCATCGACCGCAAGGCGATCGGGCGCTTCATGCCGCCGGTGTTCCCCGGCACCATGGCCGACACGCTGCCGGAACTCGCGCGCAAGCTGGGGCTGCCCGAAGGCGCCTTCGTCGAGACCCTGAGCGCCTACAACGCGGCCTGCCGCGTCGGCCGTTTCGACCATACGACGCTGGACGACTGCCACACGGAAGGTCTGGCGCCGGCCAAGACGCATTGGGCCCGGCCGATCGACACGCCGCCGTACTACGGCTATGCGCTGCGCCCCGGCATCACCTTCACCTACCTGGGCCTGCGGGTGAACGAGGATTCCGCCGTGCACTTCGGCGGCCGCCCGAGCCCGAACCTGTTTGTGGCCGGCGAGATGATGGCCGGCAACGTGCTCGGCAAGGGCTACACGGCCGGGGTCGGCATGGCCATCGGCACCGCCTTCGGCCGTATCGCGGGCAGCCGGGCGGCCCGGGCCGCCAGCAAGGAGTTCGACCATGCGGCAGCTTGAGGCCCTGACCCGCGAGGCGGTCTCGCTCGCGTCCGGCGAGCGGCGCGTGATTCCGATCCTGAGCGCGAGCGAGGCCGAGGTCGGCCGCCAGATGCAGATCTGCAATGCCTGCCGCTACTGCGAGGGCTTCTGCGCCGTCTTCCCGGCGATGACGCGGCGGCTCGAGTTCGGCCGCGCCGACATCCACTACCTGGCCAACCTCTGCCACAACTGCGGCGCCTGTCTGCATGCCTGCCAGTACGCGCCGCCGCACGAGTTCGCCGTCAATGTGCCCAAGGCGATGGCCGAGGTGCGCGGCCAGACCTATGCCGACTACGCCTGGCCGCCGGCCCTGGGCCGCTTGTACCGGCGCAACGGACTGACGCTGTCGCTGGCCCTGGCGGCCGGGCTGGCGCTGTTCCTGCTGTTGGCGGTGGCGCTCAACGGGACGCTGTGGGGTGGCCGACTCGAGGGCAATTTCTACCGGCTGTTCCCGCACGGGCTGCTGGTCGGCCTGTTCGCGCCGGTGTTCGGCTTCGTGGTCTTCGCGCTGGGCAAGGGCGTGACCCGCTTCTGGCGCGAGATCACGCCGGCCACCAGCGGGGCGCCGCTGCGGGCGCCGGCCGCGGTCGAGGCCGCCGATGCCGTGCTGCGCCTGAAGTACCTCGACGGCGGCCACGGCGAGGGCTGCCACAACGAGGACGACGCCTACACCCTGTCGCGCCGGCGCTTCCATCACCTCACCTTCTACGGCTTCCTGTTGTGCTTCGCGGCCACCTGCGTGGCGACGCTCTACCACTACCTGCTCGGCTGGCAGGCGCCCTACGAATGGCCGAGCCTGCCGAAGCTGCTGGGCGTGGCCGGCGGTGTCAGCCTGATGGTCGGTACGGCCGGCCTGTGGCGACTGAACCGCCGGCGTCATCCGCTGCACGGCGACGTGGCCCAGAAGCCGATGGACCTCGGTTTCATCGCGCTGCTGTTTCTCGCCAGCGCCAGCGGCCTGGCGCTCTGGCTCGGGCGCGGTACGCCGGCGCTGGCGCTGCTGCTGTGCCTGCACCTGGGCGTCGTGATGGCGCTCTTCGCCACGCTCCCCTACGGCAAGTTCGCGCACGGGATTTTCCGCAGCGCGGCCCTTCTGCGCCACGCGGTCGAGAAGCGCCAGCCGAATCCGGTCGGCCTGGGCGCCGACTGAAGACGTCCCCTCCCCCCCCCAAGGAAACCACGATGAACAAGAGACAACGGCTGCGTGCCACGACCCTGATGGCGTCCTTCCTGCTGCTGGCCGCTACAGGCCATGCGCAGGACTTTCCCCCGAAGAAGCCGGTCACCCTGGTCGTGGGCTTCGCGGCGGGCGGTGCGGCCGACGCGGCGGCGCGCCTGATCGCGAAGAAGCTGGGCGAGGACATCGGCCAGAGCGTGCTGGTCGACAACAAGGCCGGCGCCGGCGGCAACATCGCCCACCAGCTGGTGGCCGGCGGGCCGTCGGACGGCACGATGCTTCTGTTCGGCTCGATCGGGCCGCTGACCATCGCGCCGCATGTCATGAAGCTGCGCTACGACCCGTTCAAGGACCTCGCCCCGGTGTCGGGCGGCGTCAACTTCCCGAACGTGCTCGTGGTCCACAAGGGCCTGGGCGTGAAGACGCTGGGCGAATTCGTCGCGCTGGCGAAGACCAAGCCGGGTGGCGTGGACTTCGCGTCCACCGGTGCCGGATCGGCCTCCCATCTGGCCGGCGAACTGTTCAACCAGCGCGCCGGCATCGACATGGTGCACGTGCCGTACAAGGGCGGCGCACCGGCCATGCAGGACCTGATCGGCGAACGCGTGGCGTCGTACTTCTCGGCGCCTCCAACGGCACTGCCGCAGGTGGAAGCGGGCAGGCTGATCCCGCTGGCCACGACCGGACCGACGCGGCCGGCCTACATGCCCAACGTCCCCACCGTGGCCGAATCGGGCTATCCGGGGTTCGAGGCGCTGAACTGGTACGCCTTCGTCGCGCCCGCCAAGACACCGGCGCCGATCCTGGACCGCTGGAATCTGGAGATCGTCAAGGTGCTGAACGACCCGGGCGTCAAGGAGGCGCTGAACAAGCACGGCCTGACGCCGCAGCCCACCACGCGCGCGGAGCTGACGGCCTTCATGCGGAAGGAAGATGCCAAGTGGGGCGCCATCGTGCGCGAACGCAAGATCACTGCCGATTGAGACGGCGCTCGTGTTCCTCACGCCTTCCGCGGCGTGCGCCGCTGCGCTGCTATAGCTTGAGTTCCCAGGTCTCGCCGACGAGCTGCTGGCCGAATCCCTCGTAGGGCTCCGACTTGACGAGCCGGAAGCCGCGCTTCGCGTAGATCGCGCGCGCGGCCGTCAGGCAGCTGTTGGTCCACAACGCGATCTTGCGATAGCCCTTGGCGCGCGCGAAGGCGATGCATTCGTCGGTCAACCGCGCACCGAGGCCCAGGCCGCGTGCCTGGGGCGCGAGGATGAGCATCCGCAGCTGCGCCGTGGTGGCCGACTTGCGCACCACGAAGACCGCACCGACCCGCTCGCCGTCGAGTTCGGCGATCCAGCACTTCTCCCACGCGGGCTGGAATTTGCGGATGAAATCTGCCGCGATGCCGGCGACCAGGGCCTCGAAGTCGCTGGTCCAGCCGTACTCGCGCCAGTAGACCTCGGCGTGCTGCTGCACCACCCAGCCGATGTCGCCCGGCACCGGGTCGCGCAGCACGATGTCGCGGCGCGATGACGCAGCGCCTTCCAGCAACGCCTCGACGCGCGCCATCGCATCGACGAGCTGCGCGCGGTGCGCGGCATTCAGCGGCTGCAGCAAGGTGGCGGCCTCGTCGCGCGACTTCTGCTGCAGCGGCGCGAAGAAGGCGTGGCCGGCTTCGGTGAGCGTCAGCAGGCTCTGCCGGCCGTCGCCCGGGCTGGGCGCGCGTGTCAGCCAGCCGGCGGCCTCGAAGCGCTTGAGGATGCGGCTGAGGTAGCCGGCGTCGAGCCCCAGGTCATGCATCAGGTCGCGCGCCACGATGCCCGGTCGGTGGGCCAGTTCGTACAGCACGCGCACGTCGGTCAGCGAGAGTTCGCTGCCCAGGTAGGGCTCCAGCACGCCGATGCGGCGGGTGAAGAAACGGTTGAAGCGGCGTACCGCCTTGACGGCTTCGGGCGTGACGGGATCGGGGAGGGCGGCGACGGACATCGTCGTATTCTGGCGCCAACAAGTTGACTTAGTCAACTAAATCAAGCCCTGCCGCAGCGCGGGACACTCCGGTCAGGGGCGACAGAAGCGACCCGGCCGCCTACAATCGCGGGTTGCCCTCCGCAGGCCCGAAGGCCATGGCCCGCCTCCCAGGCCTCACGCACCGACCCCGATAGTCACCCGATGAACGCCCCCGTCGACGTCTCCTTTTTCGCGCGCGCCGCCAAGCCGCTGACCAGCTACCGCAAGTACTGGGCGGCGCGGTTCGGCACGGCGAAATTTCTGCCGACTTCGCGCCAGGAGATGGACGCGCTCGGCTGGGACAGCTGCGACATCATCGTGGTCACGGGCGATGCCTACGTCGACCACCCGAGCTTCGGCATGGCCGTGATCGGCCGCATGCTGGAAGCGCAGGGCTTTCGCGTCGGCATCATCGCCCAGCCCGACTGGCAGAGCGCCGAGCCTTTCAAGGCGCTGGGCAAGCCGAACCTGTTCTTCGGCGTGACCGCCGGCAACATGGATTCGATGATCAACCGCTACACGGCGGACCGGAAGATCCGCAGCGACGACGCCTACACGCCCGGCGACGTCGGCGGCTCGCGGCCCGATCGCGCGGCCATCGTCTACTCGCAGCGCTGCAAGGAAGCCTGGAGCGACGTGCCGATCATCCTCGGCGGCATCGAAGGTAGCCTGCGCCGCATCGCCCATTACGACTACTGGTCGGACAAGGTGCGCCGCTCGATCGTGGTCGATGCCAAGTGCGACCTGCTGCTGTACGGCAACGCCGAGCGCGCCATCGTCGAGATCGCGCACCGCCTGGCCGCCAAGGAGCCGGTGCAGCAGATCACCGACGTGCGCGGCACGGCTTTCGTGCGGCGCGAAACGCCGGAAGCCTGGTTCGAGATCAACTCGACCAGCGTCGACGAACCTGGGCGCGTCGAGGCGCATGTCAACCCGTACCTGATGGTGTCGGACCAGGCCAAGGCCAACGGCGCCACCTGCGCGAAGGAAGACGAGGCCCAGGCCGTGGCCGCCACCGCCGAGGCGGCAGGCGCCCAGGCGCTGGCGGCCGTGCGTGCGCGCTCGGCCGATGTGAACCCGGCCATCAAGCCGATCACCTTCGTTGCCAACCCCTCGGTCAAGCTGAAGGTGCCGCCGCGCGATCGTTCGGTGATCCGCCTGCCGTCGTACGAACAGGTGCGCGCCGACCCCGTGCTCTATGCGCATGCCAACCGCGTGCTGCACCTCGAGACCAACCCCGGCAATGCCCGCGCGCTGGTGCAGGCGCACGGCGAAGGCAACACCGCGCGCGACGTCTGGATCAACCCACCGCCCATTCCGCTGACCACGGCCGAGATGGACCACGTGTTCGACCTGCCGTACGCGCGCAGCCCGCACCCGCGCTATGCCGACGAGAACGGCAGCCACGACGGCGCGACCAAGATCCCCGCATGGGAAATGATCCGCTTCAGCGTGAACATCATGCGTGGCTGCTTCGGCGGCTGCACCTTCTGCTCGATCACCGAGCACGAGGGCCGCATCATCCAGAGCCGCTCCGAAGAATCGATCATCAAGGAGGTCGAGGCCATCCGCGACAGCGTGAGCGGCTTCACCGGCACCATCTCTGACCTGGGCGGCCCGACCGCCAACATGTACCGGCTCGGCTGCAAGAGCCCCGAGATCGAAGCCGCCTGCCGCAAGCCCAGCTGCGTGTACCCCGGCATCTGCTCGAACCTCGGCACCAACCACGATCCGCTCATCAAGATCTACCGCCGTGCGCGTGCGCTGCGCGGCATCAAGAAGATCCTGATCGGCTCCGGCCTGCGTTACGACCTGGCCGTGCAGAGCCCCGAGTACGTGAAGGAGCTGGTGCAGCACCACGTCGGCGGCTACCTCAAGATCGCGCCCGAGCACACCGAGCAGGGCCCGCTCACGAAGATGATGAAGCCCGGCATCGGCAGCTACGACAAGTTCAAGCAGATGTTCGAGAAGTTCTCGGCCGAGGCGGGCAAGAAGCAGTACCTCATCCCGTACTTCATCGCCGCGCACCCGGGCACCAGCGACGAGGACATGATGAACCTTGCCATCTGGCTCAAGAAGAACGGCTTCCGCGCCGACCAGGTGCAGACCTTCTACCCGTCGCCCATGGCCACGGCGACGGCGATGTACCACACCAACAAGAACCCGCTGCGCAAGATCACGCGCGAGAGTGAAACGGTGGACATCGTGCGCGGCGACAAGCGCCGCCGTCTGCACAAGGCGTTCCTGCGCTACCACGATGCCAACAACTGGCCGCTGCTGCGCGAGGCGCTCAAGAGCATGGGTCGCGCCGACCTGATCGGCAACGGCAAGCACCACCTGATCCCGACGTGGCAGCCGCTGACAGACGGCGGCTACACCAGCGCGCGCCGCAAGAACTCGACCGCCGTGCCGGCGACCGCCAAGGCCGCGCCGGTCAAGCTCACGCCGGTGAAGCCGTCGAAGGGCCGCATCCTGACGCAGCACACCGGCCTGCCGCCGCGTGACAACGGCGCGGCCCGCGGTCCAGCGGGCGTGTCCGGCAAGGGCTTGCGCAAGGCGCGTTGAGCGCACGGCGGCTGCCGGGTTCGATGGCGCCTTCAATGCGCGGGCGGCCCGCCATTGGCCGTGTCGCGATGCGACCGGTCGGTGGAATGGGGCGGGCTGCGGTCCAGTGCCCGCTTCACGCCCTCGAACCATAGCAAGCCCAGCAGGGCCAGCCCCACGGCCGCCGCCAGCATCCCCGGTGGGGGCAGGTCGAACGCGAACAGTCGGCGCACGGGCGCCACGCCGAGCGCGCAGGCGAGAAGCACCAGGGTGGCCATGCTGATCCAGCCGAAGTAGCGGTTGCGCGCCGCGGCCCGGCGCCAGGACGCCGCGGTCCACGACCGGTTGGCGTAGATCAGACCGAGGTTGCACAGGACGAGCACGGTAAACACCATGGCGCGCGCCACCTCGTCCGAGTGCGCCATGGCCCGCACGCCGGCGTACACGCCCAGCAACAACCCCAGCAGTCCGCAGCCCTGCCACAGGCCGCGGGCCAGGACGATGCGGTCGAACAGATGCGCATCGGCGCGGCGCGGCGGCACCGTCATGGCATCCGCTTCCAGAGCTTCTGCCTCGAACACCACCGAGCAGGCCGGATCGATGATGAGTTGCAGGAACAGGATGTGCACAGGCATCAGCAGCATCGGCCAGCCCATCAGGACCGGCACCAGCGAGAGGCCGACGATGGGCACGTGCACGCCCACCACGAACACGATGGCCTTGCGCAGGTTGGCGAACACGCGGCGGCCGTAGCGCACCGCCGTGACGATGGAGGCGAAGTCGTCGTTCAGCAGCACCAGGTCGGCCGCCTGGCGGGCCACTTCGGTGCCGCGCGCGCCCATGGCCACGCCGATGTGCGCGGCCTTGAGGGCGGGCGCGTCGTTCACACCGTCGCCGGTCATGGCCACCACGTCGCCGCGCGCGCGAAAGGCCTGCACGAGGCGCAGCTTCTGCTCGGGTTGCACGCGGCAGAACACCTGGGTGGTGTCCAGGCGGTCCTGCAGGACATCGTCGGCGAGTTCGGCCAGTTCCTGCCCGGTCATGGCGGGGGCATCGGTGAAGAGGCCGGCCTGGCGCGCAATGGCCAGGGCGGTGACCGGGTGGTCGCCGGTCATCATCACGACGCGGATGCCTGCGGCCTGGCAGGCGGCAATGGCGTTGGGTACGTCGGGACGAAGCGGGTCTTCCAGCCCGACCAGGCCCATGAGGACGAAGTCGAAGTCGTGCTGGTTCTCGGGCAAGGGCGAGGCCGCAAACACGGCGCTGGCCACGCCCAGCACGCGCAGGCCGTCACCCGCCATGGTCGCCACCTGCCTGGCAATGTGTTCGCGCTGTTCGGCCGGCAGATGGCAGAGATCGACGATGGCTTCGGGCGCGCCCTTGGCGGCGATCATGTAGTCGCGCAGATCAGGGGAGCGCCAGACGCGCGACATCGCCAGCATGGCGGGCGACAGGGGGTAGTCTTCGACCAGTGTCCAGTCGGCGTGCAGGTGCTCGGTGTCGGCCAGAAGGCGTGCCCCCGTCCGGACGATGGCGGACTCCATCGGGTCGAAGGCGCGGCGGTGGCTGGCCAGCACGGCGTATTCGAGCACGCCGTGGAGCTCCTCGGCCAGGGGCGCTTCGCCAGCTTCCAGGCTGTCATAGAGCGCGCTGCCCGAAGCGAGCCGCCGGACCGCCATGCAATTGGCCGTCAGCGTGCCGGTCTTGTCGACACACAGCACGGTCGTGGCCCCCAGCATCTCCACGGCGGGAATGCTGCGGGCCAATACCTTCTGGCGCGACAGGCGCCACGCGCCCAGGCCCAGGAACAGGGTCAGGATGACCGGCAGTTCCTCCGGGAGGATGGCCATGGCCAGGGTCAGTCCGGCCAGCAGCCCGCCGAGCCAGTCGTCGCGCAAGAGTCCGTAGGCCACGGCCAGCGTCGTGGCGAGCGACAGCCCGACCACGGCCACCGTCTTGACGACGCGGTTCGTCTCGCGCTGGATCGGCGTGGTGTCGCTGGCGATGCCCTGCAGCGACTGTCCGATTCGGCCCAGCGCACTGCGCACCCCCGTGGCCACCACGCGGCCTCGCCCACTGCCCTGGGTCACCAGCGTGCCGGCGAACGCCTGCACCGCCACCTCGCCGTCCGCCTGCTTCTGCACCGGCACGGATTCACCGGTCAGCAGGGATCCGTCCAGGGACAGATTCCGGGTCTGGGTGAGTTCCAGGTCGGCAGGCACGCGGTCGCCCTCGGCCAGCAGAACGGTGTCGCCACACACCAGTTCCCGGGCGGCAATCTTCCGGGGCTCACCACCGCGCAGCACCAGCGCCAGCGGACTGGACAGGTCGCGCAGGGCCTCCAGCGAGCGCTCGGTTCGGCGCTGCTGCACGAAGGTGATGCCCATCACCACGAACACGAACCCCAGCAGCATCAGCGCCTCTTGCCAGTCGCCCAGCACCATGTACAGGGCGCCGCAGGCCACCAGGAGCAGGAACATCGGCTCGGTCACCACGTCGCCGACCAGCCGTAGCACGCCGCGGGGGCGCGAGACCGGGAGCTCGTTCGGACCGTCTCGCGCGAGGCGCTGCCGTGCCTCTGCGGGGGGCAAGCCGCCGGTGTCGTCCATGCTGGGTCGGCTTGCTTCGTCCATCGGGTCGGCCTTGATATCGTCTCGGTCAGTGTCGCGGCATCTTCCTTCTGCACCTTGATGCCCATCAATGGACGAAAAAGGATGGATCGAGTGTCCATGAACGCCGATGCCGCTTGCAAGGTGCTTGATCCAGCGCAAGACCGCCTTGTCGCTTTGGGGGTAATCTCGAGTCTGACTTGACCCACTGGGAGGCTGACGACCGATGAAGCATCTGCTCGCGATCCGGCGCATCGCACTCGCGATGCTGGTTCTCGCCGTTCAGCCGGTGTGGGCCGAGGACGACTGCGACGCGCCGCCCGAGACGTGGCAACCGCGCAGCGCCGTGCGCGCGCTGGCCGACCGCAACGGCTGGCAGATCGACAAGCTCAAGATCGACGATGGCTGCTACGAGATCAAGGGCCGCGACGTCGATGGCCGCCGCTTCAAGGTCAAGCTCGACCCGGCGACGCTCAAGGTCCTGCGCATGAGGCGCGACGAGCACGAGCGCACGCGCGGCCGGGACTGACCGCCATTCCCCCATTCCCCCATTCCCCTATTCCCCCCACCAGGAGACCTCCCATGAAGCATGCATGGACCGCTGCGGCGGTCGCAGGCGCACTCGCCGCACCCTCGATCGCCTCGGCGCGTCCGGTCACGTTCGAGACTCAACTGACCGACTACGGCGGCGATGGCGCCTACGTGGCGATCTACCTCACCGACCGCAACGGCCGCTACCAGAGCACGCTGTGGCTCGCGGGGACCAAGGCGAAGTACTGGCGCCACCTGGGTGACTGGTACCGTGCCACCGGCGGCAAGGTGAAGGTGGATGGCATCAGCGGCGCGAGTGTCGGCGCGGGCAAGACCCTGCGCGTGACCGTCGATCTGGCCGACACGCTGCTCGATGCCGGCTACGAGATCCATGTCGACACCGCGGTGGAGAAGATGAAGGAGAACCCCTCGGAAGTCGTCGTCCCGCTCACCAAGACGGGCACGGGCAAGCCGGCCGCCGGACGCGGCTACGTCAAGTCGTTCCGCTACACCCTCTGACGGGGAGGCAGGGAGGCCGATGCTGAGGACGCTCCATTCGATCCCGGCACTGATCGCGTCGCTGTTGCTGGTGCTCGTCGCGCTGACGGGCTCGGTGCTGTCGGTGTTTCCTGCGCTGGAGCGCGCGGGTGCGGCCGGCGCGAGCGGGGTCGACGTGGCCACGCTCGCCGGCCGCGTGAGCGCGCGCCTGCCCGGCGTGGAGACCCTGGTGCGCCAGCCCTCGGGCACGATCGTGGCGTACCACACGGTGGGCGGCGAGCAGCGCGCCTCGGTCATCGACCCCGCCAGCGGGGACGCGGTCGCGGACTATCGGCCGTCGGCCACGCAGCGCTGGCTGAAGAACCTGCATCGCAAGCTCCTGCTCGACGACCCCGGCCGCGTCGCGACGGGTGTTGCCGCCGCCTTCATGCTGTTCATCGTCTTCTCCGGCCTCACGCTGTTCGCGCGGCGCATGGGGGGGTGGAAGCTGCTGCTGGGCCGCGTGCGCGGCAACACGCTGCAGCGGCTGCACAACGAGGGCGCGCGCCCCGCGCTCGCCGGGCTCGTGTTGTCGGCGACGACCGGGCTGCTCATGTCGCTGGCGACCTTCGGCCTGATCCCCGAAGGCGGCGACGCGGACCCGTTCTTCGACCTGCGCCCGAGCGCCACGGCGCGGATGGCGCTCGCGCAGATGGAGGCCCTGCGATCGGTGGACGTGTCGCGGCTGGCGCAGTTGAAGCTCGCGAGCCCGGACGACCCGAACGACGTCATCGACCTGGAGACCACGGACGGCGCCGGCGTCGTCGATCCGGCCACGGGCCGCTGGCTCGCCTACCGGCAGCTCGACGGGTGGCAGCGCCTGCACGCGACCGTGCGCATGCTGCATACCGGCGAAGGGCTGTGGTGGCTGGGGCTGGTGCTCGGCGCCTCGTCGCTCGCGGTGCCGCTGCTCGCGGTGACCGGCTTCCTGCTGTGGCTGCGTCGGCGCCAAAGCCTGCCTCGCTTGGCCGGCAACGCCGCGCTACGCGACGCCGACACCTTGCTGCTGGTCGGCAGCGAGACCCGCACGACCTGGGGATTCGCCGTGGCGCTGCACGCGGCGCTGACGCGTGCGGGCTTGCGGGTGCATGCCGCGCCGATGAACGACATCGCGCCTCTGCACGATGGCATCCGCCGCCTGCTCGTTCTGACCGCGACCTACGGCGATGGCGAGGCCCCGGAGAGTGCGCGTCAATTCCTGACCAAGCTCGCCCGGCTGCCCGCAGCGCCCGGCACCGCATTCGCCGTGCTCGGCTTCGGCGATCGCCAGTTCTCCCACTTCTGCGGGTATGCGGGCCAGGTCCACGACGCGCTCGCCGCCAAGGGGTTCGACGCGTTGAGGGACCAGGGGACGGTGGACCGGCAGTCGGAGCCGGAGTTCACCCAGTGGTGCACCTGGCTCGGCGAGACGCTCGGGGTGACGCTCGACATCCGCTACACGCCGCTGTTGCCGCCCACGACCGCGCTCGAACTCGTTTCGCGCACCGACTACGGCGCCGATCCCGACACCCTGACCGCGGTCCTGCGCTTCGCGCCCCCGTCGCCCACGGCAGGCTGGCGCCAATGGCTCGGCCTGCCGCGGCTGCCGACGTTCGAGACCGGCGACCTGCTGGGCGTGGTGCCGCCGGGCAGTGCTTCGCCGCGCTACTACTCCCTGGTGAGCGCGGCGTCGGACGGCGTGGCCGAGCTCTGCGTGCGTCGCCAACCCGGCGGCCTGTGCTCCAGCTACCTCACCGGCCTGTCGCCCGGCGCGGTGATCCAGGCCTTCGTTCGACCGCACGAAAGCTTCCGCCCCGCCGCCGGTGACGAGCCGCTGATCCTGATCGGCGCGGGCACCGGCATCGGCCCGCTGATCGGCTTCATCCGTCACAACAGCACCGGGCGCCCGATGCACCTGTACTTCGGTGCGCGCAGCGCCGACGACGGCTTTCTCTACCGCGACGAACTGAACGGCCTCGTCGACGATTGCCGGCTGCGCACGCTGACCACCGCCTTCTCGCGCGCCACCGACCGGGCCTATGTGCAGGACCGGCTGCTTGCGGACACCCCGCGGCTGCGCGCGGCGATCGTGCAGGGCGCCCAGGTGATGGTGTGCGGTGGCCGCCAGATGGCCGAGGGCGTGGCCCAGGCCTGCGACCGCATCCTGGCGGGCTCCGGCCTGTCGGTCGCGCAACTGAGGACACAGGGACGCTATGTCGAGGACGTCTATTGAGTGGCTGCGCGACGCACGGCTGAAGGACTGCCGCACCAGCGGCGCGACGATGGGCACCCGCTACACCGCGCGCTTCGTCGTGCCCGAACAGGCCCATGTGCAGGCGATCGTCGCCGACTTGGACGCGGCCGTCACCGCGGTCGACGCGCAGATGTCGAACTGGAAGGCCGACTCCGACCTGTCGCGGCTCAATCGCGCGGCGCCGGATGACTGGGTGCCTGTCTCGGCGAACCTGGCCACCGTGCTGCTGCGCTCGATCGAGATCGGGCGCGAAACCGGCAATGCGTTCAACATCGGCGTCGGCGGCCTGGTGGGCGCCTGGGGCTTCGGCCCGGCGGGCATGAGCGGTCCGCAAGGCAGCCCGACCGGCTCCCGCGCCTGCGAGCCGCTCGACCCACTGCTGGAGATCGACCTGCCGGGACGCCGGGTGCGCAAGCATGGGCGCGTCGCCCTCGACCTGTGCGGCATCGCCAAGGGCTTCGGCGTCGATGAACTCGCGCGCGTGCTGGCGCGGCACGGCATCGGCGCCTGGCTGGTCGGCATCGATGGCGAAATGCGCGTGCGCGGCGGCAAGCCCGACGGATCGCCCTGGGCCATCGCACTGGAAGCGCCCGAGGACGAACGGCGTGCGGCCATGGGCGTGATCGAGCTCGACGATGCCTCGATCGCGACCTCGGGCGACTACCGGCACTGGCGCGAGATCGACGGCGCGCGCATCTCGCACACGATGGACCCGCGCACCGGCGCGCCGCTGCGTGGGGCGGTCGCGTCGGTCACGGTCATCGCACCGACCTGTGCCGATGCCGATGCCTATGCCACGGCGCTGATGGTGCTCGGGGCGCAGGCCGGGCGCGACCATGCACGAGAGCGAGGGCTCGATGCACTCTTCGTCACGCGCGAGGGCACCGGGTTTCGCGCAGCCGGCACCGGCTTCTTCGACGGGGCATAGGAGCCTGCGCAGCAGCTGCGCAGATGGCGCAGCCACGGTGCGCCGGCCCAGCACCGCTGTCTCGTGCGGCGTCATTTTCCTGTCACAAGGCTCGGGGTTAATCCCGGCAGCCGCGCGGGTGCGCGGCACCCTTGTCCAGGAACTGCACATGACACAACAACAATCGATTTGGGGACGGCCTCTGCTGGCGTCCATCGCCGCGGCCTGTCTGGTCGCGGCCTGCGGCGGCGGCGACAGTGGAGGAACGGCCACCGCGGGTAGCGGCGGCAACACGGGTGACACCGGCACGGCGCCGGTTGCCAAGACCGTCAACGGCGTCTTCCTCGATGCCGCCGTCGAGGGGCTGGACTACATGGCAGGCAACGGCGCGAAGGCCCAGACCGGCGCCAAGGGCGACTTCGTCTGCGAAGAAGGCCAGACCGTGCAGTTCAGCGTCGGCGCCCTGGTGATCGGCAGCGCGACCTGCGGCACCACCGTCACGCCGCTGACGCTCACGACCGGCACCGACGTGAAGGCCGATGCGGTGGTCAATCGGCTGCTCGCGCTGCAGAGCTTCGACGAGGACCGCGACCCGTCGAACGGCATCCGCCTGACGGCAGAGCTTCGCGCCGCGCTGAAGGCCGGCGCCCTGGACTTCTCGGCGTCGGCGGCGTCGTTCAACACCGCACTCAACGGTCTGCTGGCCGCATTGCCGGCGACCTACGCCAATCGCACCGTGGACGAAGGCCGCCGCGCGCTGGCGCTCGAGCATTTCGAGAACACGCTCGCCGCGCAACTCCACACGACCATCGAGGAATCGGCCACGCAGACCAACGCGCTCGGCACCTTCGCGCTGAAAGTCTCGCGCTACCAATTGCAGGCCGACGCCAAGTACTACGTGCCGTACGAAGGCGACAACGCCAAGACGCGCGCCGATTTCCCGAATGGCTTCCTGCCGGCCTACGGTTCCGGCCTGGCCTTCAAGGGCACGGCGGCCGATGGCGCGCTGGAGTTCTACGCCATCACCGACCGCGGCCCGAACGGCGACGGCCCGAATGCGCCGGTGCCCGGTGGGTCCGGCGCGCTCAGCGTCAGCAAGGTGTTCCCCGCGCCGTCCTTCGCGCCGAGCTTCGGCGTGGTGCGGGTGGGGTCGAACGGCGCGGTGCTGCAGTCGAGCACGCCGCTGCGCCTGAACGCCGACAAGAAGCTCACGGGCCTGCCGCCGCAGAACGGCGTCGGCGCCACCGGCGAGACGCCGCTGACCGACACCTACGTCTTCGACGCCACCAAGGCCAACTTCGACGCCAACGGCCTCGACCCCGAGACGATGGTGCTCGACAAGGCGCGCAAGGTGCTGTGGACCAGCGACGAGTACGGCCCCTTCGTGGCCCGCATCGCCATCGACAGCGGCGTGGTCGAGAAGCGCTACGGCCCCGGCAGCGGCGCGGCCGACTTGCCGATGGTGCTGGCGCTGCGCCGGCCGAATCGCGGCATGGAGGGCCTGGCGCTCGATGTCGCCAGCGGCAAGCTGCACGGCTACCTGCAGAGCCCGATCGATCCGCGCGACGGCACGGGCAAGTCGATCCAGGCGAAGCCGCCGGGCGGCAAGAACACCGACGTGCGCCACCTCGCCAAGTTCGCGCGCTGGCTCGAGTTCGACCCGACGACGGAGACCTCGAAGCTCTACGCCTACCCGATCGACGGCAGCATGTACGACAAGGACCGCACCGGCAACGCCAAGCTCGGCGACCTGGTGAGCCTGGGCAACGGGCGCTTCATCGTGATCGAGCAGGGCGCGCGCAAGAGCGACGGCAAAGTGATGAACAAGCTGTTCCTGGTCGAGGTGCCGGCCAATGCGACCGACATCGCCGCCATGGACCAGAACCTCGAGATCAGCAGCATCACGCAGGCGGCCTCGAACGGCGTCGACTATGCGGGCGTCGTCACGTTGCGCAAGACCGAGCTGCTGGACCTCAACGCGCTCGGCTGGCTCGCCGAGAAGGCCGAAGGCCTGGCGCTGGTCGACGACCACACGCTCGCGCTGGTCAACGACAACGACTTCGGTGTGAGCACCATCCTGCTCGACGCCAACGGCAAGACCGTGGCAGGCAGCATGGAAGACTGCACGGTCGACGCTGCCGGCGCGATCGTCTCGGGCTGCCCGGCCGGTGTGGTCGGCGCGCGCATCGCACGCGGCAGCGACCTGGAGCGGCCGACGCGCTTCTGGATGCTGCGCTTCGACACGGCCTTGTCGACGCTGCGGGTGCCGGCCACGCGCTGACCTCCTGCACTATTGAAACCGCCTGCTGCACGCGCAGGGCGGTTCACAGCTTCTCAGACCTCGAAAAGCAAAGAGCCCGCCGAAAGGCGGGCTCTTTGCTTGGCGATGCGCTGCGCGACTCAGCTCGGCAGGCCGGTCACCTGCACCGACAGGTCGAACAGCTTCGCCTTGCCGGCGTAGTAGCGGTCGATGCGCCATTCCTTGAGGATGTCGATGGCGATGTCGAAGGTCTCGAGGTCGAGCTTGTAGAGATCGGCCACGTTGAACTGCGTTTCGGATTCGAGCGCCAGCACGAGCTGCGCCAGTGTGCGTGCCGACTCGCTCGAGGGATTGGCGACGATGAATTTGCGTGCGGACTTGATGGCGTTCACAGGGGTTCCTTAAGGAGTTCGACGATGCGGCGGGAGCTCCGTACAGCCGGGGTATTTCCGGTTGCAGGACGACGCCGGCTACGGCTGGACCCGGCGATTGTCGCAAGTCTCATATGACAATTTTGTGACAGTTCGACACTTTGGGCTTACCTCGGCTCGGCCGCGTCGCGCAGGACGTGCAGCGGCAGGTCATGCTGCCTGGCGATCACCTCGATCTCGTCGCAGCCCAGCCTTTGCAGGAAGGCCGCGATCGCTGCATGCGTGGACGAGCGGAACATCGCGTTCCCCGCCTCGGCGCCCAGGCCTGCCGCCGCACACAGGCGCTGCGCGAAGTGCGGCTCCAGCGCCGCGAGGGCGACACGCCCGTCGCGACACGGGTAAACGCGATAGCCCGCATGCGCGCCGCCGACCGAGCCGCCGGGCGTGGTGAGCCCCCATTGGCGCGGCAGCGCGAGGTAGTGCGCGGCGGCCGACAGCGCCACCTCGAGGCGCGTGCCGCTGCCGTGCGTGCTGCGGTGCAGCAGCGCCTGCAACACCGCCTCGCTCGCCATCAACGAGCCCGCCATGTCGGCGTAGAGCGTGGGCGGCAGTTCGCAGCCGGTGACCAGGCCGCTCTCGGCCAGGTAGGTCAGGTCGTGGCCGGGCTCCTCGGCGCGGGCGCCCGGGGCGCCGACGATGGCGACCATCGACAGGCGCGGGTGGCGGGCGTGCAACGCCTCCCAGCCGAGCCCGAGCTTGTTGAGCGCGGAGGGGCGGAAGGACGTGATCAGCACGTCGGTCCGTGCCAGTTCGTCGTCGAGTTGCGCGCGGCCTTCTGCGGTCTTGAGGTCGCCCTGCACGCGCGCGATGCCTTTGTGCATCTCGGCATAGGCAGCCGGCGCGTAGAGGCTCATCGGATCGGCCGAGCGGCCGGGCGCTGCGGGCGGCTCGAACTTGACGCATTCGGCGCCCATGGCCCGGCAACGCATCAGCGCCGCGGGGCCGGGCAGGTTGAGGGCGAGGCTCAGCACGCGGGTGCCGGCAAGGGGCGCAAGGGTGGTCATGGCAAGGTCAGTCGATGAGTTCGGCGCCGCGTTGCGCCAGCAGCTCGCGCAGCAGCGAGCGGTGGCAGCGCGCCGCGTCTTCGCAATAGCAGCCGACCGCCATCGCGCCGTGGTGCGACAGGGCGGCCAGCAGGTCGAGGCTGCGGCTGGCCTCGGGCTCGGCCATCTCGCGCTGGTAGAGGCGCGTGAAGGCGGCCCATTGCGCGGGCGTCTCGGCCGCCTGGCCGAGCTTCATCGTCTCGGCCGAGGGGGCGAGGTTCGGGTACCACACGTCGTACCAGTCCTGGGCGGCGAACTCGGTCTTGGGCACGCCGCGCGGCGGGCGCCGCACGGTGCCGATGCGCAGGCCTTCACCGGGTGCGCGTGGACTGCCGAGACGGACGATGCGGATGGCCATGGCTGTTCCTTGAAGTGCGTGTTCAGGTGCCCACGATGCCACCGTCGCGGCGTTGCACGACCACTGTGGCCGAGCGCGGGCGCGTGCTCGCGGGCAGCGTGCCGTCGGGCCAGGCGCTGTTGAGCGCGCCGGTGCCGTCGTCGCGGCGCTCGCCGGGGTGCTGCACGTTGACGAACAGCGTGCGGCGGTCGGGCGTCACGACGCAGCCGGTGATCTCGCAGCCGTTCGGCCCGACCAGGAAGCGGCGGATGCGGCCGCTTGCCGGGTCGGCGCACAGCAGCTGGTTGTTGCCCAGCGCGGCATGGGCGCCGGTGCCGATCGCCTGGCCGCTCATGTCGGTCTGGATCCACAGCAGCCCGCTGCTGTCGAAGTGCAGGCCGTCGGGCGAGCCGAAGGCGTCGTCATCGGCTTGTGGGTAGCGCGCGCCGGTCCCGGGCAGGGCCGGGTCGCCGGCCTGCACGAAGTGGTCCCACGCGAAGCCGATGCTGGCCGCGTCGCCGCCGTCCTCGTGCCAGCGCAGGATGCCGCCGAAGAGGTTGGGTCCGCGCGGGTTGGCGGCGTCGGCGGCGGGCTTGCCGGTGGTGCCGCGCTGGCTGTTGTTGGTGAGCGTGACGTAGACCTCGCCGGTGTGCGGATGCACCGCGATCCATTCGGGGCGGTCCATCTTCGTGCCACCGACGACGTCCGCCGCGAGCCGGGCGTGCAGCAGCACCTCGTCGGGGCCGGCGAAGCCGCGTGCGGCATCGAGCCCGCCGCGGCCGTGCACGAGTTCGAGCCAGCGTCCGCGGCCATTGGCATCGAAGCGCGCGACATGGAGCGTGCCGTCGTCGAGCAGCGTGCGGTTCGCGGCGCGGGCCGCGGCGTCCTGCCCGGGGCGGACCTTCTCGCGGCTGACGAACTTGTAGATGGACTCGAAGGCCGCGTCGTCGCCCATGTAGACCGCGACGCGGCCGTCCTTCGTCAGCGTGCAGGTCGCGCTCTCCTGGCGCTTGCGGCCGAGCGCGGTGCGCTTGACCGGCGTGCTGCCCGGGTCGAAGGGGTCGATCTCGACCACCCAGCCGAAGCGATGCGCCTCGTTCGGTTGCTTCGACAGGTCGAAGCGTTCGTCGAAGCGCCAGTACTCGACCCACTGCGCGCCGGGCACCGTGCCGTAGCGGCGCTGCGCCGGCGTCATGCGCGCGGCCGTGTCCGCCGGGCCGCCGAAGTAGCCGTGGAAGTTCTCCTCGCAGGTCAGGTAGGTGCCCCAGGGCGTGACGCCCATCGCGCAATTGGCGAAGGTGCCGAGCACCTGCGTGCCCGTCGGGTCGGCGGCGGTGCGCAGCCAGGGCGAGCCGGCGGCCGGCCCGGCGATGCGCATCGGCGTCGCGCCGTGGATGCGCCGTGCAAAGGGCGACGGCAACACCTGCCGCCAGCCGTCGGCCGTGTATTCGATCTCGATCACCGACACGCCCATCGCATGCAGCGACTTGCGCATCTTCTCGGCCGTCCAGCGTTCGACGCCGTCGGTGTGCAGCAGCCGCTCGTCGGTGTACTCGTGGTTCATCACCAGCAGGCCGCGCGCGCCGTCGCTGCCCAGCGGGAAGAAGTGCATGCCGTCGTGGTGCATGCCGGCCTGCACCGCCTGATCGGCGGCGCTGTTGCCGGCGTCGGGCGCGAAGGCCGGCATGGCCCCAGCGATGCCGGTCGGCGTGCCCCACGGGTACAGCACCTGCGCGCGGTACTCGGGCGGCAGCGTGATGCCGTCGTGCAGCGTGGGCGGCACGGTGCCGAAGTCCAGCAGCGCCGGGTCGGGGCGGCCCGGCACGGCGCAGCCCATGCCCATCAGCGCGACGGTGGCGGCCACGCTCGCCTGCAGGAAGCCGCGGCGGTCGAGCGTGGGGGCCTCAGACGCCATGGAAGCGCACCGTCTCTTCGAGCGGCGCGCGCTCGCTCACCAGGGCGTTCACCGGATGCGCCGTGTCGGCCACGCCGATCGACATGCCCGAAAAGAGCAGGCGCCCCGGCGGCAGCGCGATCGCCTGGCCGATCGTCTCGGGGTACATCGCCCAGCATTCCTGCGCGCAGCTGTCCAGCCCTTCGGCGCGCAGCAGGAGCATCACGGTCTGCAGGTACATGCCCAGGTCGGCCCACTGCGGCGGGCCCATGAAGCGCTCGACCGAGCAGAAGAGCGCCATCGGCGCATCGAAGAAGGCGAAGTTGCGCGCGAACCAGCGGCGCCGCGCGGCCTTGTCCTCGCGCGGAATGCCGAGCCGCGCGTACATCTGCTCGCCGATGCGAAAGCGCCGGTCGCGCCAGGGCGCCGGCAGGTCGGGCGGGTAGACCGCATAGGCGGGCGTTTCCTGCGTACCCGCCGCGAGCAGCGCCTGCATGCGCGCCTTGAGCGCCGCCAGCGGTTCGCCGGCGAGCACGTCCACGTGCCAGGGCTGCAGGTTGCCGCCGGAGGGCGCGCGCGCGGCGCGTTCGAGCACCTGGCGGATGGTGTCGGCCGGCACCGGGTCGGGCAGGAAGGCCCGGACCGACCGGCGGGAGGCGATGGCGTCGTGAAGATGCATGTCCCGATGATGCCGCGGTTGATGCGGACCCTGCCCGGCAGTCTTGCGCAGGAGGCAGCCGGCGAGACCCTAGATCTTGAACGCGCGCTGGATGTCCGGCCGCACCAGGTCCGCGTAGTCGCGGTGCTTGCGGATGTAGCCGGCGATGAACTGGCACACCGGGATCACATGCCTGCCTTCGCTGCGCGCGGCGTCGAGCACGTGCTTGGCGAGGGTCGAGCCCACGCCCTGGCCTTCATGCGCCTCGAGCACTTCGGTGTGCGTGAACATGATGGCGTCGGTCAGCAGGTTGTATTCGCAGTAGCCTGCGAGGTCGTTGCCGACAAAGGCTTCGTAGCGGTGCTTCTCGACGTTGTTCGTGATCTGGATGTCGGGCATGGCGGACTCGTGAAATGGGTTCAGGGGTTGCGGGCGAGAAAAGCCTTCAGGTTCGCGGCGGCGGTGCCGCGAACCTTGCGGCGCAGGCTGGGCGACCAGCCCAGCAGCAGGCCCGGCAGGCCGAGCGCCTGGCGCGCCCAGGTCCAGAAGCCGAAGCGGTCGCGGTGCGTGGCGATCAGGCCCTCGGGCGTGAAGGTGAAGCGCGCGTCGATCGCGTTGTCGACGATGCGGCCGGTGGCGCTGAAGAGGTAATGGGCGTCCCAGTGCGCCTGGCCGCCGGCGGCGTCGGCCTGCACGTCGCGGTAGCGCAGCTGCCAGACGTGCGCGCCCTTGGCCTGCGTGCCGGTGCACAGCATCTTCCACATGCCGCCGATCTCGCGCGCGCCGCGCAGGTCGAACACCTCGTCGCGGAAGGTCGCGTCGGGCGCGTAGCAGGCGGCCATGGTGTCGGCGTCCAGGCGCGCGAAGGCGTCGTAGAAGCGGCGGATCGTCTGTTCGCTGGCATGCATGGGGTGGTCCGTTCTCAGGGGTGGTCGAGCAGCGCGGTCAGCGTCCGCAGCGCGTGGAAGACCGTGGCCTGGCGCACGGTCGAGCGGTCGCCGTCGAAGCGGCGGCGTTCGGTGTGCGTCACGCCGCCGACCGACCAGCCGAACCACACGGTGCCCACCGGCTTGTCGGGCGAGCCGCCGGTCGGGCCGGCGACGCCGGTGACCGAGAGCGACACCTGCGCCCGTGAATGGGCGAGCGCGCCCTCGGCCATCGCGCGCGCGACCGGCTCGCTGACGGCGCCGTGCGCGGCGATCAGCGCGGCGTCGACGCCGATCGACTCGTGCTTGGCTTCGTTGGAATAGGTGACGAAGCCGCGCTCGAACCAGGCGCTGGAGCCGGCGCGCTCGGTGCAGGCGGCGGCGATCAGCCCGCCGGTGCAGCTCTCGGCGGTCACGAGCAGGGCACCGCGCCGTTCGAGCAGCGCGGCCACGCGCGCGACCAGGTCGGGGAGGGAATCGTTGGCGTCGTTCATCGCCGGCGAGTATGCCGCGTCAGCGCGTCCGACCGGTTCACCTGTGGGATCGCACAGATGCTGGTCCGGCACCGCGCGACAAATCACGGCTTGCGCACTAACTTTGATCCGCGACGGCGCGGTCGCCGCCACAGTGCTTGTGCCAGCCCGATGAAATGGCAAAGTTCATGAGCCTTTCCGCTCGCTGGCCGTCCGCTTTTAGGCGATGTCTACAGCCGCTTCGGGCCCTTCAGCGACATTAACTGCCTCGAATCCATCGCCGTATTGCTGCCGCTCGCGCAGGTATCGAGACCGGCTCACCCGTGTTTGTCGGATGCGTGTTGGGGTTGCACCGACCAAGCCGCCGGCTCATCGTCCTTGTCGGCTGCGGCAGCCGCCTGCGTCGCCTGCACTTTGCCAGGCGTGTGATGCGCGGGCGCGTAGATCGCATAAACCTGCATGGGCGTGGTTCCAATGTTGGTGATGTTGTGCCAGGTGCCGGCCGGAACGAGCACGCACCAGCCGTCCGAGACTTCCATTTCAAACGTCAGTTTGTCCTTAGCTGCACCCATCTGAACCCGACCGCGACCGGCGTCGAGGCGCAGAAACTGATCGGTTTGCGGATGCGCTTCAAGGCCAATGTCGCCACCGACGGGAATCGACATCAGGGTCACTTGCAAATATCGCCCGCTCCAAGCGACCGAACGGTAGTCAGAGTTCTCCTTCGTCGCGCGTTCAATGTCGAACGATTGCGGCTCCGGTCCAATATCCTTGATCCTTTTGGCAGCGATACCCATGTCAGGTCTCCTCATGATTGCGAAAACAATTCCTACGTAATTCTCAACACCAGACGGGCAAACCCTGGCCACCCTTGTCACTACGCTAGCCTTCACGCCGTTCCGCACAGAAGCCAGGGCAGGTTGCCGATACTGGCATTGAGGGACTGCGGCGGTTCGCCGCCTTAGCCTCCGAGCGTTCGATCCTGTTGGCCAAACCAAGCCAGCGCAGCGTCCAAGTGTTGAGTTGCGAAGTCGGGCCACAGCGCGTCCAGCACGAAAATGTCGGCATAGACCGACTGCACCGGTAGAAAGCCGCTCAGGCGCCGACCTCCACCCCAACGCACGATGAGATCCAAGCGCGAGACGTCGGCCGATCGCAGTCCGCCGTCCTTCAGTCCATCAAGATCCCACTCCCAGCCATAGTTCACGAGCAAATTGACTTTCATGCCGTCGCCCTGGCGGGTTCGAAATGCTCTTAGCTCCACGGGAAACTGCTTGGACGTTTCGTCGCCAACCACCAGCAGTGCAGCACCGCGTCGAGAGATCTCTCTCGCAAAGGCAACACAGGCAGCCCGAAATTGATTGGCCTGAGCACTTGGCCGCCGCGTGTTGTCCTGAGTGAACCCGTAGACTGAGACCTCTTCGACACCGAGCGCCTTGCAAGCTTCAAAGAGCGCTAAGCCCGGCGCAACCCCACTGGCATAACCTTGCTCCTTCGCGAGGCCATGTTGCACTGCCCAGCGCCGGTTGCCGTCCGGTATGAAACCGATATGCCGGGGCAAGCGTGGTGGGCTGCGCGGCTGGCTCTCCAGACGGTAACTCACTGGCCGCGGATTGGGTCCCGACGAACAGCCTGATTCTGGTCCTGATGGGAATTCGGCGCCATCGCGCGCGCAAGGAGGCATTGTCGTGCTCAACGTAGGCCGAAGTAGCCCAACACAAACAGGACGATGACAACCGCGCCGACAAGCCAGATCAGTCGATTCATGATGAGTAGGTCTTTCCTGCGCTCAGGGATGTTCAAGCGAAACCAACCAGCGCCGAATCTGCTGGTCCACTGGGTGAATGTACCCTGGATCCGCCTGAACCTCTGTTCGATGGCGAACCAAGTGGCGCGCCTTATAAATTAAGCCTGTGGCTGGCCGCTCACACTTTCCTGTGACTCAGCCCGACCGGCAACGCACATTGCCCGATTGACTGGCTCCAAGCGATGTGGCGAGCCTGATGCGACGTTGCTTGACGGTATTGAGTTGCCCATCTCTTGGCACTTAAGACGGCCGGTGTGGGCTGCGACAGGCTCAGTGAACAAATGGGAAGCAGCCACTCGCGAACGGCAGCAACTGGCCGCATGCTGCCTCAGCGAGCCGTATGCTACTCACCTCGTTGCGCCCAGCCCCATGTGGCGCGACGCCGCCTCCAGCGCCGCAGCCAGACCGGTTGTTGGGCTGCTAAGGGGGCGCGGGCCTGCTGAAACTAATGCGGCGGCACCGCTCATTGACGCTTGTGCCAGAGCAACAATTGAAGCACCGCTTGCATAGGCGCCGTCCGCGGCCTTAGCTATGGTCGCCAGGTAGCCGTCCAGGTCGCCGGCCTTGAACATGGCCCACGCTTCGGGAACAAGCTGTACCTCGACGGTAGCCTCCGATTGCTGCACGGCATCGAAGAAGAGACGGGACGTCGGGTCGATGGTCGTCTCGACCGCGCACAAGGCGACGATTCTGCCGCCCGCACGGGCTGCTGCTGCCGCTAACGCACCGTCCGTCCTCAGGATGGGGGCCCTCGAGTTTGCTGCGATGGTGTCGACCGACGCCCCCAAGGTCGAACAGGTTAGAACCACAGCATCTGCGCTTTGAGCGAGGGAAAGCAGCTCAAGCCTCGTGGTGTCGGCGATATCGGCAGTCAACCCGCCGGCACCCTCGGCTGCGGCCAAAAGGTCAGCTCGGACTTCATGGCGCAAAACATCAGGCGGAATGCCAAGTTCCCTTGCTGCGGCTTCAAAAACCGCGATGTTGCTCTCGGCAGTGTGGAGACAGGCAATTCGCATAGGCCGCATTCACTTCTTTTATCCTGGATATCTCGGAACGACGCAACGGCGCGGAGGTCATCCAGAAACAGCTTACTGGACTTGACCGTCGAAGGTCCGCTAGTGGCCGACTGTAGCCGAAGCGCTATCAGCGTTGCGGGCCGACAGCGCGGTGTTTGCCATGCAGGTCAGCCGTCTTGCCCGCGGACGAGAAGGCTCGCCCACTGGGAATGCTCCAGCACTGGAACGAGGTCCTTCAGCGACTGGAAATTGGCCAAGTAGGCGCGCGCATGGGTCAGCAGTGCCGGCACAGCTGCCCGCGAGAGCGCGACGTCTAGGACCTTGCTATCTCTGCAGGAAAAACGAGACGCACCGCCGCCTACCCCGACCTTCGCATTGAGGCCAGCAACCTGACCCGTGGGAACGCCCACGAAGTCTGGAAAACGAGCCCACTGGTCGGGCCCGAGCAAAGGCGTACCGGGAAAGACCCATACCTCAAACTCAACACCACTTGACCGTTGCGAAAAGTGGATGAAGTGGAACAGGTCATCGTTTACCTGACGATGGAAAGTGCTGCCACGCCCGCCACCAGTCGTAAAGCCCCAGGGCGTTACGACCGGTTCAACGATGCGTCTCACAGATTTATCGAAATGATGCTCAAGCATTCACGCCCAAAAATTCTCGGTTTCCACAGCGCGTGCCAACCTGGCGACGCCCACGGTGGCCCCATTGTGTCGGCACGCCGAATGACCGGTTGTGGCCGATCACGGCTACCTGCCGCGAAAGATGTGCGGAGTCAGCTTCAAATCGATACCAAGTCGCTACCGTGTGGCGACAGGTCTTGCAAAGCACTGACCAGAAAGTCGACCATCACCCGCACCTTCGCACTGAGGTGGCGACGACTTGCATAGATCGCCAAGATGTCGATCGGGGGCATGCGATAGCTCGGCATCACCTCGACCAATCGGCCAGCGCGCACATCCTCCCCGATCACAAAGCGAGGCTGCCAAATGACACCGGCGCCGGCAATTGCTGCAGCTCGCGCGGTGCTGCCATTGTTGGCACGTATGGCCCAACGAACCCGTACCGATTCCAGCGTCCCGTCAGGGCCGGAGAACTGCCACTCATCAGAGGTCGCTCCGTAGGTGTAGCCCAGGCATAGATGGCGCGAAAGATCTGCCGGGACCTGGGGCATGCCGTGTGTCGCAAGATATTCCGGCGAGGCGCAGACCAAGTTTTCCGAGAGGCCCAAGCGCCGCGCAATATGATTTCCGGACGTAGTCCGCGAAATGCGAATGGCCAGGTCGAAGCCTTCTTCGACGATGTCGACCACACGGTCAATGAGTGCAATGTCGAGTTCGACGTCGGGATACCTCGCCATGAACTTCGGCCACAGCGGCGCCAGCACGAGGCTGCCGAAGCTCAATGGAGCATTGATGCGTAAACGCCCCCTCGGCTGGAGTGAGGCAGTGGTCGCTATCGCCTCGGTCTCCGCTACGTCTTCGAGGATCGACTTCGCCCGGTCGAACAATGCTTCTCCTCCTTCTGTGAGCGACAGGCGGCGTGATGTCCGATTGATCAGCCGTGTGCGCAGGTGGGCTTCCAGCTCATTGACATAGCGCGTGACGTTGGCCGGCGAGGTGTCCAGCGCATCGGCCGCCTTGGTGAAGCTGCCACGCGCGACCACAGTGACGAACACCTCGTATGCACGCAAACGGTCCATGGTTGCTACTCCAGATCATTCAGCAAAACTGAATGAGTAAACCACTTTTCGGGCCTTTCTGGAGGCGAACCTGAACCATAAATTTACACCACCTACCAACTAACAGAAGAACCCACCATGAACGCTTCCCTCCCCGCGCCTACCCGCCGCAAGCTGATCGCCGGCGCAGTCGCCCTTAGCGCCGCTCTGACCATCGCGCCAACAGTAAACGCCGCGCCCTCCCTTGACGCCGTCCCCGGGTTCCGCTCGGGCAGTGCTGAAGTGAATGGCACGCGCATCAACTACCGCATCGGCGGCAGCGGACCAGCCATTGTCCTGCTGCACGGCTACGCTGAAACCGGGCACATGTGGAACCCGCTGATGCCGATGCTGGTGAAAACGCACACCGTGGTTGTGCCCGATCTTCGAGGCGCTGGTGATTCGTCAAAGCCCGAGGCGGGCTACACGAAGAAGAACATGGCGGTCGACGTTCACGAATTGGTCCGATCGCTCGGAATCCCTAGCGTAAGCATCGTTGGGCATGACATTGGCCTGATGGTCGCGTACGCATACGCCGCCCAGTTCCCCTCGGAGACTGACAAGGTGGTACTCATGGACGCCTTCCTGCCAGGTATCGGCGATTGGCAGCACGTCTGGCTTCTGCGTGACCTCTGGCATTTCCACTTCCACGGCGCCACGCCGCTGGCACTCGTGAGCGGGCGCGAGCGCATCTATTTCGAGCATTTCTGGAATGACTTTGCGGCAGACCCGAAGCGCTCAGTGCCGGAAGCCGATCGCCGCTTTTACGCCAAGGCCTATGCACAGCCCGGAGGCATGCGTGCAGGATTTGAATACTTCAAGGCCTTTGAGAAGGACGCGGCGGACTTTGCAGAGTTGGGAAGGACACCGCTGCCCATGCCGATGCTGGTCCTCTCTGGTGAAAAAGCCGGTGGTGCATTCCTGATTGAGCAGGGCAAGATGGTCGCGAGCAACGTGCAGGGCGTAATCGTCAAAGGTTCTGGGCACTGGCTGATGGAAGAGGCGCCGGACCAGGTGATCCCGGCTTTGATCGAGTTCCTTCGCTAGTAAGAGACAACCTCGTCACTGAATGACATCGTGCAGCGCCGTTACCCAGAGTGCGCTGACAACAGAAGCAAACAGGCAGCAATGCCCAATCTATCGAGGATATATACCATGGACCTTCAACTCAAAGGCAAGCTCGCCCTGGTTAGCGGCAGCACAGCTGGAATCGGTTATGCCATCGCGCATACGCTGTCCCAGGAGGGAGCGAAAGTCATCGTCAACGGCAGGTCGAAGACGGCGGTCGACGAGGCGGTCAACCGCATCAGAGCGGAAACGCATGGCACCGTTGTTGGCTACGCAGGGGACCTCAGTCGGGCCGACGCTGCCGAGGAGGCAGTGCGTCTGCACGCCGGTATCGACATCCTCGTCAACAGTTTGGGCATCTTTGAGGCGAAGGCTTTCGAAGACATTCCTGATGAAGATTGGCAGCGCTTCTTCGACGTCAACGTCCTGAGCGGCGTGCGCCTTGCCCGGCTCGTGCTGCCGCAGATGAAGCGGAAGAACTGGGGAAGGATCATCTTCATCTCGAGTGAAAGCGCTATCCAGATACCAACCGAGATGATCCACTACGGTGTCACGAAGACCGCTCAGCTGGCAGTTTCGCGTGGGCTTGCGGAATCAGTTGCTGGTACGAACATCACCGTGAACAGCATCCTTCCAGGCCCCACGAAATCGCGCGGCGTGGGTGATTTTGTGGCGGGCCTGGCGCGATCCAGCGACAAGAGCTTTGAGCAAGTTGAGACAGATTTCTTCGAGCACGTCCGCCCCACATCGTTGATCAAGCGGTTCGCGTCGCCCCAGGAAGTGGCCTCACTGGTCGCCTACGTCGCAAGTCCGCTCGCGTCGGCGACCACGGGCGCAGCCCTTCGCGTCGATGGTGGCGTCGTCAAGAGTGCCTTCTGATAAACGCGCGGGTGTGACGATGATCTCCAAACTCCGGCGCGCTTTATGCCACCTTCCTGACGATTGCAGTACCTCTCGCCACGCATGAATCGCCCCGGTTTTTGAGGAGGCTCAACACTCTGAGAGGATTGAGCCATGAGCAAGTCGAACAAGTTCTCACCC
>NZ_JAOOPY010000015.1 GCF_025486315.1 Variovorax sp. N23 | reverse complement strand
GCAGCTCGCCATGTGAAAAGCAGCCCTCGGCGAAGGAACGGGCTCGTCCGCAGGGGGAGTATTTCAGCAGCCTGTTAAGGAGTTAGATTGATCCGTTTAGGAAATTTTCAGATAGAGAATCATGAGTCCACTGCGAGCAGCGCTTCACTTTCTGCGTCATAGGAATGATTTCGCGCGCTTGATTCATTATTTTATTTTTATCAAGTTAGAATCTAGAAATGAATTTAAAAGCATGCTGCGAGCGACACATAGGAGGAAAAATGTTCGAGCGTTTCTGGGCAGTTCTGGGCACAGCAGCATTGACGCTCGCCACTTTCATAGCAGGAATACACACCGAACGCTATAAATCCGATGAAGCACAGCGTGCCGCAGCAATCGATGCATTCGATCACGCCTGCACCGAAGTCTGGGCAGCGGTCTATGCTTATGAGAGAGAAGCTTCCAAACTCGATGAAACAAGGCTCCTTTTACGATTAACCAGCGCGCCTCCTGAGGACCCAGCGCTCAGCGAGGCGGTTGCTCAAGCCAGGACAAACGCATTTTCTGCCATCACGGCGCGCCGATATTTACTGGGAGAAACATACACGCAACTTTTCCAGAAGTACGTTGGCTTAGTCAACGTGAGGTCAGAAGCATATTTTTCAGCCGAAACAGCTCAGGGCGATGCCCAACGCAAAATCAATCGCGATGCGACAGTAGCTTTTACTGAGATGCTAGCGCTGATGCGTTTTGATTCTCGAAAAATGCGAGGCGTTTCAAAGATCCCTATGTCAAATTGATCTTTGAATCTCTCTGAAGCAGCGTGCCAGCATACCCCACTATCAGGCCTCGAAAACCCAAAACCCACCCTGATGATTAACCACAACCGGCCCTCGCCAGCAGCGACCTACCTATTTCAACCACTCACTCTATCGGCTGAGCAACCAGCGGGCGACATGCTCAATAGTCCGCCCTGAACAATCCCGTTTTCAACGGTGCGCGAGTTGAGTGCGGCCCACTGGCGAGGAAAAAATCGCCAGTAGCGCATGCAACGCGAGCCCGAATCGGGCGGCAAAAAGCCGCAGCTTCGCCAGGATCAGTCGCAGGTTGTGCCCGGCGCCACACATCACCGCATGCAGCGCATCGCCCAACGCGCCCTTGAGCGGGTTTCGGCCCAAGCGCCCGTCCATCTTCATGTGCCCGATGGCCGGCTCGATGGCACTGCGCCGATGGATCATCGCCTTCAAGGTTCGCGTGATGCCCCGCTTCTGGCTCGAGCGCAGGATGCGCACCCCTTCGATCTCCACGCCCCGATAGCCCTTGTCCACGATGGCCGTTGTCGGCTTGCGCTCAGCCAGGATGGCGACCTGCTCCAGCGCTTCTTCCAACGTATGGCCGTCATACGGGTTGCCCGGCATGCTGCGCATGCCCACCACCAGCCCCTCCTTCAAGGTCGTCGCAATGCTCACCTTCACGCCGAATTCGTAGGGGGTTCGGGCCTTGCCCTTGCTGATGCATTCGACCTCGGGAGCATGCAGCGCGTAGAGCTTGTTCTTGTCTTTCGTGCGCTGGGTGAGGATGCGGCCCGTGCGCACCAGCAGATCGTTGACCTTGGCTTGCGCCTGCTCGGGCAACGCGGCGAGCTGGCGAGCCACTTCGCGCTGCACGCGACCCACCCGCGTGCGCAAGGTCCGCACGGCTTTCCTCATGCGCTTGAACTGCTTGGCGTGGGCATAGCGGCCGATCTGCGCAGCAAGCCTCGGGGCGATCTGGTTGTAGTTCTGGCGCAGAGCAATGCCGTGTTCCTCGGCGACCTTCACCAGATGCTGGCGGCTCTTCTCCAGCAGGCGACTGTCGGTGGGGTGCGCAATCGCCTTGGGCATGACGGTGGTGTCGACGATGACCGATCCATGCTGGATGCCCTCACGACGCCGCCGCGCCGGGCTGCCTCGATGGTCGCCATCAGCAAGGTCTCCACGCCTTCCTCGCCGATGCGCTTCCTCCAGCGCGTGAGGCTGCTCGGGTCCATGGGCGCTTCGGTCTGGAGGTACACCTCGCCGCAGAAGTACTGCCAGTACGGATTCTCGACCCAGGTGTTGACCACGGCTTCGTCAGAAGCATCGAAGGCGTGTTGCAGGTACAGCAGGCCGGCGACCAGGCGAGGCGGCAGTGCGGGTCGACCGCGGCCGGAACTGAAGTGAGCGCCGAAGATGCGCTCGATCTCGGCCCAATCGATCAGGCCGGCCAGGCGCACCAGCGGATGGCGCATGTTGATCAACTCGTCGAGCCGGGAGATGAACAACTCGTCGCTCTCGGGCGCTGCAGGCTTGGGTCCCATCGTTCAAACCTCGTCGGAATTTGCAAGGAAACGCCGTTCTACAACGATCTACCTCGCAAGTCGTGCGCCAGGGAAAGCCGCAAATCTCACGCTACATCAACGGGTTGCGGATTGTTCAGGCCGGACTCAATAGACATCCCGCCGATACCGCCCCAGCGCGATGAGTTCGTCGAAGACGTCTGCGCCCAGAATGTCGGCCAGGGCTGCATCCACGCCCGGCGCCATGCCGGCGAGACTGCCGCAGACGTAGATCACTGCGCCTTCGCTCACCCACGCGGTCAGTTCGTCGGCGGCGGCGCGGAGCTTGTCCTGCACGTAGATGCGCTCCGGCTGGTCGCGCGAGTAGGCGATGTCGGCGCGTGCCAGTAGGCCGCGTGTGCGCCACATGGCGAGTTCATCGACGAAGAAGGCATCGTGCCGCGATGCGCGTTCGCCGTACACGAGCCAATTGCGCCCGTGCCCGCGGCGCACGCGTTCGCGCAGGTGCGCGCGCAGGCCGGCGAAGCCCGAGCCGTTGCCGATGAAGATGCAGGGCTGCGCGTCGTCCACCAACGCGAAGGCCGGGTTGGCGACCAGGCGCAGCGGCACCTCGGCGCCGATGGCGGCCCCCTCGGTCAGCCAGCCGGAGGCGACGCCCAGGCCGTTGGCATGGCGCGCCTGGCGCACCAGCAGTTGCAGCGCGCCGTCGGACGGCAGCGAAGCCACCGAATAGCTGCGCGGTGCCATCACGGCATCGCCCGCCGCGGGTGGCGCGGGCGGCAGAAGTTCCACCAGCGCGCCAGGCGCCCAGGTCGCCGTCGGCCGGCCGGACAGCTCGATCTCGTACAGCGGATCGCCTTCGCTGCCCGGGTTGAGCAGGCGGCGTCCCTTCAGGCGCCAGGGCTCGAACACCGGCGCACGGGTCGCGGTGTCGGCCGTGGTCCACGACGAGGCGGCATCGCCCGACAGGCCGAACACGCGCGCCAGCGACGCACGCCAGGTGCCGAGCGCAGCGCCGTCGTTCGCATCGACCTCGACCATCGGGAACAGCGCCTGCGCACGCCGGCTGCGCAGGTCGTGGTCGAGCTTGCGGCCGAAGCCGCAGAAGGTGGCGTAGCGCCGGTCGCCCAGCGCGAGCACACCGTACTGCAGGTGCAGCAGATCGGGGCCGAGCCGCGTGAAGCCACGGGCAAAGGCACGGGCGGTGTCGGGCGGGTCGCCTTCGCCGAAGGTGCTGACGATCCACAGCGCCTTCTTGAAATGCGCCAGCACGTCGGCCGTCAGCTCCGACACCGGCTTGACCACTGCCGCGATGCCTGCGGACTGCAGTGCCCCTGCGGTCTGCAGCGCGAGTCCCTCGGCCTGCCCCGTCTGCGTGGCGAAGGCGACAAGCACCGCTTCGCCGCCGCTCGACGGCGCGCCCTGGCCGAGCCGCGCACGTTCGGCGCGCACGGCCTTCTTCGTGCGTCGCCGGCCCAGGTAGAGCATCCAGCCGGTGATCGCGAACAGGGCCAGCGCCAGGCTGCTCAGCGCCATGACAATGCGACCCGGCAGGCCCCAGTAGGTGCCCATGTGCAGCGGGTAGATGCTGTGGACCAGCCGACCGGCCAGCGCCTTGTCGGCATAGCGTTCGTGGCGCGTCACCTCGCCGGTGGCGGCCTGCAGATAGAGCCGGTTGCGCGCGCGTTCATGCTCGGGCTGCGCGCGCAGGTAGGTCGCCTCGACGCTCGATGCGCCACGCGCCGGCAGCCGCAGCGTGACCTGGCTCCAGTCGCCTTGCGTGGCCGCGCCGAAGCCTTGCCAGACGCGTGCGAGATCGAGCTTCACGGGCGCAGGTTTCGCCCCCGCATCGCCACCGCCCTGCATGCGTTGCGCGCGCACGGCACGGCCCTCACCGGCAGCGGTGTCCACCAGCGTGCGGACCGCGTCGAAGCCCCAGTAGATGCCGGTCGCGCTCGACACCAGATAGGCCAGAAGCGCCACGGTGCCGACGACGGCATGCAGGTTCCACAGGAAGGCGCGGCCGGTGAGCCCGAAGTCCAGCCGCAGCCAGGCCCGCCAGGCGAGCGGCCGGCGGGGCCAGCGCAGGTACAGGCCCGACAGCGCCAGCAGCAACAGCCCAGCCGCCAGCGTGCCGGTAACGACCTTGCCGTCGTCGCGCGGCAGCAGCAGCCAGCGGTGCAGCCGTTCGACGAACTCGAAGAACGCGTCGCCGCGCGGTTCGGGCAGCAGCGCGCCGGTGTAGGGGTCGACGCTGCGCGTCTCGCCCCGTGCCTGGCCAGGCAGCGGCGCCAGGTTGGCGCGTGCCGCGTGGCCGGTGTCGGCGAAGACGGTCAGCGCATTCACCCGTCGGCCGTCGAGCTTGGCTTCCAGTGCGGCCAGCAGCGCCGGCGGCGGCAGTGCCACCGCGCCGAGTGCTGCGCCCGGGTGGCTCAAGCCGGGGTTCATCGCATCGACGATCTCGGCGCGGAACGACAGGGCCGCACCGGTCAGGCCGATCACGACCAGCACCGTGCCGGCGGTGATGCCGATGAACCAGTGGATCTGGAACCAGACGCGTCGCAGCATGCCCATGGCGATTCTTAGAAGTCGACCTTGAGGCCGGCACGCAGGGTGCGTGGCGTGCCCACCGCCAGGCGCGTGCCGGCGGCCGACCAGTAGCGCTTGTCGGCCAGGTTGTCGACGTTCAGCTGCCAGGTGGTGCGACGGCCCATCAGCTGGCTCACGTAGCGCACGCCGGCGGCGTAGATCGTGGTGCCGGGGATGAAGCCCTGGTTCAGGTCGTCGATCGGGCGGCGGCCCGTGAAGTACGCACCGCCGTTGACCGACAGCCCCGGCAGCGCGGCGATGTCGTAGGCCAGGAACATGCTGGCCGTCTTGCGCGCGGTGTTCTCGGGCATCTTGCCGTTGTACTGCGCATTGATGTCGGCGAACTCGGCGTCGAGCCACTGCGCCGACACCTGCCAGGCGAGCGCGCGGGTCAGCCGGCCCTGCGCCGACATCTCGATGCCGCGGTAGGTCTGGCGGCCGTCGGCCACGTAGACGTTGGCCGCATTCGTGTAGGTGCCGGGACGCTCGATGTCGAACAGCGCGGTCGACAGCAGCGTGCCGCTTCCGGTGAGCCAGCGCAAGCCCAGCTCCTTCTGCTTGCTCACGCCGGGCGCCATGCGGGTGTTCTGGTTCGCGGTGCCTGCCGGCGCAACGTCGCCCTCTTCCACGCCTTGCGCGTACGACACATAGCCCACGAGATCGGGCGTGAACTTGTAGCTCAGCGCGGCCAGCGGCGTGGTCTTGCTCACGTCGTAGGCGATGCGCGGCAGCGTGGCGCTCGCGTCCTGCGTGCTCTCGTACTGCGTGTGGCGTGCGCCGATCACCAGCTGCCACTGCGGCGTCAGCGTGATGCGGTCGAGCGCATAGAGGCCGAGCTCTTCGCTGTCGAGCCCACCGCTGGTCGGCCGCGAGGGCGTCGCCGAAGAGGTGAGCGTGCCGATCGACACCGGGTTGTAGAGGTTCTGCACCGTCGTCGCGCCGCCGTAGGTGCGCTGGTAGATCGGGTCCTGCGTCTTGTCGCTGCGCGCCGCGCCGATCGTGAGCTCGTGCTGCACGCCGCCCGTGGCGAAGGTGCCGAAGAGTTCGGTGCGGAACAGGTCGGAGCTTTGCTCCAGGTGCTGGTCGTTGCCGGTGATGCGGCCCGTGCCGGTGCGCACGTTGTAGTTGCTGAAGGACGCCAGGCGCCGGTCGCGTTCGCCTTCCGAATGGCCCGCCTCGACCATCAACGCCCAGTGGTCGCTCAGCGCGTAGTCGGCGCGCAGTTGCGTGTTGGTCACCTTGGCATCGAAGACTGCCGAGAGCGGCCCCAGCCGTTTCGTCGGGTCGGGCAGCGCCGGCAGCGTGATCACGCCGTTGACCGCCGCCGGCCGCGTGATGCCGGCCTGCTCGACGATCTCCTTGTGGTACTGCTCAATGTCGGCGCGCAGCGTGAGGCGGCTGTTGACGCGCCAGTCGAAGGCGGCCGAGCCGAACTGGCGGTTGCCGTCGATGCCCTCGATCGACGAACCGATGCGGCCGCCAGCAGCGTTCACGCGCAGGCCGAACTGGTTCTCGTCGCCGAACTGGCGGCCGATGTCCATCGCGCCCTGCGCCGTGCCGTGCTCGTCGACCACCAGGCCCAGCGAAGTCACCGGCGTCGCGCCGGCGCGCTTCGTCACGAAGTTGATCACCCCGGCCGGCGAGGTGAAGCCGTAATACAGCGCCGAGGCGCCCTTGAGCACTTCGACGCGCTCCTTGTTCTCCATCGGGATCTCGGAGATGTTCGGGATCGCGAGCGCCCCGTTGAGCCGGTAGTTGGTGCGGTTCTCCACCGGAATACCGCGGATGACCAGCTGGTCGAAGGTGTCGCCGCCATTCTGCTGGCGCGTGACGCCGGCCGTATTGCGCAGCACGTCGTACACGCCCGCGGCGCCCTGCAGTTCGATGACTTCGCGCGTCACGGTGTTGACCGTGGCGGGCACGTCCATCAGGTTGGTGCCGCGGAAGGTGCCGGCTTCGACGGTGCTCGGCACGAAGCCGTTGGTGCGCGATGCGTCGACGTTGATGGTGGCGAGTTCGCCGGTCGCGCTGCCGGTGCGGGTCGATGTGGTCTGGGCGTGCACAGCCGCCAACGGCACGGCGGCCAGCGCCAGGCCGAAATACAGGTTCCTCATGGGGGTCCTCGTGTCTGCTGAGTTCTCGGCGGATCGCCGATCCGCGCGTGCAACCGTGCAGCGCTAGGGATAACCCCGATTATTATCGATAGTAATTCTCATTAGCAACGGGACATGGTGGTTGTGCGCCACAGTCCTGTCCCGCCCCGCCCGCAGCGGCGGCGACCTCAGTAGGTCACTTCTGCCGGACTCACATCCAGCGCCCAGGCCATCGCGGCGAGGTGCGATGCGTTGACCTTCTCGGCGCTCACCCCGATCGACGCCGCCAGTGCGGCCGCCTCGACGGCGTCGACCTCGCACGATTCGGCGAGCGCGACGAAGGGGCCGTAGAGGCCGCCGCGCGTCCGGACGGCTTCCTGGACCGCCTCGGGCAGGTGCACCTTGGCGAGCACTTCCTCCATGGGAACGCCCAGCACGCGGTCGATCAGCGAGAACATGCCCGCCACGAACAGGTTGTTGGCCTCGTCCGCCGGCAGCGTGCCCTGCCCCATCAACTCGACGAATCGGCCCCGCATGATGGCCTTCTTCGTCATGTACGCCATGCTGCTGGCCTTGGTGCTGGTGGCCAGCAGCAGCGACAGCCAGCGGAACAGGGGCCCGAAACCGAGCAAGGCGACCGCGTGGTGCAGCGAGTGCACCTCCACGTTGTGGCCCATGGTCAGCGTGTTGATGTGGTGCAGCAGCCGGGCGGTGAGCGCCTCGTCGTGCTGCAGCGCCGCCTCGATGGCCCGCACGTCCTCGTTGCGCTGGATCATCTGCATGACGCGGATGATCAGCACGGACTCGGGCTGCAGGGCGGCGCCCGCCTGCGTCTCGGCCACGATGGCTTCCTTGCCGCGCACGAAGGCGTCGAGCCGGCGCGCGGCGCAGGCGTCGAACTCGGCCCAGCTGGCGATGCGGGTGGCGATCGGATGGATGGCCGGCTTCCCCGGCCCCCGAAGCTGCCGCGCACCGTCGACCAGTTCCTTGCGCCCCTCGCGCACGTCCAGGTGCGTGATGAGGGCCAGCGCGCCGAAGGGGTCCGGCGCTTCCGGTTCATCGGTGGGCTCGCCCCCTTCGGGTGCTTCGGAGGCCGCGGGCGTGTCGGCCGCTGCAGGCGCTTCGGGCAAGGCCTCCACGTCGCACAGCATGATGCCGAAGCCTTGGGCGCGCAGTGCTTCCACCGTGGGCCAGATCTTCTTGTCCGCCAACTCGGTCAGGCGCAGGCAAAGCACGACGCTTTTCGGCGGCAATGCCTGCAATTCCTCGAAGGCCAGGCCATCGGCGGTCGCGTCGAGGTAGACCATCAGCTTGCCCAGGCGCCAGCCGGCCTTGACGCCGTTCAGGTTCGAGGCGACGGTGGACAGCAGCGCGCGGAAGTCGTCGGAAGCATGCGTGCTGCCGGACGCCGCGCGCCATTCCAATTTGTAGCCCTTGATGTGCCGTTGCGCGTCCAGCTGCAGCGCGTAGGTCAGAAAACCGTCGACCGGCGCGGGCGCGGCCGGCTCTGCAACGGGCGCTGCGATCACCGCTTGGGCGGGTGGCGGGGTGGCTTCGGGCTCGTGCCGCCGGAAGAAATTGAATGGCATTGCCGTTATTCCATGCCGACGCGCAGAGCGCCGTATTGTTTCAAACGCCGCCTCGATGCGAGGCGGAATTCAAATCACATGGATTAAGTAAATCCGCCTACTTCGCAGCACCGAGGAAATCGATGAATATTCCAGGTTGCGGAGAATGATAGTCGACGGCGACAGTGCAAAAATTTCTGAAAACACCACTGTAGAAAACAGGTTGGCGAGCCGATATCAGTTGAATTGCCATTTGAATCGCGCACGCTGCGGTGCCCGTCAATTCGCCCACTTGCGCTTGGGCCGCACGCTTCTTTCAATGGTCTTCTGCGGGCATGCCGGGCCGCCGCACCGCCCGGACCTTGCCGCTGCCGCCCCCGCCGCAGTAGAAGAGATCGGCGCCGTCGAATTCCAGCCCGCTGACGCCGGTGCCCGCGGGCATCGCGAGCCGCTCCAGCACGGCACCGCTGTCCGCGTCGATGCGACGCAGCTCGCTCTCGTCGCCCTCCCAGGTGCCGTGCCACAACTGGCCGTCGACCCAGGTCACGCCGGTGACGAAGCGGTTGGATTCGATGGTGCGCAGCAGCGCCCCGGTTTCCGGGTCGATCCGGTGGATCTTGCGGTCGCGGTACTGGCCGACCCACAGGCTGCCTTCGGCCCAGGTGAGGCCCGAATCCGCGCCGTGGCCTGGCGCCGGAATACTCGCCAGCACCTCGCCGCTGGCCGGGTCGATCTTGTCGATGCGCGCTTCGGCGATCTGCCAGAGGTGGGTGCCGTCGAACGCGGTGCCGGCGTCGCAGGGGCGCTCGATCGTGCGCAGGGTCTTGCCGCTGCGGCCGTCGAAGGCCACGAGCCGGGCATCGGTGGCGGCCCAGACCTGGCGGCCGTCGTGGGTCACGCCGTGCACGGCCGTGGTGTCGGGGAAGGGGCCGAATTCGCGCACGATCTCGGCGGCGCGCACGGCGGGGAGGGTCGGTCTGTCCAGGGTTTGGTGGTTCATCTGTGGCTCCTTCGGCACGCACACATCGGTGCCGTGAGCGCACTTTAGGCAGACGGCAGCGCGGCGGGGAGTAACAAGATCGTCGCGAATCCGGCCAGCGACGGCGCCAGCCAGCGGCGTGACCGCGCGCGGCCGATGGCGCGCACGCGGGCATCGGCCTCCAGTTCGGCCAACGCGCGCTGCACCGTGCGCTGGCTCGCCCCCAACGCCAGCGCCAGGGCCGAGGTCGACCACGCGGCGCCGTCGGACAACAGCGCCAGCAACGCGGCCGAATCGCCATCGATCGGCGGCGCCAGCACCGCGACATCGCGCCCGCCATGCGGCCGCAGCACGAAGCCGCGCGCCGTGGCGTCGATGCCCGCGAAGGGTCGAGCGAGTGCGCGCAGGCGGCCGATCTCGACCCGCAACCGCGCACGGTGCGTTTCGTCGGGCCGGCGGGTGCGAAAGGCCCGTGCGATCAACGCATCGCGCGCGGCATCGCCCGGCCAGGCCTCGGCCAGCGCGCACGCCAGGACGAACAGCACCGGCCGGCGCGCCAGCGACAGCGCCTGGTCGCCCGCGCGCAGCCCGTGGCGGCACGCATCGACGACCAGGGCCCCGCTGCCCAGCCATGCCGCGACCTCGTCGAGCCGCAGCAGGTGCTCGCCCGTCGCGTCTCGAAGCCGCGCGGCCGGGCGCTCGAGCACCCTCTGCGCATCCGCCGCCTCAGCCACGAGCGCCGGCACGCCCGAGCGCGCCGCCGCGGCCTGCGCGCGAGCCAGTGCCGCGCGCGCGGCATCCACGCGCAGCGCGCGCAGGTCCAGCTCGGCGGCGACGAGATCGGCCACCGCGGCCAGCGCCGGCGCCAACCCACGCGCATCGACCTGCGCCAGTGCGGCACGCGCCTCGTCGAGCCGGCCGATCAGCAGCAGCCGGCGCACAGCGATCAGCCGCGCCTGCACGGCGTTCGCGGCATCGCCGCGCGCGTCGAGCGTGGCCGCGGCGGCTGCGAGATGGCGCGCCGATTCGGCGAGGTCGCGCGTGGCCAGCGCGACCTCCGCCTCCGCCACGACGCAGCGCGCCTGCGCCAGCGGCTCGTGCGCGCCGAAACCGCTGGCCGCACGCCGCAGCAGTTCGCGGGCGCGCGCATGCTCGCCGAGCTGCGCCATCGCGATGCCGCGCAGCGCCAGCGCCGGCGGGTCGTCGCGCAGCGCCACGCGCCGGAGCGCACCGAGCGCATCGCCCGTGGCGAGGGCGCGCGCGGCGGCGGCGATCAGCGAATCCATGGGCTCGACGCGACTCGGCGCGACGCACGCACGAGGTGCTCGCACCCGGCCGGCAAGGCGGGGGGCATCGGCGCGCAGCAGACCGCAGGTGTCCAGGAGAGGCCGATACGCAGCATGCGCCGATTCTGCCTCCGAGCCTTCGGCACAGATTGTTTCGCAATGCGCTGTCGACTTCTGCAGGGGGTCAGGCGTTGGAGTGCACACCACTTCACCACGGTTCATGACACACCCCATCCTGCGCCGCCTCGGCACGACGACTTTCTTCTTCATGGCGCTGCTGGCCGGTGCCGGCGCGCAGGCGCGCACCGACATCGACGTCAGCATCGGCATTCCTGGCGTGGTGGTGTCGCCCGGTTACGCCCCGGCGCCCATCTATGCGCCACCGCCGCCGCCCGTGTATTACGCCCCGCCACCGGTGTACTACGCGCCGCCGCCGGTGTATCGCCCACCGGTGTACCTGCAGCCGCCTCCCGTGCAGTACGTCCCTGCGCCGGGCTACGCGCCCTACTACGCGGTGCCGCGGCCGCGCTACTACGACGACCGCCGCTATCCGCCGCCCGGTTACCGCCGCGACCGCGACCACGACGGCATTCCCGATCGCTACGACGGCTACGACAACCGGCGCGACGAGTACCGCCGCTGACCCATGGCCGGTTGGACGCAACGGCGCTCGAGGTACAGAATGAGCTTTACCCCAACATCTCTCGAGGTGTAGAAATGGATGGAACATTCGACGCGATAAAGGCGGCGCTCGAGGCAGGCGACCTGATCGCTGCGCTCAAGCTGCTCAACGAGCGCGTCGTTCAACGCTACAGCGCGGTGTACCGCGTGACGCCGGATCGGCGATTGGAGAACATCGCGTTCGTCGACAAGCTCGACATGCCGTTTCCCGAACACCTGCTGGCCGTGCCGTATGGCATGAGCTTCTGCCAATTCACCTTTGCCTACGGTGAGTTTCGAACATCCGATTCGTCCACGGACCCCCGCCTCGACGGGCATCCGTACAGAGGGCTGCTCAACTCGTATCACGCTGTGCCCTTCGTCGGCGACGAGGGTGAAGCGACGGGAACGATTTGCCATTTCGACCTGGACGCCGCTCCGCTTGCCGACGAGGATTTCGAGCTGCTGCAGTTGACGGCCCGCACCCTTGCGGCCTGTCTGCCGTCTTTGCAGGTCGCCAAGCGCCCTGACGCCGCTACCGAGCGGTAGCCCGCCTTCGCCCTGCGGCCCGGCGCGCATTTCTGTGGAAAGAACGTCAGTGCTGTTCCGCGTCGGCGTGGCGCAGCCTGAGCAGCCGCACGTCGACCCGTCCGGCACGGAAGCCGGCTTCGCAGTAGCAGAGGTAGTACTCCCACAGCCGCTTGAATGCGGCATCGAAGCCCAGCGGCTCGATGGCCGGCCACGCCGCCAGGAAGCGACGCCGCCATTCGGCCAGCGTGGCCGCATAGCTCATGCCGAAAGACTCGGCCACCTCGAGCGTCAGCCCGGCCCGCGCGGCCTGCGTGCGCAACGCCTCCAGCGGCGGCAGCATGCCACCGGGGAAGATGAAGCGCTGGATGAAGTCGGGCGTGTCGCGGTACGACGCGAACTGCGCGTCGTCGATGGTGATGACCTGCACCACCGCCACGCCGTCGTCCGCCAGCCGGTCGCGCAGCGTGTCGAAGTACACCGGCCAGTAGCGCTCGCCGACGGCTTCGAGCATCTCGATGGAGACGATGCGGTCGTAGCGGCCCGCCACGTCGCGGTAGTCCTGCAGGCGCAGGTCGATGCGCGCGCCCAGCCCCTGCGCCGCAACCTGCTCGCGCGCATGCGCCAGCTGCTCGGTCGACAGCGTGAGGCCGGTGACCTGCGCGCCGCCCTGCCCGCCCATCGCCAGCGCCAGCGCGCCCCAGCCGCAGCCGATCTCGAGCACGGTCGAACCGGGCTCGAGATCGAGCAGTTCGACGACGCGCGCGATCTTGTCGGCCTGCGCCTGTTCGAGCGTCTGGTCGCCGCGGGTGTAGAGCGCGCTCGAATAGATCATCTGCGGGTCGAGCCACTGCGCGTAGAAGGCGTTGCCCAGGTCGTAGTGGAACGCGATGTTCTGGCGGCTGCCGCGCCGCGTGTTGGCGCGCAGCCGGTGCGCGATGCGGCCCAGCCAGCGCGCCGGCAGCGAGGGCTCGCAGGCGCGGCCGCAGCCGGCCTCGTTGCGGATGCCGAATTCGAGCAACGCGCTCAGGTCGGGACTCGACCAGTCGCCGTCGCGGTAGCTCTCGGCCAGGCCGATGTCGCCGCGCAGCACCAGGCGTGCGAGCGGCCGCCAGCGGTGCAGCGTGAGAGCGGCATGCGGGCCGGTCCGCGCGCCGCGGCCGAGCACGCGCTCGCCGTTGGGCAGCTCGACCAGGAGCGCCCCGCAGGCCACCCCGCGCAGCAGCCGCACCAGCAGACGGCGCAGCGGCCGCCGCGTCCACGAAGCCATCGTGGTGCCGTCGGCAAGATGGAGAACATCGGCCTCCAGGCCGTTCGATGCGGAGGTGGAAGTGCTCATGGTTCGGGAGGTGCCGCGATGGTGACGGACTGTGCGGGTGCCGGCGGGCATCGGCGAAAGGGTGCGCCCTTCAGCCACAGCCGCAACGCCTCCCAGTGGATGGCCGCCACCACCTTCAGGGTCAGCAGCGGATGCGTGAGAAAGACCCGCGCCAGCGCACCGTCGCCCAGCGGCTGGCGGCGCGCGTCGAAGCGGGCGATCAGCACGGCCCCGTCGGCATCGGCCACGGTGATGCCCACCGCCAGCCCCGGGCGCTCGGCCGCCGGCGGCTCGACGCGGAAGGCGTAGCGCATGTCGAGGTCCATGAAGGGCGACACGTGGAAGCGCTTGGCGCAGTGCTGCTCGATGTGCGCCGCCTCGCGCTGCGCGTCGTCGACCGGAATCAGGTAGCTGTGGCGCTGGCCGAAGGTGTTGTTGACCTCGTAGAGGATGGCCTGCAGCCCACCCTCGGGCCGGTCGCAGAAGTACACGCTCAGCGGGTTGAAGGCGTAGCCGAGGATGCGCGGCATGGTGAGCAGCCCGATCGCGCCGCCGCCCGCCAGGCCGGCCGCATGCAGCTGCCGCTCGACGTGCTCGCGCAAGCCGACACCCGTCCCCGCGCCGTAGTCATGTTCATGCAGGCTGAACAGGTTGAAGCGGTTGAGCGAGAACAGGCGCAGCCGCTGCGCCAACGCCGGCAGCGCATCGATGTCCAGCAGCAGCGAGAACACGCGGTACTGCAGGCGATGCCGCGCCGGACGCAGCCGCTGGTGCATCACGCGGCCGACATAGAGCGCGCCGTCCGCCATCAAGCGCGTGCCTCGACCACCGGCCGGGCCGGCAGCCGGATGCGGCCGGACTCGTTGGCCACCGACCACGGCCGGCGGACGCCGCCCAGCGCCTCGGCCACGGCCAGGCCCGCCTGCAGGCCGTCTTCATGAAAGCCCGCGCCGAAGTACGCGCCGCAGAACCAGGTGCGACGGCGTCCCTGCAGCGACCACAGTGCGTCCTGCGCGCGGATCGCCGCCATGTTGAACAGCGGGTGCTCGTAGATCTCGCTGCGGATCAGGTGCTCGGGCCGCGGCTCGCGGGTCGGGTTCAACGTCAGGAACAGCGGCGTCTCCTGCGGGATGTCCTGCAGCCGGTTCATCCAGTAGGTGACGCACGGCGGGTCGTGGCGGCGGCGGTCGGCCGCGTAGTTCCAGCTCGACCACACGGCGCGGCGCTGCGGCATCAGTGCCGGGTCGCTGTGCAGCACCGCCCGGTTGCGGCTGTAGCCGAAGGCCCCCAGCACGCGCTGCTCGTCGTCGCTGGCGTCGGGCAGCAGGCGCAGCGCCTGGTCGGCGTGCGTGGCGATCACGACCTGGTCGAAGCGCCCGGCAGCGCCGGCGCCCTCGGTGCGCACCGACACGCCGTCGGCGCCGCGGCGCACCTCGACCGCCGCGCTGTCCAGCCGCAGCCGCTCGCCCAGGCCCTCTGTCAGCCGCTCGACGTAGCGCGCACTGCCGCCGGTCACGGTGCGCCAGCGCGGGCGCTTGGTCAGCTGCAGCAGGTGATGGTTCTCGCAGAAGCGCACGAAGGCTTCGGTCGGGTAGTCGCCCACGCGCGCCGCCGGGGTCGACCAGATGGCGGCGGCCATCGGGTACAGGTGGTCGTCGCGGAAGGCCTGGCTGTAGCCGCGCACGTCGAGGTAGCTGTCGAGCGGAACGAGCCCGAAGCGCGCCGCGTCGCCGGGCGCCTGGCGGTAGAAGCGCACCAGGTCGCGCAGCATCGACCAGAAGCGCCGGCTCACCAGGTTGCTGCGCTGCGCGAACAGGCCGCGCAGGTCGGTGCCCGAATACTCGAGCGCGCCCTGGTCCAGGCTGACAGCGAAGGACATTTCCGACGCCTGGGTCGCCACGCCGAGGTGCGCGAACAGCGCCGTCAGGTTCGGGTACGCCGCCTCGTTGTAGACGATGAAGCCGGTGTCGACCGCGATGCGGCCCCGCGCGCCCTGCACCGCCACCGTGTTGCTGTGCCCACCGGGCCGGCTGTCGGCCTCGAACAGCGTCACGCGGTGCCGCTGCGACAGCAGCCAGGCGGCCGACAGCCCCGAAATGCCGCTGCCGATGACAGCGATGTCGAGCACCGGGCCCGCAGGGCCGCGGGTGGACGGCAGCCCGCCGTCGTGGGCGGTGGCGATGGTCATGGGCAACTCCGGAAGATCATGTGTCGGCCCTTCTACGCAGCCACGGCGCATTTGGATTGGTTTCGGCATCGCTGTGATCTAATTCCTGCGGGGGTGCGTACGCCAGGGCATGCACACCGCCCGACACACCACGGCGCCAGCCGCCTCGCGGATTCCACCCCGGTCGCCCTGGCTGTCGATCGTGACACTGCACCCGAGCCGCGACACGATGCCCACAAGCGAAGAACTCAACCGGTTGGCCGAGGCCGTGGCACGCTCGGCCGATCGACAGGCTTTCGCGGCGCTGTTCAAGCACTTCGCGCCCCGCGTGAAGACCTACCTCGTGCGGCTGGGCACGTCCGACGGCCTGGCCGAGGAACTCACGCAGGAAGCGATGGTGCTGGTCTGGCGCAAGGCGGCGAGCTTCGATGCGGCGCGCGCCAGCGTCTCCACATGGATCTTCACCATCGCACGAAATCTGCGCGTGGACCACTTCCGCCGCCTGGGCAACCGCATCGTCGATGCGCAGGAGCCGGACGCCGAGGAGGCGCCCGACAGCCTGCCCCAGCCCGACGAGCTGCTGCTGATCCATCAGCGGGAAGCCGGCTTGCGTCAGGCGCTCGACAAGCTGCCCGCAGAGCAGGCGCGGGTGCTGCGCCTTTCTTTCTACGAGGAGCAGCCCCATGCGCAGATCGCGCGCGAACTCGGCATCCCGCTCGGCACGGTCAAATCGCGCGTGCGCCTGGCGGTGATGCACCTGCGCCGACTTCTCGACGGACTCGAATGATGACGATCCAACACCATCCCGACGACGACCTGCTCCTTGCCCTGGCGGCCGGTAGCCTGGCGCGCGGCCCCTCGGTGGTCGTGGCCAGCCACCTGGAACAGTGCGCGCATTGCCGGCAGCGGGTCGAGACGCTCGAAGCCGTGGGCGGCGCGATGCTGGAGGCGCTCCCGCCTGCCCTGCTGGCGCCGGAAGCGCTGGCCCGCACGATGGCCGCCATCGACGCGCCGGTGGAACGCGTCGACGCGCGCAAGCCGGCACCGCACCCCGAGTTGCCGCCCGGCATGCGCTGGCCGCAATCGCTGGCCGGGTGCCGAGCCACCCGCTGGCGCTGGCTCGGCCCCGGCATGCGGTGGAGCCGCGTGACGCTGCCCGACGCCGCCGCGGCCAACGTCTTCCTGCTGCGCATCGGCGCCGGCAAGAACCTGCCGGCGCACACCCACAGCGACTGCGAGCTGACCCAGGTGCTGTATGGCGCCTTCCACGACGGACGCGCCCGCTTCGGCCCCGGCGACTTCGACGAAGCGGACGGCAGCTTCGAGCACCAGCCGGTGGTCGAGGCCGGCGGCGAATGCATCTGCCTGGCCTCGGTCGACGGGCGCGTGCTGTTCAAGGGCGCGATCGCGCGCACGCTGGGCGCGCTGGTGGGCATGTGAGTTCGGCGGCCCGCGCGGCGGGCCGACCGATCAGCGGGCCGTGATCGCCATAGTGATTCGCGCCGCCGCCGCAGCCGACACGGCCGTGACGAAGGTGCCCCAGCAGAGGTCGGCGATGGTCACGGTCCACGACCAGTCCTTGAGCGTCGCCTGGTTCGTGAGGTCGTAGGTCGCGTAAGCCATGAGCCCGAGCATCGCGCCGTAGCCCAGCGCGGTCGTCCAACGGCCGCTTTGCAGGGCCGGCGCCACCGCGAAGACCACGACACCCACGATATAGATCAGATAGAACGCCGCGGCGGGTGCCAGCGCGAAACGCTCCAGCATGATCGAGCCCATCGCGGGCCGATAGAGCCGGTCGGCCATCGTGCCGAGCCAGACGGCATCGAGCGCCAGAAAGACGACGGCCGTGGCCACGTAGGCGATGGCGTACTGCCGGATGGACATGGGGCTGCTCCTGGAATCGATGGTGCGGCACGGGTCGTGCCTGGTTTCCCTACGCATCGGGCGCGCGCCCGGATCACCGCAGGCAGTTGCCGCGCCACTGCTCAACCGCCCGATGCGTGTAGCGACAGACCGTGAGGCCCAGCAACTTGACAGTGAAACGCGCATCGCTCACCACCGTGCGCGCGTCGGGCCCTTCGGCGGCCCCGGCACGAAGGCGTTGGTGCGCGCGATGTAATCGCGGTAGGCCGGGCGACGCTCGGTGATGTCCTTTTCCAGCAGGCGCACGCCCGACACCTTGAGCAGCAGCACGGTCATCAGCAGCGGCGACACCACGCTCCACGCCGCGCCCCAGCCCGCGCCACCCAGCGCGACCAGCCACAGGCCCCACCACACGCAGGCCTCGCCGAAGTAGTTGGGATGGCGGGTGTAACGCCAGAGGCCGCGGTCCATCACCTGGCCCTGATGACGGGGATCGGCCTTGAAGCGCGCCATCTGCGCGTCGCCCACCGCCTCGAAGACGAGGCCGAAGGCCGCGAGCGCCAGCCCGGCGACGTCGAGCACGCCCCACGGCCGCATGCCGCCGATGTCGCCGATGTCGCCGAGGCCGGCCAGGAAGGGCGCCGCCACCACCCAGGCCAGCACCGCCTGCAGCAGGAACACCAGGTACAGGCTCTTCCCCCCGAAGTTCGGCTGGTTGCGCGCGCGGATCTGCCGGTAGCGCCGGTCTTCGCCATGGCCCCAGTTGCGCCAGGTGATGAACAGGCTCAGGCGCAGCGCCCAGACGCTGCCCAGCACCAGCATCCACAGCGGACGGCCGCCGGGCTGGCCGGCTTCGGGCGCCTGCAGGAAGAACACCCAACCCGCGCCGACGATGGCGATCGACCACACCCGGTCGACCAGGCTCGCATCGCGCCGCACCAGGCTGGCCACCCAGGTGAGCAGCAGCAGGCCCACCGTGAAGGCCAGGCCGGCGAAGGCCACGCCACCCGTCGATGCCGCATCCCCGAAGTACCCCGACGCCACCGGCATCACGCGGCCAGCGAGGCGACGCTCGGTGCCGACTGCGGTGCCGGCCGCATCGTCTCGACACGCACCCGCTTCTCGAACAGGTAGTGGCTGACCCACCAGCGCTGCCCGCCGTCGTAGCCGAAGAGCTCCGCCACCGACAGGAAGAACAGCCGCCACCGCACCCACCACACCGAGGCATCGGCGCCGTAGGTCTGTCGAAACAGCGGCATCAGCGTCGCCGCCCGATCGTCCATGTTGCGCAGCCAGGCCTCGGCGGTGCGCTGGTAGTGGGTGCCGTTCCAGCGCCACTGCTGCAGCACGCGCAGGTCGTCCTGGCAGTGCAGCGCAAGGTCGTCGCTGGGCATCATGCCGCCGGAGAAGAAATGGCGGCTCATCCAGTCGCTCGCATCGCGCTCGACGAAGGGGTACGGCGCCCCGCGGTAGGCGAAGACGTGCATGAAGAAGCGCCCCTCGTCGCGCAGCCAGCGGGCCACGCTGGCGAAGGCCCGCGGCCAGTTGCGCAGGTGCTCGAACATCTCGACGGACACCACGCGGTCGAAGCGCGCGGCCGTGTCGAACACGTTGATGTCGCAGGTAACGACACGCACGTTGGTCAGCCCGCGGCGCTCGGCCTCGGCCTCGATGTGGGCGCGCTGCGAATGCGAGTTCGACAGCGCGGTGATGCGGCTGCCCGGGTACTGCGCCGCCATCCACAGCGTGAGCGAACCCCAGCCGCAGCCGAGTTCGAGCACGTCCTGCCCGTCGGCCAACCCGGCGCGCGCGCAGGTGAGGTCGAGCGCGGCGGCTTCGGCGGCCGCGAGCGTCTTCACGCCTTCGGGCCAGTAGCCGCAGCTGTACTTGCGGTGCGCGCCCAGCACCTCGCCGAAGAAGGCCGCGGGCACTTCGTAGTGCTGCTCGTTGGCCTTCTCGGGCAGCGGCGCCAGCGCGGCCTCGCGCATCTCATGGAGAAAAGCGAAGGCCAGGTCGGCAGCCTCGTCCGTCGACCCGGCGCGCATCTGGGCGAGGCGGGCCTTCAGCAGGCGGCGGATGCCGATGCGCACGAGCGGGTCGGGCACCAGCCCCCGCTCGACGGATCGGAGGGCGAGTTCGGTGGCGTACGGCATGGGCGTGTCCTGGTGCAAGGCCCCCCGGAGGCGGATGGCCTGCCAGGCATACGCAGCGAGCGCCGCCCTGGATCAGTCGGTGGCGTCCCTCGTCGCCTTGCCGCGGCCCGTGGTCCGCTCCTACACGACGACTGCGCGCCAGCCGAGCACCTTCGGCCCTCGTTCGCGGCACGCTGTGCGCTGTCCGAAATCACACGCCCCCTCACACGCCCCAACTGGAACCCCGCCCATGAAAATCATCTTGTGGATCATCTTCATCATCTTTCTGATCGGCCTGGCCGTCGTGCTCGGCCTGGGCAAGTTGATCTTCTGACGCACGCCACGGGCCGTCGACATCCGCATTCGCTGGTCATCGGGCACGCTGCTCGCGCAGAATGCCCGCATGCCCATCCGCTACGACATCGTCCACACCACGGTCTACCGCTACCGCACGCCCGTGACCTTCGGCGAGCACCGCGTGATGTTCCGCCCGCGCGACAGCCATGACCTGCGGGTGCTGGCCACCGACCTGCAGGTCAGCCCCGAAGCGATCGTCCGGATGATCCAGGACCCGCACTCCAACTCCGTGGCGCTGGTGCAGCCCATCCGGCCGGCCACCGAGCTGCGGCTGGTGTGCTCGTTCACCATCGAGCGGGCCGACCTGACGCAGGACCTGTCGCTGCTGTCGCCTTCGGCCGAACACCTGCCCTTCGCCTATTCGGTGCAGGACCGGTTCGACCTGGAGCATTACCTGCGCCCCCACCACGACGACCCGGACGGCAAGCTCATCGCCTGGGCCCACCAGTTCTTCCGGCACGACGGGCCCACCGGCACGCGCGACCTGCTCGAGCGCATGAACCAGCACATCAACCAGAACTTCCGCTACGAAACGCGGGACGAGGAAGGCACGCAGACGCCGCTGCAGACGCTGGCCCTGGCCAGCGGCAGTTGCCGCGACTACGCGCTGCTGATGATGGAAGCGGCGCGGCGGCTGGGCGTGGCCACGCGCTTCGTTTCGGGCTACCTGTACGACGCGGCGCTCGACGACACCACGGTCGGCCCGGGCGAAGCGATCACCGGCGCGGGTGCGACGCACGCCTGGCTGCAGGCCTACCTGCCGGGCGCCGGCTGGGTGGCCTACGACCCGACCAACAACCTGCTCGGCAGCGGCCAGCTGATTCGCGTGGCGGTGGCGCGCGACCCGGCCTTCGCGGCGCCGGTGTCCGGAAGCTGGTATGGGGAGCGCGATGCCTACGAAGGCCTGGAAGCCACCGTCCAGGTGAAGCGCCGCCCCGGCTGACGGCGCTGCGGCCTCGCGCCGCAGGCCCGGACAGCGTGGCGCGCCCTTATCCGCACAAGGCCTTCGATCGCCCGGCAACCCGCATGGCTGCTGGTGAATATGCTTATCCGCATAATGCGCGAACCAAAAAGTAGTTGGTTTCCCTGAGCGCGACTTCTAAAGTCGATGCCCTCCGGGCGGTGCCGAATGCACCGCGCGTCAAGACCCACACACGATGTACCAATACACAGACTTCGATCGCCAGTTCGTGCGCCAGCGCGCGGCGCAGTTCCGCGATCAACTCGAGCGCTGGCAGGCCGGCAGGCTCGCCGAGGACGAATTCAAGCCGCTGCGGTTGCAGAACGGCTGGTACGTGCAGCGCTACGCCCCGATGCTGCGCGTGGCCGTGCCCTACGGCGAACTGTCGAGCAAGCAATTGCGCGTGCTCGCCCGCATCGCCCGCGAATACGACGAACCCGAGGCCGAGGTCTACCGCCGCGCCACCGAAAAGCAGGGCCTGCTGGGCACGAAGCACATGCCGACCCATTACGGCCACTTCACGACGCGCCAGAACGTCCAGTTCAACTGGATTCCCCTGGCCAAGAGCGCCGACGTGATGGACCTGCTGGCCACGGTCGACATGCACGGCATCCAGACCAGCGGCAACTGCATCCGCAACATCACCAGCGACGAGCGCGCCGGCGTTGCGCACGACGAGATCGCCGACCCGCGCCCCTTCGCCGAGATCATGCGGCAGTGGAGCACGCTGCACCCCGAATTCGCCTTCCTGCCGCGCAAGTTCAAGATCGCGATCACCGGCGCCGCCGAAGACCGCGCCGCCACCGGCTGGCACGACGTCGGGCTGCACCTGGTGAAGAACGAGGCCGGCGAGCTGGGCTTCCGCGTGCAGGTGGGCGGCGGCATGGGCCGCACGCCGATCATCGGCACCGTGCTGCGCGAGTTCCTGCCGTGGAACCAGATCATGAATTACCTGGAAGCCGTGGTGCGGGTCTACAACCGCTACGGCCGCCGTGACAACATCTACAAGGCGCGCATCAAGATCCTGGTGAAGGCCGAAGGCCAGCGCTACATCGACGACGTCGAGGCCGAGTACCAGCAGATCATCGAGCACGACGGCGCGCCGCACACCATCACGCAGGCCGAGTTCGACCGCGTGGCCGCGTCCTTCGTGCCGCCGACGCTGGCCACCCGCGTGCTGCAGAGCGCCGACAAGACCGAGGCCGAGCTGCGCCAGCACGCGGCCGACGATGTGCAGTTCGCGCGCTGGCTGGCCCGCAACGTGGCGCCGCACCAGAACCCCGCGCTGCGCGCTGTCACGCTGTCATTCAAGCGCCTGAAGCAGGCGCCCGGCGACGCGTCGGCCGACCAGCTCGACACGGCCGCGCGCCTGGCCGACCGCTTCAGCGCCGGCGAAGCCCGCGTCACGCACGACCAGAACCTGCTGCTGCCCTGGGTGCATGCCGAAGACCTGCACGCGCTGTGGCTGGCGGCCCGCGAGGCCGGCTTCGCGAGCGCCAACGTGCGCCTCTTGACCGACATGATCGCCTGCCCCGGCGGCGACTTCTGCGACCTGGCCAACGCGCGCTCCATCCCGATCGCCGAAGCCATCACCGAGCGCTACCAGGACCTGGACGAACTCGACGACCTGGGCGAGATCGACCTGCACATCAGCGGCTGCATCAACAGCTGCGGCCACCACCACAGCGGCCACATCGGCATCCTGGGCGTCGACAAGGACGGCAAGGAGTGGTACCAGGTCACGCTGGCCGGCTCCGACGGCTCCGACCTGAGCGGCGCGCCGCAGGCCGGCAAGGTGGTCGGCCCGTCCTTCACCGCGGCCGAAGTGCCGGAGGTGATCGAGGCCGTGCTCTCGACCTACCGCGACACCCGCCAAATCGTCGACGGCAAGCGCGAGACCTTCATCGACACGCTGCGCCGGGTCGGCCCCGACCCGTTCAAGGCCGCCGCCAACGGCGCGCGCTTCAAGGCCGAAGAGGTGGCCGCATGAGCCGCCGGGCCGCTCCCAAGGCGAATACCGCAGCGCGTAGCGCGGAGGTTTCCGAATGAACAAGACCCTGCAACTGATCGCCGCCGAAGACCATGTCGACGACGGCAGCCCGAAGGTGCTGCAGCTCGCGAACGACGCCGACCCGCTCGCCATCGAAGTGTGTCTGCAGGACATCGAGCGCATCGACCTGCACTTCCCGAAGTTCACCGACGGCCGGGCCTACAGCCAGGCCTTCCTGCTGCGCCGGCGCCTGGGCTTCCAGGGCGAGATCCGCGCCACCGGCGACGTGCTGATCGACCAGCTGGTGCAGATGCAGCGCATGGGCTTTTCCAGCGCCGTGCTGCGCGAAGGCGTCGACGCCTCGGCGGCCCAGCGCCAGTTCGATCGATTCGCGGCCTTCTACCAGGGCGATGCGGTGACGGCCGACCCGATCTTCAAGCGCGAACACGCCTGACGTTCCTCCGATACGCACACCCAGCCGCGCTTCGTGCGCGGCTTTTTTTTCGCGCGTTCGATGCGGGACCCGGTGACGGCCCATATCCAGGTTGACGCCCGAATCGCCCCGCAACCCGCATGAACGCTGGCGCATTTGCTTATCCGCATAAGGCGCGAACTAAAAGATCGTTTGCTTCCATAAGGCAGCTCCCTAAAGTTCGGGCTCCCCACCGAAAACTCCGCCTCATGCGCATCGATCTCGCACACGTCAACACCGAACTGGGCCGCAACGCCAGCGGCCTGGTCGACTGGGCCATCGGCCTCGGCCAGCCCGCGATCATCACGACCAACTTCCGCCCCTTCGAGGCCGTGATCCTGCACATGGTCACGCGCGCCAAGCCGGACGTGCCGGTGGTCTGGATGGACAACGGCTACAACACCGAAGCGACCTACCGCTTCGCCGACGAAGTGACGAAGCAGCTCGGGCTGGATCTGCACATCTACCTCCCGCGCCGCTCGCGGGCACACCGCGAAGCCGTGGACGGCCCCACGCCGGCGCTGGACGACCCGCGGCACGCCGCCTTCACCGAAGAGGTGAAGCTGGAACCCTTCGCCCGCGCCTTGCGCGAGACGGCGCCGAAGGTGTGGTTCACCGCGCTGCGCGCTACCGACACGGCCGTGCGTGCGCAGATGGACCCGGTCAGCATCAACCCCGACGGCCTCATCAAGGTTGCGCCGCTGCTGCACTGGTCGTCGAAAGACCTCTACGAATATTGCGAGAAGCACGGCCTGCCCAACAACTTCGACTACGTGGACCCGACCAAGGGCGAAGACAACCGCGAGTGCGGTCTGCATCTGTCGCACTGAGGAAACCCTCCGATGAACGCCCGCACCGACTCCGAACTGCTGCAACCGATGCACTCTCCCGCGCAACTGTCCAACACGCACCTCGACGCGCTCGAGGAAGAAGCCATCTTCATCCTGCGCGAGGTCGCCGCTGCCTTCGAGCGCCCGACACTGCTGTTCTCGGGCGGCAAGGACTCGCTGGTGCTGCTGAAGTGCGCCGAGAAGGCCTTCGGCACGGGCCGCCTGCCCTACCCGCTGCTGATGATCGACACCGGCCACAACTTCCCCGAAGTGACCGACTTCCGTGACTTCCGCGCCAAGGAACTGGGTGCCGAGCTGATCGTGCGCAGCGTCGAGGACTCGATGGCGCGTGGCACCGTGCGGCTGGCGCACCCGGGCGAATCGCGCAATGCGCACCAGTCGGTCACGCTGCTCGAAGCCATCGAGGAGTTCCGCTTCGACGCACTGATCGGCGGCGCCCGCCGCGACGAGGAAAAGGCGCGCGCCAAGGAACGCATCTTTTCGCACCGCGACGCCTTCGGCCAATGGCAGCCGAAAGATCAGCGCCCTGAACTCTGGACGCTGTTCAACACGCGCCTGGCACCCGGCGAGCACTTCCGCGTGTTCCCGATCTCGAACTGGACCGAGCTCGACGTGTGGCAGTACATCGAGCGCGAGAACGTCGCGCTGCCGTCGATCTACTACACGCACAAGCGGGAAGTGGTCGAACGCCGCGGCCTGCTGGTGCCGGTGACGCCGCTGACCCCGCCGCGCGATGGCGAGACGGTGCAGACGCGCGACGTGCGCTTCCGCACCGTGGGCGACATCACGACGACCTGCCCGGTCGCCAGTCTCGCGGCCGATGCCGGCGACGTGGTGCTCGAGACGCTGAGCGTCGACGTGAGCGAGCGCGGCGCCACGCGCATGGACGACATGACGTCCGAAGCCTCCATGGAAAAACGCAAAAAGGACGGGTACTTCTGATGACCGCCACCACCCTCGAATCCAACGTGGCCGCCGACACCGGCGCCGCCCTGCGCTTCATCACCTGCGGCTCGGTCGACGACGGCAAGAGCACGCTGATCGGCCGCCTGCTGGTCGACAGCAAGACCGTGCTGCAGGACCAACTGGCCGGCGTGCAGCGCGGCGGTGAAACCGACCTGGCCCTGCTGACCGACGGCCTCTCGGCCGAGCGCGAACAGGGCATCACCATCGACGTGGCCTACCGCTACTTCGCCACCGCCAGGCGCAAGTTCATCATCGGCGACGCGCCGGGCCACGAGCAGTACACGCGCAACATGGTCACGGCCGCGTCCAGCGCCGACGCCGCTGTCGTGCTGGTCGACGCGACCAAGCTGGCCTGGGCGGCCGAAGTGGGCGACGGCGAGGTCGTCAAGGGCGAGTTGCTGGCCCAGACGCGCCGCCACACGCTGCTGTGCCATCTGCTGCGCGTGCAGTCGATCGTGTTCGCGGTCAACAAGCTCGACGCCATCACCGATGCCGAGCTGGCCTTCGAACGCATCTCGAACGCGCTGAACGCCTTCGCCGCCAGCGCGGGCGTGCAGGTGGCCGCCATCGTGCCGATCTCTGCCCTCAAGGGCTGGAACGTCGTGTCGGCCCACGAAGGCTGGTGCGGCTACCAGGGCCCGGCCCTGCTCGACCTGCTCGAAGGCCTGCCGGTGACCGCGCAGGACGAAGACGTGCCCTTCGCCTTCCCCGTTCAGTGGGTCGAAAAGTTTTCGGCATCGTCCGACACCTCGCAGGGCCGCCGCGTGTTCTGGGGCCGCGTCGCCAGCGGCCACGTCGAGCCCGGCCAGCAAGTCACGGTGATGCCCAGCGGCCAGAGCGCCACGGTGGCCCAGGTGCTGGGCCACACGCGCCAGCCGAAAACGGTGCATGCCGGCCACAGCGCGGGCATCGTGCTCGACCGCGAACTGGACGTGTCGCGCGGCGACTGGCTGCTGGCGCCCGACGCCTTCACGCCGGTGCGCGAGATCACCGCCACGGTCGCCTGGCTCGACGACGAGCCGCTGGTGCCGGGCCGCATCTACTGGGCGCTGCAGGGCCACCGCTGGGTCAAGGCCAAGGTGGCGCGGATCGTCGACCGGCTCGACATCGCCACGCTCGAAGCCAGGCCGGCCACCCAGCTGGAAGCCAACGCCATCGGCGACGTGGTGCTGGCGCTGCAGCAGCCCCTGGCGGTGCTGCCCTTCACGCAATCGCGGGCGCTCGGCTCGCTCGTGCTGGTCGATACGGCCACCCACAAGACCGCGGCCGCGGTGCTGGTTCGTCCGGCTGCGGGCTGACGCTTTCCGCGAGCCCTTAAAATGCGGGGTTTCCCCCGATTTCACTACGCCGAGAACCGCCGGCACAGACTCTCATGACACACGTCGTTTCCGAAAACTGCATCCGCTGCAAATACACCGATTGCGTCGACGTGTGCCCCGTGGACTGTTTCCGCGAAGGCCCGAACATGCTGGTGATCGATCCGGACGAATGCATCGACTGCGCCGTCTGCATCCCCGAGTGCCCGGCCAACGCCATCTTCGCGGAAGAAGACCTGCCGGCCGACCAGCTCGCCTTCATCAAGCTCAATGCCGAACTGGCGCTGGCCGATGGCTGGAAGAGCATCACCAAGCGCAAGGCGCCCTTGCCGGATGCCGACGACTGGAAAGACAAGCCGAACAAGATCTCGCAGCTGGTGAAGTAAGCGCCAGATGCCGGCGCGCCCACCGATCGAGACCGACGCGCTGATCATCGGCGCCGGCCCGGTCGGGCTGTTCCAGGCCTTCCAGCTGGGGCTGCTCGAGATCCCCTGCCACATCGTCGACGCCCTGCCCCACGCGGGCGGCCAGTGCGTCGAGCTGTATGGCGACAAACCCCTCTACGACATCCCGGGCACGCCGGCGACCACCGGCCGTGGCCTGGTCGATGCGCTGCTGCTGCAGGTCGCCCCGTTCAAGCCCGAGATGCACCTGGGCGAACGCGTCGAGACGCTGGCGCGCGAGCCCGACGGGCGCTGGCGCCTGTCCACCGACCACGCCACCGAATTCCTCGCGAAGACCGTCATCATCGCGGCCGGCGTAGGCGCTTTCGTGCCGCGCCGGGTGGCCATCGAAGGCATCGAGGCGTTCGAGGGTTCCAAGCTGTTCTATCACCCCGACGATCTCGACCGCTTCGCGGGCCGGACAGTCGTGGTCAACGGCGGCGACGACTCGGCGCTCGACACCGCCCTGGCACTGGTGGGCCAGGCCGCCCACGTCACGCTGCTGCACCGGCGCGACGGGTTCCAGGCCGATGCGGCCAAGGTTGCGGCGCTGCGCGCCCAGGTCGCCGACGGCGCGCTCGACTTCGTCGTGGGCCAGCCGTCGGGATTCGACGGGAGCGAGTTGGAAGTGACGCTGCCCGACACCCGCATCGTGTCGCGTCCGATCGACGCCTTCATCGCCTGCCTGGGCATCTCGCCCCGCCTCGGACCGATCGCCGACTGGGGCCTCGAACTCGAGCGCAAGCAGGTGCCGGTCGACACCGAGAAATTCGAGACGCGCGCGCCCGGCGTCTTCGCCGTCGGCGACATCAACACCTACCCGGGCAAGAGGAAGCTGATCGTCTGCGGCTTCCACGAGGCCACACTGGCCGCCTGGGGCGCCGCCGCCCTGGTGTTCCCCGGCAAGGCGATCCACCTGCAGTACACGACGACCAGCACACGCCTGCACCAGCTGCTGGGCGTGGGTGGCCCAGTGGGCGGCTAAGGCACCGACAGGACGATCTTCCCGACGTTGAGGCCCGCCTCCATCCGGCGATGCGCCTCGGCCGCCTGTGCCAGCGGCAACACCGTGTCGATCACCGGCCGCAGTTCACCCGCGCCGAACTGCGCCAACCAGCGCTGCGCGAAGCGCCGCGTCATCGCCTGCTTCACCGCTGGCGTCCGCGACTTCATCACCGTGCCCATGATCTGCAGATGGCCGAACAGCAGCCGGTCGATCGGCATGCTCGCGCCCGCCGTGCCGCCCATCACGCCGACCTGCACCAGCCGCCCGCCGTCAGCCAGCGCACGCACGTTGCGCTCGAAGTAAGGGGCACCGACGAAGTCGATGACGACATCGACACCGCGCCCGCCGGTCTCGGCCGCGACGACCTCGGCGAAGTCCTGTGTGCGGTGGTCGATGACGACGTCGGCCCCCAGGGCGCGCACGCGATCGAGCTTGTCGCCGCTGGCGCTCGCGAACACCTGCGCGCCGACGGCGTGGGCGAGCTGCACCGCGGCCGAGCCGACGCCACCGGCCGCCGCGTGGATCAGCACGCGTTCGCCGGCCTCGAGTCGGCCCAGATGCACCAGGGCCTCGTGCGCGGTCACGAACACCTCGGGCACGGCCGCCGCCTGCGCGTCGTCGAGGCCTGGCGGCACATGCATCGCCATGCGATGGTCGATGCGCGCGATCTCGGCATAGGCGCCGCCGCCCACGATGCCCATCACGTGGTCGCCCAGCGCAAAGCCGGCCACGTTCGCCCCCATCGCGATCACCTCGCCGGCGATCTCGAGGCCCATCAGCGTCGAGTCGCCGAAGTCGGCGCGGCCATAGGCGCCACGGCGCTGGTTCAGGTCGGCGCGGTTGACGCCCACCGCGCGGTTGCGCACCAGCAAATCGTCGGGGCGGAGCACGGGCTCGGGAACGTCGGTCAGTTGCAGGACATCGGCCGTGCCGAAATCGTCGAAGGTGATGGCTTTCATGCGGAGATCAGGAAATCGGAATGAGGCGCGTGAGCCTACCCAAGACGCGCGACGTGCGCCGGTGGAGGGCCTGTTAACACTATTTCCGGAGTTGCGAAGGCATGCCCAGGCCGGCCAATCAAGGCGCGTGACGCCGCATGTGCGTCGGCACATGCAAGGAGCGCAACGCCGAGTGGTCGGCCTGGGCATACCTTCCCTTCGGGTTGCCCGGCCCAGGGGCCGTCTGCGGCGTTGCCCGCGCTTGCAAGGCTTCAGCCTTGCTGCGCCCGGGCGCCTTGCATCCAGCCCCTGGGCCGGGCAACGCAATCTCCGGAAATAGCGTTAACAGGCCCTAGAATCACCCCCGCTGCACGCAACCCGTGCAGCGATCCGCTAGGGGTGCCGACGCACACGCGTGCAACGGCTGAGAGAGTCCCTTTGAACCTGATTGAGGTAATCCTCGCGCAGGGAAGCCGGCCCGACACGCCGCAATGCCGCACCGCACGCCGGTCGCCGCGCTTGTGCTTTCGGGCCATGCCCACCTGCCAAACACTTTGCATGGAGCAAATGGATGGCACACATGATCACCGCGGCAGCCGATGCATCGGCACCGGCGCGAAGCCGTGGTTGAGCGGGCCGTGCCCGCCGCCGGTCTGCAGGCCGGCGCCCGCGGCGATCGCGCCGAGCACGTAGCGGCGCGCCAGGCCCACGGCCTCGGGCACCGCATGGCCGAGCGCGAGCTGGGCGGCGATGGCCGACGAGAGCGTGCAGCCGGTGCCGTGCAGGTTGCGGCTGGCGATGCGCGGCGATGCGTAGCGGTGGCGCGCCCCACCCGGCAGCCCGAGCACGTCGACCAGGTCGTCGCCCGACAGATGCCCGCCCTTGAGCAGCACGCCGCGCATGCCCTGCGCCAGCAGGGCGTCGACCGCACTGTCGAGCGCATCGATGCCGCCGATGCCGTGGCCGATCAGCCATGCCGCCTCGTCGAGGTTCGGGGTCACGAGCACTGCGCGCGGGAACAGCAGTTGCGTCATCCGGGCCACGGTCTCGGATGCGATCAGGCGATGGCCGCTGCTCGCGACCATCACCGGGTCGAGCACGACGTTGGGCAGCCGGTAGCGGTCGATGGCCCAGGCCACCACCTCGACGATTTCGGGCGTCGGCAGCATGCCGAGCTTGACGGCATCGACACCGATGTCTTCGACCACCGCCTGGATCTGCGCCTTCAGGAATTCGGCCGGCACGCCGTGGACACCGCTGACACCGCGCGTGTTCTGCGCGGTGAGCGCGGTGATCGCCGTCATGCCGTAGCAGCCGAGCGCCGCGAAGGTCTTGAGGTCGGCCTGGATGCCGGCGCCGCCGCCGCTGTCGGACCCGGCGATGGAGAGCACGCGGGCATAGCGCTGCGTCGGCGGCGGGTCGGTGGCGGGCGGGTTCGTCATCCCGAAAATTATGGGCGATGGGTGCGGTGCACCGTCGCGGCGATGCGATGAGTGCCTTGCCCTTCGATGCAGCCGCCGTGCTCGGCGCCGGGCTGATGGGCCGCCTGATGGCGCTCGGCCTGGCGCGCGCCGGCTGCCAGGTCGACGTGTTCGATACGGCCGGCCCGGAGGCCGACGGGGCCGCGGCGCGCGTGGCCGCCGCCATGCTCGCGCCGCTGGCCGAATCGGCCGTGGCGCCCGCGTCGGTGGTGCGCATGGGCCACCACGCGCTGGGGCGATGGCCGGCACTGCTGGCCACGCTCGACACGCCGGTCTTCTTCCAGCGCGAGGGCACGCTGGTGCTGTGGCACCGGCAGGACGCAGCCGAGGCGGCGCGCCTGGCGCGGGTGCTCGAATGCACCGGCCAACAGGTGCCCGCCCTGCCGGCGATGCAGCGCGTCGATGCCGATCGCATCGCGGCGCTGGAGCCGGCCCTGGGCACCCGCTTCGCGCAGGGCCTGTTCCTACCGGAAGAAGGCCAGCTCGACAACCGCGCGCTGCTCGGTGCGCTGCGCGCCGCGCTGGAGGCGATGCCGAACGTGCGCCTGCACTGGCAGGACGCCCGTTCGCCTGAAGACTTTTCGCCCGAACCCCATGAACGCGTGATCGACTGCCGCGGACTCGGCGCCCGCCCGCAGTGGCCGGCCGTGCGCGGGGTGCGCGGCGAGGTGGTCCGCGTGCACGCGCCCGAGGTCGCCATCACGCGGCCGGTGCGGCTGGTGCACCCGCGCTACCCGCTCTACATCGCGCCCAAGCCCGAGGGCGTGTTCGTCATCGGCGCGACCGAGATCGAGTCGGCCGACCTGTCGCCGGCCAGCGTGCGCTCGACGCTCGAACTACTGAGCGCAGCCTATGCGGTGCACAGCGGTTTCGCCGAAGCGCGCATCCTGGAAATCGCGACGCAGTGCCGGCCGACGCTGCCCGACAACCTGCCGGCGATACGCCAACCGCGCCCGCGCGTGCTGCAGATCAACGGCCTCTACCGGCACGGTTTCATGATCGCGCCCGCGATGCTGGACATGGCGCTGGAGGTGCTGGCCACCGGGCATTCGGCACTGGCCGAGCGGCTCGGCCTGCCGATGGAGACGGCGGCATGAAGGTGCTGATCAACGACACCCCGCACGCCTTGCCCGAGCCGGCCACGGTGGCCGACGCCCTGGCCGCGATGAACGCCGTGCCGCCCTACGCAGTGGCGGTGAACCGCGCGTTCGTGCCGCGCTCGGCCTATGCCGTGCACGCGCTGAAGCACGACGACCGCATCGAGGTCATCCGACCGGTGACCGGAGGCTAGAACGCCATGAACGCATCGACACCCGACGACCCGCTGGTCCTCTACGGCCAGACCTTCCCCAGCCGCCTGCTGCTGGGCACGGCGCGCTACCCCTCGCCCGACGTGCTCGAGGCCGCGGTGCGCCGCGCGCGGCCGGCCATGCTCACGGCATCACTGCGCCGGCAGACCGCCGTGCCCGGCACCGGCGGCCATGACGACAACGGCTTCTGGCGCCTGCTCAAGCAACTCGGCGTGCCGGTGCTGCCCAACACCGCCGGCTGCCACGGCGTGCAGGAAGCCATCGCGACCGCGCAGATGGCACGCGAACTGTTCGACACGCCGTGGATCAAGCTCGAGCTGATCGGCGACGACTACACGCTGCAGCCCGACACGCTGAACCTGGTCGACGCCGCCGCGCGGCTCATCCGCGACGGCTTCCAGGTGCTGCCCTATTGCACCGACGACCTGGTGCTGTGCCAGCGCCTGGTCGACGTCGGCTGCCAGGCCGTCATGCCATGGGCCGCGCCCATCGGCACCGGCAGGGGTCCGATGAACCCGTATGCGCTGCAGTTGCTGCGCGAGCGGCTCGACGTACCACTGCTGGTGGACGCCGGCCTCGGCCTGCCCTCGCATGCCTGCCAGGTGATGGAGTGGGGCTACGACGGCGTGCTGCTCAACACCGCCGTGGCGCTGGCGCAAGACCCTGCCTCGATGGCCGGCGCCTTCGCCGACGCGGTGCGGGCCGGCCGCAGCGCGCACCGCGCGGGCGCGATGGCGGCGCAGGCATCCGCACAACCCAGCACGCCGGTCCTCGGCACGCCCTTCTGGCATCACGACGCCGCATGAACGACATCACTCCACACGCCGCCGAGATCGTCGCCGCGCATGCCGGACGCTTCGGCACGGTCATGCCGCCACCGGTGCAATTTCGCTCCGAGCATCCGGTGTACCGCGCCGCCAAGCTGGCCTGCATGACGCTCGGCTTCATCGACGCCGATGCCGAATGCCTGGCCTGTGCCTGGCATGCGCAGAGCGTGCGCACCGGGCGCTTCGACGCACGGGCCTGGCCCGACGCACCGGCGGATTTCGGCATGGGCGCCTTCCCGCCCGGCGCACGCAGCGACGCCTTCGCGCCCTGCCCCGAGCGCCTCGGCCTCTATGCCGTGCTGCCCGACGCCGCCTGGGTCGGCCGCATGGCGCGCGCCGGCGTGCCGACGGTGCAACTGCGCTTCAAGTCGGCCGACGCCGGCGCCATCGACCGCGAAGTCGCCGCTGCCGTCCAGGCCGTGCAAGGCACCGGCGCGCGGCTCTTCATCAACGACCACTGGCGGGCCGCCATCGCCGCGGGCGCCTACGGCGTGCACCTCGGGCAGGAAGACCTCGAGGCGCTCGCACCCGACGACCTGCGGCGCATCCGCGCGGCCGGCCTGCGGCTGGGCGTGAGCACGCACGGCTATGCCGAGATGGTGCGTGCCGACACGGTGAGCCCGAGCTACATCGCGATGGGCGCCGTCTTCCCCACCACGCTCAAGCAGATGGCGACGGCGCCACAGGGCGTGGCTCGCCTCGATGCCTACGCGCGGCTGCTGCGCGGCTACCCGCAGGTCGCGATCGGCGGCATCGATGCCGAGCGGCTGCCGGCCGTGCTCGCCACCGGCGTCGGCTCGGCCGCGATGGTGCGTGCGCTGATCGCGGCCGACGACCCCGAAGCGATGGCCGCGCGATTGAACGCCGCCATCGCCGCGGCGCACTGAATCCCGATGACTTCCTTCCCCGTACCCAAACATTCCATGCACACCCCTCGCCCCACCTCCATCGCCCTGGCCGTCGCGGCCGCCCTGCTCTCGATGACGGGTGCCGTCGCGCACGCCCAGGAGGCCACCCTGGCCCCCGTCACCGTGGACGCACGCAGCACGCCGCCGCAGGCCGACATCAGCGGCTTCGGCGATCTGCCGCTGAAGGACGTGCCGATCTCCGCCACCGTCATCGACAACCGGCAACTGCAAGCCAGCGGCGCGCGGCGGCTCGCCGACCTCACGCAGTTCGACCCGTCGGTGACCGACGCGTACAACTCGGCGGGCTACTGGGACTACCTGACGGTGCGCGGCTTCGTGCTGGACAACCGCTTCAACTACCGGCGCGAGGGCCTGCCGATCAGCGCCGAGACGGCCATCCCGCTCGACAACAAGGAGCGCGTCGAAATCCTGCGCGGCACCAGCGGCATCCAGGCCGGCACCAGCGCACCGGGTGGCCTGGTCAACTACGTGGTCAAGCGACCGACCGAGCAGGACCTGCGCGAGGTGCGCACCGAGGTGTCGGGCCGCGGCAGCGTGCTCGGCGCGGTCGATCTGGGCGGGCGCTTCGGTGAAGACCGCCAGTTCGGCTACCGGATCAACGTCGCGACCGAAGACCTCAAGCCGCGCACCTTCGCGCTCGACGGCGAGCGCCACCTGTTTTCGCTCGCCACCGACTGGCGCATCACGCGCGACTCGGTGATCGAGGCCGAGATCGAATACAGCAAGAAGACGCAGCCGAGCCAGAACGGCTTCAGCCTGCTGGGCAACACGCTGCCGGCACCGGTCGACCCGCGCATCAACCTGAACAACCAGCCGTGGTCGCAGCCCTCGGTGTTCGAGGGGCTGACCGGCACGCTGCGCTTCACGCAGGCGATCAACGCCGACTGGCGCTGGAGCGCGCAGGTCGGCCAGCAGCGGCTCAAGAGCGACGACCGGCTCGCCTATGCCTTCGGCTGCGGCGCCGAGGGCAACTACGACCGCTACTGTTCCGACGGCACCTACGACGTCTACGACTTCCGCAGCGACGATGAGCGCCGCACGCAAACCGCGGGCAATTTGAGCCTCAAGGGCAACGTGATGACCGGCAGTGTGCGGCACGAGCTCACGATGGGCATCATGGCGAGCCGCGTGCGCAACCGCTTCCAGGACCAGGCCTACAACTACGTCGGCACCGGCAATGTGTGGGGCACGGCGATCGTTCCAGCCGACCCGACGCTGACGGATGCCAACACCAACCGCGACGAGCGTTCGACCGAGTTGTCGCTGCAGGATGCGATCCGCTGGAACGACCGCTTCACCACCTGGCTCGGCGTGCGCCACACGCGGCTCGACCGCGACAGCGTGCGCACCGATGGCTCCCGCCCCACAGGCTACAAGGACGGCCTCACGACGCCCTGGGTCGCGGTCAGTTATGCGCTGCAGCCGGGGCTCATGGCCTATGCCAGCTGGGGCGAAGGTGTGGAATCGCAGGTCGTGCCGAACAAGGTGTCGCAATACAGCAATGCCGGCGAGGCGCTGCCGGCCCTCACCTCGCGTCAGCGCGAGCTGGGCCTGAAGGGCACCTCCGGCGCGCTCAACTGGCAAGCGGCGCTGTTCGACATCTCACGGCCCGTGACCAACATCGACAGCTGCAACAACACGGGAGCGTCGTGCACCGGGCAGTACGACGGCAAGGCAGAACACCGCGGCCTCGAACTCAATGGCGACTGGACGCAGGGCCCATGGCGCCTCGCGGGCGGCCTGACGCTAATCGATGCGAAGCGCAGCGGCAGCGGCGACACGGCGATCAATGGCCAACGCCCCACCAACGTACCGCGCCAAGTCCTCCGGGCACAAGCGGCCTACCGCATCGCCACCATCCCCGGCCTCGAGCTGCAGGGCCAGATGTCGCACGAGGGTCGCCGCAACGTCCTGCCGGACGGATCGATCACGCTGCCCGCATGGACGCGCTTCGATGCGGCGCTGCGCTACGACACGAAGATCAGCGGTGTGGCCACGCGATGGACCTTCGGCATAGAGAACCTCGCCGACAAGCGTTACTGGAAAGAGTCGCCCTACCAGTACGGCCACGTCTACCTCTTTCCCGGTGCGCCGCGGACGCTGCGACTCGCCGTCACGGCAGCGTTGTAAAAACTTTGCAGCGCAACATCGCACCTCTTCAAAGAGGCCCAAAAACCACGCTATAATCTGAGGCTTGTTCCTCGATAGCTCAGTTGGTAGAGCGCCGGACTGTTAATCCGTAGGTCCCTGGTTCGAGCCCAGGTCGAGGAGCCAAAATTAGCCGCAAGGCGACTGAATGCCCCGCTACTCACGTAGCGGGGCATTTTCATTTCCGACATCCGATCTGAAAAACCGCCGAGCGCACCCAGTCGCCGCACGCAGCGCGGGGTGGCCGCGCCGAAGATCCCTTTACATCCACCGCGCCGAATAGCTCGGACTGGTGTCGCGCACCCGCTCCTTGCCACATGCCTGGCACACGTAAGTCTCCAGTGCGCCCGCCGCGCGCCGGTTCAACGTCTCGGCCCACGGCTTGGCACTCAGCAGGCGCAGGGATGCATGCGGCGGCGTCTCGCGGGCCGAGTGCTTCACCAGTTCCACGCACAGCGGACAAGCACTCGTCGTCAGGGAAGCTTCGGGGGACATGAGGGGGCTCGATCATGTGGTTGGCCCCGCCGACATGGCGGGACATGCGCAAATGCTAACGGCTCGGCGATGAGTACCTTGGTTCGCTTTAGCGATACATTGCGTGAAATACGCCCGTTTTCAGGAACACGAAGGTATTCATTTTCGACGGCTTCGGGTTTCCAATAGAGGCCTCTGCCCGAATCCCGATGACCACCATGTCCGATGCTTCGCAACCCTTCTCCTTCGAGTATTCCCTCGGCGCGCTCGAGGTGACGGCCTGCGATCTGGTGGTCACCACACCGCAGTCACGCGATCCGATGGCCGACGAGACGGTGCGAAAGGTCTTGACGCTGTTGAAGGAGCAGCACGGCACCGACGCGGCATTCGTCGCCGAACTGCGCGACGAATCCCCGCTAAGGCCTGCGACGATCATGCCGCCACGCAGCGGATTCCATGACGATGCGACGGGCGACGTCTATGTGCTGGCCGTCTGCCGGCAGGTGTTCGGCCCGTTGGGGCGGTGCTTCATTCGTGTTCCGGTGCTGCTGGCCGACGGCCGAAACTATGGCACGCTCTATGCGCCCTGCAGGAGCCTGAGCGAAGAAGAACGCCGGCGCGACGCCGCCCTGGTCGAGATGACGGCGCAGCTCACGGCGCGTCTGGTGGATGCTCGGCGTGTGTCGGCGCGCTCCCGGGCTGCGAGCGAAGCACAGCCGCAATACGCCTGAAGAAGACCGGTGCCGTGAGCGGGCCGAGGAGTCCGCGACAGGGCGCCGAGGCGCTCAGAGTCCGCCCATGAAAGTCGAGGGCTCGCCGGCACCTTCGGCCGCGGCATAACGGGCCGATTCCTCATCACCCGGTCCGTTGGAGAACACGAGCGTTGCCAGTGCCAGGGCGAAGCACACCAGGATGGAAACAAAGCCGAAGCTGTAGACCAATGCGGCCATCGCCAACGGACCCAGAAGAAGTGCGATGAGTTTGTGCATGTCCGCATCATGCGGACAACTCGAGAAACGCTGTGTGATCAATGTCACAGATGCCTCCTCGTCCTACACCCGCCGCCACAGATGCTCGTCCACGTCATCGAGCATCGAGGTCCAAAGCACTACAGATGCGCCACAGCGGCGTGCCACGGCGCAGACAAGCCGCGCTCAGCATCCAAGAACCGGCGAACGCCCAGCGGGCCGGCCCTGCGCGCGGCGGGAATCAATCGGGCTCGTCCAGGGCGGCGATGGTCGTCTCGACACGCTCGGCCATCTTCTGTTCGAGATGTCCCCATCCACGGTAGGTCGGCACGATCGTGAGCCACCCGATGCCGATCACACAGAACAACGCCACAAACAGTTCGAAATCCATCGCAGCCTTACGGTACCCCTCGTCGAAGGGGAAGAATCAAGCACCGAGTACCGATTCCGTCCGAGACAGGGAAACGATGGCTGCGGCGCAAAAAAGAACGATCCGGCCAACGCGGCAAGGCTGCCACGGGCCCCTCCCGGCGTCAGCGCTCCTCGAGCCGTCTCACGACGCCAAGACCCGAGAACCATGCGTCGATGGGGCTGTTGTGGCCCCGCTCCCCCATTTCGCGGGGTCGGAAACAAAGCAGCTCTCCGGGCATCGTGACTGCCTCGAGCAAGACATAGTGAAACTCGCCTTCCTCCAGCTCGTTCACACTCAGTGCCAATCGTCCAGAACTCGTCATAGTGCTTCCGGTGAATCTTTGATGACGGGTTTGTAGTCGCTACCGCCACGAAGGCCGAGGGACTTTTTCGCGCTTATGCATCGCCAGGAGTTGCGACCCCTTGTTTAAGACACATTTCATGACACTTTCCGCAATATGTTGCATTGTGAAGTGCTTTGTCAAGCAGCGGCCGTGCCGAGCGCCACGGCCCGAACGGGCCCCAGCCCTGCGTGCGGTCGTCGTTCAGCCGCGCACCCGGCGCTGCCCCCCGATGGCTTGACGCGCGTCAAGCCGTCGTCACCCTCCGGCTTCCATACTGAACGCCTTCCTCACCACGGAGCGCCTCCATGTACCAACGAATCCTGGTTCCCGTCGACGGCAGTCCGACGTCCGATCGCGGCCTGCAAGAGGCCATCCGCCTCGCGCGCCTCACCAACGGCAAGTTGCGGCTGATCCACGTCGTGGACGACCTGTCCTTCGCACTCGCCATGGACGCCTACTCCGGCTATTCGGGCGACTGGATGAGCGCCCTGCGCGAGGGCGGCCGCAAGGTGCTCGAGGACGCGAAGGCCCAGGTCACCGCTGCCGGCCTGGAAGCCGAGACGGTGCTCTACGACAGCGTCGAAGGCCGCGTGCACGAACTCACCGTGTCCGAAGCCAAGACGTGGCCGGCCGACGTGATCGTCATCGGCACGCACGGCCGCCGCGGCGTCGGCCGCCTGGTGCTGGGCAGCAGCGCGGAATATGTGCTGCGTCTGTCGCCGGTGCCCGTGCTGCTGGTGCGCGCCCCGGAGCCACCGGCCGAACCGGTGCGGGAGACCGCCGACGAAAAGCCGCTGCGCGTCCACCTGCCCAGCGGCGCGCTGTCCATCGAATAGCCGCCGCGCCATTCCCCCCTCACTTCGACCCACCCGGAGACCCCTATGAAAGCCGATGCACAACTCCAACGCGACGTCATGGCCGAACTCGAATGGGACCCGGCCATCCAGGCCACGACGGTCGGCGTGATCGTCAAGGACGGCGTGGTGACCCTCACCGGCCAACTCGCCAGCCACGCCGAGAAAGAGGCCGCCGAACACGCGGCACAGCGGGTCCGGGGCGTCAAGGCGCTGGCCATCGACCTCAGCGTCAAGCTGCCTGCCGACGCCGAGCGCAGCGACGCCGACATCGCCCTGGCGGCCGAACGCGGCCTGATGTGGCATGTGCTCGTTCCGAAGGACAAGGTGCGGGTGATGGTCGACAACGGCTGGATCACGCTCGACGGCGAAGTCGAATGGCGCTACCAGCGGCAGGCGGCCGAAAGTGCCGTGCGCAACCTGATGGGCGTGACCGGCGTCACCAACGCCATCCACATCCGGCCGCGGCTCGACCCGCACAACGTCGAGAAGAACATCCACGATGCCCTGGCGCGCCAGGCGGACCGGCAGGCGAATCACGTCCAGGTCGGGGTGCGCGGCTCCGAGGTCACGCTGAGCGGCGTCGTGCATTCGTGGACCGAGCGCGCCGCCATTCAGGGCGCCGCTTGGTCGGCCCCCGGCGTCACCGCGGTGATCAACGACCTCATCGTCGAAGCGTAGCGGCCGCGCCCGCCGCCCCCGCCCCGTCATTCAGGAACTGCACCATGAAGCACCTCAGCCCCTCCGACCTCGTCAGCCTCGCCGGTCAGCTCGAAGCGATGCGCCGTCAGGCCCTCGACGAACTCCGCGAGGTCGACGTGCCTACCGAAGTCGCCCCCGAGGTGCATGACCGGGCCGACGAAGCCGAGACCGAGCGTGTCGACGACATGCGCATGGCCGAAGCGGCGATCGACCGTGCCACCGTGCGGGATATCGCGCTCGCGGAGCACCGCATGAGCACGGGCGACTACGGCGTGTGCATCGATTGCGGCGAGGACATTCCGCGCGCCCGGCTGTTCGCGCAGCCCACGGCCGTGCGCTGCGCGGCCTGCCAGACCGCGTTCGAGGCGCACACGCCCCACTGATTCCCTGGTGGCGGAAGGTCATGCGCAGGCGCTAACATGCCGCAGTGACCTCCCTCCTCCATCTGGCCGTCCTCGACGACGAAGAAGACATCACCCGGCTGCTGGCGACCTACCTGCAGGGCCACGGCTTTCGCGTCAGCCAGCTGCACCGCGGCCCCGACCTGCTCGCCCTGATGGCACGCGACGCCCCGGTGCTGGTGCTGCTCGACCTGGGGCTGCCCGGGGAGGACGGCTTCGCCATCGCCCGGCAGCTGCGTGAACACTGGCAATGCGGCCTCGTGATCGTGACCGGGCGCGGCGACGCGGTCGACAAGGTCGTCGGCCTGGAGGTGGGCGCGGACGACTACGTCACCAAGCCCTTCGACTTGCGCGAGCTGCTGGCCCGCATCAAGGCGGTGCTGCGCCGCATCGTGCCGGCACCGACACCCGCGAGCGCGGCGGCGGTGGCACCCGCGCCACCGCCCTCGGTGAAGCGCTTCGAGGGCTGGGAGCTCGACATCGCGGCACGGCGGCTGATGGCGCCGCAAGGCCACGAGGTCGTGCTCACGAGCGGCGAGTTCGACCTGCTGCACACCCTGAGCGACGCGCCGGGCCGGGTGCTTTCACGCGACTACCTGCTCGAACGCACCCGCGGGCGCGATGGCGGTCCCTTCGACCGGACCATCGACGTGCAGATCGGACGGTTGCGCCGCAAGCTCGAGCGCGATGCCGACAGCCCGCAGCTCATCAAGTCGGTACGCGGCGCGGGCTATCTGTTCGCACCACGGGTCGACACGGCCTGAACGGCCGCCCCCGCATGGAACACAAGCCCTTCAGCTTCGACATCGAGGACGGCAAGGTCTTCCGTTCGATCTTCGCGGCCTATCCCGACGCGCTGCTGCTGGTGAACGCCGAGGGCACCATCGTCCTGGCGAACCCCTTTGCCGTCGACCTCCTGGGCTACAGCGGCGACGCGCTGATCGGCCTGCCGGTCGAGGCGCTCGTGCCCGACGCGGTGCGCCCGCGCCACGCCGCCTACCGCCACGCCTACGGCGAGCAGCCGCGCTCCCGTCCCATGGGCACCCAGATGGACCTGGTCGCCAGGCGGCGCGACGGCTCCGAAGTGCGCGTCGAGATCGCCCTGAGCCCCCTGCACGACCACGGGCTGCCCTACGTGGTGGCCGCCATTCGCGATGTCGGCAGCTACCCGCGCGTGCAGCAGGCGCTGCAACGTGCGCGCTATGCGGAACACCTCGCGCACTTCGGTCGACTCGCCGTCGACGCGCGCGACACCCAGGCGCTGCTCGCGCAGGTGCCGGCCATGGCCGCCGAAGCGCTCGGGGCCGATGCCGCGCTGGTGCTGCTGCTCGAGCCCGACGGGCTAAGCTTTCGCCTCGCTGCCGGTATCGGGCTCACGGCGAACAAGTTCGCCGGCCCAAACGTGCCCCGGGATGTGCTCGAACTCGCCACCCGCGTGGTCACCACCGGCGACTCCGCACGGTCGAGCCCTTCGCCTTCGTGCGCCGCCGACGCCGGCCATCTCCTGGCCGTCCCGCTGTCGGATCGCGGCCGGACCATCGGCGCACTGGCGGTGCGCTGCGCATCGCTGCAGCGCCTGGGCGACGACGAACTGCGCTTCCTCGATTCGCTCGCCAGCCTGCTGGCGACACTGCTGCAGCGTGAGAAAAGCGAAGAGGCTCTCAACCATGCCCAACGACTGGAAACCGTGGGCCAGCTCACGGGCGGCATCGCGCACGACTTCAACAACCTGCTGACGGTGATCTCCGGCAACCTGCAGGTGCTGGAAGAGATGCCCGGCTACGTCGCCGAGCCGATGGCGCAGCAGCTCCTCGGTGCGGCCACGCGCGCCGCGCGCCGCGGCGCCGAACTCACCGGCAAGCTGCTCGCCTTCTCGCGCCGCCAGGTGCTGCAGCCGACGGTGATCGACGCCGCCGCCCTGCTGCACTCGCTGGGCGACATGCTTCGCCGCACGCTGGACCAGCGCATCGCGATCGCGCTGGACACCGACGAGGCGCTGTGCCTGGCCGACCCGGTGCAGCTCGAATCCGCCCTGCTCAACATCGCCATCAACGCGCGCGATGCCATGCCCCAGGGCGGCACGCTGGCCTTCACCTGCCGCAGCGTGCCGGCACTGCCACCCGAACTGCTCGCCGAAGCCACCGAACGCCCGAAGAGCGGCTACGTCGCGATCACCGTCGCCGACACCGGCACCGGGATGTCCGAAGCGGTGCAGGAACATGCCTTCGAGCCCTTCTTCACCACCAAGGAAGTCGGCCGCGGCACCGGCCTCGGCCTGTCGACGGTCTACGGCTTCGCCAAGCAGTCGCGCGGCGCGATCGGCCTGCGCAGCACGCTGGGCGTCGGCACGGCCATCACGCTCTATCTGCCGCAACTGGGCGACGAGGACGACATCGACGGACCCGAGACCGACGCGGGCGGCCGGTTGCCCCCCGGGCTGCGGGTGCTGCTGGTCGAAGACGATGCCGAAGTCAGGCAGGTCGCGCAGCAGTTCCTCGCAGCGATGGGCTGCACGGTCACGCCCTGCGCCAACGCAGAAGCCGCGATCGAGGTGCTCGACGCCGACACCGCCTTCGACCTGCTGCTGAGCGACATCTCCCTCGGCTCCGGCCTGCGCGGCACCGAACTCGCCCAGCACGTCGAGCACCGGCGGCCGCAGCTGCCGATGCTGCTGATGTCGGGCTTTTCGCAGGAACTGGCCGACACATCGGCGGGGCGCGAGCTGCTGCAGAAGCCGTACACCCGCGAGGCACTGGAACGCGCGATGGTGCGTGTGCTGCACGCGGCACGCTGAGCGCGGTCCCCAGGGCGCAGTCCGTACGGCTCGGCGGGCGCGGTGGCCGGTTGGCCCATCGGGCTGTATATTCATCCAGTGACCTCCGATGCACCCGCCGACACCGACGCCGCCCCGCTGCAGCCGGTGTCTGTGCGCGCGCTCTGCGCCTTCGGCGCCAAGGCCGGTGACCTGGACTTCCGCTTCGTCCCGGCGCCGAGCGCGCAGGAAGGCGTGGCCGGGCATCTGCTGGTGCAGGCGCGGCGCGACGCGGACTACGAGCGCGAGGTCTCGTTGTCCCTCGAATTCGAAGGCCTGCGCGTGCGTGGCCGGGCGGACGGCTTCGACGCCGAACGGCTGCGCGTGGAGGAGATCAAGACCTTCCGCGGCGAGTTCGCCGCCATCCGCACCCACCACCGCGCGCTGCACTGGGCCCAGGCGAAGACCTATGGCTGGATGCTCTGCCGCGCGCGGGCGTTGCCCGCCGTCGATGTGGCGCTGGTCTACCTCGACATCGCCAGCGGCGAAGAGACGGTGCTCGAGGAACACTGCGACGCCGACGCGCTGCGCGCGCACTTCGAGACCCTCTGCCGCCGCTACATGGGGTGGGCACGCCAGGAAGCCGAGCACCGCGCCGTGCTGGCCAGGCAGCTCGACGCGCTCGACTTCCCGCACGCCGGCTTTCGCGCCGGTCAGCGCGAACTGGCCGAGGGCGTGTACCGCGCCGCATCGACACGGCGCTGCCTGATCGCGCAGGCACCCACGGGCATAGGCAAGACGGTCGCCACCACCTTTCCGCTGCTGCGCGGCTGGGTCCAGCAAGGCACCGACAAGCTCTTCTTTCTCACCGCCAAGACCTCGGGCCGCGCGATCGCACTGGAAGGCATCGGCCTGAGTGCGCGGGCGGCGGCCTCATTGCGCGTGCTCGAACTCACCGCGCGCGACAAGGTCTGCGAGCACCCCGGGCGCGCCTGCCACGGCGACGCCTGCCCGCTCGCGCGCGGCTTCTACGACCGCCTGCCCGCGGCGCGCGCCGAGGCGGTCGGCCAGCCACGGCTGGACACCGCGACGCTGCGCCGCGTCGCGCTCGCCCACACCGTGTGCCCCTACTTCCTCGCCCAGGAGATGGTGCGCTGGAGCGACGTGGTGGTGGCCGACTACAACTACTGGTTCGACAGCAGCGCCTTCCTCTATGCGCTGGCGAAGCAGGAGGAATGGCAGGTGGCGGTGCTGGTCGACGAGGCGCACAACCTGCTCGAACGCGCGCGCGGCATGTACTCGGCCCCGCTCGACCCGGCCGCGCTCGACCAGGCCCGCGGCGTGGCGCCTGCCGGCGTGCGCCCGGCCCTCGACCGACTGCGCCGCGAGTGGCGCGCGCTGCAACGCGACCAGGCCGACACCTACCTCGCGCACGGCGCGGTGCCCGAGCGCCTGCACCCGGCGCTGCAGGACGCGGTCGCCGTGCTGGCCGAGCATTTCGCAGAGGCGCCCGAGACCGCGCACGGCCCGCTGCAGCGCTTCTTCTTCGACGCCCTGCACTTCTCGCGGCTGGCCGATGCCTTGGCCGATCACTCCGTCTTCGAGAGCATGCGGCCGACCACCGACACGGCGGGGCGCCTGGCGATCCGCAACCTGGTGCCGGCGCCCTTCCTGCGGGCGCGCTTCGCGGCGTCGATGACCACGGCGTGCTTCTCCGGCACGCTCGCGCCCTTCGCCTTCTACCGCGACATGCTGGGGCTGCCGCAGGACACGGCCGAGGTCGACGTGGCATCACCGTTCCACGCGCACCAGCTCGACGTGCGCATCGTCACCGATGTCTCGACGCGCTACCGCGACCGTCCGCATTCCCTGCCGCAGGTCACGGCGCTGATCGGCCAGACCTACCGGCGTCGGCCCGGCAACTACCTCGCCTTCTTCAGCAGCTTCGACTTCCTCGAGCAGGCGCATGCGCGCTTCGTGCGCGAGCACCCCGAGGTGCCGAGCTGGACCCAGTCGACCGGCATGCGCGAGGCCGAGCGCGAGGCCTTCGTGGCGCGCTTTCGCGCCGGCGGCCGGGGCGTGGGTTTCGCGGTGCTGGGCGGCGCCTTCGGCGAGGGCATCGATCTGCCGGGCGACCGGCTGATCGGCGCCTTCATCGCCAGCCTCGGCCTGCCGCAGCACGATGCGATGAACGAGGTGATGCGCGAGCGCCTCGACGCCCGCTTCGGCGACGCGCGGGGCTACGACTACACCTACCTCTACCCCGGCCTGCGCAAGGTGGTGCAGGCGGCCGGCCGCGTGATCCGCACCGAGCGCGATGCCGGTGTGCTCTACCTGCTGGACGATCGCTTCGCCCGCCCCGAGGTGCGCACGCTCCTGCCGACGTGGTGGGCGGTCGACCTGTACCGCACGGCCGCCTTGCACACCGCGGACGACCCCGCGCGTGACCCGCCACCGCAATGACGCATACGATGGCGGCCATGAGCTCCGCATCGACCGCCGACCTTTCCTTCGACAACCCCTACACCCACGGCTTCGCCCGGCTCGCCGTGGCAGTGCCGCGCAATCGCGTCGCCGACCCGGTGTTCAACGGCCGCGAGACCGTGCGCATGATCCGGGAGGCCGCGGCCGAAGGCGCCATGCTGGTGGCCTTCCCGGAGCTGGGCATCTCTGCCTACACCTGCGACGACCTGTTCCATCAGACCGCACTGCTCGAAGGCTGCGAGGCGGCGCTGGCCGAGGTCATCGAGACCTCGCGCGGCCTGCCGACGGTCGCCGTGGTCGGCCTGCCGGTGCGGGCCGACCATCGGCTCTTCAACTGCGCGGCGGTGGTCGCCGACGGGGCGCTGCTCGGCGTGCTGCCCAAGACCTACCTGCCGAACTACGGCGAGTTCTACGAAGGCCGGCAGTTCGCGGCCGCCGACAGCGCCGTCTCCCGCGAGATCACCCTGTGCGGCCAGCGCGTTCCCTTCGGCACCGACCTGATCTTCAAGGCGCGCAACCTGCCGCTAATGACCCTGCACGTCGAGATCTGCGAAGACGTGTGGGTGCCGATCCCGCCCTCGAGCTACGCGGCGCTGGCCGGCGCCACGGTGCTGGTCAACCTGTCGGCCTCGAACATCACGGTGGGCAAGGCGGACTACCGGCACAAGCTGGTGAGCCTGCAATCGGCCCGCTGCCTGGCGGCCTACCTGTACTCGTCGGCCGGCATCGGCGAATCGACCACCGACCTGGCCTGGGACGGCCAGGCGCTGATCTACGAGAACGGTGAGCTGCTGGCCGAGAGCGAGCGCTTCAGCAACCGCTCCCACCTGATCACCGCCGACGCCGACCTCGAGCGCCTGGCGCACGAGCGCATGCGGCAGAACTCCTTCGGCGTCTCGGCGCAGCGCCACGCCGTTGCCCTGCGCGACTGGCGCACGGTCGAGTTCGACCTGCCCGGCCTGCCGCAACAACCCGGCGCGCTGCGCCGGAACGTGGAGCGCTTCCCCTACGTGCCGGCCGATGCCGCCACGCGCGACGAGCGCTGCCAGGAGGTCTTCAACATCCAGGTGCAGTCGCTGGTGCAGCGGCTGGAGGCCAGCAACATCCAGAAGGTCGTCATCGGCGTGTCGGGCGGGCTCGACTCGACGCACGCGCTGCTGGTGTGCGCGCAGGCCATGGACCGCCTGGGCCGCCCGCGCACCGACATCCTCGGCTACACGATGCCCGGCTTCGCGACCAGCGGCCGCACCCTGAAGCAGGCGCATGCGCTGATGGCGGCCATCGGCTGCCAGGCGAAGGAGATCGACATCCGCCCGAGCTGCCGGCAGATGCTGGCCGACCTGGGCCACCCCTTTGCCGACGGCATGCCGCAGTACGACATCACCTTCGAGAACGTGCAGGCCGGCGAGCGCACCAGCCACCTGTTCCGCCTGGCCAACCACCACGGCGCGATCGTGGTGGGCACCGGCGACCTGAGCGAGCTGGCGCTGGGCTGGTGCACCTACGGCGTGGGCGACCACATGTCGCACTACAACGTGAACGCCAGCGTGCCCAAGACGCTGATCAAGCACCTGGTGCGCTGGGTGGCCGATGCCGCCATCCTGAGCGCCGACGGCAGCGACGTGCTGCGCGCCATCGTCGCGACCGAGGTCAGCCCGGAGCTGGTGCCGTCGAGCGACGCATCGGCCGAACAGCCCGGCCAACGGACGGAAGACACCATCGGCCCCTACGAGCTGCAGGACTTTCACCTCTACTACATCACCCGCCACGGGTTCCGGCCATCGAAGGTGGCCTTCCTGGCCTACAGCGCCTGGCGCGATCGCGCACGCGGCAGCTGGCCCGACGCCTTGCAGGGCGAACGCAACGAATACACCCTCGCCGCCATCGTGGGCCACCTGCGCACCTTCCTCTGGCGCTTCTTCAAGACCAGCCAGTTCAAGCGCTCCTGCGTGCCCAACGGTCCGAAGGTGGGTTCGGGCGGTTCGCTCTCGCCGCGCGGGGACTGGCGGGCACCGAGCGACTCCGAGGCGGAGGTCTGGCTGGCCGACCTGACGCGGGTGCCGGCAGGGCCTGAGCACCCGTTGCAAAGCCGTTGAAGCCGACGTAGGACGAGTTCGCGGCTTTTTCCCCGGCATACGCCGCTGTTCCCAACAGGGACACCGAAGGGTGGTAAAAAGTTGACAAACGTCAACTCCCTCTCTGCTGCATGAGCGCTTCGTCTCTTCTACCGCTCGACCAGCAGGTCGTCGTCATCACCGGTGCCTCCAGCGGTATCGGCCTGTGCACCGCCCGGCTGGCGGCCGCATGGGGCGCCCGGGTGGTGCTCGTTGCACGCAGCGGCGATGTTCTGTACCAGGCCTCCCGCGACATCGACGATGCGGGCGGCCTGTCGATCGCCGTGCCGGCGGACGTCGCATCGCGCGAGCAGCTCGAAGCCGCCGCGCAGGCGGCCATCCAGGCCTTCGGCCGCATCGACACCTGGATCAACAATGCCGGCGTGTCCATCTACGGACGGCTCGACACCGTGACCGAAGACGACAGCCGCCGGCTCTTCGAGACGAACTTCTGGGGCGTCGTGAACGGTTCGCTGGCGGCGCTTCCCTACCTGAAGCGCCAGGGCGGCGCGTTGATCAACGTGGGCAGCGAGGCCTGCGAAGCGCCGATGCCGCTGCAGGGCATGTACGCCTGCTCGAAGCTGGCGGTCAAGAGCTTCACCGACACGCTGCGGGTCGAGATCGAGGGCGTCGACCAACGCCCGGTGAGCGTCACGCTGATCCAGCCAGCGGCGATGAACACGCCCCACGCGGAGCACGCCGCCAACTACCTCGGGGTGGCGCCGATGCGGCCCACGCCGATGCTCGATCCGATGGAGGTGGCCGACGCCATCCTGCGTGCCGCGACCGAGGGCGGCGGCGACCTGAAGCTCTGCGCGGGGCCGTGCGTGGGGACGGCAGAGACACCGTGGATGCCGCCGCTGGGCGACAGGAAGGCCGCGCGGCCAGCCGGCCCGCAATCCGGCGAGCGGCCGGCGCAGGCGTCCGAAGGCGCGCTCTACCAGCCAGGCAAGTCGGGCCGCACCCACGGCCGCGCCACCACCTGAAACACGGCGCAACGGCCGCCGACTTTCAGTGCAGCGCGAGCGCTGCCGACGGTGTTCTGGCCTGCTGCATGAAGGTGGTCAGCGCCTCGACCTTCGGGATCTGGATGTCGCGCCGGCCCTTTTCCTTGAAGCGGATCACGTCGCCGCGCGCCATGCGCGACAGCGCCCGGCTGACCGTCTCGAGGGTCATGCCCAGGTAGTTACCGATCTCGGCGCGCGTCATGCGCAGCGTGATCTCGTCGGCGCGCAGGCCGCGCTGCGACACGGCATCGGCCCAGTACCGCAGGAAGCCCGCGACGCGGGCATCGGCCGGCAGCGTGCACAGCGACGCCATCGAGTCATGGTCGCGCGCCAGTTCGCGGCTCATGGCCTGGTGCAGCGCGCCCAGCAGTGCCGGCGTCCGGATGCTGGCTTCGATCAGCGTGTCGTACGGGATCGCCCAGACCTCGCCGGTGTCCATGGCCACGGCGTCGCAGCCGTAGCGGCCGGTGGCGATGCCGTCCAGCCCGAGCCAGTCGCCACGGAAGTGCAGGCCGACGACCTGCTCGCGCCCCTCGTCCGACAGGTTGACCATCTTGAAGAAGCCGGCATTGACGACATAGAGGCATTGGAAGGGCTGGCCGACCTGGCAGACCACGTCGCCGGCGTGCACCAGGCGCTTCTGCAACGGCAGCGCGTCCTGCAGCAGTTGCAGCATCGTGGCGATGCGCTGGGCGGGTTGGTCTGCGGCGGTGCGGCGGGGGGTGTCTGCGTGCATGGTGGGCTCCGGTGCGGGTCGATGGGAGGAGCGTACGAAGACAATGCAACACGACCGACAACGGGGCCGCCGAGTCGGTAACAGTGGTTGAAGTTTTATGTCCGAATCGTGTCCTAAACCTCCGGCGCCGCACCGACACCATCCGCGATGACGCCGCCTTGACGGGCGTCAACCCGGCGGCCGCAGGCATCCGTACCCTCGCAGCCGTGACTTCGCATCCACCGTCTCCCGCCCTGCGCGCCCTCGCGTCCGACACCTTGCTGAACGCAGCCGGCGCGAAAGAGCTGCTCGATCTCGCCAGCCGACTCAAGGCGGCTTCGGTCGCCGGCCATCCGGCGCCGCCGCTGCTTCAGGGCAAGAACCTGGCCGTGCTTCAGCCGGCGAGCGGCGCCACCGTGTCGGTGCTGCACGACGCCGCGGCCGACCTCGGGGTGCGCGTGGCGCGGGTCAGCCTCGGCGAGCCACCGCCGACGGTCGGCGAGTGCGCCCGCATCGCCCGCATGCTGGGGCGCATGTACGACGCCATCGACGTCGGCACCACGGCGCCGGCCACCGCGGCCGAATTGGCAACCCATGCGGGCGTGCCGGTCTACCGCGGCCTTGCCGACGGCAGCCACCCTGCGCTGGCGCTGGCCCGGGATCTCGCGCCGGCCGATGCCGTCGTGCCGGATGCCGCCGCCGAGTCCGACAACCGCCGATTCATGATGCAGGCCCTGCTGCTCGCCACCATCGGCTAGCGGCGCATGCCGGAGAGAAGCGCCGTGCGCCGTCGACCGACGGCCGCGCAGACGTTTCCCGGTTCACGCTCCCTCAATCCACCACCACGGTGAACAGCACCGCGCCCGAAGCGCCGGGCGAAAGCACCCCCGTGAAGTGCCAGCTCAGCGCCCCCGTGCCGCCTGCGGGCTGCGCCGTGGCGCATGCCACCGTCGGCCCCGGCGCCGGGTTCGCCGGCGTGGTTTTCTGGCAGGCGGTCAGCGTGGCCGGCGTGCTGTCGGCCTGCGCACTGCCGAAGCGGGTGTAGCTGGGCGTGGTGTCGTTCACGCTCAGGGTGCCGATGGGCGACACGCCGTTGTTCGTGTAGGTGATGCGGTATTCCAGGGTTTCGCCCGACTTCGCCTGGTTGTTGATGCCGAAGCTGCCGCCCTGCGTGACGTTGCGCACCTCCTTCTTCAGCGCGAGCACGCTGTCGGAGACGGTGGTGATGTCGTGCACCGTGTAGGTGGCATTCAGCCCCGGTGCTGCGCTGGCGAAGTCGAAGCGGGCCTGCACGGTGGCGTCGTCGCTGTAGCCGTTCATCGCGGTGGCGGGAATGAATTCCTGCATCACGATGCACACGCTCTCGCCCGCCGAGACATAGACGGGCATCGAGGGCGGGTAGAGCTTCTGGGCGCCCGCCTGCAGCGCCCCGGTACACCCGGGGTCCGCGAAGACCGTGCCGCTCCAGCCCGCCAGCGTCGGCGTGGCGACCTCGTCGGGGATGCCGAAGCGCACCACGCCCCGGGTCTGCGCCATGAAGGTGTGCGGGTAACTCACGGTGCTGCCCGGCAGGCCGGTCCTGGCGCCGTCGGCGGCGAAGGTGTTCGGTGGCACGTCGCCGAAGTCGAGGCCGGCATGGCCGCTGCCGTTCCAGGCGAAGGCGATGCGGTCGGGCGTGCCGCTGCGGGTGTAGGTGTAGGCGGTGCCCGCCACCGTGGTGGCCGTCCCCGACGGCAGCGCCGTGCCGCCCGCCGAGGCGCCGGTCGAGATCCAGGCCGAGGGGGCGGCGGGGTTCGTCTCCTCCACGCAGAGCGGTGCCGCCGCGGCCGTCGCGAACGGCACGGCGAGCGCGTAGTTGCCGGCCCCGTCGGTCACGGCGGTGGCCAGCACCGTCGCCGCGCAATTCGTCAGCCGCACGGTGACACCCGCGATGCCCGCCTCGCCGCCGTTGAAGCGCCCGTCGTTCGCTGTCCCGCCCCCACGCCGTTGTCGTTGAAGACGCGCCCGCCGACGCTGAAGCCGAAACTGTTGGTGAAGGTGCAGGTGATGTCTGCGCCGGCCACCATGTTCGCCGCCGGGAGGGTCAGCTGGTTGGCGACCAGCGTGCCGAAGGCGGCGGTGGGCGTCGCACTGGCAGCGTCGACGCAGCTGGCGCTGACCGGGTTGGCCGGCCAGCCCGTCGGGACGGTCTCCTTGATCGACGCCTCCAGCCCGGCCGTGCCGATCAGCGTCGTGCTGCCGCTGGCCGTGCCGGTGCCCACCACCGTGATCGTGTCCGTTGGCGCCGACAGGCCGCTCAGCGCGAAGCCGAACACGTTGCTGCCGGTACCGCCGACGGTGGTCTTGACGATCTGCACCTTCGGGTAGGGCCGCGTGTAGGTGTTGGTGAAGGTGCAGACGATGTTGCTGCCTGCGGCGGTGGCGGCGGCATCCAGCGTGACCTTGCGGTTCGGCAGGTCCGGCGTGACGGACCCGCCGGCGCCCAGGCCGGTGCAGGCCACCCCCGTCAGCGCATAGTTCGGCGGCGGCGGATCTTCGGTGAGGGTCGTCACCGTGGCAGGGGCGGCCAGGGTCTGGATGCCCGCCGCGGCCGCCGTGCCGGCCGTGGCCGTCACGATGCTCTGGGCCGCGAGCCCGTTGTCGCCGGTGAAGCCGAAGCTGCCCACGTTGCCGATGGAAATCTTGCGGGTCGTGACGGTCGCCGACGCCGAATTCGTGAAGACGCACTGCAGCGACTTGCCGTACTGCACGCTCGCCGCCGGGATCGTGTACGTCCGCGCGGCGGCACCCGTTCCCAGGCTGCCGACCGGCACCCCGGCGTCGGTGCAACTCGCGCTCGCCAGATTCCACCCCGGCACGGCCGCCTCCGTGAGGGTCACCGCCGTGCCGACGGCCGTCGCGGTGAATGCCTGCAGACCCGCCGTGGCCGTGTCGCCGTCGACCTGCACCGGCGTGCCGGCTGCCGCGGTGGTGGCGCTGCCGCTGGACTGGGCGGTGTTCGTCAGGGAGAAACCGAAGGGCCCGCCCGCGCTGCCGGTGGTGGTCTTCGACAGCGTCACCGTCGGCGGCGCGCACACGGCCGAGGTCGTGGTCTGTGCGAGGAAACCCTCGGCACCGGGACCGCTCTTGATGTGGACGACCACCGTGTTGGTGCCGGTGTGCCAGTTGCTGGCCAGCGTGGCGCTGGCCGCGGCACCGGCCACGAAGCCGACGTGGAAGTACGGATTCCCGGGGTTCTGCGGCACGCCGGGGACGGTCTGCAAGACGCCGTTGACGAACACCTCGGCCACCGAGTTGTCGGAATAGAAGTCCAGCTTCAGCGAGAAGCTCGAGGGCGTGACCGAGGGCGCCAGGTTGAAGGTGAAGCGGTGGTACACGTCCACGTTGTTGGGACCTTGCCCGGCGATCGTGTAGTTCGAGTTCCAGTTGGCGTTCCCGAAGGGCGAATTGATCCAGTTGGCCGGTGCCTGGTTGCCGATGTAGGCCCGCTGCCAGGTGGCCACGCTGGCGGGGCCGCCCGTCGCCGTGCCTTCGCCGGACTCCCACACCGTGTCGCGCCCCGAGGTGAGCGGGCCGCTGGGACCGTAGCCGGTGTTGAAGACCGCGGCATCGGTGGTGCACATGATCGTCGGCGGGATCGGCGGCGGTACCGAGGTCGAGCCGGTGTTGGTGAAAGTGCAGACCAGGTTGCTGCCCGGCGGCGTTGCTGCCGCATTGAGGCTGAGCACGCGGCCGCTGAGGGTGGCGGTGCCGCCGGCGCCCATGCCGGTGCACGAGGCCGCGGTCAGGCTGAAGCCGGCCGGGGGCACCGCCTCGGTGAGCGTCATGGCGGTGTTCGGCGCCGTCAGCGTCCGGGTGGCACCTGCCGCTGGCGAGCCATCCACCAGGGTCGAGATGCTCAGGGCCCCGACGCCGTTGGTGCCGGTGAAGTCGAAGGTTCCGATGGCGTTGAGCGAGGTCTTGCGGATCGTCACCGTGGGCATGGCCCCGAACCGGTAGGGCTGCGGACTCGGCAGGTAGCTGTTGCCGCTCGCGGTGAAGGTGCCGGCCAGGGCCGCACCGCCGACGGTGACCGGCGTCGCGCCGTAGACGGCGGCCACCGCACTGGTGGCCGTCACCTGGCAGAGACCGGTGGCCGCGGTGGTGCAGGTGCCGGCGGCGCCCACGGCACCGCCGTTGAACGCCACGTCCGGCGTGGCGCCGAAGCTCACGACCGTGCCGGCGCCGACGGGATTGCCGCCGGCATCGCGGACGAGCACCTGCAGCACGTCCTGTGCGGCGCCGTTGGCCAGCGCGTTGTCGGTCACCACGCGCAGGCCCGACATCGCGGCGCTCGGCGGCCCGAGCACGAAGCTGTAGGTCGCCGGACTGGCGTGGTAGGTGCCGCCGCCTGCGGTGAAGGCGCCGCCGACCGTGCCCGCCGCGATGCCGACGGCGCTGCTCTTGAGGCCGACCAGGGTGCTGGTGGCGGTGACCTGGCAGGTGCCGTCGGCGCCGGTGGTGCAGCTGCCGGCCGCGCCCACGGCGCCGCCGCCGAACGCCACGTTGGCGGTCGCGGCGAAGCTCACCGTCGCACCGGCCACCGGGTTCTGCGCCGCATCGCGCACCAGGGCCTCGAGCACGTCCTGCGCGCCGCCGTCGGCCAACTGGTTGTCGGTGACGGTGCGCACGCCCGACTGCCCGATGGCGCCGGCGCCGACGACGATCGTGGTGCTCGCGCTCGCGCAGCTCACCGTCGCGTCGAACGCGCAGGCCGCGCCCGGCGCCGTCGCGGGCGTGCCGGCACCGATCACGCGCGTGTTGGCGGCGTTCGTCAGCACGGTGCCCGAAGCCGCCAGCGCCGGCGCGGTGGGCGCCGTCGCATTCAGCGTGAAGCCACGCACGCCGGTCATGGCCGGGATGCCCGCCGTGATGGTCATCGTGCAGGTGAGTGCCGCACCGGCGGCGCTGGGCAAGGTGCCGCAGTTGACCGCGGTCACGCCCGCGCCGAGCGTGACCGACGTGGCGATCACCCCCGGCGGCAACTGCTCGCGCACCACCACCGCTGTGCCCGTCGCGACCGCGCCCGTGTTCGCCAGGCTCAGTCCATATGCGATGGCGCCGCCCGGTGCCACCGTGGCCGGCGCCGTCTTGCCCAGCGCGACGATCGGCGTCGCCGTGTTGGTGAAGGTGCAGGTGATGACCGCACCGCCCTTCATCACGCTCGCCGGTAGCGTGGCGGTGTCGCCCGACAGCGTCGCCAGGTTGGTCGTCACATTGCCGCTGGTGGCGGCGGCCGAGTCCAGGCAACTGACGGCGGCCGGGTTGGCGGGCCAGCCGGCAGGCACGCTCGACTCCGCGAGGGTCGCCTCGACGCCGACCGTGCCGGTGTGCACCACCGTCGACGCCACGGTCGTCGCACCGCTGAGCGTGATCGTGTCGGCGGGATTGCTGACGCCGGTGAGGGTGTAGCCGAAGACGTTGCTGCCCGTGCCGTTGCTGGTGGTCTTGCGCACCGTGACGCGCGGCTGCGCCCGCACGGGCGTGGCCAGCGTGCTGGTGCAGTTGCCGCTGCCGACGCACGCCGGGTCGCCGCCGCCGTTGGCCGTCGCTGTATTGCTCACGCTCGGCACGGCCGCGGCCAGCGGCGTCACCGGAATCACGAACGACGCAGTGCCCGTGGCGGCCGGCAGGCCTGTCGGCACGGTGCAGCTGACGACCTGGCCGGCCGCGCTGCAACCCGCGGGCATCGTGCCCAACGTGAGCGTGGCCGGGACGGTGTCGGTGATCACGGTGTCGGCCTGTGTGGGGAACACGCCCGTGTTGTTCAGCGTCAGGGTGTAGCTGGCCGGCACGCCCACGGCAAAGCTCGGCGTGCTGCCCGTCTTGACCAGCTTGAGCGCCGAGACGGCGGTGTTCGTGAAGGTGCAGGTGTAGTCCGCCGCGGCCTTCATGTTGGCCGCGGGAATGGTGATCGCGGTGCCGGTGCCCGTGACCGGCGTCGTGTTGCCGGTGACGGCACTGCCGCCATCCACGCAACGTGCGGTGGTCGTGTAGCCCGCGGCCGACGCCGCCACCTCGGTGAGGGTCGCGGCCGTCCCGACGGTGCCGACGTGGGCCTGCGTCGACGCCACGGCCGTGCCCGATGCCGCGGTCGTCACCGAGTCGGTGGGGGTGGTGACGCCGGCGAGCGAGAAGTTGAAGGTGCCGGTGCTGCCCACCGACACCTTCTCGACCGTGACCTTGGGCCGCATGGTGTTGGTGTAGGTGCAGCTCAGGGTGCGCGCGGCGGCCGTGGGTGCGGTGGCCGTGGTGGTGCCGGTGATCGGCGTGGCGACGGTGCGGCTGGTGCCGCTGCCGCTCACCGTCACGGCGGCGCCATTGCCGTCGGTGCACGCCAGCGCCGGGATGTAGTTGGACAGCAGCGTCGCGGTGCCGGCCGTCTCCGCCAGCGTGACGGTGGCGCCGGTGGCCACCCGCACGGCACCGGTGGTGCCACCGTGGCCGACGTCGTTCGCCGGGTTGGTGCCGCCCGAGGGCGCGCCGCCGGTGATCTGGAGGTTGAACACGCCGCCGTCGACCGGCACGCCCACGATGGCCTTGGTCAGGGTGACAGCGACATCGTTGTCGAGGATGGTCACGGTGGTCGCGGCCACGGCGGCGCCGCCGCAGGTGCTGGTCGACGACAGCACATAGGGGCTGGAGGGTGTCGACGCGCCGAGGGTGAAGACCACCGTCTCGGTCTCCTCCACCGATGCGTCGTCGATGAGCGTGAGCGTCGGGCTGGCATTGACCACGGTGCCCGCGCCGTAGTTGCCCGCCGGCACCGTGAGGCTGGCCGTGCCCAGCGCGGTGTAGTCCGAGCCGCTGGTGGCCGTGCCGCTGACGGTGAAGGGCACCTGCACGCCGCCTGCCGGCACGATGCCCGCCACGCGCAGCTTCAGCGTCACCGTGCCGGCCGACTCCGCCACCACGTAGCTGCTGGCCGAGGCGCTGTCGAACTCGACCATCGGCTTGAGCGTGAACTGGATGTTGTCCAGGAAATTGCCCGCGCCCGGGTTGTTGGTGGAGTTCGAGATCGCCGCGAAGCCGATGTCGTGCGCGCCCGAGCTGCCGGCCCAGGTGAAGCTGCCGCTGTAGCGGCCCCAGTTGCCCACCGTGCTCACCGTGCAGCTGTTGCCGGTCACGCCGCCGCTGTTCGCCGGGCAATCGCCGGCCAGCGTGGAGATGCCGCCGACGGTGTTGGTGCGCGCCGTGCGCACGCTGTTGGCGCTGCTGTCCACGCTGAACAGCGCCACGTCCTGGCTTCCCGCGCCGAGGCCGGCGTCCCGCGCCCGGTGCGAGAACTGCCAGGCCACCTGATCGCCCGTCACCAGGCACAGGTTCTGGCTGACCCGCCCCGGGTTGAAGGCATTGAGTTCGATATGGTTGGCGCCGTTGTCCGCGAACACGCCGCCGAAACCGTTGGCCCAGTATTCGAAGAGGCCGCCAGAACCAGTGGCCACGGTGCACAGGCCCGTGCTGCTCGTGACCGTCTCGGTCGTGAGCCAGCCGCCCGCCAGCGACTGGCTGACGAAGGCGTAGCAGGCCCCGCCTGTGACGGTCGGTGTCTCGAAGGACGGATTGAGGATGCTGCGCTGCACGGCATGCGCAGGCAGCGCCCACGACAGAACGGACAGCGCGAGCACCACCACGGCGCGTGCTGCGCGGGCGGCGACGGAGGCCGCGCCGCGCGGCCTCAGCAACGATGCGCCTCGCGTCATGGGGCCTCCCGGTCGAGGGTCGTTGCGGGCGGGGTGTCGCGAGCGGGCATGGTCGTTTGCGGTAGCGGGGAGAAGTTCTTGCGCGTGGCGTCCGCCGCACCGGCCGGCGCGAAGCCCAGCCCGGTCTCGTCGAACTTGAAACGCAGGCGGATGTAGGCGCCCTTGCTGGTGTACTCGTTGGCCGTGAGCTCGCGGTCGCGCAGGCCCACCACGTTGTAGCCGGCGGAAATCCAGAGGTCCTTCGCGAGCTGGTAGCCCAGCTCCACGCCGGCCGTGCGTTGCAGCGCGCCGCCCTTGCCGTACAGCAGGCCGGCCTGCAGGCCGACGTCCCAGTCGCGGTTCAGGTCCTGCGTGTAGCGGGCCTGCAGCAGATGCGCCCAGTAGCGGCTGGCGAGTTCACCGTCGTCGGCGCGCGAGACCTTGGCGGCGTAGCGCGCGGTGACGACGCGGCCGCGTTCCGGGTTGACGTTGAGATGGGCCGAGACGATGTCGGCGCTGGTGCTGCCGGGCAGCGACGCATTGCCGTAGTCCGCGCCGAACACGCTGCCGCCCGACAGCGCCCCCGCCGTGCTGCCGGCGCCGACCACGCGCTCCGACCGGTGCTCGTAGCGGGCCAGCGCATTCCAGCGGTCGGTGTCGACCGGCCGGTAGGCCACGCCGAGCTGGTGGCGCTGCAGATGCCGTTCGTTGCCGGCGTTGCTGCCCTGCCCTTCGCTGTCGCTCACCACGCTGCGCAGCAGCAGGCTCCACGACGGGTCGAGCTTGTAGCCGAAGCCGGCACTGAAGAGCCGCGTGTCGGCGTCGTCGCCCTTGCGGCCTTCGACGATGCCGCTGGCCTTGACCCGATCTGTCAGGTATTCGACGCCGCCGGTGATGGGCGGTGGACTGGCCCAGGCCATCGGCGTAGCCGTTGCCGCTGTTGGCGCTGTTGTCGTAGCCGCCCATCTGGCGCGTGTGCTCCAGCCCGCCGGTGAGGCGCAGCCGGTCGCTGAGCTTGACCGTGTTGCGCACGCCGGTGGCGGCCTGCGCAGCGCGCCCGTCGAGGGTGTCGGCCAGCCGGTACTCGTTGTACACGCGACCGCCCTCCATGTAGTTGCTCTCGATGCCCAGCACGCCGACGTTGTTCGACTGCGCGGCGTCGAGCACCTGCAACCCGGAGACCAATTCGTAGCGCCCGTAGACGCGCGTCTTGTCGGTGACCGCGACGTTGCCGCCGATGGCCAGCGCGTGGCGGTCGGACGCGCGCACGTCCTGCTCGCCTTCGACGAAGACCTGCGCCTGCGGCAGGCCGGGCATCGGGGCCGACAGGCGCGCACGCACCGTCGTCAGGCTCTCGCTGTCGGCGTTGGCCGTGGCGGCGGCCCCCAGCGCGGTGACGTTGCTGGCGTTCACGCTGCTGCCGAGCTGGCCGTTGTAGGTCGAGATCTGGCCGTAGTCGAAGCCCGAACTGGTGCCCATGCCCGTGCTGCTCTGGCCGTGGCGCACGCCGACCTCCGCCGCCAGCCCATCGCCCAGCTTCTTCTGCAGGCTCAGGGTGGCGCTCTTGCGGTCGCCGTCGAGCAGCGCGTCCTGGCTGTAGAGCAGGTCGCCGCGCACGGCGGTGCTCGGGTCGACCCTGTATTCGGCACGGGTGGCAGCCTCGGTGCGGCCGGCCGAGAAGCTGGCGCCGGGGTTGTCGAAGCCCTCGCTGGTCTTGCTGGCGAGCGCCACCACGGCGAGCTGCTCGGTCTGGTGGCGCAGCTCGGCCCGCGCACCGTGGCCGCCGCCCTTCTCGTCGGACTCGGTGCGCACGACTTCGGCGGCCACCGTGGTGTTGTCGCCGAGGCGCGCCACGGCGGTGAGCGCGCCGAGCTTGCGGCGGTTCTCGGGGTTCTCGTCGGTGCTGGCGACCACACCGAGCTGCAGCCGCTCGCCGACCTTGACCTGCACGTCGGTGCCGGCCACGGTGAACTTCGGCCCGCCGCTGTCGACCTCGTAGGTGACGCGGATCGACTGCGGATTCAGGTTGGCGTCGACCGACGCGATGGCGTGCGTGAAAAGCACCCGGCGCGTCAGCGGCTCGATCGTGTAGTCGACGTAGCGCGCGACCGCCGTGCGTTGCAGCACGAGGTTCGGCTGGCCGCGGTCGCGCACCACGATCTCGACCTGCTCGCTGTTCTCGACGAACTCGCCGCCACCGGCGCTCAGGTAGTACGGGCCCGAGGTGCCGACCGCGCGGAACTCCTCGACCTGCTGCGTTTGCGCGGTGCGCGAGGCATACGTGGTGGTGCGAACGCTGGCGTCTTCATAGACATGCTTCAAGCCGGTGAGCGCACGGTTGCTCTGGCTCAGGTTGCGCACCTCGGTGCTGCTGCTGGTCGTGAAGTCGCCGTACAGCAGGTAGGAGCGGTTCTTGTCGATGCGCACGTACAGCTTCTGCGTGCTCTGCGCGTCGAAGCCCTTGACCGACGAGTCGCCATAGACGGGATAGAACTCGTCGGGCCGGATGTCGCGGAACAACCGGTCGTCGCGCGCCTTGTCGGAGTCGTAAGCCGCCGTCAGCAGGTACTCGCCCTTGACGGTGCCCTTCAGGAAGAAGGCGGCACGGCCGGCGGCGCGGTGCTTGTCGTGGCTGTCAGTGAGGCCCGTCAGCTCGCTCTCGAAGGCGGCTCCGGCAGGCGCGGCGCCGAGCGGCACACCACCCCGCTTGGTGAAGTCGAGCACGCCTTCGACGATGCCGACGGCCAGCATCGGGCGCATCTCGGGCAGCAGCGCGAGGCGCACCTCCTTCACGAAGGTGCCGGCGCTCACGCGGATGCGCACGTCGCCCGGCTCGCCCGGCGGCAGCAGGCGGAATTCGGTCGCCCCGCCGTCCATGAAGACCTGCGTGCCGGGCTCGGCCGGGTTCAGGTCCTCGTCGAGCCAGCGGCCGCGGTCGGCCTCGAGCGTGAGCTGCGTGCGCGCCGTGACCGGCACGCCGGCCGCATCGGCCAGCCGCACCTTGACGACGACCGGCGTGCGCAGGTCGGCGCGCGCCACCTCGGGCAGCGCGATGTCGATGGCGCCGAGCTTGTCGGGCGCGACGACGCTGATCTGCTGCGCGCTGCCGCGGACGTTGCCGAAGTCGTCGACCGCTTCGAGCGTCAGGCGGTTGCGGCCGGGCTGCAGCGCCACGCCGATGTACTCCCACGCCCCGATGGCCTTCGACGGCAGTTGCGTCTTCTTGCCGACGCGGCGTTCGTCCAGCGCCTGGCCGTCGACCGACAGCCGCAGCGCCACGCCCGCCGCGCCCTTGACCCGCACGTTGATCGATGGGGCGGGCACGGTGTCGCCGTCCTTCAGGTCGATGAAGCCGAGCGTGTTGTCGCCCAGCTGCGGCAGCAGCGCCTCGAGCTCGATCGGGCTGGGCGCGGCCTGCGGCAGCAGCGGCGCACTGCGCGGCGCAAGCGTGGACTGCGCGGTGGCCGGCAGACCGTTGAGCGCGGCGAACAGGCTGCCTGCCGGCGTGCCGGGTGTGCCGGGCTGCGCAGCGGCGCTGCCCAGCGTGCCGCTCAGGCCGCCGGTCGCGGCACCGACGAAGCTGCTGGCGTTGGCCGCCGCCAGGGGCATGGCGATCAGCGGTGCCGAGGTGGTGGTCGTGCTGCCCATGCTGCCCATGCTCCCGCCAGCGAGCGCCTGGCCGCTGGCCGGCTGGGCCACCGAACGGTTCACGGCCACGAGGGTGTTCTCCGGGTCCAGGCGCAGCCGCACCTGGGCTTCGGCTTCGGTGTCGGGCAGCGCCGCGATGGCCGCGCGCCGCGCCGCCACGTCGGCGGCCACGGTGGGGTCGTCGCAGTTCGTGACGATGAAATTGGCCTTGTGGAACTCGCCCTTCTTGAGGTCGACGAAGCGGCTCTCGGGGCTGCCCGAATTGCGGTTGTCGAGCACCTCCACCCGCGCACCGGCCGGCAGCGTGGTGGGGTCGACGCGCATCACATGCGTGACCGGCTTCAGGCCATAGAGGCTCCACTTGCCTTCGATGTCGGTGATGGCGTGGGTGCCGTCCTCCATGTAAAGGCGCACGCCCGGAATGCCGATCTCGTCGATGCCTTCCTGCCGACCGTCGCGCCGGCAATCCATGAAGACCTTGCCGAACAGGAAGGCCTCGTCGGAGAACACCCCGCCGCTCACGCGCACCGTCCAGTTCGCCAGGTTGGACCGCACCGAGCCCGCGCTCGCACGCGCCCGGTTCACGGCGTCGCCGCTGGTGGGCGCGCCGACGCCGATGCGCACGCGGTAGCGCACCATGGCCGACTGATCGACGCCAAGCGTGAGCGTCGGGTAGCTGAAGACCAGCGCCGGCCCGGCGCCACCGACCGGGTTGCCGGTGGCCGCGCCGTCGAGCCGCGCGCTGTTCGCCACATACGCGAAACCGGGCGGCAGGTGGTCGTCGAAGGTGACACCGGTGATCGGCACACCGGTCTTGTTGGTCACCGTGAGCGCGTAGTCGACGAAGTCGCCGAACTCCGCCTGCCGCTTGCTGCCGTCCTTGCGCAGCACCAGGCCGAGGATGTTGCCCGGGTCGAGCGGGATGTGGTTGTGCGTCACGTCGCAGGCGGCGCCCGCAGCGTCGAAGCCCGCGTTGACGCGGACGTAGTGCGTCGTCGGATCGGCACCCTGCGGCGGCGCGGCGTTGGGCGCGATGGGGCTGCAGGCCGCGAAGGTGCCGGGCGTCACCGGAATGAGCTGCGACGGGAACACATAGCCGGCGCCTGCGGGCGGCACCACGCCCAGCGTGTAGGTGCACAGGCCCGTGACCGGCGGCGACTGCAGGAAGAACTGGTAGCTGCCGTCCGCGCCCGTGGTCATCGAGATGCTGCCGTCGGCATTGACCGTGTAGGCCCCCGACGAAGCGCCGAAGATGTCGGCCGCCGTCAGCGGCGTGACCGCCCCTGCGCTGCAGGCCGTGCGCGTGAAGGTGACCACGGCGCCGGCCACCGGCGCGCGCGTGACCGCGTTGTAGACCGTGCCCTGCGGGTCGGCCAGCAGCGACTGCACGCTGTGGGCGCTGGCGGCGACCAGCATCGCCGGCGTGAGGTTGATGGTGTTCTGCTCGAAGGCCGCCGCCCAGGCCTTGTTCGTCACGGCCAGGCGGGTGCCGACGGCGGCCGGCTTCTCGGTGATGCGCACGCTGAAGCGGATCTCCTCGCTCTGGCCGGGCGAGAGCGCACGGCTGCCGTCGGTCAGACTGAGCACGACTTCGGTCGGCAGGTCGAAGGCGTCGGCGCTCGCCAGTGCGCCGCGGTTGCAGGCGGCCCGCCCGGTGAAGCTGCCGGCCGGCGTGAGCAGGCCGCTGCGCACCGTCGGTGCGGCCGAGAGTTCCCACGACGCGACCTGGCCGTCGGCCTTGTCCATGTCGAAGGTGCAGTTGAGGTTGTCGATCACGCGCACGTTTGGCGCCGCGGCCGCGCCGGTGTTGGTCACCAGCAGCCGGTAGTCGATCTCGTAGACGCCCTGCCCCACCCGCCGCGGCAGCGAGGCGTTCTTGACCAGCGAGAGGGCCGGCAGTTGCAACGACACCGGCGTGGGCGCCGCGTTGTTGTTCGGGTTGCCGTCGCCGTCCGGGTCGGGATCGGCGCCGTCGACCGACTCGTCGAAGGCCACGGCCGCGCCGTCCGGCGTGAGCGCGCCCTGCGCACGCACGCTGTTGTAGAGCGTGCCGGTGCGGCCCGTGAGATGGACCCGCACGTCGAACTGCACGGTGAAGCGCGCGCCCACCGGCAGCACCGCACCGGGCGCGAGCAGGTTCGGCGCCGAGGCCGTGCCGGTGAACGCGCCGTTGACCACGGCGACGGTGCCGCTCGCGCCGTTGCCCTGGTCGCTCGCGATGCGCAGCGAACCGGCGACCACCGTGTACTGGTTGGCGCCCGGCACCGCGGCCGCGGTGTAGCTGCCGAACTGCGTCGCGCCCGCGCCTTCGAGCAGGTCGGCCGCCTGCACGCCGTAGAGCCACACCGCGCCGTAGTTGCGCACGTTCACGCTGAAGCGCACCGTGGCCGTACCGTCGAGCTGGCCGTCGGCACCGCGGTTGAGCTTGGGCGCCGACGCCGACTTGGCCACGCCGAGGCGGCTCTGGCTGGTGCTGATGAGCACGGTGTTCGATTGCGACACCGCCGACCCCGTGCCGTCGCCGTAGTAGCTCTGCGCGGTGTTGCGGATGTCGCCGCTCTGGTCGGCCCGGACCTGCACCGCGAACTGCATCGCGATCGAGGCGTTGCGCACTACGGCCGTCGGCACGCCGATGGCCACCTCGACGGCCGCTGCATCGTCGGTGGTGCGGTAGCTGAAAGGCGCATCGCCCGGCAGTCGGAACAGGCGCACCGCCCCGGCCGCCGTGCTCTGCAGCGTGCCCACCAGGTACTGCGTGCCGGCCGGCACCGCGTCGCGCACCAGCACCAGGGCGGTCGGCACACCGTTCACCAGCACCGGCGTGCCCGCCGGCGCAGCCGTGTTGCCGGGCACCGCGTCGCGCGCGCCGATGTTGGTGCCGGTCACGGCGAAGTCGATGCGCGTCTGGCCCGGCACGACATGGCCGGGGTAGCTCGCCGACTTGACGAGGGCGATGACGGCCGCATCGCCGACGGTGACGACATCGCGGTTGCTCGCCTGGCGGTTCTGCAGCGCCGTGGTGGCACCGAGCACGACGCAGGCGCTGCCGGCGGCCGTCGCGGGGATGGTGCCCTGCACCAGCAGCGACGCGGTCTCGCCCGGCTGCAGCGCCAACGCATCCGCCACCCCCAGCGGCAGCACCGGATCGGCGGCATCGACCACGCCGTTGTTGTTGAGGTCGCGCACCAGCCGCAGCGCCGACAGGTCGAGCGTGTCGGCCGCGCAGCCGCTGCCGTTGTTGGCGAAGGCGAAGCTGTAGCGCGACGGCACGTTGCCGGTGTTGGTCAGCAGGTGGTTCAGCGTGACGACGGTGGCCGGCGGGCGGTTCACGGACTGGTCCTGCGTGAGCACCAGCGCCTCGACCGGCAACACGTTGGCGACGACGCCGTTGGAGCTCGCCGTCTCGGTCTGCGCGAAGCCGGCGGGCACATAGGTGGCCTTCGCCACGTTGCGGATCACGGTGCCGCCCGGGGCCGGCGCGGCCGCGGCCGGGGCCATGCCGAACAGCGCCGCCAGGCCGAGCGCCAGCACGGCGCCGAGGCGCAGCGGCAGCGGGCGCGCGCACGGGCTCGTGGAGTCTGAGTGAGATTGCACGCCGAGAAACCTTCCGTCGGCCCTCCCCCCGGAGCGCCGTGAACACAGGGACTTTTTTCCGCTGGCGCCGGGCGGTGACACGACCCGGCGCCAATGGAAAAAAGCGAAGCGCGCACCGGGGCGCGGCGCTTCGCGCAAAGCCGGCGGACCCCGAGGTCCGCCGGCGACTCAATCGCTCGTCAGTTGTTGATCCGCACGGCGAAGGTCAGCGTGGCGCTGCCGCTCGGTGACACGGTGTTGCCCGTGCTGCCGCAGCTCACGGCGGTGGCGCTCTGGGCGTAGACCGGAGCGGTGCCGGTGATGCCCGTGGCCACGCACTGGTTGGCCGGCTGCGTGGCACCGGTCAGGCTGGTGTACGCGGGCACCGCATCGTTGATGGCGATGTTGGTGACCGGCGAGCTGCCTTCGTTGGTGGCCTTGACCTGGTAGACGATGCACTCGCCCGGCTTGAGCGACAGCGGCGTGGCCGCGAACGCGCCGTCGGCCGTGCCGTCGCAGGCGATGTCGGCGGCCTGCGTCTTGACGACGCGGATCTGGCCGGTGATCACGGTGCTCAGGTCGGTCGCGGTCGGCGCGCCGCAGTTGGGCGCCGGATCGGTGAAGGTGGCCGTGACGGTCGTCAGGTCGGTCGCGCCGGCGCTGGCGCCGCCCGGCGCGAACACGCGCACCAGCAGCTTCTGCGTGCCGCCCACCGCCAGCGGGCCGGCCAGCGGGCCGGTCACCAGCGTGTCGCCCGCATCGATCTGGCCGTCGCCGTTGACGTCGAGGTAGATCGAGGTGGTCCAGCCCAGCGTGGCATCGGCGGCCGGCACCGTGGCCGTCAGCGTGTACGCGCCGCAGCTCTGGTTGCCGGTGTTGGTCAGCGTGTGGGCGTAGACCACGGTACCGCCGGGGGCCACCTGGCCGGCGTTGTTGGGCGTCAGGGTGGCGCTCAGCGTCGCAGCGGCGACCACGGTCACGGCGTCGAGCTTGGTGTCGGTCACCAGAACACCGGTCGAGGCGACCGCGGTCGACTGCACCTGGAAGTAGATCTTCTGGGCGGTCACCGGCGTCTGCGTCGCAGGCGGCGTGACGCAGGCGTCGACCTGCTGCTGCGCACCGGCGGCCACGCTCACGCTGGTGAGCGCCGCGCCTGTGCAGGTGCCGCCGGCGGCCACGAACTTCACGGTCCAGCCGGCCGGCAGCGTGCCCGGGAAGCTGGTCGACTGGCTGGCCGCGAGGCTGTACGCGTTGGCGGCCGTGTCGTTGTTCTTCACGAACAGCGTGAAGATCGTGCCGGTGCCGGCCGCGGTCGTGTTGGTGGTGGTCGGCTGCGGGCTCGGGCCGGGGCCCAGGTCGCCGCCGGCGACGGCGCCCGAGCCGGTGCCGGCCGCGCTGTTGGTCAGGTCGACCAGCGAGCCGATGACGACGGTGACGATGTCGCGCGTGGTGTCGAGCAGGGTCGTGTCCCCGGCGGAGCGGCCGGTGACGACCGCATCGAACGGCCCCGTGCCCACCACCGCGCTCGCCGGCACGTTGGCCTGCACCACGATGTTGACGCTGCCTGCCGCCGCGATCGGGCCGGTGTCGGGGACGCCGTCGCCGGTGGTGTCGAGCAGCGGCGTGACGCCGTCGGCCGCGAAGAACAGGAAGGTCGTTCCGGCCGGGAAGCTGCCGTTGGCGATCGTCAGGTTGACGGTGTCGGTCGCGTTGCCGGTGTTGAACACCGTCTGCCCGAACTTCACGCTGCCGCCCGCGACCACCGACGGCTGCGTCGTCAGGTCGGCGGCGGTGCCGTTGGGCGTGCCGGGCACGGTGTCGATGGCGGTGGCGGCCGTCGACGGGTTGGTCCCCACCGCGATGCCGTAGCTGGCCGTGACCGTGTAGGCCGCCGGGTTGGTGCTCGAGCCCACGGTGCCGATCGCCGTCGAGGTGGCCGCCGGCGAATCCGTCGGGTTGTACTTGCCGGTGTTGGTCGTGGTCGACGTGCCGATCGCCGCGGTGTTGTTGACCAACACCACGAAGCTGATCGTCTGCGTCACGTTCTGGCCCAGCGAGGCGACCACCGCGTTCAGCGTGTTGCCGCTGGCCGCGAAGTCGATGCCGGCCGGATCGCCGCCGGCGCCGTCACCCAGCGCCACGCCCGGCGCGCTGCTCCACACCGCGGAACCCGCGACGTAGGTGAAGCCGGCGGGCAGGGTGTCCGACAGCGCGAACCTGCCCGCACCACCGCCGGTGTTGTTGAAGGTCAGCGTGTAGACCGTGTACTGGCAGGTCGCGCTGGACGCGAGGCCGACCGACCAGGTCGTCGTGCACGCCCCGGAGGACGAACGCGGGCCGCCGGTGGTGGCCGTCGGCCAAGCCGCGCCGCCGGGCCCGGCGACGGCCGGGACGCCGATGCTCTTGGTGGCGTTGAAGGCGGCGACCGTGGTCAGATTGACCTGGTCCTTGTCCGCGGCGACGAGATTCGCCGGTGCGTACAGGGCCGGTGTGCCGGCCGTGGCGGTCACGGTCGCGAGCGCATACGGCGTCGTCGGCGCGGTGGCCGTGCGGGGGATCGAATACGCGACGACGAACTGGAAGGTGCCGTTGTTGCCGGCCACCGTCTGGGCCGGCACGTCGCACGAGGCCCCGGGCACGACCGAGCACAGCGGCGTGGTGCCGTCGGGCATGCCGTCGCCATTGGCATCGGCGTAGACCTCGATCTTCGAGAAGCGTGTGGTGGCGTCTTCCGCGACCGCGAGTGTGAAGGTGTCCGAGCCGTTGCCGGTGTTGGTCAACACGTGTGGCGCATAGACGATGGAGCCGGCCGCGCCGATCTTCGTGTTCACCACCGTGGTCGTGACCGTGCCGAACGCATCGAGCGTGAAGGAGCCGACCTGCTGCACCGTGGTCTGCACCAGGTTCGAGGTGGCGAGCTGCGTGTTGCCGCTGGCGTCCGAATAGGAGGCCGAGGCCTGATTCCCGATGATGGTGTTGGCGGGCGGCGCGGCCGCGAAGACGGACGGGCTTCCGAACAGGAAGCCCAGCGTCAACGCGGCGGCGCCGGCCCATGAAGCACGCGGCCTGACGCCGGTGCGCTGGGTTGGCAGGGTGGGACTCACTTGGTTTTCTCCTCGGTTGTCAAAAGAAAGGGAACATGAAAAACCCGGCCGACGCGCTCCCTGTCGGGAAGGCATGGGCCGGGTCGCGTGTCATCGGTCGCATGAAGAAGAGGAAGAGCCAAGCGAGGCCGGGGTCAGCGCAGCGCGCCCGGGGCGGAAGGTCCGCCGACCGAGGGCGGTGCCTGCGGCGTGGCGCTCACGGGCCTGGGCGCCGGTGGCACCACGACTTCGACCTTGGCGCGCGCGCTGACGGTGGCCGCGCCGCCCGCCGGCAAGAGGCCCAGCGTCCAGCGCAGGGCGCGGTACTCGCCGTAGGGCACGGGTTCGGCCTTGCCGTCCCGGGCCTTGCGCATCAACGGCTCGGCGGCGAATGCGCCGTCCTTCGCCGCCGCCTTCACCCCGGCCGCGCCGGGTTGGGCACTGCGCGGCAGGTACTCGAGCCCCTCCGGAATCGGCAGGTCGGCCACCAGGCCCGACACCGGCTTGCCGGTCTTGTTGGTGTAGGTGACCGTGTACTCGAGCACATCGCCGGGCAAGACCGACGTGGCGTCGAGCCACTGCTCCTTGCCGTCGGCGGCCCTCACCACCTTGTGCTGCTGGAGCTCGACCGTGACGGCGGACGGTGCCGCTGCGGCCGGTTTGGCGCCGGCCACGGCAGGCTGCGCCATCGCCGGGAAAGCGCAGGCCGCCACCAGCAGGAGGCCGACGCCACGGCGCACGGCGCGGTGCCAGGGCGCTGGGGCACGGCTGAAAAGGGAAGCTTGAGTCGATGTTGTCGTTGGCATTGGATGCTCCAGGTTCAAAAGACACGTGGCGGCTCGGGCCACCGCTCGCTCGCAGACGCGCGCGCCCCCACGGGCTGCAGCGCGGCAGCAGCTCTAAAAAAGAATGGAATCCCTCGAATACTTCTGTTTTTATTCAGCCGTCAATTCCTGGCCTCTTGCGGGCCTGTGAAATTGACTCGACCCGCCCCCTGCGTCGGTGTCGAAAGAAATTCTTGTTTTTGAATGTGAAGAAATGTACTCAGGCCAGCCGGGTACAACTGCGGAAATAATTCACACTTTTCTGCCGAGACCGGCAGTTCCATTTCCGACAACCGCATCGGCGGATTTGCAGCCCCAGCGAATCAACACGCAGGAATCAATTGATTGATAATTAGGTGCGAGGCGGGTCGTCCGGCAATCGTCAGGAGGGATGGCCGATGCCCAGCGGCGCCTGCGTGCGCGTGGCCGCCAACAGGTGCTCGACGAAGGCCTTGATCTTTCGGGAATTGCGCCGACCCGGGAGATACACCAGATGAAGCTCTTCACCGGCAAGGGGAACGGCAGGCAGCACGGCCGTCAGGTCGCCGCGCTCGAGGGCCGGCTCGGCCAGGGCGCACGGCAACAGGGCGATGCCTTGCCCGGCGCACGCCAGCTCCAGCAGCAACTCCGGATCGTTGGAATGCACGGCCGTCGCAGCGGCAACGTGGCGCGGATGGTTCGCCGTGGGCACGGTCATCTCGCCCACCCGGCGCTGCGCCCCGCCGCAAAGAAAGGCGTGCCCCGCCAGGTCGGACAGGGTGGTGATGGCAGCGCCGCGGGCCAGGTACGACGCGGAGGCGCACAGCAGCATCGGCACCGTGGCGAGCCGCCGTGCCACCAGTTCCTCGCAGCCCTCGCGGCCCAGGCGCAACATCACGTCCGCCTCGTCCCGGAACAGGTCGACGTGGCCGCTGCCGACCTCGATCGACAGCTGAAGCTGTGGATGCACGGCCATGAAGGCCGGCAGATGCGCCGCCAGGAATTGCCGCCCCGCGTAGGCCGGCGCGGCAATGCGAAGGCGGCCGGTCAGGGCCCGCCCGTCCGCATAGAGATTCGACAGGGCCCGGTCGACCGCACGGAGCATGTCGACCGCCGTCTCGAAGAACTGACGGCCCTCTTCCGTCAACGCAAAGCGGGCCGAGCCCCGGTGAAGCAGAACATGGCCGACGCTGGCCTCCAGGCGCTGCAATTGCCGCGAGGCCGAGGCCTTCGGTATATCCAGCACGTCGGCGGCGAGCGTCAATCCGCCCAATTCGACGGCCTTGATGAACAGGCGCACGTCGGCGAGTGAAAAGTCTTTCATGGATCTTCTTATTCACTGTCACGGAGCCCCTGCGGCACGCCCCCTCCCAGGGCCGCGTCACACCCCTGTGCCGCGCCTGATTCGGCGGCGACGTTGGGCTCACGATTATTTCATTCTCCGCACATTTGTCACGCGATGCCCCACCCGAAAAGTGACATTGACAAATTTCAGGGAAATAGTCTGCTGTTTCGTGTCATGGTTAACGCATGGCGCGCCCATGAAAAAACCCGCCTTTCTGAAAGAAAGGCGGGTTCTGCCGGCGCCGGCGATTCGGCAGCGCAGCTCAGCCGATGCGCACCGGCACGAAGATCCGGTCGCCGCCGCGCTGGATCAGCAGCGCCACCGATTTGCCGGCCTTGGCCGCCACCTCACGCACCTGCTCGACGCTCTGCGCCGGCGTGCCGTTGATGGCCAGCAGCACGTCGCCCGGCTGCACACCGGCCATGGCCGACGGGCCGCCGGCGTCTTCGATCAGCAAGCCGCTGTCGACTTCCGCTTCGCGCTTCTCCTGCGGTTGCAGCGGGCGCAAGGCGAGGCCCAGCTTGCCCTTGCCGACGGCGTCGTCATTCTTGGCGACGACGCTGCTCTTGTCCGACGCATCGCCGAGCTTGGCGGTGAGCTGCTCGCGCGCGCCCTGGCGCCATACGTCCAGCGTGACCTGGCTGCCCGGCTTGCGCTGGCCGATGACGGCCGGCAGGTCCCCCGAAGACACGATGGGCTGGCCGTCCACCGCGCGGATCACATCGCCCGAGCGCAGGCCCGCCTTCTCGCCGGGGCTGCCCTTCTCGACGTTCGACACCAGCGCGCCTTCGGGCTTGTCGAGCTTGAAGGAGTCGGCGAAGGCCTGGTTCACCTCCTGCACTGCGACACCCAGGCGTGCATGGCTGGCCTTGCCGGTGGCGACGATCTGGTCCTTGATCTGCACGGCCACGTCGATCGGGATCGCGAAAGACACGCCCTGGTAGCCGCCGCTGCGCGTGTAGATCTGCGAGTTGATGCCGACCACCTCGCCGCGCGTGTTGAGCAGCGGGCCGCCCGAGTTGCCGGGGTTGATCGCCACGTCGGTCTGGATGAAGGGCACGTAGCTGTCGTCGGGCAGCGAGCGGCCCTTGGCGCTCACCACGCCGGCCGTCACGGTGTTCTCGAAGCCGAAGGGCGAGCCGATGGCGAGCACCCATTCGCCGACCTTCAGGTCCTTGGTGCTGCCCAGGGACACGGTCGGCAGGTCCTTCGCGTCGATCTTGAGCACCGCGATGTCGGTCTTCTCGTCGGAGCCCAGCACCTTGGCGCGGAACTCGCGGCGGTCGGTCAGCTTGACGGTGACTTCCTTCGCGTCCTTCACGACGTGGGCGTTGGTGAGGATGGTGCCGTCGGCGCTCACGATGAAGCCCGAGCCCTGGCCGCGCGTGGGCACTTCACGCTGCGGGCCGCGCGGGCCGATCTGCCCGCCGAAGCGGCGGAAGAATTCGGCCATCGGGTCGTCCGGGTCCATGCCGGCGGCGCCGTCGAAGGAGGTCTTGGTCGTGCCGGTGACGCTGATGTTCACCACCGCCGGGCCGTCGCGCGAAGTGATGGTCGAGAAGTCGGGCATCGTCACCAGCGGCGCGGCAGCGGCCGTCGCGACCGGGGCCGGCGCCACGGCGCGCGCGCTGGTGTAGGCGCCTGCGCCCACCGCGCCGATCACGCCGGCGGACGCCAGCGCCAGCACGAGGCCTTTGGTCGAAGTCAGTCGGGTGTTCATGGAGATTCCTTTCGAGGGTGTGGGATGAAACACGATGGAAAGGAATGTGCGCGCCCAGACTTAGGCCGTGCTTAAACCAGGGGCGCCGCGCCGCCCGCGGCGTGCGGCTCAGCGGCGGCGGGGAAAACGCACGACGACGCGCAGGCCGCCGAGCCGCTCCGATGCGCCCAGCGCGACGGTGGCGCCGTGCAGGTCGGCGATCGACTTGACGATCGCCAGGCCCAGCCCGCTGCCGGGCGCCTGCGCGGTCCGCGCCTGGCCGGCGCGGTAGAAGCGGTCGAGCACGCGTTCGCGTTCTTCCGCCGGCAGGCCGGGGCCGCTGTCGTCGACCTGCACCTCGACGCCGTTGTCGTCGGCCGCGATGCGCAGGTCGACGCGCCCGCCTTCGGGCGTGTACTTCACGGCGTTGTCGAGCAGGTTGCGCAGCAGCATGCGCAGCGCCTCGGGGTGGCCCGGCACGACGGCCGCATCGGCCTGGTCGAGCCCGATGTCGATGCGCCGTGCCTGCGCCGCCGCCACCACGTCGGAGATGGCGAGCCGCGCGAGCGCAGGCAGATCGACCGGCTCGGCCGCGGCACCGCCGGCCACGCTGGCCTCGTGCCGCGCCAGCGCAAGCAGCTGCTCGACCAGCTGGGTGGCGCGATCGATGCCGGCGGCCAGCCGGCCCGTCGCCAGCGCGCGTGTGGCGTCGTCGTTCGCGCGCTGCAGGCCCTGCACCTGCAGCTTGAGAGCCGCCAGCGGCGAGCGAAGTTCATGCGCGGCGTCGGCGACAAAGTGCTTCTGCGCGTCGAAGGCGTGGCGCACGCGCTCGAACAGCAGGTTGAGTTCCTGCACCAGCGGGCGCACCTCGTCGGGCAGGCCCTCCTCACCGACCGGCGACAGGTCGTCGGCCTGGCGCGCGGCCACCTGGCGCCGCACCCGCGCCACCGGCGCGAGCGACCGGCTGACGACCCACCAGACGACCAGCATGAGGATGGGCGCCATCAGGGCCACCGGCATGATCGTGCGCACCGCCAGCGCCCGCGCCATCTGCCGGCGCACCGCCATGTCCTGCGCGACCTGGATGACGAGGCTGCGCGTCTGCATCGAGAACACGCGGTAGGTGGTGCCGCGCGCGCGCACGTCGGCGAAGCCCAGCACCGCGATCTGCGGCAGCGCGGCCTGCTCGGCCGACTCGAAGATGCGCACGCCGTCGGCCGTCCACACCTGCACGACGAACTCGAAGTTCTGCTCGGCCCCGCCGATGCCCCCGACCGCCGAACTCGGCGGCAGGCCCGAGCGCAGCGACATTGCCATCTGCTGCATGTGGTAGTCGAAGATCTCGTCGGCTTCCTTGAGCACCGTGCGGTACGCGACGAAGGCCTGCGCGCCCGCGGCGAGCACGATGGCGGCCAGCAGGAACAGCAGCAGGCGCGCGCGCAGCGAGCCGAAGAACGACGGTGCGGGGCGCGTCATGCCTTCGGCACCATGTAGCCCACGCCCCGCACGTTGCGGATGAAGTCGGCCCCCAGCTTCTTGCGCAGGCCGTGGACGTAGACCTCGACCGCGTTGCTGCTGATCTCGTCCTTCCAGCTGTAGAGCTTTTCCTCGATCTGCGCACGCGACAGCACCAGGCCGGGCCGGGCGATGAGCGGCTCGAGCACCGCCCACTCGCGCGCCGAAAGAATCACCGGCTGACCATTGACCGACGCTTCGCGCGTGCCGGGGTTGATGCTCACGCCCAGGTGCTCGTACACCGGCTCGGCGCGGCCCGAGGCGCGGCGCAGCAAGGCACGGATGCGTGCCAGCAGTTCGTCGAGGTCGTAGGGCTTGAGCACGTAGTCGTCGGCACCCGCGTCGAGCCCTTCGATGCGCTGCTGTACCGAATCGCGGGCGGTGGCGATCAGCACCGGCATGCGCTGCTTGCGCGCGCGCAGGCCTCGCAGCACCTCGAGGCCGTCGCGCCGCGGCACGCCCAGATCGAGCAGCACCAGGTCGTACTGCTGGGTGCGTAGCGCGCTCTCGGCGGCCTCGCCGTCCTTGACCCAGTCGACGGCGTACTGCTCGGCCCGCAGCAGGTCGAGCACGGCTTCGCCGATCATCACGTCGTCTTCGAGCAGCAGCAGTCGCATGGGGATTCCGATCTCAAAGCAGGGCGCGCACCTCGCGCGCCGCGTCGTACATCAGCGGGAGCAGATCGCGGCGCAGGGCGTCGTCGCTGCGGTGCGCCCCGGAAAGCACGACGTTGAGCGCCGCGACGGTACGCCCACGCATGTCCCGCAGCGGCACGGCGAGCGCCTGCACACCGAGCTCGTGTTCTTCGCTGGCGATGCAATGGTCGTCCTTGCGCACCTGCGCCAGGCGCTGGCGCAGCACGGTGGTCTGCGTCACGGTGTGCGAGGTGAGCCGCGCCAGCGTGCGACCCTTGAGCCATTGCGCGAGTTCCGCGCTGCTCATCGCGGCAAGCAGCATGCGGCCGGTCGAGGTGGCGTGCGCGGGCAGCCGCGCGCCGAGGTGCAGGCCGTAGGCCAGCACGCGCGTGGGCGCGCCGAAGGCCACGCTGCGCGCGACGATCACCGCCTCTTCGCCATCGAGCACGACGGCCGAGAAGGACTCCTGTGTCTGCGCGGCCAGGCGGTTGAGCGTGGGTTGCAGTGCACGCGGAAGGCGCGACGATGCCAGGTAACTGCCCGAGAAGCGCAGCACCTTGGGCGACATCCAGAACGCGCTGCCATCGGTCTCGAGGTAGCCCAGATGCGCCAGCGTGAGCAGGTGGCGCCGCGCCGCAGCGCGTGTGAGGCCGGCGCGCTCGGCGGCTTGCGTCGCGTTGAGGCGCTGCCGCTCGGTATCGAAGCTCTCGAGCACCGCCATGCCCTTGGCGATGCCTTCGATGAAGTCGGGTTTGGCGATGGTCATGGGGAAGCGGCCGGTTGCTGCGCGATCATCGCACAGCCGCTCGGCGCATCGCGCACTGGCGCTCTGCGCGACCACGGCCCGCCGGCCACGCGCCCTACGCTGTCACTGCGAATTCGCGAGTTTCAGGAGACATACCATGCGCACCCAAGTCGCCATCATCGGCGCCGGCCCGGCCGGCCTGCTGCTGGGCCAATTGCTGCACCAGGCCGGCATCGACAACGTGATCGTCGAACGCCAGAGCCCCGACTACGTGCTGGGGCGCATCCGCGCCGGCGTGCTCGAGCAGGTCACGATGGACCTGCTGGCACGGGCCCGCGTCGACGCACGCGCGCAGGCCGAAGGCCTGCCGCACGAAGGCATCGAGCTGCTGTTCCAGGGGGCGCGCCACCGTATCGACATGCACGGCCTGACCGGTGGCCGTCGTGTGACGGTGTACGGCCAGACCGAGGTCACGCGCGATCTGATGGCGGCACGCGAGGCCGCCGGCCTGCGCACCTTCTACAAGGCCGAGGGCGTCACGCTGCACGACTTCGACAGCGCGCAGCCAAGGGTCGGCTTCGTGCAAGGCGACGTCGCGCAAGAGATCGACTGCGACTTCATCGCCGGCTGCGACGGCTTCCACGGCGTGAGCCGCGCCAGTGTGCCGCCGGCGGCGCTGCGGCTCTACGAGAAGGTCTACCCCTTCGGCTGGCTCGGTGTGCTGGCCGACGTGCCGCCGGTGTCGGACGAACTGATCTACGCCAACACGGCGCGCGGCTTTGCGCTGTGCAGCATGCGCAGCACGACGCGCAGCCGCTACTACGTGCAGGTGCCGGTCGACGAGCGCGTCGAGCGCTGGAGCGACGAGGCCTTCTGGAACGAGCTGCGCGCGCGCCTCGACCCCGAAGCGCGCGAGCGTCTGGTGACGGGGCCGTCACTGGAGAAGAGCATCGCGCCGCTGCGCAGCTTCGTGGCCGAGCCGCTGCGCTTCGGCAGCCTCTTCCTGGCAGGCGACGCGGCGCACATCGTGCCGCCGACCGGCGCCAAGGGGCTCAACCTGGCGGCAGCGGACGTGGGCTACCTGTCGCGCGCGCTGGAGATCTTCTACCGCGAGCGTTCGCCGTCGGCACTCGACCGCTATTCCGACCTGTGCCTGCGCCGCGTGTGGAAGGCCGAGCGCTTCTCGTGGTGGTTCACCTCGCTGATGCACCGCTTTCCGGAGACCGGCGAGTTCGGCCAGAAGATCCAGGAAGCCGAGCTCGACTACCTGGTCCATTCGCCGGCCGCCTCGACGGCGCTGGCCGAGAACTACGTCGGCCTGCCGCTCGAGGACTTCTGAGTCCGCTCAGTCGGCCGTCTGGAGTGCCTGCCAGACGCGCGCCGAACTCAGCGGCATCTGAAGCTTCGGCGCCTGCGCGCTCAGGCCGGCACGCGCGAACGCGTCGGCCACCGCGTTGACGATCGACGGTGTCGCGCCGATGGTGCCCAGCTCGCCCACGCCCTTCACGCCCAGCGGGTTGTTCTTGCAGGGCGTGGATTCGTCCATCTCGGTGCGGAACATCACCTCCGACACCTCGGCGCGCGGCACCGCGTAGTCCATCAGGCTGCCGGTCACCGGCTGGCCGGTTTCGCTGTCGTACACCACGCGCTCGTACAGCGCCTGGCCGATGCCCTGCACCGCGCCGCCGTCGAGCTGGCCGCGCACGATCATCGGGTTGACCACGCGGCCGACGTCGTTGACCGAGCTGTACGCCACCACCGTCACCTCGCCGGTCGGCGCGTCGATCTCCACCTCGCAGATGTGGCAGCCGTTCGGCCAGGTCGGGCCGCTCACGGTGCTGGTCGAGTCGACGAAGATCTGGCCATCGGGCTGCTTGCCGGCCAGCTCGAACAGGCCCAGCTTCAGGTCGGTGCCGGCCACCGTGAAACTGCCGTTGGCGTAACGCACGTCTTCAAAGGCGGCCTCGAACTCCTTGGCCGCCAGCTGGCGCGCCTGGTCGACGGTGCGCTCGGCGCCCACCCGCACGGCCGAGCCGCCGGTGAAGAGCGAGCGCGAGCCGGCGCTGCCGAAGCCGTCGCCGCGGTCGGTGTCGCCCAGGATCACACGCACCTTCTCGATCGGCACGCCGAACACGTCGACGGCGAGCTGCGCGAGCGAGGTCGCGATGCCCTGCCCCATCGCGTTCACCGCCGAGAAGACCTCGATGAAGCCGTCGGGCCTCACGGCCACGGTGACGCGCTCCTCGAAGACGTTGCCACCGGTCCATTCCAGGAAAGTCGCGATGCCGAGGCCGCGCAGCTTGCCGGCAGCCTTCGATGCGGCGGCGCGGGCCTCGAAGCCGGACCAGTCGGCCAGCGCCAGGCCCTGGTCCATCACCTTCTCGAACTGGCCGGTGTCGTACACCTGCTTCATCGGGTTGGTGTAGGGCATCTGTTCGGGGCGGATGAAGTTGCGGCGGCGCAGCTCGATGCGGTCGATGCCCGTCTGGCGCGCGGCCTCGTCCATCAGGCGCTCCATCATGAAGATGGCTTCGGGCCGGCCGGCGCCGCGGTAGGCGCCGGTCGGCGCGCAGTTGGTGAGCACCGCCTGGAAGTGGAAGTCGACGGTCTGGATGTCGTAGACGCTGGTCTGCACCCAGGGGCCGATCAGCAGCTGGATGGCCACGCCGGTGCCGGTCGCGTAGGCGCCAACGTTGGCCAGCGAATGGATGCGCAGGGCGAGAATCTTGCCGTTGGCATCGAGCGCGAGTTCGGCATGCGAGGAAACGTCGCGGCCGTGCGCCGACGAGACGAATTCCTCGCTGCGGTCGGCCACCCATTTCACAGGGCGCTTGAGCACATGCGCGCAGTAGGCGACGGCAATGTCTTCCGGGTAGGCGCCGGTCTTCATGCCGAAACCGCCGCCGACGTCGCCGACCACTACGCGCACCTGTTCCTTCGGCAGGCCGATGGCGTCGCACACCGAGGTACGCACGCCCGAGGGCATCTGCGTGCTCATGCGAATGCTGAGCCGGCCCGTGCCCTGCTCGATGTCGGCCAGCACCACGCGCGGCTCGATCGTGAGCGCCACCACGCGCTGGTTGACGATGTCGAGCGCGACCACGTGCTTCGCCTTCGCGAAAGCCGCGGTCGTGGCGTCGATGCTGCCGTGGCGCGCCTCCGCGGCGATGTTGCCGGGCGCCTCGTCGAGGATCTGCGGGGCACCCGGTGCGGCCGCGGCGGCGAGGTCGACCACCATCGGCAGCTCCTCGTAGTCGACGAACACGGCCTCGGCCGCGTTGCGCGCCTGCTCGATCGTGTCGGCCACCACGGCGGCCACCGGCTCCCCCACGAAGCGGACGCGCTCGTGCGCCAGCGCGCGCCGCGGTGGCGACACGCCCGGCCCGCCGTCCGGCCGCTTGAAGCCCGCGGTGCCGGGCATCGGCTGAACGCCCGCGGCGGCCAGATCGGCACCGCTGAGGATGCCGACGACGCCGGGCATCTCGCGCGCAGCCGACAGGTCGACCGAGACGATGCGCGCATGCGGGTACGGCGAGCGCACGAAGATCAGGTGCGTGAGCCCCGCGGGCTGCACGTCGTCCGTGTAGCGGCCGGCGCCGGACAGGAGGGCTTGGTCCTCCAGCCGGCGGACGGCCTGGCCGCTGCCGAAACGAAGGGGATCGGGGGATGTTGTGTCGTGGTCCACGCGAGATTCCTGCTAGACGCGCGCACCGGCCGGGTCGGCCGTGGAGCAGCGCGGGAGGTTGTCGAGCGGCCACTATACGGGTTGACCGCCGACGCTGCAGCGACCGAGGCGACACGCCATCGCTACCAGGTGCTACCAGGTGGACTCGGGCGGACTGGCGCGATGCCGGAAGCCGAATTCGGCGACGGTCTCGTCCGCAGCGTGAGAGGGAGGATCGCGCTTTCCCAAAAGCACCCACGGTGGCGGCGCGGGCTCGGCGGTACCGTGGCCGGCGCCGTGCATGGCATCGACCTCGAAGCGCAGCAGCCCGAGTTCGAGCACGTCGCCATCGAACAGTGCCGGCCGCTTGCCCGTGCCGATGCGCTGGCCGTTCAGCGCGCAGACCAGCGCACGGCTCTGGTTGCTGAGCACCCATTGACCATCGATCCGCGCGATGACGCATCGGTTGGCATCCTCGCTGTCGACCGGACTCAGCGGCGGGCCGCCCAGTTGCAGCGCCGCCGCCAGGCCGCCGCCTTCCGCGGGAATGGTGATGGCGCCGACGCGCGGCAGCCCGCGGCTGCGGACCAGTCGCAGTACCAGCGGCAGGCCGCCGCCCGCCTCGGTCGCCACGCGCCGCGGGCTCACGACAGCCCGCCCCACAGCGTGTCCAGCCGGTCGGATGCGTTCACGTAGCGGCCGCGCGAATCCTGCTGCCAGAACGCACATTCACCGGGCTGATGGCTCAGTCGCTGCGGCCAGTCGATCCATGGCAGGTGGCGCACGCCCCAGAAGCGCCGCCCCGGGTCGTCCTGCCTCACCGGGCCGGCCATGCGGTCGAGCAACGCCTGCACGCGGCCGCGCGCCGGCGTGGGCACGCCGTGCCGGCCGGCGCTGGCGAGCTCGAGCCAGGTCGGCGCGTGCAGGCGCCAGAGCGCCTTGACCATCCGTTCGAGCGTACGGATGTCGGCAGCGTCGTGCAGACTGCCGTGCCGCGTCACCGTGCGTGCCAGCCAGAAGAACCAGTCGTGCGGCTCCCGCGCCTGGCGCGCGAAATGGCGAGCCACCCACCGCGGATGGGCTTGGTGATAGATCACGAGCGGGTACGGCCGACCGAAGCGGTCGCAGGAAGCCGCCACGACACCGACGACGAAGCGATGTCGCGCAAAGGGCAAGGCGCCGGGAGACAGGACGAAGGCCGTCGGCAAGGCCCGGGTGTCGTCATTGGCATCGGCTGCGACGACGCCTTCGCCCTGGGCCTCGAACCATGCGCACCACGCGTCGCGATGTCGCATGCTCAGGCCGCTGCCGATGAAATCGGCATGGGCAGGCAACTTGCCCCAGATGGCAGGCGGCGTGATCAACGACGCGGCGAGCAATCGCTGCAGCATGGCCGGCTCTTTACGCCCGACGCCTGCAAGGCGTCGCGGCGCGCCGTCTGACCAGGTCTGCCGACACGGTTCCATTTCGCATGGTCACTTTTTCCACCTTGAGTCGTTCTTGTGCCGCTATTCTTGCGCGGCATGCCGGTGATGCGGGCGCCGCCGGGCACCTGGACGGCATCGGATCTGCCGCAACGGATCATTCCGTGAAGAAGTCCTCCAGAAGGCGGGACCCTCAAACGTCAGAACGCTTGCCACATCATCGACAGACTGTTAACACAGGACATTCCTCCAACCTTCGTTTTCGGCCGCTCGGACACCCCGTCGGCCAGCGCTCGCCAAAGTCTTCGCCATGAACCTGCCCTGGCTCGCGCCCGGCGATCCCCTGCCGGCCCCGGCCAAGGCTTGGGGCGACCTCGACCCGGTGCCGGGCCTGCTGGCCGCTGGCGGCGCGCTCGACGTGCCGACCCTGCTCGATGCCTACGGCCACGCGATCTTTCCGTGGTTCAGCGACGATCAGCCGATCCTGTGGTGGAGCCCTGACCCGCGCATGACGCTGGCGCCGGCATCGTTCCGGCTGCACCGCTCGCTGCGCAAGGTGCTGCAAGCCTTCCGCACCGACCCACGCTGCGAGATCCGCATCGACCACGGCTTCGACACCGTGATCCGCGCCTGTTCGGCCGCCCCGCGCGAGGGGCAATCCGGCACCTGGATCGTGCCGCCCATGGTCGAGGCCTACGGCGCGCTGCACCGCGCCGGCCACGCGCACAGCGTCGAGACCTGGATCGGCGGCGAACTGGTCGGCGGGTTGTATTGCGTGTCGATCGGTCAGGCCGTCTTCGGCGAATCGATGTTCGCGCGCCGCACCGACGCGTCGAAGATCGCGCTGGCTGCGCTCGTGTGCCTGTGCCGTCGCCACGGTGTGCAACTGATCGACTGCCAGCAGAACACCGCGCACCTCGCGAGCCTGGGCGCCAGCGAGATGCCGCGCGAACGTTTCGTCGCGCACGTCGCACGGGCGCGCGAAGAGCCCGCGCCCCCGTGGCATTTCGAGCCCGTATACTGGTCCGAACTCCTGCCTGCGCGACCTTCGACGACGTGACGCACCTCAAGGAACTCCCGCTCCACACGTTGCAGTTCTATGCAACGGCGCCCTATCCCTGCAGCTACCTGCCGGACCGGCAGGCGCGGTCGCAGGTCGCGACGCCGAGCCACCTGATCCACAACGACGCCTACTCCGACCTGGTGCGCAACGGCTTCCGACGCAGCGGGATGTTCACCTACCGCCCCTATTGCGACGGCTGCAGTGCCTGCGTGCCGCTGCGCGTGCGGGTCAACGACTTCCAGCCCAACCGCAGCCAGCGCCGCGCCATGAAACAGCACGCCAACCTGCAGGTGCGCGTGCTCAAACTGTGCTTCATGCCCGAGCACTACCAGTTGTACCTGCGCTACCAGAACGGCCGCCATGCCGGCGGCGGCATGGACCACGACAGCATCGACCAGTACACCCAGTTCCTGCTGCAGAGCCGGGTGAATTCACGCCTGGTCGAGTTCCGGGAAACGCTGCCCGACGGCAATGCGGGTGCGCTCAAGATGGTGTCGATCCTCGACGTGCTCGACGACGGCATCTCGGCGGTCTACACCTTCTACGAGCCGGAGGAAGGCACCGCCTACGGCAACCACGGCGTGCTGTGGCAGATCGCTCAGGCACGCGAGCTCGGCCTGCCCTACGTCTACCTCGGCTACTGGATCGAGGCCAGCCCCAAGATGAGCTACAAGGCCCGCTACACGCCGCACGAGGTGCTGGTCGACGGGCGCTGGCGGACCGCCGATTTCACCAAGTAAAATCGCAGCCCGGACATCACCGCGTTGCGCTCATGAGAAAACCACAATCAGACGTCCCTGCCACGCCGGTCATCCAGGTCATCGAGCGCATGTTCGCGCTGATCGACGTGCTGGCCTCGCGCGAGGAAGCGATTTCCCTCAAGGAGATCAGCGAGAAGACCGGGCTGCACCCCTCCACCACGCATCGGATCCTGAACGATCTGACGGTCGGTCGCTTCGTCGACCGACCCGAGGCCGGCAGCTACCGGCTGGGCATGCGGCTGCTGGAACTGGGCAACCTCGTCAAGGGTCGCCTGAACGTACGCGATGCCGCGCTGACGCCCATGCGTGAGCTGCACAAGCTGACGCAGCAACCGGTCAACCTCAGCATGCGCCAGGGCGACGAGATCGTGTACATCGAACGGGCCTACAGCGAGCGCTCGGGCATGCAGGTGGTGCGCGCCATCGGTGGGCGGGCCCCCTTGCACCTCACCTCGACGGGCAAGCTTTTCCTCGCAGCGGACGACCCGCAGCGCGTGCGCAGCTATGCGACCCGTACCGGCCTCGCCGGCCACACGCGCAACAGCATCACGCAGCTGCCGGCACTGGAGCGCGAACTCTCCAAGGCACGCCAGTACGGCATCGCGCGCGACAACGAAGAGTTGGAACTGGGCGTGCGCTGCATGGCCGCCGGCATCTACGACGACCAGAGCAAGCTGGTGGCCGGTCTGTCGATCTCGGCGCCAGCCGATCGCCTGGACGAGGGCTGGCTTCCCAAGCTGCAGGCCACCGCCAGCGAGATCTCCAGCGCGTTGGGGTACAACCAAGGCGCCCCAGCCGCCGGCTGAAGCGCGCGGCCCGCCGAGGGTCAGTCTCCGGCGACGTGCTGCGAGGCGGCCTGCAGCGTCGGCGACATCAGGTGCGAGGCCTCGACCCAGCGGCGCACGCGCTCCGCATCGGCGATTCGGCTGAATTTCCCGGCGGAGTCCAGGAACACCATGATCACCTTGCGGCCTGCGATGCGGGCCTGCATCACCAGGCACTGCCCGGCTTCGGAGATGTAGCCGGTCTTCTGCAGGCCGATCTGCCAATCCGGACTCTTCACGAGGCGGTTGGTGGTGTTGTATTGCAGCACCCGGTTGCCGACCTCGACCTGGTAGGCCGGCGATGTCGAGAGCTCACGCACCGTGGCATTGCCCGAGGCAGCATTCACCAGCAGCGCCAGGTCCTGCGCGCTCGACTGGTTGTGGCTCGACAGGCCGGTCGGCTCGACGTAGCGCGTGTCCTTCATGCCGAGCAGCTTGGCCTTGGCGTTCATCATGCTGACGAAGGTCGCCAGACCGCCGGGAAAGGTACGGCCCAGGGCATGTGCGGCGCGGTTCTCGCTCGACATAAGGGCCAGGTGCAACAGTTCGCCGCGCGACAGCGTGGCACCGATGCGCAGACGCGAACTGCTGCCCTTCTCGGTGTCGACGTCGTCCTGGGTGATGGTCAGCAGTTCGTCCATCGGCAACTGGGCTTCACTGATCAGCAGGCCGGTCATCAGCTTCGTGAGCGAGGCAATGGGCAGCACGGCGTGGTCGTTCTTGCTGAACAGCACTTCGCGCGTGTCCTGGTCGATGACCAGCGCGGCACTCGACTTCAGGTCGAGCGCGTCATCGGTGCTGTGCAGACCCGCCATTTGCCCGTAGGACAGGCGAGCCGGTTGCTCCACGCGGACCACCGAACGGCGTTGTACCGCAACGACAGTCTTGCCGCCGCTCTTGCGAATGGTGGCGACCACGTTCCTGCCACCGCGCACGCTCTTAGTGGTCTGGTTTGCCTTGGACGTGCGCTGCGCGACCGGCGCGGTCTTGCGCTTGGCCTCCGCGGCAGGCTGGCTCTTCTTCGCCGCCACGGGCCGCTTGGCGCTGGCGGCATTGGCGGCCGGGGCGATGAAAGCCACGGCGCAGAGCGCGACAGCGATCAGACGGAAGGCGTGGCGGAACCGCTGGGAAGAAACTCGGTAAGGACGGGCCTCAGGCATTCAGAACTCTCCAGCGGCGAAAAAGGTGTCCGCAGTGTATCGAAATCAAAAAAAGCGCGCAATAACAGTTACTTGCGGCCCTTTCTTCACTCGAAGCAAAAAGGATCGCCCGAAACTAGCCTTGTGCGGCCACTCTCTCAGCTTGGCTCTGTAACTTGTTGAGCGCACTCAAATAAGCCTTGGCAGATGCCACCACGATATCGGGGTCGGCGCCGACGCCATTCACGACGCGACCGGCCTTCTGCAAGCGTACCGTGACTTCGCCCTGACTTTCGGTCGATCCGCTGATTGCATTGACCGAATAGAGCACCATTTCGGCCCCACTTCGCACGTGAGACTCGATCGCCTTCAAAGATGCGTCCACCGGACCGTTGCCGTCCGACTCGCCGGTGACCTCTTTGCCCTGAACGGTGAACACGACGCGGGCCTGGGGCCGCTCGCCGGTTTCGCTGTGCTGCGCCAAGGATACAAATCCAAACAAGTCACCAACGCTCGCAGCCTGCTCGTCGCTGACAAGCGCCAGGATGTCCTCATCGAAAATCTCGCTTTTTCTGTCGGCGAGTTCCTTGAAGCGGGCGAAGGCGGTGTTGATGTCCGCCTCGCTCTGCATGCTCACCCCCAGGTCCTGCAAGCGCTGCTTGAAGGCGTTTCGGCCGCTCAGCTTGCCCAGCACGATCTTGTTGTTGGCCCAGCCCACGTCCTCGGCCCGCATGATTTCGTAGGTGTCTCGCGCCTTGAGCACGCCGTCCTGATGGATGCCGGAGGCATGCGCGAAGGCGTTGGCGCCCACCACCGCCTTGTTCGGCTGCACCACGAAGCCGGTGGTCTGGCTGACCATGCGGCTGGCGGCCAGGATGTGCTGCGTGTCGATGCTCAGGTCGAGCCCGAAGTAGTCCTTGCGGGTCTTCACGGCCATCACGACCTCTTCGAGCGAACAGTTGCCGGCCCGCTCACCCAGGCCGTTGATCGTGCACTCGACCTGCCGCGCCCCACCGATCTTCACGCCGGCCAGCGAGTTGGCCACGGCCATGCCCAGGTCGTTGTGGCAATGCACCGACCAGATCGCCTTGTCGCTGTTCGGGATGCGCTCGCGCAGCGTCTTGATGAAATTGCCGTAGAGCTCGGGAATCGCATAGCCCACCGTGTCGGGCACATTGATCGTGGTCGCGCCTTCGGCGATGACCGCCTCGAGCACGCGGCACAGGAAGTCCATGTCGCTGCGGTAGCCGTCTTCCGGACTGAACTCGACGTCGGCCACCTGATTGCGCGCGAAGCGCACCGCCAGCTTCGCCTGCTCGAAGACCTCGTCGGGCGACATGCGCAGCTTCTTCTCCATGTGCAGCGGCGATGTCGCAATGAAGGTGTGGATGCGAGCGCGGGCGGCCCCCTTGAGCGCCTCGGCGGCGCGCGAGATGTCGCGGTCGTTGGCACGCGAGAGACCGCAGATGGTCGACTCCTTGATGGTGTTCGCGATCAACTGCACGGCCTCGAAATCGCCGTTCGAGCTCGCCGGAAAACCGGCCTCGATCACATCCACCCGCAGACGCTCCAGCTGCCTGGCAATGCGCAGCTTCTCGTCCTTGGTCATGGAAGCGCCGGGCGACTGCTCGCCGTCACGCAGGGTGGTGTCGAAAATGATCAGCTTGTCGGTCATCGGAGGTCCTTGTCTTCCTGGTGCAGCGGCTCAGGCCGCGACGGTGTCGGATTGTGCGCTGGATGCGTTGCGCGACCGGGCACGCGCCAGCCCCGAGACGATCGCCTTGAGCGAGGCCGACACGATGTTGGGGTCGATGCCCACGCCGAACAGCGTGTGCCGATCGTCGACCCGCATCTCGAGGTAGGCCACGGCCTGCGCGTCGGCGCCCGCGCCGATGGCGTGCTGGTGGTAGTCGATCACGCGGATCGCGTGGCCGGTACTGTCCGCCAGCGCCTGGATGAAGGCATCGATGGGGCCGTTGCCGCGCCCTTCGATGCGGCGGATTTCGCCACCCCAGGGCAGGTCGCCGCGCAGAGCCACCGAGGCGCCCGCGCCCTCGCCCTGCTCCTCGATCACGCGGTGCTGCAGGGCCTGCACGGTCTTCAGGCCGTACTCGCGCTCGAACAGGGCGTAGAGGTCGGCCGCGCTCAACTCCTTGCCGGCGACGTCCATCACGCGCTGCACCGTTTGCATGAATTCGATCTGGAGGCGGCGCGGCATCTCGATGCCGTATTCGCTCTCGAGCAGGTAGGCCATGCCGCCCTTGCCCGACTGGCTGTTCACGCGGATCACGGCCTCGTAGCTGCGGCCGAGGTCCTTCGGGTCGATCGGGAGATACGGGATGGCCCAGACATCGCCGTCCTTGCGGATCGCGAAGGCCTTCTTGATCGCATCCTGGTGCGAGCCCGAGAACGACGTGTAGACCAGGTCGCCCGCATACGGATGGCGCGGATGCACCGGCAACTGGTTGCAGTGCTCCACCTCGGCACGGATCGCGTCGATGTCCGAGAAGTCGAGGTTCGGCGAGACGCCCTGCACGTAGAGATTGAGCGCGACGTTCACGATGTCGAGGTTGCCGGTGCGCTCGCCGTTGCCGAAGAGGCAGCCTTCGACGCGATGGGCGCCGGCCATCAATGCGAACTCGGCCGAGGCGGTGCCGGTGCCGCGGTCGTTGTGCGGATGCACCGACACGACGACGTTGGGGCGGTCGGCGAAGCGGCGGCACATCCACTCGATCTGGTCGGCGAACCCGTTGGGCGTGCTGATCTCCACCGTGGTGGGCAGGTTGAGGATGATGGGCCGCCCGGCGCCCCAGGCCGTGATCGCCGTCTCGCAGGCCTGCAACGACACCTCGAGTTCGGCCATGCAGAACACCTCGGGCGAATACTGGAGCACCCACTCGGTTTTGGGTTGCGCATCAGTCAGGCGCTTGACCTGGCCGACGCTGCGGTCGATGAGCGCCATCACCTCCGGCACGGTCATGCCGAACACCACTTCGCGCCAGACCGGTGCCACCGCGTTGTAGACATGGACGATCGCCTTGCGCGCGCCGCGCAGCGATTCGATGGTGCGCGCGATGAGTTCCTCGCGCGCCGGCGTCATCACCTGGATGGTCACGTCGTCGGGGATGCGGTCTTCGTCGATGAGCTTGCGCAGGAAGTCGAATTCCACCTGCGATGCGGCCGGGAAGCCGACCTCGATTTCCTTGAAGCCGATGCGCACGAGCAGGTCGAACATGCGCAGCTTGCGGTCGAGGTCCATCGGCTCGATGAGCGCCTGGTTGCCGTCACGCAGGTCCGTCGACAGCCAGGTCGGGGCCTTCGTCAGCACGGCGTCGGGCCAGGTGCGGTCCTTGAGGCCGATCGGTGCGAATGCGCGGTACTTGGCTTGCGGTTGCTTCAACATGACGATTCTTTCGGTGGTAGGTGGACCACCAGCAACCCCAAACAAAACGGCCCGTTGCTGGTGCGAACGGGCCGTGGTGAGGGATGCGCGTGCGCTACCGTCTCCGCCCGTGGGGGATGAGTAGTAGGGCCAGCGAAATCTTGTTCATGAGGGCAATGAATGTAGCACAGGCCGCGGTCACTTGTGCAAGCCGCGCTCGTCCGGCTCGTCCGTGGAAATACTGATCACGCTCGCCGGCTGCCCCTTGGCCTTGCGCCAGCCGTACACCACGTAGCCGCTCAGGCCGTAGGCCACGAACAGCCCGAAGAGCACCGTCGGCGGATGGATGTTGATGACGGCGATGCCCAGGGCGATGAGCACGATCGCCGCGAACGGGACGCTCTTCTTCATCTGGATGTCCTTGAAGCTGTAGAACGGCGCGTTGGTCACCATCGACAGCCCCGCGTACAGCGTGAAGGCGAAGGTGATCCAGGTGATCTGGGACCACGAGAGGTACAGCACCTCGCCGCCGCGCTTGCCCCATTCGGTCATGAGCCAGATGAAACCGGCCACCAGTGCTGCGGCCGCCGGCGATGGCAGGCCCTGGAACCAGCGCTTGTCGACCACGCCGGTGTTCACGTTGAAGCGCGCCAGACGCAAGGCCGCGCAGGCGCAGTAGACGAAGGCGGCGATCCAGCCCCAGCGCCCGAGGCCCTTGAGCGACCATTCGTAGGCGATGAGTGCGGGCGCCGCACCGAAGGACACCATGTCCGACAGCGAATCCATCTGCTCGCCGAACGCGCTCTGCGTGTTGGTCATGCGGGCGACCCGGCCGTCCAGGCTGTCGAGCACCATGGCGGCGAAGACGCCCAGCGCGGCGAGGTCGAAGCGCGCGTTCATCGCCATCACGATCGAATAGAAGCCGCCGAACAGGGCGGCCAGCGTGAAGAGATTGGGGAGGACGTAGATGCCCTTGCGGCGCTTGCGTGGCTGGATCTCGTCGGGAAGGGTGTCGTCGTGCATTTGTCGGCAGTTTAGTTCAGGCCTCTGGCGCGCCCGCAAAGAAAAAGGCCACCGCGAACGGTGGCCTCGGCAGCATGGCGCGCGATCAGTTCTTGGTCTGGTCGACCAGCTTGTTCTTCATGATCCACGGCATCATCTTGCGCAGCTGCGCCCCGACCACTTCGATCTGGTGCTCGGCATTGATGCGACGACGGCTGATCAGCGCCGGCTGGCCCGCAGCGGCTTCCAGCACGAAGCTCTTGGCGTATTCGCCGGTCTGGATGTCCTTGAGCACCTGCTTCATGACCTTCTTGGTCTCTTCGGTGACGATGCGCGGGCCCGTGACGTACTCGCCGTACTCGGCGTTGTTCGAGATCGAGTAGTTCATGTTGGCGATGCCGCCTTCATAGATCAGGTCGACGATCAACTTGAGCTCGTGCAGGCATTCGAAGTACGCCATCTCGGGCGCGTAGCCGGCTTCCACCAGCGTTTCGAAACCGGCCTTGATCAGCTCGACCGTGCCGCCGCACAGCACCGCCTGTTCGCCGAACAGGTCGGTCTCGGTTTCTTCGCGGAAGTTGGTCTCGATGATGCCGGCCTTGCCGCCGCCGTTGGCGGTGGCGTAGCTCAGGGCGAGGTCACGGGCCTTGCCGGTCTTGTCCTGGTGCACGGCCACGAGGTGGGGCACGCCACCGCCTTGCGTGTAGGTGCTGCGCACGGTGTGGCCCGGGGCCTTGGGGGCGACCATCCACACGTCGAGGTCGGCGCGCGGCTGCACGAAACCGTAGTGCACGTTGAACCCGTGTGCGAAGACGAGCGAGGCGCCTTCCTTGATGTTGGGCGCCACGTCGTTCTTGTAGACGTTGGCGATCTGCTCGTCGGGCAGCAGGATCATGACGACGTCGGCCGACTTCACGGCGTCCGCGACTTCGGCGACCTTCAGGCCGGCCTTCTCGACCTTCGGCCAGGACGCGCCGCCCTTGCGCAGGCCGACCACGACCTTCACGCCGCTGTCGTTCAGGTTCTGTGCATGGGCGTGGCCTTGCGAGCCGTAGCCGATGATCGCGACGGTCTTGCCCTTGATCAGGCTCAGATCCGCGTCCTTGTCGTAATAAACCTTCATGATTGCTCCTTCGTTGACTCGTTGGTGGGTGTTGAACTGAAAAACTAGACGCGCAGGATGCGCTCGCCGCGCCCGATGCCGCTGGCACCGGTACGCACGGTTTCGAGAATGGCGCTGCGATCGATCGCCTCGAGGAAGGCGTCGTTCTTGCCGTGGTCGCCGGTGAGCTCGATGGTGTAGCTCTTGTCGGTCACGTCGATGATGCGCCCGCGGAAAATCTCCGCCATGCGCATCATCTCTTCGCGCTCCTTGCCGACCGCACGCACCTTCACCATCATGAGCTCGCGCTCGGTGTAGGAACCCTCGGTCAGGTCCACGACCTTGACCACTTCGATCAGCCGGTTCAGGTGCTTGGTGATCTGCTCGATCACGTCGTCGGACCCGGCCGTCACGATGGTCATGCGCGAGAGGCTCGGGTCCTCGGTCGGCGCCACGGTCAGGGATTCGATGTTGTAGCCACGGGCCGAGAACAGGCCCACCACGCGCGACAGCGCGCCGGGCTCGTTTTCCAGCAGGACAGCGATGATGTGTTTCATGTGTGCGAACTCCTCTTTTCGCCGCCCTCCCCCGCGCACGGTAATGCGCGGGCTCGGCGGACAATAGATTCGTCAATTAAAAGTTGAAACCCGGTCCTTCGGACACGGGGACTTGTGGCTTCGCTGTCGCTCGCGCTAGAGGTCTTCGGAACCCAGCAGCATCTCGGTGATGCCCATGCCGGCCTTGACCATCGGGAACACGTTCTCGGTCGGGTCGGTGCGGAAGTCCATGAAGACGGTGCGGTCCTTGAGCTTGCGCGCCTCGCGCAGCGCGGGCTCCACGTCCTGCGGCCGCTCGATCAGCATGCCGACGTGGCCATAGGCCTCGGCCAGCTTCACGAAGTTGGGCAGCGCGTCCATGTAGCTGTGGCTGTAGCGGCCGGAGTACTCGATCTCCTGCCACTGGCGCACCATGCCCAGGTAGCGGTTGTTAAGCGCGCAGATCTTGATCGGCGTGTTGTACTGCAGGCAGGTGGACAGCTCCTGGATGCACATCTGCACCGAGCCTTCGCCGGTGATGGTGAACACCTCGGATTGCGGCTTGGCCAGCTTGATGCCCATGGCATAGGGGATGCCCACGCCCATGGTGCCCAGACCACCCGAGTTGATCCAGCGGCGCGGTTCGTCGAAGCGGTAGTACTGGGCGGCCCACATCTGATGCTGGCCGACGTCCGACGTGATGTATGCGTCCGCGTCCTTGGTCATGTTCCAGAGCGTCTCGACCACGTACTGCGGCTTGATCACGTCCTGGTTGCCGCGGTCGTAGGCCAGGCAGTCCTTGCTGCGCCAGGTTTCGATCGTCTTCCACCAGTCGGCCAGCGCACCGGCATCGGGCTTCTGCGAGGCTTCGCGGACCATCGAGATCAGCTCGGTCAGCACGTCCTTGACGTCGCCGACGATCGGGATGTCGACCTTCACCCGCTTGGAAATGCTCGACGGGTCGATGTCGATATGGATGATCTTGCGTTCGTTCTGCGCGAAGTGCTTGGGGTTGCCGATCACGCGGTCGTCGAAGCGCGCGCCCACGGCCAACAGCACGTCGCAGTTCTGCATGGCGTTGTTGGCCTCGATCGTGCCGTGCATGCCCAGCATGCCCAGGAACTTGCGGTCGCTCGCCGGATAGGCGCCCAGGCCCATCAGCGTGTTCGTGACCGGGTAGCCGAGCATGTCGACCAGCGCGCGCAGCTCGTTCGTCGCGTTGCCCAGCAACACGCCGCCGCCGGTGTAGATGTACGGCCGCTTGGCGTTGAGCAGCAGCTGCAGCGCCTTGCGGATCTGCCCGCCATGGCCCTTGCGCACCGGGTTGTACGAGCGCATCTCGACCTTGTCGGGATAGCCGGTGTACGTGATTTTCTTGAACGACACGTCCTTCGGCACGTCGACCACCACCGGACCGGGCCGGCCGGTGCGCGCGATGTGGAAGGCCTTCTTCATGGTCATCGCCAGATCCTTGGGATCCTTGACGAGGAAGTTGTGCTTGACGATCGGTCGCGTGATGCCGACCGTGTCGCATTCCTGGAATGCATCGAGTCCGATGGCCGCCGTCGGCACCTGACCCGAGATGATCACCATCGGGATCGAGTCCATGTAGGCCGTTGCGATGCCGGTGACCGCATTGGTCAGGCCGGGACCGGACGTGACCAGTGCCACGCCGACTTCGCCCGTGGCGCGCGCAAAGCCGTCCGCAGCATGCACGGCCGCCTGTTCGTGGCGGACCAGCACATGCTGGATGGTGTTCTGCTTGTAGAGCGCGTCGTAGATGTAGAGCACCGCGCCGCCGGGGTAGCCCCAGACGTACTCGACGCCTTCGGCCTGGAGTGCCTTGATCAGCACCTCCGCGCCCATGAGTTCTTGCGATTGTCCGCCGGCAGCCGCAGCCGCGGAGGCGATCTCCGCCTTGGAGATTTCCATGATGAACCTTTCGAGTTTTCGGGAACGAAAAACCTTGGGTGCCCCTTGCCAGCCCTTGTGAGACCGCGTCGGAACTTGAGGCCAAAGCCATGGGCGGACTGATGTTCCGCCGGACCGTGACCCGTTTGCCTGTGTGAATTGCAGCGCGGATTATGGCACTCTCGCCTCGTCGGTCGTGGCGGCCATACCACGGAAGGGGCCGATGCGATAATTCGAGGCGACAAGAACGACCCCCTCCCCGCGGGGGAAAGCACTCCCTCAGGCGCCTGATGCGCCCCTGTCCTTGGCCACCGAAAAAGAACTGTCCGATTTCCTGAAAAGTGTGGAGCGACGCGCCTTCAAGCGCTCGGTCTACCACGTGCGGGACGAGGAAGCGGCGCTCGACATCGTGCAGGACAGCATGATGAAGCTGGCCGAGCACTACGGCGACAAGCCGACCAACGAGCTGCCGATGCTGTTCCAGCGCATCCTCTCGAACTGCACGCTCGACTGGTTCCGTCGTCAGAAGACGCGCCGCGCGCTGTTCTCCAACCTGAGCGACTTCGAGCCCGCCGACGACAGCGGCGATTTCGACCTGCTCGAGAACTTCGTATCGCCCACGAACTCACTGGAAACGGAGAGCGCCGAAGACACCACGCGACGCGCCCAGGTCTTCCACGAAATCGAAGAGCAGATCGCGGCTTTGCCGGGCCGTCAACGCGAGGCTTTCCTGATGCGTTACTGGGAGGAAATGGACGTCGCCGAGACCGCGGCCGCCATGGGCTGCTCGGAAGGCAGCGTCAAGACCCATTGCTCGCGCGCGGTCCATGCGCTGAGCAAAGCGCTCAAAGCCAAGGGAATTTCACTATGAACCGCTCGATTTCCTCCGCCAACGATGCCGCAGAGGCGCAGTTCGGCCGCCGTGTGGCCGCACATCTGTCCGCCGGCACCGATGCGATGCCGCACGACATCGGCGAGCGCCTGCGCGTGGCACGCGCGCAGGCGGTGGCCCATCGCAAGCAGAACGACCGTCCAGCGGCCGTGGTGGTCGGCCAGGGTGGCGCAGCGGTTCTTGGCAGCGTCTGGTGGAACCGCTTCGGCGCCATTCTTCCGCTGGTGGCCCTGGTGGTCGGGCTCGTCAGCATCAGCGTTTGGCAGGAGGATCAACGCTTCAAGGAACTGGCGGAGGTCGACGCCGCGCTCCTCACCGACGACCTGCCCCCCGCCGCCTACACCGACCCGGGATTCGCGCAATTTCTGAAGACCGAGCGCAACCCGAGCCGCTGATCGCTTCTCTTCCATTTTTCCTGTCAGCCCCCTGCGCCACGCCCTCTCGATGACGTTCGACCGTGCCCCCGATGCCGCCCGCCCATCGCGATCGCCGCGCGCGACCGCATGGCTGATCGGTGCGCTGGTGCTGGTCGGCGCCACGGGTTGGGTCGCGCACGCCCGCGCACAGGCCCCGTCGCTCGCACCGGCACCGGTCGCCGCCCCGTCCAAGCCCTTGGCCAAGCCACTCTGGCGGGACCTGAGTGCCAAGCAGCAACAGGCATTGCAGCCATTGGCCGCCCACTGGGATGCACTGAGCGAAGGCCACAAGCGCAAATGGCTGGCCCTGTCGCGCGACCACGCCAAGCTGTCGCCCGCGGACAAGGCGACGCTGCACAGCCGCATGACGGAATGGGCCGCCCTGAGCCGACAGCAGCGCGACCAGGCGCGCTTCAACTTCGCCGAAGTCAAGCAGGTGCCGGCGGACGAACGCAAGGCCAAGTGGGAGGCCTACCAGGCCCTGACGCCTGAAGAAAAGCGGCGCCTGGCCGAAAGCGCCGCGCCGCGCCCCCCGGGTGCGGCCGGCACGATCCGGCCGGTCCCGGCCCGGAAACTGGCCCCCCTCCCCGCCGATGCCGCCAAGGGGCAGCACAGCGCGCGCATCCAGCTGGCGCCGCCGGCCGAAGCCATGGCGCCAGCGCCTATGATCGCGACACCTTCCATTCCCGCCGAAGCGCTGGCCCCGGCGCCTGTCATGCTGCCACCGATACCCGTTGCACCAGCGCCTGGGGCACCGCCGCGCAGCGGCATGACCGAGCCGCCGTCGTCAGCGCCCTGACACTCTTGCGTCGATGAATCCGAGTTCCCCTGCCGCCGCGCTCTCCGGCGGGCCGGCCAGCGCGCCGCCGATGTCGACACCCGGGCTGTGGCGCCGCATGGCCTGCTGGCTCTACGAAGGCATGCTTCTCTTTGCCGTCGTCTTCATGGCGGGCTGGCTGTTCAGCACGCTCGGTCAGATGCGCGACGCCATGGATTCGCGCCGGCATCTGCTCCAGGCCTTTCTGTTCGTGGTGTTCGGCGTGTACTTCGTCTGGTTCTGGGCCAAGGGCCAGACGCTGGCGATGAAGACCTGGAACATCCGCATCGTCGACCGTGCCGGCCGCCCCGTCACGCAGGGCCGGGCCCTGGCGCGCTACCTGTTGAGCTGGGTCTGGTTCCTGCCGCCGCTCGCGGCCATCGCACCGTTCAGGTTGTCGGGCCCCGAGTCCGCCCTGCTCATCGGCGGCTGGGTGGTGGTGTGGGCGCTGCTGGCGCGTTTCCATCCCCGCCAGCAGTTCTGGCACGACGCCTGGGCCGGCACGCAGCTCATCACCTCCCGCCCCATGAGCCGCCGATGAGCGCCCCGGCCCCCGCCAACCCGCAAAAGGCACGGCGCGGCCTCGCCCGCGTCTGGCACGCTGCGCTGATTTCGCTGGACGGCTTCCGCGCCGGCTGGAAGGAAGCCGCCTTCCGCCAGGAGGTGGCCTGCGCCGTCGTCATGCTGCCGGCGGCCTTCTGGGTCGGGCGCAGCTGGGTCGAAACGGCCCTGCTGGCGGCGCTGGTCGTGTTGGTGCTCATCGTCGAACTGCTCAACAGCGGCATCGAAGCGGCGATCGACCGCATCGGCCCCGAATGGCACAGTTTTTCCAAGACGGCCAAGGACCTGGGCAGCGCGGCAGTGCTGCTGTCGATCCTGCTGTGCAGCGCTGTCTGGCTGGCCGCGCTCTGGCAACGCTTTGCGGTCACCCCCCTTTGAACGGCATGCGTCACGCAGCCACGGCATGATCGGACCATGACTCCTGCTTTCTCGATTTGCGTCTATTGCGGCTCCCGACCCGGCGAGCGCCCCGAATTCACCCACGTGGCCGAGGCCGTCGGCCGCTGGATCGGCGAACGCCGCGGCCAGCTGGTCTACGGCGGCGGCCGCACCGGCCTGATGGGCACGGTGGCGGAGGCCACGCGCCAGGCCGGTGGCCGCGTGGTCGGCATCATCCCCAAGGCCCTGGTGGACAAGGAAGTCGCCAACACGCTCTGCGACGAGCTGCACATCGTCGACACGATGCACGAACGCAAGGCCATGATGGGCGAGCGGGCGGACGCCTTCCTCGCCATGGCGGGCGGCATCGGCACCTTCGAGGAACTGTTCGAGGTCTGGACCTGGCGCCAGCTCGGCTACCACGACAAGCCGGTCGGCATCCTCAACAGCGCCGGCTACTACGACGGCCTGCTCGCCTTTCTCGCGAACTGCGTGCGCGAGGGGCTCATGGGCGACTGGCAGATGGGGCTGATCCGCAGCGGCACCGAGACCGCCCCGCTGCTCGAAGCGCTGATCGACGAAGCCGGCCGACACGCGGGCGGCGACCGCCTGGCCGAAGTGCTCTGAGCCCAGGGCTCAGACGGCCGATTCGCCCTCTTCGCCGGTGCGGATGCGCACCACGCGCTCGACCTCGGTGACGAAGATCTTGCCGTCGCCGATCTTGCCGGTGCGGGCGGCGCTCACGATCGCCTCGACGCAGCGCTCGACCTCGCCTTCGTTGACCACGACCTCGATCTTCATCTTCGGCAGGAAGTCGACCACGTACTCCGCGCCGCGGTAGAGCTCGGTGTGGCCCTTCTGCCGGCCGAAGCCCTTGACCTCGGTCACCGTGAGGCCAGACACCCCGACTTCCGCCAGGGCCTCGCGCACGTCGTCGAGCTTGAAAGGTTTGACGATGACGGTGATGAGTTTCATGGGCTTGTCGTCCTGCGGTTTCGTTGAATCGGTTGGTCGATAGCGTAACGCCAATACCCGCGCCCACCACGTCCCTCGATGCGAATACCCCAGCGCGCACCCGGGGCTGCGCACCGCCTTTGTGCGATGCCGCGCAGGCGGAGCGCGCACCCGGGCGCGCTGGTACGCTCGCCCTGCGATGCGCGCCAGCTTTTCCAGTCCCTCTTCCGTCCTCGGTTCCTGCCTCCACTGGTTCAACAGCCAGGCCTACGTCCTGCTCGTCTTCACCATGCTGACCTGGGGCGCGAACGCCGTGGCGGCACGGCTGGCGGTCGGCGAGGTCCCGCCGATGCTGCTGACCTGCCTGCGCTGGAGCGTCTGCTGCGTCGCGCTGGCGTTGACGTCGCGCACGCAGATCGCGACGCACTGGCGCAGCCTGCTGCCCCGCTGGCGCTCCATCACGCTGATGGGCGCGCTCGGCTTCACCGGCTTCAACGCGCTGTTCTACGCCGCCGCGCACCACACCACCGCCATCAACATCGCGATCATCCAGGGCACCATTCCGGTGCTCGTCCTGATCGGCAGCCTGCTCCTCTACCGCACCCGCATCACGGGGCTGCAGGTGGTCGGCGCGGTGCTGACCATGGGCGGCATCGCGGTCGTCGCCTCGCAGGGCGAACTGGCTCGGCTGGCGGCGCTGAAGTTCAACATCGGCGACGTATGGATCGTCATCGCCTGCGTGCTGTACGCCGGCTTCGCGCTCGGCCTGCGGCAGCGCCCCGCGGTGCCGGCCATCGTGTTCTTCGCGGCGCTGGCCGCCGTCGCCGCCGTCGTTTCGCTTCCCTTCGTCGCCGTGGAGATCGCGATGGGGCAGTCCTACCTGCCGAGCGCCAAGGGCTGGGGGCTGGTGCTCTTCATCGGGCTGCTGCCATCCTTCATCTCGCAGCTGACCTTCATGCAGGGCGTGGCGCTGATCGGCCCGGCCCGCGCCGGGATGTTCATGAACCTGGTGCCGATCTTCGGCCCGCTGCTCGCCGTGATGGTGCTGGGCGAGCCACTGTCGGCGTACCACGCCGTGGCGCTGGCGCTCGTGCTGGGTGGCATCTACATCGCCGAATACCTCGGCGCGCGGAAGCACTGAGAAGCATCCCATGGCCCAGCCCGTCCTCCGACTCCACGCGGCCCCCGGCGAGATCGATGCCGAGGCCTGGAACGCCCTGCTCGCGATGCAGGCCGCGCCCAGCCCCTTCATGCGCCACGAGTACCTCGACGCGCTGCACCGCAGCGGCAGCGCTACGCCGGAACACGGCTGGACGCCGCAGTTCGCCACGCTGTGGCGCGGCAAGACGCTGCTCGCGGCCTGCCCCCTGTACATCAAGGACCACTCCTACGGCGAGTACGTGTTCGACTGGGCCTGGGCCAACGCCTACGAACAGCACGGGCTCGCCTACTACCCGAAGGCCCTCGTCGCCGTACCCTTCACGCCGGTGCCCGGCACGCGCCTGCTGGCGCGCGACGCCGACAGCCGCGCGCTGCTGGTGCAGGGGCTCTTGCAGTTCTGCAAGGAGGCCGAGCTCTCGTCGCTGCACCTGCTCTTCGGTGCCGACGAGGACATCGCCGCCTGCGCCGACCACGGCCTGATGCTGCGCAACACGGTGCAGTTCCACTGGTCGAACCCGCCCGACGACGGCACCGCGGGCTACGCCGATTTCGAGGCCTTCCTCGCCAGCCTCTCGCACGACAAGCGCAAGAAGATCCGCCAGGAGCGCCGCAAGGTCGCCGATGCCGGCGTGACCTTCCGCTGGGCCCGCGGCAGCGACATCTCGGCCGCCGACTGGGACTTCTTCTACCGCTGCTACGCACGCACCTACCGCGAGCATGGCAACGCGCCCTACCTGAGCCGCGACTTCTTCCAGCGCATGGCCGACACACTGCCGAAAGCCTGGCTGCTCTTCGTCGCCGAGCGCAACGGCAAGCCCATCGCCGCCAGCCTGATCGCCCTGTCGGTCGACGGCGCCGACAGCGCCGCGCCGGTCGCGGCCTACGGCCGCTACTGGGGCGCACTCGAGCGTGTCGATTGCCTGCACTTCGACGCCTGCTACTACCAGCCGCTGGCCTGGTGCATCGAGCACGGCGTGCGGCGCTTCGAGGGCGGCGCGCAGGGCGAGCACAAGATGGCGCGCGCCTTGATGCCCGTGAAGACCACCAGCGCCCACTGGCTGGCGCACCCGGCCTTCGCCGATGCCGTCGAGCGCTTCCTCGAGCGCGAGGGCGAAGGCATCGAGAACTACATGCAGCACCTGGACGAACGCAGCCCCTTCAAGTCGCAGGGCTGACGCGCGACCTTGCGTTGGCGCAGCGCGCCAGCGCGCCGCACGAGCGACACTTCTCCCATGAGCGCCGCCACCGACACCGACGAGTCCCTTCCCCAGAAACACACCCGCGCCGAAGATGCGCTCGCCGTGGCGAGCGGCACCCTGCTGATCTCCGTCGGCATCGCCTTCTTCACCACGGCCGGCCTGCTGACCGGCGGCACGGCGGGCCTGGCCTTCCTGCTGCACTACGCGACGGGCATCGGCTTCGGCCCGCTCTTCTTCGTGCTCAACCTGCCCTTCTACTGGCTCGCCTGGCGGAAGATGGGCGTGGCGTTCACGGTCAAGACCTTCATCGCGGTCGCGCTGCTGTCGGCCCTGACGACGCTGCAGCCGCAGCTGCTGGCGTTCGCCTCGCTCCAGCCGGTGTACGCGGCGCTCGTGGGCGGGCTCATCACCGGCACGGGCTTTCTCATCCTGTTCCGCCACAAGTGCAGCCTGGGCGGCATCGGCGTGCTCGCGCTGTGGCTGCAGGACCGCTTCGGCTGGCGCGCCGGCAAGGTGCAGATGGGCGTCGACTGCGCCATCGTGCTGCTGGCGCTGGTCTCGATCGAACCGCTGCGCGTGTTCTACTCGATCCTCGGTGCGGTCGCGCTCAACATCGTGCTGGCCATCAACCACCGACCCGGCCGCTACCTCGGTATGTAGCCCCGCGTGAAAAAGGCGCCACGTCCGCGAAGACGGTGGCGCCTTTCGGCCGACATCGGCGGATCGCCGACTTACTTCTTGCCGTAGTTCGCGAGACCGTCGCTGATCTCCTTCTTGGCGGAGTCGAGGCCTTCCCAGCCGAGGATCTTGACCCACTTTCCCTCTTCCAGGTCCTTGTAGTGCTCGAAGAAGTGGCTGATGGCCTTCAGGCGCATCGGGTTCACGTCGTCGATCGACTTCCAGTGGCTGTAGATCGGCAGCACCTTGGTGGTGGGCACGGCCAGCACCTTGCCGTCGACACCGGCCTCGTCTTCCATCATCAGGATACCCAGCGGACGGCAGGGCACGACCACGCCGGGCAGCAGCGGGTACGGGGCGATCACCAGCACGTCGACCGGGTCGCCGTCGCCGCTCAGGGTCTGCGGCACGTAGCCGTAGTTGGCGGGGTAGTACATCGCCGTCGTCATGAAGCGGTCGACGAAGAGCGCGCCCGACTCCTTGTCCACTTCGTACTTGATCGGGTCCGAGTTCATCGGGATCTCGATGACCACGTTGAAGGCATCGGGGAGGTTCTTGCCGGGGGAGACTTTGTCGAAGGCCATGGTGTTGTCGCTGTCGTTTGAAAGTTGGGGCGGGATGCGGAGAAACCCGAAGTTTACTTTCCGCACCTGCAATGAATGGCACAGGTTGTGACATTTGCCTGTAAATTGCGCCCGTTGGCCAATCGGCCTGTGTCCGCCCACGGCGCAGGCTTCGAGGAAGCAACGCGACGGAAGCCTCGACCCGTACGCGTTGCGCACCGGGTTGGGCTTTCGTCTCCACAAGTCACAACGAACGAATGGAGATGCAAGCATGATCGGCAACACCCCTCTGGTCCTCGCCATCGTCTGCGGCCTCGTGGCCGTGGCCTATGGCGTCTGGGCCCGCAGTTGGATCCTCGCGAAAGACCCCGGTAACGCGCGCATGCAGGAGATCGCCGCGGCGATCCAGCAAGGCGCCGCGGCCTACCTCGCCAAGCAGTACGTCACCATCGCAGCCGTCGGCCTGGTGCTGGCGATCCTGATCGGCATCTTTCTCGACGTGACGACTGCCGTCGGCTTCGTGCTCGGCGCCGTGCTGTCCGGCGCCTGCGGCTTCATCGGGATGAACGTGTCGGTACGGGCCAACGTGCGCACCGCGCAGGCCGCAACGCAAGGCATCGGCCCGGCACTCGACGTCGCCTTCCGCGGCGGGGCCATCACCGGCATGCTGGTGGTGGGCCTCGGGCTGCTGGGTGTGACGGGCTTCTACTGGTTCCTAGTCGGCAACGGCAATCTCACGCCGGACAAGAGCCTGTCGTCGCTGCTCAACCCGCTGATCGGCTTCGCCTTTGGTTCGTCGCTGATCTCGATCTTCGCGCGGCTGGGCGGCGGCATCTTCACCAAGGGCGCCGACGTGGGCGCCGACCTGGTGGGCAAGGTGGAAGCCGGCATCCCCGAGGATGACCCGCGCAACCCGGCGGTGATCGCAGACAACGTGGGCGACAACGTCGGGGACTGCGCCGGCATGGCGGCCGACCTGTTCGAGACCTACGCCGTGACGCTGATCGCCACCATGGTGCTCGGTGCGCTGATGGTGGCGGCGGCGCCGGTCAACGCGGTGCTGTACCCGCTGGCGCTGGGCGGCGTGTCGATCATCGCGTCGATCATCGGCTGCTTCTTCGTGAAGGCGTCGCCGGGCATGACCAACGTGATGCCGGCGCTCTACAAGGGGCTGGCGGTGGCAGGCATCCTGTCGCTGATCGCTTTCTGGTTCGTCACGCAGTGGCTCATCCCCGACAACGCCATCGCCCCGACGGGCAGCGCGATGAAGCTGTTCGGCGCCTGTGCCGTGGGCCTGGTGCTGACGGCCGCGCTGGTGTGGATCACCGAGTACTACACCGGCACGCAGTACAAGCCGGTGCGGCACATCGCGCAGGCCTCGACCACCGGCCACGGCACCAACATCATCGCGGGCCTGGGCGTATCGATGCGCTCGACCGCCTGGCCGGTGATCTTCGTGTGCATCGCGATCATCGTGTCGTACACGCTGGCCGGGCTCTACGGCATCGCCGTCGCGGCGACTGCGATGCTGAGCATGGCCGGCATCGTGGTCGCGCTCGACGCCTACGGCCCCATCACCGACAACGCCGGCGGCATCGCCGAGATGGCCGAGCTGCCCGCCAGCGTGCGCGCGGTGACCGACCCGCTCGACGCGGTCGGCAACACCACCAAGGCCGTGACCAAGGGCTACGCCATCGGCTCGGCCGGCCTCGCGTCGCTGGTGCTCTTCGCCGACTACACGCACAAGCTGGAGAGCTACGGCCAGGCGATCACCTTCAACCTGAGCGACCCGATGGTGATCGTCGGCCTCTTCATCGGCGGGTTGATCCCCTACCTGTTCGGTGCCATGGCGATGGAAGCCGTGGGCCGCGCAGCCGGCGCCGTGGTCGAGGAAGTGCGCCGCCAGTTCCGCGAGATCCCCGGCATCATGGAAGGCACGGCCAAGCCCGAATACGGCAAGGCCGTCGGCATGCTGACCGGCGCAGCGATCAAGGAAATGATGATCCCGTCGCTGCTGCCGGTGGTGGTGCCGATCCTGGTGGGCCTGCTGCTCGGGCCGAAGGCACTGGGCGGGCTGCTGATGGGCACCATCGTCACCGGCCTGTTCGTCGCCATCAGCATGTGCACCGGCGGCGGGGCGTGGGACAACGCCAAGAAGTACATCGAGGACGGCCACCACGGCGGCAAGGGCAGCGAGGCGCACAAGGCCGCCGTCACCGGCGACACCGTGGGCGACCCCTACAAGGACACGGCCGGCCCGGCGGTCAACCCGCTGATCAAGATCATCAACATCGTGGCGCTGCTGATCGTGCCGCTGGTGGTCAGGTTCCACGGCGGCTGAAGTCCCCGCAACTGGCGCGGCGCTACAGCAGATCCTCGGGCACCAGCGGCCCGAGCATGTTGATCTTCAGGCGTTGCAGCCAGGTCGACTCCGGCTCCTTGTGCAGGACGATTTCCTTGTCCTCGTCCATCGACAGCCATTCGAGCCGGCCGGTCTTCGGGTCGAGGCGCACGCGGTAGGCGCTCTCGAGCTTGCTGATGTTGATGATGCGCAGCATCTCGCGCGCCAGCTGCGGGCTGAACACGGCCAGGCCGAGTTCGGTGTTCTGCGTGGCCGAGCGCGGGTCGAGGTTGACCGAGCCGAGAAAGACCAGGTGCTTGTCGACCACCGCCGTCTTGGCATGCAGACGCCCCAGCGAACTGCCGAACAGGCCGAGCCGCTTGTTGCGCGTGGTGCGCGCCGGGCTCAGCTCGTACAGGTCGACACCATCCTCGAGCAGCCGCTTTCGGTAGCGCACGTAGCCGCTGTGCACCAGCGGCTCGTCGTTGGCGGCCAGCGAGTTGGTGAGCAGTGTCACGTCGACGCCCCAGTCGCGCAGTTGCTTGAAGCCCGCCATCCCGCGCTCGCCGGGCACCAGGTACGGCGAGGTCAGCACGACCTGGTTCTCGGCCGTGAGCAGCCGCTGCCAGAAGCGCGCGGTCACGCTGCTCGCGAAGGCTTCGTCGCGCGTCATGGAACGCAGCTTGGCCGGCGGGTCGGCCACCGCGTTGGCCACGCCCCAGAGCAAGCCGATGCGGCCCGCATCGAGTTCTTCGCCGATCGGCCCGTAGCCCAGCACATCCGTCGGCGGCAGGATGACCTTGGGCGGCGGCGCGCCCATGCCGACGCGCGCGTCGAAATCGCTATCCATCACGGTGCGGCCGGCGTAGGGCGTCACGATCTCGCCGATGGGGTAGACCTCTTCGCTGTTCCAGTAGGCGTCGAAGATGTTGGCGAGCTGCTCGATCACCTTGCCCACGACCAGCGTGTCCATGTCGATGAAGTTCTGCGCGCTGTTGAGCGTGAAGTACTCGTCGGCGATGTTGCGCCCGCCCATCACGCCCATCACGCCATCGGCGATGAAGAGCTTGTTGTGCATGCGGTGGTTGAGCCGGTAGATGTCGAAGATCGACGCGGCGAAGCGGCCCGCCAGGCTGCCGCGCGCACAGCAGAAGGGGTTGAAGAGCCGCACCTCGATGTTGGGTGTCGCCGTCATGGCCAGCAGCATCTGGTCGGTGCTGGCGGTGTAGAGGTCGTCCACCAGCACCCGCACCCGCACGCCGCGCTGCGCCGCTTCCTTCAGCGTGCGCAGCAGCAGGCCGCCGGCCCCGTCGTTGGCGATCACGTAGTACTGCACGTCGAGCGTTCGCTGGGCGCGCCGCGCCAGTTCGATGCGGGCGTCGAGCGAATACACGCCCAGCGGCATCAGGCGGAAGCCGGAATGCTCGTCGGGCGGCGTGGAAGCCGCGACCACCTTGGCCAGCGGCGTGGTCGGGTCGGGCGCCAGCGACAGCGTCGGCGGCATGTGCTTGACGGCCGGCAGGCTGCCGCAGGCCGTCACCAAGGCCACGAGCCCGAGCAGGGAAAGCCATGCGGCCGCGCGCATCAGGGCTCGCCGGAATAAGATGCGCGTCATTGTTTTTTGGGGATCGAGAACATGTTGCTGGCTGCTTCGACACGGTTTGCCGTACCGCTGATGATGCTCTGTCTGGGGGTCTCCCTGCCAGCGGCTGCCGCGCTCGACATCGGCGAGCCCGCGCCGAAGTTCAGCGCCCCCGCGGCGCTCGATGGCAAGCCCTTCACCTACTCGCTGGGCGACGCACTGAAGAAGGGGCCGGTGGTGCTGTACTTCTTCCCCGCGGCCTTCTCGACCGGCTGCTCCATCGAAGCCCATGCCTTCGCCGAAGCCATCGAGGACTTCAAGGCGGTCGGCGCCAGCGTGATCGGCGTGTCCACCGACGACCCCGAGACCCTCGCCAAGTTTTCCAGCCAGTCCTGCCAGGGCAAGTTTCCGGTGGCGTCGGATGAAACCCGGGCCATCAGCAAGTCCTTCGACGCGCTGATGCAGACCCGCCCCGAGTATGCCAACCGCATCTCCTACGTGATCTCTCCCACAGGAGCGATTGCCTTCTACTACCAAAGCCTGAACCCGGCCAAGCACGTCGAGAAGGTGCTGGCCGCGGTGAAGGAACTTCCGTCCGCCCAGAAGTGACGTTCACGCCGTGGTGGGCCCCGAGGTCGTGTTGACGGGCGTCCCCTCGGCTTGGGCCCGACGGAAGCGGTCGAGCAGGCTGTGCAGCATCTCGGTCGACAGGCCGTGGATCACCAGCCGGTGCCCGGCGCGCAGCGTCGACAGCGGCACCAGCGGATGCTTGTTGTTCACCAGCACCAGGTGCTCCGGCGCCGCCAGCAGCGTCGCGGTGTAGATGCCGATGGTTTCGTCGAGCTGCAGCGAATTGGCCGCGCGCCAGAAATCGTTGTCGGTGAGCATCAACTGGTAGAGCGGCGTGAACAACTCGATCGCGCTCTGCAAATCCATGACGTTGAGCTTGCCGTGCGGCATGTCCTCCAGTTTCAGGCCCGGGTCGCGGATCATCGAGAAGTCGACGCGCTCGGGCTTGCACAGTTCCAGCCCCTGCTCGCGCAGTGCCTTGTTCAGGCGGATCACGAAGTTGAAGAGGTTCAGGTCGTGCTTGAGGAACAGGTCGTCCTTGAGCGCGGCGATGGTCATCGGCGCGAGCGGGCTGGTGCCCACCGGCGCGGGCGAGTTGGCACCGATGAAGGCCAGCACCTGCGACCCCAGGTGGAAGTGCCGCAGGATCAGCCAGTTGGCCTCGGGCGACACGAAGTGCTGCAACCCCCACGCCAGAAAACGGTGCAACAACCCCGAGTGCGACCAATTGCGCGGCACGAACACCTTGATCACCTGGAACAGGATGATGAAGCTGCGCGCCAGCGGCCGCAGGAAAGGCAGCAGGAACTGGCGCGAGGCCGAGCTGGAATCGGTGAGCCAGGCTGCCTTGACGTCGTCCGGCAGCGGCGTGCTCCGGTCGAGGTAGAGCGCGAGCCAGGGGCTCGGGTCGCGTTCGTCGTGCGGCTTCGCCAGAAAGTCGGGCGTCGGGTGTCGGCTCATGTCATCGGCTTTCGGTGATGTGCTGAAACTGCATCAGGTAGAGCGCCGCCGTGTGGCGTGCGGTCTCGATAATCTGGCGCTGTGCGCGGCCGTCGGTGTCGAGCGCCACCACCATCTCGACGGCCATCAGCCAGCGATTCAGGTGATGCACGTCGTTGTGGCCGTGGTACTCGAGGAAGCGGAACACCTGCGGCGGCAATTTGAGCGACGCCTTCAGCAGCGGCAGCAGGGCCGGCACGATGCGCTGGCCCGTACCCTCGATGATGTAGATGGCGCCGAGCAGGCCGATCGGGTTGGTCGTCGCGGCCAGCCCGTGCAGGTAGGCGTTGAGCGCCTCGCCGCCGGGGTTGCGGCGCAAGTCGGCGATGTCGCTCACCGTGCCGCCGGCCTGGCGGTAGTCGTCGAACAGGATCTGGAAGTCGTTCTGCTCCTCGCCGGCATGCACGTCGATCAGCGCGGCCAGCGCCTGGTAGTCGCCGGTGAGCGACGCCGCGCCCTCGCGCATCCACAGACTGCCCTCGCGCACCTGCGGCACCCACTGTGCCATCCAGTTCAGGTAGTCGGGCACAGCGAAGCGGCGCGCGCGGATCTGCCGCACCAGTGGCGTGCGCCAGACCTGCGAGCGGTAGTCGTGCCAGATCGAGGCCAGTTCGGTGAGGAGATCACGCAGGCCATCGGGCGCGGCGGCCGGGTCGTGCGGTGGCGCGATGACCTCGTCTTCCATGGCGGCCGCGGCCGGCGACGCCCTGCCCTGCGGCTCGGCCGCGCGCTGCGGCGCCGCGTCGGCCGACTCCACCTCCAGCAGCAGGTACGCCGCCATGAAGCGGCCCGACTCCGGCACGTAGCAGAAGATCTGCTCGCCGGGCTTCAATGTGCGGGTCTGCAGAAACTCCGACAGCATGATCAGGATCGAGGCCGCGCCGGTGTTGCCTCGCCACGCAAGGTTGCTGTACCAACGCTCGCGCGGGATGGAGAGGCCGGCCTTGGCCATCAGGTCCTCCACCACCGGAATGAATTTCTCCGACGAGTAGTGGCACAGGAAATGGTCGACGCGCGCCGGCTCGACCCAGCCGTCCTTCACCAGCTGCGCGTACTCGTGGATGCCGATGTCGAACAGGTGCGGCAGCAGCCGGATGTCCTGCCGCAGCGACAGCGCGCCGGCCGCCTCCGCCTCGGCCCAGGAGCCGAAGTCGAGGTGACCGCGTTCGCGGTCTTCGGTGAGCCCGAGCTGCATGCAGACCGGGTAGTCGCCGGAGAACGCGCGCTGGTGCACCCACTTGAGCTTCAGCTGCAGCCCGTGACCGCCGGCCAGCGCCGCCCCGTCCGACAGCAGCAGGGCGCCGGCGCCGTCCGACAGCATCCAACGCAGGAAGTGCGAGTCGAAATCGGCTTCGTAGCCGCGGGCTGCAAAGCGCGAGCGTTTGAAGAGCCGCGACGGCATCTCGCTCGCCACCGCCAGCGCGGAACGGTGTGCGCCGAGCTCGATGCCCTGCGCCGCGGCCTGGATCGCCCCGACGCCGGCCGCGCAGATGCCGTGCACCGACAGCGTCTCCATCGGCGGCGCGGCGAGTTCGCCCTGGATCATGTTGGCGAAGCCGGGCATCAGCGTGTCGCCGCCCGACGAACCGCTCGCCAGCATCGACACCTGCGACAGCTCGGCCCCGCCGCGCACGAGGCAGTCGCGGATGGCAGCGGCCGCGAGCTGCGCGTTGCTGAACACCGTGCGGCCTTCGGCGTCGATTGCGTAGTAGCGCTCACGGATGCCGTTCTCGGCCAGGATGCGCCGTTTGATGCGCTGCGACAGGCGGTTGAGCGGTGCGATGTAGTCGTCCATCTGCGCGTTGTTCACGGGCGCGCCCGGCAGGAAGGCGCCGGCGCTCTGGAGGTACACGCGTTGAAAGGGAACGGGCATGGTGGCTTCAGTGGTGGGACGGGTCGACGGACATCGATGGCATCAGCGCACGGCTTCGGAACCGCGGCACCACGGTGCCGAGGACGAAGACACGCAGCATGTAAGGCACGAGGCCGCCTTCGTTGAGTGCGGGCGCCACGCGGGCGCGGTAGTGCGCGCGGTGCAGACGGGTGAGTTCGGACCAATGGGCATGCGGGTTTTCGTGGTGTGCGGTGTGAAGCCCGATGTTGAACAGCAAGGGGTTCACCAGCCCTTCGAAGTTGCGCGCGTAGTTCAGCGCGCTCCCGGGGGTATCGCCACGCGCCCCCGCGCGACCATCGGCATGGGCATGCTGCAGGTAGTTGGTGGCCAGCAGCCAGTGCAGACCATGCAGCTGCGGGACGATGACGAAGACAAGCGCGCGGCGCCAGTCGATCGCCAGCAGCAGCGCCCACGCGCCCAGCCACAGGCCGTACTGCGCCAGGCAGTAGCGGAATGCGCCGGGCGAACGCCGGCGCAAGGCGGCGAGCCAGACCAGGATGGTCGGGTACAGCACGCACACGGCCTGCAGCGGATGCAGCAGATAGCCGCTCAGGTGGTTGGTGTCACCGCCGCGAAATCGGTAGGTGCGCGCCACATCCTTCTCGCCGTGCCGGTACCGATGGTGATTGGCCACATGCGTCGGCCAGAACACGAAGGTCGGGTGGCCCTGCAACAGCGTGATGGCGAAGTCGGTCAGCCGGTTGGCTCGACGCCCGCGCCACAGGCGCCGATGCGTGTGGTTGTGGTGGATCACGCCGATGCCCAGCGTGAGGAACAGCATCAGCCCATACAGCGGCCACCGGAAGCCGTGGACCCATTGCCACGCGGCGAGCGCCGGCAACGCCACGAGGTACGCCAAGCTCTGCCAGTCGCGCGGATGTCGCAATCGGGGCAATCGAGGCATGCGCCGCCGCTCAGGCACCGAGCCCGTGCGCGGCCTGCCTGCGCCGGAAGGCATCGAGCTGCGCGTCGGCGGCATCGGCCGCCAGCCGCGTGCCGAAGAGCCGGTCCATGAAGGTGAACTGGAAGCCGTAGTTGCCGGCGTGCGCGGCATGGTGCAGATGGTGTCGACGACTGGCCGCGAACCAGTGGCCGTATGACACGCCCGTGACGAAATCGTAGTTGGCGTGGCCGATGCAATTGAAGAACAGGCTGAACACCGGCACCGACGCGAGCGACCAGAAGCTGAAGTCGTGCACCAGCATCGGCCAGAGGATCACGTTGCCCAGCATCAGCGCCTCGACGGGGTGAAAGCTGTAGGTGGAGAACGGCGTGGTGACCACCGATCGGTGGTGCGGCCCGTGGAAGCGCCGCAATACCTTGCTGTGCAGCAGGCGATGGTTGATCCAGAAATGCACATCGTTCCAGATCGCCAGAACGACGATCTCGGCGGCGATGCGCCAGCCACTGGCATCCGCCGCGAGTTGGGCCCAGCCAAGTTGCAGCAGACCCCAGGGAAATACCATGCCGAGCCCGAAGATCAGCACGGAGCACGCAGACTGCGCGAACTCCCGCCGCCATTGCTCGGCGCGCACGGGCCGCGGATCGAGCACCCGCCCGATGCCCAACGCCGGCAGCACCCGCTGCGTGAGCAACCAGGTGATGGTGCCGAAGCCGAGGTACAGACTGCCGAAGAAGGCCAGGCCCCACCCCATGACCTGCACGGCCGAGAGCGACGCGAAGGCCTGTCCCATCAGGCGACCGACGGCAGCGCGCGCATCCGCCAGGCGGCCCTCACCTTCACTCGACTTTCACGCCGGACGCGGCGACGATGCCCTCCCACTTGGCGTGGTCGGCCTTCACCAGCGCGGCGAAGGCGGCTGGCGTCATCGGCCGCGGCTCGGCGCCCTGGGCATGGATGGCTTCCTTGACTTCCGGCAGCGCCAGCTGCCTGTTGATGGCCGCGTTCATGGTCGCGACCACGTCCTTCGGCGCGTTGGCCGGCATGAAGACGCCGTACCAGGAGCTCACGTCGAAGTCCTTCAGCGCGGTCGATTCGGCGACGGTCGGCACGTCGGGCAGGCTGACGCTGCGCTTGGCCGAGGTCACGGCCAGGGCGCGCAGCTTGCCGGCCTTGATCTGCGCGATGGCCGAGGGAATGGACGACACCATCATCGCCACCTGACCGCTCATCGTGTCGATCACCGCCGGGTTCGAGCCCTTGTACGGCACGTGCGTGATCTTGATGCCGGCCGCCATCTTGAACATCTCGCCGGCCAGGTGGATGGTCGTGCCGTTGCCCGGGCTGCCGTAGGTGATGGTGTCCGGCGCGGCCTTGGCGGCAGCGATCACGTCGGCCATGTTCCTGAACGGCGAATTGGCGGCGGTGACGATCACCAGCGGCGATTCGGCCACCAGCGCCACGGCCGTCAGGTCCTTCGACGGGTCGTAGCTCAGGCTCTTGTAGAGCCAGGGGGCGACGGCGAGGTTGTCCTTCTGGCCCATCACCATCTCGTAGCCGGTGGCCGGCATGCGCACCGCCTCGGTGATGCCGATGGTGCCGCCGGCACCGGGCTTGTTGTCGACCACCACGGTCCACTTGTTCGCCTCGGTCAGGCGCGTGCCGATGATGCGCGACAGGATGTCCGTGCCACCGCCCGGCGGGAACGGCACGATCAGGCGGATCGGCTTGCTGGGGTAGGCCGCGGGCTGGGCGTGGGCCAGATGGGGCCCGAAGGCGAGTGCAGAGAAGGCCGAGCAGGCCAGCAGCGAGAGCAGGGTTTTGCGGTTCATGTCCAGGGATGTCTCCGTCGCCGACGCGGAGGTCGCGCCGGTCTTCAGGGCGCGCAGTCTACTGGAGAGGAAGCGCGGCCGTCAGTTGAGCCGGAAGCTGCCGGTGGCGACGTGGCCGCCTGGCTCGGCGCGCAGCGGCGGCAGGCCCTGCAGCGTGTCGAAGTCGGAGGGGACATCCGGCACGCGCATTTCGTCGAGTTCGTGCAGCGAGGCGACCCAGCGGCCGGCCGGTGAATCGGCCGGCTCGTCGTTGGTGAACACGCCGTCGCGGATGTAGAGCGTCTCGCCGGCCGGGCGCTCGGCGTGCAGTTCGCTCAGACGCGCGATCGGAAAGGCGTAGGTGACCAGCTTTTCCTTGGTGCGGCGATCGCGACCGCCGCAGCTGAAGAAGCCTTCGCTGGCGATGACGATGCAGGAGCCTTCGATCTGCTCCTCGACCTGCGCGCCGGAGCGCCAGACGGCGTTGGGCAGCCGCACGCGCACCTTGTCGATGACGAGGTCGCGCTGCTTGTTCAGTGTCGTGAGCTGCGGCACCAGCGAGCGGAGCTGGCGCAGCCGTTCCACGAAATGGTCGTCGATGGTGAAGCCGACATGGTGCGTCGCCCCGCCGGAGCGCTTGACGACCTGCATGACGACGTGGCGCACGGTGCTCATGGTGATCCTCCTTGCTGCCGGGCCTGGAAATCAGAGAAATGCACGGTTCGCAACCACGGGAGGCCCTTCGATCAGGAATTGAATGACAAATGCAATTTTTGCACCCGCTTCGTTTTCAATTCTTGACAGAATTTCAACTCACCACGCCGGGAAATTCAAGTACACGTTTGAATTACACGCCACACATTCCGGGCGACTTCGGGACGCCCGGGCTGGGGCTTCAGCCCTCGACCTGTTCGTCCAGCGCCTTGCAGGTGGGTGCGCAGACGCTCTGGGACTTGCCAAGCACCTGTCGGGTGCGCATCTGCGAGCGAAGACGGTGCTTGCCGCACATGAAGCAGGACATGGTGGCGCCGCTGAACGAGGCCGATGCGCGGAACGGCGAACCCGAGGGCTTGGACTTGTAGCGCAGGCCGTCGGCCACGACCGCGGTCTTGGTATCAGGCTTGGACATCGGCGGCATCCGGTGTGCGGGGCGCGGGGCCGGCCATGGCGCGGGCGATCGCCTCCTTGGCGCGCAGTTCGGCGGCCATGGCGGCGTCCAGGCCGGAACGGCACAGGCCGGCGTGCGCGTACTGGAGGTTCTCGTAGACCTGCGCCGCGGCCGGGTAGCTGTCCAGCAGGCGGCCCAGCGCGTCGCCGGGCGCTACATCGCCGAACTCGTTCACCAGGTGCACCACCACCGAGCGGTACTGGTCGGCACCGACCGGCACGGGGCTGTGCTCCAGCCGTTCGAGAAGCTGGGCCAGCCGTTCGGTGACGTCGAGGCTGGTCTTGGAGACGGAAGAACGTGTTGCATTCATGCATCGCATGTGGGGCGCCCGGGGCCGATTGCAAGAGCGGCCCATGGCGCCCGCTGCAGCCGGGCGCCGACGCTCTTACCATTGGATGCCGCGCGCACGCCGCGCCCGGCATCTTCAGAGACATCCCCCAGCGGCCATGCGCCGCCCATCGACATGCAATTCAACTACATCGCCAATGCCGACGTCGCCTCCGCGTCGGGCCGCACCCTGCCCGTCATCGATCCGTCGGACGGCCAGCCCTTCGACGAACTCCAGCGCAGCAATGCGGCCGACATCGACGCCGCCGTGCGCGCCGCGCGCGACTGCTTCGACGGCGTCTGGCACAAGGTGAGCGCCGCCGAGCGCGGCCGCCTGCTCTACGCCCTGTCGCGCAAGATCGCCGAGCATGTCGACGAACTGGCGCTGCTCGAACAGCGCGACTGCGGCAAGCCCGTGAAGCAGGCCCGCGCCGACGCCGTCGCGCTGGTGCGCTATTTCGAGTTCTACGCCGGCGCCTGCGACAAGCTGCACGGCGAGACCATCCCCTACCAGGACGGCTACAGCGTCTTCACCTGGCGCGAGCCGCACGGCGTCACCGGGCACATCATTCCCTGGAACTACCCGATGCAGATCTTCGGGCGCAGCGTGGGCGGCGCCCTGGCCGCCGGCAACGCCTGCGTGGTCAAGCCGGCCGAGGACGCCTGCCTGTCGCTCATTCGCGTGGCGCAGCTGGCGGCCGAGGCCGGCTTCCCGGCCGGCGCCATCAACATCGTGACCGGCTACGGCCACGAGGTGGGCGACGCGCTGGCGCGCCACGAAGGCATCGACCACATCAGCTTCACCGGCAGCCCGAAGATCGGCACGCTGATCCAGCAGGTGGCGGCCGAACGGCACTGCCCGGTCACGCTCGAGCTGGGCGGCAAGAGCCCGCAGATCCTCTTTGCGGACGCCGACATCGACGCCGCCATTCCGGTGCTGATCAACGCCATCGTGCAGAACGCCGGCCAGACCTGCTCGGCCGGCTCGCGGGTGCTGATCGAGCGCGCCATCTACGAACCGGTGCTCGAACGCCTGGGCCGCGCCTTCGAGGCGCTGCGCGTCGGCCCGGCTGCGATGGACCTCGACGTCGGCCCGCTGATCCGCCAGACGCAGCAGCAGCGCGTGTGGGACTTCCTGTCCGACGCGCAGGTCGCCGGCATCCCGATGGTGGCCCAGGGCACGGTGGTCGACGAGGCGCCCGACACCGGCTTCTACCAGGCCCCGACGCTGCTGCGCGACGTGCCGGTCGACCACCGGCTGGCGCAGGAAGAGGTGTTCGGCCCGGTGCTGGCCGCCATGGCCTTCAGCGGCGAGGACGAAGCCGTGGCGATGGCCAATGCGACGCAGTTCGGCTTGGTCGCGGGCGTCTGGACCGAGAACGGCGCCCGCCAGTTCCGCATGGCCAAGCGGGTGCGCGCGGGCCAGGTCTTCATCAACAACTACGGCGCCGGCGGCGGCGTCGAACTGCCCTTCGGCGGCGTGAAGTCCTCGGGCTACGGCCGCGAGAAGGGCTTCGAGGCGCTGTACGGCTTCACGACGCTGAAGACCGTGGCCGTGAAGCACGGCTGAGGCCTCTCTGGACTAGAACTTCAGCTGGGCCGACAGCCCGAGCGTTCGCCCGGCGCCGAGGTAGTTGCTGTTCATCCAGTAGCGCTTGTCGGTGAGGTTCGCCACGTTCAGGCGCAGGGTGAGCGGCATGGCGCCCACACGGGTGGCGTAGCGCACGCCCAGGTCGGCGGTGACGTACGACGGCAGCACGTCGGTGTTGGCGGCGTCGACGAACTGGCGGCCGGTATAGAAGACGCCGCCGGTCAGCGTCAGCCCCGGCACCGCGTCCAGGTCGTATTCGAGGTAGACCTTGGCCAGCCGCTCCGCCACGTTGGCAGGTGTCTTGCCGACCAGCGCCGGCGTCTGGGTGTTGCGCGTCACCTGGGCGTCGAGCAGCGTCACGCCGCCGACCACGCTGAGCTGGCGTGCCAGCCGGCCGGTGGCGGTGAACTCCAGCCCCTTGTGCACCTGCCGGCCGTCCTGCACGAAAGTCACCGGGCCGGTTCCGGTGGTGTCGTAGTACTCCAGGCCCTTGTCGATCTGGAACAGCGCCGCCGTCCACAGAACACCGCCGCCCTCGAGCTTGGCGCCGACTTCCACCTGCTTGCTCACCAGCGGCGCCATGACGACGCCGGCATTGCTCACCACCCGGCTGTTGTAGGTGGCGCTCGCGGTGCCGCCCTGCTCCAGGCTTTCCATGTAGTTGGTGTAGACCGAGAGCGCCGGCACCGGCTTGTAGATCAGCGACACGCTGGGCGAGGTGCGGCTCTGGTCGTACGCGGCCGTCGACGCACCGGTCGCGCCGTAGCTGTTGGCGACGAGCGTGGCCCGGTTCAGCCCCACCAGCGCCGACCATTGCGGCCCGAAGCGGATGTCGTCGGCCAGCACCAGGTTGCGGTTGATGTTGCGCTGGGCGCGGTACTTCGGGCCGGTCGGTGCGGTCACCGCGCTGTCGATGTAGACCGGCTGATCGATGTTGAAGGTGGCGCTCGTCGCGGTCTGCCATCCGCCCGCCGAGCTGCGGTAGTTGGTGCTCTCCACCACATCGCCCGAGAAGCCGGCCGTCACGAGGTGTCGCACGCCGCCGGTGGCGAACTTCCAGTCGGCGAACGCATAGGCGGCGCGATTGGTGAAGTCCGGGTACTCCCACGCGCTGCTCTGCACCCGGTAGCTGCCTGACGTGCCGGTGGTGAAGGTGTTGTTGGCCACCACCAGGTCCGATTCGCTGGTACGGCGCGCCATGCCGGCGCGCAGGGTCAGGTCGTCCGAGAGCTGCCAGCGCAGGCGCGCGCCCGCGTGCGCCTGCTGCGTCTCGGTCCAGGTGTAGGGCTGGCCGTAGTAGCCGTCGGTCGCACGGGAGGCCGAGGGGTATTTCACGCCGCTGACGGCAGACCAGTAGGGCTCGCTGCCGCGCATGCGGTAGTTGCTTCGCGAGGCATCGAACTGCAACTGCAGCCGGTTGCTGAGGTTCCAGTCGAGCGCGCCGCTCACCAGGCCCCGGTGGATCGACTGGTAGTCCGTCGCGGTATCTCCGTCCTGCCCGAGCACGTTCAGCCGGTAGGCGAAGCGGCCTTCGGCATCGATCGGGCCGCCGAAGTCGCCATGCACATAGCCGTTGCGGCCTTCGGCCAGACCGGTGGTGATGCTGTTGTAGCGCTCGTAGGTCGGCCGCTTCAGCACGTAGTTGAGCGTGCCGCCCACGTTGCCCGGACCATAGAGAAAGCCCGACAGGCCGGTCAGGACCTCCACCCGTTCCTTGTCCTCGATGTCGACGCTGACCATGTTGGCATTGGGCATGCCGTCGATGCGCTTGTTCGCCCCGACGCTGAATCCGCGCAGCGTGGCACCGGTGAAGAAGCGCGACTGGGGCGTAGTGAGCTGCAGCACCGGGCTCAGCTTGAGCACGTCGTCGGGCTTGGTCGCCTGTACGTTCTCGATCAGCGCCTGCGGCACCACCTGGATGGCATAGGGCAGATCCTGCAGCGCCTTGTCGGCCATCGGGCCGACGCGCGATGCGGTGCTGCTGCGGTAGCCCTGCGCGGCCGTGCCCTCGCTGCGCAGGTCCGTCTCACGGCCTTCGCGCACCTCGATCGGGCGCAGCTCGCGACCGCGACCGTCTTCCGCATCCTCGCCCGATGCAGCGGCCTGCGCCAACGCAGGAAGAGGCAAGGCCACGAACAATGCCAGCCAGAGCGGCGAGCACTCGCCGGGGAGGCGCCGGGTGCGGCGCATGGAAAGAAAAGACACGATCAGACTCCTGCAGTATGAAACTGCACGGGCTGGCGTCGGCTGGCTGGTGCGGGAATGGAAAAGAAAACGAGCATGGCACCTTGCCCCAGTGCCGGGCGCGAGAACGTCTGGGACGTGCAGGCGCGAACAAAACTTTGCGTGCCGCGCCGGCTCAGGCGAGCGCCGTGTCCAGCAGCATCATCAGCACGAAGCCGATCATCAGCCCGCCGGTGGCGAAGGCTTCGTGCCCCTTGCGGTGCGACTCCGGGATGATCTCGTGGCTGATGACGAACAGCATCGCACCGGCCGCGAAGCCCAGGCCCCAGGGCAGCAGCGCCGCCGAGTAGCCCACGACGGCCGCGCCCAGCACGGCACCGAGCGGCTCGACCAGGCCCGAGGCCATGCCGATCCCCACCGCGAAGAGGCGGCGGTAACCCGCGCCCAGCAGCGCCACGGCCACCACCAGGCCTTCCGGCACGTCCTGGATCGCGATGCCGGTGGCCAGCGCATTGGCGCGCAGGCCTTCGTTGCCGGCGTAGCCGACGCCGATCGCCAGGCCCTCGGGCAGGTTGTGCAGCGCGATCGCGATGACGAAGAGCCAGGTGCGGCGCATCTTCTGCGCCGAATGGCCTTCGCGCCCCTTGATGAAGTGCTCGTGCGGCAGCAGGCGGTCCATCGTCAGCAGCGCCAGCGCCCCGAGCAGGATCGCGCTGCCGACCACGCCACCGGCCGCCCAGGGACCGCCACCGAAGGCAGGGTGGGTGCGCGCCGCTTCGAGGCCCGGAATGACCAGCGAGAAGGCGCAGGCCGCGAGCATCACGCCGGCGCCGAAACCGAAGAGCGTGTCCTGCACGCGGTCGGAGAGCTTCTGCGAGAACAGCACCGGCACTGTGCCCAGCGCCGTCGCCAGCGCCGCGATGGAGCCGCCGACAAAGGCCGCGAGCACCACCGGGTTGCCGCTCACGAAGCGCCAGAACTGGCTAGCGACCACGAGCGCGCCAGCGAACACGATCGCCCACCCCACCCACTCACGCAGGGTCCGACCGCTCCGCACCGGCATCGCTCGTGTCTCGTCCATCGTGCTGCCCTCCTCAGGCACGCGCTGCCGCGTAGCGCCGGGCCACCTCGACCCAGTCCACCACGTTGTAGAACGCCGCGATGTAGTCGGGGCGACGGTTCTGGTACTTCAGGTAGTAGGCGTGCTCCCACACGTCCAGTCCCAGGATGGGCGTGTTGCCCGAGCCGATGCCGGTCATGAGCGGGCTGTCCTGGTTGCCGCTGCTCTCGACGGCGAGCCGGCCGTCCTTCGCCACGCCGAGCCAGGCCCAGCCGCTGCCGAAGCGGGTCAGCGCCGCCTTGGTGAAGGCGTCCTTGAAGGCGTCGAAGCCGCCGAGCTCGGCATCGATGGCCCGGGCCAGCTCGCCCGTCGGCGCCCCGCCGCCGGTGGGCGACATCACGGTCCAGAACAGGCTGTGGTTGGCATGGCCGCCGCCATTGTTGCGCACCGGGGCACGCAAGCGCTCGGGCAGGGTGCCGACGTTCACGATCAGCTGCTCCACCGGCAGCTCGGCGTAGACGGTGCCCTCGAGCGCGGCATGGAGGTTGTTGACGTAGGCCTGGTGGTGCTTGGTGAAATGGATCTCCATCGTCTGCGCGTCGATGTGCGGCTCGAGCGCGTCGTAGGCATAGGGCAGCTTCGGGAGGGAATGGGGCATGGAAGAAAAGTCCTTCGACGTTGAAAATGCGGGGAGCTGCCGTTTCAGTGCAGCGTGACGCCCGGCGGCGGAAAGGGCATGCAGCCGGCGCGCAGGGCGGCCAGGATGGCCGGGTGGACGCCGTGCTCGCCCAGGTGCGCCACCAGGGCGGCGTGGGTTTCGCGGCTGTGGCGGCAGGCGGCCTGCTGCAGCGCGGGCTCGGCCTGCGGGTCGCGCAGCAGCGCCATCAGCCGGCAGTGCGCCACGCACAGGTGTGCGACCGCGTCCTCGATGCGCCCGGCGTCGCGGTGCAGGTCGGACAGGTTGAGATGGGTGACGACGAAGGCCGCGATGCGGTCGTCGGGGCGCTCGGCGCAGCCGGCGTCGAGCAGCGGTTGCGCCAGGCCGAGTGCCTGCAGGTAGAGGCCCTCGGCCAGCAGCAGATGACCGCAGCGGGCCGCGTCGACGCCACGGCGCATCACGCGCTCCCAGGCGCGCAGCCCGCCGGTGGCGAACGCCTCCATGCCTTCCGAGACCGTGAAAAACGGATTCATGCAAGCTCCTGTTCGGCCCTTTGCGTCGAATGGAGCTTTGCGTACTCGGGCTCGCAGATGATAGTCGTTCTTATTTGAGAAATCCAAGCGGGATTTTCGGGATCGACGGGCCCACCGGCTTGACCCCTCCGGCCGAAGAAGCATGGGCAATCAGGTAAATTGCCGCACCCCACCCGCCCATGACCGAGACCTTCGTTCCCCTCGCCAGCATCGGACGTGCGCACGTCCGTGCGCACGCGCCGCTGGCGCCCGTGCCGGCCACAGGCACCCTGCTCGACCGTCTCGGCCGTCCGCTGACCGACCTGCGCATCAGCGTGACCGACCGGTGCAACTTCCGCTGCAGCTATTGCATGCCCAAGGAAGTGTTCGACAAGGACTACACATACCTGCCGCACGGCGCACTGCTGAGCTTCGAGGAGATCACCCGGCTCGCCCGCCTGTTCGCGGCGCACGGGGTGCGCAAGCTCCGGCTGACCGGCGGTGAGCCGCTGCTGCGCAAGAACATCGAATCGCTCGTCGAGCAGCTCGCCGCGCTGCGCACGCCCGACGGACAGCCGCTCGACCTGACGCTCACCACCAACGGCTCGCTGCTGGTGCGCAAGGCCGAGGCGCTGAAGGCCGCCGGCCTGCAGCGCGTGACGGTGAGCCTCGACGGCCTGGACGACACCGTGTTCCGCCGCATGAACGATGTCGATTTCCCGGTGGCCGACGTGCTCGCCGGCATCGAGGCCGCCCGCGCCGCCGGGCTCGGGCCGATCAAGGTCAACATGGTCGTCAAGCGCGGCACCAACGACGCCGAGATCCTGCCGATGGCACGGCACTTCAAGGGCACCGGCGTCGTGCTGCGCTTCATCGAATACATGGACGTCGGCGCCACCAACGGCTGGCGCATGGACGAGGTGATGCCCTCTTCCGAGGTCGTCGCGCGCATCGCCGCCGAGTTCCCGTTGCGCCCGCTGGAAGCCTCGGCCCCCGGCGAGACGGCGCAGCGCTGGGCCTACGAAGACGGCAGCGGCGAGATCGGCGTGATCAGCAGCGTGACGCAAGCCTTCTGCAGCGACTGCAGCCGCGCACGCCTCTCGACCGAGGGCCGGCTGTACCTGTGCCTCTTCGCCAGCGGCGGCCATGACCTTCGGCCGCTGCTGCGTGGCGACGGCGCGGACGCCGCCGGTGCGAACGACGACGACATCCTCTCGGCGATCGGCCACATCTGGCAGGGCCGGGCCGACCGCTACTCCGAACTGCGCGCCCTGCGCGGCCCCGACACCACCGACGCCGCCGCACCGCGACGCGTCGAAATGAGCTACATCGGCGGATGACGATTTCCACACAAGACATCACGGGCCTGGTGCTCGCCGGCGGGCGCGGCTCGCGCATGGGCGGCGTCGACAAGGGCCTGCAGAGTTTCAACGGCTCGCCGCTCGCCCTGCATGCGGTGCTGCGCCTGGGCATGCAGGTCGGCGAGGTCATGGTGAATGCCAACCGCAACCTCGCGGCCTACGAGTCCTTCGGCACGCCTGTCTGGCCCGACGGCGACAGCAGCTACGCGGGCCCGCTCGCCGGCTTCCTGACCGGCCTGGAGCGCTGCGAAACACCTTATCTCCTGACGGTGCCATGCGACACGCCGCTGTTCCCGCTCGACCTGGCCGGGCGGCTGAGCCACGCTCTGGCCGGGCAGGATGCGGAGATCGCCATGGTGAGTGCGCTCGAGCCGGACGAGGCGGGCACCACCGCGCTGCGGCCGCAGCCGGTCTTCTGCCTGATGCACACCGCGCTGCTCGAGAGCCTCACCCGCTTCGTCGGCCAGGGTGGCCGCAAGATCGATGCGTGGACCGCGCAGCACCGCACGGTGCAGGTGCCGTTCGATCGGCCCGGCGACGCCGCCGATGCCTTCGCCAATGCCAACACCCTGGCCGAGCTGCAGGCGCTCGAGGCCCGGCCCACCCGATGAGCCGCATCGCCGAGATCGCGGCCGCGCTGGCCGGCTACGACCCGAAGGCGCTGAGCGTCGAAGGCGTGCAGCACTTCGTCGAACAGCTGGTCGCTCCGGCGGTGCCCGCCATGCAACAACAGCGCGAGGACGCGCCGCTGCGCGATGCGCTCGGCCGCGTGCTGGCCGACGACGTGGTGTCGCCCTTCAGCGTGCCGCCGCACGACAACTCGGCCATGGACGGCTTCGCCTTCAACGGCGCCGTGCTCGACGGCGCGACGGGCGATGTGCCACTGCGCATCGTCGGCACCGCCCTGGCCGGCGCCGCGTGGCGCGGCGACGTCCGGCCGGGCGAGGCGCTGCGCATCATGACCGGCGCCGTCATGCCGGCCGGCCTCGACACGGTCGTGCCGCAGGAGTTCTGCGCGGTCGACGGCGACGCGCTGCGCTTCCCCGCCAGCGCGCTGCGCCGCGGCGACAACCGCCGCTTCGCCGGCGAAGACCTGATGGCCGGCAGTGCCGCACTGCGCGCGGGCGACCGGCTCGGCCCCGCCGCACTGGGCCTCGCTGCCAGCCTGGGCCTGGCCACGCTGCCCGTGCTGCGGCGGCTGCGCGTGGCCTACTTCTCGACCGGCGACGAGATCCTGAGCCTGGGCGACGCGCCGCGCGAAGGCGCGGTGTACGACAGCAACCGCTACACCGTCTTCGGCCTGCTCACGCGCCTGGGTTGCGAGGTCGTCGACCTGGGCCTGGTGCGCGACGACCCGGCCACCCTCGAGGCCACGCTGCGCCGTGCCGCACGCGAAGCCGACGCCATCATCACCAGCGGCGGCGTCAGCGTCGGCCAGGCCGACCACACCCGCGCCGTGATGCAGCGGCTGGGCGACATGGCCTTCTGGCGCATCGCGATGCGGCCGGGCCGGCCGATGGCCGTCGGGCTGATCCCGCGCGGCGATCGTGCCCAAGCCAGTGCCGAAGACAACGCCGTGCTGTTCGGCCTGCCGGGCAATCCGGTCGCGGTGATGGTCACTTTCCTGGCCTTCGTGCGCCCCGCCCTGCTGCAACTGATGGGCTGCCATGCCGAGGCGCGCCGGCCGCCGCCCTTGCTGCGCGCCACCAGCGCCACCGCCATCCGCAAGAAGCCAGGCCGCACCGAATACCAGCGCGGCTTCGTGCGTGCGGTGCCGGGCGCGCTGCCCGAAGTGCGCATCGCCGGCAACCAGGGTTCGGGCGTGCTGAGCTCGATGGTCGAGGCCAACGGCCTGGTGGTGCTGCACCACGCACAGGGCAGCGTCGAGGCCGGCGAAGCCGTCGACGTGATGATGTTCGACGGCGTGATCTGAGAAGCTGTGAACGAATCATCCGTGCCGGGCGCGGGGGTCAGAGCCGCCCCTGCGCCTTCAGCACGCCCTTGTTGGCCAGCAGGTCGGCCCGCTCGTTGCCCGGGTCGCCCGAGTGGCCCTTGACCCAGCGCCATTCGATGGTGTGACCGCCCTCCTGCACCAGCTTGTCGAGGCGCTTCCACAGCTCGACGTTCTTCACCGGCTGCTTGCTCGCGGTCATCCAGCCCTTGGCCTTCCAGCCCTTGATCCATTCGGTGATGCCCTGGCGCACGTACTGGCTGTCGAGGTACAGCACGACCTTGCACGGCCGCTTGAGCACGGCCAGCCCTTCGATCACCGCCTGCAGTTCCATGCGGTTGTTGGTGGTGTTGAGTTCGCCGCCGAAAAGCTCTTTCTCGGTCGCGCCCGACTTGAGCCAGGCGCCCCAGCCGCCCGGCCCGGGGTTGCCCTTGCAGGCCCCGTCGGTGTAGATCTGTACTTCAGTCAAAAACCATTTCCTTCGGAAGATGTGGATGAGGTGGGTGGTCCGCGGTGCACGCGCCCGGCGATCGGCACCGGGGCGCTGGCGCGCTGCGCGGTGCGGCGCCAGTCGGCGCTGAGCAGCCGCATGCCGCGCACGCGCTTGACCGCGACCAGGAAATAGACAGCGCCGAAGATCGGCCACCAGCGTTCGCCGGCAGGGTCGAACCAGCGGCAGCGCTCCAGCCAGGCCTCGCTGCGCACGGCAGGACGGTAGGCGCCGAAGCGCCCCGACTCGACCTCGAAGCTCAAGAGCCGCAGCCAGTCGCGCAGGCGCCAGTAGCCGATGAAGTCCCCGGCCTCGGGCAGGAACAGCTCCCCGAACCCCAGGCGCCGGTACAGCCGCGCGCGGCGTTGCCGCATGCCCCACAGGCTGGTCGGGTTGAGGCCGCAGATGACCACGCGGCCTTCAGGCACCAGCACCCGCTCGACCTCGCGCAGGGTGGCGTGCGGGTCGGGGCTCAGTTCGAGCGTGTGCGGCAGCACGATCAGATCGAGGCTGTTGGCCGTGAACGGCAGGGCTGCGAAATCGGTGAGCAACGCGGCACGCGGCGCCGGCACCGCGGGGTCGGTGGTGGCGAGCCAGCGGTGCGGCATGCGGTTGGCCCGCAGGCCGTCGACACAGCCCAGGCCCAGCTGGAGCGCGTGATAGCCGAAGATGTCGGCGACCGCCTCGTCGAACTGGGCCTGCTCCCAGGCGAGCAGGTACCGGCCGGGGGGGGTCTCGAACCAATCCTGCAAACCTATAATTTGACCGCTCATGACCCTCGTTCCGCTGCCCGCCTTCGCTGACAACTACATCTGGATGCTGCAGGACGGAAGCCACGCGATCGTGGTGGATCCCGGGGAAGCCAAGCCGGTGTTCGACGCGCTGGCGCGCGCGCATCTGCAGCTGGCCGCGATTCTAGTCACGCACCACCACGCCGATCACACCGGCGGCGTCGCTGCGCTGCGCGAGGCCACCGGCGCGCAGGTCTTCGGGCCCGCCGGCGAGACGGTTCCCGAGCCCTGCACGCCGCTGCGCCAGGGCGATCACGCCGAGGTGCTGGGCCTGCGCTTCGAGGTGCTCGACATCCCGGGCCACACGGCCGGCCACATCGCCTTCTTCCTGCCGGCCGGCGCTGCGGGCATCGACACACCGCTGGTCTTCTGCGGCGACACCCTCTTCTCGGGCGGCTGCGGCCGGATCTTCGAGGGCACGCCGACACAGATGCTGGCATCGCTCGACGCGCTGGCGGCACTGCCGGCTGACACGCGCGTATGCTGCGGGCACGAGTACACACTTGCTAACCTGCGCTTCGCACAGGCCGTGGAACCCGGCAACGCCGATCTGACTCAGTACCTCGCGCACTGCGAAGCCGTGCGAGCACGCGGCGAGCCCACACTGCCTTCGCAACTGGGCACCGAGCGCCGTATCAACCCCTTTCTTCGCAGCCGCGAAGCCACCGTCCACCGCGCTGTGCGAGCGCGGGCCGAACTGTCCGCCGCTGCGGACGAGGTCGAGGTGTTCGCGGCATTGCGCCAATGGAAAAACGACTTCAGATGAAATTTCTCTCCGCGGCCCTCGTGGCCGGCGCCCTCTTCCTGACCGGCTGCGCGAGCACCGCGCCTTCGACGCCCGACGCCGCCGGAAACCCTGGCGGCACGGCATCGGCTTCGGGCTCGGCCGCCCCGGTCTATCCCGGCGGCACCCTCACCCCCATCACCGCAGGCAGCTTCGGCTCGCGCAGCGTGGTCACGCTGGCACCGCCGGTCGACATGTGGGACCGCATCCGCCGCGGCTTCAAGATGCCCGACCTCGACACCGACCTGGTGCGCGATCAGGAGCAGTGGTACGCCACGCGACCCGACTACGTGCAACGCATGACGGAGCGCTCCAACCGCTACATCTTCCACATCGTCGAGGAACTCGAGCGGCGCAACATGCCGACCGAACTGGCGCTGCTGCCCTACATCGAAAGCGCCTTCAACCCCCAGGCCGTGTCCACCGCACGCGCCGCCGGCATGTGGCAGTTCATGCCCGCCACCGGCACCGACTACGACCTGAAGCAGAACATCTTCCGCGACGACCGGCGCGACGTGCTGGCCTCCACCCGCGCGGCGCTCGACTACCTCCAGCGGCTCTACAACATGTTCGGCGACTGGCAGCTCGCGCTGGCCGCGTACAACTGGGGCGAAGGCAACGTGGGGAAGGCGATCGCGAAGAACCAGCGCGCCGGCCTGCCGACCGGCTACACCGACATCAGCATGCCGGCCGAGACCCGCAGCTACGTGCCGAAGCTGCAGGCGGTGAAGAACATCGTGGCCAACCCGCAGCGCTACAACGTCGACCTGCCGATCATCTCGAACCACCCCTACTTCCAGACCGTGAACCTCACGCGTGACCTCGACGTGGCCCTCGCCGCCAAGCTGGCCGACGTGCGCATCGAGGACTTCCGCGCGCTCAACCCCGCCGCCCACAAGCCGGTGCTGCTGGCTGCCGGCACGCCGCAGATCCTGCTGCCCTGGGACAACGCCGCCGTGTTCCAGCGCAACTTCGACGCCTACACGCAAGGCCAATACGCCAGCTGGACCGCCTGGGTGGTGCCCAGCACCATGACGGTCGCCGATGCGGCGCAGCGCTCGGGCATGAGCGAGGCCGACCTGCGCGCCATCAACCAGGTGCCGCCGCGCATGCTGATCAAGGCCGGCTCCACGCTGATCGTGCCGCGCGGCGTGCGGGTGCAGGAAGACGTGACCGCGCTGGTGGCCGACACCGGGCACCTGAGCTTCCAGCCGGAGATCGTGACCCGCCGCACCGTGGTCAAGGCCGGCCGCCGCGACAGCGTCGCGTCGATCGCGAATCGCTACCAGCTGAGTGCGGCCAATGTGGCGGACTGGAACGACGTCAAGACCAATCATGTGTTCGCACGCGGCTTCAGCGTGGTCGTCTACCTGCCGGTGCGCGCCGCCGTGAGCGCCCGCGTCGGCACCGGCACCCCGCGCGGTGTGGGCGCCAAGGCGCCGCCGCGCAAGGGCCTCGTCAGCAAGACGCCGGTGGCGGCCAAGCAGGCGATCGTGCGTCAGAAGCGCGGCGGCACGCCGGCCAAGAGCAAGCGCTGAGGCGCTTCGCGCTTCGCGCTTCGCCTCAGAGCTTCTCCGTCTCGCCGCTGCGCGGCTGCCACTTCATGAGGCGCCGCTCGACCACGCCGACGATCGCGTCGAGCCCCAGCGCGAAGGCCGTGAGCACCACGATGCCGGCGAACACGGTGTTCACATCGAAGGTGCCCTCGGCCTGCAGGATGAGGTAGCCCACGCCGCGCGCGGAGCCCAGGTACTCGCCCACCACCGCGCCCACGAAGGCCAGGCCCACGGACGTGTGCAGGCTGGAGAACACCCAGCTCGTCGCGCTCGGCAGATAGACGGTGCGCAGCAGCTGGCGCTGTCTGGCCCCCAGCATCCTCGCATTGGCCAGCACCACCGGACTCACCTCCCGCACGCCCTGGTAGACGTTGAAGAAGACGATGAAGAACACCAGCGTGACCGCCAGCGCCACCTTGCTCCAGATGCCCAGGCCGAACCACAGCGCGAAGATCGGCGCCAGGATCACGCGCGGCATCGAGTTGGCCGCCTTGATGTAGGGGTCGAGGATCAGGCTGGCCGTCGGCGCGAGCGCCAGCCACAGGCCGCAGGCCAGGCCCAGCACCGTGCCGATGCCGAAGGCCAGCACCGTCTCGAGCAGCGTGGTGCCCAGGTGCCGGTAGATGTCGGCGTTGCCCGCGAGGCCATCCGGGAACAGCGCGTTCGGCGGCACGGCGATGGGCAGGAACCAGTTCCAGATGCGCCCCGCCACCTGGATCGGCTCACCGAGGAAGAAGGCGAACTGGTCATTGCGCGAGGCGACGTGCCACATCACCAGCAACACGACCAGCAGGCCCAGTTGCCAAAGGCGCGCATTGCGCGCGTCGGGTCGGGAGCTCGCCATGCTCAGGCCGCCTTCTTCAGCTGCTGCGCGTAGCCCTTGAGGACCTCGTCGCGCAACACGTTCCAGATCTGCGTGTGCAGTTCGACGAAGCGCGGATGCGTGCGCACCTCGGCCACGTCGCGGGGGCGAGGCAGGTCGATGAGGAACTCGCCGATCGGATGTGTCGCAGGGCCGGCCGAGAGCACCACCACGCGATCGCTCATGGCGATCGCCTCGTCGAGGTCGTGCGTGATGAACAGCACCGCTTTTCGTCCATGAGTGCCCCCGGGCGCTTCGCGCCCACCCCCCGAGGGGGTGAGCGCCGGCCTTGGGGCGGCCCGGCGACCGGCGCTCGGGGAGGCCCAAAGCTCCAGCACCTCGTTCTCCATCAGCTGCCGTGTCTGCACGTCGAGCGCGCTGAAGGGCTCGTCCATCAGGATGATGTCGGGGTCCAGCACCAGCGTCTGCGCCAGGGCCGCGCGCTTGCGCATGCCGCCCGACAGCTGGTGCGGATAGCGGTCGCCGAAACCGGCCAGGCCCACGCGCGCGAGCCATGCCTCGGCCTGCGCGGCCGCCTCACCGTCAGGCACGCCGCGGTACTGCAGACCGACCATCACGTTGTCGCGCGCGCTGCGCCACGGCATCAGCGCGTCGCTCTGGAACATGTAGCCCGCGCGCGTGTTGATGCCCGCGAGCGGCTGGCCGAAGACCTTCACCGCACCGGACGACGGGGCCAGCAACCCTGCCGCCACGTTCAGCAGGGTCGACTTGCCGCAGCCGGTGGGGCCGACCACCGAGACGAACTCCCCGGCACGGATGCGCAGCGTGGTGTCGGCCACGGCGGTGTAGCGCTGGCCCGGGTTGTCCTTGGCGTGGAAGGTGCAGTTGATGCCGAGCAGTTCGAGCGCGTGGTCGGAGAGATCGGCGATGTCGGCCATGGTGGTGTGCGGGAAGAAAGGCGCTCGAAAAAACAACCCGGCCGAAGCCGGGTTGCAGCGCGGGATGGGTTCAGGCCTTGAACCGCTCCTTGGCGCGTCGGGCGAAGTCGTTGGTGTACGTCTTGGCCAGATCGATCTTGTCGGCCTTGACCGAGGTGTCGAAGCTGGCGATGGCGGCCAGCGCCGTCTTCGGGCCGTCGGCCGGCACCAGGCCATCGACCGCGATCGACTCGCGGACCTTGTCGAAGGACGCCAGGTACAGCGCGCGGTCGCCCAGCAGATAGGTCTCGGGCACGGTCTTGATGATGTCGCTCGGCCCGGCCGTCTGCAGCCACTTGAGGCCATGCACGATGGCATTCGCGAGCGCCTGGCAGGTGTTCGGGTTCTTCTGGATGAACTCCGCCGGTGCATAGAGGCAAGCCGCAGGCATCGGCCCGCCGAAGACATCCTGCGTGCCCTTGAGCGTGCGCGTGTCGCTGATGATCTTCACGTCGCCCTTCTGCTCGAGCATGGTCATCACCGGGTCGGTGTTGCTGATGGCATCGATCTGGCCCGAGCGCAGCGCCGTGAGCGCACCCGCCGCCACGCCGACACCGATGTAGCTCACGTCGCTGGCCTTCAGGCCGCCGCGCGACAGCACCAGGTTGGCCACCATGTTGGTCGACGAACCCGGTGCGGACACACCGATCTTCTTGCCCCGGAGGTCGGCCACGTTCGCATAGCCCGCCATGTTCCTGGTCGACACGCCCACGGCGATCTGCGGTGCGCGGCCCTGCAGCACGAAAGCCCGGAACACCTGGTTCTTGGCCTGCAGGTTGATGGTGTGTTCGTAGGCGCCCGAGCAAACATCGGCCGAGCCGCCGACGACGGCCTGCAGCGCGCGCGCGCCACCGGCGAAGTCGGCGATCTCGACGTCGAGCCCCTCGGCCTTGAAATAGCCCAGTTGCTCCGTGATGGTGAGCGGAAGATAGTAGAAGGCCGCTTTTCCGCCGACGGCGATGGAGATCTTCGTGCGCTCGAGCTTGGCCTGCGCGAAGACGCGGGGAATTGCGATCGATGCGGCCGCCAGTGCTGCTGCAGACGTGAAGGTACGGCGATGAAGCATGCGTTGGACCTGAGTTTTTCGGTTCTTGACGATCGAATCGAGCTTAGGCGTGCGCTGCGTCACCTGCATCGGGAACATCCCGCGCGGGTTTTCACGTAAGCAGAAAGAGGACTACCGTCCCGCGAAAACAATGGCGATATTGACCAGGAAAGCCAGTGCCCAAACCGCACTGCGCGCCGCGTTGGCCCCGCGCAGGTAGAGCGCGATGAACATCAGGCGCAGCACGATGTAGGCGACCGCGAGGGCGTCGATGCGGCCCTGCTGCGCGCCCAGCTGATGCGCGATGACGACCGCGCCGATGAAAAAGGCAAGCCCTTCGAAACTGTTGGCCTGCGCTGCATTGGCGCGCGCACGCCAACCGCTCTGCCTGGCCGCCCAGTCGCGCGGCGTCACGTTGTCGCGCGGACCGAAGGCACCGGCCTTCGCGATGTAGGCGCAGAGGTAGGGCAACGCGACGGCGACGAGCACACACCAGTAGGCGAGCGTGAGATGGAAGTTCATGCGTGCGATCCCGTCGATTCGAAGTGCAAGGCTAGCGTCGGTCGACCAGCGCATGCGCGATGGTGCCGAGGTCGACGTATTCGAGCTCGCTGCCGGCCGGCACCCCACGCGCCAGCCGCGTGACCGTGAGCCCGCGCTGGCGCAGCGTTTCGCCGATGACGTGCGCCGTCGCCTCGCCCTCGGCGGTGAAGTTGGTGGCGAGGATCACCTCGACCACGCTGCCGTCGAGTGCGCGGTCGAACAGCTTCTGCAAGCCGATGTCCTTCGGCCCGATGCCGTCGAGCGGGCTCAGACGCCCCATCAGCACGAAGTAGTAGCCGCGGAAGGCGTTGGTGCGTTCGAGCGCGGCCTGGTCCGCCGGCGTCTCGACCACGCACAGCTTGCTCGCATCGCGGCGCGGGTCCGCGCAGACCTGGCAGATCGTCGCCTCCGTGAAGGTATTGCAGCGCTCGCAGTGCCGCACGTTCGCGGCCGCTTCCTGCAGCGCGCGCGACAGCAGCTGTGTGCCCTGGCGGTCGTGCTGCAGCAGGTGGAAGGCCATGCGCGAGGCCGACTTGACGCCCACGCCCGGCAGGCGCCGCAGCGCATCGATCAGCGCGTCGAGCGAGCTGGTGTCAGCCACGGCACGGGCTCGTGCGGAGGCGGCGCAGGCGCGTCATCAGAACGGCAGCTTCATGCCGGGGGGCATGCCCGGCATGCCGGCGGTGAGCTTGCCCATCTTGGCCTCGCTGGTCTCCTCGGCCTTGCGCACGGCGGCGTTGAAAGCAGCGGCCACGAGGTCTTCGAGCATGTCCTTGTCGTCGGCCAGCAGGCTCGGGTCGATGGTGATGCGCTTGACGTCGTGCTTGCAGGTCATGACGACCTTCACGAGGCCGGCACCGGACTCGCCCTCGACCTCGATGTGGGCCAGCTCTTCCTGCGCCTTCTTGAGGTTGTCCTGCATGGCCTGCGCCTGCTTCATGAGGCCGGCCAGTTGTCCTTTGTTGAACATCGCGTTGATCCTGAAAGTTCGTTGATATGAAAGGGGTGATGTTAGGCGGGTCGCAGCGTGCCGGGGACGATCTTCGCGTCCCACTGCTGCATCAGCGACTGCACCTCGGGGTCGTTGCGGATCGTGTCCTCCGCCGTCCGCTGCCGCGCTTCGGCAGCCAGCTTGTTGCGGCGTGCGGGGCTGTCCGTCACACCGCCGATCTCGATCGCGATTCTCACCGCATGGCCGATGCCCGCGAGCGCCGCCTGCAGCTTCTCCCGGGTCGAGGTCTGGTTGAGCGACTCGCGCTCGACGCGCAGCAGCCACTGGTCGACGTCCCGCGCCACGAGCTGCGATTGCAGCGCCAGCTCGCGCGTGAGGGCGCCGATGGCTTCGGCCACGACCATCTGCGTCACCGTGGCATACCAGAAGTCGCCCTCCTCGCTCCGCTCGATGGCCGCGACGGGCGCCTCGCTCTCGCGCATCTGCTCGCGCGCGCCGGGTGCAGGCTGCACACGGACCGGCATCGCGAGCACGCGCGCCGGCGGCTCTTGCGCCGGCGCCGGGCCGGCGGCGAGCGGCGGCGCTTCGCGCACCGGCAGCCGCTGGCCGGCGGGAACGGCGGGGGCCGGCCCTGCTTCACGCGGCAGTGCCGCCGCGACGGTTGGCGGCGGCGAGGCCGCGCGCACGGTGGCGACCACCGGTGCCGCTGCCGCCTCCACAGGTGCGACCGACGGCGCGGCGACCACGCGCGGCGCCGCCTGGCCATCATTCAGAGTTTTTTTTTCCGCGGATGCCGCTTCGGCGGGCTTGAAGGCCAGCAGCCGCAACAGCACCATCGTCAGCGCGGCGTACTCATCGGGTGCCAAGCCCAGCTCGCCACGGCCGTGCAGGCAGAGGCTGTAGAGCAACTGCGTTTCGTCCGGCGGCATGAGGCCGGCGAGCCGGGCCGTCTCGGCCGCGTCGGGATCGGTGTCGCTGGCCACTGCGGCGCGCGAAGGCACCGCCTGCAGCACCGCCATGGCCTGCAGCACCGTCGTCATTTCCTCCAGCGTGGAGGCGGCCGACAGGCCATCACAACGCAACACCTCCGACGTTTCGACCACGGTCTTGCCATCGCCCTGCGCCAGCGCGTCGATCAGCCGGAACACGTGGCTGCGATCGGCGCTGCCCAGCATCTGGCGCACCCCGGCTTCGACCAGCGCGCCGTTGCCGAAGGCGATGGCCTGGTCGGTCAGCGACAGCGCGTCGCGCATCGACCCGCGCGCGGCGCGCGCGAGCAGGCGCAGGGCCTGCGGCTCGGCCGGCACCTGCTCGGCCGCGAGCACCTGCGTGAGATGCTCCAGCACCGTCTCGGGTGCCATCGGCCGCAGGTTGAACTGCAGGCAGCGCGAGAGCACGGTGACCGGCACCTTCTGCGGATCGGTGGTCGCCAGCACGAACTTGAGGTACTCGGGCGGCTCCTCCAGCGTCTTGAGCATCGCGTTGAACGCGGTGTTGGTGAGCATGTGCACTTCGTCGATCATGAAGACCTTGAAGCGCCCCTGCACCGGCTTGTACACGGCTTGCTCGAGCAACGACTGCACCTCGTCCACGCCGCGGTTCGAAGCGGCATCGAGCTCGGTGTAGTCGACGAAGCGGCCGGCGTCGATGTCGAGGCAGGCCTGGCAGACGCCGCACGGCGTGGCGGTGATGCCGCCCTGGCCGTCGGGCCCCTGGCAGTTGAGCGACTTGGCCAGCACGCGCGACACCGTGGTCTTGCCCACACCGCGGGTACCGGTGAACAGGTAGGCATGGTGCAGCCGTTGCGTGGTCAGTGCATTCGAGAGCGCCTGCACCACATGCTCCTGGCCGACCATTTCTTCGAAATTGCGAGGCCGGTATTTGCGGGCGAGCACGAGATAGGACATCGGGCCATTCTAAAAGCCGCCCAAAGCGATTCCCGTGCTCGGCGTGTGCACTTCCCTCCACGTTAGAATGGCGACTGACGGGCCTCCCCGCATGGTGAAGCGGCCAACCGGGTCAGGTGGGGAACCAAGCAGCCCTAACTGCGTAGCCAGTGCCGGGGGTAAGGCTCGTCAACCTCCTTTCTCGACGTCTCGTTCCGTCCGATACGGCCGCCGCGCTGGCGTACAGCCGAACGCGACGCACGCCCCTCCGACAGGCTCAGCGCCTGGATCGGCCACGCTGACGGCCCCGTCAAGCCGTGTTGTGGTCGGCGTTCAGCTTGGCGCGCAGCGCATCGACCAGCGCCAGCGTGTCGTGCTCCATGCTGGCGATGCGGTACGTGCCCAGGCGACGGCCTTCGTAGCTCAGCACCGCCACACTGAAATGATGGCTCAGTGCGGTCGCGGCATCGTGCAGGCATTCGGCGACGGACCGCAGCCCTTCGCGAACATGGCGCTCGTCAGCCGAGCCTGTGCTGACGCTGTAGTTGAAATACCTGTCTCGGATCTTTCTGATATCGACTTGCGGATGCATGCGGCAACGAACCCTCTCGTGTCCCGATTGTGTGCGGGCGACAGAACAATTGCATGTCAATCACAAGTATCAGAGGATTGACACCCTGCCGTCGAGCGTCTGCAGCACACCTCGCGCCGCTGCGATGCCGCTTGCCATCGAAGCCGTCAGCAGATAGCCGCCGGTGGGCGCTTCCCAGTCGAGCATCTCGCCCGCACAGTGCACATGCGGCAGGGCACGCAGCATGGCGTGGGCGTCCAGCGCATCGAAGCGCACGCCGCCCGCCGTGCTGATCGCCTCGGCCACGGGCCGTGGCGCGACGAGCCGAAGCGGCAACGCCTTGATGGCGCGCGACAAGGTCTCGTTCGCCTGCATTCCGTCACGACCGAGCGCTTCGTGCAGCACGCCCGCCTTGATGCCCTCGAGACCGAGCCGGCTTTTCAGGTGACTGCTGAGCGATCGCGATCCGCGCGGATGCATCACTGCGGCATGAACCTGCTCGAAGGAGCGATCGGGCAGCAAATCGATCGACAGCGTGGCATGGCCCGCTTTCGCGATCTCGTCGCGCAGCAGCGCAGAAGCCGCATAGACCAGGCTGCCTTCGATGCCCGTGGCGGTCGCCACGAACTCGCCCTTGCGCTCGAAGCTGCGGCCCGACGCGTCGACGGCGCGGATCGCCACCGACTTGAAGGGCTGACCGGCGAAACGTGATGCGAAGTGCTCGCTCCAGGCCACGTCGAAGCCGCAGTTGGCCGGCTGCAGCGGCGCCACGTCGACGCCACGCGCCTGCAGCCAGGGCGCCCATGCGCCATCGGAGCCCAGGCGCGGCCAGCTCGCACCGCCCAAGGCCAGCACCACCGCATCGGCTTGCACCGTGACGCGCCCCGCGGGCGTGGCGAAGTCGAGCCCCGTGGGCACGCCCTCGGAGGACGACCAGCCCTGCCAGCGATGCCGCATGTGGAAGCGCACGCCCGCGCCTCGCAGGCGCTGCAACCAGGCGCGCAGCAGCGGCGCGGCTTTCATGTCGACCGGAAACACGCGCCCCGAGGTGCCGACGAAGGTCTCGACACCCAGGCCCTGCGCCCAGGCCCGCAGCGCATCCGGCCCGAAGTCGCGCAGCATCGGCTCGATCTGCGCGCGCCGATCGCCGAAGCGTTGCACGAAGACCTCGAAGGGTTCCGAATGCGTGAGGTTGAGGCCGCCGCGGCCGGCCAGGAGGAACTTGCGCCCGACCGAGGGCATCGCGTCATAGAGGTCGACCTGCACGCCGGCGGCGCTCAAGGTCTCGGCCGCCATCAGGCCGGCGGGCCCGCCGCCGATCACGGCAACGGTCTTTGGAGTATTCATTCAGGGGATCCAAGTTCGAAGAGAAAAGGGCCTTCGGCTATCGCGCCCATAGCGTCCGCACCGGGGACGCTGCCACTTGGTTTCTGCCACAATGCCCAGCACTTTAGCTGCACCGCAACCCCGCGTCACAAGGACAACACCATGGCCAGCGATCTGATCAAACACATCTCCGACTCCTCCTTCGAAGCCGACGTGCTGCAGTCCGGCAAACCTGTGCTGGTCGACTACTGGGCCGAATGGTGCGGCCCGTGCAAGATGATCGCGCCGATCCTCGACGAAGTCTCCAGCACCTACGAAGGCAAGCTGCAGATCGCCAAGATGAACGTGGACGAGAACCGCGACATCCCCGCCAAGTTCGGCATCCGCGGCATCCCCACGCTGATGCTGTTCAAGGACGGCCAACTGGCCGCCACCAAGGTGGGCGCGATGAGCAAGGCGCAACTGACCGCCTTCATCGACCAGCAACTCGCCTGAGTCGACCCCCAAGGCGGCCGCCGCGCAATGCGCCGGCCGCTTCGTTTTTTCCTGTCATAATCTCTCTCAGTTCACCGGCCCGCCCGGTTTGAGTTCCCCGGTTTGTGAGGCATCTCTCGCCTCTCCTTCAACCTCCCCCCGTTTTCCGTTCGACAACACCCCGCAAGGGGTCGCTCCATGCACTTAAACGAACTCAAGGCACTCCACGTGTCTGAAGTCCTCAAGCAGGCCGAAGCCCTTGAGATCGAAAACACCGGCCGCATGCGCAAGCAGGAGCTGATGTTCGCGATCATCAAGAAACGCGCGAAGGCCGGCGAACAGGTCTTCGCCGACGGCGTGCTCGAAATCCTGCCCGACGGCTTCGGCTTTCTGCGCAGCCCCGACACCAGCTTCACCGCCAGCACCGACGACATCTACATCTCGCCGAGCCAGGTGCGCCGCTTCAACCTGCACACCGGCGACATGGTCGAAGGTGAAGTGCGCACGCCCAAGGACGGCGAGCGCTACTTCGCGCTGACCAAGCTCGACAAGGTCAACGACGGCCCGCCCGAGCAGAACAAGCACAAGGTGATGTTCGAGAACCTGACGCCGCTGTTCCCCAAGGAACAGATGAAGCTGGAACGCGAAGGCGTCAAGAGCGAAGAGAACATCACCGGCCGCATCATCGACATCATCGCCCCCATCGGCAAAGGCCAGCGCGCCCTGCTGGTGGCGCCGCCCAAGAGCGGCAAGACGGTGATGATGCAGCACATCGCCCACGCGATCAGCGCCAACTACCCCGACGTCCACATGATGGTGCTGCTCGTCGACGAGCGCCCGGAAGAAGTGACCGAAATGCAGCGCACCGTGCGCGGCGAGGTCATCGCGTCGACCTTCGACGAGCCCGCCGCGCGCCACGTGCACGTCGCCGAAATGGTGATCGAGCGCGCCAAGCGCCTGGTCGAGCTCAAGAAGGACGTGGTGATCCTGCTCGACTCGATCACCCGCCTGGCCCGTGCCTACAACAACGTCGTGCCCTCGTCGGGCAAGGTGCTGACCGGCGGTGTCGACTCCAACGCACTGCAGCGCCCCAAGCGCTTCCTGGGCGCCGCGCGCAACGTGGAGGAAGGCGGCTCGCTGACCATCATCGGCACCGCGCTGATCGACACCGGCAGCCGCATGGACGAAGTGATCTTCGAAGAGTTCAAGGGCACCGGCAACAGCGAAATCCACCTGGACCGCCGCCTGTACGAAAAGCGCGTGTTCCCGTCGATCCAGTTGAGCCGCAGCGGCACGCGCCGCGAAGAGCTGCTGCTCGCACCCGAGATCCTGCAGAAGACCCGCATCCTGCGTCAGCTCATGTACAACATGGACGAGATCGAGTCGATGGAGCTGATGCTCAAGAACATGAAGGCGACGAAGACCAATGTCGAGTTCTTCGACATGATGCGCCGGGGCGGCTGAACACGGCCCACCCCCGAGCTGGCTCACTTCGTGTAGCCGACTCCCCCTCGAGGGGGCAACACCAGCGGCCCGACGAAGCCGGTTCCGCGGTGTTCCACCAACGAAAGCCCGTCTCTTCGACGGGCTTTTTTCATGGCGCGAGCGCGCGGCCCTCGCGTGCGCTTCGGGCGCCGAGGTCGAGCAGTTCCATCAACGCCACGGCCTCTTCCGGCGGCACGGGGTTGGGGCCGGTGCCGAGGATGGCGTCGCGCACTGCGGCGTAGTAGTCGACGTAGTTGCCTCGACGGTTCGGCACCGTGCTCTCGCGCACCCAGTTCTCGATCGCCATCACCTTCAGTTCGCCAGGCACGGGGTCGACGCCCCAGTCGTCAGCGCCCGGGCGGCCACCGGCGCGCAAGGCATCCTCCTGCGGATCGACGCCGTGCTTCACATAGCTCCCGCGCATGCCGTGCAGGATGTAGCGCGGCGCGGCATGGGCCGCCAGCGTGGCGGCGTGCAGCACGACGCGCATCGGCGCGTTCGGCCCGGTTTCGTAGCGCAGCAGGGCATGGAAGTGGTCCTCGACCTGAGCGCCGTCGCGCAGCGCGGCCGTGTCGAGCTGGAGCGTGTCGGGTTGGCCGAAAAGCTGCACCGCCTGGTCGAGCAGATGCGCACCCAGGTCGACCCAGAGGCCCGCGCCCGGCACGGCCTGCTCGCGCCAGCGCTCGCACACCCCGGGGCGAAAGCGGTCGAAGTGCGACTCGAAGTACACGGGCCGCCCCAACTGCCCGCTCGCCAGCACGTCGCGCAAGGTGAGGTAGTCGGCGTCGAAACGGCGGTTCTGGTAGACCGACAGCAGCCGTCCGCGCCGTCGTGCGAGCGCCGCCAAGTCACGCGCTTGCCCGGCATCGAGCGTGAAGGGCTTGTCGACCACCACATGCTTGCCGGCCTCGAGCGCCGCCTTGGCGATCGGATGGTGCTGAGCGTTGGGCGTCGCGACCACGACCAGATCGATGTCGGGCCGGGCGAACAGCGCCGCTGCGTCGGGTTCGACCGGCACCCCGGGCCAGTCGGCCAGCACCTTCTCCGGCCGGGAACTGGCAACGGCCGCCAGAACCAGCCCCGGCGTGGCCGCCAGCACCGGGGCGTGAAAGGTCTGGCCGGCGAAGCCGTAGCCGACGAGGCCGACCCGGACCGGCGTGGACGGCCGCAAAGAAGGGCTGGAAACCATGGACGACAGATCCTGAAGAGGGCCTTGAGGGGCAAATGCCCAGTATGCGATAATCACGGGCTTCGCGAAAAGTGCAGCCGGGCGCCGTGCCCTGCCGTTCCTCGATCAGCATGATTCCAAGGAACCGTCCGTGAGCCCAAGTGCTCCGGGTGTGTGGCTCTCGCATCGACCCCAAAGGAAATACCATGGCAAAAGAAGGCATTCACCCGAACTACCGCGAAGTTCTGTTCGTCGACATGTCGAACGGCTTCAAGTTCGTGACCCGTTCGTGCGCGAACACCAAGGAAATGGGCAAGACCGACGACGGTCGCGAACTGCCGCTGTTCAAGCTCGACACCACGAGCGAATCGCACCCCTTCTACACCGGCACGCAGAAGTCGGTGGACAACATGGGTGGCCGCGTCGAGAAGTTCCGCAACCGCTTCGGCAAGACCACCGGCACCGCTTCCAAGTAAGCTCGCCGCTTCCCGCAGACCCGGATCAAGGGCAGCCCGGTTTACCGCGCTGCCCTTTTTCTTTCCTCCTTCGAGCGCAGTCCTCTTCCGTTGAACGCCCAGCCGACGCCCGCCATCGTTGCCCAGAGCGCCGTTCGCCGCCTGCCGCGGCTGGCGCTCCTGCTGCTGTGCGCCGCCTACCTGATGCCGGGCCTGCTGGGCCGGGGCCCCTGGAAGAGCGCGGACATCACGTCCTACGGCTACATGGCGGCGCTGGCCCGAAGCACCGAGGGTCTCGCCCGTTGGCTCGACCCCCTGCTGCTCGGCCTGCGGCCCGAACCGCCGGCGCTGCTGCCGTACTGGATCGGCGCGGCGGCGATCAAGATCGCGCCGTCGTGGGTGCATCCCGACCTGGCGGTGCGCATTGCTTTTGCACTGCTCCTCTGGGGCGCCTTCACCGCCACCTGGTACGCGGTGTACCACCTGGCGCGCACGCCCAACGCCCAGCCCGTGGCCTTCGCCTTCGGCGGTGAGGCACAGCCGACCGACTACGCGCTCGCGATCGCCGACGGCGCCCTGCTGGCGCTGATCGCCTGCCTGGGCCTGGCGCAGCTCGGACACGAGACCACGCCGGCGCTGGCCCAGCTCTTCTTCATCGCCCACCTGTTCTACGGCGTGGCGGCACTGCCCTACCACCGCCTCGGCGCCACCCTCGCCCTGTGCGTGGGCGCACTCGGCCTGTCCCTCAGCGGCGCACCGTCGGTCGGTCTGGGCCTGGCGGCGGGCGCCGCCTTGCTCGTGGCCCTGGACCATCGGCGCGAGACGGCCAACACGTCGAGCGACGAGCCGCGCTACCGGGCCACGGCGTCCTTCGAGATCGCCGGTGTCGCGCTGATCGCCATCGCCGTAGCGGTGGCGCTCGGGCTGTGGCGCTGGCAGATCGCCTTGCCGGGCCAGCAGGAGGGCCACCCCCTGAGCGCGGACCTGCGCAGCCAGGCCAAGCTGCTGTTGTGGTTCACCTGGCCGGCCTGGCCGCTCGCGCTCTGGACGCTGTGGCGCTGGCGCCGGCAACTCACCGCGCGCCACGTGATGCTGCCGCTGTGGTTCGCGCTGGTCCCGCTCGCTGCCACCTGGACCACCGACTTCTCCGATCGTTCGCTGCTGCTGGCGCTGCCGGCACTCGCCACCCTGGCGGCCTTCGCGCTGCCCACCTTCCGCCGCAGCGCATCGGCACTGATCGACTGGTTCACCCTGCTCTTCTTCAGCGGCATGGCCTTCATCATCTGGGGCTACTGGATCGCGATGCAGACCGGCGTGCCGCCGAAGATGGCGGCGAGCATCACGCGCCTGGTGCCTGGTTTCGTGCCGGCCTTCTCCTGGCTCAACTTCGGCTTCGCGATCGCGGCGACCCTGGCGTGGTGCTGGCTGGTGCGGTGGCGCACCGGGCGCCACCGGGCTGCGCTCTGGAAGACGCTGGTGCTGCCCGGTGGTGGCGCGGCGCTGTGCTGGCTGCTCGGGACCACGCTGTGGCTGCCGGCGCTCGACCACGCGCTGAGCTACGCGCCACAGGTGCGTGCCATTGCCGATCGCATCGGCGCGACACCGTGCGTCTCGGCCCTCGCGCTGACGCGACCGCACATCGCCGCACTCCAGTACCACGGCCACTTCAACCTGAAGCCGCTCACCACCGGGACGGCAGATGCGGCCGACGCCGCCTGCCCCTGGCTGCTGGTGAGCCCCGAGGCGCTCGGCCAGCCCGGCACCGCCATCGACTTCGGGCGTTGGCGGCTGGCCGGCACCTTCCGCCGCCCGACGAGCGCGAGCGACGACATTTTTCTCTACCAACGCATCGCCCCGTGACCAGCGAACGCCGGATGATCGCGCGGCATGCCGGCACCGTGCTGGCCGGCCAGTTCGCGGTGATGGCCTTCGGCGTCACCGACACCATCGTCGCCGGCCGCTATGCGCAGGACGCGCTGGCGGCGCTGTCGGTCGGCTCGGCCATCTTCATCAGCGTCTTCGTCGCGCTGATCGGCGGCCTGCAGGCGCTGCTGCCGGTCTGGGCCGAACTCCACGGCGCACGGCGCCAGGCCGAGGTCGGCCGATCGGTGCGCCAGGCCCTCTACCTGTGCGGCGGCGCCATCGCGGTCGGCATGGCCGTGCTGTTGATGCCAGGTGCCCTGCTGCGCTGGACCGCCGTGCCCGACGCCATGCGCGGCGACGTGGAGGCCTACCTCGCCGTGCTGGCCTTCGCGCTGCCTCCCGCGCTGCTGTTCCGGTTGTTCAGCACGCTCAACCAGGGCCTGGGCAAGCCGAAGCTCGTGACCTGGGTGCAGATGGGCGCCCTGGTGCTCAAGGTGCCGCTGTCGATCTGGTTCGCCTTCGGCGGCGCCGGGCTGCCGGCGCTCGGCGTGGTCGGCTGCGGCTGGGCCACGCTGGTGGTCAACTGGGGCATGTTCGCCCTGGCCGTGTGGCTGCTCCGCACGCAGGCGTTCTACCGTGCGTACGGGCTCTGGGCGCGCATCGAGGCGCCCGACTGGCCGCAGTTGCGCCGCTTCGCGCGCCTGGGCCTGCCGGGCAGTCTTTCGGTGCTGGTCGAGGTCACCTCCTTCACGCTGATGGCGCTGTTCATCGCCCGGCTGGGCACCGCCGCCTCGGCGGCGCATCAGATCGCCTCGAACCTCACCGCCGTGGCCTACATGGTGCCGCTGTCGCTGTCGATCGCCACCAGTGCGCGCGTGAGCTACTGGCTGGGTGCCGGCGACGCCACCCGGGCGCGGCGTGCCTGCGCGCGCGGCTTCGAGCTGACGCTGGGCTGCGCGCTGGTCGTCGCATCGGCGATGGCCGCGGCGCGCGGCTGGCTCGCCGACGTCTATTCGGACGACCCGGCGGTCACCGCCGTCGCGGCCACCCTGCTGCTCGCGACCGCGGGCTACCACCTGGCCGACGCCACCCAGACGCTGTGCGTCTTCGTGCTGCGCTGCTACCGCGTGACGGTCGCGCCGCTCGTCCTGTATTGCGCGCTGCTGTGGGGCGTGGGCCTGGGCGGCAGCTACCTGCTGGCCTACCACGGACTGGGGCCGTGGGCCGCCATGCAATCGCCGCTCGCCTTCTGGCTGATGGGCGCCGCGGCGTTGCTGCTGACCGCGCTGCTCTTCGCCGCGCTGCTGTGGCGCACGCTCAGGCGAGCGCGCCCGCCGCAGCCCGCGCCGCCCGCACGCGCGTGACGGGAAAGACCAGCGCGAAGCGCGAGCCCTGCCCCACGGTGCTCTCGATGCGCAGCTCGCCACCATGGCGCTGCGCCACATGCTTGACGATGGCCAGCCCCAGCCCGGTGCCGCCGGTCTCGCGCGAGCGGCTGCGGTCGACCCGGTAGAAGCGTTCGGTGAGCCGCGGGAGATGTTCCGCGGCGATGCCCGGGCCGCTGTCGCGCACCGCATACTCGCCGCGCCCATCGGGCAGCACGCGCCAGGTCACGCCGACCTCGCCGCCGCCGGGCGTGTAGCGGATCGCATTGTTCAGCAGGTTCGACATCGCGCTCTGCAATTCGGTGGGCACGCCGGCGATCTCGGAATCGGCCTCGATCTTGAACGACAGACGATGCCCGGCCTGCGGTGCGAGCCGGCTCGACAGGCCGCGCCCTTCGTCCTCGCACTGCGCCATGAGCGCCTTCACCCGTGTCCATTGACCGAGCGTGGGTGCCGCGCTGCCTTCGAGCCGCGACAGCGTCAGCAGGTCGTTCACCAGCGTCTCCATGCGGTGCGACTGCTGCGCCATCAGGTTGAGATAGCGGGACCGCTCCTCGGGCTCGAGCGGCAGGTTCTGCAGCGTCTCGACGAAGCCCGCGAGCACCGTCAGCGGGGTGCGGATCTCGTGCGAGACGTTGGCCACGAAGTCGCGGCGCATCGCCTCGGCTTGCTCGACCGCGGTGACGTCGCGCGAAAGCAGCATGCGGCGGTTGCCCGCGTAGGGGTGCACCTGCACCGACAGGCGCATCGGCTGGCCACCGCGGCCGCGCGCATGCGTCGCGTCGATGACCACGTCGCGGCTGTAGTTCCAGGAGGCCAGGTAGGCCACGAAGGCGGGGTCGCGCACTAGGTTCGCCAGGTGCTGCGCCATGTCGCGATCGGCGTCGATGCCGAACTGCGCAGCCGCCGTCTGGTTGCACCACTCGATGCGGCCCTGCTCGTCCACCAGCACCACGCCGTTGGGCGACGCCTGGAACGCGGCCAGGAATTCCTGCAGCCGCTCCTGGGCCTGCCGCGTGTCCTGCTCGCGCTCGCGCAACAGCTTGCGGATGCGTTCGGCCAGCTCACCCCAGATGCCGGGTCCGCGCGATGGCAGGCCCTCGCCGCCCTGGCGCAGGACGTTCAGCAGCCGGTTGGCCCGCCAGGCGTCGAGCGTCAGCCACGCCAGCGCACCGATCCAGGCACCCCAGCCGACGAAGCGCCAGCCGAAAAACCATTGGGCGAGGCCCGCCGCGACCGCCGAAGCCGCGAGGAAAGTGGCGATGCGAAAAGGCATGGCAGGCGATTATCCGCCGCGCGCGCGGCGCGACGCGCGGTTCACACCGTGGCTTGCGCCGTGAGGCGATAGCCGGCGCCGCGCACGGTCTCGACCATCGGTGCCGCCGCGCCGAGCGATTCGCGCAGGCGTTTCACATGCACGTCGACCGTGCGCTCCTCGATGTAGACGTGGTCGCCCCACACCTTGTCGAGCAGCTGCGCGCGGCTGTGCACACGCTCGGCATGCTGCATCAGGTAGCCGAGCAGCTTGAACTCCGTCGGGCCGACCTTCAGCGGCGCGCCCTGCCAGGTCACGCGGTGCGTGGCCGTGTCGAGCACCAGCTCGCCGATCTCCACACGTTCGGTCACCGCCTCGGGCGCACGGCGGCGCAGCACGGCGCGGATGCGCGCGAGCATCTCCTGCGTGGAAAAGGGCTTGGTGATGTAGTCGTCGGCACCGGCGTCCAGGCCGGCCACCTTGTCGGGCTCGTCGCCGCGCGCCGTCAGCATGAGGATCGGGACGGCCTTGGTGCGCGGGTCCTTGCGCCACTGGCGCGCCAGCTGCAGCCCGCTCTGGCCGGGCAGCATCCAGTCGAGCAGGATCAGGTCGGGCAGGAAGGCGTCGATCTCGCGCTGGGCCGACACACCGTCCTCCGACCAGATCGGCTCGAAGCCGTTGTGACGCAGGTTGACGGCGATCAGCTCGGCGATCGACGACTCGTCTTCGACGATCAGGACGCGTGGTTTTTTCATTCGCTTTGGTGGGGCCTACTGCAGCGCAGATTCGATTTCCTGCATCGAAGTGTGCCGCACATCGGCACCCTTGACGATGTAGATGATGAACTCGGCGATGTTCTTGGCGTGGTCGCCGATGCGCTCGATCGCCTTGGCCAGGAACAGCAGGTCCAGGCTGGCCGAGATGGTGCGCGGGTCTTCCATCATGTAGGTGACCAGCTTGCGCACGAAGCCGTCGAACTCCTGGTCGATCAGGTCGTCTTCCTTCAGGATCGACAGCGCCGCAGCGGTGTCCAGACGGGCGAAGGCGTCGAGCGCCTTGCGCAGCAGACCCGAGGCCAGGTCGGCGGCGATGCGCAGGTCGGACGACGGCAGCGCGCGCGACGAACCGCTCTCGATGATCGACTTGACCATGCGCGCGATCTTGTTGGCCTCGTCGCCCACGCGCTCGAGGTTGGCCGTGGTCTTGCTGATGGCGATCAAGAGGCGCAGGTCGCGTGCCGTCGGCTGGCGGCGCGCGATGATCGACGACAGCTCACGGTCGATGTCGATCTCCATCGCGTTGACGCGCGTCTCGGTCTCGATCACGCGGTCGGCGGCTTCGGTGTCGAACTGCGCCAGGGCGTACACCGCCTGCTGGATCTGCGACTCGACCATGCCGCCGAGCTCCATCACGCGCGACGAGACGCCGTTGAGTTCGCTGTCGAACTGGCTGGACAAATGCTTTTCGGTCATCGCTGTCTCCTTAGCCGAAACGGCCGGTGATGTAGTCCTCGGTCTCTTTGCGCTGCGGCTTGAAGAACATCTGTTCCGTCGCGCCGAACTCGATCAGGTCGCCCAGGTACATGTAGGCGGTGTAGTCGCTGCAGCGGGCGGCCTGCTGCATGTTGTGGGTCACGATGACCACGGTGTACTCGCTTTTCAGTTCGGCGATCAGCTCCTCGATCTTCGCCGTCGAAATCGGGTCCAGCGCGGAGCACGGCTCGTCCAGCAGCAGCACCTCGGGCTTGATCGCGATGCCGCGTGCGATGCACAGGCGCTGCTGCTGGCCGCCGGACAGGCCCGAGCCGCTCTGCTGCAGCTTGTCGCGCACTTCGGTCCAGAGCGCGGCCTTCTTCAGGGCCCATTCGACACGGTCGTCCATGTCGCTCGCGCTGAGGTTCTCGAACAGCTTCACGCCGAAGGCGATGTTGTCGTAGATCGACATCGGGAACGGCGTGGGCTTCTGGAAGACCATGCCGATCTTGGCGCGAATCAGCGCCACGTCCTGCTTGCTGGTCAACAGGTTCTCGCCGTCGATCGCGATCGTGCCTTCGGCGCGCTGCTCGGGGTACAGCTCGAACATGCGGTTGAAGGTGCGCAGCAAGGTCGACTTGCCGCAGCCCGACGGGCCGATGAAGGCCGTGACCTTGTTCTCGGGAATCTCGAGGTTGATGCCCTTGAGGGCATGGAACTTGCCGTAGTAGAAGTTCAGGTCCTTGACCGAGATCTTCGAGGCCGCGGACGGGGGTGCGAGCGTGGTGGGCATGGTGTCGCCTTCCTTAGAGTTTGGTGCGCGTCAGGACGCGCGCCAGGATGTTGAGTGCAAGCACGGCCACGGTGATCAGGAACACGCCGGCCCAGGCCAGATGTTGCCAGTTCTCGTAGGGGCTCATCGCGAACTTGAAGATCGTGACCGGCAGGCTGGCCATGGGCTGGCTTAGATCGGCGGTCCAGAACTGGTTGTTCAGCGCGGTGAAGAGCAGCGGTGCGGTTTCGCCGGCGATGCGGGCAACAGCCAGAAGCACACCGGTGACCACACCCGCGCGGGCAGCGCGCAGCGTGATGCTCAGGATGACCTTCCACTTCGGCGTGCCCAGGGCGTAGGCCGCCTCGCGCAGGCCGGGCGGCACCAGCTGCAGCATGTTCTCGGTGGTGCGGATCACGACCGGAATCACGATCAGCGCCAGCGACAGCGCGCCGGCCAGACCGGAGAAGGTCTTGAAGTAGGCCACCACCACCGCGTAGACGAACAGGCCGATCACGATCGAGGGTGCCGACAGCAGGATGTCGTTGACGAAACGGGTCACGCTCGACAGCCAGCCCTTCGGGTCGTATTCGGCCAGGTAGATGCCGGCCATGATGCCGATGGGCGTGCCGACAAAGGTAGCCATCGCCACCATCACGAAGGAGCCGAAGATCGCATTGGCGATGCCACCGGGCTCATTCGGCGGCGGTGTCATCTCGGTGAAGGTCGCGATCGCGAGGCCGCCGACGCCCAGGCGCAGCGTTTCCCACAGGATCCACATGAGCCAGAACACGCCGAAGGCCATGGCGGCGACCGACAGCGTCAGCGCGACCTGGTTGACGCGCTTGCGACCGGCGAACTTCGCCGCACGGGTTTCATTGAGCGTCTTGGCGTTCAACAGCTTTTCGGCGGTGCTCACGATGCCTTCCCTTCGCTTTTCTTCATGCGCTGCAGCAGGATCTTCGACAGCGTCAGCACGACGAAGGTGATGAAGAACAGCACCAGGCCGAGGTACATCAGCGCGGCCTGGTGCAGGCCGGCACCGGCTTCGGCAAATTCGTTGGCCAGGGCCGAGGTGATGCTGTTGGCGGCCTCGAAGACCGACAGCGAATTGAGTTGATTCATGTTGCCGATCACGAAGGTGACGGCCATCGTCTCGCCCAGTGCGCGGCCGAGGCCGAGCATGATGCCGCCGACGACGCCCGCCTTGGTGTACGGCAGCACCACCTTGGAGACGACCTCCCAGGTGGTGGAACCAAGGCCATAGGCCGACTCCTTCAGCAGCGGCGGCGTGACTTCGAACACGTCGCGCATCACCGAGGCGATGAAGGGAATGATCATGATGGCCAGGATGATCCCGGCCGACAAAATGCCGATGCCCACCGGCGGGCCCGACACCAACGCGCCCAGGTAGGGCACGCCAGCCAGAAGACTCTGCAGCGGCTGCTGCACATAGGTCGACAGGATCGGCCCGAACACGAGCAGGCCCCACATGCCGTACACGATGGACGGCACCGCCGCCAGCAGTTCGATGGCCGTGCCCAGCGGGCGCTTCAGCCATGCCGGCGACATCTCGGTCAGGAACAGTGCGATGCCGAAGCTCACCGGCACAGCGATCACCAGCGCGATGAACGAGGTCGCGAGCGTGCCGTAGATCATCACCAGGCCGCCGTACTCTTCCTGCACCGGGTCCCACACGCTGCTGGTGAGGAAGCTCAGGCCGTACTTGGTGATGGCGGGCCAGGCGCCGACGACCAGCGACAGCAGGATGCCGAAGAGCAGCAGCAGCGTCAGCAACGCGGCGCCCTTGGCGGCCCAGCCGAAGACTCGGTCGGTCAGGGCGCCGGTGCGCGGCCGCTTGGCCGGCGGCGGGGTCGCAGAAGCGCGAGCGCGCTCGGCCGTGAGGTCGAGCGTCTGGGCATTGGCGGGGAAGGTGGATGACACGGGGTGCTCCGGTGGAGACATGGGAGGCGCGCCGTGGAGCGGTTTACTGCTCATGCGGCGCGCCGGTCCTTCTTACTTGTACGCGATGGCCTTGCCCGAACCGTCCTTGATCTCGCCCCAGCTCTTGGCGATGGTGGCCTTGACGGCGGCGGGCATCGGCACGTAGTCGAGGTCGTCGGCGGTCTTGTCGCCGGTCTTGTAAGCCCAGTCGAAGAACTTCAGGACCGTGGCGGCGTTGGCCGGCTTGTCCTGCGACTTCTGCATCAGGATGAAGGTGGCACCCGTGATGGGCCACGATTGCGCGCCCGGCTGGTTCGTCAGCACTTGATAGAACGACTTGCTCCAGTCGGCACCGGCTGCGGCGGCCTTGAAGGCCGTGTCTTCGGGCGACACGAAGCTGCCTGCTTCGTTCTTCAGTTGCGCGAAGGTCATCTTGTTCTGTTTGACGTACGCGTATTCGACGTAGCCGATCGAGTTGGGCAGGCGGTTCACGAAAGCGGCGACGCCTTCGTTGCCCTTGCCGCCGGCGCCAACGGGCCAGTTCACGGCCGTGCCTTCGCCGACCTTGCTCTTCCACTCGGCGTTGACCTTGCTCAGGTAGTTGGTGAACAGGAAGCTGGTGCCCGAACCGTCGGCGCGGCGAACCGGCGCGATGGCAGCGTCAGGCAGTGCCAGCGAACCGTTCAGGGCCTTGATGGCCGGGTCGTTCCACTTGGTGATCTTGCCCAGGTAGATGTCGCCGAGCACTTCGCCGGTGAGCTTCAGCTCACCCGGCTTGATGCCGGTGATGTTCACGACGGGAATCACGCCACCGATCACGGTGGGGAACTGCATCAGGCCCTTGGCCTGCAGTTCTTCGTCTTTCAGCGGCGCATCGGAGGCGCCGAAGTCGACGGTCTTTGCTTCGATCTGCTTGATGCCAGCACCCGAACCGACCGATTGATAGTTCACTTGCGTGCCGGTGGCCTTGGCGAAGTCGCTGGCCCACTTGGCATACAGGGGTGCGGGGAAGCTGGCGCCGGCGCCGGTCACGTTCTGTGCGAAGGCGGGAACATGGGCGAAAGCGGCGGCCACGAGGCCGGCGGCTGCAAATTTGAAGGTCGTTTTCATGAGGCTTCCTTTGTGAAGTCAGGCAATCCCGAAATCGGGTTGAAGCGGACTGTAGGAAGCTTGTGTGACATCGATATGACACTGCACGCCCCAATGAAAACAGGCCTCGCGACGGCCGAGACTTCGTGACGCCGTCACAGAACCGTCACGTTTGGCTACGAGCGCTGCGGCTACCATGGCGCCTGCTTTTCTCTCCTCTGCGTCTCTCTGCGACCGCCCTCCTCCTTCATGCAAAACGGCACCCTTCTCGCTGCGGTCGACCTCGGCTCCAACAGCTTTCGCCTCGAAATCGGCCGCGTCGACCATGGCCAGATCCACCGCACCGAGTACCTGAAAGAGGTGGTGCGCCAGGGCAATGGCCTGGACAGCAGCCGCAACCTGACCCCCGAGGCCATGCAGCGCGGCTGGGACGCCCTGGCCCGCTTCGGTGAGCGGCTGGCCGGCTTCAAGCGATCGCAGGTGCGCGCCGTGGCCACCCAGACGCTGCGCGAGGCGCGCAACCGCGACGAGTTCCTGCTGCGCGCCCGCACGGCGCTCGGTTTCGGCATCGACGTGATCCCCGGCCGCGAAGAGGCCCGGCTGATCTACCAGGGCGTGGCGCACATGCTGCCGCACAGCGACCTCTCCGACCGCGAACGCCGCCTGGTCGTCGACATCGGCGGCCGCTCCACCGAGATGATCATCGGCCGTGCGCTCGAGGCGCAGGTGATGGAGTCGTACCGCGTCGGCAGCGTCGCGTGGTCGATGAAGCATTTTCCGCAGGGCCAGTTCACCGCCACGGCCTTCCGCGCCGCCGAGGTGGCGGCCAAGGCCGTGCTGGACGACGCGCTGTCGACCTATGCCTCGGACCAGTGGGATGTCGCCTACGGGGCGTCCGGCACCATCGGAGCCGTCGGCGACGTGCTGACCGCCTCCGGCGCCGAGCCGGGCGTCGTCACACGCGACGGCCTCGACTGGTTGCTCGACCGCCTGCTCAAGGCCGGCAGCGTCGACAAGCTGCGCATGGACGGCATGCGCGAAGACCGAAAGGCCGTGATCGGCGGCGGCCTCAGCGTGCTGCGCGCGGTGTTCGACCTGCTCGACATCCGCGAGATGAAGATCGCCCAGGGGGCGCTGCGCCATGGGGCACTCTACGAACTGCTGGAGCGCGACGACAGCGTGGCCGACCTGCGCACCGGCACGGTCACGCGGCTGGCGACCCGCTTCGCCACCGACGCCGCACAGGCCCGGCGCGTGGGCGAGACGGCCTCGGCGCTGTACGTGCAGCTCGACCCGGCCGCCCGCGGCGGCAGCACCACCAGCCGGGCCGGCCGTGCCCTGCGCAAGCTGGGATGGGCCGCGCAGCTGCACGAGATCGGCGCGCTCGTCTCGCACAGCGACTACCACAAGCATGGCGCCTACATCCTCGACAACGCCGATGCGCCCGGCTTCGCCACCAATGAGCTGCACCAGTTGAGCCAGCTGGTGCTGGGCCACCGCGGCAAGCTGCGCAAGCTCGAAGCGTCCCTCGACGACGAGACCTTCGTGGCGCAACTGGTGGCGCTGCGCCTGGCCGTGATCCTCTGCCACGCGCGGCGCGACCCCGACACCCAGGGGCTGCGCCTCGCGAAGCCCGACGCGCGCACCTTCTCGATCACCTGCCGCGCGAGCTGGCCCGACGCCTATCCGCAATCGGCGCACCTGCTGCGCGAAGAGGCACTGGCCTGGCAGAAGACCGGCTGGCGCATGCTGCTCAGCGGCGGCTGATCCGTCGAAACCCGCCCGGGCCCGCGCGCGCCGGCTACAGCAGTTCGGGCGCCTGCACCGTGACCACGACGGTCTGAACGTCGCCGTCACGCTCCCGCGTGCGAATCCACCAGACCGAGCCCTTGCGCACCGGGCAGCTGTCCTGCTGCATGCCCAGCAGCAGCGCGATCGCCTGGCCCAGCGCCGGCTGATGGCCGACCACCAGCATCACCGACTTGCCGTTGGGCCAGCCGGCTGCCGCCAGCAGACCGTCGGGCGTGGCGTCGGGTGCCAGTTCGTCCCGCAGCTTGTACTTGCGGCCCAGGGCCAGCACGGTCTGCTCGCAGCGTCGCGCCGGGCTGCAGACGATGCGCGTGCCCTCGGGCAGTTGGCGGTCGAGCCAGCCTGCCATGCGCTTGGCCTGCTTTTCGCCGCGTGCGGTCAGCGAGCGCTGCATGTCGTCGCAGCCCTCTGTCCAGTCCTCGGCCTCGGCGTGGCGCCAGAAGATCAAGTCCATCACTGAATTCCTCCGTCAGTTCGGCCGTCCACCCAGCCCGCGCGAAGCGTACCGGCCCATCAATGCCGCCTGTGCCCCATGCGCCTCGATACGGCGCGACGCGCCCGCTTCGCCCGAAGGAAGCTGGCTGCCCTGGACGCGGTGGTACACCCCGTCGGCCCCCAGGTCCCAGGCGTCCTGCCCGTCGTGCAGGTAGGCCACCAGGCACTCGTCGATCAGGCGCTGGCGCAGCACCGGGTCGGTCACCGGCCAGGCCAGTTCGACGCGGCGCATCATGTTGCGGTTCATCCAGTCGGCGCTCGACAGGTAGAGCGACTCGTCGGGGCCCTTGCGAAAATAGAAGACCCGCGAATGCTCGAGGAAGCGGCCGATGACCGAACGCACGCGGATGTTGTCGGTCAACCCCGGCACCTGCGCCGGCAGAGTGCAGGCACCGCGCACGATCAGGTCGATTTTCACGCCCTGCTGCCCGGCCCGTACCAGCGCATGCACCAGCAGCTCGTCGGTCAGCGCATTCATCTTGACGACGATGCGCGTCGGCTCGCCCTGCGCGGCCGCGGCGCCGAGCGCATCGATCTGCGCGACCAGGTTGCGGTGCAGGTCGAAGGGCGCGAGCCACACGCGGTGGAGCTTGGGCAGCCGGCTCTGGCTCGCCAGATGCACGAAGACGGCTTCCATGTCGGCCGTGAGCAGCGGATCGGCCGTGAGGTGGCTGATGTCGGTGTAGAGCGCCGCGGTGCGCGGGTTGTAGTTGCCGGTCGACAGGTGACCGTAGCGCACCAGGCGCTTGCCCTCGCGCCGGGTCACCAGCAGCATCTTGGCGTGCGTCTTCAGGCCCACCACGCCGTACACCACCTGCGCGCCGATCGACTCCAGCATCTCGGCCCAGTTGATGTTGGCCTCTTCGTCGAAGCGAGCCTTGAGTTCGACCACCACGGTCACTTCCTTGCCGCGGCGCACCGCCTCGCGCAGCAGGTCCATCAGCGCCGAATCGGTGCCGGTGCGGTAGATGGTCTGCTTGATCGCCAGCACCTGCGGGTCGAGCACGGCTTCGCGCAGGAAGGCGAGCACGCCGTCGAAGCTCTCGAAGGGCTGGTGGATCAGCACGTCGCTGCGCTGCAGCCGGTCGAAGAAGGACTGGCCCGGCGACAGTGTGACGGGGTACGACGCCGTGTACGGCGCGAAGCGCAGCGCGTTGAACTGCGGCTCGCCGAGCAGGTCGATGACCTGCGTGAGCCGCGCCAGGTTGACCGGCCCGTGCACCCGGTAGAGCGACTGCGGCGGCAGGTTGAACTGGGCCAGCAGGAAGCTCGCCAGCGACTCGGCGCAGCTGGCCGACACCTCGAGCCGCACGGCCTGACCGTAGTGCCGGTGCTCCAGCCCCTGACGCAGCGCGGTGCGCAGGTTCTTGACGTCTTCCTCGTCCACCGCCAGATCCGAATGGCGCGTGACGCGGAACTGCGAGAAGTCACCCACCTCGCGGCCGGGGAACATGTTCGACAGATGCGCCCGCACCACGCTCGACAGCGCCACAAACAGCGTCTGGCCGCCCGACACCTTGGCCGGCATGCGGATGATGCGCGGCAGCACGCGCGGCACCTTCAGGATGGCGATCGGGTTCTCGCGGCCGAAGGCGTCCTTGCCGCCCAGCCGCACGATGAAGTTGAGCGACTTGTTCGCCACCTGCGGAAAGGGGTGCGACGGGTCGAGCCCGACCGGAATGAGCAGCGGCCGCACTTCGCGCTCGAAATAGTCGTACACCCACTTGCGCTGCGCCGGGTTGCGCTCGCCGTGCGACACGATCTGCACGCCGTGCGCCGCAAAGGCCGGCATCAGCTCGTCGTTGTAGAGCGCGTACTGCGTGTCGACCAGCGCATGGGCGGCCTCGGCCAGGCGCTCGAAAGAGTCGACGGTTTCGTTGCCCTTGGCCTCGCCCAGGCTGGCGGCGATCAGATGCGGCGCGGCCCGCACCTCGAAGAACTCATCGAGGTTCGAGGAGACGATGCACAGATAGCGCAAGCGCTCGATCAGCGGCACCTCGGGGCGCTGCGTCCAGTCGAGCACGCGCTGATTGAACGCGAGGATGCTGTGGTCGCGGTCGAGCAACGTCAGCGGGGGTGCGGAAGTCGCCTCGGGGGCGGCCGGCATGTCGGCCGATGGAGAGGCCGTGAAAGGCTGCATGGTCAATGATTCTGTCGCAAGGACACCGAAGGTCTCTGTCAGCGGGTAGATGACAGTGTCGAATTCCCTCATGACATTTTCGTGACGTTGTCACACACCCCCATGACGGGCGTCAATTCCCCAGGAAGTGCTTCCGGTAACGCGGCGGCAGGTCCTCGATGCGCATGAGCATCGGCAGGTCGGCGGTGTTGAAGTCCGGGTCCCAGGCGGGCGCGCCCAGCACCCTGGCGCCCAGGCGCAGATAACCCTTGATGAGGGCGGGCGGCTCGACGATCAGGTCGGTGTTCAGCCGCTCGACCGGCAGCGCCAGCCGTGGCTGCACCTGGTACTGGATCGGCGCCATGTGCGTGGTCGAGAGCTGGCGCCAGATGCTGGCCGCCGCGTCGCCGCCGTTCACACCGTTGTGCTGCATCGGGATGCTGGCGCAGCCGATCATCGTGTCGAGCCGGTTGCGATGCATGAAGCCGGCCAGCGCGCCCCACAGCGCCAGGATGACGCCGCCCTGGCGGTGGTCGCGGTGCACGCAGCTGCGGCCGAGTTCGACCATGCGCTCGCGCAGGTCGCGCAGCCGGGTCAGGTCGAATTCGGTGTCGCTGTAGGTGCTGCCGATGCGGCGGGCCTGTGCGGGCGTCAGCACGCGGTAGGTGCCGATCACCTGGCCGCTGTCTTCCTCGCGCACCAGCAGGTGCTCGCAGAAGTCGTCGAACAGATCGATGTCGTGGCCTTCGAGCGTGGTGGTCAGGCGGGCGCCCATCTCGCCGGCGAAGACGTCGTAGCGCAGGCGCTGCGCGGCGCGCACGTCGTCCTGGTGGCGGGCCCAGCTCACGGTGACGCCCTGCCCTGCCGCGCGCGGCGCCTCGACGGCGGCCGGGGCGGCGGGCACCGGGGCCGGCAGCCGGGTCGACGGGGGGGCCCGCCAGAAGGCCGGGCGCGCGCCCAGTTGGGACAGCGGGAACATCGGATTGGGCAGTTCTTGCATGGGGACCCTTCTTTGTTCGGGCGAGTCTCCAGGCCAGAAGTGAAAGTGCCGTGTCTCTCCGATGGCAGTTACGTGACGGCGGCCAGCGGTTGTCTAATGCCGTTCATTCCGACAGGAGTTGCCATGGCCGACGAAGTGAGAGTGGAAGTCGAGACCCGACGCCATCAGATGTTCCCCGTGCTGTCGCACGCCGATATCGACCGGATGCGCCGCTTCGGCACCGTCCGGCATTACGCGCGGGGCGACTGCATGTTCAGGGCCGGCGAGCCCGGGCTGGGCCTGTTCGTGCTGCTCGACGGGCACGTCGAGATCACCCAGCGCGACGGGCTCGGCCACACCGTGCCGATCGGGCGCCAGGGCCCGGGGCAGTTCATGGCGGAGATCGCGCAGCTCTCGGGGCGGCCGTCGCTGGTCGACGGCCATGCCGACACCGACGTCGAGGCGCTGCTGATCCCGCCCGATCAGCTGCGCGCGCTGATCATCGCGGAGGCCGACCTGGGCGAACGTCTGGTGCGGGCGCTGATCCTGCGGCGCGTGGCGCTGATCGAATCCGGCGCCAGCGGCCCGGTGCTCATCGGCCCGCCCGACACCGCCGACGTGCGGCGCCTGCAGAATTTTCTGACCCGCAACGGCCACCCGTACCAGGTGGTCGATTCGACGCTGGAAGCCGACGCCGCCGCGCTGCTCGAGCAGTACGGCGAGGCGACGCTGCTGGTGGCCTGCCCCAACGGATCGGTGCTGATGAACCCGAGCGAAGACGCGCTGGCGCGCTGCCTCGGCATGATCGACAGCGTGGCGCACGACGACCTGTTCGACGTGATCGTCGTCGGTGCCGGGCCGGCCGGGCTGGCCACCGCGGTGTACGCCGCGTCGGAAGGCCTGCGCGTCATCGTGCTCGACTGCCGCTCCTACGGCGGCCAGGCCGGCGCCAGCGCACGCATCGAGAACTACCTGGGCTTCCCCACCGGCATCTCCGGCGGCGCGCTGGCCGGCCGGGCCTACGTGCAGGCGCAGAAGTTCGGCGTCGAAATGCTGATCCCGTCGGAGGTTTCGTCGCTCGACTGTAGCGGCGCGGCCCACGGCGAGATGTCGATTGCGCTGGCCGACGGCCGTCGGCTGCGCGGCCGCACCGTCGTGATCGCCAGCGGCGCCCGCTACCGCCGGCCCGACGTGCCGCGCCTGCGCGAGTTCGAGGGCCGCGGCATCTGGTACTGGGCGTCGGCTCTGGAGGCACGCACCTGCGCGAAGCAGGAAGTGGCGCTGGTCGGCGGCGGCAACTCGGCCGGCCAGGCGGCGGTGTTCCTGTCGCAGCAGGCCGCCAAGGTCAATGTGCTGGTGCGCGGGCCCTCGCTGGCGGCCAGCATGTCGCGCTACCTGATCGACCGCATCGAGGCCACGCCGAACATCGAGCTGCATCCCTACACCGAGCTGGTGTCGCTGCACGGCGACCCGCTCACCACCGGCCTGCAGGGCGCCACCTGGCGCCACCGCCGCACCCAGGAGGAATACGACTGCGCGGCGCACAACCTTTTCCTGTTCGTCGGCGCCGAACCCGAGACCGGCTGGCTGGCGGGCTGCGAGGTGGCGACCGACCGCAACGGCTTCGTGCTGACCGGCGCGGCGGCCAGCGGCGGCTTTCCGGCGCGGCCGGCGGCGCCGCTCGAATCGAGCGTGCCCGGGGTCTTCGCGGTGGGCGACGTGCGCTCGGGCTCGGTCAAGCGCGTGGGCGGCGCCATCGGCGAAGGCGCCGCGGTGGTCGCGCAGATCCACCAGCACCTCGCCGCCGCCCAGGCGGCCACGACGAGCCGCGCCTGACAGGGGCGCCCGGCGCGGCGCCTGCGAGAAAACGAGGCCGCGTATATGCTGACAGCCCTTTTTTCCATCGCCGGTAACAACGACATGCCCCAAGCACCGATCGACGTCTATTCCTGGCCCACGCCCAACGGCCACAAGGTCCACATCATGTTGGAGGAATGCGGCCTCCCCTACGTGGCCCACCCCGTCAACATCGGCAAGGGCGACCAGTTCGCCCCCGACTTCCTGGCGATCAGCCCCAACAACAAGATCCCGGCCATCGTCGACCCGCAGGGGCCCGACGGCCAGCCGATCTCGCTCTTCGAGTCCGGCGCGATCCTCGTGTACCTCGCCGGCAAGACCGGTCGCTTCATGCCCGAGGGCGACCGCGCCCGCTATGACGTGCTGCAGTGGCTGATGTTCCAGATGGGCGGCGTCGGCCCGATGCTGGGCCAGGCGCACCACTTTCGGCTCTACGCGCCCGAGAAGCTCCCCTACGCCATCGAGCGCTATACCAACGAGGCCAAGCGCCTCTACGGCGTGATCGACAAGCGCCTGTCGCAGAGCGCCTTCATCGCGGGGCCGGACTATTCCATCGCCGACATCGCCATCTTCCCGTGGCTGCGCAGCTGGGAGAACCAGGGCATCGTGCTGACCGACTTCCCGCACCTGAAACAGTGGTTCGACGGCATCGCCGCGCGGCCGGCCGTGCAGCGCGGCGTGAAGGTGCTGGCCGACCTGCGCAAGCCACTCACCGGCGACAAGGAACGGGACATTCTTTTCGGCAAATCGCAGTACACGAAACGCTGATCGCCCAGCCTCCCGAAATCGCCCCCGCAAGTCAGGCTAGAATCGAAGGCTTGTCGGGGCGTAGCGCAGCCTGGTAGCGCATCTGCTTTGGGAGCAGAGGGTCGTGAGTTCGAATCCCACCGCCCCGACCATTGGAAAAGTGAAAGCCGGTGACGACTGCGAGGTCGTCACCGGCTTTTCGCTTTCACGCCCCACCACGGCATGCGTGGCAAAATCCGCGCCGCAGCGACGGCGCGCTCCGCGCCCCTCGACCTGCACCTGCTGCCCGTAGCTCAGTTGGATAGAGCACCTGCCTTCTAAGCAGGTTGTCGGGGGTTCGATCCCCTCCGGGCAGGCCAATTCGGCGTCCATCAAAGTCCACCGTGGTCTTTTGGATTGCTCTTCTCCTCTGAACGGCTCGGGGATTTTTCCATCAACCTCCGTTCGCGCCCAATCAAATCCAGGGGAACGTAGGGGCACAGAACGGGGAACAGTTACCATCTGGGCCCATTCCGGAGGATTGTTCCCCCATGCTGACCGATCTCAAGTGCAAGCGCGCCGAGTGTCCTGCCGATAAAGCTCGCGCCCGTTTCGCCGACGAAGGCGGCCTCTACCTCGAGGTAGCACCCAACGGACGTAAACGCTGGTTCTGGAAGTTCTATTCCGAAGGCAAAGAAAAACGTCTAGCTCTGGGAAGTTATCCTGAAACCGCGCTCAAGGACGCGAGAGCTGCCCGTGACGAAGCCCGGCAGCTCAAACGTACCGGCGTGGACCCCGCAAAGCAGCGGCAGATCCAAAAACTGACGGGTCGGAGCACCACGGATGACAGCTTCGAAGCCGTCGCCCGCGAGTTTCACAAGGTGAAGAAAAGCAGTTGGAGTCCTCGCTACGGCGAGCGCTGGCTTTCCTTGATGGAGCGCGATGCGTTCCCGTGGATTGGTCGATTGCCCATGCGCGACATCACGGCACCGATGCTGCTGCAGGTACTACGGCGCGCCGAGGCACGGGGCGCCCACGAGGTTGCCCACACCCTGCGGCAATGGTCTGGCCAAGCGTTCCGCCATGGCATTGCCATTGGCAAGTGCACGCACAACCCCGCTCCGGATTTACACGGCGCACTGGTCCCGGTGAACGTAAAACACATGGCCGCTGTATTGGAGCCATCCAAGGCCGGTGAGCTCATGCGTTCCATTGCCAACTACGCTGGCCAACCAGCTACCCGAGCCGCCCTCCTCCTGTCTGCCCTTCTCTTTCAACGCCCCGGCAACATTCGCCAGATGCGTTGGGCAGATATCGATCTGGATAACGCGATGTGGACTATTCCGGCCGCGGACATGAAGCGTCGCAAGCATGACAAAGAGAATGGCCGCCCCCATCTTGTTCCTCTTGCGATGCAGGCGGTCGAGGCACTGAGAGATTTGCAACCGCTCACAGGTCACGGCTCCTTCGTCTTTCCCAGCCTACTGACGGGCGAACGACCCATGAGCGAGAACACCGTCAACACCGCGCTGCGCCGCATGGGCTATTCCAATACCGAGATGACAGCCCATGGATTTCGCGCAATGGCGCGGACCATCATGGTCGAGAAGATGGACGTCAATCCCGATGTCATCGAGGCCCAACTGGCACACGGCAAGAGCGGACCGCTCGGTGCCGCGTATGACCGGGCGGAGTTCGTGGGCAAGCGACGCACTCTCATGCAGTCCTGGGCGGACTATCTCGACGAACTGCGCGCCGGTGCGAAGGTGATTCCTCTTCGCGCGGCGTGAATTTGAGGGGGGAAACGATTGGCAATGGAGCCAAGTCGCGCCCCAGCGCAGACGCGCGAATCAAACCTCTAGGGATGCGCTGATCAATGCCCGCTGCCGAGCGTGCTGAACGACGCATAGCGCGAATCGACGGTTCCTGGCATAGACGGGCGCGCTGAATCTAGGGGGCATCGAGGTCGCCGGCATCATCGACGGAGACGCCATGGACCTTTCGGGCGGCTCGGTGTACGGGGAGACCATTCGGGCCCGAGATGAACACGCGATACCCTCCACGCTCCTGGTCATCCAGCCTGACGGCGATGCCCCGCACTGTATCGATTTGGCATCGGCTGATTCGTCTGGCGAGATGGCAGTTCCGAAATCTCGAAAATTAGCAGGTAGTCCAAGTATTATCAAAAACATATCTGGAGCGCCCATGCTGCAGGTGAACCCAGCTCACTACCTCGAAACCCCGGGGTCGTGTTTGTACACAGGAACGCGCTGAGGCGGGGCACGGTTCAGGCGCCGCAACACCATGAGATGCTGAGCGCCCCAGTTCGCTCCCCTCGCCCAAGTAGACTTACTCTCGATGAGCTCATTGGCCGGTGAAACCGCGCGCCGCCTGGCCGCGATGACAGATGCAGCAGATTTCGAGCGTCTCGCAAGCGCGGTCCTGAGGCGGGCCCGCCCTGCTGTCTACGGCAACATCTCGCACCCGGGCACGCAGCCGGGCGGCAAAACCGTGCCGGCGCCATTCGACAACGTGGGGTGGGTGAATACGCCCGGGGGCTCCACATTCGTTTGCGCCGCGCATTCGACCACTGAGCAGAACAAGCTTGATGGAAAGTGGCTGCACGACCCCGCCACTGTCACTCCTCGCGGAGCATCAGGAAGGCCGACCCAGCCCGCCGGCGACTTGGTCAAAGGCATCGAAGAAATCACTGCTCTGCGCGCCGCGCATCCCGAACTCATCTCTGTCGTCTTCGCGCTGACCACAAACCGCGAGACGCCCGCTGATGTTCGTACAGCGGCCGAGGCGTTGGCGACCAGGCACAACTGAATCGCCCCGGTTTTTGAGGAGGCTCAACACTCTGAGAGGATTGAGCCATGAGCAAGTCGAACAAGTTCTCACCC
>NZ_JAOOPY010000014.1 GCF_025486315.1 Variovorax sp. N23 | reverse complement strand
AGAAGGTCTGCGCTTCGCCATTCGCGAAGGCGGCCGTACCGTGGGTTCGGGCGTCGTGGCCAAGATCCTCGACATCTAAGGATTGCACAGGGGTATAGCTCAATTGGCAGAGCGTCGGTCTCCAAAACCGAAGGTTGTAGGTTCGATTCCTACTGCCCCTGCCACCCAGGTGGCACCCTAAAAAGCCCATCGTTTGACCCGATGGCGAGGCTAAAAAGCCCATCGTGACCCGATGGGCTTCGCCGTCTCAAGAGACACTTTGAATCGAAGGCCGCAAGGCCGCAGGAAATCTGCCGAAATGGCCACTTCTCAAATCGAAACCGTGAGCACCGGCGCCGACAAAGCCAAACTGGCTGCAGCGGTCGTTCTGGCCGTGGGCGCGGTCGTGGCCTTCTACCTGCTGTCGCGCCTGGGTTCGCTGGTGCAGTGGGGTGCGCTGCTCGTGGGGCTGGCGGCCGCCGTGGGCACCTTTGCGAGTTCCGAAAGCGGCCGGCAGCTGTGGGCCTTCGGCCGCGATGCCTGGCGCGAAGTCAAGAAGGTCGTCTGGCCCACCCGCAAGGAGGCCATTCAGATGACGGCGTACGTGTTCGCTTTCGTGGCGATCATGTCGATTTTTCTGTGGGCGACCGACAAGACCCTCGAGTGGGTGTTCTTCGACCTCATTCTGGGCTGGAGAAAATAAATGACTGACGCTGTCGAAACCACGCCAGAAGCCACACCGGAAAGCACTTCGGTGCTGGCCGCTCCGACCAACCCGGACTTCCGCTGGTACGTCGTTCACGCCTATTCGGGCATGGAGAAGGCGGTGGAGCGCAACATCACCGAGCGCATCAACCGCGCGGGGATGCAGGACAAGTTCGGCCGAATCATGGTGCCGACCGAAGAGGTCGTCGAGATCAAGAACGGCCAGAAACGCACGACCGAGCGCCGTTTCTTTCCCGGCTACGTCCTGGTCGAGATGATCATGGACGACGAAAGCTGGCATCTGGTGAAGCACACCAACAAGGTGACGGGCTTCGTCGGTGGCGCGAAGAACCGCCCCGCCCCGATCTCGCAGAAAGAGGTCGAGGACATCGTCAGCCAGATGCAGCAGGGCACCGAGAAGCCGCGCCACAAGGTCGAGTTCACCGTTGGTGAATTCGTGCGCGTCAAGGAGGGCCCGTTCACCGACTTCAACGGCACCGTGGAAGAAGTGAACTACGAAAAGAACAAGGTGCGTGTGTCCGTGATGATCTTCGGACGCGCCACCCCGGTCGAACTGGGCTTTGCGGAAGTCGAGAAGACCTGATCCAACGGACGGTGCCGGTTTTGTCGGCATCGTCTTTTCCGGTTTCCTGCCTCCCGACTCGGCAGGGAACGTCATCCTAGAGTCGTCAACCCCGGGGAGCCGTGGCCGAGTGCCGAGGCGATATCACCCGCAAGGAGCAAAGCATGGCGAAAAAAATCGTCGGCTTCATCAAGCTGCAAGTGCCAGCTGGTAAGGCCAACCCGTCACCACCCATCGGTCCCGCACTGGGCCAGCGTGGTTTGAACATCATGGAGTTCTGCAAGGCGTTCAACGCCCAGACCCAAGGCGTCGAGCCGGGTCTGCCGCTGCCGGTGGTCATCACCGCGTTCGCGGACAAGAGCTTCACCTTCATCATCAAGACACCGCCCGCGGTCACCTTGATCAAGAAGGCCATCAAGCTGGACAAGGGTTCGGCCACGCCGCACACCACCAAGGTCGGCAAGATCACGCGCGCACAGCTCGAAGAGATCGCCAAGACCAAGATGAAGGACCTGACGGCAGCCGACCTGGATGCCGCCGTTCGTACCATCGCCGGCTCTGCCCGTTCGATGGGCGTGACTGTGGAGGGCGTGTAATGGCCAAGATCACCAAGAAGCAAAAAGCCTCGGTCGGCAAGGTCGACAGCAACAAGCTGTACGCGCTGGTCGATGCGATCGGTCTCGTGAAGGAAGCCGCCACCGCCAAGTTCGATGAATCCATCGACGTGGCCGTGCAGCTGGGCATCGACGCGAAGAAGTCGGACCAGGTCGTGCGTGGCGCCGTCGTGCTGCCCAACGGCACCGGCAAGACCAAGCGCGTCGCCGTGTTCGCCCAGGGCGCCAAGGCGGAAGAAGCCAAGGCCGCCGGTGCCGACATCGTCGGCATGGACGACCTGGCTGCCATGGTGAAGGCCGGCGACATGCCGTTCGACGTCGTGATCGCTGCCCCCGACGCCATGCGCGTCGTTGGTACGCTGGGTCAGATCCTCGGTCCGCGCGGCCTGATGCCCAATCCGAAGGTCGGCACCGTCACGCCGGACGTCGCCACGGCCGTGAAGAACGCCAAGGCCGGTCAGGTGCAGTTCCGTGTCGACAAGGCCGGTATCGTGCACGGCACGATCGGCCGTCGTTCGTTCGACACCGACAAGCTGCAGGGCAACCTGGCGGCGCTGATCGACGCGCTGGTCAAGGCCAAGCCGGCGACCAGCAAGGGCGTCTACCTGCGCAAGGTCGCTGTGTCCTCGACGATGGGCCTGGGCGTGCGCGTCGACACCCAGTCGATCGCACAGAGCTGATCTGAAGAATTTGCCGTGCCTTTCGGGGTGCGGCGATGTGGTGGGCCAGCGCGGCGTCGTCTTCGGATGACGGGCGCGCTGGGCCATCCAAGACCGCTGGCGTGCAGTTCGCTGCACTTAATCGAATCCCCTCGGGGGCTCACCAGCGCAGATGGCGATCCCGCTGCAAGGAATCCGTTTCCGAAACAGTTGGTCGCTGCATGAAGCGCGTCTCGAGGCCCAGGCCGAGGGACGCATTAAAAGGAGTAGACCTTGAGTCTGAATCGCAGTGAGAAAGAAGCGGTCATCAGTGATGTGACCAGCCTCGCCGCAAAAGCTCAAACGCTCGTGATGGCGGAATACCGTGGTATCACGGTGGCTGACATGACCAAATTGCGCAATACCGCGCGCAGCCAGGGCGTGACGCTCAGCGTGTTGAAGAACACGCTGGCACGCCGTGCTGTCGCCGGAAGCGCATTTGAGATCGTCGGCGACCAGATGACCGGTCCGCTGATCTATGGCTTCTCCGAAGACGCCGTGGCCGCCGCGAAAGTGGTGGCCGATTTCGCGAAGACCAACGACAAGTTGGTGATTCGCGGCGGTGCATTCGGCGGCAAGGCCCTGGACGTCAATGGCGTGAAGCAACTGGCCAACATCCCTTCCAAGGAAGTGCTGCTGGCGCAATTGCTGGGCTTGATGCAATCCCCCATCTCCCGCACCGCCCGCGTTCTCGCGGCGCTGGCCGAGAAGCGTGGTGGTGGCGAAGCACCGGCCGAGGCTCCGGCCGAAGCGCAAGCTGCTTAAAGCCTTGCGTTCGAGAAATTCAACCCAATTGTTAGGAAACCAAAATGGCATTCGATAAAGACGCATTTTTGACCGCGCTGGACAGCATGACGGTCCTGGAACTCAACGACCTGGTCAAGGCCATCGAAGAGAAGTTCGGCGTGAGCGCCGCTGCGATGTCGGCTCCCGCAGCCGGCGGTGGCGCTGCTGCCGCCGTGGTCGAGGAAAAGACCGAGTTCAACGTCATGCTCATGGATGCTGGCGCGAACAAGGTGTCGGCGATCAAGGCCGTGCGCGAAATCACCGGCCTGGGCCTCAAGGAAGCCAAGGACCTGGTGGAAGCCGCTCCCAAGGCTGTCAAGGAAGGCCTGTCGAAGGCTGACGCTGAAGCCGCCAAGAAGAAGCTGGAAGATGCCGGCGCCAAGGTGGAACTGAAGTAATTCGGTCTCCCTGAAGGGCTGGAGGTGCTCGAAAGAGCCCTCCAGCCTTTGCCGCTTTCAGAGCGCACCCGAAAGCCGGCTTCTTGCCGCTCCTCCGACGACCGACCGGCCGCCGGAAAGCCCAAAAAGAAGCTTTCGAGTGTCTTCTGACCCCGACTGCAGAAGACCCCTTGGTTCGGGTGATGTGCAACGCATCACTGTCCGCCAACGGCTGGTAGTGGCCAGCCGCCAAGCAGCGGCGCGAAAGCGCTGTTGACAAGTCGCGCAAGATCTCAAGCACCGGAGCTCTCATGGCCCAAACGTCCACGTACAGTTACACCGAACGCAAGCGCATCCGAAAGAATTTCGGCAGCCGCGACAGCGTCGTTGAAATCCCTTACCTGCTGCAGATGCAGAAAGACGCGTACACCGCGTTCCTGCAGGCGGGCATCGCGCCGCAGAAGCGCACGGTCGAAGGCCTGCAGGCCGCGTTCGACGCCGCGTTCCCGATCGTCTCGCACAACGGTTTCGTGGAGATGAAGTTCCTCGAGTACAACCTGGCGAAGCCGGCCTTCGACGTGCGCGAGTGCCAGACGCGGGGCCTGACCTTCGCGTCGGCCGTGCGTGCCAAGGTCCAGCTCATCATCTATGACCGCGAGTCGTCGACCTCGCAGTCGAAGGTGGTCAAGGAAGTGAAGGAGCAGGAGGTCTACATGGGCGAAGTGCCGCTCATGACCGAGAAGGGCTCGTTCATCATCAACGGCACCGAGCGCGTCATCGTGTCGCAGCTCCACCGTTCGCCAGGCGTGTTCTTCGAACACGACAAGGGCAAGACGCACAGCTCGGGCAAGCTGCTGTTCTCGGCCCGCGTGATTCCCTACCGCGGCTCGTGGCTCGACTTCGAGTTCGACCCGAAGGACATGCTGTACTTCCGCGTCGACCGTCGCCGCAAGATGCCGGTCACGATCCTGCTGAAGGCCATCGGCCTGAACCCGGAATCGATCCTCGCGAACTTCTTCGTGAACGACAACTTCCGCCTGATGGACAGCGGCGCGCAGATGGAGTTCGTCTCCGAGCGCCTGCGCGGCGAAGTCGCGCGCTTCGACATCACCGACAAGTCGGGCAAGGTCGTGGTCGCGAAGGACAAGCGCGTGACCGCGCGCCACACGCGTGAACTCGAGCAATCGGGCACGACCCACATCAGCGTGCCGGAAGACTTCCTGGTCGGCCGCGTGGTCGCCCGCAACATCGTCGATGCCGACTCCGGTGAGATCCTGGCCAAGGCCAACGACGAGCTGACCGAAGCGCTGCTCAAGAAGCTGCGCACGGCCGGCGTGCAGGACATCCAGGTCATCTACACGAACGAATTGGACCAGGGCGCCTACATCTCGCAGACGCTGCGCATCGACGAAACGGTCGACGAGTTCGCCGCGCGCGTGGCCATCTACCGCATGATGCGCCCCGGCGAGCCGCCGACGGAAGACGCGGTGCAGGCCCTGTTCCAGCGCCTGTTCTACAACCCGGACACGTACGACCTGTCGCGCGTGGGTCGCATGAAGTTCAACGCCAAGGTCGGCCGCGACGAATCGACCGGCCCGATGGTGCTGACCAACGAGGACATCCTGGCTGTGGTCAAGATCCTCGTCGACCTGCGCAACGGCAACGGCGAAGTCGACGACATCGACCACCTGGGCAACCGCCGCGTGCGTTGCGTCGGCGAACTGGCCGAGAACCAGTACCGCACCGGCCTGGCCCGTATCGAGAAGGCCGTGAAGGAGCGTCTGGGTCAGGCCGAGCAAGAGCCGCTGATGCCGCACGACCTGATCAACAGCAAGCCGATCTCGGCCGCGCTGAAGGAATTCTTCGGTGCGTCGCAGCTGTCGCAGTTCATGGACCAGACGAACCCGCTGTCCGAGATCACCCACAAGCGCCGCGTGTCGGCCCTTGGCCCGGGCGGTCTGACGCGTGAACGTGCCGGCTTCGAAGTGCGCGACGTGCACGTGACCCATTACGGCCGCGTCTGCCCGATCGAAACGCCCGAAGGCCCGAACATCGGCCTGATCAACTCGCTGGCCCTGTACGCCCGCCTGAACGAATACGGTTTCATCGAGACGCCGTATCGCCGCGTGGTCGACAGCAAGGTCACGATGGACATCGACTACCTGTCGGCCATCGAAGAGGGCAAGTACGTCATCGCCCAGGCCAATGCGGCCCTGGACAAGGACGGCAAGCTGACCGGCGACCTGGTCTCCGCCCGTGAAGCCGGCGAATCGATCCTGGTGGGCGCCGAGCGCGTCCAGTACATGGACGTGTCGCCCGCGCAGATCGTGTCGGTGGCGGCTTCGCTCGTGCCCTTCCTGGAGCACGACGATGCGAACCGCGCGCTGATGGGCGCCAACATGCAGCGTCAGGCCGTGCCGGTGCTGCGCCCCGAGAAGCCCTTCGTCGGTACCGGCATCGAGCGCGTGTCCGCGGTCGACTCGGGCACCGTGGTGACCGCGACCCGCGGCGGTATCGTCGACTATGTCGATGCGACCCGTGTCGTGGTGCGCGTGAACGATGCCGAAGCGGCCGCCGGTGAAGTCGGTGTGGACATCTACAACCTGATCAAGTATCAGCGTTCGAACCAGAACACCAACATCCATCAGCGCCCGATCGTCAAGCGCGGCGACAAGATCGCCAAGGGCGACGTGGTGGCCGACGGTGCGTCCACCGACCTCGGCGAACTGGCCCTCGGCCAGAACATGCTGATCGGCTTCATGCCGTGGAACGGCTACAACTTCGAAGACTCGATCCTGATCTCCGAACGCGTCGTCGCCGAAGACCGCTACACCTCGATCCACATCGAGGAGCTGGTGGTGATGGCCCGCGACACCAAGCTGGGTGCCGAGGAAATCACGCGCGACATCCCGAACCTGGCCGAGCAGCAGCTCAACCGCCTGGACGAGTCCGGCATCATCTATGTCGGCGCCGAAGTGCAGCCGGGCGACACGCTGGTCGGCAAGGTCACGCCGAAGGGCGAGACCACGCTGACGCCGGAAGAGAAGCTGCTTCGCGCCATCTTCGGCGAGAAGGCTTCCGACGTGAAGGACACCTCGCTGCGTGTCGACCAGGGCTCGCAAGGCACCGTGATCGACGTGCAGGTGTTCACCCGCGAAGGCATCACGCGCGACAAGCGCGCCCAGCAGATCATCGACGACGAGCTCAAGCGCTTCCGCCTCGACCTGAACGACCAGCTGCGCATCGTCGAAGCCGACGCGTTCGACCGGATCGAGAAGCTGCTGACCGGCAAGGCCGCCAACGGCGGTCCGAACAAGCTCGCCAAGGGCACCAAGCTCGACAAGGCGTACCTGTCGTCGATCGAGAAGTTCCACTGGTTCGACATCCGCCCGGCGGACGACGAAGTGGCCACGCAGCTCGAGTCGATCAAGAATTCGCTGGAGCAGACGCGCCACAGCTTCGACCTCGCGTTCGAAGAAAAGCGCAAGAAGCTCACGCAAGGCGACGAGCTGCCCGCGGGCGTGCTCAAGATGGTCAAGGTCTACCTGGCCGTCAAGCGCCGTCTGCAACCCGGCGACAAGATGGCCGGCCGCCACGGCAACAAGGGTGTGGTGTCGAAGATCGTTCCGGTCGAAGACATGCCCCACATGGCCGACGGCACGCCGTGCGACATCTGCCTGAATCCGCTGGGCGTGCCTTCGCGGATGAACGTGGGCCAGGTGCTGGAAGTGCATCTGGGCTGGGCCGGCAAGGGCATCGGCCAGCGCATCGGCGACCTGCTGCAGGCCGAGGCCAAGATCGCGGAACTCCGCGCCTTCCTCGACAAGCTCTACAACGGGGCTGGCCGCAAGGAAGACCTCGGCAAGCTGAGCGACACCGAAGTGATCGAGATGGCCGGCAACCTGTCGAACGGCGTGACCTTCGCGACGCCGGTGTTCGACGGCGCGACCGAGGAAGAGATCCGCGGCATGCTGCACCTGGCCTACCCGGAAGAGATCGCCAAGCTCAAGGGCCTGACCGACACCCGCACGCAGGCTTATCTGTACGACGGACGCACCGGCGACCAGTTCGAGCGCCCGGTCACCGTCGGCTACATGCACTTCTTGAAGCTGCACCACTTGGTGGACGACAAGATGCATGCCCGCTCGACCGGCCCGTACTCGCTGGTCACGCAGCAACCGCTGGGCGGCAAGGCCCAGTTCGGCGGCCAGCGTTTCGGCGAAATGGAAGTGTGGGCGCTCGAGGCTTACGGCGCCGCTTACGTGCTGCAGGAAATGCTGACGGTGAAGTCCGACGACGTGCAAGGCCGTACCAAGGTGTACGAGAGCATCGTCAAGGGCGAACACTCCATCGAAGCCGGCATGCCGGAATCGTTCAATGTGCTGGTCAAGGAAATCCGTTCCCTGGGCCTGGACATCGAACTCGAACGTTCATAAGCAAGACAAGGAAAGAGTCCCATGAAGTCATTACTCGACCTGTTCAAGCAATTCACGCCCGATGAGCATTTCGATGCCATCAGCATCCGCATGGCTTCGCCCGAGAAGATCCGTTCGTGGTCCTTCGGCGAAGTCAAGAAGCCCGAGACGATCAACTACCGCACCTTCAAGCCCGAACGCGACGGCCTGTTCTGCGCCAAGATCTTCGGCCCCATCAAGGACTACGAGTGCCTGTGCGGCAAGTACAAGCGCCTCAAGCACCGCGGTGTCATCTGCGAGAAGTGCGGCGTTGAAGTCACGCAGACCAAGGTGCGTCGCGAGCGCATGGGTCACATCGACCTGGCTGCACCGTGCGCGCACATCTGGTTCCTGAAGTCGCTGCCGTCGCGCCTGGGCCTGGTGCTCGACATGACGCTGCGCGACATCGAACGCGTGCTGTACTTCGAAGCGTATGTGGTCACCGACCCCGGCATGACCCCGCTGAAGAAGTTCAGCATCATGTCCGAGGACGACTACGACACGAAGCGCAAGGAATTCGGCGACGAGTTCGTCGCGAAGATGGGCGCCGAAGGCATCAAGGACCTGCTGGAAGGCATCGAGCTCGACAGCGAGATCGAACGCCTGCGCGGCGACCTGACCGGCTCCGAAGTCAAGGTCAAGAAGAACTCCAAGCGTCTCAAGGTGCTGGAGGCCTTCCGCAAGTCGGGCATCAAGCCGCAGTGGATGGTGCTCGAAGTGCTGCCCGTGCTGCCGCCGGACCTGCGCCCGCTGGTGCCCCTGGACGGTGGCCGCTTCGCGACCTCCGACCTGAACGACCTGTACCGCCGCGTCATCAACCGCAACTCGCGTCTGCGCCGCCTGCTGGAGCTCAAGGCCCCGGAGATCATCGCGCGCAACGAAAAGCGGATGCTGCAGGAAGCGGTCGATTCGCTGCTGGACAACGGCCGTCGCGGCAAGGCCATGACGGGCGCCAACAAGCGCGCACTGAAGTCGCTGGCCGACATGATCAAGGGCAAGGGCGGTCGTTTCCGTCAGAACTTGCTGGGCAAGCGCGTCGACTACTCGGGCCGTTCGGTCATCGTGGTGGGCCCGACGCTCAAGCTGCACCAGTGCGGCCTGCCCAAGCTGATGGCGCTCGAGCTGTTCAAACCCTTCATCTTCTCGCGCCTCGAAGCCATGGGCATCGCGACGACGATCAAGGCCGCCAAGAAGGAAGTCGAATCCGGCACGCCGGTGGTCTGGGACATCCTGGAAGAGGTCATCAAGGAGCACCCGGTCATGCTGAACCGCGCTCCGACGCTGCACCGTCTGGGCATCCAGGCCTTCGAGCCCATCCTGATCGAAGGCAAGGCGATCCAGCTTCACCCGCTCGTTTGCGCGGCGTTCAACGCCGACTTCGACGGCGACCAGATGGCGGTCCACGTGCCGCTGTCGGTGGAAGCGCAGATGGAAGCCCGCACGCTGATGCTGGCCTCCAACAACGTGCTGTTCCCGGCGTCGGGCGAACCGTCGATCGTGCCGTCGCAGGACGTGGTGCTGGGTCTGTACTACACGACCCGCGACCGCATCAACGGCAAGGGCGAGGGCCTGATCTTCTCCGACATCGGTGAAGTCCAGCGTGCGCTCGACGCCAACGAGGTCGAGCTGACCGCCAAGGTGGCCGTGCGCATCACCGAGTACACCAAGGACAAGGAAACCGGCGAATTCACGCCGTCGACCGCGCTGGTGGACACGACCGTGGGCCGCGCGCTGCTGTCCGAGATCCTGCCGAAGGGCCTGCCGTTCTCGAACATCAACAAGGCGCTCAAGAAGAAGGAAATCTCCAAGCTCATCAACGTCTCGTTCCGCAAGTGCGGCCTGAAAGAGACCGTGGTGTTCGCCGACAAGCTGCTGCAGAACGGTTTCCGTCTCGCGACGAAGGCCGGTATCTCGATCGCCATCGACGACATGCTGGTGCCCGCCGAGAAGCACGGCATCATCGAGCGCTCGGCCAAGGAAGTGAAGGAGATCGAACAGCAGTACGTCTCCGGTCTCGTGACCTCCGGCGAGCGCTACAACAAGGTGGTCGACATCTGGGGCAAGGCCGGCGACGAAGTGTCGAAGGTCATGATGGCCAAGCTCTCCAAGGAGCGCGCCATCGATCGCCACGGCAAGGACGTCGAGCAGGAGTCCTTCAACTCGATCTACATGATGGCCGACTCGGGTGCGCGCGGTTCTGCCGCGCAGATCCGCCAGGTCGCCGGCATGCGGGGCCTGATGGCCAAGCCCGACGGCTCGATCATCGAGACGCCCATCACCGCGAACTTCCGCGAAGGTCTGAACGTGCTGGAGTACTTCATCTCCACCCACGGTGCCCGTAAGGGTCTGGCCGACACCGCGCTGAAGACCGCGAACTCGGGTTACCTGACGCGTCGTCTGGTCGACGTGACGCAGGATCTGGTCGTGATCGAACAGGACTGCGGCACGCACGGCGGTTACGTGATGCGTGCCATCGTCGAAGGCGGTGAAGTCATCGAATCGCTGCGCGACCGTATCCTGGGCCGTTCTGCCGCCGACGACGTGCTGCACCCCGAGACCCAGGCCGTGCTGCTCAATGCCGGCGAGATGTTCGACGAAGACAACATCGAGATGCTCGAGGCCCAGGGCGTCGACGAGGTCAAGGTGCGTACCGCGCTCACGTGCGAAACGCGCTTTGGCATCTGCGCCACCTGCTACGGCCGCGACCTGGGCCGCGGTGGCCTGATCAACATCGGCGAAGCGGTCGGTGTGATCGCCGCGCAGTCGATCGGTGAACCCGGCACGCAGCTGACGATGCGGACCTTCCACATCGGTGGTGCGGCGTCGCGTGCGGCGATTGCTTCCAGCGTGGAGGCCAAGTCGAACGGTTCGATCGGTTTCAACGCCACGATGCGCTACGTGACGAACAGCAAGAACGAGCTGGTCGTGATCTCGCGTTCGGGTGAAATCATCATCCACGACGAGCATGGTCGCGAGCGCGAACGCCACAAGGTGCCGTACGGCGCCATCCTGGCCGTGAAGGCCGACCAGCAGGTCAAGGCCGGCTTCATCCTCGCCAACTGGGACCCGCTGACGCGCCCCATCATCACCGAGTTCGCCGGCAAGACGCAGTTCGAGAACGTCGAGGAAGGCCTCACGGTCGCCAAGCAGGTGGACGAAGTCACCGGCCTGTCGACGCTGGTCGTGATCGACCCGAAGCGCCGCGGCGCTGCCAAGGTCGTGCGTCCGCAGGTGAAGCTGATCGACGCCTCCGGCGCCGAGGTGAAGATCCCCGGCACCGACCACTCGGTGACGATCGGCTTCCCGATCGGCGCGCTGGTGCAGATCCGCGACGGCCAGGACGTGGGCCCCGGCGAAGTGCTGGCCCGCATCCCGGTCGAAGGCCAGAAGACGCGCGACATCACCGGCGGTCTGCCGCGTGTGGCCGAGCTGTTCGAAGCCCGTTCGCCGAAGGACAAGGGCATGCTGGCCGAGATGACCGGTACCGTGTCGTTCGGCAAGGAGACCAAGGGCAAGCTGCGCCTGCAGATCACCGACCCCGAAGGCGGCGTCTACGAAGAACTCGTGCCGAAGGAAAAGAACATCCTGGTGCACGAAGGCCAGGTGGTGAACAAGGGCGAGTCCGTGGTCGACGGCCCGGCGGACCCGCAGGACATCCTGCGCCTGCTGGGTTCGGAAGAACTGGCGCGCTACATCGTGGACGAAGTGCAGGACGTGTACCGCCTGCAAGGCGTGAAGATCAACGACAAGCACATCGAGGTGATCGTTCGCCAGATGCTGCGCCGCGTCGTGGTCGACAACATCGGCGACACGAACTACATCTCGGGCGAACAGGTCGAACGCAGCGAAATGCTCAACACCAACGACGCCCTGCGCGCCGAAGGCAAGATCCCCGCGACGTTCACCAACCTGCTGCTCGGTATCACGAAGGCATCGCTCTCGACCGACTCGTTCATCTCCGCGGCGTCCTTCCAGGAAACGACGCGCGTGCTGACCGAAGCCGCGATCATGGGCAAGCGCGACGAGCTGCGCGGCCTGAAGGAAAACGTCATCGTGGGTCGTCTGATCCCGGCCGGCACCGGCATGGCCTACCATCAGGCACGCCGCGCGAAGGACCAGATGGACGAGGCCGAGCGCCGCGCCATCGCCGAGTCCGAAGCAGCCGAACTGGCCGGCAACGGCTCGGACGACGCGACCACGGCCGATGCTGCCAGCGAAGGCGCGGCGACCGAGTAACCGGCCGCTGATCCGCAGGCCATGATCGGCCCCCAGACGCCCCCTGTCCGTTCGCGGGCCGGGGGCGTTTTTATGGTTCTGCTCCCCGCGGCGCGCATGCGGCGCCCCGGGGTGTGGCAGGTGGACGCGCCGTGATGGGCCGTCTGCCGCCGGAGCTGCCGTGGTGGATCGCCGCGGCCGTGCTTCTTTTTTGGTTCGTGGGTGCCTACAACCGGCTGGTGCGTCTGCGCTCGGCCGCCCTGCAGGCCTACGCCACGCTCGACGCCACCCTGGCGCGCCAGCTGGAATTCGTCCAGGCGCGTGCGCTGGCGGCCGATGACGCCGTCTTCGGCCGCCATGCCATCGTGCAGCTGCACGCCACCGCCCTCCAGCTGACGACGCTGCTGGGCGCGACGCGGCAGCGCCCGCTCGACCCGGAGCGCATGGCCGCGCTGGCGACCGCGCTGCACGTCATGCTGGCCGCCTGGCAGCGGCTCTTTCCGGACGAGGTCGTCAGCTTCGACGCCGACGGCACGCTGTCGCGGCCCGTTCCACTGGGCGGTGTCGTGATCGACGCCACGCCCGTTCCTGTCCCCGGCACGATCGCCTGGCCGGAGCCTTCGGCGGCCGCCGAGATCGCCCGCAGTCAGTTCAACCAGGCGGTCCGGCAGTACAACGCGGCTGTCGGTCAGATCCCGGCGGTGCTGGTGGCATGGGTGATGCAACTGAAACGGGCGGCCGAACTGAACTGACGCCCCGGCTTTTTTCACCCCGCGGCGTCCACGGACGCCGTTGTTACCATCCATCGCTTGTCAGACCTCTCCGAATCTTCCCTCTCGCCGCCGCTCTGGCGCCAGTTGCAGCTCACCGCCCAGGCGTTGGCTGCGATCCGCGCCGGCACGTCCGGCACCGTCGCCTTCGAGGCCATCGAGCCGGCGATGCGGCCGGGCGTGCAGTCGCTCGGCTTCCAGGTGCTGCGCCGCCTCGGCCGTGCGGAGGCGCTGCGCCGCCATCTGGCCAAGCGCACGCCGCCACCGCCGGCCGATGCCCTGCTGTGCACGGCCCTGGCGCTTGCCTGGGAGGCCGAGTCCTCGCCCTACGAGCCCTTCACGCTGGTCGACCAGGCCGTCGAAGCCGCCAAGCGCAACCCCGTCACGCGGGCGCAGGCCAGCTTCATCAACGCCTGCCTGCGCCGCTTCCTGCGCGAGCGGGATGAACTGGTCGCGGCCACTGAGAAGGAACCGGTCGCGCAGTGGAACCATCCCCGCTGGTGGATTGAGCGCCTGCGGCGCGACCACCCGCGCGAATGGCAGCGCGTGCTGGCCGCCGACAACCAGCAGGCGCCCATGACGCTGCGGGTCAACCGGCGCAAGACTTCCGTGGCGTCCTATCTGCTGGCGCTGAAAAGCGTCGGGCTCGACGGGCGCGCCGTCGGCGATGACGGCGTGCAGCTGCGCCAGGCGAAGCCGGTGCAGCAGCTCCCGGGCTTCGCCGACGGCGAGGTGTCGGTGCAGGATGCGGCCGCCCAGCTCGCTGCGCCGCTGCTGCTCGACGGCCTGGCGGCGCCCGCACCGGGCACGATGCTGCGGGTGCTCGACGCCTGCGCCGCTCCCGGCGGCAAGACGGCGCATCTGCTGGAGCGCGCCGGCGACATGCCGATCGAGGTCACCGCTCTGGAAGTCGACGCGCAGCGCAGCCGTCGCATCGGCGAGACGCTGGCGCGGCTGGGCCTGCAGGCGCGGGTGGTCGTGGCCGACGCCGGCCGTCCGGCCGACTGGTGGGACGGCCAGCCCTTCGACGCCATCCTGCTCGATGCGCCCTGTACGGCCTCCGGCATCGTCCGGCGCCATCCCGACGTCCGCTGGCTGCGCCGGGAGAGCGACACCGAGCAGCTCGCGCTCCAGCAGGCCATGCTGCTGGCGGCGCTCTGGCCACTGCTGAAGCCGGGCGGGCGGCTGCTCTATTGCACGTGCTCGGTGTTCCGGGAAGAGGGCGCGCACCAGATCGAGGCGTTTCTTGCGCACAACACCGACGCCCGATTCAAGCCGTCGCCCGGCCATTTGCTGCCCCAAAGCGGGGGGAATGTCCGTGGCGTCCCGGACAATGACCTGGGTGATCACGACGGTTTCTTCTACGCCTTGCTCGAAAAGCACGCCCGCTGACCCGCGTCGCGGCGGGGGCAGGCGCGCAGCGGGTGGCGGCGCGTCGTCGACCTGGATCGCGCTGCTGCTGCTCCTCGGTCTCGTGCTCTGGCTGGGCATGGTCTGGCCCGTGGCGGCGCAGTCGCCCGGCGCCTCCGTCACCCAGATGCGCCTGGAAAACGGCGATGACGGCGTCTACCTCAGCGCCACGGTCCAGTTCGAGCTGCCCACCCTGGTCGAGGACGTGCTCGACAAGGGCATTGCCCTGCACTTCGTCGCCGAGGCCGAGCTCTACCGCGAGCGCTGGTACTGGACCGACCGCAAGGTGGCCCAGGTCAGCCGCTACATGCGGCTGGCCTACCAGCCGCTGACGCGCCGCTGGCGGCTCAACGTGGCGCCGGTACCCATCACCGCCAATGCCGGTTTCGGCGTGTCGCTCAACCAGAACTTCGACAGCCTCGACGAGGCGCTCGATGCGGTCAAGCGCGTGGGGCGCTTGCGCCTGGGCGACGTGGCCGAGATCGGCGAAGACGGTCCGCACCCGGTCGTCTTCCGTTTCCGGCTCGACACCACGCAGCTGCCGCGCCCCTTCCAGATCGGCATGGTCGGCCAGTCCGAGTGGGACATCGCCGCCGAGCGAAGCGCGCGCCTGGTCATGGAGAAGCCGCGGTGAGCACCGAGCCGCACAGCGCTCCGGCCTCCCCGGCTGCACGCCGCGCCAAGGCGGTTCGCTGGGCGATCGGCGTGATCGCCGCGCTGGTCACCGCCGTCGGCCTGGTGCTGATGTTCCTGCTGGCGCTGTCGACCAACAACCGCACGCTGTACGAAGAGAATTACGCGCGGCTCTTCGGCATCAACGTCGTCGTGGCCGTGCTGCTGTCGCTGGTGCTCGGCTGGGTGATCTTCCGGCTGCTGCGGCGGCTGCGGCAGGGCAAGTTCGGCAGCCGGCTGCTGATCAAGCTCGCGGCCATCTTCGCGCTGGTCGGCGTGGTGCCGGGCGTGCTGGTGTACTTCGTGTCCTACCAGTTCGTCTCGCGCTCGATCGAGAGCTGGTTCGACGTCAAGGTCGAGGGCGCGCTCGACGCCGGCCTGAACCTCGGCCGCGCGACGCTCGATTCGCTGTCTGCCGACCTGATGAGCAAGACCCGCAGCGCCAGCAACCAGCTGTCCGACGTGCCGGACACCAGCGCCGGCCTGATGCTCGAACGCATCCGCGATCAGCTCGGCGCCACCGACGTGGTGCTCTGGACCGGCGCCGGCCAGTTGGTGGCCGGTGCGGGCGCATCGCGCTTCCAGCTCAACCCCGAGCGGCCGACGCCGCAGCAGTTCCGGCAGGCGCGGGCCGACCGGGCGGTGGCCCATATCGAGGGTCTCGACGAAACGCCCGCGACGCAGGGCACGCAGCCGCCGGCGTCGGTGCGGGCGCTGGCCCTGGTGCAGCGCTCGGGCTTCGAGTTCAACACCGAGCCGCGCTTCCTGGAGGTGGTGCAGCCCTTGCCGCCCGCCGTGGTGGCCAACGCCTTGGCGGTCCAGGAGGCCAACCGCGAGTACCAGGAGCGTTCGCTCGCGCGAGACGGGCTGCGCCGCATGTACATCGGCACGCTGACCCTGTGCCTGTTCCTCGCGGTGTTCGGCGCCGTGCTGCTCGCCGTGCTCTTCGGCAACGGGTTGGCCCGCCCGCTACTGGTGTTGGCCGATGGCGTGCGCCAGGTGGCCGCCGGCGACCTGCGCCCGACCGCCGTGCTGCAGGGCAAGGATGAGCTGGGTGGCCTTACACGCTCGTTCGCGGTCATGACACAGCAACTGGCCGATGCCCGTGCCGCCGTCGAGAAGACCGTCGGCGAACTCGATGCCGCGCGGGGCAACCTGCAGACCATCCTCGACAACCTCACCTCGGGTGTGATCGTGCTCGACGAGACCGGTCGCGTGCTGTCGACCAACCCGGGCGCCACGCGGGTGCTGCGTGCGCCCCTGGCCGCCTACGAAGGCCAGCCCTTCGCCGACGTGCCCGGCCTGGCCAGCTTCGCGCAGAGCGTGCAGCAGCAATTCGACGACTTCGAGGTCGAGCGGGCGCAGCACGGCCTCGACCACTGGCAGCACGCTTTTGAACTGAACGCGGGGAATTCGGGCATGTCGCAGGACGCGATCAGCATCGTCGCGCGCGGCGCCGAATTGCCGGGCGCCGCGCGGCTGCTGGTGTTCGACGACATCTCCGAGATCGTCTCGGCCCAGCGCGCGCAGGCCTGGGGCGAGGTCGCACGCCGACTGGCCCACGAGATCAAGAACCCGCTCACGCCGATTCAACTGTCCGCCGAGCGCCTCGAGATGAAGCTCTCCGGCAAGGTGCCGCCACCCGAGCAGGCCATCCTCACCAAGTCGGTCAAGACCATCGTCGACCAGGTTGACGCGATGAAGCGGCTGGTCAACGAGTTCCGTGACTACGCCCGCCTGCCGGCGGCCGACCTCAAGCCGGTCGACCTGAATGCCTTGGTGACCGATGTGCTTCAGCTCTATGGGCATGAGAACGCGCCGAACGCGCTGCACTGCGAGCTCGATCCGCGCTGCCCCCCGATCCGCGGCGATGCGCAGCAGATCCGCCAGGTGATCCACAACCTGCTGCAGAACGCGCAGGACGCCGCCGAGGCCTCCGCCGCCCAGGGGCGCACCGGCGAAGTCGTGGTGCGCACACGCCTGGGCGATTCGGGCCGGCGCGTGCGGCTGACCGTGCAGGACAGCGGCCCCGGCTTCGCCGAGAACATCCTCAAGCGCGCCTTCGAGCCCTACGTCACCACCAAGAGCAAGGGCACCGGCCTGGGCCTCGCGGTGGTCAAGAAGATCGCCGACGAACACGGCGCGCGCATCGAGCTTTCCAACCGCACCGTCGATGGGGCTGTGGCAGGCGCGCAAGTCTCGTTATCATTCGCCCTGGCCGGCGAACCGCAGGTAGCGCTCGCTCACACCGACGATTCGAAGCCATCTCCCGCCTGAGCCCCGCGCCGCGAGGATGGCCCGGCCGACGGACACGTCTCACCTCGCACAACGCAGCAGCAAAAAAGACTCATGGCAAATATCCTCGTGGTCGACGACGAGCTGGGCATCCGGGACCTGCTCTTCGAGATTCTCAATGACGAAGGCCACCATGTGGAACTCGCCGAGAATGCCGCCGAAGCGCGTGCCGCCCGTCAACGCGCGCGGCCCGATCTCGTGCTGCTCGACATCTGGATGCCCGACACCGACGGCGTCACGCTGTTGAAGGAATGGTCCACCGCCGGCCTGCTCAGCATGCCCGTCGTCATGATGAGCGGCCACGCCACCATCGACACCGCGGTCGACGCCACCCGCATCGGCGCCTTCGCCTTCCTCGAGAAGCCCATCACCATGCAGAAGCTGCTCAAGGCGGTGGAGCAGGGCCTGGCGCGCGAGAGTGCACGCCGCGCGGCGGCCAGCGTCGTGCCCGCCATGAGCGGCATGTCGGCGGTCGTCACCACCGCCGGCGACCCATCGCTGGTGCAGCCCATGGCGATGGTGGCGGCGGTGGTCGACAGCGGCCCGCAGTCGCGCCAGAGCTTCGACCTCGACCGGCCGCTGCGCGACGCGCGCGATGGTTTCGAGAAGGCCTACTTCGAGTTCCACCTCGCGATGGAAAACGGTTCCATGACCCGCGTGGCCGAGAAGACCGGCCTCGAGCGCACCCACCTCTACAGAAAACTCAAGCAGTTGGGCGTCGATCTTTCAAGAGGCCGCCGAAGCGCTGTATAATCGCAGGCTGCACACCAAGGCCCGGTAGCTCAGTTGGTAGAGCAGCGGATTGAAAATCCGCGTGTCGGTGGTTCGATTCCGCCCCAGGCCACCAAATACGAAGCCCTTGAATCCTCCCGGATTCAAGGGCTTTTTCGTTGGCCCCACCCCGCCGCAACGGCGGCGAGATCACCACCTCAGAAGTCCACCAAACTCAACCCGATGCTCAGCACCGTCCGCTTGCGGTTGTAGTCGACCAGCGTGTCGCCGTAGCCATAGAAGAGTTGCGTGTGGAAGCGCAGGTTGCTGGTGACCGGGTCGCCGATGGCCTTCAGCCACTCAAGGCGCACCGAGCCCTTGCCGCTGTCGCGCAGGTTGTTGCGCACGGTCACGCCCAGGGTGTTGTCGCGGTTGAAGTTCCAGCGGCCCGTCACTTCGGCACGGCCGATGTAGTTGGCGATATCGGGGTTGTCGTCGTCCTCGGCGGATTCGTGCCAGCGTTGCCAGATGCGGCCGGTGATCTGGAAGCGGTCGTCCAGCTCCGCGCCGGCCATCAGATAGGTGCGGTTCCAGCTGCGCGACAGCGGCAGCGGTTGGCCGTTGGACTGGTGAACCACCCCCAGGCCCACGTAGCGCCAGCGCCAGCCGCCGGGCAGCTTCACGTCGGTCGGGTAGACGTACATCATCTCCGGCTCGTGGTCGGTGGTTCGGAAGGGGCGAGAGAGGTCGCCGTTGAATAGCTGCCAGGTCGATTGCTGCGAGTAGGCGAACCACAGCGAATCCTTGCGCTGTGGGTCGTTGCCGGTCAGCAGGCCCTGCGCCAGCTTCGTGCGTACCGACAGGCCGATGCGCATCTCGTTGGCCTGGTAGTCCGTCGCCACGCCGTCGTGTCCGGCGGCGGGCGATGTGGGGGTGTCGGGCTTGTGGGTGGCCGCGGATGCGCCGACGAAGAGGGGCCGGTAGCCGCGGAAGCCGAAGGTGCCGCAATCGCTGCCCTCCTCGAGTTCCCAGACGCGCGAGAGCGCCGAGTACTGGCGGTCGCGGCAGCCTTGCTCGGTGGCGACGGAGACCACGCGCGTGGCGGGCACCGCGGCATCGACCGGCGCCGCGGGCTGCGTGCTGGCGAGCACCGGCGGTGCGCTGGGGATGACGGCTGCCGGCAGGGTCTGCTGCTGGGCCCACCGGTCGAAGCAGGCCAGGCGGGCCTCGTTGCTGCCCGCCAGTTGCCGGCATTGCTGCCACGTCAGGTCCGACGTGGCGAGCGGGCTCGCGGGCTTGTCGGCCGGCTGGGCCTGTGCGGCAGCGCCGAGCATGGCGAGCAGGGCCGTGAGGGGGATGCGTTGCAGGGTCATGGTCCGATCTTTCGAAGAACGAAGGGTTGAGTGCGGTCGTCGCTCGAATTGCGCCACGTGCCTCGGAACTCGCGGCCACAGGTGCCGGGCTGCAGTTCGCCGGCCCACACGGCACTGATGCTCAGGCCGTCCTGGGATTCGTCGAGGATGAGAAAACCCGCGTCGTCGATATCGCCCGAGAGCTGGGCGCTTCGACCGTCGCGGGCGATCGTGCCACGCACGCTGCCGGCGTATTCGGGATGTTTGCCCATCTGCACGTCAGCCGGCGCCGGGAGATCGCCGAAGCGCGCCTCCCAGCGGCCGTAGAGCGCCTCGACGGGCAGCTCGGTGGCGTTCGCCGGGCACGCCGTGGCGGACGGCTCGGCGGCCGGGGCCGCCACGGCTGCGCCAGGCAGGGCGCCGCACAGCAGCAGGGCGAGCAACCAGGGCCGCGCGCTCATGCGTCGGCGGCTCCCGCAGCGGCCGCGGCGGCGGCTGCGCCGTCCTGCACCTTCCGCGCGAACTCGGCGCGCAGCGCCTTGAGTTTCTCGCGCGGGTCTTCCCGGGTGGTCTTCTTGTCCAGCGCCATCTCGGCGATGAAGCGGCTGGGCTGGGCGGCGATCATCTCGCGGCCCTTCTTGCGGCGCTTGGTCCAGCTCACGGCCAGGCTGCGCTGCGCACGGGTGATGCCCACGTACATGAGGCGGCGCTCTTCCTGCAGGCGCGTGAGGGTGTCGTCGCTCACCTTCTGCTGGCGGCCGTCGTCATCGTCGAGCTTGAAGGGCAGCAGGCCTTCGTTCACGCCGATGAGCATCACGTGCGGCCACTCGAGGCCCTTGGACGCATGCAGCGTGGAGAGTGTCACCACGTTCTGGTCCTGCTCGCGCTCGCTGATGGTCGACAGCAGCGAGATGGTCTGCGCCACCTCCAGCAGGTTCTTGCGCTCGCTCTCGACGTTGGCGCCCGAGGCGTCGTCGATCTCGCCGCCGCAGCGGGCGGCCATCCAGTCGCAGAACTCCAGCACGTTGGTCCAGCGGCTGGCCGCGGCCTGCTCGCTGTCTTCGCCGTCGTAGAGGTGCTTCTCGTAGTCGATTTCCTTGAGCCACTCGGCCAGGAAGGCGCGTGCGGCCTCGGCGCCGACCGTCTGCTTGGCACGGTACTGCAGGTCGTTGATGTAGCGACCGAACTCGTGCAGGCCTTCGAGCGTGCGCTTGGGCATCACGGCGGGCAGCGACGCGCTGAAGAGCGCCTCGAACAGGCTCAGCTTGTACTGGCTCGCGAAGGTGCCGAGCGCGGCGAGCGTGGTGTGGCCGATGCCGCGTTTGGGCGTGGTCACTGCGCGCAGGAAGGCCGGGTCGTCGTCGTTGTTGGTCCACAGGCGGAACCAGCCGCACAGGTCCTTGATTTCGGCGCGGTCGAAGAAGCTCTGGCCACCCGACACCTTGTACGGAATCTGTGCCTTGCGCAGCGCCTGCTCGAACACGCGCGCCATGTGGTTGGCACGGTAGAGGATCGCGAAGTCGCGGAATTCCTTGTGCTGCGAGTTCTGGCGCAGGCTCTGGATGCGTGCCACCGCGCGCTCGGCCTCGTGCGCCTCGTTGTCGGCGTCGACGATGCGCACCGGCTCGCCTTCGCCCAGTTCGCTGAACAGCGTCTTCGGGAACAGCTTCGGGTTGGGCCCGATCACGTTGTTGGCCGCGCGCAGGATGGCGCTGGTCGAGCGGTAGTTCTGCTCCAGCTTGATGACTTGCAGCGTCGGGTAGTCGATCGGCAGCTTCTTCAGGTTGTCGAGCGTGGCGCCGCGCCAGCCGTAGATCGACTGGTCGTCGTCGCCCACCGCGGTGAAGTGGCCGCGCGTGCCGACCAGCGCCTTGAGCACCTCGTACTGCGTGGCGTTGGTGTCCTGGTACTCGTCGACCAGCACGTGGCCGAGCGCGGCCTGCCACTTCGCGCGTACCTCGTCGTGCTCGCGCAGCAGCTTGAGCGGCATGCCGATGAGGTCGTCGAAGTCGACGCTCTGGTAGGCCGTGAGCCGCTCTTCGTAGCGCGCCATGATCTGCGCCGTGATGCGCTCGTTGTCGTCGGCCGCGGCGGCTTCGGCCTGGGCCGCGTTGAGCCCCATGTTCTTCCACTTGCTGATGGTCCACTGCCAGATGCGGGCGGTGGCCGCGTCGGTGGTGCCGCCCGCGTCCTTCAGGATCTTCGTCACGTCGTCGCTGTCGAGGATGCTGAAGGCCGGCTTCAGGCCGAGCACCGCGCCGTCCTCGCGCATCATGCGCACGCCCAGCGCGTGGAAGGTGCACACCACCACGTGCTTGGCGTCGCGGCCGATCAGCCCCTTGGCGCGCTCGCGCATCTCGGCGGCGGCCTTGTTCGTGAAGGTGATGGCGGCGATGCGCTTGGGCGCCATGCCGGCCTGGATCAGCCGCGCGATCTTGTGCGTGATCACGCGCGTCTTGCCCGAGCCCGCGCCGGCGAGCACGAGGCACGGGCCGTGCAGGTAGTTCACGGCGTCCTGCTGGGCGATGTTCAGACCGGAAGACATTCGGTGATCGGGGTGGCGCAGACGCGGCGCGCGAAAAGCGGGGAGGGCGCGGGGTGGGGCGGGGAAGCGCGCAATGATACCGGCGGGCCTCCCGCCGCCGGCACCTGCGGTCTTGGCGACAATCGCGGCCGTGCTGCAGATCTTCGCCGTCACCTTCCCCTTCTTCGCGCTCATCGCGGCCGGCTACCTGGCGGCGCGCCGGCGCATCCTGCCGGTCGATGCGATTCCCGGGCTGAACGTCTTCGTCCTGTACTTCGCGCTGCCCTGCATGCTTTACCGCTTCGGTGCGCGCACGCCGATCGACAAGCTGCTCGACGGCAGCGTGGCGCTGGTCTGGGGCGTGGGCGCGCTGCTGGTGGTGGCGCTGACGCTGCTCGTCACGCGCCGCGGCCGCATCGGCTGGAACGACGGGGCCTTCGGCGCGCTGGTCGCCGCCTTCCCCAACACCGGCTTCATGGGTGTGCCGCTGCTGGCGACGCTGCTGGGCAGCCAGGCGGCGGCGCCCGCGATCATCAGCATGATCTTCGACATGGTCGTGACCTCGTCGCTGTGCATCGCGTTGTCGCGGCTCGACGCGGCGGGGGAGGCCGGCGCGCGGCATGCGCTGGGCCAGGCCTTTCGCGGCATGGTGATCAACCCGCTGCCGTGGTCGATTCTTTTCGGCGCGTTGGCCTCCGCGCTGCAGTTCAACCTGCCGGGGCCGCTCGATGTCACGGTCGGCATGCTGGCGGATGCCGCATCGCCGGCCGCGCTCTTCACGATCGGCGCGGTGTTGGCACGATCGGCCCTGCTGTCGAAGGGGCGCCGCGCGCCGATGGGGGAGGTGCTGCCGGTCGTGGCCGCCAAGCTGCTGCTGCATCCGCTGCTGGTCTATGGGCTGGGGCGCGCGGCGATCGCGCTCGGTCTGCCGCTCGGCGATTCGGCGCTGACGGTGATCGTGCTGGTCGCGGCGCTTCCGAGCGCCAGCAACGTGTCGATGCTGGCCGAGCGCTTCGGCGCGGACAACGGGCGCATCGCCCGCATCATCCTGTGGACGACAGTGGCGGCCTTCGTGACCTTCCCGCTGGCCGTGCGCTGGCTGACCTGAGAGGCTGAGCCGCCGCGCAGCCGGGCCGCGCGAGCGGAAGGACGTCACGCAATGCCGCTTCGGGTGGGGCGCTCGTCGACGCGGGGGCCGCTGAACGGCGCCGAACGTGAACTAGTTTGAGTGCTTTGGTACTCGGTCGCTGTTAGAGTCGCCCGCAAAACAGGGAGTCACATGACAGCGACGCAAGTTCGCATCGACGAGCGCCGGGCGCTCGGCGCGTGCACGTGCCGGCCGACGACGCGAGGCCCGGCGGCTGCCGGGGCGTTTGCGCAGGCGCGGCCATCGGCAGGGCGGTGCGTGCCATGACGCCGCAGCCGCGCATCGAGTGGCCGTGGGACGCCGAGGCCGTGGCCGGCCGTCCGCCGTCGCGGATCGACCCGCCCACCGTGCTGGGCGACATGGCCGCGCTGGACCTGGCGGCAGCGACGCCCGGCGACCGCCGCGGGTCCACCAGTCTCCACGTCCTCCCGGAAGGCACCCGGCTCCTCGATTGCGAGATCGTCGGCCTGATCGGCGAAGGCGGCTTCGGCATCGTCTACCTGGCCTACGACGCCACGCTCGAGCGCCATGTGGCGATCAAGGAGTACCTGCCCGCCGCGCTGGCGTCGCGCACCAGTTCGCAGGCGGTGATGGTGAAGTCGCCGCGCCATGCCGAAGCCTTCCGTACCGGCCTGCGCAGCTTCGTCAACGAGGCCCGGCTGCTCGCGCGTTTCGACCATCCGTCGCTGGTCAAGGTGCTGCGCTTCTGGGAGGCCAACGGCACGGCCTACATGGTCATGCCCTTCTACGAGGGGCCGACGCTGGCCCATGCGCTCCAGACGCTGGGCCGCCGCCCGACCGAAGACGAACTGCTCGACTGGCTGCGTCCGCTGCTGCACGCGCTGAGCACCCTGCACGCAGTGCGCTGCTACCACCGCGACATCGCGCCGGACAACATCCTGCTCACCCCGGCCGGGCCGCTGCTGCTGGACTTCGGCGCTGCGCGCCGGGTGGCCGACCAGGCGGCTGCTTCGCCGACGGTGGTGATCAAGCCGGGCTACGCCCCCATCGAGCAGTATGGCGAGGCGCCGACGCTCAAGCAGGGGCCGTGGACCGATCTGTATGCGCTCGCGGGCGTGGTCTATGCGGCCATCACGGGCGAGCCGCCGATGCCTGCGGTCGAGCGCTGGATCGACGACCGGCATCGGCCGCTGTCCCGCTGCGCGCAGGACGGCTACAGCGCGCACTTCCTCGCAGCCATCGATGCCGCACTCGCGCTGCGGCCCGCCGATCGGCCGGCCAGCGCGGCGGCGTTCTGGCTGCGGCTGAGGGGGCCGAATGCCGCGCATGCGCCGTGGTCGGCCGCGGCACCGCCCGCGGCGTTCGTGGCGCCCGTCGGCATCGAGCCCGACAGCCTGCCGACGCCCCTGACGGCGCCGGTGCTCGGCGCTGTGGCTGAGACGCCCGCCCCACCCGCGATGGCGCCCGCGCCGGACACCGCAGCGGTCTCGACGCCCGCGTCCCCGCAGCGCAAGCCCCGGGGGCGCTACGTCCTTGCCGCTGTGCTCCTGATGGCTGTGGGCGCCTGGGCACTGCTCCCCTGGCGCGCCCCCAGGCCGCTGCCGGAGGCCGTGCCGGTATTGGTGCCCCCGCCGCGGGACGCACAGCCGGCCCCCACCGCTGTCGCGGCGCCCTCGCCGAAACCCGCGCCGGCCGAAGCGCCTGTCGAGGCGCCCGCCGAAGCGCCGGCGACCGTACCGGAAGCGCCGGCCGCCGCGCCGCGCCCGGCACCGGCGCCGGCCGCTGCACAGCGCGAGCCGACCCCGGCTCGGCCCGTGCGCGAAGCCGCCAAGCCGCCACCCGCAAGCGTCGCCGGATCCAGCCGGCGCTGCACCGAGCTTCTTCAACGGGCCTCGCTCGAAACGCTGCGCCCCGCGGAGCTGTCTTTTCTCACCAGGGAGTGCCGACCATGACCATGACTATCACCACCGCCACCACCTCGGCCACCACGGCTGCGAAACGCAGGCTTCGGGGCGTGCTGGCATCCGCCGCCGTGTCGCTCGCCGTCACGCTGGCCGGCTGTGCGACCCCGCAGGCCAGCCGCTCGACCACCGCGCTGCCGCTCGACCAGGCGGCCGTGCAGGCCACCGACGCGCTGATGGCACAGACCACCGGCATGGCGGGTTTCCTGTCGAAGCGCAGCCTGGTGCTCGACCCGATGATCGACGCGGGCACCGGCCAGCAGACTGTCGCCACCCAGACGCTGCAGCGCCGCGTCGCCGATCGCCTCGCTGCCGGCCACGACACGGTGCAGATCCTCCCGTTCCGCCAGGACAACCTGGCCAAGGCCGCCTACCTGCTCACTGGCACGCTCAGCCGCCAGCCCGCTGGCGTGGCCGGGCCGCTGACGATCCGGCTGGCGCTCACAGACGTGCGCAGCGGCAGCGTGGTGGCCCAGGCCTCGGCGCTGGCGCTCACGCAGGGCGTCGACGCCACGCCGCTCGCCTACGACCAGGACAGCCCGGTGCTGGCGCAGGACCGGGTGATCGACGGCTACGTGCGCACCACCGCCACGCCGCCCGGCCAACGCGCCGATGCCCAGTATCTCGGCCACCTGGCCGCCGCGCCGGTGATCGACGAGGCCACCACGCTGTACAACGCCGCCCGCTACCAGGAGGCCTTCACGCAGTACAACGCCGCCGGTGCCTCGCCGGCCGGCGACCAGTTGCGGGTGCTCAGCGGCATCTACCTCAGCGCGGTCAAGCTCGACCGCACGGCCGAGGCGGAGCAGGCCTTCGCGAAGATCGTGGACTACGGCATCCGCAACAAGCAGCTGGGCGTGAAGTTCCTGTTCAACCCCGGCGGCACGGCGTTCTGGTCCGACCCGAAGGTGAGCGGCCCCTACGCGATGTGGCTGCGCCAGATCGCCGGTCTCAGCACCCAGGCCGGCGCCTGCCTCGACGTGATCGGCCACACCAGCCGCACCGGCAGCGAGCCGGTGAACGATGCGCTGTCGCTGCAACGCGCCAACGTCGTCCGCCAGAGGCTCGTCGCCGAGTCGGCCGTGCTGGGCGAGCGCACCAGGGCCTCGGGCAAGGGCTTCCGCGAGAACATCATCGGCAGCGGCACCGACAACGCGGTCGATGCGCTCGACCGGCGCGTCGAGTTCAGGATCGTCGGCTGCGGCGCCTGACCGCGCCTGCGCCCGCGTCTGCCTGCATCAGATCTGCTGCGGGTCGACGTCGATCAGCCAGCGGATCACGCCCTTGCCCTCGGGCGTGCGGCGCAGGCCGTGCAGCAGCGGCTGCCACTGCGCCAGCAGGCGCTGCAGCGCGGCGCGCGAGCCGCTTTCCACCAGCATCTGCGCCCGCTCGACATTGGCCACGCGCTGGATCGTGAGCGGCACCGCCGGATAGCGCGTGACGTGGTCGGCGCCTTCCAGCACGTCGGCCGCGACGCTCGCGGCATTCAGAAAGGCCTGCGCCGCCTCCTGCGTCTTGGCGTCGGCGCGCAGCAGCGCCTGGTAGGCGAAGGGCGGCATTGCCGCTGCACGGCGCTCGGCCAGTTCGCCCTGGGCGAAGGCCGGGTAGTCGTGGCGCCGTAGCGCGGCGAACAGCGGGTGGTCGCGGTGGCTGGTCTGGATCCACATCTCGGCGGTCGCGCCCTGCGCGGCCAGGTAGGCCGCGTCGCGCCCGGCCCGGCCGGCCGACTGCATCAGCAGGCTGAACAGCCGCTCCGGGGCGCGGAAATCGCTGGAGAACAGCGCCCCGTCGGGGTTGACCGCCGCCACCAGCGTGATGCGCCGGAAGTCGTGCCCCTTGGCGATCATCTGCGTGCCGACCAGCACGTCGACGTCGCCGGCATGCACCGCCGCCAGTTGCGATTCGAGCGCGCCCTGCTTGCGCGTGCTGTCGGCGTCGATGCGGGCCACGCGCACCGGGCTGCCGTCGGGCCGGTGCACCGGTGCGAGCAGCTCGCCCAGATGCTCCTCCAGCTGCTCCGTGCCGCGGCCGACCGGCGCGATGTCGGGGTTGCCGCAGGCCGGGCAGGCCCGCGGCACGCGCTCGGCGAAACCGCAGTGGTGGCATCGCAGCGTGCGGTCGATCTTGTGGAAGACGCGGTAGGCGCTGCAGTGCGGGCATTCGCTCTTCCAGCCGCAGTCGCCGCAGGCCAGCACCGGCGCATAGCCGCGGCGGTTCAGGAAGACCATGCTCTGCTCGCCGCGGGCGATGCGCTGGCCGATGGCGTCGAGCAGCCCGGCCGACAGCACCGTCTTCGGCGGCTGCAGCGCCATGTCGACCAGGCGCACCGCCGGCAGGGCGCCGGCGCCGACGCGCGAGGGCATCGCCAGGCGCACGTAGCGGCCGCCCGGGTCGTCGCCTTCGGCGGGGCGGCTCTGGTGCCAGCTCTCGAGCGAGGGGGTGGCGGAGCCGAGGATCACCTTGGCGCCCTCGTTCCGGCCCCGCCACACCGCGAGGTCGCGCGCCGAGTAGCGCGCGCCCTCCTGCTGCTTGTAGCTGGGGTCGTGCTCCTCGTCGACCACGATGAGCTGCAGCGTCGGCATCGACGCGAACACCGCCATGCGGGTGCCCAGCACGATGCGCGCCTGGCCGGCGTGCGCCGACAACCAGCTCCCCAGGCGCTGCGGGTTGGTCATGCCGCTGTGCAGCGACACCACGGCCTCGCTGCCGAAACGCGCGCGAAAACGCGCCTCCAGCTGCGGCGTGAGGTTGATCTCCGGCACCATCACCAGCGCCTGGGCGTCCGGCGCGCGCGCCAGCAGGCGGGCGACCGCCTGCAGATAGACCTCGGTCTTGCCGCTGCCGGTGCTGCCGAAGAGCAGGAAGGGGCCGGCCTCGGCCTCGATGCGGCGCAGCGCTTCGGCCTGCTCCGGTGTGGCGTCGGCCGCCGGTGCCGCGCTGACCGCCGCGTCGGCGGGGTCGGCCCGACGCCGCTTCAGCCGCCGCGCCAGCTGCACGCCGCTCAGGTCGCGCAACTGGGGCGGCAACGCGGACAGGGCGATCTCGCCCAGCGAACGCTGGTAGTAGCGGGCGGCGAAGGCGACCAGCGCGCGCCAGGCGCTGCCCAGCGGCGGCAGGTCGTCGAGCGCGCCGGCGACCGGCTTGAGCGTCATGGCGCCTGGCTCCGGCGAACCGGCATCCAGCGGGAAGGCATCCCACACCACGCCCAGCACCTCGCGCCGGCCGAGCGGCACGCGCACCAGCGTGCCGGCCGGCAGGGCGGTCGGGGCGGTGTAACTCAGCCGATCGTCCAGCGCCGCATGCGCGGGCGTGTGGAGCGCGACCTCGATCCGCCAGGTGTCTGCCACCTTCAGGAAACCTTTCTCAGTTAAAGCGACTTTGAGCAAAATGCCTTAAGTAGTTGATTTTCTTGCGGTTTGCAATCCGTCCAGAGAATGTGTGGATAACTTTGTTGATATCTATGCTCCACACGCCGCCAGCCCTTGAAAATCAAGGCTCTGGTTAGACTGCCCGCAAAAAAAGCATTGTGTTGATTCGTTATGAATCAACAACTTAGCGGTGCTATCGCTTTGGGAGCGACGGGCTGGCGGCCTCGGATATTTTTGCGCACCGCAACACGGGTTTTGTGCATAAGTCAATCGCGCATGACCGGTTCGCTTGACAAACGCGGAAACAACCCTTTCGACCTACACGCCGCTAAAGCGTGAAAAAATGCAAGCGAGCGCTCATGCTCGTAACAGCCTCGACTGGGCGTGGACAGCGCTGACCAGCGCCGCCACATGGTCCGGCGGCGTGAACTGGCTGATGCCGTGCCCGAGGTTGAAGATGTGCGTCGGGCCGGGCTGCGTGCGGTCCGCGTGCGGCGTGCCGAAGCTCTGCAGCACCTTGGCGACCTCGGCCTCGATGCGTGCCGGTGGCGCGAACAGCACGTTGGGGTCGATGTTGCCCTGCAGCGCCTTGCCCTGCGCGCCTTCGCCGACCTTCGCGCGCGCGGCGCCGAGGTTGACGGTCCAGTCGAGCCCCAGCACCTCGCAGTCCAGCGCGCCCATGGCGTCGAGCCACAGGCCGCCGCCCTTGGTGAAGACGATGCGCGGCACCGGTTGGCCGTCGGCGCCATTGCGCTTGAGGCCGGCTAGCACGCGCGCCGTGTAGGCCAGGCTGAACTCCTGGAAGGCGCCGTCGGCCAGCACGCCGCCCCAGCTGTCGAACAGCATCACGGCCTGGGCGCCGGCGTCGATCTGGGCGTTGAGGTAGGCGGCCACGGCGTCGGCATTCACCGTCAGCAGCCGGTGCATCAGGTCGGGGCGGCTGTACATCAGCGTCTTCACCAGCCGGTAGTCGCTCGAGCCGGCGCCTTCGACCATGTAGCAGGCCAGCGTCCAGGGGCTGCCGGAAAAGCCGATCAGCGGCACGCGGCCGTTCAGCGCGCGGCGGATTGAGGTCACGGCGTCGAACACGTAGCGCAGCTTGTCGAGATCGGGCACCGCGAGCGCGGCGATGGCCGCCTCGTCGCGCACCGGCCGCGCGAAGCGCGGGCCTTCGCCGGCCTCGAAGGACAGGCCCAGGCCCATCGCGTCGGGGACGGTCAGGATGTCGGAAAACAGAATGGCCGCGTCGAGCGGAAAGCGCTCCAGCGGCTGCAGCGTGACCTCGGTCGCGTAGTCGACGTTTGTGGCCAGCCCCATGAAGCTCCCCGCCTTGGCACGCGTCGCGACGTACTCCGGCAGGTAGCGCCCGGCCTGGCGCATCAGCCAGATGGGGGTGTGGTCGGTCGCCTGGCGCCAGCAGGCGCGCAGGAAGGTGTCGTTGAGCAGGGGGGCGAAGGGCATCCCCCGATTGTCGAGGATGCGCGCCGCGCTGTGCCCCGTCAGAAGCTGTGAATGAATGGGCCGCGTCCGAGCGGCGCGCCAGGGCGGCGTCCATCGAGGCGCAAAGCGCAGCCATAGCCGGGGCTATGGCGAGCATTTGCAACGACGAGGGGCGTCGTCAGGGCACGTCGAGCGGGCGTGGATGATTCGGTCACAGCTTCTCAGCCCTTGTACTTGATCGAGCCGCCGTACGGCCGGGTTGCCGCCGTGCTGATCGGCCTGCCGCCGAAGGCCTCGCCCAGGGCCTGGGTCACGTAGTTGGTGGCGGCCTGGATGTCGTCGGGCCGGGACGACGGGATGCTGTCGATGCCGCCGGCGTACACCAGCGTGCCCTTCGGGTCGATGATGAAGATGTGCGGCGTGGTGCGCGCGCCGTAGGCCTGGCCGATGCTGCCGTCTTCGTCCATCAGCACGGCGGTCGGCGCACCCGATTGCGTCTTCATCCAGCCGTCGAACGCGGCCGGCTGCAGGTAGTCGCTGGCGGCGCGTTCGGTGGAGTTGATGGCCAGCCAGACCACACCCTTGGCGGTGGCGGCCTTCTGCGTGGCGGGCATGTTGCCGCTGCCGTAGTGCTTGCGCACGAAGGGGCAGCCGGGGTTGGTCCATTCCAGCACCACGTATTTGCCGGCGAAATCGGAGAGCTTGTGCTGCGCGCCGCGGGTGTCCATGGCGACGAAATCGGGGGCCTTCTGGCCGACGGCCGGCGCGGCATGCGCCGGTGCGCCGATGAGCAGCGTGCTGCCCAGCGCGACGGCGGCGGCGATCACGGCGCGGCGGGAGGCCCGGTTGAGGGCGGCACCGGCGTGGCGGGCGGCGCGGGCCGATCGCGCGGCGGACGATGACAGGGATGGCATGGTCTGCAGACTCCTGAAAAACCAAATAACGGCCGCAGCTTAGGCCGATTTCTTCACCCGCCTGTGACAAGCCGTAGCGTCGACAGGGTCATGAAATCGACACCCTGCGCGAGGCGCTTCTTCACAAGGCGGCCAGCGCCGCCTTCAGGTCGCGTTTGCTCAGGATTTCGGTCAGCACCACCGGCGCCTTGCCCGGCGCCTGCAGCACGTACACGGGGACGCCGCTGCGCCCCAGCGCGTTCAGCGCGGCGGTGATCGCCGGGTCCTGGCGGGTCCAGTCGGCGCGCAGCAGCGCGACCTGGCGGGCGTCGAAGTCGGCCAGCAGGTCGGCGTCGCTCAGCGTGGCCTTCTTGTTGTACTGGCAGGTCACGCACCAGGCCGCGGTGAAATCGACGAACACCGGTCGCCCGGCCGCCTGCAGTTCGGCCACCCGCGCGGCCGACCAGGGCTGCCAGCGGGCGCCGCTCGCCGCCACCGCCGGCTCGGCCGGCCGCACGATGTTGCCGCCGATCGCGAGCGCCAGCGCCGCGGTGCACGCCAGCAGCGCGCTGGCGAGGACGATGCGCGTGCGCCCGCGCAACGTGAACGACCACACCACCGCGGCCAGGCACACCAGCAGGCCGAGCAGCGCGCCGGCGCCGTCGATGCCGCTCTGCTGGCCCAGCACCCAGACCAGCCAGGCGACGGTGGCGAACATCGGGAAAGCGAGCACGCGGCGCAGCGTGTCCATCCAGGCGCCCGGCTTGGGCAGCAGGCGCACGACGGCCGGCACGAAGCCCGCCACCAGATAGGGCAGCGCCAGGCCGAGGCCCAGCGCCGCGAACAGCATCAGCGCCTGGGCGGCCGGCAGCCCGATCGCGAAGCCGAGCGACGCGCCCATGAACGGCGCGGTGCAGGGCGAGGCGATGACCACCGCCAGCACCCCGGAGAGAAAGTCGTTCGCCACCGGATGCTTCATCTGCGCGGCGCACAGCGAGCGCGGCAACAGGAAGCCGAACTCGAACACGCCGGCCAGGTTGAGGCCGATGAGCGTGAACAGCGCGGCCAGCACCGCGACGACGGCCGGCGACTGCAGCTGGAAGCCCCAGCCCAGCTGCTCGCCGGCGGCCCGCAGCGCCAGCATGGCCGCGCCCAGCGCCAGGAAGGTGACCATCACCCCGGCCGTGTAGGCCAGGCCGGCGCTGCGGTGCCCGCGCCGGTCGCCCGCATGGTTGGCGAAGGCCAGCACCTTGATCGCCAGCACCGGGAACACGCAGGGCATCAGGTTGAGCAACAGGCCGCCCAGCAGAGCGCCGAGCAGCGCCATCGCGAAGCTGCCCGCCGGTTGCGGCTGCGGCGCCGCCGTGTTGGCGTCGAGCGCCGCCTGCAGCGCCGGCGACACCTGCGCCGAGGCGGCGGTCGCCGGCCAGGCGCCGGTGACGGGCGCCTCGGTGCGCCAGGCGATCGGGGCGCCGTCGTGGCGGTCGGCCTCGGCCAGCGCCAGCACCACCGGCATCGTCGTCGGGCTGGCGCTGCGCTGGTCGGCCAGCGGGATCGTCGCGGTCCAGCTGTCGCCCTGCCAGGCCTGGGTCCAGTCCTTGCCGAAGACGGCGGCGGTGTGGATCACCTCCGCGGTCTCGGGGAAGAACTCGAGCGTCTTGCCGCGCGCGGCCGGCGGCAGGCCGTCGATGCGCACGTTCAGCGCCTTGTCGGCCACGGCGATGGTGCCAGGCTGCGCGAGCGGCACCGGCTGCGCCGCGAAGGCCGCGTCGAAGTCGGCCTTGTGCAGCGCGGTCGAACCCTGCGCCGGCAGGGTCAGCGCGAACTCGCCCTCCTCGGGAATGCATTCCTTGCGGCAGACCAGCCACGAGGCCTTCAGCCGGATGTCGATGCCGCCCGCGCCGATCAATGCGGCCGCCGGCTTGAAGTCGGGCGCCATCTTGAGCTGCACCGGCAGCAGCACGGTGTGCTCGTAGCCGTAGTTCGCGAGGTTGCCGATTGGAATCTTTTTCGGCACCGGCCAGGCGATGTCGCCGGCGACCATCCCGGGGGGCAGGGTCCACGTCAGCTCGGTCGGCAGGCCGGAGTCGCCGGCGTTCTTCCAGTAGGTGTGCCACTCGGGCTGGTGCGTGATCTGCAGCCCGACCCACACCTTGGCGCCCGGCGCCACGCCGTCCGGCGCATGCGCGATCAGTTCGGCCCGCACATGCGGCGTGGTGACGACCGGCGAGGCCTTGGGTTGCAACTGGGCCGCGGTCGGCAGCACGGCGGCCAGGGCGAGCGCGGCGACGAAGAGTCGGGAGAGGAGGGTGCGAAGCATGCCGGCAGTCGGAGCGGGAGAGAGGGAGAAGGTTCCTGGTGGCGCCGCTCAGGCCGCCCAGCCCAGCACCACGCGCCGGCTGTTCGCGCTTTTCTTCTCGATCTTGGTCACGACCACCGCACCGATCTCCGCGGTGTTGGCCACGTGCGTGCCGCCGCAGGGCTGGAAGTCGATCTGCACGCCGCCCTCGCCCTCGCCATCGCCGCCGATGCGGATGGTGCGCACCGTGCCCGTGCCGCGCGGCGGTTGCACGCTCATGCTCTTGACGAGCGACGGATTGGCGTCGAGTTCGGCATCGGTGATGGCCCCGACCGCCAGCGGATGCGCCGCGCCGACCAGCTGCGCCAGGCCGGCCGTGAGCGCGTCCTTGTCCAGCGGGTCGGTCATGTGGAAGTCGAGCCGCGCGTAGTCCGGCGTGATCGAGCAGCCGTTGACCGGCTGCGCCACCAGGTGGCAGAGCAGGTGCGTGGCGGTGTGGAAGCGCATCAACCGGTGGCGGCGCTCCCAGTCGATGCGGGCCGTCACGTCGTCGCCGGGTGCGAGCGCTGCGAGCAGCGCCTCCTGGCCGGGTGCCGGCACGTGGAGGATCTCGTCGGTCGGCTTGCCCTCGGCGTCCTTGGCCTTGCGCGTGTCGGCGATCGCCAGCGTGCGGCCATCGCCCAGCAGCAGCGTGCCCGTGTCGCCGGCCTGGCCACCGCCGAGCGGGTAGAACACCGTGCGGTCGAGCACGATGCCCGCCTCGTCGAGGCGCACGATGCGCGATGCGCATTCCTGCAGGTAGGCGTCGGCGCGGAACAGGTCTTCGGTCATGCCGCCGATGGTAGCGGCGCCTCGGTCTTCGAGCCGGACCACGCCCGAAAGCGCCCACAGCCGACAGTCGGCGGAGGGACGGTCGCCCACCATGCGTCCCAACGAAACCGCACCTCAAGGAGACCTCAATGCACCGCTGGACCCGCCTCTGTCTGATTCCCGTGGCCGCTGCCGCCATCGTCGCCTGCGGCGAAACGGCGCGCCTGCCCTTCGAGGCCGGCGTCGGCCCGACGCCGCAGCTGCCCGCGCCCAACAAGACCTTCATCCCCACGGTGAAGGTTTCCGAGGCCATCGGCTGGACCGACACCGCCGGCCCGATCGCGCCGGCCGGCTTCAAGGTCACGGCCCTGGCCCGCCAGCTCGACCACCCGCGCTGGGTCTACACGCTTCCCAACGGCGACGTGCTGGTGGCCGAAAGCAACAAACCGCCCAAGGAGCCCGGCGCGCCGGAAGCCAAGAAGGGCCCGATCGGCATGGTCAAGGACTTCGTGCAGGGCAAGGTCATGAGGCGCGCCGGCGCCGAGGTGCCCAGCGCCAACCGCATCACGCTGCTGCGCGACACCGATGGCGACGGCGTGGCCGAGACGCGCAACGTCTTCATCCAGGGGCTGCAGTCGCCCTTCGGCATGGCGCTGGTGGGCAACGAACTCTTCATCGCCAACGCCAACGCGCTGGTGAAGGTGCCGTACACCGAGGGCCAGACGGCCGCCGCCGGCGCGCCGGTGAAGGTGACCGATCTGCCCGCCGGCATCAACCACCACTGGACCAAGAACGTCATCGCCAGCGAGGACGGCAGCAAGCTCTACGTGACGGTCGGCTCCAACAGCAACGTCGGCGAGAACGGCCTGGAGGCCGAAGCAGGCCGAGCTGCCATCTGGGAGGTGGACACGAAGAGCGGCGAGAAGCGCCTGTTCGCGAGCGGCCTGCGCAACCCGAACGGCATGGGCTGGGAGCCCGACACCAAGACGCTGTGGACCGTGGTGAACGAGCGCGACGAGATCGGCAGCGACCTGGTGCCCGACTACCTCACCTCGGTGAAGGACGGCGCCTTCTACGGCTGGCCCTGGAGCTACTACGGCGGCAACGTCGACATCCGCGTGCAGCCGCAGCAGCCCGACAAGGTGGCCAAGGCCATTGCGCCCGACTACGCGCTGGGCACGCACGTCGCGCCGCTGGGCCTGGCCTTCTCGAACCCGCGCGGCATGCCGGCGGAGTACGCGACCGGCGCCTTCATCGGCGAGCACGGCTCGTGGAACCGCCAGCCGCAGTCGGGCTACAAGGTCGTCTTCGTGCCCTTCATCGGCGGCCAGCCGACGGGCCAGCCGAAGGACTTTCTCACCGGCTTCCTGAATGCCGAGGGCAAGGCGCAGGGCCGGCCGGTGGGCGTCGCGCTCGATAAGGCCGGCGCGCTGCTGGTGGCCGACGACGTGGGCAACACCGTGTGGCGGGTGGCGAAGGCGCCGGGCCGCTGATCGGCCCGAAGGGGCCAGGGGCTCAGAAGCCCTGCAGCACCACCTTGCCCTGCGCCTTGCCGCTCTCGATGAGCGCGTGGGCGCGGCGCAGGTTCGCGGCGTTGATGGTGCCGAAGCTCGCGTTGGCGGTGGTGCGGATGCGGCCGGCGTCGACCAGCGCCGCGACCTCTGCCAGCAGCTTGCCTTGCTCGGCCATGTCGGGCGTCTCGAAGCGCGAGCGGGCGAACATCATCTCCCAGTGCAGCGACAGGCTCTTGGTCTTGAGCGGCATCGCGTCGAGCACGGCCATGTCGTCGATCACGCCGATCTTTCCCTGTGGCTTCAGGCTCTCGATGATCTGCGCATAGTGCTGCTGGGTCTGCGTGAGGCTGGCGACCAGGTCGACCTGGCCGATGCCTGCGGCCTTGAGTTCCGCCGCCAGCGGCTTCGAATGGTCGATCACCGCATGGGCGCCGAGGCTCAGGCACCACTGCCGCGTCTCGACGCGCGAGGCTGTGGCGACCACGCGCAGCTGCGTCAGCTGGCGTGCGAGCTGGATCAGGATCGAGCCCACACCGCCCGCGCCGCCGGTGATCAGCAGCGTCTGGCCGGCACCGCCGCCCTGCGGCACGCCGAGGCGGTCGAACAGCAGTTCCCAGGCGGTGATGGTGGTCAGTGGCAGCGCCGCGGCCTGCGCGTCGTCGAGGCTTTGGGGCGCGCGCGCCACGATGCGTTCGTCGACCACATGCAGTTCGGCGTTGGCGCCGGGGCGGGTGATCGAGCCGGCGTAGTACACGCGGTCGCCGATCCGGAAGCCGGTTACCTGATCGCCGACGGCTTCGACCGTGCCGACCGCGTCCCAGCCCAGCACCTTGGCCTGGCCGGCTTCGGGCGCGGCGTTGCGGCGCACCTTGGTGTCGACCGGGTTGACCGAAATGGCGGACACGCGCACCAGCAGGTCGCGCGGACCGGCCACCGGCTCGGGCAGGGTCAGGTCCTGCAGAGACGCAGGGTCGTCGATGGGGAGGGGGGCGTAGTAACCGATGGCCTTCATGGCGAACCTTTCAATGAACGATGCGTTCACTGTATTTGCCCGCTCTTCGTTTGATAAGCTGCCGGGAACCCACATCAGTTTCAAATGAAGATTGAGAATCTCGCCGACCTCCGCGTGCTGGTGCTCACCGCCCAGGGCGGCACGCTCAGCGCGGCGGGCCGGGCGCTCGGCATCACGCCGGCGGCGGCGAGCGCGGCGCTCAAGCGGCTGGAGGCGCAACTCGGCGCGCGGCTGTTCGAGCGCTCCACGCGCGCCATGCGCCTCACGCCGCAGGGCCAGACACTGCTCGACTACGCCACCCGCGCGCTCGACCTGTTGGCCGAAGGCGAATCGCTGGTGACGGCGGAGGGCGGCGCGCTGGTCGGCGCGGTGCGCGTGGCCTCGCCCTCCGACCTCACGCGCGGCACGCTGCTGCCGTGGTTCGACGACTTCCTCGACGCGCACCCGGGCGTGCAACTCGCGCTGTCGGTGGGCGACCGGCCGCTCGACGTGATGCGCGACGAGGTCGACGTCGCCCTGCGCTACGGTCCGCTGGCCGACTCGCGGCTGGTCGCGCGCCAGCTCGCGATGAGCCGGCCGCGCCTGTGGGCCTCGCCCGCCTACCTGAAGAAGCACGGCACGCCGCAGACGCCGCAGGACCTGCATCGGCACAACTGCCTGACCTTCCACCGCGGCGGCCGGCGCCAGCGCGTCTGGCGCTTCGCGAAGCAGGGGCTGTGGACGGAAGTGCGTGTCGACGGCGACCGCTTCGCCGACGACGCCTCGCTCGCGCGGCAGTGGGCGCTGGCCGGCCGCGGCATCACCTTCAAGTCGGAACTCGACGTGCGGCAGGACGAGGCGGCCGGCACGCTGGTCTCCCTGTTGCCCGACTGGGACACCGAGCCGTACCCGCTGCATGCGCTGCTGCCCAGCGGGCGTTTCGTGCCGGCGCGGGTGCGGGCGCTGGTCGATTTTCTGGCGGAGCGATTCGCTGTCATGGCCGCGCGCGAAAATTGCGTGCAGAGCCCCCCATGAAAAAGCGCAAGTCCACCTCCTCGCCGTCGTCCACCCCTTGCATTCGCGTCGCGCAGAGCGGTATCCACGGCCTCGGCGCTTTCGCCACGCGCGACCTCCCGGCCGAGGCCTTCCTCGGTCTCTACGAAGGGCGCCGCTACACGCCCGCGCAGATCGCCGCCAAGGACTGGAACGACCAGCTCACCTACCTCTTCAAGCTGTCGAACGACGAGACCATCGACGGCGCCAAGGGCGGCAACGCGACGCGGCATCTCAACCATTCCTGCGACCCGAACTGCGAAGCCGTCGAGGACTACGACGACAGCGGCGAACTGGTGCTCAGGTTCCAGACGCTGGTGGCGGTCGACGCCGGCGACGAACTCTTCATCGATTACGGCCTGACCGCCGACGACGGCTCGCTGGCCAGCGACTACGTCTGCTACTGCGGTGCCGCCACCTGTCGAGGCACCATGCTGGCGCCGCCCGAAGAGGTGCCGGACCAGGTCGGCGGCCCCTGAAGAAGTGCCCAGGCCAGCGCCAGCGCGCAGCCCGCGCATCCGGCGGCGCCTAGGCGCGGCGCCCATCGCAGGGTGCCGGCGGGCCACTGGTTCATGGACAGCACCAGCAGCCAGCCCAGCAGCATCCACGAGGCGAGCACCAGCGCCAGGCCGGCGGCGATCCCGGTGGTGGCGACGGCGGCCATGCCCTGCAGGGCCACGGTGCCCAGCGCCACGGCCCAGGCGCGCCGATGCGATGCAGGCGCGCCGTCGCCCCAGGCACGCGTGGACGCCGTGCGCGCCCAGAGCGCCAGGGCGTGCAACGATGCCAATGCGACGCTGGCGCTGACGAGCTCGTTCATGCAGCCCCCGCTGAACGGCGAAGCTGCAGGCAGGCGGCCACCGCGCACAGGGCCGACGCCACGCTCCACTGCACCAGCCCCGCCTTCGCCGCCAGGCCGCCATAGGCCAGCGCCGCGAGCGCCCACAGCAACGCCGCGATGCGCGGCGTCCAGTGGCGCAGCGTGGCGGCGGGCAGCGCCACGAAGAAGGCCAGCAGCAGGCCCAGCATCCCGGACGAGCGCGCAGGCTCCGTCGCGACGACATGGGCCAGGCGGAAAGACGCCAGCGCGAGCACGCCGCTGAGCCAGAACGGCAGGTGTGCCGGCATCGCGAACCGGCCGCGCTCGGGCGGTGGTCCCTGGCGCGTCGCCGTGTGGCGGGGCGCCTGCACTCGCTGCGGGCCGACGAAGGCTGCGATGCCCAGGCAGACCAATCCGATGGCCACCAGGCCGGCGAGCATGGCCGTTGCGTGGGCGCTGCCTTGCAGCCGGCCGAGCACGCCGGCCACCGCCAGCAGGGCGCCGGCACCGGCCAGCGACACGCGCCACAGCGCGAGCGTGCGCAAGGCCCCTGCGGCCAGCGCCGACAGCAGCAGCCACGCACCGATCAGCGCCCAGACCGTCCACACCGGGCGCTGTGCCAGCGGTGCCAGGCCCGCGGGAGGGAACAGGTGCGCCAGCACGGCCACCACGAGGGCCGCGGGCATGGTGGCGTGCAGGGCCAGGAAGAAGCGTTGCATGGCCGATCCGTCAGCCGGTGGCCACGACACCGCTGTCGCTGTTCGCCGGGGCAGGCTGGCTCGCGCGGCGGCGCTGCTGGCGCGCGTCCAGCCAGATCAGCGTGCCCGAGATCGACAGGAACGCAGGCGTCATGCCCAGGATGAAATACAGCCACTTCAGCGCCAGCCCGCCGAAGTCGCCGAAGTGCAGCGGCTCCATGAGGCCGTCGACCAGCGCCCAGAAGCCCTGCGTGCGAGGGTCGTGCACCTTCTTCAGCGCACCCGTGGCCGCGCGGATGTCCACGCGCGCGGTGCTGGCCAGATGGCCGCGCAGGTTACCGGTGAAGCTTGCCTCGGCGGCCGCCGTGCCCCAGCGGCGAAGGGACACATAGCGTGCCTCCAGCCCCGGGACGGCTTGCCGGGCGGTGGTGTACAGCGCGTCAAGCGATCGCATGGGAACCGCCGGTGCCGCGGCGTCTGCGCCCTCGCGGCGCGCCGGCTGCAGGGGCGCGGCCGCCGCGCTGCCCGCGGTCGTCGTCACGTACTTGTAGCCCTGCTCGAACAGCGGCGCCAGGCCCATCCATGCACCCGTGGCGGCGATCAGGATGTGGAAGCCAAGCCCCCAGATGCCGGCGGACTTGTGCAGGTCGGACATCACCACCCGGAAGCTGCGCCCCCAGCGCTGCGTGAACAGCTCGGCCAGGATCTTGCGGTGGATGACGATGCCGGTGCCGATGAGCACCAGCATGGCCACGCCCAGGAAGCCCACGATCCAGCGCGGCCCGAAGAACAGGAACACATGCAGCATGCGCAGGTACTGGCCGAGCTGGCTGTCCACCGGGCCGACCACCGCGCCCGTGTCCGAGCGCAGCGCGACCTTGGTGCGCAGGCTGGCCGGCGCGCCGCGTTCGCGCACGAAGGCGAAGTAGCTCGGGTTGACCGCGTCGGGCAGCGCGATGGTCTCCACCGTGGCGCCGGGGTAGCGCGCCTGCAGCTGCGCCAGCACCACGTCGAGCGGCGCCGGTTCGGCCGAGCGGGGCAACTGCGCCAGCGAAGGGTTGGCCCACAGGTCGATCTCGTGCTTGAAGACCACCACCGCGCCCGAGAAGCACACGATGAACATCAGCAGTCCGGTGACGATGCCGGCCCAGAAATGCAGGACGAACAGGCGGTTCAATGTGCGCTGGCTGGTCATGGAACGGCCGTGCTCAGAAGAAGTAGGTCATGCCCAGGCTGAAGGTGCGCGGCAACGCCGGCGACACCACGTTGGCGTTGATCGCGCCGTCGTAGTACGCCTTGTCGAACACGTTCTTCACGCCCGCCGTGATGCGGTAGTTGTCGCCCACGTAGACGATCGAGGCATCGGCCACGAAGTACGACGGCAGCGTGAAGGGGTACGAGCCGACCTGCTCGCTCACATAGCGGCCGCCCAGGCCCAACGTCACGCGCTGGTACTGCGGCAGCTTGTAGGTGGCCCACGCCGTGAGCACGTGGCGGGGCGTGAGGTTGAGCGGCAGGCCCACGATGGCGGCGTTGTTGTCGCGCGTGACCTTGGTCTGGGTGTAGGTGTAGGCACTGGTGAGCTTCCAGCCGTTGCGCAGGTCCGCCCCCAGTTCCACCTCCAGGCCGCGTGCGCGCTGCTCGCCGGTCTGAACGCTGTAGCCGGTGTTGACCGGGTCGGACGTGGTCACGTTCTGCCGCACCAGGTCGAACACGGCCAGCGCACCGGTCGCCTGGCCGTCCAGCGCTTCGTACTTCAGGCCCGCCTCCCATTGCTTGCCGGTTTCGGGCACGAAGGGCGTGCCGCCGAACGCGAGTCCCGACACGGGCAGGAAGGACTCGCCATAGCTGCCGTAGGTCGACCAGCCGGGCGTGAACTCGTACACCAGCCCCGCCGACAGCGTCGTGGCGTTGTCCTTCTGGCGCGTCTGCTGTTGAGCCACCCGGTCATTGATGTCATTCGTGGACCAATCGCGGCGCAGGCCCAGCAGGGCCGTCCAGCCCTGGCCGAACTTGATCTGGTCTTGCGCATACAGACCCATTACGCTGAGCTTTTCTGGTGCGTCGCTCGTGAGATTCGCGGGGCAGGTAGCGGCCATGCCATAGACCGGATTGAACAGGTCGAGCGCACCAATGGCGCAGCGGCGCTGCCCTTGGTAAGAGTGACTGGTGCGCGCGTCCAGCCCCGCCACCAAGCGGTGCTGAAGCCCCAGGGCCGAGAACTGCGACAGCAGCGAGGTGTCGGTGGCCAACATGTCGTCGTCCATGTACTGCCGGGTCGCCTGGCGGTTCTGCAGCCGCTGGTTGGCCTGCAGCGCCTGGTTGGAGACGAAGTTGCCGGTGCCCTTCTCGCTTTCGTAGCGCACGTTCTGGCGCAAGGTCATTGCGGGCGAGAACCGGTGCTCCAGCGCATAGCCGATGGTGGTGCTCTCCACGTCGTACACACCGAAGCTCGGGTCGCCGGTGAACAGCCGTGTCGACAGCGTGCCGTTGCGGTTGGGCAGCAGCGTGCCGTAGGGCGTGATGCCCTGCTGGCGCATCCATTCGCTGCGGCTGTAGGTGGCGAACAGCACCAGGTCGGTCTGCGCGCCGAGGTCGATGGACAGCGACGGCGCGAACCAGCGGTCCTTGCGGTAGACGAACTGCGTGGGGTCGTCGGCGTTGGACACCTGCGCATTGATGCGCAGCGCCGTCTTGCCCGATTCGGACAGCGGCCGGTTCAGGTCGGCCTGGAGCGTGCGCTGGCCGAAGCTGCCCACTTCCATGCCCACTTCGCTCAGTGCTTCCTTTCGGGGCCGCTTGCTCACCGCGTTGACGATGCCGCCCGGCTGCACCTGCCCATAAAGCACCGAGGCCGAGCCCTTGAGCACCTCGAAGCGTTCGTAGCCATAGGGCTGCAGCTTGGCCCACATGCCGGGGCTCTGCACCAGGCCGTCGACCAGGATGGATTCGGTGGAGCGGAAGCCCCGAATGTTGATGTCGTCGAACCCCCGGCGCCCGAAGTTCACCGGGCTCACGCCGGCCACGGTCTGCAGCGCCTGCTGGACGTTGGTGACCTGCCGCGACTCCATCTGCTCGCGCGTGACCACGCTCACCGACTGGGGCGTTTCCAGCCGCCGCATGGGCGCCTTGCCCGCCGTCTGCGCTTCGACGGGCGCAAAGCCCATGTCCTGCTCGGTGCTGGCGTTGATGCGGACTTCCTGCAGTTGCGGGGTCGCGTCCGCCTGGGCCAGCGCGGCCTGCGCCAGGCACAGCGCCATCGGCGTCAGGGCGAACCACCCGGTCTTGCGGGCGGACGGGCGGGAAGGAATTGCGGCGCAGAGGCGGCCGCGGACGGATGCGGCCTTCGGTGGAAGGGCCGTGCGCGAGGGCAGAAACGACATGGAAGTCCCGAAGAAGATGAGCGAACAGACGTTCAAAGACGCTGGCTCACGTGGCTTTCCGGGACGTTGGCTGGCAGGAGCGGCGATTGTAAAGCGGTTGTAAACATGCGCGTCCGCGCCATTGCGGCGCGACACGGCTGGTGCGCGGCGATGTCGGGCAGGTTCTAAGATCCCGTGCATGACGCCTCCGGACATCCCTGCCACCCCTGCGGCCCCTGCCGCGCCGCGCCGTTTCTGGTCGCAGCTGTCGACCCGCGACTTCGCGGCGCTCGACCCGGCCACCACCGTCGCGGTGCTGCCGCTGGGGGCGACCGAGCAGCACGGGCCGCACCTGTCGCTGGGCGTCGATTCGGTGCTGGTCGACGGCATCGTCGCCGCGGCGCTGCCGCTCTTGCCGGCCGACCTGCCAGCGCTCTTCCTGCCCAGCCAGCACATCGGGCTGAGCCCCGAGCACGCCAATTTCCCCGGCACGCTCACGCTGTCGTCGGAGACGCTGATCCGCCTCTGGCGCGAGATCGGCGCCGGCGTGGCGCGGGCCGGCGTGCGCAAGCTGGTGCTCTTCAACGCGCACGGCGGCCATGTCGGCGCGATGGACATCGTGGCGCGCGAGCTGCGCGCCGCGCACGGGCTGATCGTCTACGGCGTCAGCTGGTTCAACCTGCCGCTGGGCGAGGCGGGCGCGCAGTTCAGCGCCGACGAGCATCGCTTCGGCGTGCACGCCGGCGAGATCGAGACCTCGATGATGCGGGCGCTCGCACCGGACCAGGTCGCCATGCAGGCGGCCCGCGACTTCGGCTCGGCGTCGCAGGCGCGCGCGGCCGACTACCCGATCCTGGGCAACGGCCGCAGCGCCAAGCTGGGCTGGGCCATGGAGGACTACAACGCCGAGGGCGCCGCGGGCAATGCGGCCGCCGCGACGGCGGCGAAGGGCCGGACGGTGGTCGACGCCGCGGCCCGGTCGCTCGCAGCGCTGCTGGCGGAAATCTCGCGCCTGCCGCTCTCGATGGTCGGCCGGCCCGCGGCCGGCTGAGCCGGGCTCAGCCCGCGATCACCGGCCCGGCCGGCACGTCTTCCTCGATGCGGATCGAGCCGTCGGGCCGTTCGCAGGTGCCGATCAGCAGGCCACTGGCCATCGCATGCGCGCGGAGCGCATCGATCAGTTCGTCGCGGCCGGGGCTGTCGGAGAACACGGGCACCGTGCGCAGGGCGTAGATCTGGAAGGCGTAGCGGTGCACGCCGTGGCCCGGCGGCGGGTCCGGGGGCAGCCAGGCCGCCTGCAGGTAGGAGTTGCGCCCGACGTGCAGGCCGGTGCCTTCGTGGTCGGCGCTGGGCAGGGCGCCTTCGGCCAGTGCGCCGTCCTCGGCCGGCAGGCCGACGACGATGGCGTGCACCAGGGGGTGGGGCGTCGGTGAATCGGCGTCTTCCACCAGCAGCACCAGCGACGCGGCACCGCCGGGCAAACCGGTCCATTGCAGGGGCGGAGACAGCCCCTCGCCGTCGGCGGTGTAGCGCGCCGGCAGCGGGGCGTGATCGGCGAAGGCCAGGCTCGTCAGGGCGATCGATGCCATGCCCTCGCGAAGGCCGAGCGTATTGAAGACGACCTCGTCGAGGCCGGCACGCACGCCGTGCAGCGCATGGCCGATGACATCGGGGAGTTTTTCCAGCATGCCGACGGTATAGCGCGCTCTTGTCCGTCAGGATGTAGGACGCGGTTGGACAGCCAACACGGTCGGACCTCGGCAGAATCCCGTCTCACTTTGCGGTCGCTCGATCGCTGACCTGCACATGCCTGACGCGCCCTCCATCTCGACACCCCCTCTGCCGTCCCACGCGTCCCCGTCCCGCGCGAGCACCGGCGTCGCCGGCCTCGACAACGTGCTCGGCGGCGGCCTGCCCAGCGGTCACCTCTATCTGGTGGAGGGCACGCCCGGCGCCGGCAAGACCACGCTGGGGTTGCAGTTCCTGATCGAGGGCCGTGCCCGCGGCGAGCGGGGGCTTTACGTCACCCTGTCCGAGACGGCCAGCGAGCTGGCCATCGTGGCGCAGTCGCATGGCTGGTCGCTCGATGGCATCGAGCTGTACGAACTGGTGAACGAGGAGGGCCTGAGCGCCTCGGCCGAGCAGTCGATCCTCTATCCGGCCGAGGTCGAACTCGGCGAGACCACGCGCGACGTGATGGCGGCGGTCGCCCGCCTGTCGCCCACGCGGGTGGTGTTCGACAGCCTGTCCGAGATGCGCCTGCTGGCGCAGGACCCGCTGCGCTACCGGCGCCAGATCCTGGCGCTCAAGCACTTCTTCGCGTCGCGCGACTGCACCGTGCTGATGCTCGACGACATGAGTTCGCAGGGCGGCGACCTGCAACTGCACAGCATTGCCCATGGGGTGCTGGGCCTCGACCAGGCCACCGGCGACTACGGCCCGGTGCGGCGCCATCTGCGCATCGTGAAGATGCGGGGCGTGCGCTATCGCGGCGGCGAGCACGACGTCCATCTCGACACCGGCGGCATCCAGGTGTACCCCCGGCTGATCGCGGCCGAGCACCGCACCGATTTCGAGGCCGCGAGCGCGACCACGGGCACGCCGGCGCTCGACCAGTTGCTCGGCAGTGGCCTGGCCCGGGGCAGCAACACCCTGTTCATCGGCCCCTCGGGCGTGGGCAAGACCACGACCGCGATGTCGGCGGTCGTCGCCGCCCTGCGGCGCGGCGAGCGGGCATCGTATTACCTGTTCGACGAAGGCATGGGCACGCTGCTGCACCGTTGCCGGGCGCTGGGCTTGCCGCTGGACGAATTCATCGCCAACGGGCAGTTGGAGGTGCTCCCGCTCGACCCGGCAGAGATGTCGCCCGGCCAGTTCTCGAACATGGTGCGGCTGGCGGTGCAGGAGCGCGGGGCCCGCATGATCGTGATCGACAGCCTCAATGCCTACCTGCAGGCCATGCCCGGCGCCAAGTTCCTGCTGCTGCAGATGCACGAACTGCTGAGCTTCCTGAACCAGCAGGGCGTGGTCACGCTGCTGGTGCTCGGCCAGCACGGCATCATCGGCGACGTGCGCAGCGACCTCGACCTGTCGTACCTGTCGGACGCCATCGTGCTGTTCCGCTTCTTCGAAGCGCGCGGCAGCCTCCTGAAGGCGGTGTCGGTGGTGAAGAGTCGCACCAACCGGCACGAGCTCAGCATCCGGGAGTTCCGCCTGGGCGATCTGGGTGTGGAGGTCGGCCCGGCACTCACCGATTTCGAGGGCGTGCTGGGCGGCGTGCCGACCTACCGGGGCGGCATCCCGTTGCTGGGCGACGAGTCGCTCATCGCCAGGACTTGAGGTGGAGCGCCGGGTTCTCATCCACGCGCCGCGCGGGCGTGATGCGGCCGTGGTGCAGCAGGTGTTGCACGACATCCAGCTGGTGGCCGTTGTCTGCGCGTCGGCCGATGCCATGCTGGCCGCCCTCGACCAGGGCGCTGCGGCGGCCATCCTGACGGAAGAGTCGCTGCTGCAGGTGCCGGAGGCGCCCTTGCGCGCCTGGCTCATGGCGCAGCCGAGCTGGTCGGACTTCCCCTTCATCGTGCTGGCCTCGCGCGACGCCGGCGGCCGTTCGCGCCAGGCGCTCGCGCTGCTCCAGACCCTCGGCAACGCCTTCGTGCTGGAGCGTCCGGTGCATACCGAGACGCTGGCGCGCGCCGCCGATGCCGCCGTGCGGGCCCGCCGGCGCCAGTACGCCACGCGGCTGCACCTGCAGCAGCTCGAGGACACCCGGGCCGAGGTCGAGCGCCTCAACACCGAGCTCGAGGTGCGCATCGCCGCGCGCACGCACGAACTGGCCGGGGCCAACGACCGGCTGATGGCCGAGATCGCCGAGCGCGAGCGCGCCCAGGCGGCGCTGATCCAGGTCCAGAAGATGGAGGCCATCGGCCGCCTCACCGGCGGCATCGCGCACGACTTCAACAACCTGCTGCACGTGGTCAACATGAACCTGGACCTGGTCTCGCGCGTGGCCAAGGACGAGAAGGTGCTGGGCATCGCCTCGCGCGCCAAGGGGGCGGTGGGGCGCGGCGCGAAGCTCACCGGGCAGCTGCTGTCCTTTGCGCGCAACCAGTCGCTGCTGCCGCGCCTGACCGACGTGAATCTGCTGCTGGACGGCATGCGCGAACTGGTCGTGGTGTCGGTGGGGCCGTCGGTGCAGGTCGAGCTTGCGCTGTGCGCGGAGCCGGCCTGGGCCGTGCTCGATGCCAACCAGCTCGAGATGGCGGTGCTCAACCTCTCGGTGAATGCGCGCGATGCCATGCCCAACGGCGGCACGCTGTCGATCTCGACGCGGCTGTGCCCCGGCGTCGGCGAACTGCCCCCGGGCGACTATGTCGCCGTGTCGATCCAGGACAACGGCATGGGCATTCCGCCCCACCTGCTCTCCAAGGTGTTCGATCCCTTCTTCACCACCAAGCCGGTGGGCAGCGGCACCGGGCTGGGCCTGAGCCAGGTCTATGGCTTCGCGCGCCAGTCGGGTGGCCTGGCCCTGGTTCGCAGCGAGGAAGGCCAGGGCACGCAGGTCGAGATGGTGTTTCCGGCCTCGCACGAACGGGCGTCGGCCGCCAGCGCGACCATCGCGAGTGCGCCGCAGGACCACGCCGCGCGGCGCCAGCGGGTGCTGGTGATCGAAGACGACGCCGAGGTCCGGCGTGCCATCGTCGAGAGTCTGTCGATGCTGGGCTATGTGGTCAGCGAAGCGGCCGATGGCGCCGCCGGCCTGCGTGCACTGAGCGCGGCACCGCACGATTTGCTGGTGATCGACTACGCGATGCCCGGCCTGAACGGCGCCGAGGTGATCGCCAAGGCCCGCGAGATGGTCGGCGACATTCCGGTCATCCTCGCCACCGGCTACGCCGACATGGCCGAAGTGGGGCGCGTGCTCGGCACCCAGTCCATCCTCATCAAGCCCTTCGACATCTCGACGCTGGCAAGCGCGGTCTCGAAGGCGCTCCCGCAGCCGGCGCCGATATCATGAGCCGGCGGCGCGGCCACCACGTCCTTCTTTCAGCCCCCCGCCTCACTTCAAGGGAATCATCATGAGCATCGTCTGGACCATTCTGATCGGCTTCGTCGCAGGGCTCGTCGCGCGCGCACTCAAGCCCGGCGACGACTCGGCGGGCTTCATCGTCACCACGCTGATCGGTATCGCGGGCTCGCTGATCGCCACGTACCTGGGCCAGGCCATGGGGTGGTACACGGTGGGTCAGGGCGCCGGCTTCATCGCCTCCGTGGTCGGCGCGATCGTGTTGCTTTTCATCTGGGGCATGCTCAAGAGGAAGTAGCCCACCCCCGAAGCGCAACGCTTCGGTCGTTGAATGGCACGGCGCCCGCACTACCACGTCTATGTCGTCGCGCTCGACGACCGGGTGTGGAACATCGCCCGCTTCCGGCGGGCCAACCCCGGCTACGTGCTGGGCAAGCCCTTCGTCTATGTCGGCATGACCGGGCTCGACCCGGACGTGCGCTTCGACAAGCACAAGGCCGGCCTGCAGGCCAACCGCTTCGTGACCGACCACGGGCTGCACCTGCTGCCCGCGATCTACGAGCGCTACAACCCGATGGGTTACGACGAGGCGAGGTCGATGGAAGTCGAGCTCGGCATCCGCCTGCGCGCGCTCGGCTACGGGGTCTGGCAGGCCTGAGTTTCTGAGCGCCTGAGCGCGGGCCCGTCGACGCGCGGCCTCAGGCGTAGCTGACCATGTCCTCGTCGTCCGGCCCGTCGAGGTGCGGCAGGGTGTTGTACGTCAGCAGCATGTGCCGTTTGGGCGTGAAGACGAACTCGGTCACGGCCGTGTTGCGGATGCGCATGTTCAGTTCGATGGTGGTTTCGGGGGGCGTTCCCAGCACATGGCCCACCGCGGTGCTGATCGGCCCGCCGCTCGACACGACCAGGACCTTCGCGCCATGGTGCTCGGCGCGCACATGGTCGAGCGCGGTGGTCACCCCCGCCAGGAAATCCGCGTAGCTCGGCATGCCGGCCGGGGCGGTGCGGCCCGCCATCCAGGCGCCCAGGCCGTCGCGCAGCAGCCGGAAGTGGTGGCGGTACAGCTCGGGCGTGTCGGGCTTCTGCAACTTCTCGGGGTGGATGGTGGCGATCACCGCCTCGCTGTCGTACTCGTCGAGCCCCGGCCAGGGGCGCACGTCCTGCGCTTCCAGACGGAGTCCCTCGGCAATCCCTTCCCAGGTCTGCCGGTGCCGCTTCAGCGTGCCGGTGATCACCGCGTCGAAGCGCATGCCGCGCTCGCGCCAATAGGCGCCCAGCCGCACGGCCTGGCGCCGGCCCAGCGCACTCAATTGGTCGTAGTCGTCGGCACCGAAGCTGGCCTGACCGTGGCGCACGAGGTAGAGGTGTCCCATGCAGCGATTTTGGCCAGAAGGTGCGCCGGCCACGTCACGGCGGCGACTTCAGCCCGCCTTTGGGGAGCGGCTGCACATGACGTATGCGTGACAAATGTCACGCGGTGGTGCGTTGATGTGTCAATGCACGAGGTACAAAGTTCTAACTGTGAAAGAATTGAGCACTTTCGTATAACAGTGCTCAGCGGTTCTTGCACCGTGCTAGGGCGCACATCAGAGAAGAGTCTACCGTGAACAAGTCCTATCGCAGTGTCTGGAACCACGCCCTCGGCGCCTGGGTCGCCGTGTCCGAAGTCGATCGTGCGCGTGGCGGTGGCCGCGGCGCCTCCATCGTGGTGCTCGCTGCCGCACTCCTGACCACCGGCGCCGCCGTGGCGCAGACGGTCTACCCCGCCGGGAGCAACAACACCACGGGCCTCACGCTGGCAACCGGCAACACCGACCTGGAAGTGACCGCATCGGGCAGCACGGCGACGCAGTCCGGCGTGATCGACGGCGCCGGGGGCTTCACCAAGACCGGCGACGGCTTGCTGGTGCTCGGCAACCGGGTGTCTGCAGGCGGCCCCGTCGCCAACACCTACACCGGCGGCACCACGCTGCAGAGCGGTGCGCTCGAGGTGACCGCCAACGACTCACTGGGCACCGGCACGCTGACCATCAACGGCGGCATGCTGCGCGGCGGCGTCACGCTGGCGAACGACGTGGTGGTCAACGGCAACTTCTCGGTCGACCCGCTCGACACGCGCGCCGATTCGATGCCGACCTCGCGCGAGAACGGCCTCACGCTCAACGGCAACGTGGCGCTGAACACCGATGCGACCATCAGCTTCGGCGGCCCGTCCTCCGTGGCCTACCTGCTAACGCTGGGCGGCGTGGTATCGGGCAACCACGGCATCACCTTCGAAGCGCCCTTTTCCAGCCAGTACTGGGGCGACGTCGACATGGTCGGCAACCAGTCCAATACCTATACCGGCCTGACCACCGTGCGGGGGCGCATGGTTCTGGTGCTGCGGCGCACCGGTGGCGCCACTTCGATCCAGGGGGATCTGCTGGTGGAGCCCAACGCCACGGTGGCCCTGCGCGAGAACGAGCAGATCGCCGACACCTCGACCGTGACGGTGAACAGCCCCTTCGGCCCGACCATCGGCGGCATCACGCTGCCCGGACTGGCGTTCGTCTCGCCGAATCTTGTGGAAACCATCGGCGCCCTCTACGGTACCGGCACGATCGGGCTCGGCTCGAGCACCCTGCGCACCGGCGCGGGCGACTTCTCGGGCGTGATCTCCGACGGTTTGGTCGCCGGCGGCAACGGCACCATGGTCAAGTACGGCGCCGGCGTCCTCACGCTGTCGGGCGCCAACACCTACGCCGGCGGCACCCGCGTCGAAGGCGGCACGCTGCGCGTCGCCAACAACAGCGCGGTCGGCACCGGTGGCGTTTCGCTGGCCGGCGGCACCACGCTAGCCTACGACGGCACCCGCATGAGCGATCTCGCGAACGCCCTCACGCTGACCGGCCATGCGGCGCTCAACGTCGCGAACGGCGATGTGCGCCAGAGCGGCGCCATCGGTGAAAGCGGCGGCAGCCAGTCGCTGACCAAGACCGGTGCCGGCACGCTCGAACTCACGGCCGCCAACAGCTACAGCGGCGGCACGGCCATCCAGGGCGGCGTGCTCGACATGAACGGCGCCAGCGCGCTGGGCAGCGGTGCGGTGCAGGTCGACGCCGGCGCCGGCCTGCGCATGAGCAACGCGGCCACGCTGGCCACGCAGGCCGTGACCAGCCAGGGCAACGTCGACGTGTCGAACGTCACGGCCGCAACGGCCATCGGCTCGCTCAGCGGCAACGGCGACGTGCTGCTCGGCGCCCGTACCCTCACGGTCGGGGGCCTGAATGCCAACGACACGATCGGCGGCGTGATCCAGGACGGCGGCGTGGCCGGTGGCACGGGCGGCAACGTCGTCAAGATCGGCACCGGCACGCTGACGCTGACCGGCGCCAACAGCTACACCGGCACCACCACCGTCGCCAGCGGCACACTGCTGGCCGGTGCCGCCAACACGCTGAGCGCGGCGTCGGCCCACAGCGTGGCCGCAGGCGCCACGCTCGACCTGGCCGGCGCGAGCCAGACCGTGGCTTCACTCGCCAACAGCGGCACCGTGTCGCTCGTCGGCAGCACGCCCGGCACGCGGCTGACCGTCACCGGCGCCTACGTCGGCAACAACGGCACGCTGCGCCTGGGCACTGCGCTCGGCGACAGCAGCAGCGCGACCGACCGGCTGGTGCTCAATGGCGCCGCCGCCAGCGCCAGCGGCCGCACCACCATGCAGGTCGTCAACCTCGGCGGCCTGGGCGCCCAGACCACGGGCAACGGCATCGAGGTCGTGAGCGCGCTCAACGGCGCGACCACCACCGCGCAGACCACCAAGAGCGCCTTCACCCTGGCTGGCGGCCACGTCGACGCCGGCGCCTTCGAATACACGCTGCACGCGGCCGACGCGAGCGGCGCCGGCGACAACTGGTACCTGCGTTCGGAGACCACCGTGCCCGCGCCGACGCCGGTGGTCACGCCCAACGCACCGAGCGCACCGAGCGCGCCCGCCGTCACCGTGCCGACCTACCGCGCCGAAGTCCCGCTCTTCGCCGCGCTGCCGCAGCAACTGCGCCAGGCCGACTGGGCCATGCTCGGCAACCTGCACCAGCGCATGGGCGACGAGCCGGTGGCCGGCGCCGCCAGCACCGGCGCGCGCAATGCCTGGGGCCGTGTCATCAGCACCGGCATCGAGGTCAAGCAGCAGGGCGACACCTCGCCGGACAGCAAGGGCCGCCTCGACGGCTTCCAGGTTGGCACCGACCTGTGGGCCGACGGCAACTGGCACGCCGGCATCTACGTCGGCCAGCTCGACGGCGACATCAGTGTGAACGGCTTCGCCCGCGGCGTGTACGGCGGCGTCGGCCGCAACGACCTGCGCTCGCGCTACCTCGGCGCCTATGCGACCTGGTACGGCGCCAACGGCTTCTACGCCGACGCCGTGCTGCAGGCCGGCGACCACCGCTACACCGTGCAGCCGCAAGGCAACGCCTTCGCATCGGGCAAGGGCGACAGCCAGACCGCGTCCATCGAAGTCGGCCAGTCGCTCGCACTGGGCCAGGGCTGGACGATCGAGCCGCAGCTGCAGCTCATCTACCAGCGCGTCGACCTCGACGACGTGTCGATCTCCGGCGCCCGCGTGCAGCAGGACAGCGACAACGGCTGGGTCGCTCGTGCCGGCGTGCGGGTGAAGGGCGAGATGAGCACCTCGCTCGGCGCCCTGCAACCCTACGCTCGCCTGAACCTGTACCGCGCTTCGAGCGGCACCGACATCGCGCGCTTCGTCGGCCCGGCAGCGACCACCGACATCGCCACGCGCACCGGCGGCACCTGGGGCGAAGTGGCCGGCGGCATGACGCTGGCCCTGAACCCGACCTGGAGCGTCTACGGCGAAGTCGGCCAGATGTTCGCCGTCGGCGGCGACGCCCGCATCAAGAGCGGCGTGCAGGGATCGATCGGCGTCAAGGCGCGCTGGTAAGCACCCGGGCGTAGACGGCGGCGTCGACATTGCCGCCGGTCACGGCGATGCCGACCGTCCGGCCGGCCCAGCGCTCGCGCTGCTGCAGCGCGGCCGCCAGCGCCGCGGCGCCCGCACCTTCGGCCACGTTGTGGGTGTCGGTGAAGAGGATGCGCATCGCGGCGGCCACCTCGTCGTCGCTCACCGCGACCACGTCGTCGGCCTCGCGCAGCAGCACCTCGACCGATTCGGGCACCGGCGTGCGGCAGGCCATGCCGTCGGCCAGCAAGGTGGTCACCGGCGCTTCCATCGCACGACCCGCGCGGAAGGAGTCGCGGTACGCGGTGGCGTGCGAAGACACCACGCCGACGAGTTTCGTGCGCACGTCGCAGTGCCGTCGCGCGGCGGCCGCGGCCGCGAAGCCCGACCCGAGGCCGATGGGCACGAACAGCACGTCGGGCACCTCGCCCGCACGTTTCAGCGCCTCGAAGAATTCCACGTAGGCCGTCGCGACGCCGCGCACCAGGTCGCGTGCGAAAGAGGGCACGCGGTGCAGGCCCTGCTCGGCGGCGAGCACCGCGGCGTGCTCGCTGGCGGCCTGGAAGTCATCGCCGTGCTCGACGAGCTGCACGCCGAGCGCGCGCATCGCGGCGTTCTTCTCGACCGAGTTGCCATGCGGCACCACGATGGTCGCCGCCAGCCCGTGGCGCGCCGCCGCGAAGCCGATCGACTGGCCATGGTTGCCGCGCGTGGCGCTCACCACCCGGCGTACCTCGGGGCGCTCGCGCGCCAGCGCTTCCATGTAGGTCAGCCCGCCGCGCACCTTGAAGGCGCCCAGCGGCGTGTGGTTCTCATGCTTGGCCCACAGCCGGCAGCCCAGCCGTGCACCGAGTTGCGGCCAGGCGTACTGCGGCGTGGGGGGCATGGCTGCGTAGACGGTGCGCTGCGCGGCCTCGATCTCTTCGCGGGTGAAGTTCATGCGGGGTTCGGCGGCGGCGAGCATGGAGGTCAGATCCCTGTCGATTCGAGCGTGACCGGTCCACGCGGTGTCTGCAGCACGGCCACGAGGTTGGGCGGGCCGGCCTCCACCGGCACCTGCGCCAACTCCAGGACCGCGTGTGCGGCCTGCAGCATGTCGGGCCGGGGATGCGTCGCGTGCAGGCCGGTCAGCGTGACGCCCGACGCGGGCATCGTGTCGGTCGGGTGCACCGGCCCCCACTCGATCACCGTGGGCAGCGCGCCGTACAGCAGGCGCTGGCCGTCGTCGCGCACGCTGATCTTCCAGTCGAGCCGGCCGGCCGCCGTGTCGCGCGACGCCTCGATGAGCGCGCCGCGGTCGATCGGCGTCGGCCCCGCCGCGAGCGCCTGCAGCGCCGCAGCGGCATCGGGCACGCGGGCGACGAAGTGGATCAGCCGCGGCCCATGCTGCGCGAGTTCGGCCTGCAGTGCCGCGTCGTCGAGGTCGAACCAGCGCGCCAGTCCGGCGGGGCGTGTCGGTTGCTTCGCCGGATCGATCGCGAGGATCTCCAGGTAGGCCTGGGGAAAGGTGTCGGATGCCACCGAGATCAGCCGGTTGTGCGTGCCCATCAGCGGGTGCGCACCACCAGGCCCGGGCGTCACGCCCAGCGTGGCTTCGCACCACGCCACGCCCTCGCCGAGCGTGCGGGCGGCGATGACGAGGTGGTCGATCTGTGCGGACATGCGCCGGCTCCCTCAGAGGTGCACGCTGCCTTCGATGCAGGTCACGGCATCGCCGCCGACCCACACCTGGCCGTCGGCGTCGCGTTCGATGTGCACCCGTCCGTCGCGGCCCATGCACTGGCCCTGGCCGGCGACGTAGCGCTCGGGCACGTGGCCGTCGGCGATGAGCCACTGCGCGACGCTGGCGTTGAAGCTGCCGGTGACCGGGTCTTCCTCGACGCCGATGGGCGCCGCGAAGGCGCGCACCTCGAGGCCGACCGGCGCGGGCTGCCCGCGGGCGCCGAAGGCGCGCGCTTCGCGGTTCGAGCGGCCGATGAGCGCAGGCGCCTCGTCCGCCGTGTTCGGCACCGCGGCCACGCCGACCTTCTGCCGCAGTTCCTTCAGTGCACGGTGGTCCGGCTTGAGCGCCAGCACCGTGTCGACGTCGTCGAGCAGCAGCCCCATCCACACCGGCCCGTTGTCGAGCATCTGCGCCCCGCGGATCTGCGCCGCCTTCAGGCCGAGCGCGGCGGCCACCCGCGCCAGCACGCTCGGGCTCGGCGCGCTGCGCGTCACCGGTGGCGCGGCAAAGGCGAGCCGCTCGCCGTCGCGGCGGATCGGCACCAGGCCGACGGCGCTCTGCTGCACGATGCGGTCGCCCGACTTCGGTCGGCCACCGGCACGCAGCCACGCATGGCAACTGCCGATGGTCGGGTGCCCGGCGAAGGGCAGCTCGCTGCCGGGCGTGAAGATGCGCACGCGGTAGTCCGCGGCCGGGTCGGTCGGCGGCAGCAGGAAAGTCGTTTCCGACAGGTTGGTCCACTGCGCGAGGCGCTGCAGCTCGGCGTCGTCCAGGCCCGTGCCGTCGAGCACCACCGCGAGCGGGTTGCCGCGGTAGGGGACGGCGGTGAACACGTCGACTTGTTGGAAAGGGCGGGTCTTCATCTTCGTCACGTCATTCAAGGGGAAGGTCGAGCACGCCGCGCGCGGCGGAACGTGCCTTCAGGTCGGCGAACCAGCGCTCGACGTTGGGCCAGGCCGGCCGGGTGTACTCGGCCGGCGGCAGGCCGAACCAGCGGTGCGCCTCGCAGCCGACCGGGATGTCGGCCATGGTGAACGCGTCGCCGAGCATGAAGGCCCGCGTGGCCAGGTGCGCGTCGAGCAGCGCGAACAGCGGCTCGGTGGCGGTCACCGAGCGGTCGATCACCGCGGCGTCGCGCTCGGCCGCGGGCGTGCGGATCCACTGCTTGAAGGCGCCGGCGCTCACCGGGTTCAGCGCGGTCTGCTGCCAGTCCATCCAGCGCTCGGCGTCGAAGCGTTCGTACAGCGGCTCGGGGTAGAGCGTGCCCGACGCATGCTTCGCGCACAGGTAGCGCACGATCACGTTCGACTCCCACAGCACCACGCGCGCCTCGCCCTCGCCGTCGTCGATGCAGGGCACCATCGCGTTCGGGTTGAGCGCTTGGTACTCGGGCGTCTGCACCACGCCGAACTTGCCGCCGGCCTCGGTGCGCTGGAAGTCGAGCCCGAGCTCCTGCGCGCACCACACCACCTTGCGCACGTTGATCGAGCTGATGCGGCCCCAGATGTTGAGCATGGGTCGCTCCTTCAGGTGGCGGCCAGCTCGCGCTGCACCTTGGCGGCGGCATCGTGCGCCAGTTGCTCGCGCAACGTGGCGGCCAGCGCGGCGATGGCGGTGTCGATCTCTTCGACGCTGGCGGTCACGAAGGACAGGCGCAGCGTGCGCGGGTCGCCCTGGCCGTCGGCATAGAAGGGCGCGCCGGGCACGAAGGCCACGCCGCGCTCAACCGCTTTCGGCAGCAGCTTCACGGTGTCGATGCCTTCGGGCAGGCGGGCCCACATGAACATGCCGCCGATGGGCGCGTTGAACGTCACGTCCAGGCCCTCCATCTCGCGCGTCAGCGCGGCGGCCATGGCGTCGCGCTGGCGCTTGTACAGCGCGCGGATGGTCGGCACGTGGCGCGACAGGAAGCCGTCCTTCATCACCTCGACCACCATGCGCTGCGTGAAGATCGGCGTGTGCAGGTCGACCGCCTGCTTGGCCTGCAGCAGCTTCGGGTAGATCGCCTTCGGCGCCACCAGGAAGCCCAGGCGCAGGCCCGGCGCCAGCACCTTCGAGAAGGAGCCCAGGTAGATGCAGCCATCGGGGTTGCGCGCGGTCAACGGCAGCGGCGGCGCTTCGTCGAACCACAGGTCGCCGTAGGGGTTGTCTTCGATGATCGGCAGGTTGGCGGCAGCCGCGGCGGCCGACACGGCGGCGCGGCGCGCCTCGCTCATGGTGCGGCCGGTCGGGTTCTGGAAGTTGGGGAGCAGGTAGATGAAGCGTGCGTCCTTCGACTTCGCGATGAGGTCGTCCACGATCACGCCCTCGTCGTCGCTCGCCACGCTCACCGGCGTCGGCTCCATCGGCGAGAAGGCCTGCAGCGCGCCGAGGTAGGTCGGCGTCTCGACCAGCACGCGGCTGCCCGGGTCGATCAGCACCTTGGCCACCAGGTCGAGGCCCTGCTGCGAGCCGGTGGTGATCAGCACCTGCGCCGGGTCGACGTTCCATGGCAGCATGTCGGCCACCGCCTGGCGCAGCGGGCCGTAGCCTTCGCTCGCGGCGTACTGCAGCGCGGCCGCGCCGTCGTTGGCCAGCACATGGGCGCAGGCGTCGGCGAAGGCGCTGATCGGGAAGGTCTTGGGCGAGGGCAGGCCGCCGGCCAGGCTGATGATGCCGGGCTGGTCGGTCACCTTGAGGATCTCGCGCAGCACTGAGGGGTTCATCTTCTCGGCGCGGGCGGCCATCTTCCATGTCGTCATGATTTTTCCTGGAGGCGAGGGGAGGGTTGTGGTGGTCGTTGTCGGAGCAGGAACCGAAAAGTGTGCCGCGTCAGCGCGGGCCCTGCGAGAGTTTCTTGCCGATCAGCACGGTGGCGACCACGGCGAGCGCGAAGCCCAGCGTGACCGCATCGAGCGGCTCGCCCAGCAGCGGCACGGCGGCGAGGATGGACAGGAAGGGTTGCAGCAACTGGGCCTGGCTCACCCGCAGCGCGCCGCCCATGGCGAGGCCGCGGTACCAGGCGAAGAAGGCGATCCACATCGAAAAGACGCCGACATAGGCCAGGCCGGCCCAGGCCGTCCATGCGACCGGCTGCGACGGCCAGGTGAGCAGGGCGCCGGGCAGCGTCACCGGCAGCGCCATCACGCAGACCCAGCAGATCACCCGCTCGGCGCCGAGCGCGGGCGTGACCTGTGCGCCGTAGATGTAGCCGAACGAGGCTGCGAGCACCGCGCCTACCAGCAGCAGGTCGGCCCACTCGAAGCCGAAGCCATGGCCCTGCTGCCAGGCACGCAGCAGCGAGAAGGCGACGACCAGCCCGCTGCCGACCACGGCGCAGACCCAGAAGCCCAGGCGCGCGCGCTGGTGCAGCACCCAGGCCGCGATGGCGGCGGTGGCCAGCGGCAGCAGGGCGGTCACCACCGCCGCGTGGCTGGCGGTCACGGCGCGCAGCGCGAAGCCGAGCAGCAGCGGGTAGCCGATCACATTGCCGAGCACCGCCATGCCCAGCGGCTTCCACTGGTGGCGCTCGGGGCGCGGCGCGCGCGTGGCGAGCAGGAACAGGATCGACAGCGCTCCGGCCAGCGCCGCGCGGCCGAGCGTCATGAACCAGGGCGAGAGCTGCGGCGCGGCCTGTGTGCCGGTGGCCAGCCGCGTCATCGGCAGCGTGACCGCGAAGAGCGCCACGCCGAGCACACCCAGCCACATGCCCAGCGTTTCGCGGCGCATGCCGAGGGGGCGGTCTTCCAGGGGCACGGCGCTCATGCTCTCACCATCCACGCCGCCGTGAGCACGAGCAGCACCGCCATCGCGCGGTTGAACCACAGCAGCCGGCGCCCGGTGGCCAGCCAGCCGCGCAGCAGCGACCCGGCCAAGGCGTAGACGAAGTTGCTGACGAAGGCATAGACCAGCATCACCGGTGCGACGATGGCGAAGCGGTGCAGCGCGTCGGGATGCCCGGCGATCCAGCCGCCCACCAGCGTGAGCGCCAGCAGCCAGGCCTTCACGTTGAGGAACTGGAGCATCACGCCCTGGCCGAAGCCGACCCGCACCGAGTCGTCGCCGGTCTGGCCGAGCGCGCCGCTGCGGCTGAGCCTGAAGGCCAGCCACAGCAGGTAGGCGATGCCGAGCGCCTTGATCACCCACTTGAGTGCCGGCGCGGCCATCACCAGGGCGCCGACGCCGGCGGCGCAGAGCGCCAGCAGCAACGACCAGCCGATCGGCACCGCCAGCACGAAGCGCATCGCGCGCGGCAGGCCGCCGTTGGCGCCGAGCGTGGTGGACAGCGTGGTGTTGGGCCCGGGCGAGAAACTCATCGCCGCGGCCATCACCAGCAGCGCCGTGAATTCTTGCCAGTTCATGGGACACACTCTAGACTGATGACCATTACAGTGCCAATACAGTTCCGCAGACAAAGATGCCGACTGTGTCGGTCGAATGCACGACACAGAACCCCGCATGCTGACACGAACCTCCACCCAGTCCCTGACCAGCCAGCTGGCCGAGCGCTTTGCCGAGCGCATCCGCACCCGGCTGCTGGCGCCCGGTGCGCGCCTGCCGTCGGTGCGCGAATGCGCGCGGCAGCAGGGCGTGAGCCCGCACACCGTGGTGGCGGCCTACGACCAGCTGCTGGCGCAGGGCCTGGTCGAGGCGCGGCGCCAGCGCGGCTTCTTCGTGCGCGACGCGGCGCCGGCGCTGGAAGCACGGCCTGCGCGCGACGGTGTGCCGGCGAACATCTCGCGGGTGGGCGGCGTGCCGGCCGATGCCAGCTCGCTCATCCGCGGCATGTTCCACCGCCAGAGCGACAAGCCGCAGCCCGGCATGGGCGTGTTCCCGCCCGACTGGATGGATTCGACCTTCATGCCGACCTCGCTGCGGCGCCTGACCGGCACCCGCGCGCTGCAGGAGATCTCGCTGCAGTACGGCGAGCCGGCCGGCGACGGCGCGCTGCGCCGCAGCCTGTCGCAGAAGCTCGTGGGCATCAACATCCCGGCGGCGCCCGAGCAGATCCTCACCACCATCGGTGCCACGCACGCGCTCGACATCGTGAGCCGCACGCTGCTGCGCGCCGGCGACCCGGTGATGGTCGAGGAGCCGGGCTGGGCCATCGAGTTCGCCCGGCTCGAAGCGCTGGGCATGCGCATCCTGCCGGTGCCGCGGCGCGCCGACGGGCCCGACCTGGCGGTGATGGCGCAGTACTGCGAAACGCACAAGCCCAAGCTCTTCGTCAGCGTGAGCGTGCTGCACAACCCGACCGGCTACAGCCTGTCGCCGGGCAGCGCGCACCGGGTGCTGCAGCTGGCCAACCAGCACGACTTCCATATCGTCGAGGACGACACCTACAGCCATCTCGCGCCCGAGCACGCCACGCGGCTGTGCGTGCTCGACGGCCTGCAGCGCACCATCTACGTGAGCGGTTTCGCGAAGATCCTCGCGCCCAACTGGCGCATCGGGTTTCTCGCCGCGGCGCCGCAGGTGTTCGGCCGCCTGCTGGAGACCAAGCTGCTGGCCACGCTCACCACGCCGGCCTTGTTCGAGCGGGCGCTGGCCTGGTGCATCGACCAGGGCCAGCTGCGCCGGCACGCCGAGCGCGTGCGTCTGCGGCTCGACGGCGCGCGCTCGCGCACGGTGAAGCTGGCGCTGGCGCACGGCTGCCGCTTCGAGTCGGAGCCGGCGGGGCTGTTCGGCTGGGTCGACACCGGCGTCGACACCGACGCGCTGACCCAGCGCATGCTCGACGAGGGCTACCTGCTGGCGCCCGGCTCGCTGTTTCACGCGCGCCGGCCGCCGAGCACGCTGATGCGCATCAACTTCGCGACGGCGCAGGATGCGGCCTTCTGGAAGGTGTTCGCCAGGGTGCGGGGCTGATCAGGTGCGGATGCGCCCGTCGCCCGTGATCATCGACAGCTCGACGAACTTCGACGCCACATGGTTCTTCGGCGAGAAGGACACCTCGAAGCCGCCGAACTGCTGGCGGTCGATGCTCTCCAGGCCCTGGATCAGCCCGTCGCGGCTGAGCTTGCCCGGCGCGCGGCGCAGGCCCTCGGTCAGCACCTTGGCCGCGAGATAGCCTTCCATGCTCGAGAAGTTCGGCTTGGTGGCGCCGCCGGATTTCTTCGCGACGTCGCTGAATTCGCGCGTGATCGCGTTGGCCGGGCTGTACGGCGACGGCACCACCTGCGTGACCACCACGCCCGCGCCGTCCTTGCCGAGCGCGTCCGCCAGGGCCTGCGTGCCGACGAAGGACACGTTGTAGAAGGTGCCGCCGTAGCCGGCCTTGCGGGCTTCACGGATGAAGGCGGCGCAGGAGTTGTAGGCACTGACCTGGATCACCGCGTCGGGCTTGGCGGCGGTGATCGTCTTCACCGCGGCGGCCACGTCGACCGAGTTGCGCTCCACCGTCGCCAGCGCGGCGGGCTTGAGGTCCAGCTGCGCCAGCGCCAGCGTGGCGCCGTCCAGGCCGGCCTTGCCGTAGGCGTCGTTCTGGTAGAAGACCGCGATCTTCTTCAGGCCCAGGTTGGTCAGCTGCTTGACGATCAGCGCGGTCTCGTCGTTGTACGAGGCGCGCAGGTGGAACACGTTGCGGTGGAAGGGCTCGCGCAGCGCCATGGCGCCGGTGAAGGGCGCGACGAAGGGCACCCGGTCCTTCACGGCCAGCGGCAGCGCCGCCAGGCTGGTCGGCGTGCCGATGTAGCCGAACAGCGCGAAGGCGTCTTCGGCGATCAGCTTCTGCGTGTTGGCGACGGTGCGGTCGGGCTCGTAGCCGTCGTCGAGGAACCTGATCTCGACGTCGCGGTGGCCCGGCAAGGCGTTGTACTGGTCGAGGTAGAGCTTGGCGCCCTGGTAGAACTGGATGCCCAACTGCGCGGCCGGCCCGCTGAAGGGCGCGGATTGGCCGAGCACGATCGGCGCCTCGCTTTGCGCGCGCGCCAGCTGGAAACCACCGAGTGCGGCCGCACCGGCCGCCATCGAAAAATGCCTGCGATTGATCATAGGTCGAACCTCCGCGCGTGCTCGCGCCAACAACAAGGACTGGAACTAGACTCGGCCGATGGTCGCTGCCACCGCTTCTTCTTCGACGTCTCCCACCCCCTCGGTCACCGTGCTGGGCGCCTGTCCGCACGACTGTCCCGACACCTGCGCGCTGGTCACCACCGTGCAGGACGGCCAGGCCGTCAAGCTGCAGGGCAACCCGGACCATCGGCACACGGGCGGCGTGCTGTGCACCAAGGTGTCCCGCTACCTCGAGCGGACGGCGCACCCCGATCGGCTGCTCTACCCGATGAAGCGCGTCGGCCCCAAGGGCGCCGGGCAGTTCGAGCGCGTCAGCTGGGACACCGCGCTCGACGACATCGCACGCCGGTTGCAGAATCTAACCGAAAGTAACAGTTCAGAAACGATTTTGCCCTACAGCTACGCCGGCACCATGGGTTTGGTGCAGGGCGAATCGATGGATCGTCGTTTTTTCCACAAGCTCGGCGCGTCGCTGCTGGACCGCACGATCTGCTCCACCGCCGGCGGCGAGGCCCTGAGCCTGACCCTGGGCGGCAAGGTGGGCATGCGGGTCGAGTTCTTCGCCGAGTCGAAGCTGATCCTCATCTGGGGCAGCAACTCGATCGCCAGCAACCTGCACTTCTGGCGCCACGCGCAGGCGGCCCGGCGCGCCGGCGCGAAGCTGGTGTGCATCGACCCCCGCAAGACCGAAACCGCCGACAAGTGCGACGCGCACATCGCGCTGCTGCCGGGCACCGACGGCGCGCTGGCGCTGGCGTTGATGCACGAGCTGATCGTCCACGACTGGCTCGACCACGACTACATCGCGCGCCACACCGTCGGCTGGGACGCGCTGCGCGAGCGCGCCCTGCAATGGCCGCCGGCCCGCGCCGCCGCGGTGTGCGGCGTGCCCGAGGCGCAGATCGTGGCGCTGGCCCGCGACTACGGGCAGACGAAGCCTGCCGCCATCCGCCTGAACTACGGCATGCAGCGGGTGCACGGCGGCGGCAATGCGGCGCGCGCCATCGCCTGCCTGCCGGCGCTGGTCGGCGCCTGGCGGCATCGTGCGGGCGGCCTGCTGCTGAGCAGCTCGGGGCTGTACCCGGTCGACCGCGCCGCGCTGCAGCGGCCCGACCTGCTGGCCGGACGCCGGCCGCGCACCATCAACATGAGCTGCATCGGCGATGCGCTCACCGGTGACGCGCCCGCGCTGTCGAACGGGCCTCCGGTGAAGGCGGTCGTGGTCTACAACAGCAACCCGGTCGCCGTGGCGCCGGAGTCGGGCAAGGTCGCCGCCGGCTTCGCGCGCGAGGACCTGTTCACCGTGGTGCTCGAGCAGTTCCGCACCGACACGGCCGACTACGCCGACTACCTGCTGCCGGCCACGGTGCAGATCGAGCACTGGGACATCCACACCAGCTACGGTCACACCGACGTGCTGCTCAACCGCCCGGCCGTGGCGCCGCGAGGCGAGGCGCGCAGCAACGCCTGGGTGTTCCGCGAGCTGGCACGTCGCATGGGCTTCGACGAGCCCTGCTTTTCGGACGACGACGAGGCCCTGTGCGCCGCCGCCTTTGCGCCCGGTGCGATCGATGTCGCGCAGCTGCACCGCGACGGTTTCACCACGCTGCGCCTGCCCGACGCGCCCTACGCCGAGGGCAACTTCCCGACCCCCTCGGGCCGCTGCGAATTCTTCAGCGAACGCCTCGCCGCCCAGGGCCAGGACGGTCTGCCCGACCATGTGCCGAACCACGAGGCGGTGGGCAGCTCGGCGCAGTTCCCGCTCGCGATGATCTCGCCGCCGGCGCGCAACTTCCTCAACTCCACCTTCGTCAACGTGACCAGCCTGCGCGCCATCGAGGGCGAGCCGCTGCTGGAGATCCACGCCGACGACGCGGCCGCCCGCGGCATCGTCGACGGCGCGATGGTGCGCGTGTTCAACCAGCGCGGCGAGCACCGCTGCCGCGCCGAGGTATCGCGCCGCGCGCGGCCGGGCGTGGTGCACGGCATGGGCATCTGGTGGCGCAAGCTGGGCTTCGACGGCACCAACGTCAACCAGCTCACCAGCCAGCGCCTGACCGACATCGGGCGGGGACCGACCTTTTACGACTGCCTGGTCCAAGTCGAGCCAAGCGATGCTGGCTGAGGCGATGGCACGGCGCGTTGCCGCCGTCTTCGTGCTGCTGGCGACCGGTCTGCTCGCCGGCTGCGCCGACCTCGGCTACTACTGGCAGTCGGCCAGCGGCCACATTGGCGTGATGCGCGCGGCGCGGCCGGTGCCGCAGTGGCTCGACGACCCGGCCACGCCCGCGGCGCTCAAGGCCAAGCTCGAACTCACCCAGCGCATCCGCCGCTTCGCCGTGACCGAGCTGCACCTGCCGGACAACCCCAGCTACACCGGCTACGCCGACCTGCACCGCAACGCGGCGGTCTGGAACGTGGTGGCCGCGCCGCCGTATTCGCTGACGCTCGAGACCTGGTGCTTTCCCGTGGCGGGCTGTGTCGGCTACCGCGGCTACTACGACGAGGCGCAGGCGAAGGCCGAGGCCGACGCCCAGCGTGCGCAGGGGCGGGAAGCCGCCGTCTACCCGGTGCCGGCGTATTCGACGCTGGGCTGGCTCAACTGGGCCGGCGGCGACCCGCTGCTGAGCACCTTCATCGGCTACCCCGAGGGCGAGCTGGCACGGCTGATCTTCCACGAGCTGTCGCACCAGCTGCTCTACGTGTCGGGCGATACGCTCTTCAACGAATCCTTCGCCACCGCGGTCGAGCGCATCGGCGGCGCCCGCTGGCTCGCGACCGAGGCTGGCGAGGCGGCGCGCGCCGAGTACGCGCAGTACGACGCGCGGCGCCAGCAGTTCCGCGCGCTCACCTTCGCCACGCGGCGGCGGCTGCAGGCGGTCTACACCTCGCCGCAGGCCAAGGCGAAGGACTGGGCGGCGGTGGAGGCGATGAAGCGCGAGGCGATGGACGCCTTCCGCGCCGACTTCGCGGCGCTGCGCAAGGGCTGGCCGCCGCAGCGCCAGGCGGCCTACGACGCCTGGGCCGCGCGGGCCAACAACGCCACCTTCGGCGCGCAGGCGGCCTACGACGACCTGGTGCCTGGCTTCGAGGCGCTGTTCGAGCGCGAGGGCCGCGACTGGCCGCGCTTCTATGCGGCCGTCAGGAAGCTCGCGGCGTTGCCGAAGGACGAGCGCCACGCCGCGCTGCAGGGCGTGGCCCCGCCGACCCACACCGCGCGGGCAGCGCAGCCTTCAGCCGCGCAGTGAGTCGATCAGTTCGACGTACTTCTGCTTCGCCTCGTCCGCCGACAGGCCCTTCTGCGCGGTCCACGCGTCCCACTTGGCGCGCGCCACCACGTCGCTGAAGCTCGGCCGCTTGGCGGCGTTGTCGCCTTCGGTGGCCTGTTTGAACAGGCCGTAGATCTTCAGCAGCGTCGGGTTGTCCGGGCGTTCGGGCAACAGCTGGGCGTTGGCCTGGGCGGCCTCGAAAAGGGAGTTCAGGTCGGACATGGGCGGGCGTTGGCGAAAGGGCTGGGCATCTTAAGCGAGCCCTAATCCGTCAGGCCGGCCCGAGCGAGTTCGACGTCCAGGCGCTCGCGCGCATCGGCCGGCACGACGGCCGCCGCCTTCTCGTAGAGCCGAGTGGCCTCGGGCAGGCGCCCGTCGCCTTCGAGCATCAGCAGGCCGCGCGCGTATTCCATCCAGCCGCTGGCCGACGAGGGGTTCAAGGCCAGCCCGCGCTCGAACAGCGCGACCGCGGCTTCGGCGCGCACGCCATAGGTCATGCAGCCGACCAGCGCGCCGACCTTGTCGATCACCTCGGCATGGAAGGCGCCCAGCGCGATGTAGGCATCGGCGTGTTGCGGCTCCAGCGCGATCACGCGCTCCAGCACCGTCTTGACCTTGGTGCCCAGCCCCTGCGCCAGCGCACGGGCCACGCTGATGCCCTGGGCATAGCGGCCCAGCGCATAGGCTTCCCAGAAAAGCGCGTGGGCGTTGCCCGGCTCGGCGGCGGCGTGCCCCGCGGCGCGCTCGGCCACCTGCAGGAAGAGCGCCAGGCGCACCGTCTCGCGCGGCTCGAGGTAGTTGGCGTAGATCGCGGTCGCCTGGTTGGCCAGCATCAGGCCGTCGGTGCCGAGCTGCAGGCCGATGGCGGCGGCACGTTCGAACTCGCCGTTGTGATAGCAGACCCAGCCGTCGGCCAGCGGCCCCGGCTCGGGCGGGGCCAGCGGGTTGCCGGCATGCAGGCGCGGCCAGGCGGCGAGCAGGCGCTGCGTATCGAAGCGCGGCAGGTCGGCATAGGGCAGCGGTGCCCATCGGCCGGCCTGCGCGGTCGGCGCATGGCAGCCGGGCGGGAGCAGCGACACGGGACGCATATCGGGAGTCATGGCGTCTTGCTCCTGGTGTGGGGCGGGTGGGTCGGGATCGATCAGGCGGCCAGCGCCAGATCGTCGCGCTCGTAGGCGCTGCTGAGCGTCAGAAGATGCCGCCGCTGCTCGGGAGCGAGGTAGGGCGCCATCAGGTGCAGCGTGTGGTGCGCGCCGCGCATCAGCGCGCTCTGCGCATGGGCCGGCTCGAGCGCCTCGCGCGGGTTGCGCACGTACTCGTAGCTCAGCCAGTAGGTCAGCACCACCACCATGCTCTGCGCCAGCGTGTCGACCTCGCGCGGGTCGATGCCCAGGTGGCCCGCGGCGTCCAGCCCGGCCAGCAGCGTCCGGATGGCCGCCGCCTTCTTCTGCAGCACCAGCTGGAATTGCGTCTCGAGATGGCGGTTGTTGCTCAGCAGGTCGTTCAGGTCGCGATAGAGGAAGCGGTAGCGCCACAGCAGCTCGAACAGGCTGTGCATGAAGAACCAGGCATCTTCCACGTCGTGCACGCCTTCGCTCGCATGCAGCAGTTCGTCCAGCTCCGCCTCGTACTGGCTGTAGAGCCGGTTGATCAGCTCATCCTTGGCCGGGTAGTGGTAGTAGAGATTGCCGGGGCTGATGTTCAGTTCGCCGGCCACGAGCGTGGTCGACACGTTCGGCTCGCCGAAGCGATTGAACAGGTCGAGCGCTGCTTCGAGGATGCGCTCGGCAGTGCGGCGCGGCGCCTTCTTGGCCATGTGGAAGCCCCGGTTGTCTCTTGGGGGCCACTCTAGCGCAAAGGGGGGCGTGTGCGCATGCGGGTCGTGCCCCCGGATCAGGGTCGCAGGGGCCGGATCAGGGTTTGTCTGCACGCGGCGCACGGCGGCGCGATGGCTTCGCGGCCTTGGCGGCTGCAGCACCGGCCTTGGCCGAACCGCGGCTCGGCGGCTTGCGCGACGCTGCCGCCGCGGGCTTCTGCGTGGCCAGCCGTGCCTCGAGCTCTTCGACGCGAGCCCGCAGCGCTGCGACTTCGGCGGCCGACGGAACGCCCAGGTGTTCCAGCGCCCGTGCCACCCGTTCCTCGAAAATGTTCTCCAGCTTCCCGAAGCCGCCGCTGGCCTTCGCGCCGAACTCGCTGGCCAGCCCGGCCATGCGGGTCTGGGCCTGGCTCAGCGTTTCTTCGGCCGCCTGCTGCGTCTTCTTCTGAAGACCGGCGCCGTCCTTCACCAGCGCCTCGAAGGCCTTGCTGCCCTCCTGCTGCATCTTGGCGAAGGCCCCGAGCCCGGCCAGCCAGATCTGCTGCGCCGAGTCCTTGATGGGGTCCTTGGACTTGTCGTCCTGGGTGGCCATGGGGGTGCCTTCAGTGTTCGCGGCTGACCGCTACGCTGTAGCCGTGTTTCTTGAGCAGCGAATGCTGGCGCGCGGCCTCGAGGTCGTTGGCGACCATCTCGCTGATCATCTCGTCCAGCGTGATCTCGGGGATCCAGCCCAGGTCCTGCTTGGCCAGGGCCGGGTCGCCCAGCAGCGTCTCGACTTCGGCCGGGCGGAAGTAGCGCGGGTCGACCGACACGATCACGTCGCCTGGCTTCACGCCCGGCGCGTCGGTGCCCTCGATGCTGCGCACCACGGCCTTCTCTTCGACGCCTGTGCCGACGAAGTCGAGCGTGATGCCGAGTTCGGCCGCCGTCTTGCGCACGAAGTCGCGCACGCTGTACTGCACGCCGGTGGCGATCACGTAGTCCTTGGCTTCGCCCTGCTGCAGCATCATCCATTGCATGCGGACGTAGTCCTTGGCATGGCCCCAGTCGCGCAGCGCATCGAGGTTGCCGACGAACAGGCACTGCTCCAGGCCCTGGGCGATGTTGCAGATGCCGCGGGTGATCTTGCGCGTCACGAAAGTCTCGCCGCGCCGCGGGCTTTCGTGGTTGAACAGGATGCCGTTGCAGGCGTACATGCCGTACGCCTCGCGGTAGTTCTTGGTGATCCAGTAGGCGTAGAGCTTGGCCACGCCGTAGGGGCTGCGCGGGTAGAAGGGCGTGCTCTCGCGCTGGGGGATCTCCTGCACCAGGCCGTACAGCTCGCTGGTGCTGGCCTGGTAGAAGCGGGTCTTGTCCTGCATGCCGAGCAGGCGCACCGCCTCAAGCAGGCGCAGGGTGCCGATCGCGTCGACGTCGGCCGTGTATTCGGGCGCCTCGAAGCTCACCGCCACGTGGCTCTGTGCGCCAAGGTTGTAGATCTCGTCGGGCTGCACCTGCTGCACGATGCGCGTCAGGTTGCTGGTGTCCGTCAGGTCGCCATAGTGCAGGTGCAGCTTGCGGTTCCTTTCGTGCGGGTCCTGGTACAGGTGGTCGATGCGTTCGGTGTTGAACGACGAGGCGCGGCGCTTGATGCCGTGGACCTCGTAGCCCTTCTCCAGCAGAAATTCGGCGAGGTAGGAGCCGTCCTGGCCGGTGATGCCGGTGATGAGTGCTTTCTTTGCGGTCATGGCTAACGTTATTTTGTTTTTGCGGTGATAGGGGTGACACGGCCGTAGGTGTCGTCGAATCGGACGATGTCGTCCTCTCCGAGGTAGCCGCCGGACTGCACCTCGATCACTTCGAGCATGATCTTTCCGGGGTTCTCCAGCCGGTGCACGGCGCCCAGGGGAATATAGACCGACTCGTTCTCGCGCACGAGGATCGTCTCGTCGTCGCGCGTCACCTTGGCGGTGCCCTTGACCACCACCCAGTGTTCCGCGCGGTGGTGGTGCATCTGCAGCGACAGCTTGGCGCCCGGCTTGACCGTCAGCCGCTTGACCTGGAAACGCTCTGCAGCGTCGACGCTGTCGTAGGCGCCCCATGGGCGTGCGACGCGGCGGTGCTCGGTCGCTTCGAGGCGGCCTTCTCGGTTGAGCATGGCGACCACGTCCTTCACCTGTTCGGCGCAGGCGGTGCTGGCGACCAGCAGGGCGTCTTGCGTGTCCACGATGATCAGGTCTTCGGTGCCCAGGGCGACCACGGGGCGGATCGGCGCGTGCACGAAGGTGTTGCGCGCATTCAGGGCGCTGGCCATGCCGCTGAGCCGGTTGCCGTCTTCATTGGCCGGGTACAGGTTGGCCACGGCGTTCCAGCTGCCCACGTCGCTCCAGGCGCCGGCGAACGGAATCACGGCGATGTGGGCGTGTTTTTCGAGCACGGCGTAGTCGATGCTGTCGCTGCGGCAGGCCTCGAAGGCTTCGCGGTTCAGGCGCACGAAGCTGCCGTCGACGTCCGGTGCGTTGGTCGCTTGCTGGCAGGCGGCCAGGATGTCCGGCGCGTGCTGGCGCAGCGCGTCGATCAGCACACGCGCCTGCACCAGGAAAATGCCGGCGTTCCAGAAGTAGCCGCCCTTGAGCAGCAGAGCCTGCGCCACCTCGGCGGTCGGCTTCTCGACGAAGCGCACCACTGCGCGCCCGGCGCCATCGACTGCACCGGCCAGCGCCGCGCCGGACTCGATGTAGCCATAGGCCGTGCTGGGGAAGCTCGGCACCACGCCGAAGGTCACGATGTGGCCTGCCAGCGCCGCGTCGACGCCGTTTCGCACCGTCTGGGCGAAGAGGGCGGCGTCCGGGATGTGGTGATCGGCCGGCGCGAAGAGCAGCAGGTCGTCGGCGTCCGCGAGCAGGGCGGCTGCAGCCATCGCGGCCGCGGTGTTGCGCGCCACCGGTTCGAGGATCTGCTTGCCCTGGACTTTGGCGGCGTCCAACGCCTCTTGCACCAGAAACCGGTGCTCGTCCGACGCCACGCAGCAGATGTCGCTGTTCAGTTCGCGCAGCCGCTCCAGGGTGAGCTGGAGCAGGCTCTTGTTGTCGATCAGCGGCGCGAACTGCTTGGGCAACGCCTTGCGCGAAAGCGGCCAAAGCCGGGTGCCGCTGCCGCCGCACAGGACGACAGGATGAATGGTGATGGTCATTGTGTGAGCCTGGGCTCGCAGGCCCTGGAAACGCCGGACGGGATCGCGGGGGTCACGATGCATCCGATGGCAGGATTAAAACTAAAGCAAACAGACTGTAGCGCGAGATTGTTTCCAATCGTGTTGACTTTTATGGTGGGGAACCATCGCTTTGTGGCTTTCTGCGCGAATCCTAATGCCTGAATCACCCTGAATGCTCTCCGTTTCGCTTGGAAGCACACTTCGGCTGCCCACATCGGCACGCAGTCATCCAGCCGTCACAGCCCATGGATAATCCCACAGGCCCTCACAAGGGTGCCCCAAATTAATCACCGACCTCCCACATGATCCTCGTCACCGGCGGCGCCGGCTTCATCGGCGCCAACTTCGTACTCGACTGGCTCGCGCAGCACGACGAGCCCATCGTCAATCTCGACAAGTTGACCTATGCCGGCAACCGGGAGACGCTGGCGTCTCTCGCGGGAGACGCCCGTCATGTGTTCGTCCAGGGCGATATCGGCGACAGCGCACTGGTTGACCGCCTGCTGGCCGAGCACCGACCCCGAGCCGTCGTCAACTTCGCCGCGGAGTCGCATGTGGATCGTTCCATCCACGGGCCCGAGGACTTCGTTCAGACGAACGTGCTGGGGACGTTCCGGCTGCTGGAGTCGGTGCGCGGTTACTGGAACTCGCTGCCCCCCGCGGAAAAAAATGCCTTCCGCTTCCTGCATGTGTCGACGGACGAGGTGTACGGATCGCTGTCGGCCACCGACCCGGCGTTCACCGAAGAGAACAAGTACGAGCCCAACAGCCCCTACTCGGCCAGCAAGGCGGCCAGCGACCACATGGTGCGCGCCTGGCACCACACCTACGGGCTGCCGGTGGTGACCACGAACTGCTCGAACAACTACGGCCCCTACCACTTCCCCGAGAAGCTGATCCCCTTGATGATCGTCAACGCCCTGGCCGGCAAGCCCTTGCCGGTGTACGGCGACGGCATGCAGGTGCGCGATTGGCTCTACGTGAAGGACCACTGCAGCGCCATCCGCCGCGTGCTCCAGGACGGCCGGCTCGGTGAGACCTACAACGTCGGCGGCTGGAACGAGAAACCCAACATCGAGATCGTCAACACCGTGTGCGCGTTGCTCGACGAGTTGCGTCCGCGCACCGACGGCAAGAGCTACCGCGAACAGATCAGCTACGTGACCGACCGCCCCGGCCATGACCGGCGCTACGCCATCGACGCGCGCAAGCTCGAACGCGAGCTGGGCTGGAAGCCGGCCGAGACCTTCGACACCGGGATCCGCAAGACGGTCGAGTGGTACCTGGCCAACGGCGAGTGGGTGGCCAACGTGCAAAGCGGGGCCTACCGCGACTGGGTGCAGAAGCAATATGAGGCGCCTTCGGCGACGACGCGCGCATGAAGCTGCTGCTGCTGGGAAAGGGCGGGCAGGTCGGTTGGGAGCTGCAGCGCAGCCTGGCACCGCTGGGCGAGTTGGTCGCCCTCGATTTCGACAGCGCCGAGCTCCATGCCGACTTCAGCCGGCCTGAGCTGCTGGCCGACACCGTCCGCAAGGTTCGCCCAGACGTGATCGTGAACGCCTCGGCGCACACCGCCGTCGACAAGGCCGAAAGCGAACCCGAGTTCGCGCGCACGCTCAACGCCACGTCGCCAGGCGTCGTGGCCCAGGCCGCCCATGAGGTCGGCGCGCTGATGGTCCATTACTCGACCGACTACGTCTTCGACGGCAGCGGCAGCGCGCCGCGAACGGAAGACGACCCGACGGGCCCGCTGAGCGTCTACGGGCGAACCAAGTTGGAAGGCGAGCAGCTGGTCGCGCAGGCCTGCCCGCGGCATCTCATCTTTCGCACCAGCTGGGTCTACGCCGCACGCGGCGGCAACTTCGCCAAGACCATGCTGCGCCTGGCCAAGGAGCGCGAGCGGCTCACCGTGATCGACGACCAGTTCGGTGCGCCGACCGGCGCTGAGCTGCTGGCCGACGTGACGGCGCACGCGATTCGCGCTACCTTGACCGATCCCGGGAAGGCGGGCCTGTATCACCTGGTCGCAGGCGGTGAAACCACCTGGCACGGCTACGCACGCTTCGTGATCGAGCACGCCCGCGCGGCCGGCGTCGACATCAAGGTCGCGGCCGACGCGATCGCCCCGGTGCCCACCACCGACTTCCCGACGCCGGCCCAGCGGCCACTCAACTCGCGGCTGAACACCACCAAGCTGCAGTCGGCCTTCGGGCTGGTGCTGCCAGCGTGGCAGACGGGCGTGGCCCGGATGCTGCAAGAAACTCTCGGATAACAAGGGACATCACGAATGACAAAACGCAAGGGAATCATCCTGGCCGGTGGCTCCGGCACCCGACTGCACCCGGCCACGCTGGCCATGAGCAAGCAATTGCTGCCGGTGTACGACAAGCCCATGATCTATTACCCCCTGAGCACGCTGATGCTCGGCGGCATGCGCGACATCCTCATCATCAGCACGCCGCAGGACACGCCGCGCTTTCAGCAATTGCTGGGCGACGGCAGCCAGTGGGGCATGAACCTTCAGTACGCGGTGCAGCCCAGTCCGGACGGGCTGGCGCAGGCGTTCCTGATCGGCGAGGACTTTCTTGCGGGGGCGCCGAGCGCGCTGGTGCTGGGCGACAACCTGTTCTACGGCCACGACTTCGCGCAACTGCTCTCAGACGCAGATGCGCAGCCTTCCGGTGCCACGGTCTTCGCCTATCACGTGCAGGATCCGGAGCGCTACGGCGTGGTCGCGTTCGACATCGGTGGTAGGGCCAGCAGCATCGAAGAGAAGCCCACCCACCCCAAGAGCAGCTACGCCGTGACGGGCCTGTACTTCTATGACAACCAGGTCGTCGACATCGCCAAGGCCGTCAAGCCTAGCGCGCGCGGCGAACTGGAGATCACCGCCGTCAACCAGGCCTACCTGGACGCCGGCGCGCTCAACGTGCAGATCATGCAGCGTGGCTATGCGTGGCTGGACACCGGCACGCATGAAAGTCTGCTGGAGGCAGGGCAGTTCATCGCCACGCTGGAGCATCGACAAGGCTTGAAGATCGCCTGCCCTGAAGAGATTGCTTGGCGCGCCGGCTTCATCGACACCGAGCAGCTTCGCAAGCTGGCTGCGCCGCTGCAGAAGAATGGTTACGGCAAGTACCTGAACCATCTGCTGGCAGAGGGCGTGCGCGCATGAAGGCCACGCCCACCGCCATCTCCGACGTGATCGTCATCGAGCCGAAGGTGTTCGGTGATGCGCGGGGCTTTTTCTACGAGAGCTTTAACCAAAACGCCTTCAACCAGGCCACCGGGCTGGAAGTTGTGTTTGTGCAGGACAACCACAGCCGCAGCAGCAAAGGCGTGCTGCGTGGCCTGCACTATCAGCTGCCGCCGCACGCTCAGGGCAAGCTCGTCCGCGTCACCCGAGGCGCCGTGTTCGACGTGGCGGTGGACATCCGCAAGTCGTCGCCGACCTTTGGTAAATGGGTGGGCGAGGAACTGAGCGAGGCAAACAGCCGCCAGATGTGGATTCCGCCAGGGTTTGCGCATGGCTTCCTGGTGTTGAGCGATACGGCAGATTTTTTGTACAAGACGACGAACTATTACGCAGCCACGCATGAGCGGTCCATTGCTTGGAGCGATCCTTCGCTGGGAATTCAATGGCCTTGCGAGGGCGAGCCTGTGCTGTCGCAGAAGGATCAGTCCAGCCCCATGCTGACGGCCGCCGAGCTATTCGAATGACCCATTCTTCCGTGGTGATCGACCCCCATGCCGCACAGCCCACGTCTCTCACGGCGCTTGTGCGGAGTATTCGGCAGCATCGCCAGTTGATCGTGCAGATGACCCGGCGGGAGGTGGTGGGCCGCTACAAGGGGTCATTCCTGGGCATGGCCTGGTCCCTGTTCAATCCCATCTTGATGCTGGTGGTCTACACCTTCGTCTTCTCGGTGGCGTTCAAGGCGCGTTGGGGGGGGGGGGGCGAAGAGGGCAAAGCGCAGTTTGCGTTGGTGCTTTTCGTGGGCCTGATGGTCCATGGCCTGTTGGCCGAAGTGCTGAATCGTGCGCCTACGCTGGTGTTGGGCAACGTCAATCTCGTCAAGAAGGTCATCTTTCCGCTGGAAATCCTGCCGTTGATTGGCGTTCTTGCTGCCTTATTTCACCTTGCAATCAGCCTTGGCGTGCTGATGGTCGCCGTCGTCATCTTCAGCGGTTCGTTGCATTGGACCGTCGTCTTTGTTCCGCTGGTGCTGGTGCCGTTGATCGTGCTGGCGTGTGGCCTCGCCTGGATGCTTGCTTCGCTGGGCGTCTATTTGCGTGACGTCGGGCAGACGATGGGGATTCTTACCGCGGCGATGATGTTCCTTTCTCCCGTTTTCTATCCCCTGTCGGCTTTGCCGGAGGGTATTCGTGGATGGCTGTTTCTCAACCCGACAACGTTCATCATCGAGCAGGCCCGCGGGCTGCTGATCTGGGGTAAATCACCGGACTGGGTGGGGCTCGGGGTATACACGCTCGTCGCCATCGGCGTCGCCTGGATGGGCTATTTCTGGTTTCAGAAGACACGCAAAGGATTTGCCGATGTCCTCTGAAATCGCCATCCGGGTTTCCGGACTGAGTAAGTGCTACCAGATATACGACAGTCCACGTGATCGGCTCAAGCAATTTTTCCGCTCTTCGCGTCTTGCCGGCCGTGGCGGGAAAAATTACTTTCGCGAGTTTTGGGCGCTGCGTGACATCTCGTTCGAGGTGAAGAAGGGCGAAGTCATCGGCATTCTCGGGCGCAACGGCAGCGGGAAGTCCACTTTGCTGCAGCTGATCTGCGGAACGCTTACCCCGACAGCCGGGCGGGTCGAAACCAGAGGTCGAATTGCCGCGCTGCTCGAGCTCGGATCCGGGTTCAACCCAGAATTCACCGGGCGGGAGAACGTTTATCTGAACGGGGCTGTGCTCGGATTGACCAGGGAGGAAATGGAGTCCCGCTTTGCAGCCATCGAAGCGTTCGCCGACATCGGTGAATTCATCGATCAAGCGGTCAAGACTTACTCGAGCGGCATGATGGTTCGCTTGGCCTTCTCAGTTGCAGTGCACGTGCAACCAGACATTCTGGTCGTGGACGAAGCATTGAGCGTCGGAGACATCGCGTTTCGCAACAAGTGCATGGAGTTCATCCAGCGCCTTGTGGCAGACGGCGTCACGATCTTGTTTGTGACCCACGATCTGGGAACGCTTCAGCTGCTGTGTTCCAGGGTGGTCTGGCTCAGTCATGGTGAGATGATCGACAGCGGTGACCCGATCAGGATCGCGCAGGACTACTACGTCAGTAGTCTGCCTACCCAAGGGCCAGGTTCGGCTGTTAGCGGCGCCAAGGTGCTGCCGCAGCAGAACACGGGGAAGGCCCAGTTTGTGGACATCTCTCTCTCGGGCGGCGAAGGCGGAAGGTTCATGCTGGGTGAGCCGTTCCGACTGGGGTTTTCCGTCAGAGCGTTGGCAGACCTTCCAAAGTTGGTCTTCGCTGTCAGCATCTATCGAGCGGATGGGGATTGGGTGATCGGGCAGACCAGCCGCGAAGACCAGGTTTTCTGGAACGAAGTCCCGCAGGGTCAGGTGTGTCGCGGCTACTTGGATTTCCGTGCTCTTTGTTTGGTGCCCGGCGACTATTTGATTTCGGTCGCGGCATACAACGAAGACTTTTCCGTCTGTTTTGCCATGACGGATTTGTGCTCACCGTTCTCGGTTCGCTCAAGCTACCCCACATGGGGCAAGTTTCATCATCCCTGTGCCTGGATCACGGGTTCTGAGTAGCGTATCTGTTTAGCAAGGAATTGACCTGTGGTTGCCGTCATGAATGATCATCGTTGTCCCGTTTGCCTGCGGGGTGACACTCTGTTCGATCTATGTGAAGTCGATGCGTACCGAATTTTCGGGTGCGGGCATTGTGGGGCCGAGCACGTGTACCCCATGCCGAACGAACAAGAGCTCAAGGCCTATTACGACCGCGAGCAGTGGTTTGAGGGCGGAGAACCAGGGGGCTACCAGGACTACGAGAAGCAGACGCGCTGGTCGGTCGACGCCCTCAAGCGCATCCTGGATCAGGACTTCGCAGGGAAGACCGGGTTGTCCATCCTCGATGTGGGATGCGGCTATGGCGCGCATCTGGACGCCGCTGCCGCCTTGGGCTGGAAGTGTTTCGGCACCGAGATCTCTGCCCATGCCCGCGGCATCGCGCAGAAGCGCCTGGGCGGGCGCGCCTATATCACCGAGGAGGTTGGAGAGCTCATCCCGCACGAGTTCGACGTGGTGCTGATCCTCGATGTGATCGAGCACCTGGCGAACCCTTACGCATTGTTCTATTCGTTGTTCTCGATTGGTGCCATCACCCCCAAGACGCGCGTCATCATCACCACACCGAATGCAGGGTCCCATGAGGCCAGCGTTGACCCGGCTGGCTGGACCTATCGTCATCCCCCGTCGCATCTGCTGTACTACCGGGCGAAAACCTTCGAGTTCCTCCTGAGCAAGCTCGGGTTCAATTCGATCCGGGTCCGTGGCGAGCATCTGCAACCGTCCCGGGCGACGGGCGAGCAGACGTTGGCCGACTATGCCGGGCTTCACGTCGAGGCCGAGGGCAGTAACTTCACCGAATTCATGCGTGAACGTTATGTACCAGGCACTTGGTCGAAGATCGCGGAGTACGAGCATCTGCCGCGCTATGCGCTGGCCAAGCGTTTTGTCCAGGACAAGGCCGTCTTGGACTTTGGTTGCGGCACCGGATATGGCTCAGCCGTGCTGGCGGGGGCAGGTGGTCGCGTGTTGGGACTGGACATCGATGCTGAAGCCATTGCGTGGGCAAGATCCACGCACACTGGCTCTGGCGCTCAGTTTCATTGTTGTGACGACCTAGGCGCCACCCTGCCATCGGCGTCGTTCGACGTCGTCACCTGCTTCGAGATGATCGAACACGTCGATCTACAGACGCAGCATCGAGCGATTGAGCAAATCGCACGGCTGCTTCGCGACGATGGAGTATTTGTCATCTCCACACCCAACCCCGAGATCACAGGCATGTACGGCGCAAACCCGTATCACCTGCGGGAAATGACGCGCGAAGAATTTGCAGAGCTGCTAGGCCCGCATTTCCAACACTTGCATATCGTTGAGCAACGCGTACGCAACAGCGTTTCGTTCGAATCAACGCAGACGCAAGCGCCTAGCTCTTTCGAGGTGTTGCAGGAACAAGCCAGCAAGCGACTGATTCCGCTCGCCTACATCGCGTTCTGCTCGAAGCAGCCGCTCCCCAATGTTGCTGCGGCGGTGATGTTCGACGATGCAGTGGACGTCGTGCACGAGTTTTTAGATCAGGAGAAAAAGAAGAACGCATTGCGGTTTTCTGCCTACGGTTTGGCCGAGCAGGTCGAGCGACTGGACTCTTCTGTCAGGGCGCGGGACCAAGCGTTGCAAGAAGCGCAGTTGCGCCAAGAACAACTCACTGCATCAGCAAAACTCCGCTACGAGCACTATGAACAGGCGCTGGCAGAAGCGACATCGCGCCACGAGCAAGTGAAGGCGGAACTGCAAAGCACCGCCGCGACACTGCAAACCTTGAAACTGACCCGTTGGTTCCGGCTGCGTGAACTGCTGTTGGTCCACCCTTTTGGCCTCCGCAAGGTGATCCTGGTGGCTGCGACGATCGGCGGTGGTTTGTTGCCCCGTCGCTGGCATTCACGGCTGGTGCCACCCATGCAGCGGCTGTTCGGCCTGACGCCTGCCGCCCCGCCTGCCAAGAAGACAGATGCGCCCCGCGCCTACCGCGTCAAGGTGCCGGGTACACCCGCCGCAGACGCACCCCGGGTGGTGCATGCCATCGCCAACTTCATGACCGGTGGCTCGTCGAGATTGGTGGTCGATCTGGTCGAGCATCTCGGCGCGAACTATCGGCAGACGGTGCTGACCAGCTTCAACCCGGATCCCCCTGCGTACGAAGCGTTGGAAATCGAGGAATGTCGGTCGTCGACGGACATTGCGCCACTGGTCGAATACTTCAAGCGGACGCAACCCGATTTCGTGCATGTGCACTATTGGGGCGATTGCGATGAGCCGTGGTACGCCAAGGTGATCGAGGCTGCGCGGCAGCTGGGCTTGCCGGTGATCGAGAACATCAACACGCCGATCGAGCCGCACCGTTCGGACGCGGTCGAGCGCTATGTGTACGTCAGTGACTATGTACGCAGCGTGTTCGGCGATTCCGACGCGCGGCATGTCACGGTCTATCCCGGCTCTGACTTCAGCCTGTTCACGCGTGCGAGCGATGAGCATGCGCCCGACGATTGTGTCGGCATGGTTTATCGACTGGAGCGGGACAAGCTCAACGAAGGGGCGATTCTGCCGTTTATCGAGATCGCCAAACTGCGTCCGCAGACGCGTGTGTTGATTGTCGGCGGGGGCAGCCTGCTGGAGCCATTCCAGGCGGCGGTCAAGGCGGCTGGCGTGGCCGATCGTTTCGAGTTCACGGGCTATGTGCCCTATGACGCGCTGCCCGATCTCTACAGACGCATGAGCGTTTTCGTCGCGCCGATATGGAAGGAAAGCTTTGGACAGGTCGCACCTTTTGCCATGAGCATGAAGGTGCCTGTTGTCGGCTACGACGTTGGCGCCATCGGCGAGATCATCGGGAACCCGGCGTTGTTAGCGCCGGCTGCTGACCAAGCAGCATTGGCCAAGATCGTGGTCGACCTGTTGGATGCACCTGAACTGCGACGCGACATCGGCAGCGCGCAGCAGAGGCGAGCTGAAGAACGGTTCTCTGTTCAAGCCATGATTGCGCACTACACCCAGATCTATGCGGAACTGACAGCGAGCGCGCAGCAGGAACGTTCGTGAAAATTGCATTTTTTGTCCACTGTTTTTTCCCGGACCATTTCTACGGCACAGAAACCTACACGCTGGGCCTGGCACACCACTACCGCGCAGCCGGCCATGAGGTGGTGGTTGTCTCGGCCGTCTTCCAAGGGGAGCGCGCTGCAGAAGCGATGGTCAGCCATTACGAGTACCAGGGCATCCCTGTCGTATCCATCGACAAGAACAAGATTCCGCATACGCGTGTCAAGGAAACGTACTACCAGCCGGACATGCGTCCCGTGTTGGAAGGCGTGCTGCGCGACATCGATCCGGATGTGATCCACGTGACGCATCTGATCAATCACACCTCGGCGCTGCTCGAGGTGACAGCGGAACTGGGCATACCGACTTACGCCACCTTCACCGACTTCTTCGGCTTCTGCCTCAACAACAAACTGGAGGCTGCAGATGGCGAGTTGTGCGCAGGCCCGTCGCCAACCCGAACGAACTGCGTGGCGTGTTACATCAAGGACGCAGCACGCAGTCCGCATTCCGATCCATGGATCAGGCGTGCAACGACACCGCGGTCTGCACGGTGGATTGCCGAACTTGCCAATGTTGGGCGACGCCTTCCTGGTATGAGGGGCGGCCCGGTCGATGGGCTGATCGAAGACATTGCAAAGCGTCCCGATACGTTGGTGGGTCTCTACAACCGCGGCTATCGCAGTGCCGTTGCGCCGACCCGATTCCTGCGGAGCGCATACGAGTCCAACGGCATCAAGACGCCGATGACCGACATCTGGTTCGGCGTCGATATCGATCGTGCGCCGAAGCCGATTCGGCCCAAGGGCCATCGTCCTGTGATCGGCTTCATTGGGCAGATCGCCCCGCACAAAGGCACGGACCTTTTGCTTCAGGCATTCCAACGGCTGCCGGCAAACGCTGCAGAGCTGCATATCTACGGACCGGCGGATCAAGACCCGGCGTACATGGACACCCTCAAGGCCCTGGGGCAGGGCCATGCCGTGTCATTCATGGGGACCTTCCCGTCGCAACAGATGGCGACCATCTTGCAAGGGATGGACCTGCTGGTGATCCCGTCGCGTTGGTATGAAAACAGCCCTCTGGTTCTTTTGAATGCGCTTGCCACGCACACACCGGTGCTGGTGTCGGATGTTGCGGGAATGACCGAGTTTCTGGAGCCGGGGTCGAACGGATATGCGTTCGAGCGCGGCAGCGTGGACGACTTGGCGCAGCGTTTGGCGAGTCTGGTTGCCGACGCCGATGCCTTGGGCAGGCTCGCCACCACGACCAACTACCCTCGAACCACCGCGCTGATGGCGCAAGAAACGCTGGCGCTCTACGATGCGCCGCACTAGCCCGCACCGTCACTGCACGATGCGGCACCTTTGGATGGCCGATCAATGAACATACTGATATTTGGCGGCGGTGGTTTCATCGGGTCGACCATTGCCGACCGGTTGTTGGCCGACGGACATTCGCTGCGTATCTTCGAGCGCCCCCGCGTCGTGCCGTATCGGCAGTTCTCGGCGCCCGAGCAAGTGGAATGGATCGGTGGTGATCTTTCGAGTACGCACGACGTGAGCGAGGCGCTCATCGGCGTCGATGCGGTCGTGCATCTGGTCTCAACCACGTTGCCGAAGGGATCGAACGACGATCCGATTTACGACGTGCAGTCCAATGTGGTTGGGACGTTGCAGTTGCTCGAGGCCATGGTCCGGCAGGGCGTGAAACGTCTGGTTTTCATTTCGTCCGGCGGGACGGTCTATGGAACGCCTCGCTATCTTCCGATCGACGAGCAGCACCCGACGGAGCCACTCGTGTCATACGGCATCACGAAGCTGATGATCGAAAAATACCTGCGCATCTACCAGCATGTGCATGGCATTCAACCGGTCATCCTGCGGGTCGCGAACCCTTATGGAGAGCGGCAGCGCATCGAAACGGCCCAAGGTGCGATCGGCGTGTTCGCGCACAGGGCCATCATGGGTCTGCCGATCGAAATCTGGGGTGACGGCTCGGTGACCCGGGACTACGTTCACGTGCATGACGTGGCCGATGCCTTCGCGCGCGCCCTGGTCTACGAGGGCGAAAAGCTGTGCTTCAACATCAGTTCGGGCGTTGGCGTCACACTGAACGAATTGATCGGAATGCTGGGCGACGTCCTGGATCGTCCGATCGATGTGAACTACCGCCCAGGTCGCCCATTCGACGTCGCCGTCAACGTGCTGTCGAACGCATTGGCCCGGCAAGAGCTGAACTGGTCCCCACGCATCGAAATGCGGGTCGGCATCGAACGCACCGTCGACTGGATGCGCCGGAGTCTGGCCAGACCCGCTGGATGAGCTTGGCGTCGTTGTGAAGATCCTCCTGGTCGTGCACCAGTTCTTTCCCGAATTCACCGCTGGTACAGAGGTGTTGACGCTGGGGGTCGCGCGCGAACTGCGCAAGCGCGGCGACGATGTCCGTGTCTTCACGGCCCATCCGGGCCGGAACGATCTGCCGGAGGCCGGCCGTTGCGACCGCTACCGGCACGAAGGCTTCGAGGTGTACCGCTTCCACCACGCTTACGTGCCGATGGCCGGTCAGACATCGATGATCGAGGTGGGATCGGACAACCATCTGGCCGCACGCTATTTCGCCGCCGTGCTTGCCGACTTCAGGCCGCAGCGGGTGCACTACTTTCACCTGAATCGTCTTGGCACCGGCCTGATCGTCGAGGCCGAGAAGGCGGGCGTCCGGCAGTCCATGACGCCGACTGACTTCTGGACGATCTGCCCCACCGCGCAGTTGCGCTACCCGGACGGTCGGCTTTGCGACGGTCCGAGCCGCAATGCGGGCAACTGCGTCAAGCACTTCGCCCAGAACCCTGCGCGGGCCGGCGTCATCCGCGCGATGGCGCGCGTGATTCCCACCCGCACAGCTGATGCGCTGGTCCGTCTGACGCTCGCCGCGGTGCCAAGCGGGATGCCCGCGATCGATGACATCCAGGCCCTCGGGCGGCGTCTTGGCAAGACCGTTGCTCGGCTCAACCGGCTGGAGAGCATCGTGGCCCCGAACGCCTTCATGCGTGACAAGCTGGTCGAACACGGCGTCGATCCGCATCGGATCGTGGACGCCCCGTTTGGCGTCCAATTGCCTGAGCAGCCGATACCCGACCGGGACCAAGGGGACACGGCGAGACCGCTGCGGCTTGGCTTCATCGGCACGCTGGCGCCCCACAAGGGCGCACACGTGCTGGTCGAGGCATTTCGTCAGCTCCCACGCGATACGGCGAGCCTTCGCATCTACGGCAAGACTTCGGAATTCCCCGACTACGTGAATGCGCTTCGAGAACGCGCTGTCGGCATCGCCGGAATCCAGTTTGCCGGCACCTTCGCCAGCGACGAGATCTCCGACGTCATGGCCGACCTGGATGTGCTGGTCGTGCCTTCTCTCTGGTACGAGAACACGCCGCTGGTCATCTATTCGGCTCAGGCTGCGCGAACGATCGTCGTGGCGTCCGACTTTCCCGGTCTGTCGGAAGCCGTGCGGGACGGTGTCGACGGCCTGCTCTTCCCGCCGGGCGACGCGTTGGCGCTGGCACGCCAGCTGACCCGTCTGACGTCCTCTGAAGGGCGAGCTCGCCTGCGCGCCGCCATCAGGCCCCCCAAGTCGATCGCCGTCTACGTGAGCGAGCTCATGCAAATCTGGCAGGCAGCATGAAGCCCAGCGTCAGCATCGTCATCGTCAACTGGAACAGCGGCCCCATGCTGATGAAGTGCCTGCGGCTGTGTCTCGAGCAGACCGTTCCCGCCGATCGCATCTTTGTCGTCGACAATGCGAGCCAGGACGATTCGCTCCAGGGCGTGGACGAACTGCCCGGCGTGACGTTGATGCGAATGCCGACCAACCTCGGCTTTGCGGCGGGCAACAACCGCGCGGTGGCATGCTGCGAGACCGACTTCGTCGTCTTGCTCAACCCCGACGCCTTTCCCGAGCCCCGCTGGCTTGAGGCGCTGCTCGATGCGGCGCAAGCCAGTCCCGACGTGGCCGCTTTCGGGTCGAGGCAAATGCAGGAAGGTGTGGACGGCATGCTGGACGGCACCGGCGACCAGTACTTCATCAGCGGGCGAATTCGCCGTGCGGGCTATCGCCAACGCTGCATGCCATCCGATTTGATGGCGAGAGAAATCTTCTCCCCGTGTGCCGCGGCAGCGATGTATCGGTTGGACGTGTTTCGCGAATGCGAAGGCTTCGACGAGGATTTCTTCTGCTATGCCGAAGACGTCGATCTTGGATTCCGCATGCGTTTGCTGGGGCATCGCGCTTGGTACGTGCCCGGTGCGGTGGTCCACCATGTCGGATCAGGTGCCGTTGGTGGTCAACACAGCAATTTCGCGACATATCACGGGCATAGGAATCTGGTGTGGGTTTTTGTCAAGAACATGCCGGGATCGCTGTTTTGGCTATTTCTTCCGATTCACGTCGCGCTCAACATTGCGAGTGTCATCGTGCTCGCCGCTCGCTTTCAGGGACGTATTGCCTGGCGAGCGAAGAGAGATTCGATTCTTGGAATCCCAAAGTTCTGGGGAAAGAGGTTGGCGATCCAAAGTGCGCGAAAGGCGCATTGTTTTGACTTGTGGCGAATATTTGGCCGTAAATGACGGGGCTCTGGATTTGCTTGAAAGTGATATCGCCGAGCGGTCCGGCGCTGCGAATATTTATTTGGTCGATATTTGGAATTTATAAGTGACTGCTTTGATAAAGCGCTCGATTTCATGCTCGCGAAAGCATCTCTGGATCAATGGGTCGTCGGGAGAGGGCTTTTTCTCTTCGGTTGGCGGCCGAATTTTCTTCTGGCTCCTCGTTCTCTTGAAGCTGACGTTGGTTGCGCAAAACGAGGTCCTTGCGTTTCCAAATGATTCGGCAGTCTTTGTCAAGTTCGCCTTGTCTGGAGTTTCGGAGCTTGGCCCGCCGGTGGGGTATCCATTGTGGCTTTTGGTTGTGAAGTTGGTTGGAGTGCCGCAGAGAATTGCAATCGAACTGCTTTATCTTTTCTGTTGTTTTTATCTGTGTAAAGAGATTGGGCGTGTTCTTGGTAGGCGCTGCTCGCTGGCGCTAATGTTTCTTTTGTTTTTCAGCCCAGTCTCATTTCACCTCTTTGACAACGCGTTAAGCGATGCCTTGTATGTATGCCTTGTGCTGCTTTGCATGGGTCTTTCTTTTCGCCTGATCCAGGGCGTTTCTATCCTTGGCTTTCCAGCCTACCTTTTCTTGGGCGTTGTCTTGGGGTTCATGGGGGTGGTGCGAAACGAGTCGGAGATCATTTTTGCGTGGCTCGGATGGCTGGCGATCTTCCTTGTGTGGAGGGTGCGAAAATGGCAGCTTTCTAGATCCCAGTCGCTGGCTGTGGCCAGGAATTTTCTGTGTACGGTGGGCGTTGTTGCCCTGTTGGGCGCGACGCCAGCCGCTTTTCATTGGGCTGTTCAAGGCGTATGGGTGAAGACACTACCGCAGCTTCCATCTCACATGAAGTTGCTCAGCAACTTGGCGGCGATCGACGTGGGAAGCGACAGGACGCCGAGAATCAGTGTGAGCAAGGAGGCTCGACTCAAGGCATATGCTGCCAGCCCCTCACTCTCCATCTTGAAGCCCCATATTGAGGACGAGAAAAATATGTATATGGCGGCCAGCCACGCCGCTGGCCTGCCTGCTGGCGAGATTGGCAATGGATGGGTGTGGCATGTTTTCAACGATGCCGCGCTCGCTGTGCTTCCGAACCCCCGGACGGTTGAGAGTCTGGATGCGTTCTGGGGGAAAGTGAATAACGAACTTGAGTCTGCCTATGCTTCCGATGCCTTGAGGCGTCGTTTTGTTCTGCATCCATTTATTTCGGGTGGGCCGCTTTCGATTATCAAGAGTCTGCCTGCGGGATTGCTCGCTGCGTACGAAAAAGTATTCGTCTTCATGCCGAATCAGCTCGACCGGCAATTTGCGAGCGATGAGTTTGATGAGCTCGCGTTGAGGCGAACGACATTGGTCGAGCGAAAAGTTGGAAACATCCAATTGCGGGGGTGGGTCGCCGCTCTATCGGCGGAAACCATTCCCGCGCGGGTGCAAATTGGCGTTCCGTCTTCCAGCGACACGTCTGTGACGACGTGGGTTGATGCGACGCTGCATCCCAGGGACGATGTCACTTCGAGCCTTTCTTCCCGGTTGGGAAAGGCGGTGAATGTGCTTGGGTTTGAAGTGAAAAATGCGGAGTCTACTCAGAGAGGTTTTCAGCTGAGATATTTCACGAACCGCGGTGTTTTGCTGAGCGCCGACAACGAGGTTGATGTGGTGCGTCAGTTGAACTCAGCGGAAGCAGGTGAATTTCTGGCGGCAATCGATCGTTTTGCGTTTTCCGGAGATGAGTCCAGTCAAGGCCTTCGCGCTAAAATTCAAAGGGATATCCTGAATTGGGTCGGCTGGGGTGTAGTCAAGACGGTGGGCCTCGCTTTGGTCTGTTTTGCCTGTGTTGCGGCTGTGTTTTGCTTATTTTTCGGACAACAAAGGCGTTCGAATGAGGCGGTCGTCTTGCTGATTTTCATTGTCGGCGTGATTTTTCAGCGATTGGTTTTTTATGGCGTCCTTGATCGTCTTGCCTGGGAGGTCGAGCCTCGGTATGTCGCGCCTATTTTTGCGTTGTGGATTGTTGCTGTCGTTTTGGCGGCTAGGTCGTTCTGGGTTTATAAGAAGCCATCGTTCCAGAGTTGATGTGCCGAAATGAATTGTTGGTTGCCTGGCATTCCTAAGAATGCCATTTCAATGGAAGTGGGTATTGATGATTAAGAAAAAATATGTAGTGCTGGGTGCAGGCCCCAGTGGTTTGACGCTCGCTCATTCGTTGATCGATGCCGGCGTGCCTCGCGACCAGATCGTCGTCTTGGACAAAGAGGCCGTCTCTGGGGGCTTGTGCCGCTCCGAAGAGGTCGACGGTGCGCCGCTCGACATCGGTGGCGGCCACTTCCTCGATGTGCGCCGCAAGGAGGTGCTGGACTTCATCTTCCGCTTCATGCCGCGCGAAGAATGGGCATTGTTCGATCGTGTCTCGAAGATCCGCCTGAGAGATATCGAGGTCGACCATCCGCTGGAAGCCAACCTCTGGCAGTTTCCTGTCGAGGTGCAAGCTGACTACCTGGAGTCGATTGCCCAAGCTGGTTGCGTGCGTGGGGAACCGATGCCGGAATCGTTCGCCGCGTGGATCGAGTGGAAGCTGGGTGACCGCATCGCGCAGGAGTACATGCTCCCCTACAACCGCAAGATCTGGTCGATGGACCCGGATGCACTCGGCACCTACTGGCTCTACAAGCTTCCGGACGTTTCGTTTCGCGAAACCTTGCTGAGCTGCCTCGAAGGCAAGCCGATGGGGTCGCTGCCGGCGCACGGTACTTTCCTTTACCCGAAGGAATTCGGCTACGGCGAGGTATGGCGTCGCATGGGCGAGGCCCTCGGCGATTCGCTCGTGACGAACTGTTCGCTCGAGAGCGTGGATATTGAAAACCGCGTGGTGAACGGGCGTTGGCAGGCCGAGAAGATCGTGTCTTCGATTCCCTGGACCTGCTGGCTGGATTGCGCACCAGTCCCACAGGCGATCGCAGACGACGTGCGTAGCTTGCGCAATGCGCCGATCGATGTCGACTATTGCCCTGACACGCTCGACAGCCCTTCCCACTGGACCTATGAGCCCGACGAATCCGTCTCCTACCACCGCGTCCTTCTCCGGGCCAACTTCGCCAAGAATGCCCGGGGCTACTGGACAGAGACGAATGCCTCGCGGTCCAAGCCGACCGCAGGGGTCCGCTTTCACAATGAGTACGCCTACCCCGTCAACACGCTCGGCAAGCCGGAAACGGTGGCGCGCATTCTCGAATGGGCCGCGGGCCACGGCATCGTGGGCATGGGGCGCTGGGGACGCTGGGAACACATGAACTCCGACGTGGCAGTGGCTGAAGCGCTGCAGGTCGCGAGCGCGCTTGCCGCGAAAGAGGTGGCAGCTTGAAAGTCTCTCTTTGCCTGATTGTCTGGAACGAACTGAAGGGCTGCGAGGCCGACGTGCCCCGCCTGCCGCGGGACCAGTTCGATGAAGTCTTTGCCGTGGATGGCGGCAGTACCGATGGCACCGTCGAATATCTGGAGTCCATGGGGATTCCCGTGCATCGCCAGCCTAAGCGCGGCTTGAATGCGGCCTATGTGCATGCCAACGACATGGCGACCGGGGACGCGGTGGTGGTGTTCTTCACCAAGGGGACGCTGCCCGTCGAAGACGTGCTGAAGTTTCGCCCGCTCTTCGAAGCCGGCAACGAGCTGGTGGTTGCCAGCCGCCAGGTCGCTGGGTCGGTGAATGAGGAAGATGAACACTTTCTGCGCCCGCGCAAATGGGCCGTTCTGGGATTGGCCTGGCTGGCCGCGCTGGTGTGGCGCCGCGAGGGCTATGTGGTGCGCGATGTGCTGCACGGCTTCAAAGGCTGGACCCGCAGTGCGTTCACTGCCATGAAGGTGCTGGACCATGGCCTCTCCATCGACATCGAAATGGTGGTTCGTTCTTACAAGCTGCGCCAGAAGCGCTGCGAGTTCCCCACGCAGGAGCTGGCGCGCGGCTATGGTGAAACCCACTTCAAGATCTGGCCGACGGGCAAGCGCCTGCTCGCCTATCTGTGGTTCGAATTGAAGCGACGGGACTGAGGTATGGGTACGAAGGGGCGCTTGCGCAGCGTGTTGGGATCGATATGGTTCAAGGCCGGTGTCGCCGTCATCGTGGTCGGGCTGCTTTTCGCGTTCAATCGAATCGAGCCCCAGGCGCTGCGGCAACTGGGCGAAACCTGGCCGTGGCTGCTGGCGGCACTGGCGCTGATGCTGCCGCCATTTCTGATCGTGTCTTACCGGTTCCAGATCATCCTGCGCAGCCAGGGTGTGGACGTCGGCCTGCGTGAGGCCGTGCGCTGGACCATGGTCGGGTCTTTCTTCGATCTCGCCATGCCCAGTTCAAACGGCGGCGATATCGTGAAGGCGGGTTATGTGGTCAAGCATGTGGGCCCCGGCATGCGCACGCGCGCGATCATGGCTGTGTTGTTTGACCGCGTGCTCGGGCTGCTGGGCCTCTTTCTTTTGGCCAGCGTCGTGTCGCTGATCGGTTGGTCGGTTGTTCGCGACATGCCTGCTCGCAATGTGCTGTTGCTCGGTCTCTTTGGCGCCAGCTTTGGGGTGCTGCTTGGTTTTCGGATTCTGGGCGCGAGGCGGTTGTACAACCTCCCGATGCTGGTCAGGCTCTCCGAGAAGAGAAGCTGGGGTGCGCGGATACGCCAACTGATTGGCGCGTTCAATCAGTTGCGCGAAAGGCCCGCGAGCATGGCGGCCGTGCTGGGCCTTTCGGTCTTCAATCACATGTTCTGGTGCCTATCGCTGCTCTGCATCGCCCGCGCTGTCGGAGACCAAGTGGACTGGATCAAGGGATTTGTGGTGTTCCCGTTGGCGATCTTCAGCAACATTTTCGGCGTCGCCGGTGGCTTCGGCTTGGGAACAGCCGGCTTCGACCTGTTCCTCTCGCATTTGTTGAACATCGGGAATGGCGCGCTGATTGGGCTGCTTTTTCAGTCGCTGGGCGCTTTTTCCCGTCTGGCGGGGCTGCCCTTCTACCTCAGTGCGGCACGCACTGGGCAACTTGATGCTTTGAAAGCGTCGCATGGCGACTCCAAGGCGGGCGAACTTTAGTGCGCCTAGGGTTAGTGCGTCTGTTTTAAGTACGCGGGCGGGCGAAGCCGCGCCCTGTCAATAAGCACGTGCGGTCGGATGGAATGGCGTTCGCAAAGGCAACGCTACAAATTCCGCATTTCCACTCATCATCGGCGGCTCTTGGGATTGCGAAGAATGCTGGATCGAGAAAATTCCTCTAAATGAATAGCGATGCTGCGAAAAGCAAAAGACTCGATCAGCTCACGGCGCTTCGGTTCTTTGCTGCCATCATGGTGGTTTTTCACCATCTTGCCGGAACTTTCGGCGTGAAGAGCATGCCGTTGAATCTGGGGCAGGGCGTCTCATTCTTTTTTGTGTTGTCAGGGTTTATTCTTGCTTACGTCTACCCGAGGTTTAACAGTTCATCGGAAATTCGCCGGTTCTTCTGGGCGCGCTGGGCACGTCTCTTTCCGGCCTACTTGGCCGCGTTCCTGATTGGCGCCATCCTTACAAGCTATGTTTGGAGTCCGGGGACGCTAATTGCCCATTTGACGATGCTGCAGGGGTGGATTCCAGTATCGGCTTACTATTTCTCGTATAACGGTGTCGCCTGGAGTGTCTCGACAGAGTTTTTTTTCTATGTCGTATTCCCACTTCTGATGCTGCTTCAACCCAAAGCATCGGGCGCCCTGTTGTTCTTTGCTGCAGCGGCGCTTCTGGCTTGGCTATTGCTGGTTGAAAGGCTGGGCTTGCCGGACTACGGAAGTCCGGCCACGGCGGACGGAATGAAGATCACCCAGAACGGCTTGATTTACATCAGTCCGGTGTCTCGAATTTTTGAGTTCATCTTCGGGGCTGTCGTCGCCGGGTTTTGGCGGAGTCGAGCTTGGAATTGGACGCTTAGATTTTCTACCCTAGCGGAACTCGGCGCCATTCTGCTGTGTTTTTTCTCGATTTATTACACGGGTGTTGCTAGCCGTGAGGTGGCAGCGACGATGGGCCAGGCGGCCGCAACGTGGTTGATGCATAGTGGCTCATTTCTGGCGTTTGGCGTATTGGTTTTTGTGTTCGCGGTCGGGCGTGGTTGGGTGTCAAAAATGCTTACCAATCCGCTGCTTGTTGTTTTGGGCGAGATAAGCTTCTCGGTTTACTTAATCCATAATATATTTCTTGCTTTCTATCTAAAGAATGCTGCCGACTTCTATTGGTTGAGCGATTCTGTTGGTTTGGCTACTTTCTTCGGCGTGTTGCTTGTAAGTTCGTATCTGATATGGTTTGGCGTCGAGCGGCCCGGACGCCGAATTTTGATGCGAAGCGGATCCGTTGGGAGCCAGTCTGCAACCGCCAGTCGCCATGTTCAAGCGTCTGGATATGCGGCAATGGCGTCGGTGCTGTTTCTGATGGCATTCTCTGGATTTTCGTACTGGAAGGGATTTGGCCCGATAGGCGAAAGATCCGCTCGCGCTATGACGTCGGACCAATCTGCCGATTTCATCGGTGCGAATTTCTCTGGAATCTTTGAGCTGCGCGGGGTCTCATTTTCTTGCCGCGAAAAAGATCTAATCGCGCGGCTGGTTTGGAAGAAAACAGGCGTTGTCTCGGCGTCGCTAAGCCATGCTGTTCACGTCATTGGCCCTGAAGGCGCTATCTTGGGGCAGGCTGACTACAGCCAGGCGGACAGGGTACGCCACATGAAACTCGGAAAAATGTGGGTGGACAATGTGCTTGTTCGCCCGGCACAGGTGCCCTCAAAAGCGACCGCGCTTGCCGTCGGAATCGTTGGGGAAAATGGAAAATTGATGAAAATCGATCACTCGAAGACCGATTGGGAGGGGCACCGGCTCGTCATTCCATTTGATCGTTGCAACGAGTGATCGCCCTGCAGAGCCTTTTGCTCCGTCTGATTGCTTCAAAACCATCGAAGTACATGACGGCGGAATTTTGAGATCTCAATGACGCCAAATATTCAATTGATGCGCAACAGTTATTCTTCAAGATTACTGCAGAAGAGGGGCTTGTGGATGGGCATGGCCCTGGTGCTCGTCCTCGTTCGGCTGATGCTCACTGCCGACCGCGACGTCGTGGCCCTCAATGCGCCCTACGACGAATACTGGTTCATTCACAATGCAGCGCGCATGGTGTGGGGGGGCGACTACAACCTGATGGCATTTGCCCATCTGCCGATCTACTCGATGTGGCTGGCCGTGCTGAACCTGCTCGGTATCCCGGCCCGACTTGGCATCGATCTAGCCTGGATCGCATCGACGGCCTATGCCGGCTATTCCCTAACGCGGTTCTCCGGAAAGGTGTGGCTCGGCGCCGCGTTCTGGGTTTTCTGCGTCTTTCATCCGGTGCTCATCGTGCTGTTCGACCGCGCGCTATCGGAAACCCTGCTAGTGGTTCTCGTCGCGCTCATGCTGGGGTCCAGCCTGGAGATCTGGAATACGCGTGATGCGGCCCCCAGTCGCAGAGGGGGTGTCGCGACCGCGCTCTTTGCCGTTTCGTTCGCATTGGCGTTCCACATCCGCAAGGAAGGATCTCTGTTCCTGCTGCCCATCGGCCTCTTGGTGTTGCTCTCTTTTGTTCGCCGAAAGCAGTGGTGGCCGTCGCTGAGTCGGGCAACGCTCGGCATGCGCCTGATCGCCTTGCCGTTGCTGGCGACGTTGTTGGTCGGCGTCATACTGGTCGGTTTGAATTACGCGCGCTGGGGGCTTGCCGCTCGCTATGAATTGGCGGCGCCCGGCTATGTTCGTGCGATGGCTGCATTGAGCCGAGTCGATGCGGGACCTGGCCCGTTGCATGTGACCGTGTCCCGCAGGTCGCGTCAACTTGCTTACCAGTTCAGTCCAACCTTCCGCGAGCTGCAGGGCTTCTTCGAGGGCGAGTCCGGCCGCGTGCTGGCTGCGCACTCCGCGCGCTTCATCGGACATGAGGGTGAGATCGGAAACGGCTGGTTCTACTGGGCATTGCGTGACGCAGGGGCCATTGCCGGCTGGCACCGAAACGCGAGGTACGCGGATCAAAAATACGCCGCGATTGCCGACGAACTCCAGGCCGCCTTCGACAAAGGGCAATTGAAGGCGTATCCATCCTGGATACCTTCGCTTGTCGATCCTGATTTCCACAAATGGATCGGCCATGTGCCGTCGTCGACATGGACCATTCTGGGTCTCCTGTTCGAAACAAATCCTGACTGGGTGCGGCCGCCGGATGAAAATGCGACGCCGAAGCAACTGGCCGAATTCATCGAGATCGCCGGGCGCAGGAATCCGCTGCCTTCGGTCAGTGTTCGAGGCTGGATCGTGTTGCCTGTCGGATCGTCCTTGGGCATCGCCCCGGCCGGCGGTGAGCCGTCGGATTGGGTGGTGCTGGCTCCTCCGCAGCGGGCCGACGTGCCGGGTGCCTATTCCTTCAACCTCGGGCTGTCTACCGCAGGTTCCGATCTGCGCTTGATCGCGAAAACCACCGACGGCAAATCCACTGATATTCCGCTTTCGCGCCTGCGCCAAGGCGTGATGACGCAGACGGAGGGCGCCCTCCAGGCAACGTTGGGAGTCGACGAACTCATCTATGGCAAACCTACGACGCAGCTCGAACGGGGCTTGTCTTGGTTGACTGGCCGACAGGTGGCGCCCGACTGGGTACACAAGCTAGGCAAGGTATATGGGGGCATCAACATCATGCTCAGGCTGGCATTGCTGGGAGCGGTCCTTTATTGGGCTGTGACCCGGCGAGTCAATGTCCCGGTGCTCGTGTTCTGCGGCTTGGCTGCGGTGATGGTGTTGTCGCGTGCGGCACTGTTGGGCGTGCTCGATGCAAGTTCATGGGACGGTGTCCAGGTGCGCTACATGGTCCCGCTTGTTCCCATCTTCACATTTGCCGTGCTTTTGGCCGTTTCTTCGGTCCTGCGGTCGCGGCGGTAGGTCTGTGGGAGCCAACGCTGATTGCAGTGCCGAACTAGCCCGCTGGAATGCTTGATCTCGCGCGAAGGCGCCAGAACGGCCTTGATGACCAGACCTTGAGCAGGCTTGTGGCGTGCCAGTAAAAGTGTCGAAGGCTTCGGTGACTGGCGCGGCGAGCCTCATGAACAACCGTGAGGTTTTCAACGGATTGCAATCTCCAGCCTGCGAGTTGCGTCCGCGCGCAGATGTCGAAATCTTCTCCGTACATGAAGAAGCGCTCATCGAAGCCGCCGATGGCTGCATAGGCTTCGGCGCGAAAGAGCATGAACAACCCCGGGATCCACGCCGGCACGGCCGGCCGCACATAGCCCGGCCGTCGCCGCGTGAGGATCTCCAGCGGCGTGATGATGGCCCGGTGCTGCTCCGGTTCACTCTTGCCGGGCTCCAGGATGCGCGGCGTGAGCAAGCCGCTGTCGGGGGCGGCCTCTGCGATCAGCGGCGCGAGCACGTCGCGGTCGAAGCGGATGTCCGGATTCAGCACCAGGAACCACGGCGTCTGGCAGTGCTGGAAGGCCTGGTTGTGGTTCGCACCGAAGCCCTTGGGCGCAGAGTTGTCGATGCGCTCAATCGGAAACCGGAAAGTCGCATCACCGAGCACGTCAGCCTCAGGGATGTTGATCGTGAGGACGATTTTGTCGACCATGGCGCTGCTGAAGCGGTCAAGCTGTTCGAGCAGCGGCAGGATCAGGTCCATCTGCCCATGGCTCACGATCGAGACGGTGACGGGGCGCGAGGTGGGCGAGAGGGGCGGGGAAAAGGGCATGGTCTAATTTCGCTCGGGAATTCTAGGTTCCCCGAACCTTCCCTTTTTCTCATGATTGCCCTGATCGTCATCAGCTTCGTCTTTTCCGCCTTGGCCGTGCTGGTGGTCATGCGGCGCGCCCGTAAGCACGCGCGGCGCTACGCGGCAGACATGCCGCAGCGGTTCCACAAGGGCCATGTGCCGCGCCTGGGCGGCGCGGGCGTCTTCGTCGGCACGGGGCTGGCATGGCTCTCGGCCGGCTGGTTCGGCGATCCGTTCAATGTCGGCTGGCCGGCCACGGCCTCGGGCCTGGTGCTGCTGTGCATCGCGCCGGCGGTGCTCAGCGGCATCACCGAAGACGTGACGCAGCGCGTGCCGGTGCGCTACCGCCTGGCGTTGACCATCGGGTCGGCGCTGCTGCTGTGCTGGGTGCTCGGGCTCGGGGTGCACCGCACCGGCTTCGTGCTGGTGGACGGGTGGATGCGCGCCGCGCCCATCTTCGCCGTGCTGCTGGCCGTGGTCGCCATCGGCGGGCTGCCGCACGCCTTCAACATCATCGACGGCTACAACGGGCTGGCCGGCACGGTGGCGGTGCTGGTCTGCCTGGCGATCTCGCACGTGGCGCTGCAGGTGGGTGACCGGCAACTGGCCGCGATGGTCATCTGCCTGGTCGGCGCCACGCTGGGCTTCCTGATGTGGAACTACCCGAGCGGCAAGATCTTCGCGGGCGACGGTGGCGCCTACGTCTGGGGCATGGTGATCGCGGTGGCCTGCGTGTCGCTGGTGCAGCGGCACCCCACGGTGTCGCCGTGGTTCCCGATGCTGCTGCTGATCTACCCGGTGTGGGAGACGGTGTTCTCCATCTACCGCAAGGTGGCGCGCGGCCAGTCGCCCGGCATGGCCGACGCGCTGCATTTCCATCAGCTGATCTTCCGGCGCATCGTGCGGGTCGCCTTCAGCGACGACGAGGCGCGCCAGCTGCTCGCGCGCAACAACCGCACCTCGCCGTATCTGTGGATGTTCGCCGCGCTGTCGGTGGTGCCTGCGGTGCTGTTCTGGAACAACACGCTGGTGCTGATGGGGTGCTGTCTGTTGTTCGTCACGACTTACGTGATTGCCTACTTGATGATCGTCCGCTTCAAGGTCCCGCGCTGGTTGCGGCCCTGAGCGCCGATCGCGTCGCCGGCCGTTGATGTCCCTGCGAAGCAACGCGCTCTGGAACCTGGCGGGCGCCGGGCTCCCGCTGTTAGTTGGCGCGGCGCTCTTCCCCTATCTGGTCCGCAGCATCGGCGTCGAAGCCTTCGGCGTGCTCACGCTCATCTGGGCGCTCATTGGCTATTTCAGCCTCTTCGATCTGGGCGTGGGGCGCGCCCTGACGCAGCAGGTCGCGCAGAAGCGCGTGGCCGGTCGCTCGGCCGAGGTGCCGGCGCTGGTGAAGACCGGGTTGCTCTTCGCGGGCGCGACGGGCGTGCTGGGCGGCATCGTGCTGGCGCTGGCGGCCGAGCCGCTCGCGGCGCGGGGGCTGAAGGTGTCGCCGTCGCTGCATGCGGATGTCGTGCAGGCCCTGCTCATCGCGGCGGCGGCGGTGCCGCTGACCACCGTCACGGTGGGGCTGCGCGGCGTGCTCGAGGCCTACGAGGATTTCCGCGCGGTCAACATCCTGCGCATGGTGCTCGGCGTCGCCACCTTCGGCTTGCCGGCGCTCAGCGTGATGCTGTTCGGGCCTTCGCTGAGTTGGATCGTCGCCGCGCTCATGCTGGCGCGGCTGGTTTTCGTCGTGGCGCACTGGGTGCCCGTGCGCCGGTATCTCGGCCGCGGCGTCGGTGGGGTGCGTGCAGGGCGGCGGGAATTGCGCCAGCTGCTGTCCTTCGGCGCCTGGATGACGGTGTCGAACGTCATCAGCCCGCTCATGGTCACGGCCGACCGATTCGTCATCTCCGGCGTGCTCGGCGCTGCCGTGGTGGCGTACTACACCGTACCGTCGGAGGTGCTGTTGCGCGTGCTCATCCTCCCGGGTGCGCTGACCGGCGCGCTCTTCCCGCGGCTGGCGTCGCTGATGGCGACCGACATGGCGGCTGCCGCGCAGGTCTACCGCCGGTCGCTGTTGCTCGTGGCCGCGGTGCTGGTGCCGATCGCCGGGGCGCTGGCCTTCGGCGCGCACGGGGGGCTCTCGCTGTGGCTCGGTGAGGCGTTCGCCGACCGCGCCGCGCCGGTGGCTTCCCTCCTCGCCCTCGGCCTGTTGTTCAACGGCATCGCCTTCGTGCCCTTCGCGGCCGTCCAGGCGGCCGGCCTGGCACGCGTCACCGCGCAGTTGCACGTGGCCGAAGCGTTCATCTACTTCCCGCTGCTGGTCTTCGGGCTGCACGAATTCGGCCTGCCCGGCGCGGCCTTCGCCTGGACCACGCGCGTCGGCATCGATCTGGTGCTGCTGCTCGTCGTCGCGCGCCGGTCGGTGTTCATCCGACCACCGGGTGCGGGCTTGCGGCACAATTTGCCCACCTCCGAACCGGAACGTCCATGACCGATCCCGTCCTCAATATTCCTCCCCGCGACAAGGCCGAGATCCTGGCCCAGGCGCTGCCTTACATCCGCAAGTTCCACGGCAAGACCATCGTCATCAAGTACGGCGGCAATGCCATGACCGACCCGGCCCTGCAGGCCGACTTCGCCGAAGACGTGGTACTGCTCAAGCTCGTGGGCATGAACCCGGTCGTGGTGCACGGCGGCGGCCCGCAGATCGAGGCCGCGCTCAACCGGCTCGGCAAGAAGGGCCACTTCATCCAGGGCATGCGCGTGACCGACTCCGAGACGATGGAAGTCGTCGAATGGGTGCTGGCCGGCGAGGTGCAGCAGGACATCGTGGGCCTGATCAACCAGGCCGGCGGCAAGGCCGTGGGCCTGACCGGGCGCGACGGTGGCCTGATCCGCGCGCAGAAGCTCAAGCTGGCCGACCGCGCCGACCCGGCACTGATGCATGACGTGGGGCAGGTCGGTGACATCGTCTCGATCGACCCGAGCGTGGTCAAGGCGCTGCAGGACGACGCCTTCATCCCCGTCATCAGCCCGATCGGCTTCGGCGAGGAGAACGAGAGCTACAACATCAACGCCGACGTGGTGGCCGGCAAGCTGGCCACCGTGCTCAAGGCCGAGAAGCTGATGCTGCTGACCAACACGCCCGGCGTGCTCGACAAGGCCGGCAACCTGCTGACCGACCTGAGCGCCCGCGAGATCGACGAACTCTTCGCCGACGGCACCATCTCCGGCGGCATGCTGCCCAAGATCGAGGGCGCGCTCGACGCGGCCAAGAGCGGCGTGAACGCGGTGCACATCATCGACGGCCGCGTGCCGCACGCGATGCTGCTGGAAATCCTCACGGACCAAGCCTACGGGACGATGATCCGGGCGCGATAAGTTGCTGTTTTATATGGGTTTTCAGTAAAATTCCAGATAATCTGGAAAATGCATGAAAACTCCGATACGGTTCGCAGAGTTGTCTGCTGCTCAGGTGCGGCAGTACATCGACGCGGAGGCTGTTTTCAGCGCACTTGAAGAGGCATCTCGCGATGCATCGTCGGTTCGCGGCTCCATGTTCTGGCGGGAACAGCATGGGCGCAGCTACCTGATCCGAACGTCGACGGCCGGTGCCCAGACCTCGCTGGGGCCGCGCGGCGAAGAGACAGTCGGCATCTACGAGCGCTTTACCGAAAAAAAGCGCGTGGACGAGGAGCGCGTGCGACAGCTGAAGACCGCGTTGGCCGAGCAGCAGCGATTGAACCGGGCCTTGCGTGTCGGGCGTGCGCCGCCGATCGTCATCGACACTTTGAATGCCATCGCCAAGGCGGACCTGCACTCGAACTTCACGGTGATTGGCACCCACGCCCTCTATGCCTACGAAGCGGCTGCCGGCGTGATGCTCGAAGCGGGCGCGACGGCGACCCAGGACGTGGATCTGCTCTTCGATACCCGCAAGCGACTGAACTTCTGGAGCAGGCTTCAACGTCTGGACACGTCCTTTCTGGCCGTTCTCCGCCAAGCCGACAAGACCTTTCGGGTGCGCACCGGGCAACGCTACACCGTCGTCAACGACAAGGGGTTCGAGATCGATGTCGTGCGTCGCCTGGCGGTCGAAGACGATCCGCATCCCTTGCGGTTGAGCGGCGACGAGGAAGACTTGTGGCCCGTACAGATCGCCACCGGACAGACCTTGCTGAACGCAATGCGATTCAGTCAGATGGTCGTTTCAGCGTCGGGCAGCATGGCGCGGATGCCAACCATCGATCCGCGAACCTTTGTTCGGGTCAAGCGCTGGCTTGCAGCGCAGGCCGCGCGAGACCCGCTCAAGCGCCGCAAGGATGCCCTGCAGGCCGACACGGTGGATGCCATGCTGGCGCAATACCTCCCGCACCTCGAGGCTCACTCGTAGCCGCGCGGATTCCCCTGCTGCCAGCGCCAGCTGTCGGCGCACATCGCATCGAGCCCGCGCCTGGCGCGCCAGCCCAGCGTGGCCTCGGCCAGCGACGGGTCGCCCCAGTAGGCCGGCACGTCGCCGGGCCGGCGCGGGCCTATTTCGTAGGCAATCGGTTTGCCGCACGCGCGCTCGAAAGCCTTCACCACATCCAGCACCGAGGCGCCGGTGCCGGTGCCCAGGTTCAGCGTGACCAGGCCCGGCGCCTTCTCGGTGTGGCGCAGCGCGGCGACGTGGCCTTCGGCCAGGTCCATCACATGCACGTAGTCGCGCACGCCCGTGCCGTCGGGCGTCGGGTAGTCGCCGCCGTGCACCGCCAGCTTCTCGCGCTGGCCGACGGCGACCTGGCACACGAAGGGCATCAGGTTGTTGGGCTTGCCCTGCGGGTGTTCGCCGATGCGGCCGCTCTCGTGCGCGCCCACCGGGTTGAAGTAGCGCAGCAGCGCGATGCGCCAGTCGGGCTGCGCGAGTTGCAAGTCGATCAGCGACTCTTCGACCATGCGCTTGGAGCGGCCGTAGGGGTTGGCCGGGCGGCAGGGCGCGTCTTCCGGGATGGGCGAACGGTCGGGCTCGCCGTACACCGTGGCCGACGACGAGAAGATCAGCGTCTTCACACCCGCGGCCTGCATGGCGGCGGCCAGCACCCAGGTGCCGTGCACGTTGTTCTCGTAGTAGGTGATCGGGTCGGCCACCGAGTCGCCGACCGCCTTGAGGCCGGCGAAGTGGATCACCCCGGCGATGTCGTGCTCGCCGAACACCGCGTCGAGCAGTGCGCGGTCGCGCACGTCGCCTTCGACGAAGGCGGGCCGGTGGCCGGTGATGGCGGCCAGCCGGTCGAGCACGCGCACGTCGCTGTTGCCCAGGTGGTCCAGGATGATCGGCACGTAGCCCGCTTCGCGGAGGGCCACGCAGGTGTGGCTCCCGATGAAGCCCGCGCCGCCTGTCACCAGAATGTTCTTCTTGCTCATCGGATGTCCGGTCTCGCTGTCGAAATGCGTATTCTGCGCGAGCAGGTCGCACGCGTCGGTGTGTTCCTTTCGCGACGGGTTGGCACGCACTCACGTCGCTGTGCGAGAATCATTTTTTTACATATGCGCACGCCGCCCATGGAAAACGAAGAGTTCAGCGCTCCGGCCGCAGACGCCGCTTCGACGCCCGATGCGCCGGCCCCGGCCGTGCGGAAGCGGCCCAAGCCGGGCGAGCGGCGGGTGCAGATCCTGCAGACGCTGGCGGCCATGCTGGAGCGCCCGGGTGCCGAGCGGGTGACCACCGCCGCGCTGGCCGCGCAACTCGACGTCAGCGAAGCCGCCCTCTACCGGCATTTCGCCAGCAAGGCGCAGATGTTCGAGGGGCTCATCGACTTCATCGAGCAGAGCGTCTTCACGCTGGTCAACCAGATCCTCGAGCGCGAAAGCGCCGGCAAGGAGCAGGCCGCCCGCATCGTCACCATGCTGATGCAGTTCGCCGAGAAGAACCCCGGCATGACGCGCGTGATGGTGGGCGATGCGCTGGTCTACGAGAACGAGCGCCTGCAGAGCCGCATGAACCAGTTCTTCGACAAGATCGAATCGACGCTGCGGCAGGCCCTGCGCGACGCCGTGATCGCCGACGGGTCGGACACGCCGACCGTCGATGCACAGGTGCGCGCGGGCGCGCTCACCGCCTTCGTCGTGGGGCGGCTGCAGCGCTTCGCGCGCTCGGGCTTTCGCCGCCTGCCGTCGGAGCACCTGGACGCTGCGATCCAGCTGATGCTCTGAAGGGGCGCCCGGCGCGGGGTGCCCGCGCAACAGGCAATGCGGTGGGAAGCCCCGTGGCGTCAGGCTTCGCGCGCCGTAGTCCCACTGCTGCGCACAGCGTTATCCACAGAAACGCGGAACAACTTCACGAAACTGTCACACCGACTTTTTGGCCGGTCTGCACGATTTCGGCCCAGGTCGCGTCGTCGATCTGGATGCCGTCGCGCTCGCGCGTGGCGCGGGCACGTCGCTCGGGTTCGCCGGCGATCTGTACAACATCGAAACCGGCGCCCGGCGGGCTCTGGCGCAGCCAGTCGACGAAAGCCTTCGCTTCCGCCTCGAAGCTGGCCTGCGTGCCCAGCCTGGCGGGGTCGATCAGCACCGTGAGCATGCCGTTGAAGACCGAGCGCGCGGTGTCGGCCGGCCGGTGCCAGGTGCCGCCGCCGGTGAGTGCGCCGCCCAGCAGCTCGCAGGCCACGGCCATGCCGTAGCCCTTGTGCTCGCCGAAGGTCATGAGCGCGCCGAACAATCCGTTGGGTTGCGGCACCACGACCACGCCGGGGTCGTCGGTGGGGCGGCCCTGTTCGTCGATCAGGTAGCCGGGCGGCACGCGCTCGCCCTTGTTGTGCGCGACGCGCATCTTGCCCTGGGCCACGCGGCTGGTGGCGAAGTCCAGCACGAAGGGTTCTGCGCCCGCCAGCGGCACGCCGATGCAGCAGGGGTTGGTGCCGAAGCGCCCGTCGCCGCCACCCCACGGCGCGACCACCGGCCGCGACAGCACGTTGACGAAGTGCATCGCCACCAGGCCCTGCGCCGTGGCCATTTCGGCGAAGTGGCCGATGCGGCCGAGGTGGTGCGCATGCGCGAGCGTGAAGATGCAGCTGCCGTGCTGCTTCGCACGCGCGATGCCCATCTCCATCGCCTGCACGCCGACGATCTGCCCGTAGCCGCCCTGGCCGTCGAGCGACAGCAGCGTGCCGATGTCGACCTGCACCTTGACGCCGGTGTTTGGCTTGAGACCGCCCTCGGCCACGGCGTCGACATAGCGCGGCACCATGCCCACGCCATGCGAGTCGTGACCGCTCAGGTTGGCCAGCACGAGGTTGGCCGCGACCTGCTGGGCCTCGGTGGTGGAACTGCCCGCCGCAACGAGGATGCGGGCGACGTGGGTGCGCAGTCGCGCGGCTTGGATTTGGAGGGCCATAGGTGTTGGATGATCACATGACCGCGCCGACTTGCCACGGCACGAATTCGTTCTGGCCGTAGCCGTGTTGTTCGCTCTTCGACGGCTCGCCCGACGCGGTGGCCAGCACCCGCTCGAAGATGCGCTGCCCCATCGCTTGAATGGACACCGTGCCGTCGACGATCTCGCCGCAGTTGATGTCCATGTCTTCTTCCTGCCGCTGCCACAGCGCGGAGTTGGTCGCGAGCTTGAGCGAGGGCGAAGGCGCGCAGCCGTAGGCCGAGCCGCGGCCGGTGGTGAAGCAGATGAGGTTGGCGCCGCCGGCCACCTGGCCCGTGGCGCTCACCGGGTCGTAGCCGGGCGTGTCCATGTAGACGAAGCCGTGCGCCGTCACCGGCTCGGCGTACTCGTACACCGCCTCGAGGTTGCTGGTGCCGCCCTTGGCCACCGCACCCAGGGACTTCTCGAGGATGGTCGTCAGCCCGCCCGCCTTGTTGCCGGGTGACGGGTTGTTGTTCATCTCGCCTTCGTTGATCTCGGTGTAGTGCTCCCACCAGCGGATGCGCTCGACCAGCTTCTCGCCGACCTCGCGCCGCACCGCGCGGCGCGTCAGCAGATGCTCGGCGCCGTAGACCTCCGGCGTCTCGCTCAGGATGGCCGTGCCGCCATGCGCCACCAGCAGGTCGACCGCCGCGCCCAGCGCCGGGTTGGCGCTGATGCCCGAGTAGCCGTCCGAGCCGCCGCACTGCAGGCCGATGGTGATGTGCGCCGCGCTGCAGGGTTCGCGCTTCACGGCGTTGGCGCGCGGCAGCATGCCGTTGATGAGCGCCACGCCTTTCTCGACTGTCTTGCGCGTGCCGCCGGTGTCCTGGATGTTGAAGGTCTGGAAGTTCTCGCCCTCGGCCAGGTGCCCGGTCGTGAGCCAGGCGTTGATCTGGTTCGCTTCGCAGCCCAGGCCCACCACCAGCACCGCCGCGAAATTCGGGTGCGTGGCGTAGCCGGTCAGCGTGCGCTCCAGGATCTGCATGCCCATGCCCTGCGTGTCCATGCCGCAGCCGGTGCCATGCGTGAGCGCGACCACGCCGTCGACGTTCGGGTAGTCGGCCAGCGCGGCCGGGTTGGTCCGGCGCGAGAAGTGGTCGGCGATGGCGCGGGCGGCGGTGGCCGAGCAGTTCACGCTGGTCAGCACGCCGATGTAGTTGCGCGTGGCCACGCGGCCGTCCGCGCGTTTGATGCCCATGAAGGTGGCTTCACGCCTGGCCGGCGCGGGCTTCACGTCGGCGCCGAAGGCGTAGTCGCGCTCGAAATGGCCCTTGTCGGGGCCCATGTCGAGGTTCTGCGTGTGCACATGCTCGCCGGGCGCGATCGGCCGGCTGGCGAAGCCGATGATCTGGTTGTAGCGGCGCACCGGCTCGCCCGGTGCGATGGCGCGCATGGCGACCTTGTGGCCGGCCGGGATCAGGCCGCGCACGGCCACGTCTTCGACCGTGGTGCCGCCCACCAGCTGGGCGCGCGCGATCACCACGTCGTCGGCGGGATGGAGGCGAATGAAGGGAGTCATCGTGGTTCTCTTTGTCGGGGCTAGAAGAACATTTTCGGCAACCACAGTACCAACGACGGCACATAGGTGATCACCGCCAGCGCCACCAGCAGCGGCACCAGCCACGGCAGGATCGCGATGGTGGTGCGCTCGAAGCTCAGGCCCGCCACGCGCGCCAGCACGAACAGCACCATGCCCATGGGGGGATGCAGCAGGCCGATCATCAGGTTCAGCACCATCACCAGGCCGAAGTGGATCGGGTCCACGCCCAGCTGCGTGGCGATGGGCAGCAGGATCGGCACGAGGATGGTGATGGCGGCCGTCGGCTCCAGGAAGCAACCGACGAAGAGCATCAGCAGGTTCGCCAGCAGCAAGAAGACCCACGCTTCCTTGGTGAAGCCGAGCACCCAGGCGGCGATGTCGGTGGTCACGCCGGTGGCGGTCAACATCCAGCCGAAGATGGACGCGGCGGCCACGATGAAGAGCACGGTCGACGTGGTCTCGATGGTGTCGAGGCAGACCTTGACGAACATCTTCCACGACAGCGTCCGGTACCAGGCGAAGCCGAGAATCAGCGCCCACACGCAGGCCGCGATGGCGCCCTCGGTCGGGGTGAACAGCCCGGTCGTCATGCCGCCGATCAGCAGCACCGGCGTCATGATGGGCAGCAGCGCCTCGAACTTGAAGAGCTTGTCGAGCACGAAGAGCGAGGCCAGGCCCGCGAACACCGTGAGCTGCGGCGGCGTGCCCAGCTTGGCGACCAGCAGCCAGATCAGCAGCGGCCAGCCGACCACCACGGCGAGTTCCGTCAAGGCCTTGAACAGGCGCGTGCTCGAAAACTTGACGTCCGCGCCCCACTTGTTCTTGTGCGCGAAGTAAGCGACCGTGATCATCATGAGGATCGCCAGCATCACGCCCGGCAGGATGCCCGCGAGGAACAGCGCGCCGACCGAGACGTTGGCCATCATCCCGTAGATCACGAAGGGCAGGCTCGGTGGAATGATCGGCCCGAGCGTGGCCGAGGCCGCCGTCACGCCCACGGCGAACTCGGTCGAGTAGCCGTGCTCCTTCATCGCCTTGATCTCGATGGTGCCCAGGCCGGCGGCGTCGGCGATGGCGGTGCCGCTCATGCCCGCGAAGATCACCGAGCCGAGAACGTTCACATGGCCGAGCCCGCCCTTCATCCAGCCGACGAGTGCCAGCGCGAAGTTGTAGATGCGCGTGGTGATGCCGGCGTTGTTCATCAGGTTGCCGGCCAGGATGAAGAAGGGCACCGCCAGCAACGGGAAGCTGTCGATGCCGCTCACCATCCGGTGGATCACCACGAAGGGCGGCAGCGAACCGGTGAAGAGGATGTAGACCAACGAAGCGCCGGCCATGGCCACGGCGACGGGAATGCCGCCTGCCATGAAGATCAGGAAGAATATTTTCAGCATGTCGTGCGTTCTCTTGTCGGTCGGTCACTGGTCGGCCAAGGTGGACTCGGGGCGCTCGAGCACGCTGTAGCCGCGGCGCCAATGGACGAGGCCGACCTGCGCCGAGCGGAACGTCATCGCCGCGAAGCCGAACAGGCAGACGCCGTAGACGATGTTCATCGGTGCATCGACGATCGTCATGCGCGTCTGGTTGCCGATCTTTTCCATCATCTGCCAGGTCATGAACACGGCCGCGGCGAAGAAGGCGGTGCGCAGCACATCGACTGCGCGCGAGATCCACCGGCCCATCGCCACCGGCATGTGACGGTAGAAGAAGTCCACCTGGATCTGGCTGTTCTTGGCCACGCCCACGGCGGCGCCGACGAACACCACGGCCACCAGCATGTAGCGGGCGATCTCCTCCGTCCATGCCGCGGAATCGTTCATCACGTAGCGCGTGACGAATTGGTAGAAGACGGTCAGCCCCAGCGCCCAGAAGAGCGCCAGGGAGATCCAGCCTTCGGCGATGGTGTCCGACAGGTCCACCACCTCGTCCTCCGCGTGGAAGTGGCCCTCGTCGTCGATGATCTTCGGCTCGGTCATTTGATGGCGATGATTCGGTCGTAGTCGGCCTGGCGGTAGCCGTGGTCGGTCGGCTTGGTGTTCTTGAGCACCGCTTCGCGGAACGCGGCCTTGTCCACCGTGATCACGTTGTTGCCGCGCTTCTTGAACTCTTCGACCAGGCGCGCTTCCGACGCGATGATCTCGCGGCCGGTCTTGTCGGCGGCTTCTTCCATCACCTCCGAGAAGATCTTCTTCTCGTCGGCCGAGAGCTTGCCCCACAGCTGGCCCGATACCACCGTCAGCAGCGAGTCGACGATGTGGCCCGTCAGCGAAATGTTCTTCTGCACCTCGAAGAACTTCTTGGCCTCGATGGTCGGCAGTGGGTTCTCCTGTGCATCGACGGTGCCGTTCTGCAGCGCAAGGTAGACCTCGGCGAAGGCGATGGGCGTGGCGTTGGCGCCCAGCGCCTTGGGGAAGGCAAGGTAGGCCGGTGCGTCGGGCACGCGGATCTTCAGGCCCTTCATGTCTTCGGGCTTGTTCACGGGTCGGGCCGCGCTCGACGTCACGTGGCGTGCGCCGTAGTAGTTGAGTGCGGTGATGTGGTTGCCGGTCTTGTCGTCGTAGCCCTTGGCCAGTTCCTTGAAGACGTCGCTCTTGGCGTACTTCAGCTGGTGCTCGGCGTCACGGAAGATGAAGGGGAAGTAGGAGATCGACAGCGGCGTGTAGCTGCGGCCGGCAAAGCTTGCGCCGGTCAGCACGATGTCGACCGTGCCCAGCGTCAGGCCCTGGTTGATGTCGGCTTCCTTGCCCAGGCTGGAGGCCGGAAACACCTGGATGTCGTACTTGCCGTTGGTGCGCTTCTTGATCTCCTCGGCGGCCCACACCGAGTACTTGTGGAAGGGCTCCGAGGTTTCGTAGACGTGCGCCCACTTGAGCTTGGTCTGTGCGTTGGCGATGCCGGCGGCACCGAAGGCGGTGGCGGCCATGGCGCCAAGCACCAGGGTCTTCAGGGCGAGTCTCTTGCTCGTGGTCTTTGGGTTCATCGGTTTGTCTCCGTTGTGGCTGAAGGAAAAAGTCAAAAGTGCTGGCGTGTGTCAGGCGGTCCTTCTTGCGCGGCGCCAGCTCGCGCTGAATCGTTGGTGGGCTTTGTCCATGTGTTCGTGCATCGCGGTGCGTGCGGCGGCGGCGTCGCGCGCGGCGATCGCGTCGCGCACGGCCTCGTGTTCGACGATGGCGGCTCGCCACGAGGGCACGGTCTCGAAGTGGCCGCCGAGGCGCGAGAAGATCGGGCCCTTGCGCGAATCCCAGAAGCCCTGCACGGTCTCGGCCAGCACCACGTTGTCGCAGGCCTCGACGATGGCCAGGTGGAAGGCGCGGTCGCCTTCCAGCGGCATGACGTTCCGGTCGGCCAGCTCGCGCATCTGCGCGATGGCTTCGGTCATCGCGTCGACGTGCTTGCGGCGGACGTGCGTGGCGGCCAGGGCGGCGGTTTCGCCTTCGACGACGCGCCGCGCGCGGATGAGTTCGAGCGGCCCCCATTCATGGGCCGCAACCGGCGCGGCCTTGCGGTGCGCGCGGTCCTGCACGTACACGCCCGAGCCGGTGCGCACCTCGACCCAGCCTTCGACCTCGAGCGCGATCAGCGCCTCGCGCACCGAGGGCCGGCTCACGCCGAACTGGCGCGCGAGGTCGCGCTCGGCCGGCAGGCGCGCGCCGGTGGCGAACTCGCCTTGCGCGATGAGCGCGCGCAGCTGATCGGCGATCTGCCGGTACAGGCGTTGCGGTTCGATGGATTGCACGGGCACGGGGAGGAGCGTCGGGGCTTAAGGGTTGTCCTGAATTGGACAAGTGGTCAGGCCAATTCAGAATAAGTTTTACGTTGCGCAGCCACCATCCGGCGAAACCCTCAACGCATCGGCGACAACGGCCGACCCCACAGGACACCCCATGAGACTTCAAGGAAAGACAGCCCTCATCACAGCGGCCGGGCAGGGCATCGGCCGCGCCACCGCGCTGGCCATGGCCGCCGAAGGCGCGCAGGTGTGGGCCACCGACGTCAACGCCGCGCTGCTCGACAGCTACGCCGGCACACCCAACATCCAGACCGCGGTGCTCGACGTGCTCGACAAGCAGGCGATCCACGACCTGGTCGCGCGCATGCCGGTGGTCAACGTGCTGTTCAACTGTGCCGGCGTCGTGCACAACGGGCCGATCCTGAGCGCGACCGACGACGACCTCGACTTCGCCTTTCGCCTGAACGTGCGCGCGCAGTTCTGGGCCATCCAGGCCGTGCTGCCGCGCATGCTGGCGTCGGGCGGCGGCAGCATCATCAACATGGCGAGCGTGTGCTCGAGCATCAAGGGCCTGCCCAACCGCAACGTCTACGGCACCACCAAGGCGGCCGTGCTGGGCCTGACCAAGAGCGTGGCGGCCGACTACGTGACGCAGGGCGTGCGCTGCAACGCGGTGTGCCCGGGCACGGTCGACACGCCCTCGCTCGGCGAGCGCATCAATGCGAATCCCGATCCGGTCGAGGCGCGCAAGGCCTTCATCGCGCGCCAGCCGATGGGCCGGCTCGCGCAGGCGCACGAGATCGCGCCGGTGGTCGTCTTCCTGGCCAGCGACGAGTCGATCTTCGCGACCGGCCAGGCCTTCTCGGTCGATGGAGGGATCACGATATGAACCAGCTCGATTTCAATGGCCGCCATGCGGTCGTCACCGGCGGCGCGACCGGCCTGGGCTACGCCATCGCGGCGCGCCTGCTGGCGTCGGGCGGCAGCGTCACGCTGTGGGACCGCGACCTCGCGGCGGCCGAAGCGGCGGCCGGCCGTCTCGGTGCGGGCGCGACGGCGGTGGGCGTCGACGTGAGCGATGCCGCTGCCGTGGCGCAGGCGGTGCAGGCCACCTTGTCGCGCCGCGGTGCCGACCTGGGCGTCGATGCACTGGTCAACTGCGCCGGCATCACGGGGCCGAACACGAAGCTGGCCGACTACCCGGTCGATGCCTGGCAGCAGGTCATGGCGGTCAACGTCAACGGCGTCTTCCACTGCTGCCGCGAATGGACGCCGCACCTCGCGACGCGGCCCTGGGCGCGCATCGTCAACATCGCCTCGGTGGCCGGCAAGGAAGGCAACCCCAATGCCAGCGCATACAGCGCCAGCAAGGCGGCGGTCATCGCGCTGACCAAGTCGCTCGGCAAGGAGCTCGCCACCGGCCCCGTGCGCGTGAACTGCGTGACGCCGGCGGCGGTGAAGACGGCGATCTTCGACCAGATGACGCCGGAGCACATCGCCTTCATGCTGTCGAAGATCCCGATGGGCCGCTTCGGCACGCCCGACGAGATCGCGGCGATGGTCGCCTGGCTCTGCACCGAAGACTGCGCCTTCTCGACCGGCGCGGTGTTCGACCTCTCCGGCGGCCGCGCGACCTACTGACGTCGGCGCGCGAGAATCCCACGTTCAACTGAAAGGAAGCGATCCATGAAACTTGTGCGCTACGGCAACCCCGGCAAGGAAAAGCCCGGCCTCATCGACGACAACGGCCAATTGCGCGACCTGAGCGCGGTGGTCAAGGACCTGGGCCCCGATCAACTCGGCGATGCCGCACTGGCCAAGCTGCGCAAGCTCAAGACCGACAAGCTGCCGCTGGTGCGCGGCAAGCCGCGCTTGGGCAGCCCGATCGCCAACGTCGGCAAGTTCATCGCCATCGGCCTGAACTATGCGGACCATGCGGCCGAGTCCGGCATGCCGATCCCGAAGGAACCGGTCGTGTTCACCAAGGCCACGAGCTGCATCCAGGGCCCGAACGACCCGGTGATGCTGCCGAAGAACTCGGTCAAGTCCGACTGGGAAGTCGAGCTGGGCGTGGTCATCGGCACGCGCGCGCGCTACGTGTCGCAGAAGGAAGCGCTCGACTACGTCGCCGGCTACTGCGTCATCAACGACGTGAGCGAACGCGAATGGCAGATCGAACACGGCCTGACCTGGGACAAGGGCAAGGGCTTCGACACCTTCGGCCCGCTCGGCCCCTGGCTCGTCACCCGCGACGAAGTGCCCAACCCGCAGAAGCTCGGCATGTGGCTCGACCTGAACGGCCAGCGCATGCAGACCGGCAACACCAAGACCATGATCTTCAACGTTGCCAAGCTGGTGAGTTACGTGAGCCAGCTCAACACGCTGATGCCCGGCGACGTCATCACCACCGGCACGCCGCCCGGCGTCGGCATGGGCATGAAGCCGCCGATGTTCCTGAAGAAGGGCGACGTGATGACCCTCGGCATCGAGGGCCTGGGCGAACAGCGCCAGGAAGTGGTCGCCTTCAAGCGCTGATCGACGCTGCATGACCGCTCCGAACGGGGCACGGTGCCAGGGCGCCGTGCTCCGTTTTTCATGGCCGTCCGATCCGGCGGTCTCCGGGCAAGCCCTGAAGCGGCACGGGACATTCCGCTTGCCAGCGTCGGCGGAAGTCCTGCAAAATAGAACGATCGTTCTTTTTTGCGCAGACCCGACCATGACCTTTGCTGCATCGACCAAGCCCGCCCGCGCCCCGCAGAAGGGCCAGCAGACCAAGGCCGTCATCATCGACGCGGCGCTCGGGCTGGCCGCGCAGATCGGGCTCGAGGGCCTGTCGATCGGCGCCATCGCTGAGATGACGCAGATGAGCAAGTCGGGCGTCTTCGCCCACTTCGGCTCGCGCGAGGAACTGCAGCTGTCGGTGGTGCGCGAGTACCACGCGCGCTTTGAGCAGGAGGTGTTCTATCCCGCGCTCGAAGCCCCGCGCGGCCTGCCCCGCCTGCGCGCCATGTTCGCCAACTGGATGAAGCGCACCTCCGCCGAGATCGATTCGGGCTGCATCTACATCAGCGGCGCCGTCGAGTTCGACGACCGCGCCGGCCCGGTGCGCGACGCGCTGGCCGAGTCGGTGAACATCTGGCTCGCCGCGATGACGCGTGCCATCGTGTCGTCGATGAAGGAAGGTCATCTGCGCGCGGATGCCGACGAGAAGCAGATCGCCTTCGAGATCCACGCGCTCATCCTGGCGCTGCACTACGAGGCCCGCTTCCTGCGGCTGCCGGGCTCGATGGCGCGGGCGGAGCACGGTTTCGAGAACATCCTGGCGCGCCATGGCGCGACGCCGCCCGCGGCCGCTCCGGCGCCGCGCCGCCTCAAGCCGGTCCGCTGACGGGCGCCTCTTTCTCCTTCTTCCTTTCCTTTCCCTCTTTTCCGGAGTCACCGATGCCGCTCTACACCCCGCCGCTGCGCGACATGCAGTTCGTCCTGCACGAAGTCCTTCGCGTCACCGACGAATTCAAGGCCATGCCGGCCCACGCCGAGACCGACATCGACACGGTCAATGCCGTCATCGAGGAGGCCGGCAAGTTCGCCGCCGAGGTCACCTTCCCGCTGAACATCACGGGCGACGAAGAGGGCTGCGTGCTCGACAAGGAGACGCACGAGGTCAAGACGCCGACCGGCTTCAAGGACGCCTACGCCAAGTTCGTCGAAGGCGGCTGGGCCGCGCTGTCCTGCGAGCCCGCGTTCGGCGGGCAGGGCTTGCCCTTCGTGCTGAACCAGTGCCTCTACGAGATGCTCAACAGCGCCAACCAGGCGTGGACGATGTACCCCGGCCTCTCGCACGGCGCCTACGAGGCGCTGGTGGCGCACGGCACGGAAGCGCAGAAGAAGACCTACCTGCCCAAGCTGGTGTCCGGCGAATGGACCGGCACGATGTGCCTGACCGAAGCGCACTGCGGCACCGACCTGGGCCTGCTGCGCAGCAAGGCCGAACCGCAGGCGGACGGCAGCTACCGGCTCACGGGCAACAAGATCTTCATCTCGGCCGGCGAGCACGACATGGCCGCCAACATCATCCACCTGGTGCTGGCCCGCCTGCCGGACGCACCCAAGGGCAGCAAGGGCATCAGCCTGTTCGCGGTGCCCAAGTACATCGTGAAGGTCGACGGCTCGCTGGGTGAGCGCAACCCGATCCACTGCGGCGGCCTGGAGCACAAGATGGGCATCCACGGCAACGCCACCGCGCAGATCGTCATGGACGGCGCGGTCGGCAGCCTGGTGGGCGAACCCAACAAGGGCCTGGCCGCGATGTTCGTGATGATGAACGCCGCACGCCTGGGCGTGGGCAACCAGTCGCTCGGCCTGACCGAGGTGGCCTACCAGAACGCGCTGGCCTACGCCAAGGACCGGCTGCAGATGCGCTCGCTGTCGGGCGTGAAGGCCAAGGACAAGGAAGCCGACCCGATCATCGTGCACCCCGACGTGCGCAAGATGCTGCTCACCGCCAAGGCCTACGCCGAAGGCGGCCGGGCGCTGCAGATCTTCTGCACGCTGCTGCTCGACAAGGAGCACCACCACCCCGACGAGAAGGTGCGCAAGGACAGCGGCGAACTCGTCGCGCTGCTCACGCCCATCGTCAAGGCCTTCATCACCGACAACGGCCACATCGCGACCAACGCCTGCATGCAGGTCTTCGGCGGCCACGGCTTCATCAAGGAATGGGGCATGGAGCAGTTCGTGCGGGACAACCGCATCAACATGATCTACGAAGGCACCAACACCATCCAGTCGCTCGACCTGCTGGGCCGCAAGGTGCTGGGCAACAACGGCGCCACGCTGAAGAAGTTCGGCAAGCTGGTGGGCGCGCTGGTCGCCGAGGAAGGCGTGAACGAGAAGATGAGCGAGTTCATCACGCCGATCGCGGTGCTGGGCGAACAGCTCACCAAGTTCACGATGGAGATCGGCTTCAAGGGTTCGCAGAACCCCGACGAAGTGGGCGCTGCGGCGGTCGACTACCTGCGGGTGGCGGGCCACTTCGTGTTCGGCTACCTGTTCGCCCGCATGGCGCAGGTGGCGCTGCGCGAGATCGCTGCGGGCAACACCGACCCGTTCTACGTCGCCAAGCTGCAGACCGCGCGCTTCTACTTCGCCAAGCTGTTCCCCGAGACCGCGACGCTGATGCGCACCGCGCGTGCCGGCAGCAAGTCGCTGATGGACACCGACGCGGCGCTGGCCTGACCCGCGGCGACGACAACAACCACAACGGAGACACCATGAAAGCCTTTGTCGCAAGCATCGTCCTGCTCGCCGCCGCCACGTCGGCGCTGGCGCAGATGAGTCCCGTGGGCCTCTGGCGCAACGTCGACGACAAGACCGGCGAGGCCAAGGGCGAGATCCGGGTCACCGAGTCGGGTGGTGCGCTGACCGGCCGGATCGAGCGCTCGCTCAAGAAGGACAGCAAGCCCGACGCCACCTGCGACGAGTGCACGGACGACCGCAAGGGCAAGCCGATCACGGGCCTGGAGATCATCCGGGGCGGCACCAAGGCCGAGGGCAAGGACGTCTGGGAAGGGGGAAGGATCCTCGACCCCGAGAACGGCAAGGAATACCGCGCCAGTTTCACGCCCATCGACGGTGGCCAGAAGCTGCAGGTGCGTGGCTACCTCGGCCCCTTCTGGCGCACCCAGACCTGGAACCGTGTCCAGTAACCCATTCGAGAACAACCCATGTCCCGATTCAATGTGAAGAAAGTCGCCGTGCTCGGCGCCGGCGTGATGGGCGCGCAGATCGCTGCTCATCTCGTCAATGTGCGCGTGCCGGTGGTGCTGTTCGATTTGGCTGCGAAGGATGGGCCGAAGAACGGCATCGTGCTGCGCGCCATCGACAACCTCAAGAAGCAGAAGCCCGCCCCGTTGGGCGACGTGGCCGACGCGACGCTGATCGAGGTCGCGAACTACGAGGACGATCTCGCCAAGCTCGGCGACTGCGACCTGGTGATCGAGGCCATCGCCGAGCGCATGGACTGGAAGCTCGACCTCTACAAGAAGATCGCGCCGCACGTTGCGAAGAATGCCATCCTGGCCTCGAACACGTCCGGCCTGTCGATCACGAAACTCAGCGAAGCGCTGCCCGAAGCCCTCAAGCCGCGCTTCTGCGGCATCCACTTCTTCAACCCACCGCGCTACATGTTCCTGGTCGAGCTGATCGACACGCCGACCACGCAGCCGCAGGTGCTCGACCAGCTCGAGGCCTTCGTCACCAGCACGCTCGGCAAGGGCGTGGTGCGTGCGCACGACACGCCCAACTTCATCGCCAACCGCGTCGGCATCGCCGGCATGCTGGCGACCTTGAAGGAAGTCGAGAAGTTCGGCCTGACGCCGGACGTCGTCGACGACCTCACGGGCAAGAAACTGGGCCGCGCGAGCTCGGGCACTTTCCGCACGGCCGACGTGGTGGGTCTCGACACGATGGCGCACGTTGTCAAGACGCTGCAGGACAACCTGAACGCGCAGACCGATCCCTTCTACGGCAACTTCGCGACGCCGCCTGTGCTCGCCAAGCTGCTCGCGCTCGGCAACCTCGGGCAGAAGACCAAGGCGGGTTTCTACAAGAAGGTCGGCCGCGACATCCTGCGCTTCGACCTCCAGAGCGGCGACTACGTGGCCGGCGGCGAGAAGGCCGACGAGGTGTATGGCCGCATGCTTAAGCGCCCGGCCGCCGAGCGGCTGAAGCTGCTGCGCGAGAGCGAAGGCCCGCAGGGCCAGTTCCTCTGGGCGATCCTGCGCGACGGCTTCCACTACGCGGCCGTGCACCTGGCGACGATCGCCGAGAGCGCGCGCGATGTCGACTTTGCGATGCGCTGGGGCTTCGGCATGCAGCAGGGCCCGTTCGAGCTGTGGCAGGAAGCAGGATGGGCGCAGGTCGCCAGGTGGGTGCAGGAAGACATCGACGCGGGCAAGGCGCTCAGCAGCGCGCCGCTCCCGAAGTGGGTCTTTGAAGGGCCCGTGGCCGAGGCCGGTGGCGTGCATACGCCGGAAGGTTCGTGGAGCGCTTCGCTCGGCAAGTTCGTGCCGCAGCGCCAGCTCCCGGTGCATGCGCGCCAGCTGTTCCCGGAGAGCGTGCTCGGGGCGAACGCCGTCGATCCGACGACCGCCGGCACCACGCTCGGCGACGACGGCGATGTGCGCATCTGGACGCTCGATGGCGAGGTGCTGATCGCCAGCATCCACTCGAAGATGAACGCCATCAGCCCGGACGTGGCCGAGGCGCTCGCCGCCGCGGTCGACCTGGCCGAGGCCGAGTACCGGGGCCTCGTGATCTGGTCACCGGACGACAAGTTCTCCGTCGGTGCCGATCTGCAGGCGATGCTGCCGGCCTTCGTGGTCGCCGGCATCGGCGCGGTCGAAGGCGCCGAGGAAGAACTGCAGAAGGTGATGCTCAGGATCCGCTACGCCAGCGTGCCGGTGGTCTCGGCCATTCGCGGCCTGGCGCTCGGCGGCGGCTGCGAGCTGGCCGTGTATTCGGCCAGGCGCGTGGCCGCGATGGAAAGCTACATCGGCCTGGTCGAGGTCGGCGTGGGCCTGGTGCCCGGCGCGGGCGGCCTGACCTACATCGCGCGCCGCGCGGCCGAGAACGCCGCCGCCTCGACCGGGACCGACCTGCTGCCCTTCCTCACCGAGGGCTTCGCGGCCGCGGCGATGGCCAAGGTCGGCACCGGTGCGCTCGATTCGAAGAAGCTGGGCTACCTGCTCGACAGCGACGTGATCGTGCCGAACAAGGACGAACTGCTCTACGTCGCGCTGCAGCAGGCCAAGGCCATGGCCGACGCCGGCTACCGCGCCCCGCTGCGCCGCAGCTTCCGCGTCGCGGGCCGCAGCGGCGCTGCCACCATCCAGGGCCAGCTGGTGAACATGCGCGACGGCGGCTTCATCAGTGCGCACGACTTTCACATCGCGCGTCTGATCGCCGAGGTGGTGACCGGCGGCGACGTCGACGCCGGCTCGCTCGTGACCGAGGAATACCTGATGGCGCTGGAGCGCAAGGCCTTCTGCTCGCTCATCGTGCATCCGAAGACGCAGGAGCGAATCATGGGAATGCTCTCCACCGGCAAGCCGGTCCGGAACTGAAGGAACACATCATGAGCAAGCAAGTTCAAGACGCCTACATCGTCTCCGCCACGCGCACGCCCATCGGCAAGTCGCACCGCGGTTATTTCCGCAACTACCGCCCGGACGACCTGCTGGCGACCACGCTGCGCGCCGCGCTGGCGGCGGTGCCGCGGCTCGATCCGAAGGCCATCGAGGACATCATCTGCGGCTGCGCCATTCCCGAAGGCAGCCAGGGCCTGAACGTCGCGCGCATCGGCGCGGTATTGGCGGGGCTGCCCAACAGCATCGGCGGTATCACGGTCAACCGCTTCTGCGCCTCGGGCCTGTCGGCGGTGCAGATGGCGGCGGACCGCATCCGCGTCGGCGAGGCCGACGTGATGATCGCGGCCGGCGTCGAGAGCATGAGCATGGTGCCGATGATGGGCAATTCGCCCTCGCTGTCGCCCTCGATCTTCGAGCGCGAGGGGGACGTCGGCATCGCCTACGGCATGGGCCTGACGGCCGAGAAGGTCGCGCAGCAATGGAAGGTGAGCCGCGAGGCGCAGGATGCCTTCGCACTGGCGTCGCACCAGAAGGCGCTGGCCGCTCAGAAGGCGGGCGAGTTCGCCGACGAGATCACACCGATCGAGGTGACCGACCGCACACCGGACCTGGAGACCGGCGAGGCGATCGCGAAGACGCGCACCGTGAGCCTCGACGAGGGCGCGCGGCCCGACACCAGCCTCGAGGGTCTGGCCAAGCTGCGCACCGTGTTCGCCGCGCGCGGCACGGTCACTGCGGGCAACAGCTCGCAGACCTCCGACGGCGCGGGTGCGCTGATCCTGGCCAGCGAGAAGGCCTGCCAGCAATACGACCTGACGCCGCTGGCGCGCTTCGTGAGCTTCGCGAGCAAGGGCGTGCCGCCGCACATCATGGGCATCGGCCCGATCGAGGCGATTCCTGCCGCGCTGCGCTACGCGGGCCTGACGCACGAGGACATCGACTGGTTCGAGCTGAACGAAGCCTTTGCCGCGCAGTCGCTGGCCGTCATCAACACGCTGGGCCTCGACCCGAGCAAGGTGAACCCGATGGGTGGTGCCATCGCGCTGGGCCATCCGCTGGGGGCGACCGGGGCTATCCGCTCCGCGACAGTCGTGCATGCACTGCGGCGCAAGAATCTGAAGTACGGCATGGTCACGATGTGCGTGGGCATGGGGCAGGGCGCAGCCGGGATCTTCGAGCGGGTCTGATCGGTCGCTGCGCCTGCATTTCGAGGAGACGAGGAAATGACGACGCAACACATCTTCGACAAGGCGCTCGCGCTGCACCACAGCGACATCCGCGTCGGCCACTTCACGGGCATGACGAGCCCGGACTACTGGAACATGGTCGGCCCCTTCGGCGGCACGACCGCGGCGGTCGTGCTGCAGGCGGTGCTGCGGCATCCCGACCTGCTCGGTGCGCCGATCGCGCTCACGGTGAACTACGCCGCGGCCATCGAGGCCGGCGCCTTCGACGTGCAGGCGACCGCCGTGCGCACCAACCGCTCGACCCAGCACTGGACCGTGCAGATCACCCAGGCCGGCGCCAGCGGTGCGCCGCAGGTGACGACCACCGCCACCGTGGTCACGGCGGCCCGCCGCGAGACCTGGAGCACCAACGACCTGCCGATGCCGCCGGTGCCCGGCCCCGAGCAGACCGGGCGCATGACCATCGGCCCCAAGGGCGTCGCATGGATCGGCCAGTACGACATGCGGCCGGTGCGCGGCAGCATTCCCGTGCAATGGGATGGCCGTGGCGAGCACAGCGAGACGATGCTCTGGCTGCGCGACGCCGACCCGCGCCCGCTCGACTTCCCGGCGCTGGCGTCGATGAGCGACATGTTCTTCCCGCGCGTCTGGCTGCGGCGCGCCACGCCGGTGCCGGCCGGCACGGTGTCGATCACGACCTACTTCCATGCCGACGCCTCGCACCTGGACGAGGTCGGAACCGGCTATCTTCTCGGGCGTGCCGTGGGGCAGCAGTTCCAGAACGGCTTCTTCGACCAGAGCGCCCAGCTCTGGAGCCAGGCCGGCGCGCTGCTCGCCACGTCCAACCAGATCGTCTATTTCAAGGAATGACCATGAGCGACATCCTCGTCCATACCGAAGCCGGTGTGATGACCCTCACCTTCAACCGCGTCGCGCGCAAGAACTCGATCACCGGCGCGATGTACGACGCGCTCTCGGCGGCGCTCGGCCAGGCGTCGGAAGACGCGGCCGTGCACGCGGTGCTGATCCAGGGCGACCCGACCATCTTCAGCGCCGGCAACGACATCGCCGACTTCATGGCGACCGCCAGCGCACCGGCTGCGGCGCCGATGAAGGACGCGCCCGGCATCCGCTTCCTGCGCACCATCGCCGCCTTTCCCAAGCCGGTGATCGCCGCTGTCTGCGGCCCGGCGGTGGGCATCGGCACCACGCTGCTGTTCCATTGCGACCTGGTCTATGCGGGCGACAACGCCGCCTTCTCGATGCCCTTCGTCAACCTCGGCCTGGTGCCCGAGGCCGCGTCGAGCCTGCTGGCGCCGCGGATGTTCGGCTACCACCGCGCCGCGGAGGCGCTGATGCTGGGCGAGCCCTTCATGGCCGAGGCCGCGCTCGAGGTCGGCCTGGTCAACCGCGTCGTGCCGCCGACCGAATGCAACGCCATCGCGCAGGGCCAGGCGCGCAAGCTGGCGGCCAAGCCGATGTCGGCGCTGATCGAGACCAAGCGCCTGATGAAGATGGCGCAGCAGCCGGCGGTGCTGGAACGCATCGACGCCGAGGGCGTGAGCTTCGGCCAGGCCATGCGCTCGCCGGCCGCGAAGGAGGCCTTCAGCGCCTTCATGGAGAAGCGCAAGCCTGATTTCTCGAAGGTGTGAGCGCCGGATTCAGGCGGTGGCGATCGGCCGCGGTCGGCCGTTGTCGTCGATGGCGACATAGGTGAAGGTCGCTTCGGTCACCTTGATGTACTCGCCCTGCGCCTTGAAGCGTTCCGCGAAGACCTCGACCGTCACCGTCACCGAGGTGCGGCCGATACGCACCAGCTTCGAATAGAAGGACAGGATGTCGCCGATGCGTACGGGTTGCTTGAAGATGAACTCGTTCACCGCCACGGTCGCCATGCGGCCCTGGGTGTAGCGCGCCGGGATCACCGAGCCGGCCAGGTCGCACTGGGCCATGACCCAGCCGCCGAAGATGTCGCCGTTGGCGTTGCAGTCGGCGGGCATCGGGATGACCTTGAGCACCAGCTCCATGTCGGTGGGCAGGCTCTTGAGGACGGCGGCCGCGTTGGCACTCGGAGAATCGGACATGGGCACAATCGAAGGCAACAACAGCCACGATTGTCTCCCATGCGCCGCAGCGGCGAAGCCCTCTCCTCCCCCCACCACGCGCCCGGCGGCGCCCCCCCGCGCAGCGATCGGTCCGACTGGGCCACGCTGCGCCGGCTGTTCCCCTACCTGTGGGACTACAAATGGCGGGTGCTGGCCGCGCTGACCTTCATGATCGGTGCCAAGGTCGCCAACGTGGGCGTCCCGGTGCTGCTGAAGAACCTGGTCGACACCATGACGCCCAAGCCAGGCCTTCCGGACATGGCCCAGGCGCTGCTGATCGTGCCGATCGGCCTGCTGCTGGCCTATGGCCTGCTGCGCTTCTCGACCTCGCTCTTCGGTGAACTGCGCGAGCTGGTGTTCGCCAAGGCGACCGAGGGGGCCGCGCGCCGCATCTCGCTGGAGGTGTTCCGCCACCTGCACGCGCTGAGCCTGCGCTTCCACCTCGAGCGCCAGACCGGCGGCATGACGCGCGACATCGAGCGCGGCACGCGCGGGGTGCATTCGCTGATCTCGATGTCGCTCTACAGCATCGTGCCGACCATCATCGAGCTGGTGCTGGTGCTGACCATCCTGGGCGTGAAGTTCGACGCGCTCTTCGTCTGGATCACCGGTGCCGCGCTGGTGCTCTACATCACGTTCACCGTGACGGTGACCGAGTGGCGCACACAGTTCCGCAAGACCATGAACGAGCTCGATTCGGTGGCGCAGAGCCGCGCGGTCGATTCGCTGCTGAACTACGAGACGGTCAAGTACTTCAACAACGAGGAGTTCGAGGCCGGCCGCTACGACGCCAGCCTCGACCGCTACCGCCAGGCCGCCATCAAGAGCCAGCGCACGCTGTCGATGCTCAACACCGGCCAGCAGCTGCTGATCGCGGTGAGCCTGGTGCTGATGCTGTGGCGCGCGACGGCGGGCGTGGTCGAAGGCCGCATGACGCTGGGCGACCTGGTGATGGTCAACGCCTTCATGATCCAGCTCTACATCCCGCTGAATTTCCTGGGCGTGATCTACCGCGAGATCAAGCAGAGCCTGACCGACCTCGACAAGATGTTCGTGCTGATGGAGAAGGAGCGCGAGGTGCGCGATGCGCCCGGCGCGCAGCCGCTGTCGCACGCCGAGGGCGCCGTGCGCTTCGAGGACGTGAGCTTCGCCTACGAGGCGGCGCGGCCGATCCTCAAGCATGTGAGCTTCGAGATTCCGCCCGGCAAGACGGTGGCGGTGGTCGGGCCGTCGGGCTCGGGCAAGTCGACGCTGGCGCGCCTGATGTACCGCTTCTACGATGTCCAGGACGGCCGCATCACCATCGGCGGCGAAGACATCCGTACCGTGACCCAGGCCAGCGTGCGCCAGGCCATCGGCATCGTGCCGCAGGACACGGTGCTGTTCAACGACACCGTCGAATACAACATCGCCTACGGCCGGCCGAACGCCACGCGCGAGGAGGTGGAGGGCGCGGCGAAGGCGGCACGCATCCACGACTTCATCGCCGCCACGCCCAAGGGTTACGCCACCATGGTGGGCGAACGCGGGCTGAAGCTGTCGGGCGGCGAGAAGCAGCGGGTGGCGATCGCGCGCACGTTGCTGAAGGACCCGCCGATCGTCATCTTCGACGAGGCCACCTCGGCGCTCGACTCGGCCAACGAGCGCGCCATCCAGTCCGAACTCAAGAGCGCGGCGCGCAACAAGACCACGCTGGTGATCGCGCACCGGCTCTCGACCGTGATCGATGCGCACGAGATCCTCGTGATGGAGAGCGGTGTGATCGTGGAGCGCGGCACGCATGCGGCGCTGCTCGAACGGCAGGGCCGCTATGCCCAGATGTGGACCATGCAGCAGATCGAGGCGGCGCCGGTGCTGTGAACGGGCCGTGGCGCCCCGCATTTTTTTGAAACCGACTCAGGAGCGATTCGAATGACCGGGAAGATTCCCCTGCTGGTCCTGAACCTGCAGACCGACGAGCACCTCGCCCTCTTGCGCGAGCACTACGATGTCACCTACGCCATCGACCGGCCGAGCCGCGACGCGGCCATCGCGGCGAAGGGTGCCGTCTTTCGCGCCGTGCTGACCAATGGCGGCACGGGCGTGACAGCCGAGGAGATCGACGCCATGCCCCGGCTCGAGCTGATCTGCGCCATGGGCGCGGGCTACGAGAACGTCGCGCTGGCGGCGGCGCGCGCCCGCGGCATCGCGGTGGCGAACGGTGCGGGCACCAACGACGACTGCGTGGCCGACCACGCCTTCGGGCTGCTGATCGCGGCGGTGCGCGGCATCGTGAAGCTCGACCGGCAGTGCCGCGACGGCGTCTGGCGCGACGTGATTCCGTTCCCGCCGAACGTCTCGGGCCGCAAGCTCGGCATCGTGGGGCTCGGCACCATCGGCCAGAAGATCGCCAAGCGCGCCGGTGGCTTCGACATGGACATCGGCTATCACAACCGGCGCCCGAAAGAGGGCGTGGCGCACCGCTACTTCGACAGCCTGCTGGCGCTCGCGACCTGGGCCGACTTCCTGGTCGTGGCGACGCCCGGCGGCGCGGGCACGAAGCACCTGGTCGGCCGTGACGTGATCGACGCGCTCGGCCCGCGCGGCGTGCTCGTCAACATCGCGCGCGGCAGCGTGGTCGACACCGATGCGCTGGCCGCGGCGCTGCGCGAGAAGCGCCTGGGCGGTGCCGGCCTCGACGTGTACGAGAGCGAGCCGCACCGGCCCGAGCCGCTGATCGGTCTCGACACCATCGTGCTGACGCCGCACGTGGCCGGCTGGTCGCCGGAAGCGGTGACGGCCTCGGTGACGCGCTTCCTCGCCAACGCCGAAGGTCATTTCTCGGGGCGCGGCCTGGTCTCGCCGGTCCCATAATCCCGCCCCATGGAAACCAAGTGGCTCGAAGATTTCGTCAGCCTGGCTGAGACCCGCAGCTTCAGCCGCTCCGCCCAGCTGCGCCACGTCACGCAGCCGGCCTTCTCGCGCCGCATCCAGGCGCTGGAGGGCTGGGCCGGCACCGACCTGGTCGACCGCTCGTCCTACCCGACGCGCCTGACGCCAGCCGGCCAGACGCTCTACAGCCAGGCCATCGAGATGCTGCAGGGGCTGCAGAGCACGCGGGCCATGCTGCGCGGGCATTCCGCGGCGGCCCACGATGTGATCGAGTTCGCGGTGCCGCACACGCTGGCCTTCACCTTCTTTCCGGCCTGGGCGACCACGCTGCGCGAGCACTTCGGCCCCCTCAAGACCCGCCTGATCGCGCTCAACGTGCACGACGCGGTGCATCGGCTGGTCGAGGGCAGCTGCGACGTGCTGATCGCCTACCAGCATCCGTCGCAGCCGCTGCAGCTGGACACCAACCGCTACGAGATGGTGCTGCTGGGCCACGAGGTGGTGGCGCCCTGGGTCAAGCCCGACGCCGATGGCGCGCCGCGCTACCGGCTGCCGGGGCGCCCGGGCCAGCCGCTGCCGTACCTCGGCTATGCGCCGGGCGCCTACCTGAGCGGCGTGGTCGACCAGCTCATCAAGGACTCCGGCACGGCGATCCACCTCGACCGCGTCTACGAAACCGACATGTCCGAAAGCCTCAAGGCGATGGCGCTCGAAGGGCACGGCATCGCCTTCCTGCCGCAGAGCGCGGTGCGCCAGGAAGTGAAAGCGCGCCGGCTGGTGAGCGCGCTGCCGCCGGAGATCGACAGCCTCGAGGCGACCATGGAGATCCGCGCCTACCGCGAGCGGCCGATGGCGCCGGCTGCGCCGGTCAAAAGCACCGGCCGCGGCGGCAAGGCGAGCAGCGATGCGCTGCAGGGCAAGCGCTCGGTCGACGCGCTCTGGGCCTACCTGGTCGAGACCCAGCCGACCGCGTGAGGGAGCGCTCAGGTCGCGCGGCCGGTATGACGCGAATGCATGAGAACCAGCGCATCCGGCATCGGTTTGGGTGCCGTCGGGCACAAAGGCTGCTTATCCTCAGCGCAATGACGAAAGCCGGGCCGTGCGCACCAGCGCTGAGCGGCTGTTTTCCGAGGGAGAATCCATGTCATGGTGCGCGATGCACCGGGTTGGCACGGGTGTTCCTTCAAACGTGACTGCCTAGAATTTCGTCATGTTCCCCTCAGTCAACTCAGGAGTTTTCCGCATGAAAAAACAAGTACTGGCACTGTCGATCCTGGCGCTCGCCGCCGGCGGCGCATTCGCGCAAGCCAACGACACCCTGGCGAAGATCAAGGCCTCGGGCGTCATCACCGAAGGCGTTCGCGAATCGTCGGGTCTGTCGTACACGCTGGGCAACGGCCAGTACACGGGTTTCCACTACGACATCTGCGCGAACATCATCAAGGACCTGGAAAAGTCCGTGGGCAAGAAGCTCGAGACCAAGTACCAGCCGGTGACCTCGCAGAACCGCATTCCGCTGGTGCAGAACGGCACCGTCGACATCGAGTGCGGCTCGACCACCAACAACGCGACCCGCCAGAAGGACGTGGCCTTCGCCGTCACGACCTATGTCGAGGAAGTGCGCATCGCGGTCAAGGCCAACTCGGGCATCAACTCGATCAAGGACCTGAACGGCAAGACCGTGGCGACCACCACCGGCACCACCTCGGTGCAGACGCTGCGCAAGAACGAGCGCGCCGGCGGCATCGACTTCAAGGAGCTGTACGGCAAGGACCACTCCGACAGCTTCCTGCTGCTCGAATCGGGCCGCGCCGACGCCTTCGTGATGGACGGTTCCATCCTGGCCTCGAACATCGCCAAGTCCAAGTCGCCGGCCGACTACAAGATCGTCGGTGAAGTGCTGAGCGTCGAGCCGATCGCCATCATGATCCGCAAGGACGACCCGGCCTTCAAGAAGGCCGTGGACGACAGCATCAAGGCGCAGATCAAGTCGGGCGAGCTGAACAAGCTGTGGGACAAGTGGTTCCTGCAGCCGATCCCGCCGGCCAACGTGAAGGTCGGCCTGGCCCTGTCGGACGCCACCAAGAACGCCTGGGCGAACCCGAACGACAAACCCATGGAAGACTACGCGGCCAAGAAGTAATTCAACGCCGGTCAGCATGCCAACGCCCGCCACTTTCGGCGGGCGTTTGTTTTCGCGATCGGCAGAACAACGGCATAACAACAGTCGACGAGAAGGAGAAACCCGATGGGATCGAACTGGGATTGGCAGGTCTTCATGCAAGACCCGGGCGGGAAGTTCCCGACCTATTGGCAATGGATGCTCTCGGCCTGGGGCTGGACGCTGTCGGTGGCGCTGCTGGCGCTGATCGTGGCGCTGGTGCTGGGTTCGCTGATCGGCATCATCCGCACGCTGCCCGACAGCCCGTGGCTGGTTCGCCTGGGCAATGCCTGGGTCGAACTCTTCCGCAACATTCCGCTGCTGGTGCAGATCTTCCTCTGGTACCACGTCATCCCGGCGCTGATTCCCGTGATGAAGGGGGTGCCGAGCTTCGTGCTGGTGGTGCTGGCGCTGGGCTTCTTCACCTCGGCGCGGATCGCCGAGCAGGTGCGCTCGGGCATCCAGGCGCTGCCCAAGGGCCAGCGCTACGCGGGCATGGCGGTGGGCTTCACCACCTTCCAGTACTACCGCTACGTGATCCTGCCGATGGCCTATCGGATCATCATCCCGCCGCTCACCAGCGAGACCATGAACATCTTCAAGAATTCGTCGGTCGCCTTCGCCGTGTCGGTCAGCGAACTCACGATGTTCTTCATCCAGTCGAGCGAAGAAACCTCGCGCCCCATCGAGATGTTCCTCGCCGTGACGGCGCTGTACATCGTCTCGGCCTTCGCGATCAACCGCGTGATGGCGTTCATCGAGAAGAAGACGCGCGTGCCGGGCTTCATCGTTTCGGCCAGCGGCGGCGGGGGACACTGACATGGGCAATCTCGATTTTTCGTTCTACAACTGGGACGTCTTCAGCAAGTTCGTCCTCGACGGCCTGTACTTCAGCGTCATCCTGACGGTCGTCGCGACGATCGGCGGCATCGTCTTCGGCACCATCCTCGCGCTGATGCGCCTGTCGGGCAAGAAGTGGCTCGATGCGCCCGCGGCCATCTACGTCAACGGCATGCGCAGCATTCCGCTGGTGATGGTGATCCTGGGCTTCTTCCTGCTGGTGCCTTTCGTCATCGGCCGGCCGATCGGCGCCGAGGGTTCCGCGGTGATCACCTTCATCGCCTTCGAGGCGGCCTACTTCAGCGAGATCATGCGGGCCGGCATCCAGTCCATCCCGCGCGGTCAGGTCTTCGCGGGCATGGCGGTGGGCATGACCTACGGCCAGAACATGAAGCTGGTGATCCTGCCGCAGGCCTTCCGCAACATGCTGCCGGTGCTGCTCACGCAGACCATCATCCTGTTCCAGGACACCTCGCTGGTCTACGCCATCGGCGCCTACGACCTGTTGAAGGGGCTGGAAACCGCCGGCAAGAACTACGGCCGGCCGATCGAGGCCTACTTGCTGGCGGCCGTCGTCTATTTCGTGATGTGCTATGCGCTGTCCTACCTCGTGAAGCGCCTGCACAAGAAGATCGCCATCATTCGCTGACCGGAGAGAAAAAATGTCCGAAAACATGATTCAAATCAAGAATGTTTCCAAGTGGTATGGCCCGGTCCAGGTGCTCAACGACTGCTCGGTCAACATCGCCAAGGGCGACGTCGTCGTGGTCTGCGGCCCCTCGGGCTCGGGCAAGTCGACGCTCATCAAGACGGTGAACGCGCTCGAGCCCTTCCAGAAGGGCGAGATCACGGTCAACGGCATTCCGCTGCACGACCCCAAGACCAACCTGCCCAAGCTGCGCTCGAAGGTCGGCATGGTGTTCCAGCACTTCGAGCTGTTCCCGCACCTGTCGGTGACCGAGAACCTCACGATCGCGCAGATCAAGGTGCTGGGCCGCAAGCCCGACGAGGCCAAGGTCCGCGGCCTGAAGATGCTCGATCGCGTGGGCCTGATGGCGCACAAGGACAAGTTCCCCGGCCAGCTGTCCGGCGGCCAGCAGCAGCGCGTGGCGATCGCCCGTGCGCTGAGCATGGACCCGATCGTCATGCTGTTCGACGAGCCCACCTCGGCCCTCGACCCCGAGATGGTCGGCGAAGTGCTCGACGTGATGGTGGCCCTGGCCAAGGAAGGCATGACCATGATGGTCGTGACGCACGAGATGGCCTTCGCCCGCAAGGTCGCGAGCCGCGTGATCTTCATCGACGTCGGTGGCCGCATCCTGGAAGACTGCCCGAAGGACGAGTTCTTCAGCCATCCGGAAAACCGCCAGCCGCGCACCAAGGATTTCCTGAACAAGATCCTGCAGCACTGAGGCTGCTGCGCCCGGAACGACAAGGCCCCGCATTGCGGGGCTTTGTTTTTTGCGAACCCGCATGGCCTGCAGGTGTATGCGTGCCGCGAGCGCCATACCGGCCTACGATGGCGCCATGCGCTCTTTCGCGTCCTCCCTCGTCAGCGTTCTCGCGGATCGGCTTCTGGCAAGCCGGTCTGCCGTGCGCCTGCGCGCGGAGCTTCGCCGCATGCCGGGCCGACGTGCTGCTGCACGCTCCTGAGCCCGGCGATCCCCCTTCTTCTTTTCATCGCGCCACTGGATCACCGGGCACCCGCTGCCTCGGCGCGCGTCTTTTTCCAGGAGCGTTTCGCCATGACCCCCGATTCCATCGCCGTGCTCGCCACGCGCACCCTCACCGAACTCGACCACGCCCGGCTCGGCAAGTACGCCGACGGCCTGCCGGCCAGCGCCATCCAGAGCGTGCTGGACAACGCCGAGCTTGTCGCGCCCAGCGAGATCGCCGCCGACGTCGTCACGATGCGCTCGCGCGTGCAGGTGGTCGAGCCCACCGGCGACCGCCAACGGCGAACGCTGACGCTGAGCTACCCGTCGGACGCCGACCCCGCCACCGGCTGCATCTCGGTGCTGTCGCCGGTCGGCACCGCGCTGCTCGGGCTGCGGGTCGGCGACGTGGCGAACTGGGTCGCGCCCGATGGGTCGGGCGGGCAATTGCAGATTGCGGCCATCGCCTACCAGCCGGAAGCCAGCGGCGAGTACCTGCTGTAGAACGATTCGTCGTGACGCGTTCGGGCGTCAGGGCTGCTTGCGCGCCGCGATCGCCTTCTCGGCCTTCTCCACCAGCGCGTTGCCGATCGTCGGCTTCCACTTCGCATAGACCGGCCGCGTCGCCTTGACGAAGGCTTCGCGCTCGGCCGGCGACAGCTGCGTCACGGTCACGCCCATGCCGGCGATGTCCTTGAGCACGGGCTTGTCGGCTTCGATCAGCCCCTTGCGCGCGATGGCGATTTCCTGCTTGCCGGCATCGATGGCGGCCTGCTTCACGATGGCCTGGTCGGCCGGCGTCCACGAGGCCCAGATCTCCTTGTTGACCACGAAGATCAGCGGGTCGGCGACGTAGCCCCAGGTGGTCACGAACCTCTGGCCGACGTTCTGCATCTTCAGCACGGTGAAGAGGAACAGCGGGTTCTCCTGCCCGTCGACGGCACCGCTGGCCAGGGCGGGCTGCGCGTCGGCCCAGCTCATCTGCGTCGGGTTGGCGCCGAGCGCAGTGAAGAGGTCGGCGAAGAGCGGCGAGCCGACCACGCGGATCTTCATGCCCTTGAGGTCGTCGGGCGACCTGATGGCGCGCTTGGAGTTGGTGATCTCGCGGTAGCCGTTCTCGCCCCAGGCCAGCGGCACCACGCCGGCCTTGTCGATGGTGGCGAACAGCTCCTTGCCGACCTCGCCCTGCGTGAGCGCGTCGATGGCCGCGTAGTCGGGCATGAGGAAGGGCATGGAGAACAGGTTGAGCTGCTTGACCTGCGGCGACCAGTTGATGGTGGAGCCGACCGCCATGTCGATCACGCCCTGGCGCAGCGCGCTGAACTCGCGCGTCTGGTCACCCTGAATGAGCGACACGCCGGGGTACAGCTTGATGTTGATGCGGCCCTGGGTACGCTCCTTCACGAGGTCGGCCCAGATCTTCCCGGCCTGGCCCCAGGGCGTCGGCGGGCCGAGCACCAGGGACATCTTGTATTCGGGCTTGTAGGCGGCCTGCGCCATGGCGCCGGTGGTGAAGCCAAGGGCGGTGGCTGCCAGCGCGAGGCCGAGCAGGGTGCGGCGGAATTTCATTGGATGTCTCCTTTTGTTATCGAACACGAACTACACGTTGAATGTTGAGGAGATCGGTGCATTCGGGGTGCGTGTGCAGGCCACCGGGTACTCCCCTCCGCGAATGTCCCCCGCCTTCGGCTCCTCCTTTATTTCGCTGCGGGGAGCACCCGATACCCTGCGCACGTGGACGCGATGGGGGGTGTACGCGCGATCACCCACAGCGCGTCCAGATCACGTCGATGGTGTGCTCTGCGCAGCGAAATCAAGGAGGAGGCCGCAGGCCGGGGGACATTCGCGGAGCAGAGTACGCCGTCGGCGTGATCCCACCCCAACCACTGGCTTTTTGGCGACATCTCAATACCCCAGCTTGTTCGGCAGCCACAGTGCCAGCTGCGGCCACGCGATCACCGCGACCATCACGAGGAACATCGCGAACAGCATCCACCCGACCCAGCGCACGGTCTCTTCCATGCGCACGTTGGCGATGCGGCACGACACCATCAGATTGACCGCGAGCGGCGGCGTGAACTGGCCCAGCGCCACCTTGAGCGTGAGGATCACGCCGAACCACACCGGGTCCCATTTGTAGAACTGCACGATGGGCCACAGCAGCGGCACGAAGATCAGGAAGATCGACACGCCGTCGAGGAACATGCCCACCGTGATGAGCATGACGATCAGCAGCGCCAGCACGCCGTACTCGCCCAGGCCCGAGTTGGTGATGGCCTTGGCCACCGGGTCGATCACGCCGAGCGTCGAGAGCGAGTACGCGAAGATGCCTGCGAGCGAGACGACCAGCAGGATCACGGCCGACAGCTCGCCCGCCTCGCGCAGGATGACGAACAGGTCGCGCACCTTGATCGTCCGGTAGATCACCATGCCGACGAAGAGCCCGTAGAACACCGCGACCACCGCTGCCTCGGTCGGCGTGAACCAGCCCGCGCGCATGCCGCCGAGGATCAGCACCGGCGCGGCCAGGCCCCAGGTCGCTTCGCGGAAGCTCTTCCAGAAGGCGGGCCGCGGCATGCTGGCCTCGAGCGCGCCCATCTTGTGCTTGCGTGCCATCCACACGGCCGGAATGATCAGCGCCAGCCCGGCCAGGATGCCGGGAATCATGCCGGCAGCGAACAGCGCCGGTACCGACGCACCGGGCACCAGCACCGAGTACACGATGAAGGCGACCGAGGGCGGGATCAGGATGTCGGTGGCCGCGGCCGCGCCGACCACGCTGGCCGAGAAGGCCGGCGGGTAGCCGGCCCGCGACATCGCCGCGATCATCACGGCGCCCACCGCAGCGGCGTTGGCCGGGCCCGAGCCCGAGATGCCGCCGAGGAACATCGCGACCAGGATCGCGACCATCGGCAGCATGCCCGGCCCACGGCCGACGATGGCGACGGCGAAGTTCACCAGCCGCAACGCGACGCCGGAGCGGTCGAAGATCGAGCCGACCAGCACGAACATCGGGATCGCCAGCAGCGGGTACTTGCCCAGGCCCGCGTAGAAGTTCTGCGGCACGGCCAGCAGGCCGAACCACTGGGCATCGGCGTTGGCGAGCGCGATGCAGGCCGCGCCGGCCAGGCCGAGCGCCGCGCCGATCGGCACGCCGATCAGCATCAGCACGACGAAGGCGACGAACAGCAGCGTCGCGATCATTCGTCGCCCCGGTCGTCGCGGCGGCCGCGCCGGATGAACAGTCCGACGGCCCGCAGCGCGATGGCGGTCGACACGATCGGCAGCCAGATCGAGTACCACCAGGCCGGCACGCCGATGCCCGGCGAGGTTTCCTCGAAACGGTAGTCGTCCCACACCATGCGCACGCTGAGCGCGGCGATCAGCAGGAAGAGCGCCGCCACCAGCACCGCGCCGAACTGCGACAGCCGCTTGCGCCGCGCCATCGAGCCGCTTTCGGAAAAGTATTCGATGCGGATGTGCCGGTCGCGTGCCACCGCGGCCGAGCCGGCGACCATGGCCAGCAGGATCATCAGGAAGACCGAGAACTCCTCCGTCCACGCGAAGGACGAGTCGGTGAAGTAGCGCACCAGCACGTTGGCGAAGGTGATGCAGGCCAGCAGGCCCATGATGACCACCGTGGCCCAGTCCTCGATGGCCAGCGGCACCTTGGCCGGTTCGTCGGCCGCTTCGATCTGTGGGGGGAGGGGGCTGGCGGCGTCCAGCACGGGGCCGGACTCGGGAGGGGTGGACATCGGTGCTGTGTGAACGTAGGAGCGCCGCCGGCGCGGATGCCGGGGGTCGCAGCCCGGCGCCCGGGGTGCGCGGATCGTAGTCAATACGGCGGCCGGCTCCATCGGGGGTTTCCTTAGCCGCGCCCCGCAGGCCGCGGTCGTCGTTGGCATTTCCGGCGCATGGATGCACGGGTTTGTGATCCGCCCCACAAAGTGCCGAAGAAGGAGCATGCGTCGCGGGCGATGCGTTCCTACCATGGGCCTGCGACGACAACACGACACAAAGGCATGATGCGATGCGGACCTGTTCACTCGACACATCGACGGAGGTATCGGCGCCGGGCGTACCGCCTCCGGCTTCGGTCGATGCGTTTCTGCGCGCCCTGGGGCGGCCGCTGCGCAGCCTGTTGCCGTGGACCGCGGCGGCGCGCGACCGGGTCCGGCGCAGCACGGTGGCGGCAACGCGGCCGCACCGGCGCCCTGACGGCTGGGGCCGCACGCTGTCGCGCCGGCAGACCTGCGCCTTCGTCTTCATCGGCAATCTCCCGCACCTCGACGAGGCCTTCGGCGCCGAGTTCGCCGCCGCGACCAGCCGCGAGGTGGCGCGCCGGCTGATCGCCTTCGTCGGCGCCACGAGCGGCGACCGGGTGCTGACGCTGCGCGACGACTGCTTCCTGATCTGGTCCGAGCGCGGCACGCTGCCCCTCGCATCCACCGATGCGTCGCCGGTGAACGCGGACCTCGAGCAGTTGCTGTGCGCCGTCGCCGGCGAGGCGGTCCGCTTCCAGGCCATGGCTGCGCTGGCACGGCTCCACGTCGGCTGGATCGACGTCCCCGATCCGCGCACCCTGGACGCCGCCGAGACCGACCTGGTGCTGTGGGCGGCGCAGCCCGCGCCCGATTTCCAGGACCTCCCGTCCAAGGACTGGCGCGCCCGCTATCGTGCGGACATGGAAACGGCGGTGGCCGTGCTCGAGGCCGCGCGGGCCGGCCGCATGCAGATGCGCTGGCAGCCGGTCATCGACGCCTATGCATCGGCCGACACCCTCTATCGCGAAGGCTGCGTGCACCTTCTTCCCATCCAGGGCCGTTCCGGCGTGCCGGTCGCGCTCGGCAGCGTCCTGCCCTGCCTGGAACGGCTCCAGCTCACGCGCGAACTCGACCACATGGCGGCGAACCAGATTCTCGAGGCCCTGCGTCGAAGCCCCGAGGCGGGCATGAGCCTGAACATCTCCGCGAACAGCGCGCGGCTGGACCATTGGTGGGCCACGGCGCTACGTGCCCTCGCGCAAGAGCCCGAGGTGGCACGCCGCCTGGTGGTCGAGGTCGGCTGGGCCGGTGCGCAGTGGCAGGACGCGGAGGCGATGCGCGACTTCTGCCGCCGCCTGGCCGTCTGCGGATGCCGGATCGCCATCGACCATTTCGCCGCGAGCGCGGCCAGCCTGGGCGTGCTGCAGGCGTGCAAGCCCGACATCGTGAAACTGGAGGCGCAGTTCATCCGGCGGGCCGGCGAAAGCCAGTTCGGCTTCGACAGCCTCAAGCATGCGCTGGCGCTCTGCGCCAACCTGGCCCCCTGCACCGTGGTGGAGGGCGTGGACCGGGCCGAGGATCTCGGTGTCGCGCTGCGCGCGGGTGCGCGGTGGATGCAGGGCTACTATCTGGGCGGTCCGCGGGCGGCACTCCCGGCGTTGACCCCCACGAATGCCGCCGCGCCGCACGCGTTGGCCGGCGCGTGCGCGGGCACCGCGGCGATTCATTGAACGCGCGTTGGCCGGGCGACGCCCCGCCGGCCCTTGTCCTCTCGTGGTGTGCCAGCGGGCGCGGCGTGCGCCGGTCGTGAGGGGTGTCGCGTCGGGCGCGCCATGTGCATCGAGGAGGCGACGGCGACCCTCGCCGAGCCGAGAGACGCCCGAGGCCATGCCTGACCGGAGAGCCTATGTACCTTCATCCTCTTTTCACGCCGCTGTCGCAGGCCGATCGCGATGCGCTCCGGGATGTGACCGAACTGCTCACCTACAAGCGCCATCAGCTGGTGAAGGCGGCGGGGGAGCCCTGCCAGCACGTCTATTGCGTCGCCACCGGCCTGCTCCGCGTTGCCCGGCACAGCCGCGAAAACAGCGAGGAGGTGACGACGGATTTCATCCAGCGCAGCGACTTCTTCCTGCCGCCGTCCTGGGGCGAGGACGTGTTCGCGTGCCCCGCGACCGCCATCGCGGCGCTCCCCTCCGTCATCTATGCGGCGCCCGTGAGGCACCTGCGCGCCCTGTGCGCGAAGTACCCCGCGCTGCCGCTGGGTCTGCTCGAACTGGAGGCCCGGCGCATCGGCATGCTGCGCACGCAACTGCGCCGGGTGACGACTTCCTCGGCCACGAAGATCGTGGAGCGCGTGCTGCACGAACTGACCCAATGGGCGCCCGCCGAGCGCGGTGGCTACGACAAGCGCATCACCCAGACCATCATCGCCTCGTACTCGGGCATCTCGCGCGAGATGGTCAACAAGACCATGAAGGACATGGAGAGCCGCGGCCTGGTGACCAAGGATGCGCAGGGGATCCATGTTCCGGCGAGCTTCGCGTCGACGGATTTCAACGACTTGCTGTACGAACCGGACCTCGGTGCCGAGGCGGCGTCCCCCGAACCGGACGCGCCGATGCTCGACCTGCCGCCGCTGGGACGGAACGTGCCGCAGAACCCCTAGCGCTCGCCGATGCGCTCCGCCAGCACGACCAGCGAGCGGTCCGACCCCGCCGGGCCGAGCAGCGAGATGCCCAGCGGCGCACCGTCGCGCTGCGCCAGCGGCATCGACAGTTGCGGGAAGCCGCTGAGCCCGGCCACGCACAGCATGCGGATCGAGTCGTTGCGGTAGTCCTCGAGCGTGCTGTCGGCCGCGCTGCGCAGCGGCGCGATGTCGGGCATGGTCGGCATCAGCAGCACGCCGTCGTCGCCGAGCAGCGCGGCCAACTGCTGGCGGAAGGCGATGCGGAAGGCGCGTGCGGTGTTCACCTGTGCATCGGTCACGTCGCGCGACCACGCGAAGCGCTCGGCCACGCCGGGGCCCAGCGGCGGCGCGAAGCGCTCGATCATCGGGCCGTCGGTGAGCCACGCTTCGCGGCCCTGGATGTAGCGGAAGTTCCAGTACATCGCGTCCCACGACTCCAGCGCGAGCTGCTCGACCGGTGCCGCCTTGCCCAGCACCGACTGGATGCGGTCCGCCGGCGCCGCCAGCGCCTGCGTCACCGGTGCGCTGAGCATCGCCCACACGTCCTGCGGCCAGAGCAGCCGCACCGTGGCGGGCAGCGGCCTGGCGTCGGTGCCCAGCAGCACGTCGGCCACGCGCGCGAAGGTGCCGACGTCGCGCGCGAACCAGCCGCAGGTGTCGAGGCTGGGCGCCAGGTCGAGCACCCGTTCGAGGCTGATGCGGCCGTGCGTCGGGCGCAGCCCGTACAGGCCGCAGTGGTTGGCCGGCGCGCGCACCGAGCCGCCGGTGTCGCTGCCCAGCGCGAAGTCGCACAGGCCCGAAGAAACGGCGGATGCGGAGCCCGACGACGAGCCACCGGTGATGCGGTCCTTGGCCGCGCCGTTGATCGGCGCGCCGAAGTGCGCGTTGTTGCCGGTCATGGAGAAGGCCAGCTCGTCGGTCACGGTCTTGCCGACGAAGTGCGCGCCGGCATCGAGCAGCGCCTGCACGGCGGGCGCGGTCTGCGTCTTGATGCCCGACATCGCCAGCAGGAAGGGGCTGCCGCCGCCGGTCGGGTAGCCGGCCACGTCGAACAGGTCCTTCGCTGCGAAGCGCAGGTCGGCCAGCGGGCCGGTGGCGGCGCTCTCGACGGGCACGTCGGGGTAGGGGACGAAGGCGTGGGCGGGGTCGTGCAGGTGCATGGTGGGTCTCTGAAAAGGATGCGAAGGCGGCCCGAGTGCCTGTGCCTCAGGCGAGCGCGGCGGGCGCGATGGCGGCCGCGTCGTCGGTACGGATGCAGCGCGCATGATGCCCCGGCGACACCTCGACCGCCGGCGGCTGCGCCGCGCGGCAGGCGTCGGTCGCGAGCGTGCAGCGCGCGGCGAAGGCGCAGCCCGGCGGCAGCGCCGACAGGTCGGGCGGCGAGCCGCCGATGGTCTCGAGCCGCGTGCCGCGCGTCATCGCGCCGTGCGCGCGGCTCTTGAGCAGCGCGATGGTGTAGGGGTGCCGCGGCGCCAGGATCAGATCGCGCGCTGTGCCTTCCTCGACGATGCGCCCGGCGTACATCACGGCGATGCGGTCGGCCACCTCGACGGCCGCGCCGATGTCGTGCGTGACGAAGATCACCGACAGCCCGAGGTCGCGCTGCAGTTCGCGCAGCAGCAGCAGGATCTGGATCTGCACCGTGGCGTCGAGCGCGGTGGTCGGCTCGTCGGCCAGCAGCACCTTCGGGTTGCAGGCCAGTGCCAGCGCGATCATTGCGCGCTGCCGCATGCCGCCGGACATCTCGTGCGGGTAGGCCGCCAGGCGCCGTTCGGGGCTGGGGATGCGCACCTTCTCGAACAGCGCCAGGGCACGGGCACGCGCTTCCGAGTGGCTCACACCCTCGTGGCGGCGGATGGCTTCGACGATCTGCGCGCCGACCGTGTAGACCGGGTCGAGCGCCAGCAGCGGCTCCTGGAAGATCATCGCGACTTCCTTGCCGCGCAGGTCCGCCAGCGTGCGCGCGTTCATGCCGAGCACGTTCTTGCCGTTGACGTCGAGCGTGCCGGTGATGCGTGTGTTGCGTTCGGGGTGCAGCCGCATCACGGTGCGCAGCGTCACGCTCTTGCCCGAGCCCGATTCGCCGATCAGCGCCACCACCTCGCCCTGGCGCAGGCGCAGGTCGACGCCGTTGACGGCCTCGATGCGCTTGCCCGGTGCGCGGAACTCGACGCGCAGGTCCTTCAGTTCGACGGCGAGTTCAGACATGGGCCACCTCCGGTTTCGTCTCGGCCAGGTCCGGGAAGTCCGGCGGCGGCACGTAGCCCGAGCCCGGTTGCCAGCGCAGGCAGGCGGCGCCGTGGCCCGAGGCGGTCTCGATGAAGTCCGGCTGCGTCTGGCTGCACACCGCTTGCGCGAAGGCGCAGCGCGTGTGGAAGCGGCAGCCCGACGGCGGGTCGATCGGGTTGGGCGGGTCGCCCGAGAGCGGCGCCTCGGTGGTGCGCTGCATCGGATCGCCGCTGGGCATCGAGCGCAGCAGCGCGCGCGTGTAGGGGTGGCGCGGCGCATCGAACACCTGCGCGGCGGTGCCGACCTCGACCACCTGGCCGAGGTACATCACCAGCACGCGGTCCGACATGTAGCGCACCACGTGCAGGTCGTGGCTGATGAAGAGGTAGGTCAGGCCGAAGTCGCGCTTCAAGTCTTCGAGCAGGTTGAGCACCTGCGCTTCCACCGACTTGTCGAGCGCAGACACCGCTTCGTCGAGGATCACCAGCCGCGGCTCGAGCGCGAGCGCACGCGCGATGTTCACGCGCTGGCGCTGCCCGCCGGACAGCTCGTGCGGGTAGCGCCCCGCGAAGCGCGCGGGCTCCAGGCCGACGCGCGCGAGCAGGTCGTGCGCGCGGTTGAGCGCCTCGCGCGACGACACGCCGTGCACCGTCGGCCCGAAGGCGACCGAGTCCTCGATCGTCATGCGCGGGTTGAGCGACGAATAGCTGTCCTGGAACACCATCTGCGTCTGGCGGCGGAAGTCGCGCAGCGGCAGCTCGCGCGCGCCGACGGTGACGCCGTCGAACACCAGCTCGCCGCTGTCCTGCACGATGAGCTGCATCAGGAGGCGCGCGGTGGTCGACTTGCCGCAGCCCGATTCGCCGACCACGCCGAGCGTCTCGCCCTTGCGGATCTCGAAGCTCACGCCGTCGACGGCGCGCACCGCCGACTTGGGGCCCAAGCCCAGGCCGGCGCGCTTGAGCGGGAAGTGCTTCTTCAGGGCCTGCACGCGCATCAGCGGCTGGCGTGGGCCGCCGATGTCGCGCGGGTCGACCGAGGTGGTGGCGGTTGTCACGTCGTTCATTGCTTCACCTCCATCGCGGTGCGCAGGCCGTCGGCCAGCATGTTGAAGGACACCGAGGTCACGAAGATCAGCACGCCGGGCAGCGCGGCGATCAGCGGCTGGCTGTAGATGGCGGTGCGCAGCGTGTTGAGCATCAGGCCCCATTCCGGCTGCGGCGGCTTCACGCCCAGGCCGAGAAAGGACAGGCCGGAGGCCAGGATCATCGCCACCGAGATCAGGCTGGTCGAATACACGAAGATCGGTCCGATCACGTTGCCGAGCACATGGCGCCGCACGATGGTCAGGGCCGGCGCCCCCGAGGCACGGGCCGCGTCGACGTAGTCGCTGCGCCGCACCTGCGTGGTCACGCTTTCGGCGATGCGCGCGATCTGCGGCACGAACACCACCGTCAGCGAGATCAGCGCATTGGTGATACCCGCGCCCAGCGCGCCCGACAGCGCGATGGCCAGCAGCACCGACGGGAAGGCGTAGAGCACGTCGATGCAGCGCATGATCACCGTGTTGACCTTGCCGCCGGCGTAGCCCGCGAGGATGCCCAGCGCGCTGCCGATCACGAAGGCCATGATCACCGGCGCGATGCCCATGAAGAGCGACAGTCGGCCGCCGAGCATCAGGCGCGACAGCAGGTCGCGGCCCAACTCGTCGGTGCCCAGCGGATAGCCCGGCGTGCCCACCGGCCGCAGCCGCTTGAACATCGAGGTGGCGAAGGGGTCGGCCGGCATGATCCACGGCGCGAAGATGGCCACGAGGATCAGCAGCCCGATGATGGCCGCGGCCGTCATGGCGACGGGGTTGCGCACCAGGCGGCGCATCACGTTGGCGCCATGGCTGCGCGAACGCACGGCCTGGAGGGGGGCCGACGGCGCCGTGCCGGCGGCGATGGAGGACGTGGCGGTGGCGGACATCGTTCAGGCCCTTTCGATGCGGGGGTCGAACATGGTTTGCAAGACGTCGACGATCAGGTTCAGTCCGACGAAGAACAGCGCCAGCACCAGGATCGTTCCCTGCAGCAGCGGCAGGTCGCGCTGGAAGATCGCCTGATTCAGCAGGAAGCCGGTGCCCGGCCACGAGAACACGGTCTCGATCAGGATCGAGCCGCCCAGCAGGTAGCCCAGCTGCAGGCCCATCACCGCGAGGGCAGTCGGCGCGCAGTTTTTCACCACGTGCTTGAACACGCCGAAGTCGTTGAGGCCGCGCGCGCGCAGGCCGATGACGAACTCCTGCGACAGGATGTCGGCCACCAGCGCGCGCACCGTGCGCGCGACGATGCCCATCGGGATGAAGGACATGGTCACGGCGGGGAGGATCAGGTACTTGACGTGTTCGGCGTCCCACTTCCACAGGCCCGAGCCGTCGGGCCCCGCGCCGGTGGCCGGCAGCCACATCAGCTTGGCCGAGAAGATGATGACCAGCACCATGCCGAGCCAGTAGTGCGGCAGGCTCACGCCGATCACCGAGATGAAGGAGGCCGCGCGGTCCATCCACGAGTTGCGGAAGTAGCCGGCGACGAAACCGAAAAGGGCGCCGAAGGCGAAGCCGATCAGCGTGGCCAGCGCGGCCAGCATGAAGGTGTTGCCCACGGCCTTGAAGACCTCCTGCGTCACCGGCCGCGCGGTGGCGATCGATGTGCCCAGGTCGCCGTGCAGCGCGCGCCAGATCCACTGCGCGAACTGCACCGGCCAGGGCCGGTCGAAGCCATAGAGCTTCATCATCTGCTGCTGCAGATCGACCGATGCATCGGCCGGCAGGATCGACACCAGCGGGTCGCCCGGCGCGATGTGCACCAGCATGAAGCAGAGGAAGGACACGCCCAGCATGATGGGCAGGGCGTAGCCGATGCGGCGCAGGAGGTAAGACAGCATCAGTCCATCGACATGGTGGCGAGGTCGATGAACCAGCTCTGGGGTTGGACGACGCCCTTGATCTTCGGCGACAGGGCGCGCGGACCGACGTCGTGCGCGACGAACAGGAACGGTGCCTCGTCGATGATGCGCGCCTGCAGCGTGGCCAGCGCCGCGTCGCGCTGCTTGTCGTCGAAGGTGGTGCGGGCCTTGTCGACCAGGGCATCGACTTCCGGGTTGCTGAAGTAGCCCCAGTTGTTCGACACCGGCGGGAAGGCCTTGGTGCTCACGAAGCGGACCATCGCGAAGAAGGGGTCCATGGTCGCCGCGCTCACGTTGGTGGCGTGCGCGCCATGGGCGCTCGGGTCCTTCGCGCCGAGGCGCCAGCTGGAGAACAGCGTGTTCCATTCGACCACGTCGAACTGCACGTCGAAGTAGCATTCCTTCAGGCTCTGCTGGATGAACTCGTTCATCGGCAGCGGCTGCATCTGGCCCGAGCCGGAGGCCGAGGTTTGCACCTTCACCTTGACCGGCTTGGCGGCCGAGTAGCCGGCTTCGGTCATGAGCTTCTTGGCGGCGGCCGGGTCGTACTTGATCTGGAAGCTGGGGTTGCCGCGCCACGGGTTGCCGGGCTCGGCCACGCCGGTGGCCTCGACCATCAGGCCGCCGAGCAGTTCCTTGAGCGCCGTGCGGTTCAGGCACAGGTTGGCGGCGTAGCGTACCTTCTTGTCAGCGAACGGCGAGTCCGGCAGCATCGAGAACTGCCATGGCCACAGGTGCGGCTGCAGGTTCTGGTAGAGCTTGAAACCGCGGCCCTTGATGGTCTCGAGCGCGTCGGGCGACGGTGCCTCGATCCAGTCGACCTGGCCCGACAGCAGCGCGGCGGTGCGCGACGATGCTTCAGGCAGCGGCAGCATCACGACGCGGTCGATCTTCGGGCGGCGCTTGGCGTCCCAGTAGTCGGGGTTCTTCACGATCTCCAGGCGCTCGCGCGGCACGAACTTCGAGGCCTTGAACGGGCCGGTGCCCGAGAAGTCGGCCGCGAAGGCGGTCCAGGCGGCCTTGCTGCGCTCGGCGGTGCCGGTCACGCTCGCGGGCACGGCGGCCAGCTTCTTCTCCCATTGCACGGGCGAGGCCATGAACAGGTTCGTGAGGTTGATCGGCAGGAACGAGTCGGGCTCCGACGTGGTGAGCTCGACCGTCAGGTCGTCGATCTTGCGGGCGGTGCGCAGCGTGGGCATGCGCGAGGCGGTCACGCCGATCTGTGCGGGGTCGAACTGCGGCGCGTCCTTGCGCAGCACCTTGTCGACGTTCCAGACCACGGCGTCGGCGTTGAAGGGCGAGCCGTCGTGGAACTTGACGCCGGGACGCAGCTTGAAGATCCACTTGGTGCGGTCCTTCGCGTCGACGGCCCACGACACGGCGAGGTCGGGGATCACCACGCTGGCCTTGGTGGCCGAGCTCAGGTCCCACTGCGTCAGGCTGTCGTACATCGGGATGCCGGTGAAGCGGTTGCCTTCGTAGCCCTGGTCGGGCTGGCCCGAGGTGCGCGGAATGTCGCCGGCCGTCATGGCGATGCGCATCACTTTTTCCTGCGCGAGCACGGCGGTGCTCGCGAGCGACAGGGCAGCGATCAGCAAGGCGCCGGTGCGCTTGCCCAAGCGTTTGGCGGGCAGCGACGGCAAGGAATGGAGCTTCATGGGAGGTCGACCTTTGAGTTGCGGGTGAGCGGTTGACGAAGCAAGTGACATGCCAAAGTTAATCGCATTGATAAAATCGTTTATCGATATCTATCTACGCTTAAACGATAAAACAGAGCGATTTCAGTGCGCCACCGCGCTCGAAATGGCGCGCGCGCACTCGATCACCATCGGCGCGAGCTTCCGCTGTGCTTCTTCGAGCGTCCAGCGGCTGGTCGGCGGCGAGACATGCACGGCGCCCAGCGCCTCGCCCTTGCGGTTGAGGATGGGCGCACCGATGCCCATATCGCCGAGGAACAGCTCCTCGGCATTGGTGGCATAGCCCACGCGCCGGCAGTCGGCGATGCGCACCATGATGGCGTCCACGTCGGTCAGCGTGACCGGCGTGCGCTGCGCCCGCTCCGAGGCCTGCAGCAGCGCCAGCACCTGCGCGTCGGGCAGGCTGCTGAGCCAGGCGCGGCCTGAACTGGTGCAGTACATCGGGATGCGCATGCCCACGGGCGTCTGCACGGGAATGAACTTCGACGTCACCAGCTGCGCGACGTAGACCATCTCGGTGCCGACCGGCTCGGTCACGCTGGCCGTCTCGCCGCTGGCATTGGCGAGCTGCGCCAGGTACGGGGTGGCCGTCTGGATGAGCGCGTTGGCCGCCATGTAGTTGTAGCCCAGCTCGATGGTGCGCGGCAGCAGCTGGAAGCGCCGCGTCTGCGGGTGCTTGCCCACGTAGCCCAGCACCTGCAGCGTGTGCACCGTGCGCTGCGCCGAACCCTTGCTCATGGCGGTGCGCTCGGCCAGCTCGGCCAGCGTCATCGTGCGATGCGCGCCGTCGAAGGCGCGCAGCACGGCCAGGCCCTTCTCGAGCGACTGGTTGAACAGCGGGTCGGGAGATTTTGCGACGGCGGGGGGCGCAGCGGCGGCGCGGCGCGGCGCACGCGCAGGAGTCTTGTTGGCCATAGCGGTTGCGTATATCGGAGAATCGTTTATCGATTTCGTCGGGCGTGCACGTTGCGTGCCAGCTGCCTGCGCCGCCAGAGGACAATGCCGGCCATGACACGTTCCGCCGACACCCTGACCCTCACCCGCCCCGACGACTGGCACCTGCACGTGCGCGATGGCGCCGCGCTCCAGGCGGTCGTGCCGCACTCGGCCCGCCAGATGGGCCGCGCGCTGATCATGCCGAACCTGCGCCCGCCCGTGACCACCGCCGAGCAGGCGCTGGCCTACCGCGAACGCATCCTGGCCGCCATGCCGGCCGAGCGCGCCTTCGAGCCCGTGATGTCGCTCTACCTCACCGACAGGCTGCCCGCCGACGAGATCGCGCGGGCCGCCGCCGCCGGCGTGAAGGCCGTCAAGCTCTACCCCGCGGGCGCCACCACCAACAGCGACGCCGGCGTGACCGACATCCGCAAGACCTACGCGACGCTCGAGGCCATGCAGAAGCACGGCCTGCTGCTGCTGGTGCACGGCGAGGTGACCGACCCGAGCGTCGACCTGTTCGACCGCGAGGCCGTCTTCATCGACCGCGTGATGATCCCACTGCGGCGCGACATGCCCGAGCTGAAGATCGTCTTCGAGCACCTGACCACGCAGGAAGGCGCCCACTACGTGCGCGACGCCGGCCCATTCACCGCCGCCACCATCACCGCGCACCACCTGCTCTACAACCGCAACGCGCTCTTCACCGGCGGCATCCGGCCGCACTACTACTGCCTGCCGGTGCTCAAGCGCGAAGTGCATCGCCTGGCGCTGGTCGCTGCCGCCACCAGCGGCAGCGACCGCTTCTTCCTCGGCACCGACAGCGCGCCGCATGCCGCGCACCTGAAGGAACATGCCTTCGGCTGCGCCGGCTGCTACACCGCGCTGACCGCCATCGAGCTCTACGCCCAGGCCTTCGACAATGCGGGCGCGCTCGACAAGCTCGAAGGCTTCGCCAGCTTCCATGGGGCCGACTTCTACGGCCTGCCGCGCAACACCGACACCATTACGCTCCAGCGCGAAAGCTGGACCGTGCCGGAGACCCTGCCCTATGGCGACGCGATGCTCAAGCCGCTGGGTGGCGGCGAGACACTCAACTGGAAACTGCAATGAACACCACACCCAAGGTCATGCTCCTGATCGACGCCGACAACGTCTCGGCCGATGTCATCGAGCAGGCCGTGCAACGCACGCTGACCGAGCACGGCGCCGTCCACCTGCGCCGCGCCTATGGCAATGCCGAGACCGCGCTGAAGCACCAGGGCCTGTTCAAGCGGCTGTCGGTGCGGCCGATGGTCAACCTCTCGGCCGGCAAGAACAGCACCGACATCGCGCTGGCCGTCGACGCCATGGCGCTGGCGATCACCGAACGGCCCGACGTGGTGGTGCTGGTGTCGTCCGACTCGGACTTCGCGCCGCTGGTGATCCGCCTGCGCGAGACCGGCTGCCGCGTCTGTGGCATCGGCCAGCAGGGCAAGACCGGCGACGAGACGATGGCGGTGTACGACGAATTCATCGACCTCGAGCACCACGGTGCGCGCAGCACCGCATCGCGCGCGCCTGCACCGGCACCTGCGCCGGCCCGCAAGACCGCTGCGGCACCGGCGCCGGCTGCGGCCGCCAGGACGGCGCGCGCCAAGGCCGCGCCCGCGAAGAAGACCGCCGCCGCGCCGGCGGCCAAGAAGGTGGCCCGCAAGACGACCAAGGCCGCCAAGGCGCCGGCGCTGCCAACGCCCCCCACGCCGCGCACACCGGTGGTGTCGGACGCCGCCGAGTTCATCCTGCAGGCCGTGCCCAGCCTGCGCAAGGGCGGCGACGTCGCCCTCAACGACGCGGCCCAGGCCCTGCGTGCCGCCGGCCTGCTCGGCAAGCACGGCAGCTCGCTCAAGCTGTTCGACAAGCTGACCGACGAGTTCGCCGTGCTGCAGCAGCCCGACCGCATCCGCTGGCTGGGTGCCTCTGCCGCTTGAACGGCGTGCGGGTCGACTGGGCGCGCCCGTGGCTGGCGCACTGCCGGGCCATCGGTGCGTGCGCTGAACAGGCCGCGCAGCAGCACTCGGCCGCCGCCGCCTTGGCGTCGGCCACTGCATCGTCGTCGATGCGCTTCGTGCCGCACGAGGCATTGCCGCCCGGCGAAGCCTACGAGGCGCACATCTTCCGCACCGGCGACGTGCCGACCCGCGACAACCTGCACGACTTCTTCAACGGCCTGGCCTGGCTGCACTTCCCGCAGGCCAAGCGCCGCCTCAATGAACTGCAGGCCGCCGAGATCGCCCGGTGCGGCATCGGCGCCCGCCGTGGGCCGCTGCGCGACGCGCTGACGCTGTTCGACGAGAACGGCGCGGTGCTCGATGCGCCGCCCGCGCTGTGGGACGCACTGGTCGCGCGCGACTGGCAGCGCCTGTTCATCACCGAGCGCGCGCGCTGGGCCGAGGCGCGCCTGCTGCTTTTTGGTCATGCGCTGCTCGAAAAGCTGACCGTGCCGCGCAAAGGCCTGACGGCGCATGTGCTCTTCGCCCCCGGCGCGCGCCGGTCGATCTACCCTCGCGACGAAAGCCTCGCCGAGGCGCTCTCGGCGGTGCACCTGGCCACCAAGCCTTTCGTGCCCCTGCCGGTGCTTGGCGTGCCTGGTTGGTGGCCCGAGAACGCGAATCTTTGCTTCTATGATGACCTCGACGTTTTCCGTCCGCCCAGGCTTTCGAGGCCCGGCCCGATGCCCTCGGACCCGGCTTGAAGCGCGGTGCGACGCCCCCAATTGATCTGCAGTTTCCCCACGGAGAAATCAACTTGAAACGCATTCTTCTGTTCGTCCTGACCAACGTGATGGTGGTCGCCGTGCTGGGCGTGGTCGCCAGCCTGCTCGGCGTGAACCGCTTCCTGACGGCCAACGGGCTCAACCTCACGGCGCTGCTGGGCTTCGCGCTCGTCATGGGCTTTGGTGGCGCGATCATCTCGCTGCTCATCAGCAAGCCGATGGCCAAGTGGACCGCCGGCCTGCGCATGATCGATGCGCCCCAGTCGCCCGACGAGGCCTGGATCGTCGGCACCGTGCGCAAGTTCGCCGACAAGGCCGGCATCGGCATGCCCGAGGTCGGCATCTTCGAGGGCGAGCCCAACGCCTTCGCCACCGGTGCGTTCAAGAATTCCTCGTTGGTCGCGGTGTCCACAGGCCTGCTGCAGAACATGACGCGCGAGGAGGTCGAGGCCGTGATCGGCCACGAGGTCGCGCACATCGCCAACGGCGACATGGTCACCATGACGCTGATCCAGGGCGTGATGAACACCTTCGTCGTGTTCCTGTCGCGCGTGATCGGCTATGCGGTCGATTCCTTCCTGCGCCGCGGCGACGACCGCAGCAGCGGTCCGGGCATCGGCTACATGGTCACCACCGTCGTGCTCGACATCGTGCTGGGCTTCGCCGCGGCGATCGTCGTGGCCTGGTTCTCGCGCCATCGCGAATTCCGCGCCGACGCCGGCGCCGCGCAGCTCATGGGCCGCAAGCAGCCGATGATGAACGCGCTGGCCCGCCTGGGCGGCCTGCCGGCCGGCGAGCTGCCGAAGGCGGTCGAGGCGATGGGCATCACCGGCGCGATGGGCAAGCTCTTCGCGACGCACCCGCCGATCGAAGAGCGCATCGCCGCGCTGCGGAACGCGCAGGGCTGAGTCATTGGGGCGGTCATGCCGTCCTTCCCAACGAAAAAGCCGGTGCAATGCGCCGGCTTTTTCGTTTCACCACGACTCCAGCACCGAACTTGGCTGGACTACGCTGAAGCCTGACACAACAGGCTCATCAACAACGTGGCCGAGTCCGACATGTCTGTGCTTTCCGAAACTTGACCCGGGGACGTCGTTGGCCGCCGCCATGTCGCCATGGACCGATCTCACGCTTTCTGGTGAGACCATGCAAGGTGGGCGGTGCGACGTGCATGTGGGAGAGGATGGTGCATGTTTTCCAGTCCAACTTCGCGCTGTTGCGTGCCGGCAAGGCGTCGCTGGAAGCCATCTCCGAGTTCCTCGAATATCAGCTTCGGGGCTCGGCCATCACATCTTCCACCTAGACTGATCATTCTGGCCATGGCGATCCACGAGTCGAACCGGAATGGGATCGAGCAATATTCAACCGAAGCAAGAGGTTTCCACATGAAGGTACTGCTCTTGGGTGCGACCGGCGGCACGGGTCGCGAGATCGTCAAGCGAGCCACCGCGAAGGGGCATTCGGTCGTGGCGGTGGTTCGATCGATTGCCAAGGCGGGCGACCTGGCCGGCGCGACACTTGTCGAAGGAGATGCTCGCGACGAGGCTGTGCTCGCTCGGGCACTTGAAGGCTGCACGGGCGTCATCAGCTCGATCGGCACCTCGGTGAGCCCTTTCAAGGAAGTCACGCTTCTGTCGACCGTGACCAGAAGCCTCGTCAAGGCGATGGCCCAGAAAGGCGTTCGACGCCTGGTCTGCATCACCGGCCTGGGCGCCGGCGACAGCCGGGGGCACGGCGGCTTCGTCTTCGACAACATCATCATGCCGCTGCTCTTGCGCAAGGTGTACGACGACAAGAACAGGCAAGAAGATTTGGTGCGAGCTAGCGGGCTGGACTGGGTGCCCGTTCGCCCGGTGGTTCTCAACGACAAGGGCGGCACCGGCAAGGTGCGAGCAGCCACCGACCTGTCGGGCATCCACGGAGGATCGATTGCGCGAGCCGACGTCGCGCAGTTTGTGGTGGATCAGCTGACCGAAGACCGTTGGCTTCACCACGCGCCCCTGATCAGGGGATAGCGCGCGCTATCGCGTGCGAATCAGCGTTCATGCTTCCCCGCTCATCCGTGACTCAGCAAGTCACGATGAGCGTCCTCACCGAAATAGTCGCAGACGAAGGTGACGAACGCGCTGACCTTGGGGCTCACCAGTCGGTGCGACGCATGCAGCACCCAGACTTCGGTCACCGGCGCGGTCGACAAGCCCCAACTCACCAGCCGGCCTGACGCGAGTGCGTCGACCGCGATCGTGCGCGGGATCATGGCGGCCCCCGCGCCGCCCAGAACGGCGTCGCGTACCGACAGCGGCGACGCCAGGCGCAGCACCGCCTGCGGATGGAACACCTGCGCCAGGCCGGTCTTCTCGTCGATGACGTGCCATGTCTCGTCACGCAATGCTCCGGTGCGCATGACCGCGGGAAAACGGTCTGGCCGATCCGGTGGAGCGTCGAGCGGGGGCCGCGGCAAGCCGGGCGGCGCGACCAGCATCAGCTGATTGCGCAGAAAGCATCGGCCCACGAGTTCGCTGTCCGGACGCGGGTTCACGCGGATGACGACGTCGACTTCGTCGGCAACGAGATCGACGAACCGGTCGTCGGTGGCGACTTCCAGCAGCACCTCCGGATACGCGGCCAGGAACGCGGCCGCCAGCGCACCCAGGCTGGTCTGCGCGAACAACAGGGGCACGCTGACGCGCAGGCGGCCACTCGGTCGACCCAGCCCGGCCTTGACGTCCTGCAGGGCCTCTGTGATCTCGCCCAAGTGAGAGCCGGTGCGCGTGTGCAGGGCGACGCCTTCGTCCGTCAGGCGCAGCGTGCGCGAGCCCCGCTCGATCAGCCGCACCCCGAGGCTCTTCTCGAGATCTCGAACGCGACGCGACAGCGTCGCCTTCGGCTGGCCGCTCGCGCGGCTGGCGCGGCCGAAACCGCCGTGGGTGGCGACGAGATGGAAATCGGCGAGGGCATGAAGGTCCATGGCTGTTCCGAAAATGAGACGATCCGTCCAGATACTGGAGTCTATGCGCCGGAATAGAGACGACCTAATCTTCAGTCATGTTCAACCCACCAGGAGATCGTCATGACCTCGCCCACTGAGCCCAAGCGCGTGCTGTTCATCGGCCAACAGCCCGAGACCGTCGATTTTTCGGATCCGGCGCTGCCGCCCGGCTTCGACGCCGCGAAGATCCATGCGGGCATCGCCATCGGCATGCAGCAGATGGCCGATCGCGGCTGGGCCGCCGAGCTGTGCCTGGTGCCGCCCGACGCCTCGGCGACCGAGATGGTGACGAAGCAGCTCGCCGGCAATGCCTACGATGGTGTCGTGATCGGCGGCGGCATCCGCATGCCGCCGAAGAGCCTGCTGCTCTTCGAGCGCTTGGTGAACGCCGTGCACCGGGCCGCCCCTTCCGCTGCCATCGCCTTCAACACGACGCCGCAGGACACGGGGGACGCGGCAGCGCGATGGCTCGGGAACGACTGAAGACGGCGCGCCTACGAGGCGTCCGGCTTCGCGTCGTCCGCGACGTCGTCGGCCGGTGGCGGTTCGGGCACGTCGATGCTCGCGTCGGGGATGGTGGCCAGCGCGGCCTCGGCGGTGCGCTTCTCGTCGTCCGCCTTGTCGCGCCGCACCCGGTTGAGCGTGCGCGCGACCTCCTTCGGGTCCATGCCGTACATGTCGGCGAACTCGGCCTCGGTCTTGCCGCTGGCCTCGAAGGCGCGCATCAGCGCTTCGCGCTTGGCGGCCTGGCGCGCCAGCTCGGCCAGTGCGTCGTCCAGGGCAGCGTTCGACGCATCGTCGCGTGCCCGCACGCGCTCGGCATAGGCCTCGCGCCCGACGCCCGAGGCTTCGATCGTCGCGATGATGCGCTCGCGCAGCTGGCCGCTCAGGTCGTCCTTCGTGCGGCCCTGGCGGCGGCGAAACACCTCGAGGATCGCGTGGTGGATGTGCTCGGGCGCCACCGGTTCGACCGGGTTGCCCTGCAGGTCATGGCGCGGATGGCCGGCGGCCACGCATTCGAGGTAGCGCGTCGAGCGGGCATGCAGGCCCATCGCGAGCTTGAGGTCTTCGGCCTTGAACTCGTCGCCGTGGGCGGCGAGCAGTTCCTGGTAGATGCCCAGCTTGAGCGGGCGGAAGCGCGCGCCGAAGAGCTGCGGGTACAGCTCGAACAACCGTTCGAGCACCGGGTGCACCTTGCGCGGCGCGGGCGCGCCGTTCTTGCGGGCGGGCTGGCCGGCCGGCTGTTGCGCCCTTGGTGCTTTCTGCGCCTTCTGCTCGGCGGGTGCCGCGCCTTCTTCGACGGCCGGGCGTTCGCCCTTGCCGCCACGGCGGCCGCGGCCACCGCGCGAGCGCTTGCGGGCGGGCGCGCCGGTCGATGGGGTGTCGGACGACGGCAGATCGGTCGACGGCATGTCGGCGACGGACGCGACAGGTGCGGTCGGTGCAGATGCCATCGCTGCAGGTGCGTCGCTCGTCGGCGCGGTGGTGTTGTCGGGAGCTTCGGTCATCGATTCGGTTCGTGTGGGGCCGCGCGCAACGCGCAGCGTGAAGGGCGATGGCGCCGCGCTCAGCGCGGACGGAACATCTTGAAGAGATTGTCGGGGGTGACGGTGAAGTAGTCGGCCGGGCCGCCACCGCGCAGGATGGGCTCGGCCGCCGCGGTGTCGTAGATGCCGTCGTTCAGCAGACGGCGCGCGATGTGCACGCCCACCACCTCGCCCAGCACCAGCCAGGTGTCGACCGGCGTGCCGTCGACGCCTTCGAGCCGCACGATCTGCGTCAGCTTGCACTCGAAAGACACCGGGCTCTCGGCCACGCGCGGCACCGCGATGCCGCGCGACGCCACCGGCGTCAGGCCGGCCAGCGCGAATTCGTCGACGTCCGGCGGCACCGCCGCGCAGGACGCGTTCATCCGCTCCGCCAGTGGCCGCGTCGCCAGGTTCCACCCGAACTCGCGCGTCTCGCGGATGTTGCGCAGGCTGTCCTTGGCACCGATGCTGGCGAAGCCGACGATCGGCGGCGTGTAGTTGAAGGCGTTGAAGAAGCTGTAGGGCGCGAGGTTGCGTACGCCCGACGCGCTCTGCGACGAGATCCAGCCGATGGGGCGCGGCCCCACCATCGCATTGAACGGATCGTGCGGCAGGCCGTGGCCCTTGGCGGGTTCGTAGAAGTGGAAGTCGTCGGTCATGGTGGCGCTTTCGAGGTCAGCGGGCGGCAGCCGGTGGCGCGCCGAGCGCGCGGCCGATCAGCAGCCGGAAGGGCAGCAGCATCAGCACGCCCACGGCCAGCTTCACGCCCAGGTCGCCCAGCGCCCAGGTCAGCCATGGCCCGTCGGTGCCGCCGAAGGCGATGCCCCAGAACACCAGGCTGTCGAGCACCGCCGCGATCAGCGTCGCGACCAGGGGCGCACGCCACCAGGTGCCACGGCGCAGACGGTCGAACACGCCGATGTCGAGCAGCTGCGACGCGATGAAGGCCAGCCCCGACGCGAGCGCGATGCGCACCGGCGCCAGCAGCAGCGATGCCGCCACCGCGACGGCGAAACCGACATACGCCACGCGGCGCGCCGGCGGCGGGCCGAAGCGCCGGTTGACCAGGTCGCTCACCAGGAAGGCCACCGGGTAGCTGAAGGCGCCCCAGGTGAGCCAGTCGTTGATGGGGAACTGCACGAGGATGTTCGACGCGAGCACGACGAGCGCCATCGCGAGCGCGGCGCCGGCGAACTGCAGCGGCGTGGGCGAGGGGTAGCGCGTCATGCGGCAACCGGCTGGCCTTCGGCCTCGTGCAGCACGGCGCGCGCCACCGCCTCGGCCACCTTGATGCCGTCCACGCCGGCCGACAGGATGCCGCCCGCGTAGCTCGCGCCTTCGCCGGCCGGGAAGAGGCCGCGCGTGTTGAGGCTCTGGAAGTCCTCGCCGCGCGTGATCCTGATCGGCGACGAGGTGCGCGTTTCGACGCCGGTCAGCACCGCGTCGGGCGTGTCGAAGCCCTTGATCTTGCGGCCGAAGGCGGGGAAGGCCTCGCGCATCGCTTCGATCGCGTAGGCGGGCAGGGCCAGGTGCAGGTCGGTCGGTGTCACGCCGGGCTTGTACGAGGGCACGATGCTGCGCAATTCGGTCGACGGCATACCAGCGATGAAGTCGCCCACCAGCTGGCCCGGCGCGCGGTAGTCGCTGCCGCCGAGCACGAAGGCGTTGGATTCGAGCTGGCGTTGCAGCACCATGCCGGCCAGGGGCGAACCCGTCTTGCCGTCTTCCCATCCCGGATAGTCGGCGGCGTCGATGCCCACGACGATGCCCGCGTTGGCATTGCGCTCGTTGCGCGAATATTGGCTCATGCCGTTCGTCACGACGCGGCCCGGCTCGCTGGTGGCCGCGACCACCGTCCCGCCGGGGCACATGCAGAAGCTGTAGACCGAGCGCCCATTGCTCGCGTGATGCACCAGCTTGTAGTCGGCCGCGCCCAGCAGCGGGTGGCCCGCATGGCGGCCCCAGCGCGCACGGTCGATCAGGCCCTGCGGGTGCTCCACCCGGAAGCCGATGGAGAAGGGCTTGGCCTCGATGTGCACGCCGCGCGCGTGCAGCATCTCGAAGGTGTCGCGCGAACTGTGGCCCAGCGCCAGGACGACGTGGTCGCAGCGCAGCTCGCTCGACGTGCCGCTGCGCTGGTCGAGCACGGTCAGGCCCCGCAGATGACCCGCTTCGATGTGCACGTCGGTCACGCGCTGCTCGAAGCGAATCTCGCCGCCCAGCGCCACGATCTGTTCGCGGATGTTCTCCACCACCTTCACCAGCTTGAAGGTGCCGATGTGCGGATGCGCGACGTAGAGGATCTCGGCCGGCGCGCCGGCCTTGACGAACTCTTCCATCACCTTGCGGCCGAGGAAGCGCGGGTCCTTGATCTGGCTGTAGAGCTTGCCGTCGGAGAAGGTGCCGGCACCGCCTTCGCCGAACTGCACGTTCGATTCGGGGTCGAGCACGCCCTTGCGCCACAGGCCCCAGGTGTCGCGGGTGCGCTGGCGCACCGTCTTGCCGCGCTCCAGCACGATCGGCTTGAAGCCCATCTTGGCGAGCATCAGCGCCGCGAAGATGCCGCAGGGCCCGAAGCCGACGACGACCGGACGGATCGGCAGATCGGCCGGCGCCTGGGCGGGTGGGTGGTACGACATGTCGGGCGTGATCGTCACGCGTGGATTGCCCGCCAGCCTGGCCAGCAGCGTCGGCTCCAGCGACGGATCGGCCAGCGTCACGTCGACGATGAAGACCTGCAGCAGGTCGACCTTGCGCGCATCGAAGCTGCGCTTGTGGACGTGGATGTCCGCGATGGCGTCGGCATCGACGCCGAGCAGGCCCTGCACCGCGCGCGGCAGCGCGTCGGAGGGCGGGTCCAGGGGAAGCTTGATTTCGGAGAGGCGGAGCATGGCGTGCGGCCCGTGATGATCGGGCAGGTGGCGGGACCGGAGGCCGGTATTGTAGGGAGGCCGCCGTTCCGGCGCCGCGCGGGGCCGAAAGTCCGCCGGGAAACTACGGGTGCATCGCGCGTCCCACGGGCCTATCTTGGGTGCGTCGAACGATCACTGCAGGAGACACCCATGCTCATCGTCACGAAAGCGTTGGTCGTCAGCGGCGTCGCCGCCCTCGCCATGAGCGGAACGCCCTTGCCGGACAGCACGCGCGAGGGCGCGGCCGCCGCACCGGCCCCCGGCATTGCCGCCAGCCCCGCGGCCTTGTATTGCCCGGGGAACTGCAACCTCTGGGGCATGCTCGGGTCGCGCCACTGACCGTGACCAGAGCGAGCGCTCAAGCCGGCAGGAAACCTTCGACCGACAGGTAGCGCTCGCCCGTGTCGTAGTTGAAGCCCAGCACCACCGCGTCGTCGGCCAGCTCGGGCAGCTTCTGCGCGATGGCGGCCAGCGTGGCGCCGGACGAGATGCCGACCAACATGCCTTCTTCGCGGGCCGAGCGGCGCGCCATCTCGCGCGCCGGGTCGGCGTCGACCTGGATCACGCCGTCGAGCAACGCCATGTCGAGAATCTTCGGCACGAAGCCCGCACCGATGCCCTGGATGGGGTGCGGCGAGGGCGCACCACCCGACAGCACCGGCGACGCGACCGGCTCGACCGCGTAGACCTTCAGCGCCGGCCACCTCGCTTTCAGCACCTTCGCCACGCCCGTGATGTGGCCACCGGTGCCCACGCCCGTGATGATCGCGTCGAGGCCGTCGGGGAAGTCGGCCGCGATCTCCTCGGCCGTGGTGCGCACATGCACTGCCACGTTGGCCGGGTTGTTGAACTGCTGCGGCATCCAGCTGTTGGGTGTGCTCGCGACCAGCTCTTCGGCGCGGGCGATCGACGCCTTCATGCCGCCGGCGCGCGGTGTCAGGTCGAAGCTGGCGCCGTAGGCCAGCATCAGGCGGCGGCGCTCGACGGACATCGAGTCGGGCATCACCAGCACCAGCTTGTAGCCCTTGACGGCTGCGACCATCGCCAGCCCGATGCCGGTGTTGCCAGAGGTCGGTTCGATGATGGTGCCGCCCGGCTTGAGCGCGCCGGAGCGCTCGGCGTCTTCGACCATCGCGAGCGCGATGCGGTCCTTGATCGAGCCGCCGGGGTTCGCGCGCTCGGACTTGATCCACACCTGCTGCGTGCCCTTGGCCGTGCCGGCGAAAAGCTTCTGGATGCGGATGTGCGGCGTGCGGCCAATGGTCTCGAGAATGTTCTGGGCTTTCATGATTTCGGTCTCCTGGTGTGGACGAAAACGGGAAGGGGGCATTGTCGCGAGATAATCCGTCCTGTGAAGCACGCCAGACCGCCGCTGGTGCAAGCCCGAAAGGGACGCTCTGCCTTCGGGCATCGTGTCGAAAGACCGCACTGGAGGAACGTCCGGACTGCACAGGACAGCGCAGGAGTTAACGACTCTCCACCGTGAGGTGAGGATCAGAGCAACAGAGACGAGTCGGTGAAGGGGCAACCCCGATCCGGGTGAAACGGGCAATCTCTGCGCGCAGCAACACCAAATAGGCCAGCGTTGACGTGGTTCCGCGGAGCTGGCGGGTAGGTGGCATCGAGCCGTCCGGGCGACCGGCGGCCCAGAGTAATGGCGGTCACGCCGGCATCGTCGCAAGACGGAGCCGGTGCACAGAATCCGGCTTATCGGCGGGCTTCACACTTTTTTCCAGGTCGCGGGCACGCGTGTGCTGCAGGCGCTCCAGGGCGAAGCCGTTCTGTGGCTCTGCCGCATAGCCCGCGTAGCGCTAGAACAGATAAGCGCCCATTCGGCTCCCACGGCTTTACCAATGTCGTCATCGGCCCGTGCCGCCGATTGCTACATCATCCCCGCTCCACGCGATAGTGTGGGTGTTCCTTGCGCGGGGCCAGCCGGCGAAGTGCAGCGCGGATCGTTTTCCTCGGGCGGGTCGTCGAACTTTGAAAGCAAGATGGTCTCGCCGCTCTGGCGATCCTTCACCGTTGCGGTGCAAGACTGCTTGGTGAGAGGCCAGTTGCCCTCGTAGACGTATTTCAAGACCATCTCGTAGCTGTGGCCCGCTTCGAGCTTCGCCCAAAACGGAAATCCGCAGCTCCGATCTCGAACGCGGATCGCGAAGTCGTATTGCGCGTACCCGGCTCCAACACTCAACTCAGCGGCGCTGTTTTCCTTTTTGGAAAATCTGGCTAACTCGCCTGAATACGGCGCGGGGTTGACGACCGCGTTGTTGGCATCGCATTTCAACTCGCGTCTAGACACGCTGGAGTAGTCGTATTGGCCTGGCGCAAACGGCGCTGGGATCAGGATCGTGGCGGTTTTCGCCCCTTGGGCCAGCTTGTAGGGCGGGGCTATGTAGGGCGTGTAGCACGCCGTCAGCAGGCAGCACGGCAGAAGCGCCGCAAGTATTTTCTTTTTCATCATCACTCCTTTGATGTGTGGGGCGAAGGCGGGCGCGGCGTGGATGGCGTTGTCGGCGGTCAGGTTGACGGAGCTGTTCTGCTTGGAGACCTGGCTGCTGGTGTCCTGCAGGCTCTCGATGCTGAGGTTGCCGCCCACGTCGGCCGTGACCTTCGGTGCATCGATGACGGCGCCCTTGAGGGTCAGGTCCCGCCACTCGTCACGTTCACCGCCTTGCCGCCGCTCACATGCGTGTTGTTGGTGCCGACCTCGCTGCCGTCGTCCTTGCCCTTGCCCTTGCCCTGGCTCATGCCCAGTTCGATGGTGAAGCCGTTCGGCCGCCGCAGTGCTCCCAATGGCGGTAGAGTGGTGGTGACCATCAGGTCTGTGAGCATCAGTCTCGAACCCAGCGCGGCATTTGCTTGCTGATGTCGGGCGTACTGCCGTCGAGCACATAAACCGTTTCGCACACCGGGTAGCTCATTGGACACACGCGCACGCCCAACTCGATGGCGCCATCGGGGCGACGGTTGCGCAGCACGGCGCGGAAACTGCCGGATGCGCCGAAGGGATTCGGCAACTGAAATCGAAGTGAGCCATCGGCGTTGAAGATCGCGGCGTTGTTGGGGGGTGCATAGTGCATGAGCTCCCCTTGCGGGGCGTCGTCAGCCTTGAAGAGCACTAACACACCAGATCGATCGGGAAGGATGCCCACGCTGCCGCCTGCAATGCGCCCGCCCAGGTTGTTGACGTTGTCTGCGTTGATGGACACCAGCGTGCGCCCGGCGAGGGTGCCGGTGTTCAGCAGGTCGCCGGCGCCCTTGCCGTCGGCACCGCCTTTGATCACGAGGGCGTCCGCCGACAGGAGCCCGCCCGAGCCGTCGATGTCCCCCTGCTTCACGCGCACGTACACCTGGGGCACCAGCACGCGCTGGGTGCTGCCGTCGGCCAGGGTCACCTCGCGCTCGACCAGCCAGACGATGTCGCTGGTGAGTTGCGCCATCTGCGCCGCGCTCAGGCCGATGCCGGGCCGCAGGCCGTAGGCCTGCGCAAAGGTCACGCCCGCGTTCATCAGGGCGGTGTACTGGTCGGTGTCGCTGGTGAAGCCGCCCAGGTAGCGGTAGCCGGTGAGCTGGGCGATCTGCTCGCGGATGAGCTTCTGCTCGTAGAAGCCATCGCCCAGGCGCTTGAGCGTGTTGTTCGGGTCCAGGCCCAGGGCATCGAGCAGGTAGTCGCTGGACAGCCAGCCGCGGTAGCTGGCGAAGCGCGGGTCGGTCTCGATCAGGTAGTGGCCTGTCGCGCTGGTGCGGAACAGGCTGGCCGAGGGCAGCGCGGTGTCGGGCGTGCTGGTGCGCACGACGAGCGTTGCACCGGTGGCGGCGCTGCCGGCGTCGGGGGCCTTGACCGTCGATGGCACCTCGGTGAAGGTTCGGCCTCGGCCCGAGGCGGTGCCGGTGCCCGCGGCGCTGCCGTGGTCGGCGACCGACACGCCGCCAGCAGCCGGCGGCTTGTCGTGGCTGGTGGCCGTGGTGCCCGCTACGTAGCGCCAGCCTGGGAGCGCGAAGGTGGTGACGCTGTCGGCGGGGGCGTAGGCGGACTCGACGGCAGACCAGTCGGTGCCGCCATTCAGGCCGCCATGGTGCTCCCAATACCGGTAGATCGACTTGCCGTTCCGGCTGAGCACTTCCGCGCCCTGGGTCTGCTGGTTCTGCGGTGCGTGGTCGGTCGTGATCGTGCCGCCGGCCAACACCTGGCTGTCGCTGTTGATCAACTGCCCGCTGAGCGTCATGTCGCCGCCCGCGACGATCTTCGCGGGGTCGGTGTGGGCGATGACGTCGTGGCTGAGCGTCTCGGTGTAGTCGAAGTCGGTCCAGGCGCGGGCGATCTGCTGGGTGGCGTTGTCCGCGTTGACTTCGGCGTTGTAGGCGGCGATGGCGGTGGTCAGCTGCGCGAGGGCGGTGGTGTAGCTCTCGTTCCATGCGGTGTAGGCCGCTTCGTAGGCCGGGCAGGTGCCCAAGGGCGAGCACCCGAAGTCCTGCGGCATCGGCATAGGCGCCTGCGTGGGTGGGGTGACTTTGAACTCCGCGAAGCGCGCCGAGTCGCGCGGCTCGGTGGTGGTGACCGGGTCTTCGCAGCTCGCGCTGTCGCCGGAGCCTGAGCAGTTCTGCGTCGTGACGCTGGTCGGCGCGGCGATCTGACGCTGGCCGTACTTCTCCGGATGAAGCTTCAGGTAGATCCACTTGCCGTCGGGGCTGACGTAGTCGGAGGCCGGGCGCGGCTGCGTGACGCCGTCAGGAATGATCTCCTGCTTGTGGACACTCGAGACGACCTCGCGCTGCACGCTCAGGTGTTCGTTGCTGTTGCGGATGGTCGCGGCCGACAGGCGCATGTCGCCCAGCGACTCGATCGTGGCGCTGGCGTTGTGGATCAGCGCCGCCTGCCCGACGGCTTGCCGGTTGGCATCGAGCGCACCGCCGATGGCCATGTCGTTGCCGCTGAAGATCAGCGCGTGCTCCCGGTTGACGACCGTGTTCGCGCCGATGTCCAGGCGTTCGCGCGCGGCGATGGTGCCGCCCCGGGTGCCGTCGCCCTCGTTCAGCACCGACCCCGCTGCGATGGACAGGTGGTCGCCATAGATACGGCCGGTGATGTCGTTCACCAGCGCACCCGCGTTGATCTGCGTGTCGGTCCCGTCGATCAACCCACGGTTGGTCAGCGTCGCCGCAGCGGTGACGATGGTGGTGTCGCCGCGCATCGCCGCGTTCTCGGTGTTCTCGACGTTGTTGCCGCTGACGGCCAAGGTACCGCCCGCGAGCAGCTTTCCGTTGTTGGTGAGGTTCCCGCTGGAAGCATAGGTCAGGTTGCCGTTGGCACTGATCTCGCCGTTGTTCACGAGGTCCTTGGTGAAGTCGAGCGTCAAGTCCTTCCCGGAGACGACCTTGCCGTCCCCGCTGAGGGAGTCCGCCTGCACCTGCGCGGCCTGGTCGGCCACCAGCGTGCCGCCGGTGTTGGTGATCGCCAGCGTCCGCGCGCCCGGGTTCGGGTCTGCGATGCGCAGCGTGCGGCGCGCAGAGATCAGGCCGCCGGTGTTGTCGACCTGCCCACTGCTGATGATGGTGGTGTCGATGTCGGCGCGGATGGCGCCCGATGCGTTGTTCAGCGCCCCGGTGTTGATCGCGAGGTTCCGGCCCTCGATGCCCTGCTCGCTGCCTTGCGTGTTGACATTGGTCACTGTGGTGGCATTCAGCGTGGCCGTCTCCAGCGAGCGAATCAGGCTGCCGCTGTTGTCGATCGTCCCCGCATCGATGCGCAGCGCGCCGACGCTCTGCGTCTGACCGCCCCGGTTGTCGTACAGGCCGCCCTGCGTGTCGATGGTCAGCGCGGACTGGCCCAGCACGATGCCGCCGGTGCCGTTGACGACGCCGGTGGTTCTGGCGCGCAGATCGCCCTTCGACCCGATGAAGCCGCCCGTGTTGTCGAACGCACCGGCGGACAGGTCGAGGCTGCCGGCGCTGGTGATGCCGCCCTGGGCCGTTTCGTAGTTCGCCGCCTGGGTGTTCGTCAGGGCCTGGCCGTGTGTGTCGATCACCATGGCACCGCCGGACTGCAACAGGCCGGCCGTGTTGTCGATGGCGCCGGAGGCGATCGACACCGTGGTGGTGGCGGCGAGCGTGCCCTGCCGGTTGTCCAGCGCCTGCCCTCGGGTGTCGATCGACAGGCTGTCGCCGATGACCTGGCCTGCGGCGGTGTTCACGAGGTCGGCGCTGTTCGTGAAGCCGGCGTTGCGCAGCACCACGGCGCCTGCGGCCTGCAACGTTCCGCCCGTGTTGGAGGTTGTGCCCGTGGTCGCGACATGCAGGGCGCCCTCAACGGCGCGGACCGTTCCTTGCGCGTTGGCCAGGCTGCCTGCGTCGAGGCGGACGTCGCCGTTGGCAGCGATCGTGCCCCCGAGGTTCTTGACCGCACTGCCCGCGCGCGCCGCCAGGTCGCCTACGGCCGTGAGCTTGCCCCCGCTGTTGTCGATGTCGCCGGCGATCTCGATGGCGGTGGCGCCGTTGCCCGTCTGGACGATGGCACCGCCTTGGGTGTTGGACAGGTTCGCGGTGCGCAGCACGAGTTGCCCGGCGCTGATCGCACCCTTGTCGTTTCTCAGGGTCTGCGTGGCGAACGAGTTTGCCGTCGCAGTCAGGGTGCCCGATGCCACCACCGTCGCGCCGCGCGTCGTGATGTCGCCCTGCGTGGCCGACAGCGTGAGGTCGGTGGCATGCGTCTGACTGCCATCGAGGTCGATGCCCGCGCCCTGGAGCACGGCGCTGCCGCCGGCCAGGTTGCTGCCGTGCGCAGAAAGGGTCTGCGTGGTCGTGACCGTCAGGTCGCCCGTGGGGCCAAGTGTCCCGTCGGAATGGACACCAGCGCCGAGCACGCCCTTGGCCGTGCTGTCGACACGCGCGGCAGTGACCGACGCATGCCGGCCTGCCGTGATGCTGCCCTCATTGAGCAAGGTGCCTGCCACCGCCAGGTTCAGATCGTTGCCGGCACGCACAGTGCCCGCGCTGGAGTTGTCCAGGCTGGCGGCCCGAACCGACAGGTCGGCATCGCTGACCAGCGAGCCGGCCTGGTTGCTCACGCTGCCCGTGGTATCGATGGTGATCCGCCCGGCCTGCAAGGTGCCGCCACTGTTGTCGAAGCTCCCCACGCTCGCGCTGAAGTCGCGGCTGACGTTCAGCGTGCCGCCCGCGTTGCTGAAGCGATCGCCTGTGACGGCCATCGTGCCCACGCTCAATGAGCCGCCGGTGTTGTCGATGCGCGGCGTGTTCAGCGCGATCTCGCCGCCTGCGTAGATGTGGCCACCGTCGTTGAGCACGCTGCCGGTCGCCGCGATCGCACCCGAGCCGGCGGCTGCCGCTGGCTGCAGCGGAGTTGCCTCGGTGATGCCCGCTGTTGTCGTTGCCGTGCCTGCCGCGCTGGCCGTGGTGCCGGTCGTCGGCGTGGTGCCGGTATTCGTTCCCGTTGCACCGGCGTCGGTGCTTGGCGTGCCCGATGCCGCATCCGCCGCCACCGGCTCAGCCCCGATGAAGCCCCCCTGGGTATTGCTCAACACCGGCGCGGTGACACTGATCTCCCGCGTCCCCGCCTGCCGGATCGTCCCGCCCCGGTTGTCGATGTCGCTCGCACTGCGCAGCTCGACCTTCGCACCTTCGAGCGTGCCGGTGTTCTCCAGCCGCCCCGCCGCCGTCACGACGAGTCCGCCGGCCCCCGCACCGATGTGCCCGGCGTTCCTCACGCCCACCCCCGCCTCGGTCCCCACCAGCGTGATCTTGCCGGCGTACATGCCGCCCAGTGCCGCCACGTCCAGCGCAAAGCTCGGTGCCGCGCCGTTGCCGGCTGTCGGATTTACTTGGCTGCTGTCCGCGCTGACCTGGTTCGCTCCAGTCACCACCTTCAGCTCGTTCGCCCAGAGGCCCGCATTGACCTGCACCGCCCGCGCGAGGATGGCCGCGTAGTCGGTCTTGGCCGCGTCCAGCCCCGCACCCTCGATGCGCACATTGCCGCCGCGCACGACGAAGCTGTCGAGCCCGCCCTGGGCGTTGAACTGCGGCGTGCCGGTGGTCAGCGTGGCACGGTTCACGTTGATGAAGCCGCCGCCATCGACCTGGATGCCCGCCGGGTTGGCGATGATCACCTCGGTGCGCGG